>CAWAVH010000030.1:0-89966 GCA_963785395.1 uncultured Acidobacteriota bacterium | reverse complement strand
ACCAGGAAACGCGACTCGAAACACTAAGAAAGCAGCTCGCGGATCTGCGCGATCAGCACAAGAAGGCCCAGGATGAGTTGAACGCGACGATCATGAATCTCACGTTCGATATAAAACTGTGATAATCGCGAGAACCGATCGATGTGGAGAATGCAGCCAAAAGAAAGGGCGCTTTGAGGTTTGGCCTCATTGCGCCCATGGTTGCGGGGGTTGGATTTGAACCAACGACCTTCGGGTTATGAGCCCGACGAGCTACCAGACTGCTCCACCCCGCGAACGAAGTATAAGTGTTTTGGAAAAAGCTCGCAACCCGGCGGCGCGCGAAAACTCCCAAGGATGCGTGTGGGCGTTCGATTTCCCACTCTCCGTCTTCAGTCATGCGGTATATTTCGCGGGCTGGTTTGAGTTCGCGGTGCGCCTGTACAAGTTCGGAGTACTCTAAAACTGTGGATCCCATCGCCATTCAAGAGCAGATCAATAAGATCCTGCGCAGCCAGAGCTTCGCGGGCAAGAGTCAGCTTAGGAAGCTGCTGGAAGTTCTGAATAGGCATATCGATTCGCAGTCGGCGTTGAAGCCCCACCTAGTGGTGCAGGAACTTTGGCCCGAGGAGACCAGAACAAAGCGGCCTGCCGATGTCGCGACGGAGATGAACCGCCTTCGCAAGACGCTGGAAACCTACTACAACCAGGAGGGCAAAAACGATCCCATTACGATCAGCCTTCCGAATCGTGCGGCGCCGGCCGCGGATGCCCATCAAGCGAAGCGATGGATTGTGGCGATGCCTCGCGAAGGTGGCGGCGACAACGTTGCCCTGAGGCAAGCTCAGCTTCGACCAATGATTTCGAGCAGATCATTCAAGATTTTGGCGCCGGTGGCCGCGCTTTCTCTGATGGCGTTGATTTCCATACGGATATTTGCGGGACTGCATGACCAACCTCGCTCCGGGCGTATTAGCGGCGAAGTATTCACGGTGGTGAATGCGGAAGGAAAAGAACTTTGGAGCAAAAGTTTTTCCGATGGATTCCAGCCCGAATACTACGAGCACGGGGTCGCGCGGCGGATGTGGTTCGGCGACCTGGAGGGTAACGGACACACTGACGTCCTGATGCTCTATCAACCCGCGGTCGATCCGCGATCGCATTCAACGACGCTGATCTGCTACACGGATCGAGGCAAGGAGAAATGGCGCTGGATTCCTGGAAGAGTGCTGCCGGAACTTGAGGGAAATCCGGCGACGTATGTAACCGCTACATTCGCGGTAATGAATTCGACGGGTAAGCAGCCTGCTCGAATCGTCGTTTCAAGCTTTCACGATCCCTTGTATCCGGACCAAATCGCGATTGTGGATTCGAATGGCAAAACGCTTTCAGAGTACTGGCATTCCGGGCATCTGGAGCACCTTGCGATGGCCGACCTAGATGGCGATGGCAAACAGGACATTGTAGCTACAGGAATTAGCAATGGATATCGCGAAGCGACGCTGGTGGTGCTTGATCCCGACCGGGTGTATGGCGCTTCGACTGAAGTGGCGCGGCCTGAAATTCAAATCCACGGCATGGGTGCGGCCAAGGAGCGGCTGCGCTTGCTGTTTCCTCGGAGCGATTTGAACAGAACGTTGTCGGTGTACAACGAGGGTGAAGAGCCAACAATCGAGGCAGGCAGGATTCGGTTTTCTACGAGGGAGTGCGAAAAATATCCCGGGTGTGTCATCTGGTACGAGTTCGACAAGAATTTTGATTTACTTTCGGTGTTAGCGGATGATGGCTTCCGCAGCGCGCACGCGGAGTTCTACATAAACAGCAGGAACACTCACTCCTTTAGTTCAGAAGAAGAAGCTGAATTTCGCAAAGTTCGGTGTTTGGTTGGGTGTAAGACCGAGATTGTGACCAGCGAAATACGCTGACGCAGATTCTTTTTGTGGGCCAGAGCAAGCAGCAAAGCCCTCAATTTCGCTTCGTTCAGCGCCCGGATCGGCTTTTCGAGCGGAAATAACCTCAATTTCATATCAAATTTATATCATCTCGCCGCCAGCCGTATTGACGTGTATCCGAGCGTGTTGCAATCATCGCCCCGCGACAAGTGCGTTCCAACGGCTAATTCAAGGGGGAATTCGATGGGAGATCGGTCGGCGAGAAATGGTTCAGCGTTTCGGCGTGTGTTCAACCAGCACGGAAAGGCGGATGGCAAGACCCGAGGATTGGGTTCTATTGCGATCTCATGTCTCACCGTGCCGATCGTCGGCGTCATGTGCCTGACGGCAAATGCCCTGACGCACGTACGAACCAATGCGAGCGTGAGTAGTTCCCTACGCCGAGCTGATATCCGCCAACCAGCTTTTAAGGTAGCAACGGGCAGCCCGTCAACGCCGCAGGTAGCCGCGGCTCCCACTATCACGTCATTCGACGCACCGGGGGCAGGAACAGCGGCCCTACAAGGAACATTCGGCACCAGCATCAACGCGGAAGGAGACATCGCGGGGATTTATCTCACCGCGCCGAATGTGGCGCATGGATTTGTACGGGCCGCCTCCACCGGCGCGACAACAGTGTTCAACGCGCCGGATGCGGGCACGGGGCTAAATCAAGGAACATTCCCGATCGGCATCAACACTGAAGGCGATATCGCGGGAATGTATTTCGATAGCGCCAACGCTTATCACGGGTTTGTACGAAGCGCGACGACTGGAACGATAACGGAGTTCGATGCCACCGGCGCGCCTACGACCGTTGGCCATCGAGGAACCACTCCCATCAGCATCGATGCGGCGGGGGATATTACGGGAATTTACGTGGATACGAATGCCGTGCGCCACGGTTTCGTGCGTTCTGTATCCACTGGCACGGCCACGTTCGCGACTTTTAACATCACCGGCGCTGGAACAAATTCCAACCAGGGAACACTGCCGATCGCGATAAATACAGCGGCCGAAATCACTGGAAGTTATGTAGATTCTATCGGCGTGTATCACGGATTCGTGCGACCCGCGAACGGCACGGTGACGGCCGCGATCGACGCACCGAATGCGGGAGCGGTATCAGGCGGGAAAGGAATCTCGTTCATGGGCACCGTCCCGCTCGGCATCGATACCGCGGGGGATGTTGCCGGCGTGTATGCGGATACAAACGGGGTGCATCACGGATTCGTGTATACGGCATCAGCTAGCTCTCCGGCGTTCACGGCTTTCGATGTGACAGTCGCTGGCACGACAGGATTGTTCGCGGGAACGATCCCCGCCAGCATGAATACCTCTGGAGATATCGCGGGATTCTACGAAGATTCAAACGGTGTGAACCACGGATTTTCGCGCCTCGGGTCGACGGGTGCGATCACTTCGCCACTCGACGCGCCCGGAGCGAGCGCTTCAGGAATGTTTGCGGGAACGCTGCCCCTGAGTATCAACACAGTTGGAGATATCACGGGAACTTACGCGGATGTGAGCGGGGTATTTCACGGCTTCATTCTCACGCCACCGCCGGCGGCGACGCCAACTTTCAGCCCCGTCGCCGGAACCTACGCAGCGGCCCAAACGGTCACGATTTCAGATGCTACGTCCGGAGCTACGATCTACTACACGACCGACGGGACAGCGCCGACCACCGCATCTACCCAGTACACGAGCACGATTTCAGTCGGTGCGACGGAAACGATTGAGGCGATTGCAGTGGCTGACGGTTTTTCAAATAGCGGGGTCGGAACGGCGGCTTACGTCATCAACTTGCCGACGCCCGACTTTCAAGTTTCTGTAAACCCAACGAGTCTGACGATCGTTGCCGGGTCAAAGCGGGCAAGCGGTGTTTACGGTGACGCCAGAAAACGGATTCAACTCGCAAGTAAGTTTTGCATGCAGCGGATTGCCATCGGGGGCTGCATGCAGTTTCAGCCCCGCGTCGGTTACTCCGAATGGCTCGCCACTAAACAGCACGCTTACCATTACGACTACTGCGGCAAGTGCGGCTAGCCATGTGCCGATGCCGTCTCTTCAAGGCTCCGCTTTCTGCGCTGTTATTGAGTGTTCTCGCGATACTCGTGGGCATTGCAACACGTAGAAGAAGAGCGCTGCCTGCGTTTCAGGTTTTGAGTTTTGTGATTCTGCTGCTGGTTGCGACCGCGCTCACTTCGTGCGGTGGGAAGAAAACCGGAGGCGGAAATCCCGGGACGCCTGCGGGAACGAGTTCGGTATCGATATCTGCATCCGCGGGAGGTGGAGCGGGCCACGCGGCCGGACTGACGGTGACGATTACGAACTAACTCGTGTAGGAAAAAAGCATCGCGGCGTCTGCGGAAAAACCGGCGGAAGCTATTGAGCCGTGAATGCGCTGGATCGCGTAAACCTAAATCACTCTGGGCGGAAGCGTTGGATCTAGCACTTTTCGCGCGCTGTCGGCGCCGCTTACGGGCAAACCTTTCGGATCGATTAGGCCAATCTGGACGAGGACGCTGGCCTGATCCCAGTAGATGTGCTCGTGGGCGATTTTTCCGCCATCGAATTTCACGATGACGGCTACCGCGATCTCCACACGCTTTCCGGTGGGCGGAATGTTGGGAAGCATCCAGTCGATGACAGTCGTGTGACTGAACTTGATCACAAGTTCTTCGACAATTTGGTCGTCGCCGACTGTGCGCGAAACGTTGAGCATTTCCACGTCTGGCGGAAAGAATTTGCCGACTAAATGTTTCGAATAAAAATTGCGCACCCCTTCCCTCCCCACTCCGCCGCCATCGTTGGTACGTGGTTGAGATGCGGGTTCGCGGTCATCGTGGCCATTGTGGTTTCGATGTCGCCATCGAGTTCGGCTTTCACGTGGCGCTGAAAGAGATCCAGCATTGCTTGCTGCGACGGGGTTAAACCGGGCACTGTTCACTCCTGATCAGGATGCGGGGATTTAAATTCCAAGCCAAATTATTTCTCGCAGAGCACTTTGATGTTACGCGATTCAGCCTCGCAGCTTTTCGATTTCGTGGTCTGCTTCCGCGCCGATCAACAGAATCAGACTGGCATTGTAAATCCACAGCATCAAGACGATGAAACCGCCCAGCGTTCCGTAAATTCTGGGGAACGATGGAAACAATTGCACGTACAAATTCAATCCTAGAGATGAAGCTACGAGAGCAATCACGGCGAAGACTGTACCTGGAGAAAGCCAGCGCCACGTGCGTTTGGAAGCGGGCAGCAGGAAATTCATGAGATCGATTCCAAAACAAATCAGAAAAAGCGTGAATGTCCAGCGAAGAATTTCCCAAACGATTCGCGGCACGTGCCACACGTTTTCTGACCATGCGACTTTCCCCAACGACCAATGGCCGAATGCAATCAGTCCGAAGAACGCTACGGCGAAAATTGCGGCGAGGAGCGTGAGGCCAATCGCGATGGCGTGTTTATGCCAGTAGGAGCGTGAATCGCGGCTGCCATAGGTGACGCTTAAAGATTCCATCAGGCTTACGAAGCCGAGTGAGGCGCTCCAGATCGCGCTTAATAAACCAAACGAGAGGATCCCAGTGGAACCGTTCGACAAACTCACGATGATCGAGAAAACCAAGCTTCGAGATTCAGCGGGCAAGTAAGTGACGGTCCAGGTGGCAAAGGGTTTCCAGATTGAGGTTGATGGGAGCCATCCGACCAGCACCGCGAGCACAAGAAAAAAAGGAAAAAGCGCGAGAGAAAAGTAAAAGGATATTTGTGCCGCTAAATCGAAACAGTTGTCCGCTAGAATCCGTTCCCAAATTTTGGGGATAACGGCGAAATGAGTGCGGCGGGATTGCGGTGCGATTTCGGTTTTTTGCGCTTCTGGCATTCTTGGCCCGAATAGGCCGGATGAGTTCTGTACTTTGTCTGGAGGCGATTGTCAAAGCAATTTTTCGCGCTTCGCGCGGCTGCTGCCGCGGCTCCGCAGCTTTACTTTCTTCATTGACCGCGCCGGGGAGCGGGATTAGATTGGCGGACAATTAGCGGCCCGGGTCCATAAGCGACACCTAAAAAGGAGCGGCTGATGCCAACTCGAAAAATAGATGTGGGTGCGATGTTTCGCAGTGTCAGGAATTCGATGCGAAATCCACGAGCGATTGCGGTGATTGCGATCGCGGTGGCGATTGAGTTTAGGCGCGACGGTCGTGTCGCGAGCGACTCAAGATCCGTACGCGACGAAACCGCAGTCCGCGCCGGCGACACGGTCCTCTAGTGGTGGCGGCGGTTCGCTGACACTTGACCAGCTCGGCGCGGCGCTCGATAGCTTTCACAAAAACACGATCGACGATAATGGCAACAAATATTACAGCGTCACTGCGGCCAAGGGGGACATTAAGTTCGAAGTGCTAATCAGCCTCTCGCCGAATGGACACGTTATCTGGATTACGAGCGATGTGACGCCGATGCCGCCGGCCGGAAGCGCGTCGGCGACTGCGATGTTTAATCTTCTAAAGAAAAATAACGACATCGGGCCGATCTTTTTCTCGATCGACGGCAAGAGTCTGCGGATCTCGAGCCCTATTCCTAACTACAACATGAACGCGGAAGCTGTGAAGTCCGATCTGATGGATTTGGTGAACACGGCGGTGGATAGCCAGTCGCTTTGGAATTCGGGAGCTCTCGGCGGGAGATAGGCGCGGTCTCGCACTGATTCGCGGCCCGGAGTTTTCTCTTGCGTCGCTGCGAGTTTCGAGCGGCTCTGCGGTGGTGTAAACTCACAAC
This sequence comes from uncultured Acidobacteriota bacterium, assembly GCA_963785395.1. Lineage (GTDB taxonomy): Bacteria > Acidobacteriota > Terriglobia > Acidiferrales > UBA7541 > DASTCZ01. The sequence goes on along the minus strand of CAWAVH010000030.1, from coordinate 83,280 downwards.
GCTCCTTTCAGCAAACTGTACAGGGACGCGAATCGAGTTTCGATTCACTCCCATGAAACTATGACGCCGAATCAGATCGAATGCTCAGCCTGCCATTCGACGAATCCGCTTACGGCGAAGCACTGCTCGAATTGCGGCACGCGGCTCGCGCCGGGCAGCGATACGATTCCGGCCGGAACCGTGCTGGAAGGAACGAGCGAATCGGCGAAATCCACGCAAAGTTCGCAAACCGGCCAGCCTCTCGGAAGTAACAAACAGCAAAATTCCCGCGCGGACGACGCAACAATTCTGACGAGCACGCCTCCCCCTTCGGCGGACGCAACAATCCTCGAACAAACTCACGGCGCGGCGAGCGATGCCACCGTGCTTGATGGCGTGAGCGCGCCTTTTGACGATGCAACTGTGATGGCGGGCGCAGGTCCGGGCGACGCGACGGATATTGGCGGAGCAGCGGCGGGATGGTCGCGACCCGTGGCACTGCCGCGAGCGTCGCTGAATGTGGGAAATCTGCGGCCCGGGACGAAGCTGGGCACTCGCTACGAAATTGTGCAGATGCTTGGGCAAGGCGGCATGGGCGCGGTGTACAAGGCCATGGATTTGGAAATCGGCCGCATGGTCGCGCTGAAAGTGATCAAGCCGGAGCTGGCGCTGAACGAAGAAATCTTGCAGCGCTTCAAACAAGAATTAATTTTGGCGCGGCGTATCACGCATAAAAGTGTGATTCGTATTTTCGATCTCGGTGAAGCCGATGGTGTGAAGTTCATCACCATGGAATTCATCGAGGGAAAAGATTTGAAATCGGTCGTCACCGAAAAGGGGCGGCTGAGTTTTGAGGAATGCGCCGACATCGTTTCGCAAATTTGCACCGCGCTGGAAGCCGCGCACGCGGAAGGCGTGGTGCATCGCGACCTGAAACCGCAAAACGTGATGGTGGATAAATCCGGCCGAGTGATCGTGATGGATTTCGGCATCGCGCGCACGATGGAACCCGGCAGCATGACGCAAACGGGCGCGCTGCTGGGCACTCCGGATTACATGTCTCCCGAGCAGGTGATGGGCGAGCACGTCGATCCGCGATCGGATCTGTTCACGCTCGGCGTGATTTTCTACGAGCTGCTGGTGGGTGCGCTTCCCTACAAAGCGGATACGGTAAGCGCGGCGATGTACAAGCGAACGAAGGAGACTCCGCGGCCGCCGATCGAGGTGGATCCGACAGTGCCGCCGAGACTGAGCGACATTGCGGCGAAATGTTTGCAGATCGATCCGACGCTGAGATATCAGACGGCCACGGAAATTCAGCAGGATATTGAGGCGTGGCGCGGCGGATCGACGAAGCGAATTCCACTACCGGACCCTGTAGTGGAAAAGAAGCCTGGGATTTCGCGCACGACGATGGCGATTGGCGCGGGCGCGCTGGTTGTGGTGGCAGCGGCCGCAGTATTTATTTCACGGCAATTTTTTTCGGGGCCGGTGACGCCGCCGGTGGCCGCGCCGCCGTCTGCGATTCTTGCGATCCTGCCGCTGCATAACGCATCTGGCGATACGAAGCTGGATTGGCTTGGCTCGAGCATGGCGGGAATGCTGAGCACAGACGTGGGGCAATCGGCGAGCGTGGCTGTAGTTTCCGCGGACCGCGTCGGCGGAGTGCTGAAAGACTTACGGATTACGCCGCAAACGGAATTGGATCAGCCGACGGTGAAACGAATCGCGGCGGCGAGCAACGCGGATACGGTGGTGTGGGGAAATTATTCGCCGCTAGGGGACGCGGTAAGGCTGGTGGTGACGCTTTCGGATTTGAAGCGCGGCCACGACACGTCACTGACGGAGGATGCGGCGAATCAAGGCGATATTCTGCCGGCGGTGGATCGATTGGCGGCGCAAATCCGGAAGAATCTTTCGATTTCGAAGAGCGCCGTGAAGGAATTACAACTGCAGGCATTCAAGCCCTCGACGCAATCCATCGCCGCTCTGCAATCGTATGAAAGCGGATTAAATCTCGCGCGGGACGGAAAGTATTCGGATGCGGTGACGCAATTCCAAGCTGCTACGAAAGACGATCCACAATTTGCGCTGGCATTTTCAAAACTTGCACAAGCGTATTCGCAACTTGGGCAGGATGACGACGCGGGTGAAGCGTCGCTGAAAGCCGTGAATCTAAGCGCGAATCTTCCGGCCTCTGAGAAATATTTGATCGAAGCCAGCCACGATCAAATCGCAAACGATTATCCGAAAGCAATCGATGCATATCAGAACCTGGTGAAAGCGTCGCCGAACAATGCGGACTACTTGTTCGACTTGGGTACTGCTTACGAGGCGAACGGCGCGCTGGATAAGGCGAAGGAAAGCTTCCAGAAAGTGGTGCAACTGGATCCACGGCGAATCGAAGCGCTGCGCGCGGTGGGACGCGTGGATATCAAGGCCGCGGACGACGCCAGCGGAATCAACAGCGGGATAACAGTTCTCTCGTCGGCACTCGGAATTGCCACCGAAACTGGAAACGATGTGGAGCGCGCTTCTATTTTGCAGGCGCTGGGTGTCGCCTATTCGGCTCTGAACCGGAACGAGGAAGCGCTAAAGAATTTGCAGGATGCGCTGGACATTCGAAACCGGCTGGGATTGAAAAAGGGAGTCTCCGAAAGTTTGCAGATGATGGCGTCTGTGCAAGAAGTGACTGGAAAGCCGGAACTGGCGCTGAAAAATTATCTGGAAGCGCTCAAGATTCGCCGAGAGATCGGAGACAAGCAAGGAACCGCGAATGTGCTGAACGATCTGGGCGATCTTTACGCGGACCAGGGGAAATTTGATGAAGCGTTGAAGGATACAAAGAGTCTCTGGCGGGAGAAATTGAAGTACATAACGACGCGATGCAGGGCCAGGCGCAGAATAATGTGGGGCATGCATATTTCGCGAAGGGCGATTTTCAGGATGCCAATACAAATTTTGAGCAAGCGCTGGCGATTCGCGAAAAACTTGGCGTGAAGGGGGATATCGCGGACACGCTTCACAACCTCGCCGAAAACTCACTGAAGATGGGCGATTTCGATAAAGCGCAGGACCAGTATTTGAAGGCGGCAAATTTGCGCCGTGATTCAGGCGATAAACGCGGACAGGCGATCGAAAATTCAGGACTAGGCGTGCTCTACGGTTATCTGGGAAGGCTGGGCGCAGCTGTGGGCGCGGAAAAGGATGCGCTTGACGCGTTGACCGCAGCCAAGGAAGAAGGATTTTGGGCGACGGAAGTTCTGACGGTTTACGGAAACGCGCTGGCGCAAGAAGGAAACGCGGGTGAAGCCGCGAAAACTCTTTCGGCGGCTTTGGCTGCGGCGCAATCGCAGAAAAATCAGCCGCAAATCGGAGCGGCGTACAACGATACCGGCGACAACGAGATGTATCGCGGCGATTTGAAATCTGCCGCGGCGGCGTATGCTAGCGCGGCACAAACGTCGGTGAAAACTCCCGACCAGAACCTAATTTTGCTATCGAAGATCAATGCCGCGAAACTTGCGGTAGCGGATGGGAAATTTTCCGCGGCAGCAAGCGCGCTGCAATCCTTGGGCGAGCAAGCAGATGTGCTGGGGCTGAAATATCTGTCGATTCAGTGCCTGATGTTGCGCGGCGAAGCTCTGGTGGGCGCGAAAGATTTTAGCGGCGCGCAAAAGGAATTGAAGACGGCGACGCAGCGCAGCGACAAATTGAATCTAAAAGTGCTGCAAGCGCAAAGCCATTACTGGATGGGACGCGCTCTGGAACTTTCCGGAAAAGCCGCGGATGCGAAGGACGAATATCAACAGGCGACACGCGCGGCGGACGAAATCCAAAAAGATACGAAGAATGATGACATCAAGAAACGCGCGGATTTAGCGCCAATTTTCGCGCTCGCCTCTCACTGAAAATTTAGTTACCAGTTCCAGTAAGCCCCACGGTCGACGAACTAATTAACGCGTTATCTCCAACTGTAAGCGCGCCCACCCGCAAGCCCTTCGCCTTCGGCGCGAAGATGACGTTGATCGTGCAGTGCTGGCCGGGAGCCAAGTTTGAGCTCGCGGTACAAGTGCCGCCCGCCGCCAACTGAAAATCGCCCTTGACGTTTAGAGAGTGCAGGATCAGCGGCGACGATCCTGAGTTTGTGAGCGTGACGGTTTTCGCCGCGCTGATCGTGTTTACCTTTTGCGATCCGAAATTGAGCAGCAATGTGCTCAACGAAGCTCGCGGGTTGATTGTGGTCGCGGTGAGCGAAACCGTTTGCGGGCTTCCGCTAGCACTATCCGTGATCACGAGATTCGCTGATGCTTGCGGCGCGACGACATCATTCCGATCAGGGATATAGACGACGAATATCTCGCAACTTCTTCCGGCGGTGAGAGATCGCGGGCAGAAACTCTCTGTGAAGAAGCCATCGCCTTCGCCGAGGCCATTTCGCTGGATAGACACTTGCGAAATCGTGATCGGTGTTTTGCCGCTGTTCGTGAGCGTAACTTCCTTCAGAGCAAAGGACCCGAGCAGGACATCGCCGAAATTCACGGTCGTTGGAGAAATCGTCAAGCTCGATGCGGCCGATGCGTTTACGACCTGACTCACCGCGGCGGAAGTGCTGGAAGTAAAGTTCGAGTCGCCGTTGTATGTCGCCGTTAGGTTGCGAGATCCGGCGGTAGCGAAGGTGATCGAACAGTTCCCTGCCGCTGAAGCGAGAGTTCCGGTGCAAGTTTCACCGGTGCTTGCGGTTACGGTCACCGTTCCGGTTGGCACCGTGGTTCCCGTAACGCTGAATGAGATCGCTACAGATTGGCCGGTGGTGGACGGATTTGGATTGTTCGAAGTGATTGTTGTGGAGCTAGTAGCCTTCTGGGCCGCGACTTGCTGCACGACTGCGGGCGCCGCGCTGAAATCCACATTGCCGGCCTGCGTCGCGGTGAGCGTGCAATTTCCGGTTCCACTCGTCATCTTCGCAGTGGCGCCGGAGAGAGAACACGCCCCGCTGGCGACGATCGTGACGGTGAGACCTGATGTTGACGTCGCGGAAACGGAGAATGTTGTGTTGTAAATAGCCGATGCCGGCAGCGCGCCGAAGGTGATTGTCTGGCTCGCTCCACTCACCGTGAGAGTCGTGGTTGAATCGGATGCCGCTGCGAGTTGCGAATCGCCCGCGTAAGTGTAGGTAATTACGTACGGCGTCGGCGAAGCAGGAATCGCGGAAGGATTGAAGACTGCGCTGAATGCACCGGTGGTCCCGGTGATCGGCGCCATCTGCGTTTCGCCATTGATTGTGATCGAGACAGTCTCGCCCGCTGAGGGGAATACTGTGCCCGACCCGATTGTTCCGGACAAGGTCACCGAGCTCGCTCCAAAAGTAATCGTCTGCGAGGCAAGTCCGCTGAACGCCGGCTGCGCGACTTGGACGGTGATCGCCGCGACCGAAAGCACTTGCTGATCGACGGCCGCAACTGTAGCCGCGCTTGTATATGTTCCCGCGCTCGACGTTGAGGTCGGGCTCGAGATATGCAAACTCAAACTCGCGCCCGCTACGACGTCGCCGAACGAGCACGCCAATATCTGGCTGCCGATAGAGCCAGTGACGCCGCAAGTTCCCTGGCCCGAATAGACCGGGCTGATTGACCAGTTCAATCCGTTGCCCGCAGGCAGCAAATCATTCAGCGATGCGCTGCTCGCGGTACCTGCGGAGCTGTTGCTCACGGTGATCGTGAAGCCGATTGGATTTCCGGGAGTGACGGTGGTGGCGTCAGGAACGGTTGTCACAGTTACCTGGCCCGCATTTGCCGGCGGGAACGCGACCACTACATCTGAGAATTGCTTTGTTTTACCGCCGATCGTCGCGTCCACTTTTTTTGTGGGATCAAACGACGTGGTGATATCGAATTCAAATTGGCAAGAAAATGGCTCCGCTGTCGGCGGATTTCCAACCTGCATCGGCGCGCTGCAATTCGTTCCGTAAGGAGTTGTGGAGCTTACTGGCGCATCAGGATCTTCGTACAAGCGCGGAGTGCTGCCGGTGTACGGCGCGGGAGGCACAACCTGATCGTTGTTCCAGCTGACATTCCAGCTCACCGGCCCGACATAAGCAGACGGATCGGGCTCAGTTCCCGGCGTGCCATCGAACACCGAGTAGAAAACGCAGTTGCCGTTCGCGTATGCATCGCACAACGGCACGATACGATCGCCATTTCCCTGCGTGGCGTAAGTGAAGAATGTAACGAACCGACAATCGAAATCTGTGAGCACCGTCGCTGCGGCAGGACAATCGCCGTTTCCGCTCGTTGGCGGAAGTTCCGTCGAGGTCACGGTGAGAGTAAATGGCGTGAGCACCTGTGGGAGCGTGATCGCCAGCGAGTGCGCGTTTGGATCGAGACATGGATTTCCCGGCGAAGGATTCGGGTTTGACGGGCAATTAAATGTCGCCATTCCGGATACGCTCGTGCCCGGAGTGAAGGGAACGCTCACGACAACCGGCGGCGGGGTGAAAGATGCCGTCACCGCTTCAACCGAATTCATCGTCACAACGCATGCGCCAGTACCGGAGCAAGCTCCGCCCCATCCTGCAAATGTGGATGTACCTGTCGCGCCTGCCGCCAGCGTCACTTGAGTACCCGCCGGATAACTCGCGGTGCAACTCACCGTGGGGCAGTTGATCGCGCCGGAGACGTCGGTGACATTTCCTGTACCAGTTCCGATTTCCGTTACGGTGAGGCTGAATGTTGTCGCGGTATTTACGGACTGGGCGACCGGCGTTGAGGGACTCGACGCGAAATTCGAATCTCCGTTATAGGTTGCGCTGAGATTTCGACCACCGGTGGTTGCGAAAGTAATCTGGCAAGTGCCTGCGCCGCTTGCGAGAGGGCCAGTGCATGTTTCGCCTGTCGTCGCGGTGACAGTGACGGTTCCAGTTGGAATGGTGGTTCCACTCACACTGAAACCAACCGTCACAGCCTGTCCCGCGAGAGAAGGATTCGGCGTATTCGATGTGATCGAGGTGGCGCTAGAAGCTAGTTGCGCTGCCACTTGTTGCACGGAAGGAGTTGCCGCGTTGAAATCGACATTTCCAGACTGCGTTCCAGTGAGAGTGCAATTGCCGGTGCCGCTCGTCATCGTGACCGTCGTGCCAGCAAGCGAACATGCACCGCTCGCGACGATCGTGACCGGCAATCCTGATGTTGACTCGCGCTAACAGCAAATGTAGTGTTGTAGATTCGCCGATGCAGGCAACGTGCCGAACGTGATCGTCTGATTCGCAGCATTCACGGTGAGAGTCGTGCTCGTGTCAGTAACCGCGCCAAGCCCCGAATCGCCCGGATAGCTATACGTGATCACATACGGTGTTACCGACGCTGGTATCGTTGCCGTGTTGAATGAAGTGGTGAATGCTCCATTGCTGCCAGTTATCGTCGCGGGCTGATTTGCGCCGTTGATTGTGATTGAAACAGTTTCTCCGGCCAGCGGGAACACCGTTCCAGTTCCCACCGAACCCGACAGCGTCACAGATGCCGTGCCAAACGCAATTGTCTGCGACGCAAGCCCGCTGAACGCAGGCTGTGCTGATTGCACGGTAATCGCCGCGACCGAGAGCACTTGTTGATCCGTCGATGCGACAGTCGCTGCGCTTGTGTATGACCCCGCGCTTGAGGTCGGGCTGGTGATGTGCAAACTCAAGCTAGCGCTCGCCGCCAAATCTCCGAACGAGCATGCGAGCACTTGGCTGCCGACGGAACCCGTGATGCCGCAAGTTCCTTGTCCCGCATACACCGGGCTGATCGACCAATTCACTCCTGTGCCCGCGGGTAACAGATCATTTAACGTCGCACCGCTCGCGATTCCTGCAGCGCTGTTATTCACATTGATCGTGAATCCAATTGCGCTGCCAGGAGTAACCGTCGTCGCATCGGCGACCGTCGTTACGGTTACCTGCCCAGCATTCGATGGCGGGAACGCAACAACTACATCCGAAAATTGCTTTGTTTTTCCACCAATCGTCGCGTCCACTTTTTTCGTGGGATCAAACGACGTGGTGATATCGAATTCAAATTGACACGAGAATGGTTCAGCTGTCGGCGGATTCCCAACCTGCATCGGCGCATTGCAATTCGTTCCGTACGGAGTCGTCGAACTCACCGGCGCGTCAGGATCTTCGTAAAGTCGCGGAGTGCTTCCCGTATAAGGCGCAGCCGGCACAACTTGATCGTTGTTCCAGCTCACCGTCCAGCTCACGGGACCGACGTAGGCGCTCGCATCCGGCTCCGTTCCCGGCGTGCCGTCATACACCGAATAGAAAACGCAATTTCCGTTTGCGTACGCATCGCACAGCGGCACGGTTTCCGCGCCGCCCTGCGCGGCATACGTAAAGAACGTGACGAAGCGGCAATCGAAATCCGTCAACACCGTGCCGCCCGAAGGACAATTCCCGTTCCCATTTCCCGGAGGCACTTCCGTCGCGGTCACCGTCAGCGTAAATGGAGTGATCACCTGCGGAATCGCCAGCGCCAGCGAATGCGCGTTGGGATCGAGGCACGGATTCCCCGGCGAAGGATTCGGATTTGATGGGCAATCGAATGTCGCCATGCCCGAAACATTCATGCCTGCGGCAAACGGAATATTGATAGAAGTGGGCGTAGGCGCGAACGACGCGGTTACCGATTGCGCGGAATTCATCGTCACCACGCACGGGCCGGTGCCGATGCACTGGCCGCCCCAGCCTGCGAACGTAGATGAGCCTGTCGCCGCGGCTGTCAGCGTCACTTGCGTTCCCGCCGCATAGTTTGCCGTGCAAGTGATTGCCGGACAGTTGATCACGTTCGTGTTATCAGTGACAGTTCCTGTGCCGGTCCCAATCTCAGTGACGGTCAGTGCGAACGTGCCGCCCGGAGGCGCGAACGTCGCCGTCACAGTTTGATTCGAACTCATCGTCACTGTGCACGGAGTGGTTCCCGTACACGAATTCCATCCCGGTGAAATTGCTTCCCGCAGCGGGAGTCGCGGTCAAAATCTACCTGCGCGCCATTCTGATAGTTAGCGGAGCATGCGCCGCTACCGCGCCGGCGTAATCGTGCAATCGATCGCGCCCAAATCATCGGTGACCGTGCCATTGCCAGTTCCCTGCGGCGTTACAGTCAGCGTCGCCGGAGATATATTCGCGGATACGACAGACAGCACGACGTTCGTCGCGTTCGAGACTGCACTCCACGCCAACCCAGTCGGCAGCGCAGGAGAATTAATCGCCGCAAATTGTCCGGTGACCGAAGCCGCATTCAAAATCGTAAATTGCTGGCCCAGCGACGGCGTGAATCCATTCACCAGCCGGATATTCAGCGTGCCGGAAAGATTAGCCGCGCCCGCGATAGTAAATTGCGAATACTGTGTGCCAGCCGTCGTGCCGCCGATCGCAACTTCATAGCTGCCCGCAACATTTTGCGTATATGGCGCAGTATTGATCGTCGTCAACAATCCCGCCGCAGGCAGATCGCCGCCCTCAACAATTCCAGACGAATTGATTCCGGAAGAAATCGTACCGATTCCGTCCAATGTCCCGTTGACGCCTACGTTTATTCCGTTAGTCGCGCCAAGTGTTCCGTCGATCTGCGCGACGCCGCCATTCAGCGCGAAGCTGCTGACACCGCCAGTGCCGCCGGAAGCGATCGCCAGGAATCCGCTGTTCTGTACAAATGAACCCGCATTGAGAAGTGCGCCCGAGGGAATATTCATCGTGCCCTGATTGATCACGTTCAGCCCGTTGTTTCCAATCTGCCCCGCCGCATTGACTGTGTTATCGATGTTCGTGAGAACGCCGCCGTTTTCCTGATTGATGACCGGAGTTCCGTTGGGCGCCTGCGACATCGTCAACGTTCCGCCGCCCTGCAACGTAACCGCACCATTCACAACAATTACAGAAGTGTTGCCAGTAGTCGTCAAATTGATAGAGCCCGTATTGTTCAACGTGCCCGAAATAAACGTGTCAGTGTTGTCTGGCTCGGTGAGAACTCCCGCATTGGTAAGTGCGCCGTGAGATGAACCATCTAGCGTAAGATTGTTGCCGTTCGCAACTCCCATCGTTGCGCCGCCGGCAGTATTCATCGTGCCGCCTTCAATATCCGCGCCGTTGGAATACTGCACGTTCGATCCGGTGCCGCTCGACAAAATCGTGGAGCCCTGGTTCGCGACGGTGGTATTAATTTGCATCGTCGCGCCGCCGGTCGCTTCCAACAAACCTTGGTTGGTAATCAAGCTCGCGTTCATCAGCAGCGGCGATCCCGGCTCGTTGGCATTAATCGTCGCTTGGTTTATGAGCTGCAATCCGTTGTTGCCAATCTGCCCCGCGCCTTGAATCAAATTGTTTACGTTGGTTAGCGTGCCGCCGTTCTCTTGATTGATTACTGTCGTTCCGCCGGCTTCGGTCATCGTCAGCGTGCCGCCGCCCTGCAACGTGCACCGCCCCATTCATTACGAACACCGTAGTATTGCCCGTGGTGTTCATCTGCATCAATCCGGTGTTATTTAGGGTGCCGTTGATGAACGTGTCGGTGTTATCCGGAGCCGTGTAAACACCGGCGATCGTCAGCGGGCCGTGCGAACTGCCATCCAGAGTGAGGTTGTTTCCGCTTACGACTCCTAGCACCGCGCCGCCGGTGGTGCTGAGCGTTCCGCCCTCAATCGCCGCACCATTGAAAAATTGTACGTTCGACCCAGCACCGATCGACGCGATGGAAGTCCCCTGATTTACCACCGTCGTGTTCACTTGCAGCGTCGCGCCGCCGGTCGCCTCCAGCAAACCTTGGTTGGTAATCAAGCTCGCATTCAAGAGTAGTGGCGATCCCGGTTCATTTGCGTCGATCGTCGCTTGGTTTATGCAGCTGCAATCCGTTGTTGCCAATCTGCCCCGCGCCTTGAATCAAATTGTTGACGTTGGTTAGAGTGCCGCCGTTCTCCTGATTGATCACGTTCGTTCCGCCGGCTCTCGGTCATCGTCAGCGTGCCGCCGCCCTGCAGTGTCACCGGGCCATTCATCACGAACACCGCGTTATTTCCCGCGGTGGTCATCTGGATCAATCCGGTGTTGTTCAGCGTGCCGCTGATAAATGTATCGGTGTTGTCCGGGGCCGTGTAAATGCCCATGATCGTGAGCGGGCCATGCGAACTTCCATCCAAGGTTAAGTTGTTGCCGCTCACAACTCCCAGTTTGCCTCCAGCTGTGGTGCTGAGAGTGCCTCCCTCGATCGCTGCGCCATTGAAAACTGCACGTTTGAATTCGCGCCGGTCGACAGTATCGTCGTGCCCTTATTTACGACCGTAGTGTTGATTTGAAGTGTTCCGCCGGCGGTAGCCTCGAGGGCTCCTTGGTTTGTCACACTGTTCGAGTTGATCAGCAATGGATTCGCGGCGTTCGCGTTAATCACGCCCGCGAGCTCATTCGTCAGCACCAAACCGTTGTTTCCGATTTGCCCCGAGCCCTGAATCAAGTTGTTTACGTTTGTCAGCGAGCCGCTGTTTTCTTGATTGATGACCGTCGTTCCGCCAGTCGTCCCTTCCGTCATCGTGAGCGTACCGCCGCCTTGCAACGTCACAGGTCCATTCATCACGAGGACCACGTTGTTCCCGGCGGTGGTCATCTGAATCGATCCGGTGTTGTTCATCGTCCCGGAAACAAATGTATCCGTGTTGTCCGGCGCACTAAGCACTCCGGCGTTTGTGATCGCGCCGTGACTCGCGCCGTCCAGCGTCAAATTATTTCCGTTGGCGGCTCCAAGAACGCCGCCTCCGGATGTATTGAATGTGCCGCCTTCGATGTCCGCGCCATTAAAAAACTGGACGTTCGATCCGCTGCCGAGAGAGCTGATCGTGGCCCCTGCATTCACCACCGTCGTATTGATTTGCAAAGTGCCGCCAGCCGTGGCCTCCATTAGCCCTTGGTTCGTAACGCTGTTGGAATTGATCAGCAGAGGTTTTGTTGAGTTGGCGTTGATGATTCCGACCGCCTGGTTGGTCAGGACCAACCCGTTGTTGCCGATCTGCCCGGCTCCCTGGATTATGTTGTCGACGTTGGTGAGCGTCCCGCTGTTCTCTTGATTGATGACTGCCGCGCCGCCGGACGTCCCTTCTGTCATCGTGAGCGTGCCGCCGCCTTGCAATTTCACCGCTCCGTTGATTGTAAGGACGGTGTTGTTGCCCGCTGTAACCAGTTGGATCAACCCGGAATTGGCGATGGTGCCCGCAACAAACAATTGTGTGTTATCACCCATCGTCAGGATATTTCCGGGATTGATCGTCAGATTCCCTACGCTCGCGGAGATATCCAGCGTGACGTGCGACGCCGGCGTCACGCCATTATTGATGCAAACATTTGTGCTGCCACTATTCGGTACCCCACTGCTCCAATTCGACGAATTGCTCCAGTTTCCTGCCGCACCACCCACCCAGACGTCGTCAGTCGGCGCGCATGTCGCCACAGTCGAAGACGAAAAATTCGCGGTTACCGTTTGATCCGAATCCATCACCACGCTGCACGCGCCATTTCCAGTGCAGGCGCCAGACCAGCTTTGGAAAGTGCTTCCGGGGTTAGGCGTGGCCGTAAGATTTACTGTCGTGCCGCCCGCATACAATGCGTTACACGGCGCCGAATTTGTGCAAGTGATCTGCGAAAAATTATCTTTCACCGTTCCGCTGCCGCTGCCGCCTACAGTCACGCTCAAATTCGCTTCGCCCGTGCCGGTAAGAGGCTCGCTCTGTTGCGTCCCCGCCACGCCGCCCGAATTATCTGTAAACGTGATCGTTGCGGATTCCGCGCCAAAGGTCGATGGCAGGAATACTGCGTTGACGGTGCAGCTAGCCAGCGGCGCGAGAACTCCACCCAAACCCGCGCACGAGCCGCCGGGGCCGTCAAAGAAGTCCGCAGCATTCGGTCCGCTAAAAGCGTAGCTGAAACTCAAAGGCGCCGCGCCTTCGTTGATCAAGGTGATTGTCTGTGGCGCGCTTTGCACGCCTTCTTCGACATTTCCAAAGACCGCTGCGAACGGTGAAACATTCGCGGCGATTGCCGGTGCCACCAAAAACGGATACGCGGCGATCGTTCCAATCACAGCAGCGTTTTGCGTTCCGGTCGCTGCACTTCCAGCTTCGTCCCCGGCGGTCGCATACGCGTACAGGATGTGAACGCCCGCGCTGAGCACTCCCGTGGTTCCCGTAAATGTCCCGCTTCCTGTCGCTTGCTCCCAAGTTCCCTGCTGGCTGTCCACTTGGAAATACACGTGGTTTACGGGGGCCGTGGTAAGAGAATTCGTAGGGCTGAAAGTAAACGTCGGTGTCGCCAGCGGTGTGCTGTTTCCGTTTAGAGCCGTGATCGCCGTCACCAATCCATTTGCGTTTATCGGAAATTCAGTAATTTGCGTAACGTCATTCGCTGTCTCGTCCGCAACATAAATCGTGCCCTGTGCGGGATTGATCGCAAGCCCGTTCGGACCGGAGCCTGTGGAGATGGTATTCGCGGTATTCGTCGCGCCGTCGATCACGGTGACCGTGCTATCAGCTTGATTCACCACGTAAATCTTATTCGTCGCAATATTCACCGCGATCGCTACCGGCTTGTCGCCAGCGCCCACTGTCGAGATCGCGTTTGTCGCGCCGTCAATCACGGTGACGTTGTTACTTCCATTGTTCGCCACGTAAATTTTGTTCGTGATCGGATTCACGGCAACAGCAATCGGGCCGGTCCCGGTGGGAGAATTATTCAGCGTCACCTGAGTCCCCGGTGTGGTCCCGGCTCCGCCCGCAATCACCAAAATATTTCCGTCGGCGTTGCACGCGACGTACGCAATATTCGTCACGGGATTTACAGCAACACCCACCGGATCGGAGCAAGTCCCGAAGGTAAACGAGTTGTACTGAACTCCATCGAAAATCGTCATTCCGGAATTTCCCGGCGTCGCCACAAACACCTGTCCAGACGCCGGATTCACCGCAATCGCCGATGGAGAAGTTCCGCCCGCGGGCATCCCAATATCTGTCACGCCGGTGGACTGGTTAAAAATTGTGCTGAACACAGTCATGTTGTTGCTGGTTTTATTCGCCACATAAACTAGGTTGTTCACCGGGTTCACATCCAGCGCGACTGCGTTCACCGCGCTCATGTCCGTCACCGGTGCTGTCTGGTCCGTGGCTCCGTCAATCACCGTCACAAAATTGCTGCCTGAATTCGCCACGTAAATCTGATTCCGAATCGGATCCACGGCGATCGCCTGCGGCGCCGTTCCTACCGTGACGGTATCCGTCACAGTATTTGTCGCCCCGTCGATCACGGTCACGTTATTCGAACCGGAATTGGCTACGTAGATTTTGTTCGTAGCCGAATTCACCGCCACCGCGACAGCTTGGCTTTCGCTGGTGGGCACATGATTTGTCGCGTAATTCGCGCCATCCACCACCGCGAGCCCGCCACTGATACTCGCGTACACTTTGTGCGACGCGGGATTCACTCGCGATATCGGAATCCTCTCCTGCACCTGTCGAGATATTTGTGACTAGTTGCGTCGTCCCGTTAATCGCCGTCACTGCGCCCGCCCCGATTTGCGCGTACGCGATATTCGTCGCCGAATCCACCGCGATCGCAGCGCCGGAACCTCCGCCCGATTGCACCGCATGAGCCACACCGGTATTCGTCGCGCCCGAAATCACCGCGACACTCGAATTGCCGCTGCACGCGATGTAAATCTGATTCGTCGCGGGGCTCACCGCGATCGCTGAGGGCGACGTGCATCCGGCCGTCTGCGTCGATACAGTCGCCGCGCCCACATTTATCGCGGTGAAGTCATTGCTCGTTTGGTTCGCCGTGTACACGAAGTTCGTCGCGGAATTCATGCTAAACTCACAGGAAGCGTACCTGTGGGAAATGTTGCCGCAACGATGTATTATTCGCGCCGTTGATCTGCGAAACAATATTCGAAATCTTCGCCACATAAATCATGTTCGAGGCCGGATTAACGCCTAGCGCCAATGGAGCAGCGTCCAGCGTCACAAATGCCTGAAACGTTTCACCCGCCCCGTCAAATACTCCAAGATTGCTGCTGCCGCCATAAGCCACGTAAACAAGATGAGTTTGCGGATTCACCACGATCGCCACGGGATTCGTGGCGCCACTAACGGTAACTGTCTTCAGGAATGCCGCGGAACTCGTCGCCGTCGGGCCGCTGAAAATACTGAGGTTTCCGCTCACTCCATCCACCGAAAATATTCGGTTTAGCGATGGATCAAGTCCGATCACAATGGGCGCGCTGGAACTTGGATCGGAGATGCTTATCACCGAGTTTGTAGCCACATCTACGACGCTGATCGTCGATCCCGTGATCGCATAAACCGTGTTTGTAACGGGATCCACAACAGTCTGGCCGGGCGTGGAAGGCAGCAAGATCGACGCGCTGGAACTCTGAGCGCGAACTGCGCCCGCAGACACGGAGCTCAAAATTAATGCGGCCGCAAAAATCGCAAGCCGCGTGCGCCACGACCGTCGAAGATCCGTGGGCTGCGCCTCAAGTTTCATCTTCGGATCGCGCCGCGAAATTCTATCTGCGTATCTGGGTCGCCCTGCAAACATTCAAGTCCTCCGAGATCACCCAACAATTGCCTGCGCTAACTCCAAACCAAAAATTGTTTCAGAGAATCACTTCTTGATTGACACTTCGGTACGCTACGGAAGACTCAAAATCGCTCGACCGAACCGCACGGACTTTACACAGCCTGCGGCCACAACGCACACCGCGACTTACCCGTTCTAAGGGCATTCACCCTTCCATTTGGCCACGTAAGGGCGTTGAAAGCACATTTTGCCGGACTACACTAAACCCCATCAAATCAATCACATGCCGACGAGTCCACCCCTTTAAGAACCCGCGCAAGCGAAGACCACTTTTAGAGGGTCACACTCGGATGGCACTTTATTGCGCAACTATCCCTTTACCCGATTCCTGTGGGAAATATTTTGCACATCTCAAGCCGGAAGTCTCTCATTCGCAGGCGCTTACATTCTCCGGGGACCTTCCAGAATCTTAGCGAACCCACTCGCGCTGGCTCTCGCGATTCATGCATATTCCCGCAGCACAGCGCTATTCGCAAGCGGCACCTAGGGGTATCACGTGACTTTTCAGGGCAATTAGATATGAGAGCCCTCATCAAGGAATGTGGGTCGATGAAGCAGGAATCTTTCATGCGGTTTTAGACCACGACTTCGTGCGGAGAGTGCGCACGGCACGTTGGTAGGGACTGAACGATAAGCTCACGTCCACATCGAGAGACATTCTCCCGCGCGCCACGATATTCGCAAACCCTTATTTTCACACTTGATTATAGGGGCTGTTTTGTGGTACTTTTGAAGCGGAGAAGATCTGGCTCGAACCTAACGGTTCGGGCCTTTTTGCTTTTCTGGGCTTGGCCTGTTTGGGATCATCGGCGGCGATTTTGGCGCTTCACCTACCCTTGGGACGGCCGAGAAATCTGGGGCAACAACGCCATCGCGAGCAAGCTACTCGTAGACGCGGAGCCATGCAAATAGCACAAAAAAAGCGCCCGATTTTGGCCTTAACTCCTTTATTTTCAACAACTTTTTAGTAATAGTACTAGGTAAACCCAATGCCATCAGCAAGTTACAAAAACAACCCCAGGGGGTACCCGCGAGACATAAATCAATATAACTTCCATCAAATCAATAATTTATGGGACAAATAGCGTGCCCTAACCACCGTTAAGGCAGTCTAGTTCGCGCTCAGTTTACGCCGCGCGCCAGGCAATCGGAGTAATCGCTTTTAGGCCAGTTGAAGTCGCCGATCCAAAGAACGTCGGAGGCGCCGTCGGGCCCTTTCCAGACTTTTGAAGCCGCACAAGTTTATCCCGGAGCGCGCGGGCGTCGAGCCCCGCAGACTGGCAAACCATCTCGAAATCGGTGCCGCCATTGAACAGGTAGTTTTCCGCCTCGCGGCTCGCTCGCAGAGTCCCAGAAACCCACTCTTCGATCGCGCGAGCGACTACCGCGGTCCAAAGTCGCTGTTCTGAAATTACGTCGGCGTGCTCTTCGTTGGCTTGCATTGGCTTGCTCTCCGTGTGTTACGACACAAGAGAGAAGCACCTGGCGTGCCAGCGCACGCGCGAGCAACGATTTCAATCGGCCCAAAACTGTTGAATTATGAGCGTCTTGCGAGATGCCATTCAATTCGGCGGGCTATGAAGATTTATCGTGTCGCCCAAACGGACAAGGGCATTGAGAATGTCCCGATTCGGAACGTCTATCGGAAATGGATCTCGGGAATCGCGGCTCCGTCTTTTCGCGGATCAGACGCACCGTAATTTACACCGGCGGAAAAATCGCGCATCACGGCCTGCCCTCCGCCGAACACGTTGGAGTAGCCGTTGTGCATGGTGAGGATATGACCCTTGGCTTCGAGATCGGCTTTTACATTTCCGGGAATGCGATTTTCGAGAGCGACGTCGCACCCTTCAAAGGTGCCCTTGGTGAATCGCGCGGTTTCCATCGCCAGTTGAATATTTTGTTTGTAATCGACGACGTGCGAAACGAATTGGGCGTGCGCCTGCGACTGGTTCCAGCCGCCCATAATTCCAAACGCGATGCGAGTGTTTCCCTGCTCCATAAACGCGGGAATGATCGTATGCAGATGGACGCTTGTGCCCCGCGAGCTCATTGGGCGAGCCGGCATCCAAATTAAAAAGCGCGCCGCGATCGTGCAAAACAAATCCGGTGCCTTGCGCGACGACGCCGGATCCAAAATTTTCGTAATTGCTCTGGATCAACGAAACCATATTCCCTTCGCGATCCACTACGCTCAAATAAATCGTGTCGCCGCCGGAAGGCAGTTGGCCGGCGGAAACATCGCAGTTGGCTTTGTTCATATCGATTAACTTCGCGCGCTCCGCGGCGTAATCTTTGCTGAGCATCGAATGCGCGGCCGTCAGCACGGCGGGATTGTGCGCCGGATCGCCGATATATTTTTGCAGATCGGCGTACGCCAATTTTTTCGCTTCGATCATCACGTGCAAAGCGCGAGTTTGATTCAGCGCGAATTGTTGTTGCTCTGGAGTCGCGTTCGCGGGTGGCGGCTGAAATGGAAACTTTTCCATGATGTTCAACATTTCAAGCGCGGCGACGCCTTGTCCGTTCGGCGGCAATTCGTACACCGTCCAGCCACGATATGTTGTTGAGATTGGTTCGATCCATTCGCTGGAATAGCTGGCGAGATCGTCAGCCGTCATCACGCCTTCGTGGCGTTTGGATACTTCCACGATTCGGCGCGCGATATCGCCTTTGTAAAAAGCGTCGCGTCCATTCGCCGCAATTAATTTGAGCGATGCAGCTAAATCCGGGTTCCGAAAAATTTGTCCGACCTTCGGAGCCTGATCGTTCACCAGATAAACGTGAGCGGCTTCGTCTTCTTGCCGCACTACTTGTGCGTTCGCGGACCACAGCGAAGCGACCCATTCGGTGACTGGAAAACCTGTATCTGCAATTTGAATCGCGGGCGCAAGAACATCAGCGAGTTTTTTATGACCAAACTTTTCAAGCATCTTCTGCCAACCGTCCACGGCTCCGGGAACTGTGACGGAATAGATTCCGCGCAGCGGCATCTGCCGCATCGCTTTGTCGCGCAGCATTTGCGCGTTCAGCGCGGCGGGAGCCCAACCGCTGGCATTCAGCCCGTAAAGTTTTCCGGATTTCGCGTCGTAAATAATCGCGAAGAGATCCCCGCCAATTCCATTCGACATCGGCGCGACAACACCCATCACCGCATTCGCCGCCACAGCAGCGTCAACCGCATTGCCGCCGTTCTGCAAAATGGCGACGCCCGCCTGCGCGGCGAGCGGCGACTCCGCCGCAACAATTCCATTCTGCGTGATCACCATCGAACGAGCTTGCGGACGATCCGTTTGCGCATCAACCGAATTCATCAATCCTGCTCCGACCACGCCGCCGATGACTGCCATGAAAAATATCTCCCGCACGAATCGCCGCATAGTATTTCCAAACTCCTTCCGGCTTCCACGTTGAAGGCGGCAGCAGTCTATTGCCGCGGCCTCAACTTGTCACTATCGATGTCGCAGAAATGCGCGACAGGTCGAGGAAATGTGCGAAGGCAAACTTGGATCAATGATCCGCGGCGGGAACGATCTGAATATTCGTGCGGAATTTTCGGTAATCGGAGTACGCAAACTCAAGTTTTTCGTTGAATCCTTTTACCAGCAACACCCGCGCCTGCAGGCGCAGATCGATATGCGATGCCAGCCAAACCTCGTCGTTAACGCGGGTCTGCTCCAGTACAAATCGCGAGCCAGGATTCAGGCGCGCAACGAACACACCAACAGAGACTGTATCGATCACGGACGCATCAATTTTGATGAGCTGACATTCGCCTTTATCTACCCACGCGCGAAACTGAAACTTCGGCAGAATCTTGGCCTCTCGCGTCTTCGGCTTGAAGTCGGGCCTCGGCTCCGCGTCCAACACGTAAGCAGCGCGCCCGTCGATCGTTTCTTCGGGAAGTATCTTGAAGTAGTAGGCGTCAGCGATTTCTCGTTCGAATTCGCGAGTCTGCTCGCGATCTTTTTCTTCCTTTATCGAGGCGATCTCTCTTTGCGTCCGGACTTTCGTTCTTGCGCTTCTCCAGCCATTTGTTGATGCGATCGTCTTCCTTCTCCGCATCACGCGGCGGGAGCGGCTTGTCATCGCGCGCGACAAGGCGTTCTATATCTTCACCATCGAGAACCATGATTTCGTGGGTTTCGCTGCTGGTTGATTTCACGCGATCGTGGCGATCGAGCTTCTGTTCCACCTGATGCTCGGTGTACGTGTAATCACGCGCGCGCTTGTCGTTCAGTTCGTCATTCTCGGCGGCGCGGCGTACCAGTTCGCGCGGATCACCGCCCGGCGCGGGGCAAGTGGAAAGCACGGGCAAAGTCTCTTGCGCTGCAGCCGAGGCGGCCAGCAGAAGACCAGCAAAGAGCAGTCCCGTAGCACGTTGAATGACCATCGCGCTATTTAGATGCTGCCAGACTGGGAAAGTTAAGCCCATTCTCGTTCTAGAATACGGATGTGATTCGAAACTGGATTCTTAACTAGGGTCACGTAGAACTTGGTTCGTGTGCCCCCCTTCGTTAGAATGAATTATCGGAGATTCGATTGCCCCCGCGTGATAAGCCAAATCCTGGAAAGCTGACTCCTGAAACGCGGTCGGCGTCCGCTGTGGCAAATGTAAAAATCGGTCCCGACACTCTTCGACAAAATATCGCTGCAATGCTTCGCGCCGAGTTGTCTGACGTTGCGGTAATTCTGGGTCCGCATCCAGTGGAGTCGCCAAACGGCAAAGCGCTGGCGATTCGTGGATTCTTTCCGGGTGCCGCGGAAGTCAGTGTTCTGCTTGCTGGCGATAATCTCAAATTCCCCGCCAAGGAAATCAACGCGGCTGGTGTGTTTGAAGCAGTCTTGCCTTCGGCAGCTGCTGTGCGTGCGATTCCAGGCGGTTACCGTTTTCTGGTGAAATTCGCAGATGGAGCCATGCACGAGATCCACGATCCATACGGCTTCCCTCCGCTACTCACCGATTTCGACGTCTACCTGATGAACGAAGGCACGCATTACACGCAATATGAAAAACTCGGCGCGCACGTCCGCGAGATCGGCGGAGTGCCCGGTGTGCACTTCGCGGTGTGGGCTCCAAACGCCCTTCGCGTAAGCGTCGTGGGTGATTTCAATCAGTGGGATGGGCGCCGCCACGCGCTTCGTCCTCGTGACAATTCAGGTTTGTGGGAACTCTTCGTGCCGGAAGCTGCGCCGGGCGCAATCTACAAATATGAAATCCGGCCGCGCGATTCGGCGTCAGCTAATTCTCAAGTCCGATCCGTTCGCATCTTTTGCCGAACTTCGGCCGCGGTCCGGCTCTGTGGTTTTCGACCTGGCGGGATACGAGTGGCGAGACAACGTTTGGATGAAGTCGCGCAAGGAAACGGATTTATTTCCCCAGCCGATTCTTATCTACGAAGTCCACGCCGGATCGTGGCGCCGTAAAACGAATGAGAATAATCGCTGGCTCACCTATCGCGAACTTGCTGACGAGCTGATTCCCTACTTGAAGGAACTCGGCTACACGCACGTCGAATTGATGCCCATCATGGAGCATCCATATGATGGCTCGTGGGGCTATCAAACAACGGGCTATTTCGCGGCTACCAGCCGCTATGGCACGCCGCACGATTTCATGTACTTCGTCGATCGCTGCCACCAAGAAGGTATCGGCGTTCTGCTGGATTGGACGCCAGCTCACTTCCCTACGGACGCGCATGGACTCGGAAATTTTGATGGTACACATCTTTATGAACACTCCGATCCACGGCAGGGATTCCATCCGGATTGGGGCACGTACGTTTTCAATTACGGCCGCAACGAAGTTCAGAATTTTCTAATTTCGAGCGCGCTGTTTTGGTTCGACAAATATCACATCGACGGTCTGCGAGTGGACGCCGTTGCCTCGATGTTGTATCTGGATTATTCGCGCAAAGCGGGCGAATGGATCCCGAATGAGTTTGGCGGCCGCGAAAATCTCGCCGCAATCGCGCTGCTGAAACGATTGAATGAAGTAGCGCACGCTCGATTTCCCGGCATGATGATCGTTGCCGAGGAATCCACTTCGTGGCCGATGGTTTCGCGACCCACCTACTTAGGGGGATTGGGATTTACGTTCAAGTGGAACATGGGGTGGATGAACGACACGCTGAGTTACATGCGCGAAAATCCCGTGTATCGAAAATTTCACCACAGCAGCATGACGTTTTCCATGCTCTATGCATTCACCGAGAATTTTGTCCTTCCGTTTTCACACGACGAAGTCGTCCACGGAAAACGTTCGATGCTTCAAAAAATGCCCGGCGACATGTGGCAGCAATTCGCGAACTTGCGGCTGCTCTACGCATATCAATATGCCCACCCGGGCAAGAAATTGCTCTTCATGGGAAGTGAGTTTGGCCAGCAGGAAGAATGGAATTTCGAGACTGGCTTGAATTGGGATCTGCTGAAATATCCGTCCCATTCCGGCATGCAGAAACTGGTGACTGATCTCAACCGCGTGGCGCGGCAAGAACCTTCGCTGCACGAAGCGGATTTTGACTGGCAAGGATTTGAATGGCTCGATTGCAATGATGCCGATGCCAGCGTGCTCTCCTTCGTCCGCCGCGCGAAAAATGGCGAAGACTTTGTTTTGGCGATCGCCAACTTCACCCCCGTGGTTCGGGATAATTACCGGGTTGGAGTGCCCCGCAAAGGCCGCTATGTTGAAATCCTGAATACGGACGCAGGAGTGTACGGCGGCGCGAACGTGGGAAACCTTGGCGGCGCCGACGCCGAGCTGATTCCCTGGAATGGCAAAGAGTATTCCATCAAGCTCACGCTGCCTCCGCTCGCGCTGCTAATTCTGAAACCATCGAAAGACTGAGCAAGTTGCGCTTCCCTGTCGCGGCCGTTTAGGTTTGCGCTCGACTACTCCGAAAACCGCCGAATAGCGCTGAACATTTCCCGGACACCCTGCGTATCAATTGCAGACGGGGACAGAAGAGCCTCAAGCTCCCGGACCTTTGGAGGTAGCGCACATGAAGACCCGCATCGGCAAAGTAACTTTCGGAATGTTGGGAGCTGTGATGCTTCTGGCGGCATCGAGCGTCCAGATGGTGGCCGCGCAGACCGCACCCACATCGCAAGAACGCTGGCTGCACGTTCGAGTGGATTCCACGGAAACGAATGGCGACACCGTGCGCGTTAACGTGCCGCTTTCACTTGCCGAAAAAGTCCTCGGAGCCGTGGACCAGCGCCGATTTCACAATGGCCGTATTAGCGTGGGCCACGGCGATCTGAATGGTGTCGATCTCAAGGCGATGCTCGACGCAGTTCGATCCTCCAAAGACGGCGAATTCGTTACCGTGACAACGCGCGATGAAGACGTTCGCGTCGCCAAGCAAAACGGAGTCCTCTTAATTCACGCGCTCGACAAGCATGCCGGCAAGAACGGCGACAATGTCGACGTAAAAATTCCTCTCACAGTTGCGGACGCACTGTTGACGCACGGTTCGCAGGAACTGGATATCGTCGCGGCGATTCACATTCTCTCCACGACCGGCGACACCGAGCTTGTGAGCGTCAAAGATGGCAACAACACGGTTCGCGTGTGGCTCGACACGAAGAGCTCTTCCGACTAACTGAATCCAGGAGAATCTTGCCATGATTCTTGCGAAACTCGTAGTAGGGCTGGCGGCAACACTGGTCGTCGGCACCACGTATCTCGTGCAGGATGGCTTCGTTCATGTCAGCGTGGACGAAAACTATTCCGGCGGCACGCACCTTCATCTGATCGTACCGGCGATGATTGCGCCGATTGCGGCCGCATGCATTCCCGAGCGCCATCTGCACGGTGCTCGTGAGCAAGTGCAAGCGTATCTACCTGCGATTCGCACGGCAGCTTTCGAGCTCAATAAGCTACCGGATGCCGTGCTCGTGGATGTACACGACAATCAGCAACATGTGCGCGTATCCAAAGCCGGTGGCGGACTGAAGATCGAAGTCCAATCGCCTGATGAACATGTAGACGTGTGGGTCCCGCTCCGCGCGGCATATGATACGGCATCGTCGCTCGAATCCAGATTCAGAGACGGCAAGTAATACAGAAAATCAAACGCGCCCGGTGTAAGCCGGGCGCGCTTGATAAATCGCTAAACTTCTGGAAACCAGATTTTAAAACTCTTCAGTTTCCTCTGCGGCCAAAAGTCGATGGATCAAATTTCTGCGGAGTCCCAGTGATATGCGACTTCGCGTCGCTGATCGTTTTCACCAAGGTTAGAGTTCCGTGAGTTCCGGAACCCTTCACGATGCCCCACGGAATCACTTTCGAAGATACCCAGGCGTCATAGGTGCCGTCTTTTGATTTCCAGTGTTCGCAATCGAAAGTTCCTGCGGGTGTCGTGATGCTCTCAGTGCCAATTTTTTCCGACTCATTGCGAAGATCGGGTTTGGGAGGAATGTTCTGGCCAGGTCCCATTCCGGCGCCGGGCATTTCAATCGGCCCGCGGCCGGGGATCATCACGATCACTTTTTCGATATGGGCGTCACTTCCGTTTACCACCATTAACTCTTGCATGTACATTTCGCCGGTATCTCGAGTGATTCCCATTTCCACCCAGTATCCCGGGCACTCCATTGACGTCTTCTTTGCTGATAATAGAAACGCTGAACGGGCGCTTCGTACCATCCTGTTCAACCTGTTCGTACATTGACCCGGCACCGACAGTGGGGTTCCACACGCCGCGAACCGTCGGCGGACGCATTCCCATCTGAGCGACCACCGGCACCGCCGCCGCGATGACGACAGCGGCGATAGCAAGAAACCTTTCCGTTTTGGCATCACTTTCTCCTAGTCCGCGATAAATTCCAGTTCTTTCTACAAATCCGCGCCTTCTTTATCCGTCATCTTTGACAACTCGAAGTGAAACTTGAGTTTTAGCTTTCCCGCCTCCGCGACAAAATCCACACTTTTCTCGTCCGAAGTAAGATTCGGCTCACCCTTCTCAGTAGACCTGGGGAATTCCGCCAGGATGTAGATCACACGCTGGCCACCTGCAGCCGTTCCGAGAGTGATCTTATCAGGCAATATTTTTTCATGGTTCTTCTTTGTCTCTAGATAAACCGTTTGCTTGAGAGCGTCCGCGCCCGCAATCTGAAATGCACGGAGATCAGGAGCAAATAAGATGATCTGATATTTCGCCGGCGGTGTGGCGACCGCCTTTGTCAGTTGCTCCGACGGTTTTCCCTCCAATTCCGCCGAACGAGCAAACGCTTCGCGAATCGTTCGGGAGGAGACCCAACGCACCACGATATTCTGTGGGCCGCCCATCGGGCGGCCGCTGCCATATCGCCGCCGGTTACGTCTTTGTCTGATCGAGGGTAGCTTAGACTGCTCGCTTCCGCCGACGGTGCGCCCACCGCTCGCGCTGGTCATCCCGGCGCTATTTCGCCGCACCGTTGCCCCCATTCGGCGAGTTACCCACCGAGTTTGCTCCTCCGCCGCCACTACCTCCGCGAGCGCCACCGCCGGCCAGTGGAAGGCCCTCCACCGCCGCCCATTTGTATTTGTTGAGCCCACGGGGAATCGAACAAAATCTTCTGCACTTCCTTCTGGTCCCAAGTCTCGTAGGGCTTCTCTTTCCAAATGTCGCCCGCAAATGCTGCAGCCGCGAGCGCCAATGCGCCGATGCCAATTATCATGACGTGTTTCTTCATGGTTGTTTCCCCTCGGAGCTACGCGAACCTATCGCGTCTAAGAATTTATCCGGATCAAATCCCATCACAACTTTCTCGCCAACTACGAGAGTAGGAGTGGTTCTGCTCTTCAGGTCCTCCACAAGTTCGCGCAGAAACTCCGGATCGCCTCGAATGTCTTTCTCTTCGTAGGTCACTCCCTGAGCGGCGAGATATTGCTTTGCGCCGCGCAGGAGGGACATCCAGCTTGTGAATATAAAATTACCGGAGACATATCTTGCCGCCTCCCAAATTTCTTCTACCAAATGTTGCACAACCCTCGCAAGAAATACTCCCTAACATGCGCGCTCATGCATTGACGCAACTCCGGTTCTCGATTGCTACTACTCGTATGCCAGTGCTTCGATCGCATCGGCCTTTGCCGCGCGGAATGCCGGATACAGTGCTCCCACCACCGACGCTAAAAGAGCCAGCGCGATCGCCTTTGCAACCCAGTCCGCCGAAATTCGAATTTGCAGCGTGGGAAACCAATACCGAAGGAACGCACAAGTGCTAAACGTAATTATGACGCCCAACGCGGCGCCCAATACCGCCATTGTGAGCGCCTCTGCCTCGATCAATCCAAGAATTCCGGCTCGCGAGGACCCCAGCGCTTTCAGGATACCGATTTCCCGCGTCCGCTCCATCACCATTGTGTGCATGGTTAGATAGCACCACGAGAAAACTTATCGACGCACCCAGAATCACGAAATGAGCGGATAAAGGGCTTCAACTCGGGAAGATTCGAGGAAGTCATCAGCGTCATGTACTCCGCCATTGAACGCACAACGTAGTTCGGCAGCATCTGCACGATGCTTGCGCGAACGGAGGCAGTGGCGCCTCGGCTTCGAACGTAAACCATCGAGACGCGGTTCTCCGCGCCAGCTATCTCCTGAGCAGATTTAATGGGAATGAAAAATCGCGCGCCCTTGCCGTGTACCACTACTCCTGAGATGTGGAACGGATGATTCAACAGAGTGATCGTGTCGCCGACGTGCAAATGCCGCGATTGCGCCACCAGATCGTCCGCGATCACGTCGTCGGCGTTCGTCAGCTTGTGGCCCGAAACAAATTGAAATCCTTTGCTAAGTCCTTCAAAAGTCGGCTCGTCGATTCCGTACACCACATTCAGCGAGCCGCTATCCACTACTACGACGACGGGCGATTCCTCGTCGACGCTCGGGCACCGCCGCGATCTGCTTCACTATCGATTCCTGCATCACGGCGCTCGAGAACGCGAAGAAAATCGAGGAATTCGGCGGCTGCACCAAAATATCCGCGCCCACTCCCTCGGCGCGCTCGCCCCAATCGGCCAATACACCTGATGTAAGCCCAACAATCAAAAGCACCAAGAAGACCTGCAGAGAAATTGCTACTACATTTAGCGCAGAACGCAATGGCCGGGCGCGGAGATTCTGCACCACCACGTGCAACCCTGTGATTCGTCTGCGTTTCTCTTCGCTCACGTGTGCAATGCTCTCAGTCTCTGCGTTCCGCGTCAATTGCAACTCGTCTTGCAGTTACTCCACAGCTTATGAATTCGAACGAGGCGCGGTGGCACGCACGCGCGGTGCCAATCGCGAGAAGAAAATTCCGTCTTCGAAATTATTTCTCCGCGAGATCAACATGCGATGGATAATTTTCAACAGTTTTGTTGAAAAGCTTGTGGAAACGACCCGTCGAACAATGTCTAAGCCGCGCAGTTTGTGACGGTTGATACTCTTTGCACCACAATTGTGCAACGGACGTTTTCCTTTTCTGTGTGGGAGTTGAAATTCCCTGAAAGATTGGACAGGCGCAACGAAATTTCGCCGCGGAATTCGTCGAGATCACTCTCAAGCGCGCTTCAATACCATACCGGAGGCTTTTCGAGATGTATTTTCACCGTTTGTTCGTCGGAGATGAGCTCATAAATCTGGCCAAAGGTCTTCCATCCCGGCGCAATCACTTGAATCGTCACTTTGCCGCGCGGAACGTGGGGCAAACTTGCGATACCCTCACGGTTGCTCTTCAGATTTAGTTCAAACTTCTTGTCCTTCAATTCTTTGGAGCTGTCCGAAATGACGTATCGGACGTAAATGCTGGCCATGTCAACGGGAACTGACTTGTCGCCGGCGGTGATTTCGATGCGCAGTTTCGTTTGGGGCTCGTCTTCCTTCGCCTGGCTGAATGCTGCTGGCGCAATCGCAATCAAGACGAGCAGCGACGCGACTACAGCACTTATTCCAAAAACCTGTATCTTCCGCTGATTCATTTCGATTGCCGGGCTCCGATGACGCATAAGGCTCTCCGATTCCAACGCTAGCCTGTACGATGCAAATTCGAGGGTTTGCGGCAACTTCCCGCCGCAGAATCAATCCGTTCACGCGCTCGATTGACTCACCCTTGCTCCTGAGCTAACTTCGGGGCCGCATGCATCGTAGCCCGCGGCGCGCTCCACTTCCAGTCTTACGCGCACCGCGGCCAATCTGCAAATAAAATTCTGAGAGAGCCGCGGTGGAATCGTCACGCCGCGATTCGGAGGGTCCATGGGATTTGCCACCGATGCGATACACGTCGGGCAGGAGCCGGAACCTACTACTGGCGCGATCGTGGCGCCGATCTTCCAGACCTCGACCTATGTGCAGTCCGAATTGGGCAAGGACAAAGGGTACGACTACGCTCGCACGTCTCATCCCAACCGGCGCGCGCTGGAACGGTGCGTCGCCAAACTGGAAGGCGGCAAGATCGCATTTGTTTTCACTTCCGGGAATGGCGGGTATCGATTGCGTTTTCAGATTGTTGCGGCCCGGCGACCACGTGATTCTTTCGCAAGCCGTATATGGCGGCGTGATTCGGCTATCGACGCAGTTTCTGGTCCACTGGGGACTCGAATTCAGTTTCGTTGATACTTCTTCCCTCGAAAATATCCGTAAGGCGCTGAAACCAAACACGAAAATGTTTTACATCGAGACGCCTACAAACCCCACGATGCTCATCACGGATCTTGCGGCGACAGCAAAACTTGCTGCGGAGCGAAACGTCACGTTGGTGGTGGACAACACGTTTCTCAGTCCCTACTTTCAGCAGCCGCTGTCGCATGGTGCGCACATCGTCGTCCACTCAATGACCAAATATCTCAACGGCCACAGTGATTGCACGGGCGGGGCGGTCGTTCTGTCGCGACAGGAAGACGCCGATAAGATTTATTTCTTGCAGCGATCGACGGGAGCGGGCCTTGCGCCGATGGATTGCTTCCTGGTGTCGCGCGGGATCAAGACGCTTGCGGTCCGAATGAAGCAGCACAACGCTAATGGCATGGCGATAGCCCAGTTTCTGGAATCGCATCCGAAAGTGAAACGTGTTCTCTACCCCGGATTGAAATCGCACCCGCAGCATGAAATGGCGAAGAAGCAGCAGACCGGATTCGGAGCCATGATTTCGTTTGACCTCGGATCGATTGACGCTGCACGAGCGCTTCTCAATCACGTGAAGCTGTGCTCGCTCGCGGAAAGTCTCGGCGGAGTGGAAACTTTGATTTCACATCCCGCCTCGATGACGCATGCTTCAGTTCCTCCGGCGATGCGGCAGGAAGTTGGGATCACCGACGGGCTGGTGCGAATCTCTGTGGGGATCGAGGATGTGGAAGATTTGGTGGCAGATCTCGACTTCGCGCTTTCAAAGGTGTAAAACCGACAGCACTTGATGTGCAGCGGGAGCCTTCGATGGGAAATTCCAAAAGCTTTACTGCGCGGATGGCAGGTTCTGCAGCAATTGTGGTCTGTCTGGCCGCGATTCTCATCGCTGCGGCGCCGCGTGCGGCTTCTAGGACTGCTTCGCACGCACAGGATCCGCGCCTTGGCAATTCGTATCGGTTTGAACAGGGCGGATGGATTTACGTGCATCTTGAAGGTTCACCCTCCGCAAATCGGATTCCAGCACGGATACCTTTTGTCGCCGAAATCGCTGACGCGCTGAACGCGTACAAACTTGATTCCACCCACCGCACGCATCGCGATTGGAATTTTTTTCGCGAAACATCGCGCAAAGTTTTGTGGCCGCACATTGAAGCCGAATATCGAGAAGAATTGCAAGGCATCACCGATGGGATTCGGGCCCGCGGAGTGCAAGCCGATCTTGATGACATCGTGGCACTTAACGCGACGGAGGAAATTCCGGACTACTACGTTCCATGGCTCGACAAGCGGGAACATGCCGCGAATGCTCCACATCTTGTAAGCCCCGGAAATTGCAGCGCGTTTGTGGCTACCGGTAGTTTCACTCGCGATGGCGGAATTGTGATTGCGCACAACGAGTGGACAAGTTACTGGCAGGGCGAGCGCTGGCGAATCGTGTTCGATATCGCCCCCGCAAAAGGAAATCGCATTTTCATGGATGGTTATCCCGGCGTAATCACCAGCAACGACGATTTCGGAGTGAATTCCTCCGGGAATCATGATCACCGAAACCACCATCACGCAATTCCGCGGATTCGATCCCGATGCCGTGCCTGAATTTGTGCGCTCGCGCAAAGCGCTGCAATACGCCAACTCGATTGACGACTACGCGCGCATCATGATCGAGAACAATAACGGCGGCTACGCGAATGACTGGCTGCTGGGCGATCGCAAAACTGGCGAGATTGCGCGCCTTGAGCTTGGATTGGAAAATCATCACCTCTGGCGCAGCAAAGATGGCTACTTCGAAGGCTCAAATTTCCCCAGCGATCCGAAACTGATCAAGGAAGAGACTGATTTCGATCCGAATGATACAGGCAGTTCGCCGAACGCGCGGCGCACTCGGTGGGAACAATTGCTGAATGAAAATCGCGGAAAGATTGACGTGAAGTCCGCGCAGACTTTTCTTTCGATCATCACGACACTTTTCTCGGCACAGTGGGCGCCGACGAACGCACGCTCTGCGGACACGTAGAGGAATCGCCGCGCGGCATTCCTCAGTGGGAATGGAACTCTCATTATCCGGGCGGCGTGGTTCAAGGCAAAGCGATGGATAGCCGCATGGCGCAGTCGCTCACCTTCGTGGCGCGGATGGGGCATCCGTGTGGCAGCGATTTCATCGCTTCAACTTTCTTGAAGGAGCATCCAGAATATCAGTGGCAGGCACCGATCCTTCACGACATGAAAGCTGGCCCGTGGACTGAATTCCATGCTGGCGAAAAGGCGGCGCAGTAAATCAGCGAGCGGTCACACTCTCCGAAACCCATTGCAAATACGGCGCTGAGCCAGCGACAACGGGAATCGCGATAATCTCAGGCACGTCGTAACTGTGCAGCCCCCGAATTTCCCGTTCTAGTTTCGCAAATTGCTTTCGGGTTGTTTTCAGAATTAGAAGCGTTTCGCGCGCGGTGTTGATTTTGCCCTTCCAGCGATAGATCGATTTCACATCCGCAGGAAAGACGTTGCCGCACGCTGCCAAACGTTTTTCTACCAGCGCACGCGCGATCTTCTGCGCCTCTCGCTGCGATGCGCACGTCACTAGCACCACGATCACGTTGTTGGTCTGTTTTGCGGCCACAGCTCTCCTCGCATCGTACACGACGGCTTCCGTGCGGTACGTCTCCTGCCTCGTTGTCTCTTTCGCTCGCGCACGCGATTCGCCGCTAGTTGGATTTGATTCTGCTCACGTTACAATACCCGGCGAGCTTCGCGAATGGCTGTTTCTCCGATTCATTTCGGAACGTCCGGCTGGCGCGCAATTATCGCCGAGGAATTCACGTTTCCAAACGTGCGCCTCGCCGTAACTGCGATCGCGCAGCACGTTTGCGCGCAATCTAAGAAACCGACGCTGATCGTTGCGCATGACACGCGATTCTTTTCTGAAGAATTCGCCGCGGCTGCCGCTGAGATCTTGAGCGCGCATGAAATTGAAGTGCTGCTCTGCGATGGATTTACGCCAACTCCCACCGTTGCATTTGAAGTCCGCCGCCGGAAAATCGATGGCGCGATAAATTTTACCGCGAGCCACAATCCTGCTGCATATCACGGATTGAAATTCTCGGCAGCGAATGGTGGACCCGCACTGCCCGAAGTTACTCGCGATATTGAAGCGCGCGCGGCGAAACTTGCTGGGCAAGATTTTTCGCGTCTCGCAGAATCGCATGCCACTGCCGAGAAATTCACGCGCATCGCTCCTCGCGAAAAATATCTGGAGCGGCTTGGCGAACTTGTTCGCTTCAAAGAGATTGCGAGCAGCGGAATTGGCATCGTGTTCGACGCGCTGCACGGTTGTGGCGCGGGATATCTCGACCGTGCGCTCGCCGATCACGGGATTTCCGCTCAGTCGATTCGTACGAATCGCGACGTGCTCTTCGACGGCACGGGGCCAGACGTCTCCGAAGAAAATCTTGCGCCGCTGCGCAAATCCATTAAATCTGCGAATGCGGCTCTGGGAGTCGCTACCGATGGCGATGCCGATCGATTTGGAATCGTCGATAGCGACGGCACGTGGATTTCGCCAAATCATATTCTAGCGCTGCTTTACGATTACCTGGTGGAATCGCGGGGCTGGAAGCTGGGCGCGGGGCGCAGCGTTCCCACGAGCCATCTGATCGATGCTGTCGCGCGGCTGCATAATCTTCCTGTCTACCAAACTCCGGTCGGCTTCAAATATGTCGGCGAATTGATCGAGCAAGATAAAATTGCGCTCGGCGGCGAAGAAAGCGCCGGGCTCTCGATTCGCGGCCACATTCCCGAAAAAGATGGCATTCTCGCGTGTCTGCTCGTGGCCGAGATGACGGCCGTGCGCGGCAAATCCATCGGCGAGCAAATCCGCGATTTGTTCCGCCGCGTGGGCGCCGAGTTTTGGCCGCTACGAACCAATCTGCACCTCACTTCAGAAATTCAGAAACGCACAGTCGCGCGTTTGAAAAACGATTACACCGAATTCGTTGGACGCCACGTGAAAAAAACGGATCGCACCGACGGCCTGAAACTCGAATTCGACGACGGCTCCTGGCTGCTCATGCGTCTTTCTGGAACAGAGCCGTTACTTCGCCTATACACAGAAGCTTCGTCGGCGGGCGCGTCTGCTAAAATCGCCGACGACACACGCAAATGGATTTTCGAAACCGAGTCTGATGGAAAAGGCTGAACGCATCTGGAGCGCACGAAGATGAATCGCACTGGCATTGCCGCTGAACCTCCAACATTTTTGCAGCGCAATTTACGATTGATTCTTGCGATCGTAATTGTCGGGCTCACGGTGCATGATGTTTTCGGCTCGCACGGTTTTGTCGCGATGCGGCAGATTCAGCACGAGATCACCACACTGCGTTCGCAGCTTGATGAGCTGAACAATGAGAATGATTCTCTCGCGAAGCAAGTTAACGATCTCAAGACGAATCCAAAATTTATCGAGGGCATCGCACGCGATGAAATGAATCTTGCGCGGCCTGGCGAGTACATTTTCAAAATTAATCCTGCTCCCAAAGCTGCTCCTTCACATCATTCGCCTTCGCACTAACTGAATTCAGCTTGGATTCGCTCTTAAGCTCTTCCCCCTTTTCGTGAATATCGCCAATAGTTCCCCGCCCTTTCCCTTGAAGCGCGTTCGAAGGATCGAAAGAATCAGCATCGAGGTGAAAATAATTGCTAGGCCAACCGATGCGCTTGCGATGGTCTGACTGTGCCTCGTCAGAATCGACATGCCGCCGTATACGAATTCAATGTGTACCCAGTAGACGAGCAAAGATGTCTGCCCTAGCTGGACCAACGGGCTGAATACGTGCGCGGGAACGCCCCATCTGCACCACAAATAAGCGATCAACATGATTCCGAGAAGGATCGCGAGGCGAATCAGAAAAAAGTTTGGACTGGTGTGCCAGAAATCGTATTCCGAATAAATCTGCTGCGGCTGTGTGTCTGCCCAATGCGCGATCGCGTAAATCACGGCACCCGCAGCCGCGATGCACGAGACTGCGCGCAACTCGTGTTGACGCGCTGAGGGCAGCATCAAAACAAATCCAACGGCGAGACCCGCGAAAGCAAACGCAGTCCATGGGAAAATTGGGAATAGCCACGGCTGCGGCTTGTTAAAAATGTGGACGCCGTTTATGTAGGACTCCAAAAACCATGGAAGCCAGCGCGGCCGCCAGGTCGTCCAGAGCGGCGGCGTGACGAGTGCGATCGCGAGAGCTACCGCCGCGGCAGCAATCGTGTTTCGAATGCGCGTCGCACTCGCTTCCGAGTTCTCCGCTGAGCCCGAAATTGCCCAGCAGAGCAAACCCATGAACATCATTGAGACGCCGATGATGTTCAGGACATCGACACGCAGCAGATCTGTCCACGGAGCGCCGCGAAAGCCGAGAGTGAATTCCTGTATGCGGAATAACAATCCCAGGCCCAATATTTCGGCACCGCGCAGGATCGTGGTTCGCGCAATTTGGCGCGGCTGAGTATTTTTCGCACGCAGTTTGTCTGTAACCATCGCAAACGAAATTCCCGCGAGAAATAGAAACAACGGCGCCGGAAGCGTGCCGCCAATCTGGGACCATTTGAAAAACGTAGTTTTCCGCGCGGAGTCATTGAGCCACGAGTCATAACAATGTGTTTGAAACATCGCCAGACACGCAAGGCCGCGCATCCAATCGATGTAGGTAAGGCGTTGTTTGGGTGGGGTGGTCATCGCCGGGAATCTAGAAATGCACCTCAGGATTTGCGGCAGTCCTGGTCAAAACAAGTGAGATTGCACCAGATTCCTCGCGCCGAAAAATATTTTTACGGCACACTCGCAGATTCATGGCGTCGCTGCTCTGGATTTGGTACCTTCGCGCCTGCGAAGCGAAGTTGTTGAGCCTTTCGCTGCACATCATTTTTGGCATTGGGGACATTTTCGAATGACTGCCCGAAGACGCCGGAGACATCTTGGACTTGCGCTGACGATTCTGGGCTCCGTCGCGGCTGCGCTTATCGTTGTGGGCGCAATCGTTGTTAATCGAGCGTCGCAGGAAATCTCGCCGCACGCGCGGCAGTGGGCTGTCGACTGGCTTTCCGCAAAATTTCAGAGCGATGTCGAGCTGGCCGAATTCAATATTACTGTTGGGCGCGTAGTGAAGGTGGATGGCGGAGGTCTCGCTCTTTATTTTCATGGACGGCACGATGTGCCACCGTTGATTTCCATCCAGCATTTCTCGGTAGAAGCCGATATCTTGCGAATGCTTCGCGCACCGCGACATGTGAGTGTGGTCCACTTGACGGGCCTCGAGATAAATATCCCGCCGCGCGGACAGCCGAAGCCGGCGCTGAAAGCCTCGCCAGCTGCGCCAACGCCGGGCGCTTCGATTGACCCATCGAAGGCCGCCAGCATCATCGTTGATGCAATCGATTGCGACAAAACTATTCTGACGATCTTCCCTCGCGACTCTACGAAGACGCCGCAGGTGTATGACATCTCCCGGCTCACGATGAAAAATAAATCCGCCAACGGAGCGATGGCGTATCGCGCCGTGCTCTCGAATCCGGTGCCGCCGGGCGACATTATCGATTCTGGCGAGTTCGGTCCGTGGCAGACGGCTGACCCCGGGGTCACTCCGGTAAGCGGCGAGTTCACTTACAAAAATGCCGACCTCGGAATATTCAAGGGCATTGGCGGAATACTTTCGTCGAAAGGAAAATTCAGCGGCATTCTGGAAAATCTTGACGTCACGGGGACGACCGATACTCCTGATTTCGTGGTGACGTCTGGCGATTTGAGAGTTCATCTCACGACGAAGTATCACGCAGTGGTGGATGGAACGAATGGCGACACGCTGCTTCAGCCCGTGGAGGCGTCGTTTCGGAAAACGATGATCGACGCGCGCGGCGCTGTGGTGGGAACGCCGGGAAAGCCAGGAAAGACCATCACCCTTGATGTAACATCCTCGAAAGCCCGCATCGAAGACCTGCTGGCGCTTGTGGTGAAGGGCAGTCCATCGATGACCGGTGACGTCCGATTGAAAACAAAATTTATTCTGCCTCACGGCACCGTTCCGATTGCAGATAGAATTTTTCTGGACGGCTCGTTTGATATCGATCGCGCCCATTTCACGCAGACTGCCATTCAGGGAAAATTCGACACGCTGAGCAATCGAAGCAAAGGGGAAACAAATCCGGATGAGGAAGATCAAAACGTCGTTTCGAGAATGTCTGGAAATTTTCAATTGAAAGATGGCGTGATCACGCTCACGGGCCTCACGTTTGATGTGCCCGGGGCGCATATTCAACTGGCCGGGACGTACAAGATCGATGGGGAAGAAATTGATTTCACGGGCGAGCTGGACACCGACGCGAGAATCTCGCAGATGACCACCGGCGTGAAATCTTTCTTCCTGAAAGCGGTGGATCCATTTTTCGAAAAGAAGGGACACGGCGCCGTTCTCCCCATAAAGATTACAGGAACCGCTCAACAGCCGGCCTACGCGCTCGATCTCCATCACCGGGATCAGGCGAAAGAAAAAGACAAGTCTGCCAACAAATCAACTGCCAATCCTACCGGCAAGTAATTCGAGTAATCTTGCTGTACAATTCGCCCACGTGGTTATGTCGCCCCCATCCCGGCAGCTTCGAGCTACTCCTGCGCTCATTCTCGTATTCGTGCTCACCGTAATTGGCGCGCTGATTGCGGTGTGGAAAGGTTTCGGCGGCCTTTCTCTGGCCGTGACGTTCGTCGCGCTGTTCGCATTGCTCGTGGGGGAGATTCTTCCCGGAGCAAAAGGCTGTGACTGAGGCGCTGCGCCGCGTATTTCCTCCCTCGATCGCGTGGCTTTTGGGACTAGCGCTGCTGGCGCTGTGGTTTTTTTATGCGTTCGGTACGCGAAATTTCGTACCGTGGCGAGCCGGCGTCGTGTGCGCATACGTTTTGCTACCGCTGGTAATGCTGTCGCTCGCGCGAATATCGCCCACGGTTGGCGTGATGGATTACCTCGCATGGATCGCCGTCGCTCTCCCGATGCGGCTGCACTGGCTCACACCGCTGTGGCCGTGGCCAACGAAAGCGGGATACGGTTTCGGAATGCTGCTGTTGGTGAATGTGACAGTGGTGGGATTTTTGTTTGTGCGGCAGATGGATGGAGTGGGGTATTCCATCGGATGGGGCCGAGGGTGGACGCGCACAATTGTTTTGAGTTTTCTCGGAACGGCGGCGATCGTAGTCCCGATTGGACTTCTGACAAAGTTTTTGCACTGGGCGCCAGGGGCGCGCGGATGGAGAAATATTCCCGGATATATTCTGGGAATTCTGGTGTTCACGGCGTGGCTGGAGGAGTTTCTTTTTCGCGGCCTGCTGCAGAATATGCTGTCGCGTTCGATGCGCAATGAAAATAGTGGCTGGATCGCGGCTTCCATTCTATTTGGACTCACGCACATTGTGGTCGGTGGTTTTCCCAATTGGCGCTACTTTCTCCTAGCCAGCATCGCCGGAATGTTTTACGGATACGTTTGGCGCAAGACCGGATCGATTTTCGCGTCGGCCATTTTGCACGCGTGCGTTGATACGCTGTGGCACGCGCTGTTTCGTTAATCCTGCCAAATTAACCCAATTCCCTTTGCGCTATCGAACCACACCAGTGAGCGGGCTGGACGCGGTTGCGTACAGTTTTTTTGCGATTCGCCCGGCGAGAAATGCTTTGCGTCCCGCTTCTACGGCGGCGCGCATTGCTTCGGCCATGAGGACGGCGTCTTGCGCTTCCGCGATGGCGGTATTCATCAGGACGCCATCGGCGCCGAGTTCCATCGCTTCCGCGGCATCGGAGGCCGTACCAACACCCGCATCGATGATGAGCGGCACTTCCGTGATTCGTTCGCGGAGGATTCTTAGATTGGCGGCGTTTTGGATTCCGAGACCCGAGCCGATTGGCGCGCCGAGTGGCATCACGGCTGCGGCACCAGCGTCGACCAATCGGCGCGCGACGATTAAATCGTCAGTGGTGTAGGGCAAAACAACGAATCCTTCATTCGCGAGGACTTCTGTGGCGCGGAGCAATTCGGCGGTATCGGGGAAAAGTGTTTGCTGATCGCCGATCACTTCGAGCTTTACCCATTCGGAGAGGCCGGCTTCGCGGCCGAGGCGAGCGGCGCGGATTGCTTCGTCGGCGGAGTAGCAGCCCGCGGTGTTGGGCAGCAGAAAATATTTCGAGCGATCGAGTGATCGAGCAGCGACTCTTTTGTTTTGTCGGATAAATTCACGCGGCGAACCGCTACGGTGACCATGTCCGCGCCCGAGGCTTCAATGGCTCGCGCCATTTCCGGAAAGTTGCGATATTTTCCTGTGCCGACGATCAATCGAGATTTGAAAACTTTTCCTGCGATTACCAATTCATCGTTCATTTTGGGTTCCTTCTGTTTTTGTGCTTCCCTTTCCAATAATCCAAATTCTCCACCTATTCTAATGGCTCGCACCCGCCGGCCGGGGCTCTTCGACATCGGCATAGAGTTGCGCGATAGCATCGCGATTTCTATCTTCGATCACGCGGCGCTTGAGTTTCATGGTGTAAGTGAGCTCGCCATTTTCGAATGAAAAGTCGGTATCGAGAATTGCGAAGCGCTTGATGGTCTCGTACTGCGCGAGATGCGAATTCACTTTTTCCACTTCGCCGCCAATAAGTTCGCGAACGAACGGGCTGCGCGCGAAATCTACTTGCGATTGAAATGTGATCCCACGTTCGGCAGCTACAGCCGTAACGGCGGCGATATCGGGCACGATGAGCGCGGTAATAAATTTTCTGCGATCGCCTACAACAGCCGCCGACGAGATGTATTGAGACATCTTCAGCGCGTTCTCGATGGACTGAGGCGCGACGAATTTCCCGCCCGCCGTTTTGAATAAATCTTTTTTACGATCGGTGATGATCAAGTAGCCGTCTTTATCCTGATGGCCGATGTCTCCGGTGGAAAACCACCCGTCGGCGGAGAGAACCGCGGCAGTGTCCGCGGGATTTTTGTAATAACCGAGCATTACATGCGGTCCGCGCGTGAGAATTTCTTCGTCGTCGGCAAATTTTACGGCGACGTGAGGAATTGGCGGACCTACTGT
Organism: uncultured Acidobacteriota bacterium; assembly: GCA_963785395.1. Lineage (GTDB taxonomy): Bacteria > Acidobacteriota > Terriglobia > Acidiferrales > UBA7541 > DASTCZ01. The sequence continues at coordinate 44,954 of CAWAVH010000030.1, read as the reverse complement.
ACCGAGGCGATTCATCTGATGATTATTCACCGTGATCACCGGCGACGTTTCTGTGAGGCCATAACCCTGCAAGATTGGAACTCCGACCGCCCAGAAGAACTCGGCGAGTTCTCTGCTGAGAGGCGCTCCGCCGGAAACAAATTCGCGAATGCGTCCGCCCAAACCTTCGCGAATTTTCGAGTAAACCAGTTTGTCTGCGATGCGCCACTCGATCCGTGCGAGAAAACCGGGATCAATCTCGTGGACGCGCCACTCGGTGAATTTCGGAGCGATAGCGATGGCCCAATCGAAAATCTTTCGTCTTCGCTCCGGTGGCATGGCGGCCTTGAGCGATGACGGCGGCGTACAATTTTTCAAACACTCGAGGAACCGCGCCCGCGAGGGTAGGTTTCACTTCCAACAGAGCCTGTGCCGCCTTGTCTGGCGTTTCGAGATACGCAATGGACACGCCCTTGGAGATGAACATGTAGTCGAGCGTTCGTTCGTACACGTGAGCGAGCGGCAAGAATGAGAGCGCAGTATCGGCGGGCGTGTAATCGGCGAGGCTGAGCGAGTCCTCCGAATTCGACGCAAGATTATTCTGCGTGAGCATCACGCCCTTGGGCTCGCCCGTTGTGCCAGAAGTGTAAATAATTGTCGCGAGCATTTCCGGCGCGACCTGCGCGGCGCGTTCACGGTACGCGGCGACATCTGCATCGGTGGGATTGGCGATCAAAGTTTCGTAGCGAAGGGCTTCCGATCCTGTATGAGTTTCCGCATCGGCGACGATTATGAATTGAACCGTCTTGAGCTGATTGCGGCACTCCATTAATTTTTCGGCTTGCTCACCACCGGCGACAAATACTGCGCGCACTTCGGAATGGTTGAGGATGTAAACCATGCGCTCGGACGATTCGCGGAAATAAACCGGCACGTCCGCTGCACCCAAGCCGAGGATGGCGAGATCGGCGATGTGCCATTCGGGGCGATTCGCGGCGAAGAGTCCGACTTTATCGCCGGAGCGAATTCCCAACTCGAAGAGAGCGCGGGAGAGTGCGGCGACTCGTCGCAACATTTCGCCGGCGGAAATGACCTGCCAACCTTCGGAGGTGCGATAAAGTTGCGCGCGCGGCTGGTTGAAGTGATCCACGCTCTGCAAAAACTTTTGCGGAAGAGGCAGGTAGCTCATGAGCGGCGGTGAAATGGGACTGTAGCGCAGCGTGTTCCGTCGCGCAATTCTGAGAGTGAGTTTTGCGCGGGTAAAGCGTGGATCGGGTGACATCTCTTGATACTGGGAGTTGTGCGTCCGCGGGAGTTTACGGGGAGAAGACTGCACAGGCAGAATGCCTGTGCCACTGAGCAGTGATTCGTGGCAGAATCGCGGCTCCGCACGATTGCGAACCGCAAGGAGAACGCATGCTCGCAGCACAAGTGCTTTCGGATCTGGATATTCCGCACCGCGCCGATTGGATGCAGCTGGGGTTGCACTTCCCGCTGACGACATTGATTCTCGCGGCGATCGCGATGGTGCTGGCAGTGCTCACGCTGGTACCGACGTACCGCGTGCGCGCCGAAATCCTGGGCACGCTGGGAATCATATTCGGCGTGCTGCTGGCGATTGATGGTGGGATGACGGTGAATGTTGCGCCAGACTGGATCGCGCGCAACACGATTTCGGCCGACGGGGCGCTGCCACAGATCGCGAGCTTGCCACATTTTCTGGATGATCTGGCGCGAGTGGTGGATACGCAGACTTTTCGTACGGCATATTCCGCGCTGACAAATAGCCGGTCGGTGGACGACCTGCAAAAGGCCACTTCGAAGCTGATCATTCCCGACTTGCAGCGATTTGAAATGATGAATATCGAAAGCCAGAAAGAGAATCTGATCGTCGCGACGAATCAGGCGGCTCAGCAGCAGGCGTACCGGATTGGGCTGACTGGACATATCCGTGAGGGCGGCGGAATCACGATCTGCCTGTTCGGGATTGTACTGATTTTTCTGGCGCATCGGCTGCCCCACTAGTACTTTTCTAAAAGTAGCTTTTGCAGCCATTCGCGCTAAGTCTTGTATTGGCATGAGCTTAGAGCTGGTCATTTCGTGTTTTTATTTTCCATCGTTTCTGGATATTGATGATTCTACAGGGGTTAGGTAGTACTATGAAATGTAATCTATTGATATTTATAGACTTACGCTGAAATCTGGGGCGAAAACGCGTTTGGAGTACTGGTAGGACTGGGAGATGGCCGAAGCAAGGAGGCAAGGACGCTGGGAGGCAAGGAAAAGCGAGATTGGATTTGGGCGATGAAGGGCGGATTGGTGTGCCGGTGACATAGGGATGCAGGAGCGAGGTGATCGGTGCGCCGGGATGAGCTGAATAGTCCATTGTGATTGATCGTGTTTGAATTATATTACCACACATTATAGTCCATGTATAGCTAACAGACCGAACCAAAGCGTCGTCTTGATTGAACTTGCGCAGGAAGGATCGCCGGGCCTCGTAAAGAAATACCGCAGCCAAGTATGGCTGGCCTACTGGGGTATAATCCGCGCCGCATGGCCCTTACATCCGGGACAAAACTAGGACCTTACGAAATCGTTGCGCCGATAGGCGCGGGCGGAATGGGTGAGGTGTATCGCGCGCGCGACGCCAAACTGGCGCGCGATGTGGCGATTAAGATTTTGCCGGCATCGTTCGCGTCGGACCCCGACCGGATGGCCCGATTTGAACGCGAAGCGAAAGTCCTGGCGTCCCTGAATCATCCGAACATCGCGCATATTTATGGGCTGGAAGATGCCGACGGCACGCGCGGACTGGTGATGGAATTAATTCCCGGGACGACGCTGGCGGAGCGAATTGAAAAAGGTCCCCTGCCTCTTGAGGAGGCGCTCTCGATCGCCAATGAAATTGCGATCGCGCTGGAATATGCGCACGAGCACGGAATTGTGCATCGCGATCTGAAACCCGCAAACATAAAAGTTACGGACGATGGCGGCGCAAAGGTTTTGGACTTCGGGCTGGCGAAGGCTTTGGACGATGCGCCCGCTCACGACGATATAGCGAATTCACCGACGCTGACAATGGGAGCGACTCGCGCGGGCGTAATTCTGGGAACAGCGGCTTACATGTCGCCCGAACAGGCGAAAGGAAAATCCGCTGACCGCCGCGCTGATATCTGGGCGTTCGGAGTGGTGCTGTTTGAAATGCTTTCGGGCAAGCGACTGTATTCGGGCGAGACGGCACCGGAAACTTTGGCGCACGTAATTACGAAAGATCCAGACTGGAATTTCCTACCTGCGAGGACGCCTAATGCGATACGCCATTTGCTGGAGCGATGCCTGACGAAGGATCCAAAGGCGCGGCTGCAAGCGATTGGCGAAGCAAGAATTATTATCGCGCGGACGCTGGCGAATCCGAGCGAAGCGACGGCGCAAATCGAAAGAGCCGCGCCGCAAAAACCATTCGCGCGGAGTGTGGCGCCGTGGATAATCGCTGCTCTCGCGATGGCGATTGCCGCTGTGACAACGTGGGCGCCGTGGAGTAAATCTGCCGCGCCGCCGCAATCGGCACGGCTTTCGTTTGTGCCTCCCGCCGGAATTTCGTTCAATGACTCGCAACCCGATAGCCTTGTGATTTCGCCGGACGGAAAAAAGCTGGTTTTCACCGCGACGGCGGGCGCCGGAAAGTGGCAACTGTGGGTTAGGCCGATTGATTCGACTGACGCACAGGCGTTACCGGGAACTGAAGGCGCGATCGAACCATTCTGGTCGCCAGACAGCCGATCGATCGCTTTCGGGTCTCAGGGGAAATTGAGTCGAGTGGATCTATCCGGCGGAACGTCGCAAATTCTGTGCGATGCGGGACGATTGACCGGCGGGTCCTGGGGAACCAAGGGTGTGATTCTCTTCGTTCCGGATTACCGCACCGGAATCTTTCAAGTTCCAGCGACAGGCGGCGAGGTAAAACCCGTGACGTTCGATGACGAAGCGCACGGCGAAACTGGACACTATAGTCCGCAGTTTCTGCCGGACGCGAACCACTTCATTTTTCAGGTGAATACAGGGCTTAAGAAGACGCTGTGGGCGGGGTCGCTGGATTCGCCGAAGTTGAAACAGGTGCTGACGGATTCGACGTATCAGGTTTACGTGGCGCCAGGATGGATTTTGTACCTTCGGAATCAGATTCTGGTGGCGCAGCAATTTGATAACGACAAACTGGAATTGAAGGGCGAACCAACTCCGCTGATGGAGCGGCCAGCAGATATGGCCGGACCGGGACCAAGTTTTTCGGTGTCTGACAATGGAATTTTGGTGTGGCTGGACGGGTGGCGGCGCAACTTCCAGCTTCAGTGGTTCGACCGCGATGGAAAACAGATTGGAACGCTCGGCCAGATAGTGAAGCAGACGCGGGATGGGCAGGAACCGCGGATATCGCCGGATGGAAAACGCGTGGTGGTGAAGCGAGACAACAACATCTGGGTACTCGATCTGGAGCGCGAGACAGGAATCCGGCTTACCGCAGATTTCGGACAAATCCCGATCTGGTCACCGGATGGAAATCGCGTGGCGTTCCTTAACAACGATGGATTGTGCGTAATGGCCGCGAACGGGGTGGGACAACCGGAAGTGTTGCTGAGGGGACTGAACGCACCCGCGGACTGGTCGCCCGATGGGAAATTCCTGTTATATCAAAAGAGATTCGAGAAAACGCGGACGGATGTGTGGGTGCTGCCGCTCTTCGGAGACAAGAAACCGTATGCGCTGCTGGATTCTCCGTTTGAAGAAGTGGGCGCGCGCATTTCACCCGATGGACACTGGCTTGCGTACTCCTCGGACGAATCGGGTACGCCGGAAGTATACGTGCGATCGTTCACGAGCGACGGAAAAGTGGGAGCGGATAAGAAACGAATTTCGACGGATGGTGGCGGGCAGCCGACGTGGCGGCGTGACGGTCAAGAGCTGTTTTTTCTCGCGGCGGATGGCCAGATGATGTCTGTAAGTGTAAAAACGGCAGGCGCTGAAATTGAACTAAGCGCGCCGAAAAATTTGTTCAAGACCCGAACGATAACGTTCTCGCGATTTTCTGGATTGTACGACGCGAGCGCGGACGGGAAACGATTCTTGATCGGGACACTGATCGGCGAATCGAACATGGAACCCCCAACGGTGATCACGAATTGGGAAGCAGGATTGAAGAAATGACGATCGCCGCGGGGACCAAACTCGGTCCGTACGAAATTATTGCGCCGATTGGCGCGGGCGGAATGGGAGAGGTGTATCGCGCGCGGGATACGCGATTGGACCGGACCGTCGCCGTGAAAGTACTTCCCTCTCACCTTTCAGAAAATCCTGAAGCGAAGCAGCGATTTGATCGCGAGGCGCGCGCGATTTCTTCGTTGAATCATCCGAATATTTGCACGTTGTTTGATGTGGGGCACCAAGATGGTGTGGATTATCTCGTGATGGAGTATTTGGACGGGGAGACGCTTGCCGATCGTTTGGCGAAGGGCGCGCTGCCAACCGAGCAAGTTTTGAAAATCGGAATTGAAATTTGCGAGGGATTGGAACGCGCACATCGCACCGGCGTTGTTCACCGCGATCTGAAACCCGGCAACATCATGCTGACGAAATCCGGTGCGAAACTGATGGATTTCGGATTGGCGAAAGCAGCGGCGCCCGCAGTGACTCCCGCCACGGGCCTGACGATGACGATGTCCACTCCAGCAGCGGGACAGCCACTGACTGCGCACGGCAGCATCATGGGCACGTTCCACTACATGTCGCCCGAGCAGGCGGAAGGAAAAGACGCTGATGTTCGCAGCGATATTTTTTCGCTTGGCGCAGTGCTGTACGAGATGGCGAGCGGACGGCGCGCCTTTGAGGGAAAAACCACAGCGAGCGTGATCGCTGCCCTGCTGGAACGAGATCCTCAACCGATTTCAAGTGTGCGGCCAATGTCGCCTCCGTCGCTCGACCGCGTGGTGAAGACTTGCCTTGCAAAAGATCCCGATGACCGGTTTCAAAACGCACACGACGTAATGCTGCAGTTGAAATGGATTTCGGAAGGCGGATCTCAAGCTGGCGTACCCGCGCCCGTGGTAGAAAGACGAAAGAACCGCGAAAGGCTGGGGTGGGCGCTGGCTGCCGCGTTTGTACTTTTGGCCGTGGGGCTCGTGACGCTAAATTATCTTCGCCCCCGCGCCGCTGCCCCGCAACCGGTGCTCTCGTATATTCCGCCTCCACCGGATGCTCATTACCTCGCGTTTGGATTCGGTTCAGGACCGGTTGTTGTTTCTCCTGATGGAACCAAGATCGGCTATTCGGCGATTGATAAGAGCGGCACCATTAAATTGTGGATTCGCTCTCTCAAGGCAAACGATGCGGCGCCGGTCGCGGGAACGGAAGGCGCTGCATATCCCTTCTGGGCGCCCGACAGCAAGTCGCTCGGTTTTTTCAGTGGCGGAAAACTAAAGACGATCGATTTGAGCAACGGCAGTCTGCAAGTATTGAGTGATCACACGAATCAAGGCCACGCAGCGTGGTCGCCGGACGGCACGATCCTGTTCAGGCCTGCCGATAAGTCGCCGCTATTTCGAGTGTCATCATCGGGGGGACAAGCGGCACCAGTACACCCTTTAGACCCAAGTGATTACACGGAGTCCGCACCCGTGGCGCTTCCTGATGGACGCCACTATTTGGCTGTCGTCACGAGCCAAAAGCAAGCGCAGCGCGTTGAATTTAAATCACTAGATTCTTCGACCGCAAAAGTGCTAATCGAAGACGCGGATTTGCCTGGATATTCAGACGGAGTCTTGTTGTACATAAAGAATGGCAAGATATACGGGCGGGCGCTTTGATCCGCAGGCTGGCACACTTTCCGGAGAAGCAACTCCGATAATGGACGCCGCTCTTTATTCCGCAGGTGGCCAAGCAGTTCTGGCCTTCCAGGCGCCAACGGCTGATTCGAGGCTGCAGTGGTTCGACCGGAATGGAAACCCGAACGGAGAAATCGGGCAGGTGTCTGAATACTACTCGCCAAAAATTTCACCAGACGGGAAGCGAGTTTTAGCATCGGTAAGTGACTCGGCAACTGACGCGAATCCCGATCTTTGGGCGTTTCCAGTGGACGGCGGAGTTAGCACCAAACTGACGTTTGGTCCAGGGTTTAAGGCATGGTGCGTGTGGTCTCCCGATGGAAAGTACATCGCTTACGCGCGGAAAGGCGCCGACGGAAAGATGATAATCGTCCGGAAGGCTTCGGACGGGTCCGGATCGGAAGAAACCTTGGTAACGATGGGGTCTGAGATCAGAGTCGCGGATGCGGTCGATTGGTCCCGCGACGGCCGATACCTCTCGTTTGATAGCCAAGACAAGAATACCGGACGGTTCGCAAATTGGGTGCTTCCTGTATTTGGAGATCGGAAGCCATTTCGCCCGGCCCCAGTGGATGCCAATCAATTCGACGGAAATTTTTCACCGGACGGCCACTGGCTGGCATATTTTTCATACGAAACTGGCCAGCCCGAAGTTTTTATCGTTCCGTTTCCTGGACCCGGTGGGAAGTATCAAATTTCCCATGGAGGCGGATGGCTGGTTCGTTGGGACAACAAAAGCAATTTCTACTTTTTTACTCCCGGCAATCAACTGATCGAAGCAGAAATAAATTTTTCCGGACAATCTCTGCAGGTGAAGGCCTTGAAGCCGCTTTTTCAGATCGACTTGCTGGACACGGCGGCGCCGCTGTTTGATGTGTCCCCGGACGGACAGCGCATGCTTGCGGTGACTCCCGCAAGAGCGGAATCGAGTTCGATCGGATTGCTGCTGAATTGGAAGGCGCTGCTGAAGAAATAATCGCGGCTCGAGGATTGCATACTGCGGCTGACGCGTGTAAATTTTGGGCAATCGGAACGATGCGAATTCTGGACCCAAAACGAAATTTCCTGGAAGGAAAATCATGGCTCATCGTGGTGCGTTTTCGGGTGCGGTTGAAAAGTCGTTGCGTGGCGCGAAGTTTGTGGCGCTAGCGGCGTTCGCATGCGCGATGGCGATGACGATTCCTTCCGCCGCGCGCGCGCAGGATATTTCGATGACGGTGCAGCTGACCAGCGCGCTGAGTTCTGGCTCGGCACACAAGGGCGACGCGTTTAGCTGGGCAAATTGCGAGCCCTGCCGCATTTCAAGGTGACACGATTCGCGGAAAAGTGACGCAGACGGGTTCGTCGCATGGACAAGCGACAGTGGACATTACGTTCACAACGATCACGCACAACGGACTGGATGTGCCGGTGGTGACAACGATTCAGGGCGTGACAAATTCCAAAGGACAACAGGCGACAGACGATCAGGGACGCGCGGTTCGCGCGAGCAATGTCGCGGCGAAACAAGGTGGACATTCCGGGCTCGGTTCGCGCCTTGGCGGACAACTTGGCGGAATGGTTGGCGGACGTGCGGGAGAAGCTGCGAGCGATGCTTCGTCTGATGTTCCCGCGGGAGGAAGCGCGCCGCCCGCGATTCAAATCGCGGCGCAGGGACCGAGTCTTGATCTTAACGTGGGAGCTTCGATTATTCTCTCGGTGAAATCGAACGGCGGCGAAAGTTTGGCGAGTCTGCCGCCGAATGCGCCGGGGAACACACCGCCGAGTGCTGTCGGCGCGATGGGCTCGACGGGACCGGCGGGCTCGACGGGTTCGGGAGGCGCGAGCGGCGCGTCTAGTTCCACGGGCGCGATGGGCGCATCTGGAGCGGCGTCTGGAAATTCTCAAGCCGCAGCTGGCGGAACTTCGGGCGGCGCGCAGCCGGAATTGAAATCGGTGAAGATCGAATTTGTGCCGGGAGAAAAAACTGTTTTCTTCGACGACTTCAGCGACATGGTGGCGGATGAACCGCCGCCACACTGGAAAGTTCGCGAGGGAACGGTTGAACTGAAAAGTGGCGGAGATATTCGCGAATTGGTTGGCACCGAAGGCGTGCATCTGTCGTCATCTACGTTCGTAATGCCGGCGAATTTCACTTTCGAATTGACGTGGACCGGCACGGGCGAAATGGCTTGGCACTTCCTCGATAAGTCAGATTCGGAAATGATGGTTGCCATTATCCGCGGCGAAGAATCTGGCGATACCGCGACGGCGAGCGTATCGGTGCCTGACGGCGCATTGGGGAGCGGCGAGATCAAGACGGATACATCCAAGCCAGTTGTATTTGCGCTGTGGGCGCAGCAAGGCCGCGTACGCGCATATCTGAATGGGCAGCGCGTGGTGGATGCGAACCAAGTGCAATTTGGCCCGATGGATCATTTGTACGTGGACGATTCCAGATATCGTCCCAATGGAATTCGGCAAGTGCGCGTGGCGGAATCGGCTCCCGATTTTTCCAGCGTGATTAATGCGAGCGGAAAATATGTGACGCACGGAATTAATTTCGATACGGATAGTGATCGACTGAAGCCGGATTCAGGGGCGGTGCTGAAACAAGTTGCTGCGGCGCTTACGAAGAATCCGAATCTGAAATTGGAAATTGATGGCTACACTGATTCGGTTGGAAATGCGGCGCACAATTTGGATCTTTCGAAACGGCGCGCGGCGGCGGTGCAGACTGTTCTCGTCTCGCAATTTGGAATTGATGCGAGCCGGTTGAGTTCGAATGGATTCGGCGCGGATAAGCCGATGGGGTCGAACGATACTCCTGATGGCCGCGCGCAGAATCGACGCGTGGAATTTATTAAGAAATAGCGAACATGGCGCCCACTGACATCGCACACGAAACGATTCGCGCCGCGCGCGGAAATACGCTGACCTGCAAAGGCTGGCAGCAGGAAGCGGCGCTGCGCATGCTGATGAATAATCTCGATCCAGATGTGGCGGAGCGCCCGCAAGATCTGGTGGTGTATGGCGGCACGGGAAAAGCAGCGCGCAATTGGGATTGCTATCGCGCGATTGTGGACTCGCTTCGCAAACTGGAAAACGACGAAACGCTGTTGGTGCAATCGGGCAAGCCTGTGGCTGTGTTTCGCACGCACGCGTATTCGCCGCGCGTACTGATTGCAAATTCGAATCTGGTGGGCCACTGGAATAATTGGAAACATTTTGGCGAACTCGATCGCGCGGGCCTGATGATGTACGGCCAGATGACGGCCGGAAGCTGGATCTACATCGGCACGCAAGGAATTTTGCAAGGCACGTACGAAACTTTTGCTGCGGCGGCGCGAAAACATTTCGGCGGCACACTCGCCGGGAAGTTAGTCGCGAGTGGCGGAATGGGCGGAATGGGCGGCGCTCAACCGCTGGCCGCGACGATGAATGGCGCGGCGTTTCTTGGAATTGATGTCGATCCCGAACGCATCAAGCGGCGCGTCCGCCAGGGATATTGCGATGTGATGGTGAACGACCTCGACGAAGCGATGCGCATTCTGAAAAATGCGGTGCGCAAAGGCGAGGCCGCTAGCGTTGGACTTATCGGAAATTGCGCCGATGTAATTCCTGAACTGGCGAAGCGCGGCATCGTTCCCGATTTGTTGACGGATCAAACTTCGGCGCACGATCCGCTGAACGGATATATTCCGCAGGGTTACAACACCGAGCAAGCCGCCGAATTGCGCGCGAAAGATCCGGACGACTATCGAAACCGCTCACTTGATTCAATCGCCGCGCACGTGCGCGGAATGTTGGAGCTGCAAAAACTTGGCTCGATCACTTTCGATTACGGAAATAATATTCGTACTTTTGCGTTCGATCGCGGCGTGAAAAATGCGTACGATTTTCCAGGATTTGTGCCCGAATATATTCGTCCGCTATTTTGCGAAGGGCGCGGACCGTTTCGCTGGGTGGCGCTGAGCGGCGAAGCTTCGGACATTCATCGCACCGATCAACTGGTGCTGGAAATGTTTCCGCACGACGAAATCTTGAGCCGCTGGATTGCGCTCGCGCAAAAGCGCGTTCGGTTTCAAGGATTGCCCGCGCGAATTTGCTGGCTGGGCTACGGCGAGCGCGACAAATTCGGACTTGCTCTCAACGATCTTGTGGCGCGCGGCGAATTGAAAGGGCCGATTGTCATGGGACGCGATCACCTCGATTGCGGCTCGGTTGCTTCGCCATTTCGCGAAACGGAAAAAATGCTTGACGGCTCAGACGCTGTAGCCGATTGGGCGTTTCTGAATGCGCTGCTGAATACTGCGAGCGGCGCCTCATGGGTTTCGATTCACAATGGCGGAGGCGTGGGCATCGGATATTCGCAGCACGCGGGACAAGTGACCGTTGCCGACGGATCGAAGGAAATGGCAGAACGAATTTCGCGCGTGCTGACGAATGATCCGGGCATCGGAGTCGCGCGCCACGTTGACGCCGGATATCCCGAAGCGATCGCGTTCGCGAAAAAATCGGGCGTGCGAATTCCGATGGCGTGATTCGATTTGCTGATCGCCGCGCTAGCGATGATACGCGGGGCCGCGCAAAACTTTTCCTGATTTTGCGCCGGTCATTTTTCCTTCTGAAATTACCGGAACACCGTTCACGAGGACGTAATCCATTCCGACTGAAAGTTGATTTGGTTTTTCGAATGTGGCGACGTCGTGAATGGTTTCGGGATCGAAGATGACAACATCTGCCCACATGCCGGCTCTCAATACTCCACGATCGGCGAAACCCATTTTCTGCGCGGGTAACGCCGAGAATTTTCGAATCGCGTCGGGCAGCGTGATCAACTTTTCTTCGCGAACGTACTTGCTCAAAATTCGCGGAAACGTTCCGTAGGCGCGCGGATGAGGATGCTCTTCGCCGAGAATTCCTTCGGGCGACGCGCCGGAAGAATCGTTACAGATCGAAGTCCACGGCTGCTTCAACGCGAGCGCGACATCTGACTCGTCCATCGCAAACACGCTCACTTCGGTGAATCCGCCATCGTCAATCAGGGTATCGAAAATTACGTCCATCGGATCGGCGTTACGTTCTTTCGCGATTTGCGCGACGGTTTTTCCTTGCAGCGGCAAAAGTTTTTGATTCTGCACCGCGCTAATCAAGATCGCTTCCGGTCCCGGAATTTCCTGCCACTCGTTATCCCAATCTTTCGAGGGAGTTTGCATGTCGTGCTTGATGCGCGCGCGTGTCGCTGGGTCGCGGAGACGCTCGATCATTTTTGCGTCGCCACCATCGTGAGCCCACGGCGGAACAAACGCGGACATCGAATTCGACCACGCGGCGTAGGCGTAGGTGTTTGCGGAAATATCCAATCCGCTTGCGCGCGCTTTGTCGATGAACGCGACAACATTTGGCATTTTTCCCCAGCTCGGTTTTCCCGCCGCTTTCAGATGCCAGATCTCCACGGGGATGTGAGCTTCACGAGCGATGCGCGCAGTTTCTTCGAGCGCGGTCATTTCGGATTCGCCTTCGTTGCGCATGTGCGTGGCGTAGATGCCGCCATATTTCGCGGCTTCGCTGGCGAGCGCGATCAGCTCATCTGTTTTCGCATACGGGGCTGGCGCGTATTGCAGCGAAGTGCTCACACCGACCGCGCCATCCTGCATCGCTTGACGGACGAGCGCGCGCATCTGATCGAGTTCGGCGGCGGTGGGCGCGCGATCTTCGTCACCGATTACATTCGCGCGGACAGTGGTTGCGCCGACGTAATCGGCGACGTTGATTCCGATTCCCTGCTTTTCGAGACGCGCGAAATATTCGCCGAGGGTGCGCCAATCTGGCGTGAGCTTTGTAATGGTCGTACGCGAGATGATCGCTGCCGGACTAACATCGTCTGTAAGCGGCGCGACAGAACTGCCTTCGCCTGTCACTTCGGTTGTGATGCCCTGATAAATTTTCGAGGGCAGGCGCGGGTCGACAAGAATTGTGAGATCGGATTGGCCGAGCATGTCGATGAAGCCGGGCGCGACGACGCGGCCGTGCGCGTCGATGGTTTCTTTCGCGGTGACGTCGCCGAGACGGCCGATGCGCGCGATGCGTCCATCGCGAATCGCGATGTCGGCGGAATACCACGGCGAACCGGTGCCATCGATGATGTGGCCGTTGCGAATGATGAGATCGTAGAGCGGCTCGGGCGGATTCGCGGCGCGCGCGGCCGTGAATTTTTGCAGCGCGACTCCGAAAATAATCGCGAGTGCGGCGAGAATAATGATCGCTCTAAGAATGCGCTTCATCTTGACTCCTGTGCCGGCGTAAAAGGAAATCTGCCGCGGATGATAGGCGATAAACCCGCCGGCTCCAACTGTTGCTTTGGCTCAAAAAATAAAAAAACGCGTCTCACACTTTCGCCGCTTTGTGATTTAATGGCGGCACTTTGGCCCTACCTACCCTGGTTACAGGATGCAGCGAGTTGCTGACGTTGCGCGGAAACGCGCGCAACAGCGCGCGCGACAACGGTCCGCGGCGCGGCAAGGGCGCTGCGCGAACTGGAAATTATTCGCGACGGCGCGATAATTGTGCGCGACGGAATCATCGCAGCGATTGGCACGCGGCGCGCGATTGAGAAAAATTCGCTGGCGCGCGGCGCGTTGCGTCTCGATCTTGGCGGACGCGTAGTGCTACCGGGATTTGTGGATTCGCACACGCACCTGATTTCCGCCGCGAGCCGCGCGGAAGAATTCGAACAACGAATTGAGGGCGCGGGATACGAAGAGATTGCGCGCGCGGGCGGCGGAATATTGTCGAGTGTGAAAAAACTGCGCGCGGCCTCGCCGCAACATCTGGAAACGCGAGCGCTGCAATTCCTGCGGCGATTCGGCGAATACGGAACGACCACGATCGAAGCGAAGAGCGGATACGGGCTTCATGCCGCGTCAGAAATAAAAACGCTGCGCATGCATCGTGCGCTCAACGAGCAGCAGCCGATATCGATTGTCTCCACATTTTTGGGCGCGCATGTTGTGCCTCCTGAATATCGCAAAAAGAAAAATGGCGGCGATGCGTACATCGAATTTCTGGTGCGCGAAATGCTGCCGCGCATCGCGCGCGAACATCTTGCGGATTTCTGCGACGTGTTCTGCGATCGCGGAGCATTTACTGTGCCGCAAGCGCGAACGCTGCTTTCCGCGGCACTCGCGTGGGGACTTGAGCCGCGGCTACACGCGGAGCAACTCGCGCGCACCGGAGCGACCGAACTCGCAGTGAAAATAAACGCAGCGAGCGCAGATCATCTCGAACAAATAAATTCCGCCGATCATTCGCGCGCTGGCGAAATCGAACACCGTGGCGACGCTGCTTCCGGGCTGCGGAATTTGTCTCGGCGGAAAGCACGAAGCGCCGGCGCGAAAATTAATTGATGCTGGAGCAATCGTCGCGCTGGCCACCGATTTCAATCCGGGTACGAGCCCCACAGTTTCGATGCCGATGATTCTTTCGCTGGCGTGCTCGCAACTTCGCATGACTCCCGCAGAAGCGATTTCAGCGGCGACGATCAATGCCGCGTATTCGCTGCGGCGCGCCGATACCATCGGCTCGCTGGAAGTTGGCAAGTACGCGGATTTGGCCGCGTTCGATGTGGCCGACTATCGGGAAATTCCTTACTATTTCGGGATGAATCTGTGCGCGCTGACGATGAAGCGCGGCAGAATCATTTACGCGCGAATGGCGTAGAGCGCCAGTGTCATGAACTGGCAACCACGGGCGCGATAAAAATTTCTTCCGGGTACAATCAACAGACCATGCGAAAAATTGTCGAATGCGTGCCGAATTTTTCCGAGGGCCGCGATCCGCTTAAGATCGATGCGCTGATCGCCGCGATGCAAGCTGTCCCGGGCGTCGCGGTGCTCGATCGCGAATCGGACGCCGATCACAACCGCTGCGTTGTGACGCTGGCGGGCGAGCCCGATGCTGTGGCGGAAGCTGCGCTGCGAGGCGTTGGCAAAGCTCTGGAACTGATCGACCTCACAAAACATTCCGGCGCGCATCCGCGGCTGGGCGCGACGGATGTGGTTCCCTTCATTCCCGTGAAGGGCGTGGAGCTGGAAGATTGCGTGGCGCTGGCGCGGCGAGTGGGCCGCGAAATCTGGGAGCGCTACAAAATTCCCGTTTATTTTTACGAGGCCGCCGCGCTGATCGCGGATCGCACCAACCTGGAAAATATTCGCAAAGGGCAATTTGAAGGCCTCCTGATCGAAGTTCCGAAACAATCCAAAGCGCGCGCCGGATGTGGGCGAAGCGCGGCTGCATCCCACGGCGGGCGCAGTGGTTGTGGGCGCGCGAAAATATTTGATCGCCTACAACGTGAATCTGAATACAGCCGATGTGAGCATCGCGAATAAAATTGCGAAGGCGATTCGCTTTTCTTCCGGCGGAATGCGTTACGTAAAATCGATGGGCGTGATGCTGCACTCGCGAAACATCGCGCAAGTGAGCATCAACCTTACCGACTTCGAACAGACTCCGATGCATCGCGTATACGAAATGGTGAAGCGCGAAGCCGAACGCTGGGGCGTGCAAGTTGTCGGCAGCGAAATTGTGGGGCTGGTTCCGAAAAAAGCGCTGGAGATGACGGCCGACTTTTTTCTGCAACTGGAAAATTTCAAACCAGAAATGGTTTTCGAAAATCGGCTCGCCGAAGCGCTCGCGGGCGCCGGCTCACCGGCGACGCATCGCAAAATAAACTCGGCCAATTTGCGGCGATGGCTACTCCGCTTCTGAACGCTGTCGGCTCTGCGACGCCAACGCCGGGAGGCGGATCGGTGTCCGCGCTGGCGGGAGCGCTGGCCGCAGAGCTTGGAAAAATGGTGGCCGGACTTGCGCGCAAGAAAAAATCGCACGCGCAACATGTGGAAGTGCTGAGCATTGCAGTCTCCGATCTCGAAAAAGTTTCACTGAAACTTGCCGCGGCGATGGACGAGGACGCCGAGTCTTACGATAAAGTTCTTGCCGCGTACAAACTTCCGAAAGATTCAGCGGAATCGGAAAAAGCGCGGGAAGCCGCAATTCAACAGGCGATGCGCGGCGCCGCCGAAGTGCCGATGCGCGTGGCCGAGGGCGCAGCTAACCTTTACGAACGCCTGGGACAACTGCAACCCATCACTCCGGCGTCTATGAGTTCAGACTTGCTCGTGGGGCGTTTGCTGGCAACGGCCGCAGTGGGCGGCGCGCTGGCGAACGTGCGAGTAAATCTGGAATCGATTACGGACACAAATTTTATTGCGAACATGACATCCCGTGCCGCCGCGTTAGAATCAAGAGTGAGCCCCCAGCCCGCCTCGAACGCGAGGTAGCCTAACCGCACTTTTGAAGGTGATGAATGAAAATGAAAAACATTTTTGCGCTGCTTTCGCTTTTGCTGCTGTGCTCGTTTGCGCCATCCGTGCGCGCGGGAACGCTGGGACCCAGCGTGATCGGAATGTTCCCGAAAAACGTCGGCGAATTCGCGTATGCGGATATGAAAGCGGCCCGCCAATTTTCGTGGTTCGGGCAATTTCAGGAACAGGTTTTGCCTCCGCGATTCCGGCAATTCGAACAGTTTTTGAAATCGGCCGGAATGAATCCGAATTCGCAAGTGGAAGAATTGGTGTGGGCGCTGGTGCCGACGACGATGAGCGCCGACAATTCTTCGGGCGTGCCGACTGCCGATCAAATTGTTGGCGTGGCGTTGGGACAATTCAATCCCTCCAGTACAACTGAATTTTTCAAGACGCAAAAGCTGCCGACGGTGCAGACGCACGGCGAAACGCTGTATGCGTTTGGCAATGGCGCTGATTCTTCCGGGCTTTACTTTTTATTTCTCGACGCGAACACTGCGGCGTTTGGACAGAAAACGCTGCTTGAACGAATGCTCGACGTGCGCGCAAACGCGGAGCCGAGCGTGATGAGCAACGATTCGCTTTATCCGCTGATCAAGCAAGCCAACGGCCAGGGAATTTTCTGGGGCGTGCTGAACGCGGCATACACGCGCCTGGCGATGAATCAACTGGTTCCTGAGACGAGCCAATTTCCGCAAGCCGGACAACTGATCGACAAGATGACTTCACTTATGATCAGCGTAGAAGGCACGAGCACGATCGAAGCTTCGTTCCACGCCAACTGCGCGACGGCGCAGGATGCTTCGACGATGGGACAACTTTTGCAGGCCGGGCTGATGCTCGAAAAATATCAGGCGGCACAAAACAATCCGGACCTGGGAGCGCTGCTGGATTCGGCGCATGTTTCGCCGAACGGTACCAAACTGGACGTATCGTTTTCACTGACCAACGATCAGGTAACGAACTTGATTCAGAAAAATACGTTTGGATTGAAAATGTAATTCAGCGCTTTTGAAGCGCAGGCGACTCTCGCAGTTAACTTTTCAGTGAAATAATTTCAGTGCGGCAATTTTTTCGAAAGGATGATGCGCGTGTTGCCGCCATTATTTTCGCGGCGCACCGAATCGAGATTGTGGCGCGATTTGTTGCCGCCTGCAGGCGGAGTCTGTGACGCGCCGCTGGGCGATTTAAATTCCACGGCGGCTTCAATTCTGTCGGGCAATACATCCACCGAAAGCGCGACGTTTTTATTTTCCTTCGAAACTTCTGCGAGTGCTTCCTGGCACGCGTCTTCGACTGCAGCGACGAGTTCGGCGCGCGCGTTTTCATCCAAACCAGCGGCTTCGGCGACGTGATTCACGGCTCCGGCAACTCCCGCGAGCAAACGCGAGTCGCTGGTAAAACAAATTTCGACGCGGCCGGTTTCAGTCGACAAGTGAATTCACCACGCTGATTTCGCAGGCTTCGCGGCATTCCGGGCAGTAATACAAGCCGTCCATGCACAGGCGAATATTGTACTGGCCCTTGCAAATGCAACAGTAGCGGTCGCACTTGCACTCGGGCTCGGGCTTGTCGCAAACGCTGCAGGCAATAATCTTTCGCATTCCGCCTCTGGCACCCCTCCGATTATAGCGGCACTTTAGCTAACCCGTGAGACGCGGACAAGTGGAGTGTTGTTACGGCTAAGAATGGCGGAGGTGCGCGCTTCGCCCGCGCGGAACTCGGACCGCCGCGGGCGGAGTGAGTGCTTTGCAATTCGGAACGAACGGTTATAATCGCGCGCACTAAACGGTTGCTGTCGAATATGAAATTTTTGGGAGATGCCCTGTGGATCGAATTACGAAAAGGATTTCGCGCGTGAATGTTTTTCTTCGCTGGGCCGGACTGCTGGCCGTGGCGATTTTGATTGCGGGCGTGGCGGCGAATCGATATGTGCGAGCGCAGGGGCAGCAGGAATCGGATGCGGAGCGCGCGTACCGCACTTCGATGGAAGACGCGGATCAGAAAATTGTCGCGGAAGAACATGCGCACTCCGAGTTGATGAAAAATCTGGAATATCTGACGACGCAAATTGGTCCGCGGCTTACCGGTTCGAAACAAATGCAGGATGCGAGCGCGTGGACGCTGAAGCGATTTCAGGATTATGGAATTGACGCGCATCTGGAGCACGCCGAAGTGGCGCACGCTTTTATTCGCGGCGTGGACACGGCGGAAATTACGGCGCCGTTTGACCGGCGAATCGGAATTCGTTCGCTGGGATGGAGCAAAGCTACGGATGGAACTGTTGCGGGCTCCGTGGTGATGCTGGAAACGCAAACGCCGGAAGCGATCGCCGCGGCCGGCGCGAAACTTAAAGGCGCGATCGTGCTGATGGGAAAACCATCGACGCTGCCCACCGATGAACATCCTGACAACGCGTACGACGCGGTGATCGCGCCGCAACGCGGAGTGCCAGCAGCGCGCGGCGGCGGGAAATCCGTTTGCCGAGCGCGAGGCTGCGCCAAAAGGCGCTGGCGGCGAGCGGGCGCGGCGGTGCTGCTGCGCGACAGCGGAAAAACCGACAACCTTTTTAATATGGGCGGCGCGGGAAACGGTTATGAGCCGTCGGCAATTCCGACTGCGTTTTTGACGCACGAAGATTACAGTTTGATTTATCCGGCTGCTGCAAAGTGGTGCAGTGTCGATGAAAATTAGTTTGAACGGAACTTTCAGCGCGGGACCTTCGGACGCCGCAATTACCGTTGCGGAAATTAAGGGCAGCGAATTTCCGGACGAGCGCGTGATTATTGGCGGACATCTGGATTCGTGGGATCTGGGACAAGGCGCGCTGGATAACGGAACCGGCGCGATGTCTGTGCTGGAAGCGGCGCGCACTTTGAAAACGCTGGGATGGAAACCGAAGCGCACGATCACGTTCATTCTTTTCACCGGCGAAGAAGAAGGCGGCGTTGGCGTGCAGACGTTTATGAAAAATCACGCGGCCGAAATTCCGAAAATGGACGCGGTGCTGGTGGACGATACCGGAACCGGAAAAGTTTTCAGCATCGCGCTGGAAAATTTGTACGAGACTGAGCCGATGATGTCGCAAATTTATCGTCCTCTGGAAGAAATTCTGGATCTGAAACCGCTGAGCACTCGATATTTTGGATCTTCGGATCACGTTGCGTTTCTGCGCGCCGGCGTGGCGACATATTTCTGCATTCAGGAACCGGCGCACTATCGCGAAGCGCATCACAGCCAAACGGATACGTTCGATAAAGTGATTCCGGAGCAGGTGAACGAAGGCGCGGCGTTCCTTGCTGGTTGGGCGTGGAATGTTAGCGAATTCGGGCAGCCGCTGCCGCATCATGCGGCGGCACCGACGCCGGCGGGGCGGTAAATTCGCCGGCGACGTGAGAATTCGCTTGAAATTTTTTGCTTGGCGAGTGAAATTGCGCGCGATTCAGCTGCCAGCGCTGTGCGGTTTCTTGACACTCGAAAATACGCGTGCTAATTTCCATATTTCTCGCAGATTCCGGGACAATTTTTCGTGACTGCACCAGCGACTGAACTCCGAAAAACCGCGCTTAATTCCGCCCACCGCCGCTTGGGGGCCAAAATGGTGGACTTCGGCGGGTGGGATATGCCCGTCGAATACTCCGGAATTATTTCCGAGCACATCGCAACTCGCACTGCTGCGGGACTTTTTGACGTGAGCCACATGGGCGAGATCGAAGTGCGCGGCGGAACCGCGCTCGATCTGGTGCAACATGTGACGTGCAACGACGCGTCGAAAATTGCCGTCGGCCAAGCGCAATATTCCGGATTGATGACACACCACGGAACTTTTGTGGACGACTTGCTGGTCCACAAGATTTCTGATCATCATTATCTGCTGTGCGTGAATGCGGGAAATCAGGACATCGATTTCGAACACATTCGCAATAACAACGTGATGGGTGCGGAACTGGAAAACAGCGGGCCGCGATATTCGCAGCTTGCTGTACAGGGCCCGAAGGCGCTGGGCATTATGCAGCGGCTGACGAAGGCTCCGATCGCGGATCTGAAATACTATCGATTTACGTTTGGCCAGGTGAATGGCGTTCATTGCTTGATTGCGCGCACGGGATACACTGGCGAAGACGGATTCGAAATTTATTTTGAGCCGCAACATTCCGAGAAATTGTGGAATGTTTTGCTGGAAGCCGGGAAATCGGATGGACTGATTCCCTGCGGCCTGGGCGCGCGAAACACGTTGCGGCTGGAAGCCGGAATGTGTTTGTACGGTCACGAAATTGATGAGACCACCACTCCGTGGGAAGCGGGACTCGCGTGGATTTGCAAACCCGAGAAGGGACATTTTCTCGGGCACGAGCATCTTGTGAAGCAGCGCGAAAAAGGCATGACCCGCACACTGGTTGGATTTGAGATGACAGCCCGCCAAATCGCGCGCGACGGTTGCGACATCACGGTGACGGGCGAAAATGTGGGACGGGTGACCAGCGGGTCGCCGGCTCCTTTTCTGAAAAAGAATATTGGAATGGCGTACGTGCAGCCGGTGCTGAGTGAAGTTGGCACGGAAATTGAAATTGGAATTCGCGGCAATCGCGCAGCGGCGAAAATTGTGCCGCTGCCTTTTTATAAGCGCCCAAAATAAATTCGTTCGATTCAAAGTATCACTCGCAATTCTTCGCTATACGGAGGCGGGATGTACCCGAGCAATTTTCGATACACAAAAGAACACGAATGGGTGGACGCGAAGGGCGACAGCGCCACGATCGGCATCACCGACTACGCGCAGCACGAGCTGGGTGACGTGGTATTCGTGGAATTGCCCAAGCCGGGCGCGAAATTCGACGCCGGAAAATCTTTCGGCACGGTGGAATCGGTGAAAGCCGTGAGCGAAATTTATTGTCCAGTGTCGGGCGAAGTGACCGAAGCAAATCCAAAACTGGCGGATGCTCCGGAAACAATTAACAGCGATCCGCACGTAAGCGGCTGGCTGATCAAAGTAAAGATGAGCAAGGCCGACGAATTGAAATCACTGATGGACGCCGCGAGCTACCAGGCCTACATCGACGAAAAAGAAAAGGGACATTAGGCCTGATGCGTTATCTCCCCAAGAGTCCATCCGAACGCAAAAAAATGCTGGAAGCGATTGGCGTTGCGTCGGCCGAAGAACTTTTTTCGTCGATTCCCGAACAATTCCGATTGAAGAAGCCGCTGAATTTGCCGGCGGCGCTTTCGGAAGCGGAAATCATCGATTATTTCAAAGCGCGCGCGAAGGAAAATTCGTGCGGCTATACGAGTTTTCTGGGCGCGGGCGTTTACAACCATTTGCGCAGCGTGGTGAGCGACACGATTCTGCTGCGCGGCGAATTTCTTACTTCCTACACTCCGTATCAAGCGGAAATAAGCCAGGGCACGCTGCAAGCGATTTTCGAATTTCAGACAATGATGTGCCAGCTTACAGGCCAGGAAGTGGCGAACGCGTCGATGTGGGACGGCTCGACCGCGACTACCGAAGCGGTGCTGATGGCCGATCGGATTACCGATCGCAAGCGCGTGGTGATCGCAAAATCCGTGCATCCGGAATACCGGCAAGTGCTGGCGACGTACGCCAAGAATTTGAACATGGAAATTGTGGAGGTTGGCTGGACGGCGAGCGGCCAGATGAATTTGGATGAAGTAAGGTCGCTGGTTCATGACGATACTTCGTGTGTGGTGGCGCAGTCTCCTAATTTCTTTGGCGTGATCGAGCCGGTGACTGAGCTTGCAAATATTGCGCACGCAAAAAATGCGCTGCTGGTTGTTTCGATCGCTGAAGCTGTTTCGCTGGGCGCGGTGAAAGCGCCGGCCGATGCGGACATCGTCGCGATGGAAACGCAGAGTTTGGGATTGCCGCCGAGTTACGGCGGTCCTTATGCGGGCGTGATGGCGACGCGAGATAAATTTGTGCGGCAATTGCCGGGACGGCTGGCCGGACAAACTACCGACGCAGCGGGGCGGCGCGGATTTGTGCTGACGCTGGCGACTCGCGAGCAACACATTCGGCGCGAGAAAGCGACTTCGAATATCTGCACGAATCAGGCGCTGTGCGCGCTGGCCGTGACTGTGCATCTTTCGCTCCTGGGTAAAGAAGGACTGAAAGAAATGGCCGCGCAAAATATCGCGAAGGCGCGATTCGCCGCGGATTTGCTGACGAAAATTCCGGGAGTGAAGCTGGCGTTTAGCGGCGCGGCTTTCAATGAATTTGTGATTGAGCTGCCGCGTTCGGTGAAAATTGTGAATCAGTCGCTGCTGCGCGAGAAAATTATCGGACCGCTGGCGCTGGGAGCGTACTATCCGCAGCTTACGAAAAACGGATTGGTGTGCGTTACGGAAACGACTTCGCGCGCGGAAATCGAACGGTTTGCATCCGCGCTTGAAAAAGCTTTGAAAGAACCGCTGTGAGGCGATGACATTTTGAAAGACATGATTCGCAAAGCGAGCCGCCACGTAAATCAGAACGAGGGGCTGGTGTTTGAAAAATCCGCGCCGGGAAAACGCGGAATGGAATTGCCTCCGCTGGACGTACCCGCCGTGGATGTTGCGAAAGCGATCGGAGCGGCGAACACGCGCGACGAAATTTCCGGATTCCCGGAAGTGAGCGAGATCGAAGTGATTCGCCACTTCACGAGAATTTCCACGTGGAATTTCGCGATTGATTTGGGAATGTATCCGCTGGGCTCCTGCACGATGAAATACAATCCGCGAGTGAATGAATTCGTGGCGCGGCTCGATGGCATCGCGACGGAACATCCTTATCAACCGATCGAACTTTCGCAGGGCTGCCTGAAAATTCTGGAAGTGCTGCAACAATGCCTGCTGGAAATCACAGGGATGGATGCGCTTTCGCTGCAGCCATCGGCCGGCGCGCAGGGCGAACTCACCGGATTGATGCTGATTCGCGCGTATCTGGAAAGCAAAGGGAACGCGCGGAAAAAAGTTTTGATTCCGGATTCCGCGCACGGCACGAATCCCGCGACGGCTGTGATTGCGGGATACGAAGTGGAAAACATTCGTTCGGACGCGCGCGGGCAAATTGATACGGCGCACCTTCGCCAAATTGTGAACGAAGATGTGGCGGCGTTGATGGTGACGAATCCTTCGACGCTCGGCGTCTTCGAACAACGAATCGCAGAGACCGCGGAAATTTTGCACGCGGCGGGCGCACTGCTGTATATGGATGGCGCGAATATGAACGCGCTGGCAGGCGTAGCGCGGCCGGGCGATTTCGGCGTCGATGTGATGCATTTGAATTTGCATAAAACTTTTTCCACTCCGCATGGCGGCGGCGGCCCTGGCGCGGGGCCGGTGCTGGTAAAGAAAATTCTCGAACCGTTTCTGCCGATTCCTGTGCTGGTGAAAAAACAGGATGGCTCGCTAGCTCTTGATTCAAACCGGCCAAATTCGATTGGTCGCGTGCGAGCGTTCGCCGGAAATTTTGGCGTGCTGGTGCGCGCGCTGGCTTACACGCTGGCTTACGGGCCCGGAATTCGACAAGCGACCGAAGACGCCGTAGTGAATGCGAATTATATTCGCAAGAAACTCGAGGGCGTTTTCGATCTTCCCTACTCTTCGCCATCGATGCACGAAGTTGTGTTCAGCGACGCAAAGCAAAAGCGGCGCGGCGTGAGCACGATGGATATCGCGAAACGGCTAATCGATTACGGATTCCATCCTTACACCACCGCATTTCCGCTGATTGTGCCGGGCGCGCTGATGATCGAACCGACCGAATCGGAATCGCAGGAAGAATGCGATTTGTTTATTGATGCGATGCGCTCTATCGCCGAAGAAGCTGAGAGCGATCCGGAGCTGGTGAAGACTGCTCCGCACACGACGCGTATCGGCCGGCTGGACGAAGTGGGCGCGGCGCGAAAACCGATACTGCGCTGGAAAGCTGGGACGCCGGAGCCGGTGAAGGCCTAGGCACGAGCGAATTTTCGGGGCCGCTTCCCAAAATGGGAATGCCATTGAATTCCCGCATCGTTTTGAACCTTTTCCACGATCGGTTCAGCTTGTTTAGTTGTTTATTCTGAGATATTTACGGCGTTTTTTCGTGCGTCTTCCGTCTGAATTCTTTCCAAGTCGACATAATATTGGCCGCGTCCGTTTTCTTGGTGATTTTCATCGAAATTTTGGTGTTTGTGGAGCAGTAAGTCTTTTGTAATGAACACTTACGTTAAATATTGAGTTAAGTTCTTTAGAATGAACACTTAACTTTTGTAAGGCCCTTTTTTTCTTCCTTGCGACCGTAAGTCCTTTGTTTGCAATGCGAAATATTATAGGACATGGGAGCGTGTTTTGCGGTGTGGCGACGTTCCAAAATGGGACTGAAAATAAAAAACCCGCGCTGATTGGGCGCGGGATGCGGTTCTTCCCTAATGCGGATAGTCTCATATTACGAAAGTGGTGTCAAGTAAAATATCAATAAGCTCTCAGATATTTCTTGCGGACGAGAAGGGCGGCCACCACAGAGACACAGAGGACACGGAGAATTCAATGTGGGTGGGACGGTCGTTTGAGGATCGTGAAAGCTTTTACCGCAGAGACGCAGAGTACGCAGAGTACGCAGAGAACGACCGTAGATATAACCCGGACAGATTGGTGCTGCCCTTACAGGGCTCCTGCCCGCCGTCGCCTTCGCGTTTGGGAAGGCTATGGCGGGTTCAGGACGCGGAGAATTCCGGGTGGGCGAGGCTATCGTTTGTGGAGGGCGACGGAAATCACGGCAGATATGCAGAGAAATTCGGGGGGGGGCGACCCCGGTCTGTTTTGTGCCGCCTTTACAGGGCTCCGGAGATTTATTTTTGGTGAAGAGTACCCCCGCTCACGCGGTGGGCTTCCTTCGGTGGCGCGCCGATGGCGCTCCGCGCTATTCAAAATGAACGGTGAGCTGGGCGACGACTGTGTGCAACCGAGATTAGGGCGGTGGCGTGCCGAGCGGAGGAGGGATTCGCGTCGTTGCAGTTGCGGTACTCTTGCGCCGTCCCTACAGGGTTCCGGAAAAACCGAATGGGTTGGCTAAAGTTCCCACCGCTCACGCGGTGGGCTTTCTTCTGTGACGCGCCTGTGGCGCTCCGGAAAGACCGACTTCTTCAATCTGAGTGGTACGCCGGTCCGCAAGCGACAATGGGCGAAGCCTGCCCGCTTCGCGGTCGAGCCTCGCCCCTACGAAATATGGCGGTGAGTGCGGCAATTTTTGTGATGGGCTGCCGCGCTCAGGGCCAAGTTCCGCGCTTACTGACGGGTGAAGCGGATGGAGGCGATTAGTTGCTGGAAGGCGGAATCGTAATCGTCGTATTCCTGGGCTGGGGCGATGGAGATGAAATAGAGGAGGCCCTGCGGGCGCATGACGGTAACCAGCCAATCGTTTTCGCGGCCGCCGCGGGGGGAGTCGTTGGTGAGGCGGGCGCTGAGTGCGGGTTCGCCATCAACGCGAATTTTTTCGAAATCGGCGATGGATTGCAGGTGCGGATTTGCCTGTTGAAGATTTCCGATTAGCTGAGTGGTGGCCTCTTCGAGAGTTGGCGCGGAATTTTCGGTGGATGTCATTTTCGGAGCGGGCTGAAAAAGATTGACCATCACTCCGTAGGCGGCTGATTCCCTTCCCGCTGCGCCATGAATCATTCCACCTTGCGGGACGAAGCTGGCGGAATCGCCCTGTCCGGTTTCTTTCCAGTTGTCTGGATACTGGAGATGGAAATCGTCGGAGACGTAATCACTGGAAGTTGATGAAGGCGATGGAGGAACGCCGTTTATTTTCTCGCGGCCAGCGAGGAGAAGATTCTTTGCGTCGGGAGGCGGTTCGAGACTGAGCAGGTAGCGGCGAATTTCGCGGAATTCTTTTGTGTCTCCTGTGAAATGCTGAGGAACGCCGCCGAGTTTATCGACTTCTTCGTTGACGCGTTCGATGCGGCGATCATTGTTGGGATGATCGGCGAAAAATTCGATGGGACGTTTTTGATTTTCTTCGTCGAGCAATTCGAAAAATTGTCCGAGGGCCCGGGGATCGTAGCCGGAGTCGGTGAGGATCTGAGTACCGAGAATATCGGCTTGCGTTTCGGCGTTGCGCGAATATTTCGAGCAGCACGGAATTTGCGGCGAAGACGCCGCCGAGTTGACCCGCGATGCCTCCGGCTGCGCCGCCGGTTAATCCGCCAGCGATGCCGCTGGCCGCGCCCACTGCGGACCAAATTTCCTGTTTGGTGGCTTGGTTGGTTCCGTGGCGCAGAGCTACGTGCGCGATTTCGTGGGCGATGATGGCGGCGAGTTGCGATTCAGTGTGGCTGGCTTCGATGGTGCCGCGATTTACGAACACAAATCCGCCGGGAAGAGCGAATGCGTTGATCTCGCGCGAATTCACGCAATGAAACTCGTAGGCGAAGGTGGGTCCCGGCGCGTGAGCGGCGAGCTGGTGGCCGAGCGTGGAGAGATAAAGATTTACTCGAGCGTCTTTGAGCATCGGGAGGAAATGCTCGAGCTGAATCGCTGCGGCGTGGCCGATGGCGACATCTTGATCGGGGCTGTAGCGATCGACGCCGGGTTTGAGCTTGGTGCGATTGTCGTCGGCTAAGGCGGTGGAAATTGCGAGAGAGAAGGCGATAAGGAACGCAAGCACGCGCGTGGGGCGCAGCTCGGTGCGGGTTGTTGGATTGCGCTGCGCTTGCATCGTGACTTGTGGCCTCACGGCGATTTGATGTTTTGAGCGCGGGTGATGTCTTATTAAATCTGCGCGCTTGATGACATTCTAGCTAAAGGATGTGGGTGGGAGAAACCGTTGGTATCCGGCTGTGCACGACGAAAGGCGATCCTTCGGCCATCCTGATCGGATGGCTCTCAGGATGACGGCAACGGTAGAAACCAAGGCAACGGCAACGGAAAAAGCCAAATCGAATACTGCTGGACTAAAGTCCACCGCTACACGAGCAACGGCAGAAGCCAAGGCAAAGGCAACGGCAAACGCCAAAGCAAAGGCTGCCGGGCTAAAGCCCGGCGCTACAAAGGCGAAAGAAAAGCCCGCTGCCTGGGAGGAATGTTGGCAGCGGGCATGGCCTCTGGAGAAATCGATGATGCTAGAAAAAGTTTAGGTGTGGCGCGGGGCGATCCTGCTCACCTTGATGCTGGAAGTGAGCGGGACTTCCTGCGCATGGCCGCCGGTGGCGTTGGCCGCTTCGGCTTGCTCTGCTACTGGTTGCGGAGGCGAGCGGTGACAACCGCACCTTCGCCTTCGCGTTCGAAGATCAGGCATTTGAGTTCGTCGTCCCAATCGACGCGGAGCATGTCGCCGAGTTTTAACTGGCCGGTGGCAAGCAGATTCGCGAGCGGATAAACGAGATGGCGTTCGATGGCGCGCTTGAGATGTCGTGCGCCGTAACGCGTGTCTGTGCCCTCGGCGAGCAAAAAATGGCGAGCCGCAGGCGTAACGCGAAAGAGAAATTGTCCGTGAGCGGTGTCGAGAACGCGACGCTGCACCTGGCCGAGTTCGATTTCCAAAATTTGTTCGAGCTGCTCATCGCGCAGCGGATGGAAGACGACAACTTTGTCGAGCCGGTTCATAAATTCCGGCGAAAATTTTCGGCGCGCGGCTTCGACGGCGGTGCGAGTGACCTTAATGTCGAGGCCATCATTGGGCTTGTCGACTGGCTGGACGAAGCCCATGCCGCCTGAAGTGAGCTCGGCGATTTCGCTGCCGCCGAGGTTGGACGTCAAGAAAATTACGGTTTGCGAGAGATCGACGCGGCGATTATCGCCGAGCGTGAGCGTGGCTTTATCGAGCATGCCAAGCAAGAGTTGCCAGAGCGCGTCGGATGCTTTTTCGATTTCGTCGAAGAGTAAGAAGCTGAGCTTCAGTTTGTCCGTGTGAAATTGCGCGAGCGCTTCTTGTGTGATCAACGGATGCGTTTCGCGATGACCGAGATAGCCTGGAGGCGAGCCAATCAATTTCGCAATTTCGTGAGAGTGCTGAAATTCCGCGCAATCAATTTTGATGACGGCGCGAGGATCGCCGAAAAGAATTTCAGCGGTGGCTTCAACGATGCGCGTTTTGCCCGAGCCTGTGGGGCCGAGAAACAAGAGGTTCCCCACCGGACGACCTGGCGAGTTCATGCCGGCGGAGAAAACCTGGAAAAGATCGGCGACGGTCGCGATGGCTTCTTCCTGACCAACGATGCGCGAACGAAGGGCCTGTTCAAAACTCAAACTGCTTTCACCGTGCAATTTAGGATTTAGTCTAAGTGCAGTTGCGCCCATATTGCTACCCTCGGTGGTGCTTGAACGCCTTGCGATCGGAGATGGCGCTCGTGGTGGTAAGAGGCATTCCAATGACCAAACTTGTGGTTTGGGATGCTTATACGGGGAGGCTGCAAGTGATTGCGAATGTGGGAGTTATAACGGGCTGTGGAAATCTTCACGGGATTCTTGGTCGAAGCGCAGCGTTCGTGGAGGCCGTGGGAATGGTGCCATTGAAACAGGTGTGGTTGTTTCCAGCCACAATGAAACCGCTCGAGCCAGTGCGCGAGATGATCGGCATGAAGTGGAGTTGTACGAAAAACCATAGGAAAATCAGGCATATTGAATGGCGGAAGGAATCTGTCTGAGGCGCGCCGGATAACCCGAAGAGCGCGAACTACATCCTAAAGTCAAGAATTGAGTACCCTGCAATCTTGTGGGTGTATACTGGATGCAGGAAAGACCTTCAGGAGGGCTCATGAAACGCCTTCTCCAACCGTTGACCGCAGGAATGTTTTTGCTGGCGGTGACGGCTGGCCCGTGCTTGCAGCGCGGCAGAGTGCGCCGCAGCAGCAGACGACAAGTTCTACGCAACAGACTACCGCTCCGCAACAGACGAATACATCGCAGCAAACTACGACACCGCCGCAGACGAATGCGCCGCAACAGTCGCAGCCACCGGCAACGCAGCCGCAGATTAATCCAAATGTTCCGCCACCGCCTCCGCCGGATGCGACGGCACCAACACCCGGATCGCAGCCCGGAACGGCGGCGGCTCCCGCGGCGGGCGCGACGAAGGCACAACCGGGTGATGACGCTCCGGTACAGCAACAGGCGCAGCCGAATGTGAAGCAGGGATCGAAGCAGGACGTGGATGCAATTGGAGATCGCGGCGTCGGCAAGGGCGTGGATTTTTATTCGATTGAAAAGGAAATCGCGCTGGGAAAAAGTTTGGCGCAGGAAGTAGAAAAAGTTTCGAAGCTGGTGGACGATCCCGTCATCGTGGAATACGTGAACCGCGTGGGTCAGAATTTGGTGCGGAACTCGGACGCGAAAGTTCCGTTCACGATCAAGGTGATCGATTCGGATGAAATCAATGCGTTCGCGCTGCCGGGCGGATTTTTCTACGTGAACAGCGGATTGATACTGCGGGCGAGCGAAGAAGCGGAGCTTGCGGGAGTAATGGCGCACGAGATTTCGCACGTGGCGGCGCGGCACGGCACCCGCAATGAAACGAAAGCGCAGATTATGCAGCTGGCGACGATTCCGCTGATTCTGCTGGGACCGGGCGGCTGGGCAGGATATGGAATTTATGAAGCGGCACAATTTGCGATTCCGATGAGCTATTTGAAATTCACTCGCGATGCGGAACGCGAAGCGGATTTTCTGGGCGTGCAGTACATGTACAAGGCGGGATACGATCCGAACGCGTACGTGGCTTTCTTCGAAAAGATTTTGGCGGAAGAGAAGCGGCAGCCCGGAAGCATTCCGAAAGTTTTCTCGACGCATCCGCCGACTCCGGAACGGATTACGAACACGCAGAAAGAAATCGCGACGATTCTGCCGGCGCGCGACAGCTACATCGTGTCGACTTCGGAATTCGATCAGGTGAAGGCGCGGCTGATGGTGTACGAGCACCGGAACAAGGTGAAGACTGGCAAGGGCGGCGGGCCAACTCTGCGAACGAAGACGGAGCAGAAGAAGGATCCGACGGCTACTTCGGGTTCGACAACCGCGGATAGCGATGACAGCGATCGGCCAGTACTGAAGAAGCGGGATGGAACGACGCAGGGAAATGGGAACGGCAACTGCCCGCCTGCAGGAACAACCGGAACTACGACGGGGACGACTGGGACTACGGGAACGACGACTACCGGAACGACCAGCGGGACCAGTTGCGGAACTGGGAATAACATCGTTAGCCAGAATTAGAATAAATTCGATTTTGCAAGAAATTCAGCGGGGCGCCTCAAATTGAGGTGCCCCGTTTTTTTGGTGGCGCATAAGCTCTCCCGCACAGGCTGAGAGCCTGTGCCACTGGGCGCACGAAACAACTCGCGCCCTGATACAAAGAGAAATGCGTCGCAGAGGACAGAATTGACTTTCGAACATTTCTGAAATGAGTGGGGCGGGAAATTAGTGGTGAGATTCGCGTTCGCCTACCATGCCTACACCTTTTTTCTTTAGCTCTTCGGAATAGTGGCGGCGGTAGAGGAGATCCCATTCTTCGCTGCCTTCCAGAATTTCTTTTTTCTGGGAAGCGATTTTACGGCGGACTTCGAGATCGATTTGTTCTTCTTCTTTTAGGAGATTCTGCAGAAGCTCGACAATTTTCTGGCGGATCGTGTCGCGGTCTTCGACGAAATCCACGTCTGGACTTTCCACCAAGGCCTTGGTGATGACGTGCGATAGCTGGACAACTTTTCCCCGGCTCAATCGCATTTCGGCAGAAGGGCCTCCCAGGCCCGGTGATTCCGCGGCTAACGCAAGATCAATTTGCGGTCGTGCGCGATCTGCGCTTTCACTTTCTTAAACATTTCCTGATACGAGACACCGCCGCGCCGCATCTCGTCGGCGTGATCGGCCAGAATCTGGCGCGCTTCTTCGTTTACGCGATCTTCCACGCCAATTTCCTCTGCCATCGCGGTGCGGATGCGCTGTGTAAGCGCCTCGGCATTGGACGTTTCGATCATTTCTTCTTTGACGAGGCGTTTGGCGACTTCTTGGGCCATGTAGGTAACGTAATCGCGGGAAACGAGCATGTGTTTTGTGCGCGAGCGGCGGGCTCTGGAAGCGACGAAGGAGCGTGCAACTCAGCGCAGCGTGCCAGTGTAATGGCCGCGTTGCGGAAGTGTCAAGAAAGTGGAAGTGCATGGCCGCGTTGACGAGTGTAAGATGCTTCGGTAGGATGTGTGCGGGGCGGTTAGCTCAGTTGGTTAGAGCGCCTGCCTTACAAGCAGGAGGTCGCAGGTTCAAGTCCTGCACTGCCCACCACCTGCCTTATCAAAAAACCGCGGGGCCGTAGTTCAGTCGGTTAGAACGCCTGCCTGTCACGCAGGAGGTCGCGAGTTCGAGTCTCGTCGGCCCCGCCAACGGTTTCTATAAGTTACACGCTAGGCTAGGATTCATGTATATTTCACTGTAGTGGAAACTGTAGTGACTGCCCGTATCTTTTCAACCGCTTCCACCATTCCAGCTAATCGAAACGTCTTGAGCTTCCCTGCTGCCAACCATTTTTGTTCTTCAGCAGGCTGAAAGTATCGCATTGTCATTCGAATCTTCGTATGACCCAGCATCGCTGAGAGCATGGGCAAATCCACGCCCGCCGCTACTGCACGAGTCGCAAACGTGTGCCGCAGATCTTACATTCGAAAATGCGGCTATCCCGGCATTCTCGACAGCGTTGTCGTGCGGCTTCCTGACGCTTCCAATCGGAAGGCTCGAATCGAAGTTAGACGGAAAACAAAAGGGACCTTTGGCTTTTTTTGCTCGTTTCTTGAGGATGTCTTTTACGAGGGCAGTCACCGTTACCTTCCGCCGCGCCGCCTTGGTTTTACCGAATGGATTAAAAATTGTGTTCGCCCGGAAATCTAGGTTCTCGATCTTTATCCGGAAAACTTCTTCCGGCCTGAGCCCTGTATCCAGAATGATCTGCGCAATGTCTTTAGGAGTCTGGCTGGCCTTCGAGAGGTAAGTAATTTCTTCGTCGAAACTAGCAACCCTCATTCTTTCCTTGCATCTTCGAGAAATGCGACGCCTTTGGTCGGATTCGGAACTGCGTATCCTCATCTATCCGCGTAGTGGTAGAGCAACTTGAGAGTTGTCAATACGCGATTCACTGTCGCAGGGCTAACCTTGGTGCCATTCTTGGTGCTCTTCCGAATCTCGCAACTCCGTCTCAACTTGAAATCCTCATCCATGCCTGGGGTAATTTTATCGAGCCAATCAGTACGAAAAAACCGGAACAAAACGTCACAGTTGGTTGCGTGCAGTTCGCGAGTCTTTGGGCGATGCTACTGCTCAGACCATTCGAGAAATTCCGTGACGAACTCGCTGAACTTCGGGGCGACGTTCTTCTTCGTAAACCCACCAAAGATATTTTGGGCAAGCGAATTCTCAATGAATTTGTAGCAACATGAAATAGGGAGTCTGGCAGCTTGGGTTTTCGGGCAGCCTCCAGGATGGCGAGACGACCGCCAAGGTATGTCAACTTGCTTAGGGATCGTTTCCAGCGCCTTCGTCGGCTTGATATCATGTAACCAATTGCAATTCGAGATGTTCCTTGTTCACCGGCGAGAGGAATCCGTGTTTGTGCGAAAATTTATTTTTCTAGTTGTCTTATCTGGGTGCGTGATCGCAACATCAACTCGTGCCCAAGAACTTCCTGGCGATTGGATCGGCGAGATAAACGGCGGTTTCAAGGTCCGCATTCATTTTGAGAAAACCGGATCTGGATTTGAAGGCAAGCTTACCAATCCCAGTGGTAATGAAACCGTTCTCGATCAGATCACGTCCGACGGGAAACATTTGCGTTTTGCGGTGAACAATCTCAACCTGAGCTTTGACGGGGCTTGGGACAACCACGACAAGACCTGGAACGGCAATCTGACATTTCAGGGAGTCTTTCCACTCACGCTGAAACGCGCCACGTCAGAGGACATGGCTCCTGCCGTTCATCGGCGGCCGCAGGAAGCCGCGATTATTGCCAGCCCAGCCCCGTACTTGCAGCGTGATGTTCAGTTCAAGAATCTTGCCGCTCATAACCAGCTCGCTGGGACGCTTAGCCTGCCCAAGGGCGAGGGACCGTTTGCGGTTGTCGTGCTGATCTCGGGAACTGGACAGAACACCAGAGACGAGGACGTCTGGGGTCACAAAGTGTTTCTCATTTTGGCTGACGCCCTGAGTCGCAATAGAATCGCGGTTCTCCGGTACGACAAGCGTGGCGTCGGCGGCTCTTCGGGCGACTACGACTCAGCTACGACGGCTGATTTTACGTCCGACGCGGACGCCGCCATTGAGTGGCTTAAGACTCAACCCCAGATCGACCCTAAACGCATCGGTGTGCTCGGACATTCTGAAGGCGGCATCATTGCGCCCGCCGTTGCCGCCGCGGATAAGAGTGTCGCCTTCGTTGTGATGATTGCTGGTCCATGTATTCGAGGCGACAGATTATTCGTGCTGCAATCGGCGATGACGGCGAAAGCTTACGGCGCGCCGGACGACTATATCGCCAAACGGAAAGTCTTCGACCAAGAACTATACGACGCAATTGTTTCGGCACCGTCGGATTCGGCCGCGCTCGATCGCGCCAAAGCACTCATTGCTCGGGGCGTGACGGACAAGATCGTCGATCGAAACGAGGCGGAGACCTTAGCCCAAGACGATACACGACCCTGGGAGCGGTACTTCCTCGCCTACGATCCCGCGCCAACGTTGTCCCAGTTGACCGTTCCGGTTCTCGCGCTCAATGGATCACTCGACGTGCAGGTCCCGGCGAAGGAAAATCTTGCGGCTGCCCGGCTGGCGTTGAAAAACAACTCCGACGCAACGGTGATTGAATTGGCAGGGATGAATCATCTACTGCAGGATGCAAAAACTGGCGCGCCGAGCGAATACAACGATATCGAAGAAACGATGTCCCCCACCGCTCTCAAGATAATCACGGATTGGATGAGTTCGCAGACTTCCCCGCATCGACCTGCCCACAAACCCTAAGATCCCCGCAAACCTATCGGATCGAGGTAACTACAGTTCGCGACATTCGCTTGCCCACCAGTACGCCTTCGACTTGCCTGAATGAACTGTTTTGGAGGAGGTGCACAGGCCGAGGATTTATTGCGGATTCCTCGTTTCGCTCCGGTCAGCGATGAAGCTTTATTTCTGAGTTGCCGTGAACCGATTTGACGTATGCCGGATGCACAGGCATCGTTGTTGTTGCCAAGCGCCATCTACCTTACAATCGCGACCGCATCCGTGAATGATTGTTTCAACTTTCGACGGATTACTCCGGGGATTGAAGCGTTGCACGCAAGCTTCAGTTTGCCGCGGCATCGCCATCTGCGCGGGTACGCGACTGTAGTGCTTGCAGGCACGCTCGAGGAATCGGGTTATATCGGCCGCATTCAGGCGACAGCGGGCGACGTGTTGGTGCATCCCGCGTTAGATTGCCATGCGAACTCGAAAGTCTCCGCTGGACTGAAACTGATCCGATTGCGGTGGACAGACTCGAATAGCTTAGCCGGGCTCTACCGTCTGGACGAAGTAGATGCGTTAGCGCGAACTGCCGAAAGAGATGTGGGAGATACAACGCTTCTTCTTAGCGATTGTCTGCGGAAAAAAACTTGTTCTCCGCCGGGTAAGAGAAACGATTGGCCCGATCGACTAGCGACCGCACTGAAGCAGGATTCGTCCATGGAGCTCGGTGAGTGGGCTGACGAGAATGGTTTGGCGCGCGAAACCATTTCCCGTGGATTTGCTGCGGCTTATGGAGTAACACCGACAGTTTTTCGCGCGGAATGGCGCGCTCGTTCCGCGTGGCTTCGAGTGGTGGAAGGAACAGATGCCCTTTGCACCATCGCCGCGGAGACAGGTTTTGCCGATCAAGCGCACATGACCCGATGGATTCACCGTGTTTCGGGAACGTCGCCAGCTGTTTGGAGACGTGGCGCAAGCTCGTTTAACCCTGGCTCGGGGGAAACCGACGCGAGCTCCAAAGCTCCAGCTTGGATCAGGCAGGAGTTCGATTCGTAGAACGCCTAACTAAGTAAAAGTAAACAGGGATGCCGATGGCAACCAAACCAACGCCAATCGCGGCGCCACCCGGCCGCTCGACTACCGTACTGAGGACAAGCCCCACTGCGGCGGCACAGAATAATATAGAAACCCAGGGGTAGCCGGGAACGCGAAAACGGCGCTCGATGCATGGTTCAGTTCGTCTTAGCACCAAAACGGCCGCAACAGCGAGGCCGTAAAAAATCCATGCTGTGAAAATGACGGCTGTAAATAACTGCTGATAGCTTCCGGAAATAGCCAGAATCGCTGCCCAGCCGCCTTGCACGATGAGAGCGATGACCGGCGTGCGGTAGTGACTACTCAACTCGCCAAAAACTCGCGGAAAAGCGCCGTTTCGCGCCATTGCAAAGTACGCGCGCGGGCCGGTGAGCACGAGACCGTTCATGGAACCCAATATCGAGATCAGGATCAATGAAGAGATCACGATGCTGGCGCCCGGACCGAGAACTTTCCCTACGGCGTACGCCGCAAGCGCATCGCTACCTCTAATTTCGCCAGAAGATAACAGACGATAGTAGCCAAAATTAGCGGCCACGTAGATCAGCATCACAATTAAGGTTCCGTATACAAGACCGCGCGGCAGATCTAGCTGCGGGCGCTTCATTTCTCCGGCGACAAACGACACAACGTGCCAGCCTTCGTAGGCAAACATCACCGCAACAAGTGCAATGCCAATTCCGGTGAGAGAAGCAGCGCTGCCGCCAACACCGGGAGTTTCGAAAAAGTGAATTGGACGCGAACCGCGAATCCACAGTAGAAGGATAATACTCGCTAGTCCGATGATCTTGGCGCTGGCGATCAGATTTTGCGTGAGCTTGCCGCCACGGATTCCAAAACAATTGATCGTAGTGAGCGCGAAGATGCACGCCACACTTAGGACTTTTTGATCAAGTAGGGTCAAGTGAACGATGTGGTTTATGTAGATCGCGAACGCGACGGACAGGGCTGCGATGCTGCCCGACTGAATCATGACAAGCAACCCCCAAGCGTACAGGAACGCGACGAATGGCCCGTACGCGTGGTGTAAGTAAGTGCAAAGGCCGCCCGTGACGGGATACATGGAGCCGAGTTCGGCGAGAGACAACACACCAAATAAAGTGAGAATTCCTCCGGCGATCCACACAAGCAAAACAATTCCAAAGGAATTCAATTCGGCCGCGATAGCGCTCGGTATCAGGAAAATTCCGGATCCAATTACGGTACCAACGACGATGGCAATCACGTCGAATAGATTCAGCTCTCTTTGGAGCGTGCGCAGCGAGGCAACATTTGTTCCCGCGACTAGCGCAGGGTTCCGGAGCTGTGAACGGTCAGCCACGGGTGAAGTTTGACTGCAATGCCTGCTCAGAGATTCTTAAGGAGCAGCTGCTGCGTTTTGATCCGCTCATATCCATTCCTCATGTAGAAGCTGTGAGCGCGTTTGCGCTTAACGTTCGAATGCACCCATATCGCGCGATGACCCAGACTGCGCGCCCATTCTGCGGCAGCGTCGAGCAGAAGTTTTCCGACTCCGCGCGAGCGAACGTCCTCGTCCACGATAAGCCCGCTGATTTCAACGCGTTCGTCCAGTTCGATGGCTCGGAAGACATGCAAACCAATCCACCCTTTGATGCAGCCGGAGATCTCAGCCACGTAAACGGCGTAGTGACGCGGGTCCTGCATTTCATCGAGGCGCGTGCTGATCTCTTCCGCAGTGCAGGGATATCCAAGTTGTCCGGCCAATTCAGCGATACATTTAAGGTCGCTTGGCTGCAAGCGCCGAATCGTGCACTTTGATTTCTCCCGGATTTGATTAGCCGATTCTTGCATCTCCAGTGGACGTACTCTCCCATTCTCGTTGCGCGGAATCCCAACAAGGACTTATACGATTTGGGACTCGCTCACTTGCTGGCTTCCTTCAATTGCTTCAGCACCATTTGAGCGACTTGACGCTGCATTACCAGCGGTGCGTTCTGTGCCGCCGCTTCGATGTCAGTTTGAAATTGCTTCAGCTCATATATTCCGACCAGTCGTTCTCCCGCCTCCACGATCGGAAGGAACGAATCATGCAGCGCAGCTCCAATTACCTCGATCAAATCGTTTCTGTGGTCGCGATCCATCATTTCTTTCAATGTGCCGAGGCTGGCGAGAGCGCTGAGGCGAGTTCGCTCGGACACGCCTGGCTGCGCTTGCGCCAGGAGAATCGCTACCGCTCTCGAATCCTTGGTTGCGGCGAGTCCCGCCAGCGTCGCCTGCATCACGTGGGTTTCCGGTTTCGTTTCAGCTTCGGCTCGCAACACGCTGAAAGCCTGCGCGTCGCCCGACCGCCCGATGTCCTGGGCGGCAACGACCTCAACCGCGTAGCTCGAATCATTGTGCAATGAGTTTACAAGCGCATCGTAGACCACATGGTCTTTCGAAAAATTTCCGAGCGCCTCGACCACTGCTGTTCGTACGCGGCTATCAGGCTGCTGCAAATCAGAAAGAAGAACAGCTTGGGCTTTCGGAGTTCTGATCTTGCCGAGGCTCGTTGCGGCGGCCGCGCGCACTCCAAAAAAAGTGTCAGTGGAGAGCACGTGTGCGAGTGCGTCGACTCGCGCATCCTCATCTCCGCCCGCCGTCACTCCCAATTTTTCCGCTGCCCAAAGTCGGCTCATCATCGAGGGATCGTTTTCCGCCTCGGCAATCAGCGAATGCAATGGCTGTTCGAACTGCACGGTCTTCTCGATGAAATCGTCCGGATCGAAGTCCACCCACGTGGGCTCGAAATCCACTACAACATCGAACTCCTGCTGCTTCAGATTGTCGCGCACCCGAATCCTTTTCGACTCGCCGTTGGGCCCGTGGAAAGCCAGCTCGATCGGCATATCGAATACCGGCGTCATCGCATCCACAGTCTGCGTTTGCTCAACGGCAACTTTTTCCATCTTCTTTTCCTTGTCGTAACTCGCCTCTACTCGATAATCCGGATGTCCGCCCTGGAATACCCACTCACGAAAAAACCAGTCGAGCTCCAGCCCGGTCACCGAACGAATCGCCTGAATCAAATCCGCGGTATCCGCAGTGTTCTCTCGATGCGCGACCAAATATTGTCGCAGCGCTCGGAACAACAATTCGTCTTGCGATCCTGGACGCGAAGCGGCGTCCGATCCATCCACCAGGTAGCGCAGCATGTCCAGCACCGCTGCGCCCTTCTCATGGGTGATCGCGTCGAACATCTGCATCGCATCGTCGTAATGCCGGTCCACGATCGCTCGCACGTAGTCGTCTCGGTCCTGGGCCAGCGCCGCTAGTTGATCCTTGTAGATTTCAAACCGAAACGCTTCGTTCCCCTCGTGGTGCTGCGTGTACAGCGCCTCTAGGTAGGTCGCGAATCCCTCGTTCAGCCAAATATTCGCCCAGTCGCGGCCCTGCACAAGGTCGCCGAACCAGTGCTGTCCCAGCTCATGCGCCACGAGCACCGTGCTCGCATAATCCTGTTCGGCTCGCTCATCGTGCAGTGTATTTTCCGTGAGCGTCGTCGCGCTCACGTTTTCCTGGCCTCCGAAGATGAAATTGCGAACCGCCGTCTGCGCGTACTGCTCGTACGGATAATCCACACCCGTGGCCCGCGAGAAGAATCCGATCATGTCAGGCGTCAGATGAAACGCTCGCCGCGCCGTGGCGTCATCTGTGGATTCCGGCACGTAGTAATCCACCGGCTTGTCCCCGTAGCTGTCGGCTACCTTGTGCCACGGCCCTACGGCGATCGAAATCAAATACGAGCTATGCGGCACTCTTTCGACCCAGTCGTATGTGGTCTCGCTTCCGGCATGGCTCACATCCGCGAGCCTGCCGTTCGACACCACCACTTGCCCGTCGGGAACCGTGGTAATCGTCTCGCTGGTGGCCATATCGTTCGGATAATCCCAACACGGAAACCAGCGCTGATTGAATTCGGATTCGCCTTGGGAATAAATTTCTCGAGGCCGCTTTGGATCTTCCACCGTCGGGTTCACGAAAAATAATCCGAAGCGCGGAGTGCCGTGATACCTGATGCGGATGTTGAGATGGTCTCTTGCTTCGTAATCGCGATCGAGCGTAATCCACAGTTTATTGCCTTGCAGCGAAAACATGAGAGGTGCCAGCGCGGCCTCATGCGAATCGAGCGCCACCGATTCGATCGTCAGCTCAGTGCTGTTCAGATAGAATTTCCGAAAATGCGATTCAAACGGTCGCAGCGTCAACACTTCATCGCCAAACACCTCGCCTTTCGCCTGGTCGAAGTGCAGCTTCAGCTTGTAATTCTCCACGTGATACGACCGGCTCGGCGCCCATTGCCACACATTCGGGTTTCCGAAGACCCGCACATCCTGCCCCGGCATCGGTCCTGTCGCAGCGTATGCGACGCCACCTAGCAAGACGAGAAGGGCTATCGCTCGCGTCATCTTGACGAACATGTGCCGCAGTGTCATCCCGCGACGATGCACGACGTTTACCGATGCCGTCTTGAACGGATTTGACCGGGGGTGTCCTTCGCCAAAACTCTAGTGATTTCGAGCGATTGCCAAGCGCTATCGACCGTCACCGTGGCGGAAGTCCCATCAAGTGCAAAAGCTGCGCAGGTTGTGAGAATTGGGGGAGGAACATCGGAACGCAAATCAGATTGAGATGCAGCCATTCTAAGGGGGAAAAACAAGACGGAGGTTATGCGAAGAGGTGTCATTCGCTCTGACATAAGGCTCTTTACCCTCGAGCTTAGGCGTGCCCTTCGCCGCAGGATTGCTCTAAATCACGTTTTTTTGGGCAGGTTCTGGTCAGTGGTTCTTGGGCACCCAAAAGCCCGCCAAAACTGGCCCTTTCCGCATAGATTTACGAGCTTTGTGGGCAGACCGGTCCCGAGATCAGCGTGCCTGTGTTTGGGAAATTAAGAACGCCGCGAAGTGAAAGTTTGCTGCAAAGCATTCGGCTTCAGGACGCTTACGCGATGTTTCGAGCCTGTACGATTACGGGGGTTAATCGGGCACTTGAGGCATTGTTGATGAACTCCGTTCCCACGCCAACTAACAGCAGAGGGTCAACACAATCTTTCAAAACGATCTAAAGTCTTGCTAGTAATTGACGCAACTTTAGACGGCTGCTGGAAATCGGAATTTGTCAGCCGACTTCGTTGTGCCAGTCTTTCTTGAGTCCGTTTTTCAAAACGCACAAGTTAGCGAACGCCGGCTTTCCTCCCCCTCGTGTTGTCCCTATAATCGTACTCGAGGCGCTTTGGCGTGCTCGAACAAAAAATCAATCAATTCTTTGGCGATGTTGAGACTACCGGTTTTGGGACCGGTTGGTGGAGCGGGGTGTTGTCGGCCTTTTTCGGGTTTCTTTCCCTCGGCGGAGTTTTGTGCCTGCACTTCCCGGAGCTTCTAACTTCCCCCCAACTGCGTCCGCATTATCCGATGCACGTCATGCGTGTTTTCATCCAATGCCTTATCGTGGCGGCAATTTTGTTCGCGGTCCTTTCTTCGATCCTCCGCAAGAAAAAAAACTTAGCCTTGGCCGGAATGTTGCTTGCGATCGGTGCAACCGCATTGGGGGGATCGAGCGTTGAGATTAACGAAACCCTGCGCGATGGGCCTGCCATCGGCCTGGACTGGTTTCTGCTCGATCTGTTTTTGATGGCGCTCATCTACGTACCACTCGAACGACTGTGGCCCCAATATCCAGAACAAGGAACATTCAGGAAGGAGTGGGTATTGGATGTCGTCTACTTCCTGTCTACCCATCTCCCTCTGCAGATTTTGTCGTTTCTTGTTTTATTGCCCGCGACCCAGGCCACCAAGTATTTAGGTGTTCCCGTTCTTCAAGGCGTTATTGCTCGAATGCCCTGGCTCCTGCAATTTTTCTCGGCCGTTGTGGTCGGCGATGTAGCCGAGTATTTTATTCATTTGGCTTTGCACAAGGTGCCTTTTCTATGGCGTTTTCACGCCGTGCACCATTCCTCTAAGGCGCTAGACTGGATCGCCGGGTCGCGCTCCCACTTTATCGACGACACACTGGTGCGCGGATTTATCCTCGCTCCCCTTATGCTCGGATTCTCGCAAACGATCATACTGGCATACTTGATTTTCGTGACCCTCCACGCCACATGGACCCATTGCAATTTCGGGCCCAATGCCAAATGGCTGGAAAAGTTTTTGGTTATGCCTAGATATCATCATTGGCACCACACATCCCAAAAAGAAGGCATAGACAAAAACTTTGCCATTCATTTTCCGTGGATCGATAAGATCTTCGGAACGTACTTCTTTCCGGATACGTGGCCGGAACGATATGGCCTCGATGGCGAAGAGATTGCGCCCGATTTCGTTAGGCAAACGATTGACCCTTTTATAGGGAAGAAAAGAACACTCTAAAAACCCAGCCCTTCTAATGGAACGTCTTCGGGTATTTCTGCACCTTTTCTGGTTGCCTTCACCAATCCGAGACGTTTCATGAGTCTTACGGTTAAGAACCCAAAGTCATATTCGGAGTTGTCGTGACTTAGCCGCAACAGACCCTCATAGTGGTGATGATTATTTTGGAGGCATGCGCTAAAGGTGGCCGTCACCGGCAGCCAGTCCCCAATGTTCATGGCGTTGTCTTCTTCATCGTCATACCGTCTGAATCCGAAGTCTCGATTATGTGTCCAGTAATTCTGGATCATATTTACCCACAATCCGAAAATGCGTATTCCAAACCACATCACCAAAGCAAACTTGAGATCTCCGGCAATCTTCCACAAAAGATAAAAACTGAAGGATTGCGCAAATATTGCGAAGATTGGACTCGCAACGATCCGAAAGGTCCAAGACTTCAAAATCTTGTCGCTGGCCAAATTCTCTGTGCATCGATACGGCATCATGCAGAGATACAGGGTTCTCCAAAAACCGTCGCCTGACAGCTTATTCGGATCCCCCGGGTGGTCGGCGTGTTTATGGTGCAATCGATGGCGATTGACCCAGGCAATCGGATCCACATAAATCCCAAAGATGTTATTCACAACGGCTACGGTCTTTATGAACCACTCCTTATAGTCAAGTGAACGATGAGCGATTCCAAGATGTAGAAGATCGGCCAGATACAGCCCACCGAAAAACCAACAGAAAATGAAATAGGCTCCGCCGATCATCAGTCCCGTCCAGTGCCCGTGGCCGGCTGGCGCGGAATACATGCAAGCCAGCATGTAGCACAAGATAAGCA
This sequence comes from uncultured Acidobacteriota bacterium, assembly GCA_963785395.1. Classification (GTDB taxonomy): domain Bacteria; phylum Acidobacteriota; class Terriglobia; order Acidiferrales; family UBA7541; genus DASTCZ01. Next base: position 2,518 of record CAWAVH010000030.1, on the reverse strand, counting down.
GATACCCCGTGACGTTGTATATCTTCATGGTTTCTCCCGGAACGGATCATTCAAGCAGAAATCAGAGCGTCTTTCAAACAACATTCTTCTGTCTTCTGCGTAGCGTGAGCGAACGCTTTCGAATACGCCGGTGCCGCTGCACGCCCGGAAATGACGTTAATCAGGAGTTGGGTTTGAATCTGGGTTAGAGCAGTTTTTTCCGCAGGACCCATGTGGTCATCGAGCGTTGATTTTGGACCACGGTCGTCTTCACGGGGTCGGCCAATTCGGCGCCTAACCGTTCGGTGAGCGAGCCGAGCAGGGCTTCGTCCACGAGATATCGCTCCGAACCATCCGGCGATTTGTAGCGGCGTCCCTCGATGTGCTCTATCTGACTCTCCATGCCGATCGAGGATCCGAGGCGGCAGAAGAAGAGCCCGCCGGGCTTCAGGACCCGCCACGCTCCGTGCAGCATGGACTCGAAGTGCGCGTCGTCGCGCGCAAAATGGAGGACGGTGTTGCAGATGACCACATCCGCGCAACGCATCGTCGAAGGACATATGTTCGACGGCTTCGACTGAGAAATTCGACTCCGGAAGCGCGGGCGCGAACATCCGGGCGAGGGCGCGGACGCTCTCCACCGCCTGCACGTCCGGGTCAACGGCGTAAACTTCGTACCCTTCCCGCAGGAAGTAAACGAGGTTTCGACCGGAACCGCATCCGGCGTCCAGGATTCGCATTCCGGGCGAGATGCGGCCTTTCAGAAGCTGGTCGAAAAGATAGATGTCGATCTGGCCGAATTGCTCCTGGAGCGTGGGTACGGGCATTTTACAAACCTAGCAAAGTGGCGCGGTTGCGCCAAGTATTCTGTCTATCGATTTCCGAGGGAGAGTCAAACCGCGTGACGCTGGCAACGGAAATTAAACCGGTCGAAAGAGCTCAAAAATTGTAATCTAGGAACTTATGATCTCTCCCTTCCTATCGCGAAATGTCTGAAAGCTGTTCCACGAGGTAGTCACCGTCATACGGTCTGCCTTTCGGCCAATATTGTTCGACGTGAATCATGCGGGTAGATCCGTTCTCGCTGAGTTCCTGATGGCGAGTGACCTCAACAATGCTGCCGTCCGCCATTTTGTAATTGTAATGGCCAAACGAGTGCACGACAGAAAATCTGTATTCGCGATCGGGCCGAGGCATCCCGGTCCAGATCATAACCAGGGCTGTATCGTCCTCGATTCGCCGACGTCGCAAAGCTTCCACGAGCCGCAGATGTGCGCGGCGTGTTAGCACAAATCCTCAATTTGTACAGACAATATTTCTGAAGGCGACTTGCGGCGCCGTTTGCGACGGCTGGATATTTCGTCGCGGGTAGAAGTACAGGTATACTCCTGCGACTGATTGACATGCGAATTCCAGGAGCGTCTCCCATGAAAAATATTTTGGCGCGGCGAAGTTTGGTGGCGATCGCGGGGCTGGTCTCGGCGTTCGCGCTTTCGGCGGCGCTGCAATCGCGGACCGCAGACGCTCCCATCGCGAAAAAGGAACCCAAGGTGACAGAGATTAACGGCCGAAAATTGGTGGATGATTATTACTGGCTGCGAGAAAAACAGAATCCTGAAGTGGCGGCATACCTGGAAAAAGAAAACGCATACGCCGATTCGGTGATGAAACCGACGGAGGAATTTCAGAAGCGTCTCTATGACGAGATGCTGAGCCACATCAAGGAAACCGATGTGAATGTGCCGTACAAGATGGGCGCGTATCTTTATTACACGCGCACGGAGGCGGGCAAGCAATATCCGATTTACTGCCGCAGGAAAGGAACGATGGAGGCGGCGGAGGAAGTGATCCTGGATCAGAATGAATTGGCGAAGGGCCACGACTTTATGAGTCTCGGCGCGTTCAACGTCAGCGACGACGGGAATTTGCTGGCGTACACGACCGACAGCACGGGATTCCGACAATACACGCTTGCGGTGAAGGATTTGCGGACCGGGAAAACTTTGGCCGATCACGCGGAGCGGGTGGGTTCGGTGGCGTGGGCGAACGACAACAAAACAATTTTCTACACGACGGAAGACGCGGTGACGAAGCGACAGAACCAACTCTATCGCCACGCGCTGGGCACCACTGGCGCAGACCCGCTTGTATACGAGGAGAAAGACGAACGGTTCAATGTGGCGGCGGGAAAGACGCGCAGCAACGCTTACATTTTTCTTTATATATCGAGCCATACCACCAGCGAAGCACGGTATATCCCAGCACATGAACCGATGGCTGAATGGAAATTGATCGAGCCGCGAAAACAGGACGTGGAGTACTACCCGGATCACAACGGCGCGTTTTTTTATATTCGTGCGAATGACACGGGACGAAATTTTCGTTTGGTGAAAGCGCCGGTTGCGAATCCGCAGCGCGCGAACTGGCAGGAAATTATTCCCGATCGCAAGGCAGTGATGCTTGAAGACACTGATTTCTTTAAGAATTTCTACGTGCTTTACGAACGCGAAAATGGGCTGACGCAGATCAGCGTGACAAA
>CAWAVH010000029.1:0-127618 GCA_963785395.1 uncultured Acidobacteriota bacterium | reverse complement strand
TATGTTTATGTCTACCTTAACGTTTCAAACTACGTATTGCTACCTGCTGGAGCAGTTCATTCGTGACGACCCAAGAACAAGCGAACGGATGAGTACGGCAGTTCGGTAGAGAATCGGCTTCGCTTTTTCCCGCTGGCGGCGGTGGAGGCAGCGGTCGAGCCTCGGGTGGGGGCCAACGGTCAGCGTGCGTATCTCCCCGACGACCACGAGCCCGGGCGAGACGCCGCTGGACAGCGATGTGATGGGCACGTACAGCCGATACATCGACCGATTGAACGCGCTGGGTGTGGCGTACATTCATGTGATCGAAGGCGTGACGCCGGGAGACTCGCGAGGCTCCAGGTGGCGTCGATTTTCTGACGCTGCGGCGGCGCTTCCGCGGCAGCTATCTTGCGAACAACCGCTACAACAAAGAACTGGCGGAAGAAGCGTTGAACTCCGGCCGCGCGGATCTGGTGAGCTTTTGGCCGGCCGTTTATAGGCAATCCCGACCTGGTGCAGAGGCTGCGTGTGGGGTCACCGCTGGTGGATGCTCCGCGGGAGCGTATTACGGCGGCGGTGAGAAGGGCTACAGCGATTGGCCCGCGCTGACGAAGGCCGAAGACCTAGCAGACCCGAGCCGCACAGCCTCATTCTTTCAAACGCCTTCTTCACGTGGAAGGCGTTTCCCTTTAGGGGTGTCGTTCGCTGCCAGTCCCCGCGGCATTGCCGCCAGTCTGCGTAGGCGTGCTAATTCAAGCCGCTGCGCTGTTTGTTGGAGCGGCGCTGCTGCCATTGCTCGTACTCGCGGGCTTCATCGCGGCGCTCCTGACCACGCTCGGCACTGGTGCGGGCGCGTTCCTGCGCGGTGAAGCCGCGCTCCTCGCTGCGGCTGAGCTTCTTGTGCGCGTAGAGGCCTTCGAGGAGAAACTCCGCGGCGGCGATGATCTTTTCCGCCGCATCTTTCTGCTGGATGCCGAGCGGGGAGAGCTTTTCGAAGAGACCCTGGATCTGCTCCAACTCGGCAAGCGTGGCCTTGGCGGACTGGCTGTCCTCGATCTTGACCGAGCCGCCGAGGTTGAACCACTGCTCGATCTGCTGCGTGTTGGTGTCGGCGAAGTACTGGTCGTAGACGCGCAGGATAGCGGTGCGGATGATCTCGCGCACGACGACGTCGGCGCCGCGCATCTCGCCTTCGTATTCGAGTTCGATTTTGCCGGTGATGCCGGGCAGTGCCGCATAAATGTCGCCGACGCGAGGGACGACGAGCGGTTCGCCGTGCAGCAGGGCGCGTCGTTCGGCGTTCGAGACGACGAGCTCCATCGTGGAGATCGGCAGGCGCTGGCTGACACCGCAGCGTTGTCGACCTTCTTGTCTTCGCGGGCGGCGAAGGCGACCTGCTCGACGATCTCGCGCAGATATTGCGGAGACCTCGAGGGCGTGCGCGCCGCGCGGTCGCTCCAGGCCTCCTGCGCGGTGATGGCGATGCCCTCCTTCGAGCGTCTGCGGGTAGTGCGTGCGGATCTCCGAGCCGATGCGGTCTTTGAGCGGCGTGATGATTTTGCCGCGCGCGGTGTAGTCCTCCGGGTTGGCGCTGAAGACGAGAGCGACGTCGAGGGCGAGGCGCACGGGATAGCCCTTAATCTGCACGTCGCCTTCCTGCATGATGTTGAAGAGCGCGACCTGGATTTTGCCGGCGAGGTCGGGCAGTTCGTTGATGGCGAAGATGCCGCGGTTGGCGCGCGGCAGCAGGCCGTAGTGCATGGTGAGCTCGTTCGAGAGGTCGTGCGCCGCCGCGCGCGGCCTTGATGGGATCGAGATCGCCGATCAGGTCGGCGACGGTGACGTCGGGCGTAGCGAGCTTTTCGACGTAGCGCTCGTCGCGCGTGATCCAGGCGATGGGCGTGGCGTCGCCGCGTTCGGCGATGAGCTCGCGGCAGCGCTTCGCAGATCGGCCGATAGGGGTTGTCGCGGATCTTCGCAGCCGGCGACGTAGGGCAGCTGATCGTCGAGCAGCTGCGTGAGGGCGCGCAGGATGCGGCTCTTGGCCTGCCCGCGCAGACCGAGCAGGATGAAGTTCTGCCGGGACAGGATGGCGTTGACGATCTGCGGAATGACGGTGTCGTCGTAGCCGACGATGCCGGGGAAGATCGGCTCGGCAACTTTCGCAGAGGCCTGATCCTGCAGACGCCGTATGAGGTTGGCGCGCAGTTCGTCCTTGACGCTGCGGCAGACGGCAGCCTCTGTGAATTCCTTGCTGGTGCGCAGCTCTCCAAGCGTGGCCGGCAATGCCGGGCTGGACGGCGTTGTTTTCTGCGGCATGCGGGGAGAACCTCCTGGCACTGTGGCAAGCACTGTCTCTACTGTACTGTTTCGAGCGACAGATGTGGGACGAGGCTCACCGAGATGCCGGGGCCAGCCTACATGATGTGCCCATTGCTGGAGGCGCGCTCGCTGGTCGTGGCAGCGCTGCGCAGTTTGGGCAGGATGGCGCGGTAATAGCTCGAAAGTGTCTCGGTGCGTTCGGCATCCGAGCGCATGGCGAGGAGCTCCTGCTGGAAGTTCAGGTCCGCCGGCATGACGGCCGCAAGAAGATAGGCAACCGGCGCATCGAGATCGAGATGCATCGAGGCGTGGCTTGATCCCATCAGGTGCAAAGCCTCGAAGTGAAAGGCTACGCATTCCTCGCGCGCGGCGCGGGTTGCGGCCTGCGCCGTGTCGGGGAGGAGATCGACTTCGGCCTGCAGGAAGCCGCGGCTGTTGTCCAGTTGCACGATTTCAAAACGCTCGACGCCCTGGGTCAGGATATCGCTTCGTCCATCGGGGTAGCTTTGCAGCACGTGTATCACCTGCGCGGTGCAGCCAATGACGGCAAGGCCGTCGCGCTGCGCACGCACGACGCCGAAGGCGGCATTGCCGGCGATGCACTCGGCGATCATCTCGCGATAGCGCGGCTCGAAGATATGGAGTGGCAGCGGCACTCCAGGGAAGAGCACGACATCGAGCGGAAATAACGGAATCTTCATACGCGCGCACATCTTTCGGGCTGCGCCGCAGGCTCAGAGAGAACGGGAAGAGGTTTTTCAAGAGGGGGCCCATCCTATGCTGGAGGATTCGAATCTTCACCTTCGCGATCTCGTGCTCGCGTTATTATGCGCCCCGAGCGATCACAGTTTGCGTGCGTACTGCGCCCCTTGCCGATTTGGGTTTTCGTTACGCGAAAAGGAATGGGACGAGCGCCCGGGGATGGTGTCGCATTTGCGCCCATCCGGTGCTGCGCCCACCGAATCAGACCGAAAGTTCATCCAGCATGGCGCTCATTTCGCTCAATGCGAGGGCGTTGCCGGTGCGGCGTGCTGCGGCGACTCCAGCTTCCAGACGCTGGCGTGCTTCGCCGTCGCGGCCGCTTTTGAGAAGCAACTGGGCGGACATCTGGTAGCCGGCGGCATAGTCGGGATGCGCAGTGGTGAGTTGCTGGAATTGTCGAGGGCGGTGGCGGTGTCGCCCTGGCTGGCGTGCTCCATGGCCAGGCCGTAACGTGCGAAGGCATCGTTGGGATTCTGCGCGAGAATTTCCTGAAGAAGTGCAATTTTGTCCATGGCGATCTTGCCCCTTGCGGTTCCTCTGTTGACCGTAGCATGCCTGACCGTGGCATTGCCGGAGCGGAGCCTGCATTGCGGGTTTGGGCGCGATGCCCGACACTGGAGGGTACCCGTTTTTCACAAATACGGTGGTCTGGCCGGGGGCGAAGAGCAGCTTTTTTGACGGAAATTGCGCCGAGTTTCTTTCAAGGCCAAAGGTATTGTGAAAACGGGGTAGCTTCCCATACGAAAGAGACGCACGATGGACTTTACCGCTCAACTGCCTACCCGCTCGGTTGCCGAATCACGCAGCGAAATGACGGAGCTGATCCTGCCGAACGATACGAACACGCTGGGCAATCTGCTGGGCGGCCGGCTGATGCACTTCATTGACCTGGTGGGCGCGATGGCGGCGTACCGGCATGCGCGGACGCATGTGGTGACGGCCTCGATGGATCACATCGATTTCATCGCGCCGGTGCATGTGGGCGATCTGCTGATTCTGAAGTCGTCGGTGAACCGCGCCTTCAACACCTCGATGGAGGTGGGAGTGAAGGTGTGGGTGGAGAACACGATCGCGGGGATGTACCGGCATGTGGCGTCGGCGTATCTGACGTTTGTCGCGGTGGACAGCCAGGGGCGGCGCGTCCCGGTGCCCAGGCTGCAGCCCGAGACGGAAGAAGAGAAGCAGCACTACGAGGACGCGGCGCGGCGACGGGAACTGCGTCAGAAGGAACTGGAGCGCAAGCGTCAGGCGAAGCCGCGAGAGGCCATGATGGATGGCGCGGCGCGGCCCGACGATTACTCGACAAAGTAGAAGCCTGCTGCGGCCCCTGTTCTCAGACGCAGGATGCGATGGCGGCGAAGAGGCGGTCGATGTCGGTGGTGTCGTTGTAGAGGTGCGGCGAGACGCGAACGGAGTCTCCGCGAATGCTGACGTAGACCTTCGCCGCGGCCAGCGCGGCAGGGAGCTTTTCAGGCAGGCCGTTGCGGAAACGGATGCCGATCATGTGTTTGGAACGCTGCTCCGGCGGAGCGACGTCGTAGCCGGCGGCGAGTGCGCGCTGCGCGATTTCTTCGGTGAGATACGAGATCGATTGCTCGATGGAGGCGATGCCCCAGTCGAGAACCTGCTGCAGGCCCGCAGCACACATCGGAGCAGAGATGAACTGGGTGAACTCGCCCACATCAAAGCGGCGTGCGCCGGGCTGGAAGTCATCGCGGTAGTCGGTGAGACGTGTGAAGTCGGAACTGCCACGTCGGGGCATCCACGATTGCTCGATCGGCATGCCCTGCTTCTGCCATTTCGGCGATGCGTAGAGATAGCCAAGCCCGTAAGGACCGAGTTGCCACTTATAGCCTACGGAGACCAGGAAGTCGGGCTGGATGCTGGCGAGGTCCATGGGTGTGGCGCCGAGCGCCTGGCTGGCGTCGATGACGAACGCGGCACCCACCTGACGGGCCCGCTCGCCAACGCGGACGAGATCCACGATGGTGCCATCCATCCAATGACAGCGCGGCACGCAGACGACGGCAGTACGGTTGTCGATAGCGCGGAGGACAGATTCCGTCCAGCCGGAGCTGGAATCGCGCTCGACAGTGACCATGTGCGCGTTGTGCCTTTGTGCGGCTTCGCGCCAGGTGAGGACATTGGAAGGGAAGTCCTGCGCAAGCAGAACGATGGAGTCGCCGGCTTTGATCTCGACGTTGGCAGCGGCCACGGCCATGCCATAGCTGACGGCGGGAATCAGCGCCACAGAATTGGCGCCAGTGCCGAGGACTTTGCCGGCGAGCGTGCGGAGCTCTTCGGCGGAGGAGAACCAGTTTGCTCCGGTGAGGGTCCAGGGCGTCGCCTTGATGCGCACAGCCTCAAGTCCCGCAGCGGTGATGGATTTTAGCTGGGGCGACATGTTGGAGCAGTTCAGGTAGGTGATGCCGGCAGGGATTTCGAAGAGCTGTGCGGCCGATTGGGCTTCCATGTCAACAATGCTGGCACGGGCAGCGCATGGCCAGACACGCTAATCTTAAGAGATGGGCTGGGGCGCGCAAATTTCACGACGAGTGGATAGCGCCGAGATGCCCAGGGAGTGATTCGGAATGGGAGCACATGGACAGCAGATGCCGCAGCCGCAGTCGCTGCCGGGAGTGAAGGCATCATCGCGATCGGTTCGGGAAAGGGCGGTGTCGGTAAGACCACGCTTGCCGTGAACCTGGCGATTGCGATGGCGAAGCTGGGACACGTCGGGCTGGTGGATGCGGACATCTACGGGCCGAATGTGCCGCTGATGATGGGCGACGGCGCAGCCGCGGGTGATTGAGGGCAATCGCATTGAGCCGCTGACGGCGCATGGGGTGAAGATGATCTCGGTGGGCTCGCTGACGCCGGGCGACAAACCGCTGGTGATGCGCGGACCGATGCTGCACCAGATCATCCGGCAGTTTCTGCAGCAGGTGGCGTGGGGCGAGCTGGATTACCTGATCGTCGACCTGCCACCGGGCACGGGGGATGTAGTGATCTCGCTGGTGCAGACGGTGCCGCTGACTGGCGCGGTCGTGATCTCGACGCCATCCGATGTGTCGCTGCAGGATGCGCGCAAGGCGCTGGAGATGTTTCACCAGGTGAATGTGGAGGTGCTGGGCATCGTCGAAAACATGAGCCAGTTCACCTGCCCGCATTGCGGTGAGGTGATCGACATCTTCTCCAAGGGCGGCGTGGAGCGGACGGCGCAGCAGTTCAAACTGCCCTTCCTGGGATCGGTGGAACTGGATCCGAATATCCGGCATGGGGGCGATCGCGGATTACCGGTCGCTCTCGCGCCGGAGGCGTCGTCATGTCGGAACAGCGAGCTTCTACGCGATTGCGCGCAAGCTGATCGAACGTGCGGAGGAGCGGCGGTCCCACGAACAGAATGTATTTGAGATCACGTAGCAGGTGCGGCGGAAGACGCCGCAGAAAACTAAGGGCGCCTTTACGGGCGCCCTTATGTATCTGCCTGCGGCTCGTGGCTAGTGTTTCCCAGAAGCCGCCCAGCGACTTTGCCCAGGCCCTTGGTGGGTATTTGAGGGGCAGCCCTTTCTTGCCGAGCAGGCTGCCGGCATTCAGAGAGTCCTGGTTCAGGCTCCGCCGGTGAGCCCTTCATATCGGGCGTAATGATGGGGCTCGATGCGGTGCCCGTGATGGTGACCGGAATGCCGTTCTTCAGTGCACCGCCCAGCCGCAGCCGCCGACGCCGTGCCGCCGATCATCGAGATCGCCGGGGTGGCTGCGCTGGCCACGCCGCCCTGGCAGCTTGGCGACGACATGGAAGTTCAATGCTTTCGCCGGCGAGACGGTGCCGTTTCCGGTTGCCGTACCCAGACCGGCGACGGTGAGGAGGATGTTCTGGGCCTGGATTCCGCCGCCTGCTTCGCGCAGGTTGAGGCTGAGAATCTGGACCACGGTGCCGGTGCCGGGCTTCGCGCCGACAAGCGCGGCCGCAGGACCCATCTTGGAGGCAAGGTCGAAACCCGCGAGCGTGGTGTTGCTCGATGCGCACCGGACCGCTGATCACCGGCGCATCCGTGGCGCCGGTGACGGCGAGGTTGGTGGTGAGAGTCCCGCCCTGCAGCTTCGAGCCAGAGGGCATCTGTATGCCGAGTGCAGGGAGGAAATCCTCGAGATCGTTGATCGGTGCCCCCTGGGTCGACGCAGTAGCGTTGAGCGTGGTCTTCGCGCCCTGGGTCTGGTAGCTGCCAGCGATGTTGAAGAGGGCTTTGCCGTAGGCGAGAGTGGTGTTCTGCAACTGGCCGGTGAGCGAGGCGAGGTTCTGATCCATCGTGAAGTTGACGTGCACGGGACGCGGCGCGGGCGAACCGTTGACGGCCAGCTTGAGCTGCGTTGCGTCGATGGTGCCCTGCACGTGCGCGGTCTGGCCATTCGATGTGAGGTCGGCATTGAGATCCGCAATGCCCGCGACGCCGGCTGAGGGAGGAACGAAGCCACCGCCCACGAGGTCGGCGTGTTTGACTTCGATCTTTGCCGTGAAGGGAGTCTTGGAGGCGTCGGCCTGGTTGAAGGGGCCGCCCTTGCCGCTGACCGAAACGGTACCGTTGCCGGGGAAGGCCGCGGAGAGAGAGTAGGTGAAGGGGGTGGTGAGCGAGAAGTCGCTGATCTTCGCCTGCACGCTCTGAATGACGCGTGGCGGCGTTGGCGCGCCGAGGTCGGTGATCGTCACCTGGCCATCCTTTACTTCGAGCGCGCCGATGGAGAGGTTGGGCATGGAGCTTTGCGTCTCGGGTTTGTTGGATCGCTTGCTGGAGTTGCCCAGGCTGGCGTAGTTCCACACATTGGACTGGTTCTGAATCAATGAAATCTTGGGTGTGTCGATGGTGATGCTCTGGATCTTGACCTGTTTGTCAAAGATGAGCGGCTTCACTTCGATGCCGATGTGGATCTGCTGCGCCTGGACGAAGGGCTGCTGGCTGAAGGCGGGATCGTCGGAGATGCTGAGCTGGTCCGCGGTGAGCGAGCCGGAGAAGAGCGAGAAGCTGAGATGTCCGAGCGTGACCTGCCGTCCCGTGGCATCGGAGAGCATGCTTGAATGCGAGGGCGATAGTTGTCCGCATTCAGAAGGAAGGGAATCGCGATGAGCACGATCAGGATGATGCCGCCCACCAGCAATACATCGTTTTCCCTGCGCGCCGCTTCGTTCAGCCATCTGTAGGGACCATGCGGCGGCGGAAGCAAGCGCTTTCCAGTCGCCGCGGCGGATCGCGCAGCGGCCGAACAATTCCCATCCGGTGGCGTTATCGTCGTGTGGACGACCTCCGTCTCGCCGCCAGATAGGGAACGAGCGAACGGCCGCGCATCGGCACGATCTCCCGGCCCTGCCAGTGCGCCCGGGATGCTCGACGCCCGCGAGCTCCAGCACGGTCGGCGCGACGTCCATCACGGTGGCAAACGCGTGGCGATCTCGCCCTGGCGCGCAACGCCGCGCCGGTCAGCGAACGCGACGACGCGAATGCCGCCTTCGGCCGTGTGCGTCTTATAGAGCCGCGACGGCGCGGTCGCCGCCTGGGCCCAGCGCGGGCCATACCAGACATAGGAATTGGCCCGGCCGACATTGTCCAGCCGGTTGTCGTAGTGCTCAGCGATGAACTGCATCAGCTTCGGCCCGAACACCGGCACCGCTTCGATCAGCGCGCCTTCCGCGCCGTTGTCCGACAGGAACAGGATGAAGGTGTTGTCGAGATTCGCCGCTCGCTTTCAGATGCTCGACCAGGCGACCCGACATTCCAGTCGAGCCGCTCGACCATCGCGGCATAGACTTCCATCGTGCGAGCCGAGAAGCCCGCTCGTCGTCGGTGATGCGTCCCATTCGGCTTGACGCGCGACGACCGGATGCGGTACGACGTCCGGCGAGCAAAGCCGAGCACGCGCAGTTTCTCGAGCCGCGCTTCGCGCAGCGCATCAGGACCGGCCGTCATAACGGCCGCGATATTTGGCGATCAGTTCGTCCGGCGCCTGCAACGGCCAGTGCGGCGCGGAAAAGGCAGATAGGCGAAGAACGGCGCGCCTCCGTCCGGCGCTCGTCGAGATAGTCGATCAGCTTTGTCGGTGAAACCGTCGGATGTGTAGAAGTCGTCCGGCAGGCCGACGAACGGTCGTCTTCGGTATAGAGCGTGTCCTGGCGGCGGAAGCCGGTGCCGGCCTTCGGCGAGCTGGCATAGTGGTTGGCCGCGCCGGGCAGCAGCGCGAACGAGCGCTCGAAGCCGCGCGCGTGCGGCGAGGTCTCCAGCGTCATGCCGAGATGCCACTTGCCCGACATGAAGGTGCGATAGCCGCTCTCGCGCAGCAGTTCGGTGACGGTGACCACGCGGTCGTTGAGATAGCCCTCATAGCCCGGCTTGCCGCGCTGGGTCGCGGCTGGCGACCTCGTCGAGCGTGCCAAGTCCCGCGATGTGATGATCGGTGCCGGTCAGCAGCATCGCGCGCGTCGGCGAGCAGGCCGGCGCGGTGTGGAAGTCGGTGAAGCGCACGCCCGCCTCGCCAGCGCGTCGAGGTGGGGCGTCGCGATCTCGCCGCCGAATGCGCCGAGGTCGGAGAAGCCCAGATCGTCGGCGACGATGACAAGAAAGTTCGGGCGCTTGGTCATGGACGTCCCTGGTTGTCACGCCGGCAATTGTCGGGATGCACCAAGGCGTCATAAATCCGGCCGCGTCAAACAGCAATTCTCGCGATGGACATCGGCCTCCAGCGATCATGGAATGAATGTTGCGGGCAGTGTTCCCTGGCGGCCGGCGGCAATCGCCGTATCACAGGCCTCGTTCAGGCGGGCAAGCTGCTGATCAACCACATCGCACCGGGCAGGCGCACGCTCATACCGTCCGCGTAGGGCTTCAGCTCCTCGCGGAGAGAAGCGACGGCGGCCGAGACGACCTCTTCCGGCTGATTGCGCAGCCAACTGTTTACGGCGCCGATTTCAGTTGACTGAACCACGGCCTCCTCCAGCCCACGGCCGGCGGCGATGTCAAGGTCCATGTCGAGCTTCTCGAAGCGCGGCGGTGTCCAGCCGCCCGCGGTGAGAACCTCGGTGACGTGCTCTGGATCGGCGAAAGCGAACATTCCGGGAGCGTTCGAGATCGGCTGTGGCCGCGGCGGCAGGTGCCGCGCGACTGCAGTCATCGGCACCTTCATCCACGGGTTTTCGGCCAGCGTGCGCCAGCACACAAGCGCCATGCGCGCATCCGGAGCGGCGCTGCGGCGCATATTGGTGAAGGCGCCACTCTATCGCCGAAGAACATCACGCCGAAGGCCGAGGTCAACAAATCGTATTCGTCCAGCGCCGCCACGGCTGGGTCAGCCTGCCGCCAATCGACATTGGCGATACCGGCGGCGCCCGCCCGCTTCTCACTCTCGGCCAGCATCGGACCGGAGATATCGAAGCCTGCCACGCGGCCGGAGGGACCAACGGCGCGCGCAAACTCCAGTGTGGGCGCTCCACAGCCGCAACCGATATCCACCACCCGTTCGCCGGTGCGCGGCGCGGCAAAAGCGAGCAAGGCATCGGTTACCGGCGTGAGCGTGATGTCGGTGTGCTCCTGACGAGCCACCCAGGTATGGCCGCCCTTACCATTCCAGAAGGAAAGCATGTCTGCGTTGATCTCTTCAGGGGCGGCCAAGTGGGTCCTCCTGATCGGGCGCACACATTGCAGTATTGCAGAGTGGACTGCAATATTTTCGATCATTCGCGGGTCCTCGTGATGGCGATGCCCCGCTCTCGGCACGCAAGCAGCACGCCGTCCGGCAACCGCCAAGCACCAGCGGCGAATGTCTGCTCACACCTGTGGGGATATGGGTGATTTAGTATAGACAGACTCGGTTCAAGAGGCAGTCGAAAATTTATTTCACGGGCGGTTTAAGATAGGTCGCTACACAACAGCAGGAGAAACGTCGCAGAGGTGCTTGGACAGTGCGGAGATTTCGATTTTGCTGCGTCTTGTTCGCGTTTTCGATCTGCACTCGTCGAACGATATTATCTTTCAACGAAATTTTTTTGGCCACGCCGCGGTTCAGATATGGATCGCGTGGCCCAGCGCGCGCAGCGCGGATTCGTGGAAGGCCTCGCTCAGCGTCGGGTGGACGTGGATCGTGCCGGCGATGTCTTCCAGCACCGCGCCCATCTCCAGCGCCAGCGAAAATTCGCCCGACAGTTCGGCGACATGCGCGCCGACCGCCTGGATGCCGAGCATGCGGTGATCGTCCTTGCGCGCGATCACGCGCACGAAGCCGCCATTGTCGCCCGCGTCCATGGTGAGCGCGCGGCCGTTGGCGGCGAAGGGGAACATCGCGGTGATGACGTCGTCGTCCGTCGCGGCTTCGTCTGCGGCAGCAGCCCGGCGCTGACGATCTCGGGCTCGGTGAAGCAGACGGCGGGAATCGACGCCGGGATCGAAGTCGGCGCTTATGGCCCGCGATGATCTCCGCCACCATCTCGCCCTGCGTGCGCCGCCTTGTGCTCCAGCATCGGCTCGCCGACGAGATCGCCGACCGCCCAGACATTCTTCATCGAGGTGCGGCACTGGTCGTCGACCTTCACGAAGCGGCCCGCCATGTCGACGGCCATGTTCTCCAGGCCCCAGCCTTCGGTGTTCGGCTTGCGGCCGACGGTGACGAGGATCTTGTCGGCGGCAAGTTCGATCGTCTTGCCGTCTTTGGTTTCGACGGCGAGCGACCTGCCGTCCTTCGCGCAGGCCTTTCGCCTTCGCGCCCAGATGCAGCGTGACGCCGTTCTTCTCCAGCCATTTGCGCGACGGGCGCGACCAGCGGCGCATCGTAGAGCGGCAGGATGCGGTCGAGCGCTTCGACGACGGTGACCTCGCTGCCGAGCTTGCGGAAAGCGATGCCGAGTTCGAGGCCGATATAGCCCGCGCCGACCACGACGAGCTTCTTCGGCAGCTCGGCGCAGCGACAGCGCTTCGGTGGACGAGATCACGTTGCCGCCGAATTTCAGGAACGGCAGCTCGACCGGCATCGAACCGTTGGCGAGGATGACGTGCTCGGCGGTGATGGTCTGCTCGCCGTCCTTGGTCTTCACCGTGCAGGTCTTGGCGTCGGTGAATGTCGCCCAGCCTTCGACCACGCGCACCTTCGCGCGCTTGAGCAGCGCGGCGACGCCGGTGTTCAGCTTGTCGACGACGCCTTCTTTCCACTTCACCGTCTCGGCGAAGTCGAGCTCCGGCGCGGACTTCGAGCGTGATGCCGTTGCAGCGCCTTTCGCCGCCGCGTGCGCCATCGTCTCGAATTGCCGGCGACGTGGATCATCGCCTTGGACGGAATGCAGCCGCGGTGAGGCAGGTGCCGCCGAGCGTGTCGCGCTTCGACCAGCACCGTGTCGAGACCCAGCTGGCCCGCAGCGGATCGCCGCGACATAACCGCCCGGCCCGCCGCCGATGATGAGGACTTTGGTCGCTGATTTTTTCAACCACATGCGGTCACCCAGAAAATGTCGTTTAAATCACGAAAAAACAAATAATCCTGACGAAGTCCCCCTTGCCGGGTAGGTCCGCCAATCTGTCACTAACAGCAGTGCAGAAATTTCGCGGTGGGGTCGCCCCGTTCCAACAGCTGCCCGCCAGCCATCCCCGTGATATAAAACGCGCCGGCACTAAGCAGTTTCGATACCTCGAGCGCTACGGGCGTTCTCGACTTCCAGATACCGATAAAGCCCTTTGAGGTATCGCATCAGTTGCACGCGTTCTAGGTGATGACGATCACACTTGCACTCAATCCATAAACAGCATCGCCGGGTGTTCCAGCAGCGCCTTGAGCTTCTGGACGAACTCGGCGGCGTCATAGCCGTCGACCACGCGATGATCGAAGCGAGGATGACAGGTTCATCATCTTGCGGATGACGATCTGGCCGTCGCGCACCACCGGCCGCTCGATGATGGCGTTGGGGCCGATGATCGCCACTTCGGGATGATTGATCACCGGCGTCGTAGCAATACGTTCTAGTATTATGTCATACTTACTTGGCACATTCGTGTTGCTGCAGGACTAATTCTGATAAGTCCGTTCACCACCCTGAATGACGTGGCCCGAGAATCGTGGCAAATGAGAATCTTGCCTCTCGAACTCATGGGATCTCGAAATTCTTTTAATAATCTCAGTAAGATCGCTTTGATCCATATGCCGCTGCTTTTGGTCGTCGGAGATCAAGACACATTGACTCCGCCGAAGATGGCGCAGGCACTCAAGCGCCGTGCCAACGAGCCGAAGCAGCTTGTTCTTGTGCCAAGCGCAGGTCACAATGATATTTTCGAGGTTGGCGGCCACGCACTTGTCGCCCAGCTTGAATCCTTTATCGCCACTCTACCGAGTTCCCCACAAAGGTAAGCGAGAGAAGCAATTTCTTGAACGTTTTCAAAGCCCACTTAGCTCAGCTGGGGTCCGAGATCGTCGACGATCCCACAGTGAGGACCTAGTTTTAGTACTACCCTAAAAACTGCTCCAAAATCACCCCTCAAAACAGACCTAAAGTCTTTAGAATGAACAACTTTTTAGTAATAGTACTAGATAACTCTATTAGAATCATCATTTTACAAAAACAATAGGTGGGGAAGGGAACCACGCCAAATGCCTTTCTTCTATTACTAAGTCCCCTGTATTCAATAGTATATGGACCTATTTCCGGTCGCGATCCCTGTCTGCGCCCTGCTCCGCAACCAAATATTCACACATTCTCACTGCGAATAGCGTATAGTAGAAAACGCAGTTGAAGTTCGCACCGGTTCGCCCAAGTGTCCCGGAGCGGACCAAATTATCCCCGGGATATCCGACAGAATGAAAGCTCTACAATCCGAGAAGTTTCGCTGGCTCACCGCTGTGCCTTTTTTCATGATTCACGCCGCGTTACTCAGCCTGTTCTTCGTCCACTTCCAATGGAAGTGGGTCGGCTTGATGTTTGCGCTCTATTTCTTCCGCATGTTTATTGTCACGGCGGGGTATCACCGCTATTTCAGCCATCGCTCATTTAAGCTAAATCGTTTCTGGCAATTTTGGCTCGCGTTTGGCGCGGAATCTTCAGGACAAAAGGGCGTCCTCTGGTGGGCGGCGAATCATCGCCATCATCATCGCTATTCCGACCAGCAAGAAGATCTTCATTCGCCCGGGCTGCACGGACTATGGTGGGCCCACGTCGGCTGGATTCTTTCCGAAGACTACACCGCCTACAATCCGAAGTTGATCGGCGACTTTGGCAAATATCCTGAACTGCGCTGGCTCGACAAATGGCATCTCGTTCCGCCGGTCGCTCTTGGAGCGTCTGGTTTTTGCTCTGTGCGGCTTGTCTGGATTCGCATGGGTATTTATCGGCTCAACGGTGCTGCTGTATCACGGCACGTTCTGCATCAATTCGCTGGCGCACATTTGGGGCACGCGCCGCTTCCAAACAAAAGATCACAGCCGCAACAATTTTATTCTCGCTCTGATCACTCTCGGCGAAGGCTGGCACAACAATCACCACCAGTTCATGCACACCTGTCGGCAGGGAATTCGCTGGTGGGAAGTGGACTTCACCTACTACGGAGTGAAGATGTTGAGCTGGATCGGAATCACGCGCGAAATCCGCGAATTGCGCGCTCCCATCAACGCCAGCGAAGAAGAAGCCGCCTAATTTCTCCCGCCTGATACGCGGCCATATACGGGATTTTATTGATAGACTTCCGCGCCGCCTTTGGCGCACAATCTGCCCTCCTAAATACTGCGGATGTTTTGGATTGTATGCTCCGCGTTTTTGAACCTAGGCTGGTAGCCCGCGCATCAAATTTGTGTTTGGCCTAAGGAGGCTTGATGGCTTCGGCTGCTCGCATCCCCGTTTTGCATCCTGCTTCGCTACAGGAGCGGTTTACAGATGCTCGAGCCAACACCGATTCGCTTTTTTCCTATATTGAGCGCGGCGCGCTGTACGAGCGGCCAATTCCCGAACGTCATCGCCTCATCTTCTATTTGGGACACCTGGAAACTTTCGAATGGAATCTGATCGCGCGCGGCGCGGCAAATGTCCCGTCGTTCGATGAACGGCTCGATAAACTATTCGCGTTCGGCATCGATCCTGTCGATGGTGGATTGCCCTCGGACCAGCCAAGTGACTGGCCGCGCGAATCTGAAATTCTGAATTACAACTCGCGTGTGCGCGATCAACTCGATGCGATAATCGCGGATCCCACCGCGGCCGCTCTGCGCGATCCATATTTCGCGGATGGCGCTTTGTTGCAGGTTGCGATCGAGCATCGCTTGATGCACGCCGAAACGCTCGCCTATCTGGTGCACCAACTTCCTTACGATCAGAAATCTCGCGCGCCGATGCGTCTTGATGTTTCGTCGGATTCGCCAGAGCCGCGTATCGTGAAGATACCAATAGGAATCGCAACTCTTGGTAAAGCGCGCGGAACGTCGTTCGGAACTTCATTCGGTTGGGACAACGAATTCGGTGAGCAGCAAGAAGAAGTAAACGAATTTCGCGCGGATGTTTATCCCGTTACGAACTCGCAGTATCTCGAATTTCTCCGCGCCGGCGGCTACGGCGACGCTTCGCTTTGGAGCGACGCGGATTGGAAATGGCGCCAGGAATCTAAACTGGAGCATCCGTACTACTGGCGCAAGCGCGGCGATCAATGGTTCTGGCATGCGATGTTCGCGGAAATTCCGCTGCCTCTCGCGTGGCCTGTTTACGTAAGTCACGCGGAAGCTTCCGCATATTCGCGATGGTCAGGCAAGAAATTGCCGACGGAAACGCAATGGCATCGCATGGCGTACGGCTCCGCTGATGGCACCGAAAATGAATATCCGTGGGGCGAAGCACAACCTGCTCGCGCGTTCGGCAATTTCGATTTCAAGAGTTGGGACCCCACGCCGGTGGATTCGCACCCGGCGGGCCGCAGCGCATTTGGAGTGGAAGATCTTGTCGGCAATGGATGGGAGTGGACGTCGACTAAATTCGCGCCGCTCGCAAATTTTGAACCGTTTCCGTTTTATCCGGGCTACTCCGCGAATTTCTTTGATGGCCACCATTACGTAATGAAGGGCGGCTCGCCGCGCACCGCGGCCTGCATGTTGCGCCGATCATTCCGCAACTGGTTTCAGCCGCACTATCCTTATATGTACGCGAAGTTCCGCTGCGTGGAGGATTGATCGTGTCCGCCCCAATTCTCGCTCCCGTTCACACACTTCTGGATACGCAAACCGCGCAGTTTGTCACGGACGTGCGGTGTGGATTGCTTCGCCCGGGTCAGAAAGAACTGCCCTCAAAATATTTGTACGATGAACTCGGCTCTGCGCTATTCGAAGCGATTTGTCTTTTGCCCGAGTACGGATTGAATCGCGCGGGCGCGCGGCTGATGCAGCGCCACGCCGCGGAAATTGCGCAACGATTGCCGCGTCCATTAATTGTCGCGGAACTTGGAAGCGGAAATGGGACGAACACGCGGTGGCTGCTGGAAGCGCTCGCGTCGCGCGGCGAAATTTCTTACTATCCAATCGATATTTCCACGCAGGCGCTCACGCGCTGCCGGCAGGAATTGGGCAGCCTGGCGGGCGTAAATTTGTTCGAACTGAATGCTTCGTACCTCGAAGGATTGCACGAAGTTGTCGCGCAGCGGCGCGCGGGCGAACATCTGCTCGTACTGTTTCTCGGCAGCACCATTGGAAATTTTGATCGTCCAGCAGCCGACACGTTTCTGGCGCAGGTGCGCGAAATCTTGCAGCCGGGCGATGCGCTGCTGCTCGCCACCGATCTCGAAAAGCCGGTCGCGCGAATATTGCTTGCCTACGACGATCCCACCGGAGTTACTGCCGCGTTCAACTTGAATCTGCTGGCGCATATCAATCGCGACTTGAACGCTGACTTCAATCTCCAGAATTTCAAACATCAGGCGCGCTGGAACCACCGCGAACGCCGAATCGAAATGCATCTCGAATCCAAAGTCGATCAGCGCGTGGAAATTCGCACGGCTAGATTTGGCGTCGATCTCGCGCAGGGCGAAACCATCTGGACCGAAAGCTCCCACAAATTTAATTGCCCTGAAGTGATCCGCATCGCGTGGCGCGCGGGCTATCGCTGCCAGGCCCAGTGGATCGATCAGGAATGGCCTTTCGCGCAAAGCCTGCTCACCGCCGTATAAAACTGGCATTCGCCGCCCCAATTTCCCGGTTTATCTTCCATCGGCTCCGCCTAAATTTGCGTCCCCACCTGCCGCGTAAGGACCATCCCCGTGGTCCAGGCCGAACCCCCTAAAAATATCTCTTGTATAGACGCCCGATACGTGTGACTTTTCCTCGTATCGCGCGTCTATATGAGTGGCATCCATTCGAAGGGGAGAAGCTGAATGACCGATCGACAACAAACTGAACTTTTGCAGGGCACGCTGGACCTGCTGATTTTAAAGTCACTCGCGCTCACTCCGCTGCACGGACTCGGCGTTGCGCGGCGCATCGCGCAGGTGACGCGAGGCACGTTTCGAGTAAAGCCAGGCTCGCTGTTTCCCGCGCTGCACCGATTGGAGGAAGAAGGATGGCTCTCGTCTTACTGGGGAGAATCCGAAAACAATCGGCGCGCGAAATATTACCAGGTGACGAAAGCGGGACGGCGGCAATTGGATAGCGAGCGCGAAAAGTGGGGACGTATTTCGCTGGCGATGGCGCGGGCGCTGGAAGTGGAAGGATAAGCGAGCCGTATGTGGCGACTTAGATCCGGAGCGGAGAATTTATTTTCGCGCGATCGCGTGGACCGCGATCTGGATGATGAAGTGCGCAGCTACGAACACATGTTGCGCGACGAAAACGCAGAGACAGGGAATGAAGCCGGACGAAGCGCGAAGGGCGGCACGAATGGAAATGGGCGGACCGGAACAATTGAAAGAAGAAGTGCGCGGCGCGCGAGCCGGTGCGTGGTTCGAATCGCTGCTGCAGGATTTGCGATTCGCGATTCGAATGCTGCGGAAAAATCCGGGTTTCGCCGCGATCGCGATTTTGACGCTCGCACTCGGAATTGGAGCGAACACGGCGATCTTCAGCGTGATTCGCGGCGTGCTGTTGCAGGCGCTGCCATTTCGCGATCCATCGCAACTTGTGATGGTGCGCGGCACCGTGGCAGGCCAGCCGACGGGTTCAATTTCGTATCCGGATTATCTCGATTTTCGCGCGCGAAATTCTTCGCTGGAGAATGTGGGCGCGTACACGACGCTCGATTTGATTCTTGGTGGCACCGATCATTCCGAACGCGTGCGAAGCGAAATGGCGTCTGATTCCTATTTTTCCGTGCTGGGAGTCTCGCCGCAAATGGGCCGGACATTTTCGCCGGAGGAAAACAAAACGTTAGGCTCGGGCGCCGGTTGCGCTGATCGGATACGGATTATGGCAGCGCGCGTTTGCCGGCGATTCCGCAATTCTTGGCAAGAGCGTCAGGCTGAGCGATGCGAATTACACAATCATTGGAGTGATGCCTCGCGGCTTCACGGGATTCAGCGACAAAGCGGAAATCTGGATTCCCATCATGATGCACGACGTGGTGTGGCCGCAGACCGCCAAATACAACATCGTATTTGGCCGCGGAAATCGCTGGCTGCGAATGGTTGGCCGGCTGCGGGCTGGGGAGTCGCTCGAAAAAGTTCAGGCGGAATCAACAAGCATCGCGAACGGGTTGCAGCGCGAAAATCCTGAAGACAATAAGGATCGCGGACTGTTGGTTCGCCGCGCGCAGGATGTGTTTGTTGGAGCCGCGCGAAAACCGCTGCTGATGCTGCTCGGCGCGGTGGGATTTGTGCTGCTGATCGCGTGCGCGAATGTGGTGAATCTGGTGCTCGCGAAAATGGCGTCGCGCGATCGCGAATTTGCGGTGCGTGCCGCTCTGGGAGCGCCGCGCAGCCGGTTGGTGCGGCAACTTCTTACAGAATGCTGCGTGCTCGCAGCGCTTGGAGCTGTCGCCGCGGTGTGCGTGGTAGTGGCGAGCGTTAGCGGCTTGGTGTCGCTGTTCCCGCTGACGTTTCCGTCATACGCGATCGTGCGTGTGGATCGCGAAGTGATGGCGTTCACCGGGGTGCTCACAATTTTCACCGCGGGCTTGCTCGTGCTGCTCCCAGCATTCGCCGTAGGACGCCGCGAACTTCACGAAACTCTGAAAGAAGGCACGCGCGGAAGCAGTGGCGGCCGCGGACGGCGGCTGCATTCCGTGCTGGTGGTTTCTGAAGTCGGCGCTCGCTGCGATTCTTTTGGTGGGCGCCGGATTATTGCTGAAAAGTTTTGCGCAATTGATGGACGAAGATACCGGATTCCGTCCCGATCATTTGGTGACGCTGCGATTTGCCGTTCCCACACAAATCACGGGTGAAGCGCGAAATCGATTTGGCCCCGATCTCGCCGAGCATCTTTCACAGACGCCGGAAGTGGAAAGCGCGGCGGTGACGTTTGTCGATCCTTTTGTCTGGGGCGGATTCGGGCGCGGATTCACTCTCGACGATCACGAAAAGCTTTCGAGTTCGGAACAAGATTCGATCACGTATCAGGAAGCCGGACCGAATTATTTTCACACGATGGGAATTCCAATCGTGCGCGGACGCGAATTCTCAAATCGAGATTCACTCGTGTCGCCGCACGTCGTGATGGTGAACAACGCCTTCGCGAAGAAATTCTGGCCGAATCAAAATCCAATTGGTAAACGGCTGCACTACGGCGTTACGGACGGGCGCCAGCCGTGGATGGAAGTTGTGGGTGTTGCGGGCGATGTGAAGTTCGATTCGCTTAAGCAGGATCCAGCGGATTCGCCCGTGGTTTACGCGCCGATTTTGCAAACAGAAGTCATTGAGGATATGAGCGTCGTGGTGCGCACGAAAGTCGATCCAGCGCAGATGATTCCATCGCTGCGGCAGGAAATAGCTGCGGTCAATCCTTCGATCGCTCTTTTCAGCGTCGCGACGCTTCGCGATCGCATGTTGGAAAATTCCGCCGATGCGCGCGCGTATGCGGCACTGCTCGGAATATTTGCGGGAATCGCAGCGACGCTGTGCGCGATTGGAATTTATGGAGTGATTTCGTTTTGGGTGGCGCAGCGAACGCGCGAAATCGGAATTCGCGTCGCGCTCGGCGCGGGGCGCGGACAAGTGTTGCGCCTTGTGGCAGGCAGGGGATTGCGGCTCACGTTGATCGGGCTCGCTGCGGGAACGGCGGCGTCGCTCGCGCTGACGCGGGCTCTCGGCGGCATGTTGTACGAAGTCCGTCCATTTGATCCCGGAATTTTCGCCGCGATGCTTGCGGTGATGTCGGCGATTGCATTGCTGGCATGCTGGATTCCGGCGCGGCGCGCAATGAATGTGGATCCGATTGTGGCGTTGCGAGACGAGTGAGCGGGCGATGAAGAAAATTGTCAGCGCGTTGAAAAATTTGTTTCGCGGCGAACACGTCGATCGCGATCTCGATGACGAAGTGCGCGGCTATGCGGGAATGCTCGAGGAGGAAAAAATGGCGCAGGGAATGAAGCGCGAAGACGCAAAGCGCGCGGCGGGAATCGAGCTGGGCGGCGCGGAACAGGTGAAGGAAGAAGTGCGCGGCGCGCGCGCCGGTGCGTTCCTCGAGACGCTATGGCGCGATTTGCGATTCGCGGGGCGCATGCTGCGCAAGAATCCCGGCTTTACAGCAATTTCAGTGCTCACGCTTGCACTGGGAATCGGCGCGAATGCTGGCGTATTTTCGGTGGTGAACGGCGTACTCCTGAACCCGCTGCCGTATCCGAATCCGCAGCAGCTTGTGGGAATGCACGAAAGTAAACCGAATTTTGCATCTGGCTCGATTTCATTCCCAAATTTCATCGACTGGAGAAAAAATAACCGCAGCTTTACAGATATGGCGCTGATGCGAGGAAACAACGCCAATCTCACCGGAATGGGAGAGCCCGAGCGGTTGAACCTCACGTTCGTGTCTTCCAGCTTTTTCTCAACGCTGGGTGTGAATCCGATTGCGGGGCGAGATTTAGCCGAAGGCGAGGACAAAGTCGGCGCAGCGCCGGTGGCAATTCTCGGAGATCGTTTGTGGCAACGAAAGTTCGGCGGTTCTTCCGATGCGATCGGGCGGCCGATCACGCTCGATGGAAAACAGTACACCATCGTTGGAATTGTGCCGTCGCGGCTTGATCTCGTCAGTCCGAATGCTCGTTCGGTGGAGGTTTACCTTCCCATCGGCCAGTGGGGAAATTCCTGGCTCATGCATCGCAGCGCGGGACTTGGATTTCACGGTTTTGCGCGGCTAAAACCGGGAGTGACGATTGAGCAAGCGCGCGCCGATATGGAAAGCGTGACGAACGCGCTGGCGCTTGAATATCCCAACGACAACAAAGGTGTGGGCGCCACGATGGTGCCGATGCGCGAGCAATTGCTCGGAAAAATTCGGCCGGTGCTCCTTTTGTTGCTAGGCGCGGTCGCATTCGTCCTGTTGATTGCGTGCATCAACGTGGGAAATCTGATGCTGGCTCGAGCGAGCGGACGCACGCGCGAAGTCGCGATCCGTTCTGCGCTAGGAGCGGGCTCGTGGCGGCTGATTCGCCAACTCTTGACGGAGAGCGTTTTGTTAGCGCTCGTCGGCGCCGCGTTTGGTTTGGCAATCGCCACATGGGGAACGCAGGCCGCTCTAAAAGTTTTGCCCACTACGTTGCCGCGCGCTGCCGAGGTTCATCTGGATTTGCGCGTGCTGCTTTTCACGATGGGAATTTCGGTGATCGCTGGAATCCTATTTGGACTCGCGCCCGCTTTGAAAATTGCGCGCACCGATTTGCACGAAACACTGAAGGAAGGCGGCCGCGGCTCAAGCGGCGGCAAGAATCGCGCGCAAGGTGTGTTCGTTGCGATGGAAATGGCGATGGCAATCGTGTTGCTCGCCGGCGCTGGCTTGATGATCCGCAGCCTCTCTGCGTTGTGGAGCGTGGACCCGGGTTTTCGCGCGGATCAGGTTCTAACTTTTGGCGTTTCGATGCCGCCTGCGATGTCGAATGCTCCGATTGAAACAATTCGCGCGTCGCTTCGCGAAGTGGAGCGAAAATTTTCGGAAGTGAATGCAATCAAAGCTGTCTCGCTTTCGTGGGCTGCGGTGCCGCTCAGTTCCGATGATGAAGAACTTTTTTGGCTGCATGGCCAGCCAAAGCCCACGAGCATGGGCGACATGAATTGGGCGATCCGGTATGTCGTCGGTCCGGATTATTTGAAGGTGATGGGAACTCGGCTATTGCGCGGGCGTTTTTTTACGGAGCGCGACGATATTCATAGTCCTTTTGTGGCCGTCGTGGACGACGTGTTCGCCCACCAATATTTCGGCAATCAGGATCCGATCGGAAAGCTGATTCATCTGGAAGGCCGCGATCCGGAAGCGGAAATTATCGGCGTCGTGGAGCACGTGAAGCAGTGGGGACTCGACACCGACGAAAAAAATCAACTCCGCGCGGAGTTGTATCGTTCGGTGCAGCAACTGGGCGACGATGCGATCGTGCAGGTTCCGTCTGGATTTGGCGTTCTCGTCCGCTACGAGGGCTCGGAGACAAATGCGTTCGCGGCGTTGCGCCAGGCAAGTTCGGAAATGAATGGCGAACAAACAATCTACGGGGCGCAGACGATGAACGACATCGTCGCAAGCACTTTGGCCGCGCGGCAATTCTCGATGGTGTTGTTGGGAGCATTCGCCGGTATCGCGCTTCTGCTCGCGATGATCGGCGTGTACGGCGTGATTTCGTATTCCGTCGGGCGGCGCACAAATGAGATTGGGCTTCGCATGGCGCTTGGCGCTCCACGGAGCAGCGTATTTCGGTTGGTGCTGGGTGAAGGAATGAAACTCGCGATGATCGGGGCAGTGATTGGAGTGGTAAGCGCGCTCGCGTTGACGCGGCTGATTTCGAATTTGCTTTTCGGCGTGACGGCGCACGATCCGGTTACGTTTACGGCGGTATTCCTGGCACTCACCGCCGTCGCCGCGCTGGCGTGCTGGATTCCCGCGTGGCGCGCAATGAAAGTGGATCCGCTGGTTGCGCTGCGGCACGAGTAGAAACTCTGGCAGAAATTTATGGCGTTCAACTTCAATGCATTGAAAAACCTTTTTCGCCGTGGCCGCGTGGAACGCGATCTCGATGATGAAGTGCGCGGATACGCGCGGATGCTCGAGGAGGAAAACGTGGCGCGTGGAATGAAACCGCAAGACGCACGGCGTGCAGCCGGAATTGAAATGGGCGGCGCCGAGCAAGTGAAAGAAGAAGTGCGCGGCGCGCGCGCGGGCGCGTGGTTCGAATCGTTGCTGCAGGATTTACGTTTTGCGCTGCGCATGCTGCGAAAAAATCCGGGATTCACCGCGGTTGCGATTCTCACGCTCGCGCTGGGCATCGGCGCGAACACGGCGATTTTCAGCGTGGTGAATGGAGTGCTGCTGCGTCCGCTGCCGTATCACGATGCGGATCGATTGACACTTGTGTGGGAGAAAGAGGACCCCGGCGTGAAGGACAACGTCGGCTACGCAACTTACCTCGACTGGAAAGCGCAGAACAAAAGTTTTCAAGATCTAGCGGTGTATAGCTCATGGCAGCCTGTGCTGCAGGTTGGCGAGGCGGAGCAACTCAATGGATTGCGCGTGACGAGTAATTATTTTCGGACACTCGGTGTGCATCCCGAACTCGGCCGCGATTTTCTTTCCGAAGAAGATAATCCCGGGGCGAACAAGGTGGTGATTCTGAGTCACGCCTTGTGGCAGAAAAAATTCAATTCCGATCCGAGCATTATTGGCAAACCGATTGATATGAACGCGACGCAATACATCGTCGCGGGCGTGTTGCCGGCGAGCTACCAATCGCTTGATGAATCAGGACCCGCGCGGCGGCACCGTGGAAATCTGGCGCGTGCTGGGCTACGACGTTTCGCAGCCATGGGCTTGCCGCACATGCCACCACTTGATCGTGGTCGGCCGGCTGCGCGATGGCGTCGCTATCTCGCAGGCGCAGGCGGAAATGGATACGATTTCAGCAGGAATCGTGAAGGCTTATCCGAAGGAGTATTCCGGGTCAGGCGTAATTTTCACGCCGTTGCGCGAATTCTTGCTCGGCCAGGCGAGCACGCCGCTCTACATTTTGTTGGGAGCGGTTTCATTTGTATTGCTGGTTGCGTGCGCGAATCTCGCGAATTTATTGTTGGCACGCGCGACGAATCGCGAACGAGAAGTTGCGGTTCGCACCGCGCTCGGCGCGGGACGCGGAAGAATTGTTCGCCAACTGCTCGCCGAAAATTGTTTGCTCGCATTACTTGGAGCGGCGGTCGGACTGATTCCCGCGTACTGGACTCCGCGCGTTGTCGCCGCGATCGGCAGCGGAGATTTGCCGCGGCTCGACGCAGTGCAACTCGACTGGCGGGTTCTGGCGTTCGCATTTTTCGCGGCGCTGGTTACCGGAATTTTGTCGGGGCTCGCGCCGGCGTTCCGCTTGTCAAAATCTGATGTTCACGAGTCTCTGAAAGAAGGAGCGCGCGGAAGTTCTACTGGAGCGAGCCGGCGGTTGCGCGGAATTCTCGTAGTGTCTGAAGTCGCGCTTTCGGTCACGCTGCTGGTCGGCGCGGGTTTGTTGTTGCGCAGCCTTAGTGAACTGCTCGCTGTCGCGCCGGGTTTCGACGCGGGTCATGTTCTCACCATGCGAACATCAATCCTCGGTCAGCGGTACAACGACAATAAAATATTGCGCCAGTATTTCATCGATGCTGTGAACCGATTGCGCGCGCTGCCCAGTGTGCAATCCGCAGCGGCTGCGAGCCAATTTCCGCTCGACGGAAATTTGGATAAGTATGGATTCCATCCAGAAGGAAAAATCAACGCGAATCCTGAGCTGGATCAAAGCGCCGAACGTTTCTGCATCACGCCAGGTTTTCTCGCGACGATGCGAATCCCGGTTTTGCGTGGACGCGACATTACGGATTCCGATACTGAAGTGCCCCTGGCGTAATTTTGATCAACGAATCCACGGCAAAACGAATCTGGCCCGGAGAAGACGCGATCGGTAAACGCGTGAAAGTTGGCGGCCTCGATCACCCGTGGATGTCCGTCGTCGGAATTGTGGGCGACGTACACCACATGGGTTTGGACGCCGCGCCTGACTTGCAATTTTACGTGCCGCATACGCAATGGCCCAATCCCGATTCCGATATGACGTTTGTGATGCGCACCTCCGGATCTCCCAACGCGCTTTCTTCCGCAGCGCAGCAGACGATTCACTCACTCGATGGTTCGCAACCTCTTTCGCGCGTGATGCCTCTCGAAGATTACGTGGGCATTTCCGTGCAGAGCCGGCGTTTCTCGCTGATTTTGCTCGGAGCATTTGCTGCGATTGCGCTGCTGCTTTCGGTGATTGGAATTTATGGTGTCACTGCGTACAGCGTGGCGCAGCGCACGCGCGAAATTGGAATTCGCATGGCGCTTGGAGCCCAACGCGGCGAAGTGCTTGGTCTGCTACTGAAGCAAGGGCTCTCGCTGGTTGCGGGCGGATTGTCCTAGGTGTCGCGGCATCTGTGGTTCTCACTCGATTCCTCGCAAGCATGTTGTTTGGCGTGAAGCCCACCGATCCCGCAACGTTTGCGAGCGTCGTGGTGTTGTTATCACTGTGGCAGCGCTGGCCTGCTGGATTCCGGCGCGGCGCGCGATGGCTGTTGATCCCATCGAAGCGCTGCGGCACGAATAGCGCACGCGGAGCTCAATTTGTTCAACGCATTCAAAAACCTTTTTCGCCATCGGCGCGCAGAACGCGAACTCGATGCAGAAGTTCGCGGCTACGCGCAGTTGCTCGAGGAGGAAAACGTGGCTCGAGGAATGAAGCCGGATCAAGCGCGTCGCGAAGCCCGTCTGGAACTCGGCGGCACGGAACAAGTAAAGGAAGAAGTTCGCAGCGCGCGCGCGAGAGCGTGGATTGAATCGCTGTTTCGCGATTTCCGCATCGGCGCGCGAATGCTGCGAAAAAGTCCCGGCTTTTTCGCGGTCGCGGTAATCACACTTGCGCTCGGGATTGGGGCGAACACCGCAATTTTCAGCGTCCTGGAATCGCAACTCTGGCGACCGCTTCCGTTCCCCGATGCGGAAAGGCTCGTGGATGTTGCGGCGGTCCGCATTGAAAATCCGAAACAGTGGGACGAGCTTCCGTCGCGATTTGTCGACCTGTGGCGCAAAGAGAGTCATTCGTTCGAAAATTTCGCCGGATACGATTATCCGGAACCTCACAGTTTCACTGCCGCCGGCAGTTCTGAGCGCGTGATGGTGATGCCTGTCACCTCAAATTTCTTTGACACGCTCAAGATGCCGCCGCAACAAGGGCGTGCATTCCTCTCCGAAGAGGAAGCGCCAGGCGGCGCGCACGTTGCGATTGTGAGCGATGGATTGTGGAAGAGCCGATTCGCATCTGACGCTTCGCTCATCGGAAAAACTGTCGCGCTCGATGGCGATCCGTACGTTGTTGTCGGAATTGCTCCGGCAAAATTGCGCTTCGAATATATCGACGAGCCTGCCCTCTACATTCCATTCACGATTGACCATTCGACAGCGGCGCCGACTCAGAATGCGTACACGATTGGCAGATTGGCACCGGGAATTACGGCGAGACGCGCTCATGACGAACTCGCGGGAATTCTCAACAACGAGCTGCGATCAGAAGGCATCACGCCGGAAATCACGCCACTGGTGGAAAATCTGCGGCAGACATGGACGACCTTCGCCGCGCGGCCGCTGTATTTCTTCGCAGGTGCGATTGGTCTGGTTCTGCTGATCGCGTGCGTGAATACTGCAGGACTTCTGCTCGCTCGAGGCCTTGCTCGCCAGCGGGAATACTCGGTGCGCGCCGCGCTAGGCGCGAGTCGCGGGATACTTATGCGACAATCGCTGGTTGAGAGTTTGATTCTGACACTGAGCGGAGGCGCGGTTGGAATTCTTATAGGAATTTGGGGAGCGAATATTTTCGCTGCTTTTATTCCGGCGGACGCGCTTCCGCGCCACACAGAGATCTCGCTGGACGCAAGAGTGCTGATTTTCACGTTCGGTATTTCCGTTGTTTCTGCAGTCTTGCTTGGCCTTGTGCCCGCGATTTTCGCGTCTCGCGCAGACTTGAATGAAGTGTTGCGCCAGAGCAGCCGCAGCTCCACCGGAAGTGCGGGACAGACGCGTGCGCGGAGTGCGCTGGTGATCTCGGAAGTTGCGCTGGCACTGGTACTCCTCTTCGGCGCCGGACTATTTCTTTCCACATTTGTCCACGAGATAGACACGCCGCGAGGATTTTCCGCGCCGCAAGTTCTCACGCTGCGAGTTTCATTGAGCGGCGTAAAATACGCGAAGCTTGATCAAGTGCAGCGCTATTACGATGAACTCCTCGGCCAGATTCGCAGCCTGGCGGGCGTAAAAGACGTTGCGCTTGGCAGCGGGCTACCGCTCGCCACGCATTTCGAGAAATCCGTGAAGCTGGCAGGGCAGCCTCCGAAACCGCGGCACGGTTTTGGTGCGATGACGCGCAACATTACGCCGAATTATTTCGAGATGTTCCACATCAGGTTCCTTGCGGGCCGGCCTTTCAACGAGCATGACAATGCATCGTCCGCGCGCGTTGCGATCATCAATCAAAATTTTGCTACGCAGTTTTTCGGAGGCGACAACCCTCTTGGGAAAGTTTTGGAATTCATGCCGGCGCGGCCTGGCGCAAAAGCAACAGATGCACCCGTGGAAATAATCGGCATCACCGAGAATACGCAAGAGTTCGGACCGATGGAGATTCCTTTCGCGGATTTATATGTGCCGTTCGCGCAAAATCCGGAGCCCATGACCTATGTTGCCGCGCAGACGGAAGGACCCCCTGCGTCGCTGATCGATTCGGTTCGCAAAGCCGCTGTCACGGTCAGCGAAGATCAGCCTATCTTCGATGTGCAGACGATGGACGAGCGCATCGCGCAAAGCGTAAAGGGCGCGCGATTCAATATGTTCTTGGTTGCGGTGCTCGCGGGCTGGCGTTGGCGCTAGTGTCTGTCGGAATTTTCGGCACCATCGCGTATTTCGTTCAACAACGAACGCAAGAATTTGGAATTCGTATGGCTCTGGGCGCGAGCCCGTCGAAAATACTGCGACACACCTTTACGCAATCGCTTGCGATGGGCGCTGCCGGGCTTGCAATTGGCGTCAGCGCCTCCCTGATTCTCGGCCGCCTGCTGCGCAGCGCGCTTTACATGGCGCCGCACGAGCACACGGGAATGCTCTACGGAGTGAGCATTTATGACCCGCTCACGATGTCAATTGCGTGCGGCTTGCTGGTTTTTGTCCTGCTGCTCGCGAGCTACGTGCCAGCGCGGCGGGCGATGAAAGTGGACCCGATGGTCGCGTTACGGTACGAGTGAACTCTTCCGTCCCATGGATCAAGGCGACAGGGGTTTCCAGCCAATCTGGTTGCATTTAGGGTCTCCGAAGACGCGCTCTGCGCGACTGAAGTTCATGTAACTTACACATTTAAATGGAGTTGCATTGTTTTTGGGCTGCATCCCTCCCCCAGGGGTTGTTTTTGTATAGTGATGATTCTAATGGGGTTACGTAGTACTATTACTAAAAAGTTGTTGAAACTAAAGGACTTAAGTCCAAAAAGCGGTGTTTTTTCGGGCCTCGACGATTGAAAAGCCGCAATCACGCGGAGACCGCCTAGTGGTACCGGTGCGACAAGGGAATATTCCCCTTCTTTGCCGATTACCTTTGAGATCGCATGGGTAGAAACACAAAAACCCGAGCGGTTAGGCTCGGGTCTGAGAATTCTCTACCCGTAGAATGCCATAGGTTGCGATGCAAGTCAAGTACTGAATTGAACTTAATCGCGCTCGAGCACTCTGGGGTAGCGACGGCACTTGAGTCTTGGTTGGGTGGCAAATGCGAAGTTCAAATTCGCTCACCAAAGAGACGCAGAGAACACGGAGAGATTGGCGACGGATGGGAGTTCCGCTGCAGCACGTGGCAGGACTAAACCTCGGCCGAGTGAAACGGGATTGGTCGATTGCTGGCGTTCGCAACGAAGTGCGGGCCTACCCCACCCTTCGCTGGCGAATTCATTAGAGTTCTGGGTTCTATTTGTCGGCTAGTTTTCGGCCCGCGTTCAGGTTGTCAAAATTCATGATCGTGTTCAGCACCAATGAATAGGTGCCTTCGGTTTCGCCGCGGTAGATCGGGTTCGTCGAAAACAACACAACGTGGCCCTTGCCTTTTGGCGAATCTACTACTGAAGGATGCTCGGCGATTTCTCCGCCGTTTTCCACCAGACCTGAAACCAGCAGGTCGCGCGCTTCCGAGTAGCGGAAAATTACGCGGGGCCGCAAAGCGGGAGGAATCAGCCCGATGTTGTTACGGCGCTGTTCGTCAGTCACCGGAGCAGCTTCCCACGGTTGAAATTCGGGCTGCGGTTCGGGCGCGGTGAATTCGCGGCCGGGAGTGAAGTCGAAATCGCCCTGTTGGCCGCGTCCGGTAGGCCGAGCCGTCATTTCCGTGCCAAGCCTGCGTCCGCCGCCTCGCCTTCCCGCAACGTTGGAGACACCGAAGATCGGGCCGTCGTTGCAGTACGCGGAGAGCGTGTCTTTATCATCGTAGCCGTACGCGATCGGGCTCGCTCCATCGACGATGCGAGTTTTTACCACAGTTCCGACGATGCGCATTCGCTGCGGTGCTGAGACTGACACGCCATCCAAGAACCCGAAGCTCGCAGCAAAGTTAGTAGTGTCAGCGACAGTGACGAGCACACCGCCTTTGTCGACGAACGCCTGCAAATGTTCAAGGCCATCCCAGCCGAGGCCGGGACGAATGTCGTCCGTGGAATCGTTATTTCCAAGATTTGGAGTCTCAGCGGTTTTTTTCCACGGCAGCGGATTTCCCCAATCCGTCGGCGCTCCCTTGATGATCGAGCTGGGATTTCCGAAACCTCCCGTGGGAGGGAAGAGAATTACATCGTATTTTGCATTCAGATCCGGAGTGTGCTCCACCGTCTGCGTGCTGATGTAATCGTAGGGAATATTGAAATTGTCGAGCGCCTCACGCCACCAGCCCTCTGTCTGAGTGGATTGCCAGGTGTGCAGCAGCGCGACGCGAGCAGCATGCAAGGGATGGGTTTTTACGCTGGGCGCGGCGTCGAGAGTAAATCCCTGCAAGCCCAATTCGCTCGTCGCATTTTGCACGTCTGCCTGATTCACGCCGCGAATAATAAAAGAGCCGCGATTGAAATGGTGGCCGCCTGCGTCGAACGCTTCTTCAGCGGCTTCGATGTTGGCGTCTTTCAATTTGTAACGCAGCGTGGCCAGTTCGGGATCGGCGTTGGCGTTGATCGCAACAATGCTTCCGCTACCGGTCACGCCTCCGGGTGCGCGAACCTGTGTTACGCGTTCCATCGGGGCGCTGATCGCTTTCACATCATTCGTTCGCACCACTTGCACATTGAAAAGCTCGCCGAAGGTCCAGCCGGTGTCGTCGTAAGGAGTTTTTTGCGGATCGTCGGGCGCCCAGTACTGATAATCGAGCAATGAATCGGCGATGCGCGAATAGGGTTGATCCATGCGGATAATGTATGTTCCAGCCGGAAATTCCTTGGCGACCATTTCCGGTTTCTTGTCTTTCGCAGCTGCGCCAGACGATGCGTTTGCGCCGCGTCCGCCGCCCTGCCCGCCGCTGTCGGCGCCCTTATCTGCGCCGTCCGCGTTTGCGTCACGCCCGCCGCGACCGCCTCTGCCCTGAGCTTTCGGCGCGGGAACCTGCACAGTAAACGCAGCAGTGGCGCGCGAAATTTCCACTTTCTGTTTCAGCATCACGCGCAACAAATCTGCCTGCGAACCCGGACGCGGATCGTCTCCCGGTAAAATATACGCCGCGGGACCTTCGCGCTCCGGCTTTTCAATCGAACGTTTTGCTTTTAGATAAAAATTCTTCAGGAAAAATTTTCGGTTGTCGGAAAAATAGTGCAGCGCAGTGAGCAATCCGGTTTCTTCGTAGTTGTTATTGTCGCGCTGCGACCAGAGCGTTTTCGGGAGTGGAGGATCCTGCCGGTACCAGGTGCGATCGTATTCGTTCGGAGTGAGCGTGCGCTCTTCGGTATCCGCGCCGCCATTTCCAAAGGTTTCATACAATCGGCTAATCCCATTGTGCATCGCCGCAATAAACATCAAATATCCCGGCGACCAGGTATCGAACTCTCCGTGCGTGAAAACGCCGGGCATTCCGAAGCGCGTCATGTCGGCCACGTTGCGCCAGCCCAGCATTTCCCATTCGTTGGTGAGGATCGGATCCACCCACGCGTTGAATGGTCCATCGCCGGCCGTGTTGTCGTACAGATACGGCACAGATTCGTGCAAATCGTGGAGCACTTGCGCGCGCCAATCCACAAACGTATTCAAAACATTTTCGGTGAGCTTTAGCGTCACGCCCATCGCGTCGCGATTGTTATCGTGCGCGACGTATTTGCCCCAGTAAATCAGCGGAGGATAATTCTGGCCCGGATGCGCGAGATGCCATTTGTAAATATCCACCATGCGATCGCGGCCATCGACTTCCACAACTGGCGTGATGAGCGTGATCACTCCATCGCGAATTTCTTTAATGTACGGGCTTTCGTCCACCGCGAGGCGATAGGCCATCTCCATCAATGCAGTGGGCGCGCCAGTTTCGGGTGAGTGAATGGTGCCCGTGATGTAGTAAACGGGAATCGAGGAGTCCACGATCTTGTCGGCTTCCGCATCATTCATTTTTATCGTGCGCGGATCGGCGAGGCGGCCCAGCTTGATCTGGTTTTCCTGCAGGTGCTGCAAATTTTCTTCGGAAGAAATCGCGACGGCGATCATCTCGCGCCCTTCTTCCGTTTTTCCAATCGAATAAACTTTTACGCGCGGGCTGGCCTTCTCCAACCGGCGCATGTAGTCGTACACCTGCTCGGCGTAGGGAAGAACACCCGGCGCGCCGGCGATATCGCCCAGCACCACTTCGGGGGTTGGCACAGTTTTCGACGCGGGCAAATAATTTACCAGCGGCGACGTGAAGTATGGTTCCGTGGTGTACTGCTTGATCTTCGCGGTGTACGCGTCATCGACAGGCTGCGAAGCGCCGCGCGCAGCAGGCGTCTCCTGCAGTTGCGCGAACGCAACGCAACTGAGCATCATCGCCCCGCAAGCCAGCGCCATTCCACACAACATGCGCATCCACACTTTGCTCGTAATCATTTTATGATTGCCCCCTAAATCGCTGAATTCCTGAAGACCACCACCACGCGACGCGCATCTTACTTCAACTTCGCGTATTCCGCTTTCGCCGCAATCATCACCGGAAGATTCGCGTCAGCATCTTTCCATGCCGCGAAAAAATCCTGGTAAGCCGTTTTCGCACCGGCAGTATCGCCGCTCAATACTTTGGCGCGCGCGAGGAACAGATGCGAAAGCGGATAAATGGGATCATTGCCCAGCACCCAGGGATGATCCAAGATTTTCTGGAATTCGGCCGCTGCGTCGGCTCCCTTTTTCGCGGCGAGATCGATGTATCCACGAACAAAAGCAGTTCCCAGGCTAGCCGCGCTTCCCAAGTCGTACTGCACGGTGGGCTTCATAATTTCGGCGGCCTGATCAAAATTTCCCTTTTGCATGGCGACGAGCGACTGGCACATCGGCAGAAATATGTGTTGCACCAGCGTATCGTCGGGATAATGTTTTGAGAGATCGTCTGCAATTTGCTGCGCGCGAGTCTGATCGCCCAACACGGCAAGCAAAGCGGACCCCTGCGCTTCCACGGATTTGTTCGAAGAAAGCGCCAAGCCTTCGCGAACTTCGTTCACAGGCTTGAACATGGTTCCCGGCCAGCATGTCTCGATTCCCATCGCCGAGGAGAACGATGGCTTCCGAATCTTTATCGTGGTTTCGTTTCGCCAAGTCGCGCCGCTGGCGCGAAATACCCTTCGGCTTTGGAGAATTGCCCCGCCGCTTCGGCTTCAGCCTGGTGCAAGCTAAGGAGGAGATCCGCAAGCTGAGGTATTTTCGACGCTGCCGCCATCAGTTTCGACATCGTTGCGGTATCGTGTTGAAGCGTGGCGACACGATAAATCACGCTTTGCAGGGCCATGCTCTCCGCTTTATTGTCTTGCGCCTGCTTGACGACGGCGAGCGCTTCGTCGAGCCGGCCCATCTGGACATAAGTTGCGGCAAGATTCAGGTAGCTGATCGCGCTGGTAGTATCAAGCCTCAAAACTTCCTGCATAGAGGCGAGGGCTTTATCCGAGATCTCCCAACGTCAGATAGATGGATCCGAGATTCGTCGTGGCGATCTTGGCGTCGGCAGGATAGGTGTCGCGCCAAAGTTCGTAGTTTTTCTCCGACTTTTCGAGATCGCCCAAAGCGAATTCATAGTAATGGGAGTCAATATAAAATTTTTCGCGTTCGCTGACGCGGTCGCGCAAAGCATAAGCTTTTGCGGCGTATTCCTGAGAAAGTTCGCTCTTCGCGGGATTGCCATTTGAGTCGTTGTTATATGCGGTGGCCAGGCTGGCATAAGCCGTCGCGAAATTCGGATCGAGGGTTACGGCTCGCAGGAAAAGAGTTTCCGCAGCGCCGGGATCATTTTTGACGATCAGGACCTGACGGCCGGAGCTGTACGCCTTCAACGCGTCGAGCGATGGAGTTGTGGCTTGCTCGACGGGGGCGCTGAATTTCTGAATCGATCCAATCGATTCGCCCAATTTCTTGCGCATGTTTGAGGCGAGATCGTTCAACGAATTCAGCACATGATCTTTGTCAGTCGCTTGCGCCTCGGTGCTGACGATTGTGTCGCCGGTGGCGCAATTCACAGCTTTCAATATCAAATTAAATTGGATGCCGATTTGCGAAATCGATCCTTCGAGCGTCGCCACGCTGCTTGTCCGCTCACAAACTTGCCGCGCAAGATCGCCGCTGAGCCGCGCATCTTTCGCCTGACCCATAAATTTCAGCGTCTGCGCGATCTGCTGATCGGACACGATATTCAAGTACGGAGATTGTTCGAGCTGCACCGCCAATCCCTGCCGCAGCGCGCCATCTAAACACTTGATCGCCGGTGGTGTTTGTGAACTCTGAGACAATCACCGTATCTTTCGTCGTCAACTTCAGCGTGTGGCGCGCATCAATGTATCCGTAGATCGCCACGCCCGCCGCGATCACCACCGCTATCCCCGCCCACAATTTCCAATTGATGCGCTTTCGCAGCAGGCACCGCATCCGCGGATATGTCTGCGCCCGCAGCCACCGCGCTACCGCTTCCTGTTGCGCGCGCAAATGAATCGCCGGAACCTGAGCCCGTGGCGCCGCCGACTCGGCCACCCTGAGCGTAAGTGCCGGTGGCGGATATTGGGTGGCTTCCTGAAAGAGTGCGATCGGAAATCTCAGCTGCGAGCGATTCATCAGCCGGACGGACGATGTGCGAAGAATCGGATTCGCGCTTCAGCCGCTTCAAATCCGTGCGCAAATCCGCGGCGTGCTGGTAGCGCATGTCGCGATCTTTTTCCAGCGCCTTGTTGATAATTCGCTCAAGCTCCTGCGGCACATCCGGATTCAGCCGCACGGGCGCAACTGGCGAGCGATGCAAAATCGCATCGAAGATCGCCGCCGAAGTGCTTCCGGTAAACGCCATCCGCCCCGTACACATTTCATACAGCACCACGCCAAACGAAAAAATATCCGTCCGCGCATCCACATCTTTGCCCAGCGCCTGCTCGGGAGACATGTAAGACACTGTTCCCAGCGCGGCGCCCGGACTCGTCAAATGCTCATCATCTTCCGGCGCGATCGTCGCCATATCCGCGGTAGTTTTCTCGCCCGCGCGCGGCACAAGTTTCGCCAGCCCAAAATCCAGCACCTTTGCTTGACCGCGCTCCGTCACAAAAATATTTGCAGGCTTGATATCGCGATGAACGATTCCTTCGGTGTGCGCCGCGTCCAGCGCATCGGCAATCTCAATTCCGATTTCCAGCAGCCGCTCGATATCCAGCGGCCCAAGCGTCAGCAAATGTTTCAGCGTTTGCCCGCGCAGAAACTCCATCGCGATAAACGGCTGCCCGTCCGCTTCGTCGATGTCGTAGATCGTGCAAATGTTGGGATGATTCAGCGCGGACGCCGCCTGCGCCTCGCGCCGGAACCGCTCAAGCGCCGAGGGATCGGCCACGAAATCCGCGGGAAGAAATTTCAGCGCGGCAAATCGGCGGAGCTTCGTATCCTCCGCCTTGTACACCACACCCATGCCTCCGCCGCCCAATTTTTCGAGCACGCGGAAATGGGTGACGGTGGTACCAGTAAGAGGCGAATCGGTTGGCATCCGCCGCAAATCTTAGGATGTATAGCTCGCGCAGTCAATCGCTGGCAGCTCTATTTGGTGTGATTAAGAAGCTGTAGAAATCACGTCCGGACAGTCTGCCCGGGCGGCTGCAAATTCGCTTCAGCGCGCAATGCTGGCGCGGTGTGGATTGCCTCAGCCGCGCGGTGCCGCAAATTTCCCAACTGCCGGTTAATAAAATGTCCGCGCGCGAGAAACGGAATGATCGGCCGCTTCCTCGACGACAATTTGCTCAACATCGAATTCACTCGCGAATCGCGCTGCGCATATTTCAGCCCCTGCACCAGCGTCTCGATTGCGTCCTGTTTTTGTCCCGCCGCCAGATACACTTCCGCAAGATTCAAATAGAGCTGCGGTTGATCCCGCTTCATGCGCATCGCGGAATCGCAAAATTCCTCCGCCTGCGCCCATTTTTGTTCGGCCCGTGCCAGCGCCAGTCCCAGGTAGGATTTATAAAAAGGATTGTGTTCCTCAAGTTCCGCCGCCCTCTTAATGTGCGGCAGAGCTTCGTCCGCGTTCCCGTCACGCATCATGCCCAACGCCTTGCGAAACTCTCCAAAGGCTTCTGTATCTAGCATGAAATTTCCTCCGCGACCCGTTAGGATTCCTGCCACCAGCAGACTGCCCACCCAGGGCAGGTCCGGTAAGCCCGTCTCCTGAAGACTTCCAGACAACTTCAGTGTGGGACTTTCCCCGATTCAAAACTACTGGACGGCCGTACAGTTGTGGGACAGGCGAAAGCGCAAGGACCGCAAAATACACACGATTTTGCGTGTTTTTGCACCGCAATCGACCCTAGCCGCACGCGTTTCTCAGTCCCCACCCGCCGCTTCGCCGCCTTGGGCAGTCGTCATCTGCGCCGTGTGCACCCCGATGTTTTGAATCGGGGATGAGAGCGAACCGATCAGGTTCGCCGAAGCGCGCTTGCTGCGTCCCGATGCCTTATATCGGGAGCATCGCGCCTCACCATCCCGTCCCGTTGACTTGCAGCCTCTCGCGTGTAAAGCTCCGCATTCCAACCGCACGTCGCTTTTCTCTATCTTCGGGGGAACGAATGACACGTACGCGGACTCGCGCGCTTTACCGTAATTGGACTCTCACCTTCGCCGCGTTTGCTGCCTTTACCGCGCTCAGCGCCACGGAACTTGCTGGCCAATCCACCACGCCCACTCACCAGTTCCCATTCGAAACCGGAGCCGACTTCCTGGCCAAGCGCATCGACGCCATCACCTCCCGCCCCGAATTCAAGCACTCCAGCTTCGGCATCGAATTTTTCAACCTCGACACCAACCAAGTCGTCTACGAACTCAATTCCGATAAGCTCTTCACTCCCGGATCAACGACCAAGCTCCTAACCGAAGGCACGGCGATGGGCGTCCTCGGCGCCGACTATCGTTTTCATACGCGAGTTTTCCGCACCGGCCCTATCGATAGCGCAGGAACAGTAAAGGGAGACATCATCCTCGTCGCGTCCGGCGATCCCAATCTTTCCGGACGCATCCAGCCCGATGGCACCATGGCCTTCGAAAACGAAGACCACTCCTACGCAGGCAGCCCAGACACAAAAGCTGTTCCAGGCGATCCGCTCGCCGTCATCCGCGAATTAGCCGCGCAGGTAGCCGCAAAAGGCGTGAAGAAAGTTCAAGGCCAGGTAATCGTCGATGCTTCGCTCTTTCCCGAAGGCCGCCGCGAACTTGGCACAGGCGTGATCGTTTCACCCGTCTCCGTCAATGACAACGTCATCGATGTCACCGTCACTCCAGGTGGCGGAGTCGGTTCGCCAGTCACAGTAAAAATTTCGCCCGAAACCACTTACGCAAAATTCTCAAATCAAGCGAAGACTGGCGAGGCAGGCAAAGAAAACACTCTCGATTTTGATCCCGATCAGCTCGCGGCAGACGGCACTCACGCCGTCAC
This sequence comes from uncultured Acidobacteriota bacterium, assembly GCA_963785395.1. Taxonomy (GTDB): domain Bacteria; phylum Acidobacteriota; class Terriglobia; order Acidiferrales; family UBA7541; genus DASTCZ01. The sequence continues at coordinate 90,277 of CAWAVH010000029.1, read as the reverse complement.
GATTACGGGCAACATGCCCAGCGACAGCAAGCCTATCCTGTACGCGTACCACATTTCGCAGCCTTCGCGTTTCGCTGAAATTGTGTTCACTGACGCGCTCCGCGAGAAGGGAATCACCGCCGAACCACGCACCGCCAGCGCGAAACCGGATTTCAAAGTTCTTTCCAGCGGCTACACGGATATCAACGTGATCGCCGACCACTCATCACCGCCACTCTCTGAAGAACTCAAAGTCACGCTTAAGGTCAGCCAGAATCTCCACGCCAGCATGACGCCTTTCATTCTCGGCGCGGTCGCGGGACACAAAACCACGGACATCGATCAGGGCGGCTTCGATCTCGAGCACGAATTTCTCACCAAAGCAGGACTCGATCTTTCGGGAGCCTCGCAAGGCGATGGCGCAGGCGGAGCCGAATCCGCGTTCTACACACCAGATTTCATGGTCCATTACCTCGCCTACATGTCGAAGCGCCCCGATTTCGACGTCTTCTATCGCGCGCTTCCAATTCTCGGCCGCGATGGCACGCTTTGGAATATTCAAAATCAATCGCCCGCTGCGGGGCAGGTCCACGCAAAAACCGGTACATTTGCCGCGTATAACCCTCTCAACAAAAATGTGATGGTCACAGGCAAAGGCCTCGCTGGATACATGACCACGGTTGATGGTCGTCATCTCGCCTTCGCCGTCTATGCGAATCGCGTCTCCGTAACCGCAGACGATCCCGAAGCCGTCACAAGAATCGTTGGCCAAGCCGTTGGTGGAATCGCGGCGGCTGCGTACGACGCCCCCGCGAGTGTCACCGCCAAGATGACAGGTGCTTCCGCCGGCCCCATCGTTACTGCGGCACCGTCTTCTTCAAGATTTGTTACGGGCGAATCCTGCACCGCCGCAATGCCGTGCGGTACCGCATCCTCATCGGGCGACTACGACGTAATCATCCGCAACGGCCACGTCCTCGACGGCACCGGCAACAATTGGTTCGCCGCAGACGTCGCCATCAAGGGCGACCGCATCGCCGCCATCGGCAAACTCACCAGCGCGCACGCAAAAAAAGAAATCGACGCGCACGGCCTCATCGTTTCGCCCGGCTTTATCGACATGCTCGGCCAATCCGAAGTCGAGTTGCTCATTGACAATCGCTCGCTCAGCAAGCTTTCGCAGGGCATCACCAGCGAAATCACGGGCGAAGGCGGCACCGTCGCGCCGCAAAACGAAAAAACGCTCGGCCCCATGAAGCCCATGCTCGAGCATTTCAATCTAAAAGTGGATTGGACAGACCTCGACGGCTATTTCCGCCGCCTCGAACACGACGGCACGCCGCTAAATCTGGGTACCTACGTTGGCGCTGCGCAAGTTCGCGAAGCTGTGCTCGGCGAAGACAACGTCGCTCCAAATGCCGCGCAACTCGAGCAGATGAAAACATTCGTCGCGCAAGCCATGCAACAAGGCGCGATGGGAATGTCCACCGCGCTGATTTATCCGCCGGGCCATTACGCAAAAACTGAAGAACTTATCGCGATGGCCAAAGTTGTCGGCCAGTATGGCGGTATCTACGCTTCGCACATGCGCAGCGAAGGCCGCACCCAAATGGCCGCGATTGATGAAGCGATTCGCATTGGCCGCGAAGCCGGAATCCCCGTCGAAATTTTCCATCTGAAAATTGCCGGAAAAGATCGCTGGGGACAAATGCCCACCGTCGTCAGAAAAATCGAAGCCGCGCGCGCCAGCGGAATCGATGTCGCTGCCGACATGTATCCGTATCTTGCGGGTGGCACCGCGCTAGCGTCCGCGCTTCCGCCGTGGGTTGCCGATGGCGGCGCCGCGAAAATGCTCGATCGGCTCAACGATCCAAAACTTCGCGCGAAAATTCGTCTCGAAATGGCCGTCCCGCACATGGACTGGGAAAATCTTTATTACGCAGCCGGTGGACCGGCGGGCGTGATGATCGCCTCTGTCAACGAACCCGCTCTCAAAAAATTCGAAGGCAAAACCGTCGCCGAAATGGCTGCGGCGATGCACAAGCCGCCGCTCGACGCGCTCATGGATTTCTGTGTCGCCGATCATCTCCAAACCGGCGCGCTCTATTTCATCGCCAGCGAACCCGATTTGCGCACCGGACTCAAACAATCGTGGACCAGCATCGGCCTCGATGCCGGTGAAGAATCGCTCGATGGCCCGCTCTTCGGGCCGCACGACCATCCGCGCACCTGGGGTTCGATGCCGCGTTTCCTTGGCCACTATTCGCGCGATCTGAATCTGGTTCCGCTGCCGCAAGCAATTCGCAAAATCACTTCGCTTCCCGCGCAGCGCGAGCATCTAATCGATCGTGGATTGCTCAAGCCCGGCTATTTCGCTGACGTCACGATTTTCGATCCGGCCACCATCATCGATCACGCGACGTATGAAAAACCCGCGCAACTTTCCACCGGCGTCGCCTACGTCTTCGTAAATGGACAACTCGAATTCGATCACGGCAAACTCACAGGCGCAAAAGCAGGCCGCGCCCTCCGCGGCCCCGGCTATGCGCCAGCAGCGTCCTCCACAAGCCTGCACAAGAACGCGTCGTCAGCGTCCGCAGCATCAGCAGTCGCCGACCGCTAAGATGTCCGGCTCTCGAATGAAGTTTGTCTTTGCTGTCATTCCGAACCCGCTTCAGCGGGTGAGGGATCTGCAGTTTCTTTTCTTAGTCTCGGAATTTCGGACACTCCCATGAACTTCACACAAAAACTAATCGTCCGACCAGGCTCCAAAATCAATCTCTCCGATTTCGACGCCGATGAAACCTACGGCTACGAGAAGGGAGGCGACTGCAAAAAGCAAACGACCAAAACCATCGAGCGCATGGACAAGCTGCAATATCGGCTTTACGCCGATGATCGCTACGCGCTCCTAATTGTCTTGCAGGGAATGGACGCGGCGGGAAAAGACGGCACCATCCGCCACGTAATGTCGGGCATCAATCCGGAAGGATGTTCGGTAAATTCCTTCAAGCAACCATCACATGAAGAATTGCAGCACGATTTTCTCTGGCGCATTCACAAAGCAGTTCCCCAGCGCGGCACTTTCGGCATTTTCAATCGCTCGCAATACGAAGACGTTCTCGTAGTTCGCGTCCACAAACTCGCTCCGAAAGCCGTCTGGCAATCACGCTTTGATCAGATCAATAAATTCGAATCACTGCTGGTACAGAACAACGTCATCATCCTGAAATTCTTTCTGCACATCAGCAAATCCGAACAGAAAAAGCGTTTCGAAGCGCGGCTTCACGATCCCACGCACGAATGGAAAGCCTCGCCCGCCGATTTCGAAGAGCGAAAATATTGGAACGAGTACACCCGCGCCTACGAAGACGTCCTCCACCGCTGCAGCACACGCCACGCCCCATGGTTCATCATCCCCGCCAATCACAAATGGTTCCGCAACCTCGCCGTCTCGCGCATCATCACCGACACATTGGAAACTCTGCACCTCCGCTATCCCAAACCAGCCTTCAACCTCTCAAAAATAAAAATCAAGTAGAATCTGCGCGTCGCCTTGTGTCAGGTCATGAGCTTACTCGTGCCGTTACAGTTCTTCGATTGAGTTCAGGCTTCAGCCCCTGAGGTACGCCGCGCTTTGCGGCGCAAACCTCACAAACAGCAAATGCGCCGGCAAATAAGTCAGCACAATAGTTCCCGCCAAAATCACGAATAAATGCACGGCGCGGGTCCGAACGCGCGATGAAACACAGGATCGGCAAACGCGAAATTCATATTCTCTTGCGCGCCCATCATCCGCCCGGCAATCAACAAAACCGCCGCAATCGCACACTGCAACGCGAATCCGCGCCGGTCATATCCAATTTTCGTGATCGCGTAGATCAACACGATCGGCACGAGCACGTGAAAAAATGTGAGCAACCGAATCCACAGCGCCACATGCGCATCCCACAAATAATCCGCGCCGCCAAAAAGTCCGCGCCCTGCCATCAGCCGCCATCCAACTTCAAATAACCACGCGCCAGACGCCACCAGCACATTCACCGCTTGCGAAGAAATCAGCAGCGCGCTCCGAGTCCACAATCCAATGCACGTAAGAAAAACCGCCGCATCGCAAAAATGAAAAAAATTCTGCCATCCCCACTCATGCCAATAAATCGGAGTCCACACCACCACCCACGCAAGCGCCACCCACCGCAAAATCTTGAACTTCGCGCCTTTTTCGATTCCGTGATTTGTAACTACTTCGGGGTCAGACGGCATCGCGCCCCGCAGCTTATCCCCAAACGGATTCAGCGCAAAGAACGCAGCGCGAAAATTCTGGAAGGGATTTATTACGATCGAACTGCGCGAAAGCAATTCGCGATTATCGCTGCGCCGTATAAACCGCGTCAGAATGTTTTGTGTCGTGCGCCGGAGCCGGCTGCGCTCCCGGTTCGCTCACGTGCATTTCGTTCATCGAATTTTTATGGCAAGAGGCCGCCCACGCGTGCTTCTCATATTTCTGCAATTCGCAAAAACGCATTTTGCAAATTTTTCCGTCGCGCTCGCAATCGCAGTAGCAACGAAATTTCGGCATTGTCGCAGATTCCTGCCGGCTCGTATCCGCGTAAGTTGTCCGCGTGAAAATCAGCGCCGCGCCGCCACCAACACCAGCATCGCGATCGCAGAGGCCTTAGCCCGACGGGATGTACGTCGCATCCCCGCATAATCGTCGCCGCCCTCGTCTCCCGGTAATGAATCGCAAGTTCCGAATCGCCAGGACTCGGGTTCCAGTACGCATGTTTAGTAACCCACTGACCCGTATGGACTTACGCCCTCCCGGTACCCTTAGTACTCAGGCTTTTTCGCGCATGATCCGTGCCGCGTCGACTGTGTTTCGTTTGCGAACAGTCGCGGAAGCAATCATCCGTCATTTCCCGATGCGGGCTGGAATTCCGCATTAGAATCCCGTTTCAGAACCGACCCGTACCTCGCTCGTAGCTAACTCTCCCGCTTTTACTCCAAAGTACACTAACGCAGCAGGTTAGCTCGCTCTGCATTTTTCCTCGCACTGGCACACCAAATGCTTACTTCTTCGTGCGAGCGTATCTCGATCACGAATCATCGGTGCTGCAAGCGAGGGGGAAGGGGCTTGCTTGCGGAATCGCACGATTCGTACCCACCTGCCTCTGAGAGGGAAGCTGGTTGGATGACCCCACGCGCCGGCACGAGCCGGCAAACTAGATACGCTCTTCGAGGCTCCCGTCCCAAGCGGGAGCCTCGATATTTTTATCCCGCCTCGCAATCCATCAGCACATCGAGCGTACAGCTGACTGATCCCGCGCGGACAAATTACTCCCCTCACAAATCTCTGCTCACTTCATAAGTGGAACTGGATTCACTCACGCGCAGGCCGCGCGCAAATAATTACGCTACCCGCTCAAGCACAGGAATGCTCGCCATCCGCAGCACGTGTTCCACCTGAGTGTCGCGCAGCCGCGAAGCGTCGTAATCAAACTGCAGCACGTTGCCATCTTCGCTCACGTCGAATCGCCGCATGCCGTAGGTATTCGCAAACTCCGCGAGCTTACTCATCTGCTCGTGCGTGAGCTTCGCCTGCAGCCGGAATCTGATCTGCATCAATGTCATCGCCCGCATTATACCAGCGCCGCGCTGCGCGCAGTCCACGTTCGCGAGCGCCGGTGCCGCGCTCCGATTGGTAGCGCCGCATCGCACCGTGTACGATGAAGTACCGCGCCAAACCCCGCGCACGCTATGGATTCTCCAACTCCAACCACTCCTCGCGAACGCGATCCCGTTTGCGGGATGCAAGTAGATCCCGCCCGCGCCGCGGCCCTCACCGCCGAGCACGCCGGCAAGCGCTACTACTTCTGCTCGCTCGGCTGCGCCGCCAAGTTCCAGGCTAATCCCGACAAATATCTCGCGCCGAAATCCGCGACGTCCGCCGCGCAATCTGTCGCACGCTGCGAACATTCCGCAACCAGCGCCACGCAAATCGGCAGCAGTGTCAATATACACCTGCCCGATGCATCCCGAAGTGCGCATCGAAGTAGCGGCGGGCAAAGAGCCGCCGCCGTGCCCTATCTGCGGCATGGCTCTTGAGCCACTCGAGCCAACCGCGCTCGCCGCCGCGACGCGCCGAATCCCGAACTCATCTCCATGACGCGCCGCCTCTGGATCAGCGCCGCGCTCACCGCGCCGCTCTTCGCGCTGGCGATGAGCGATCTCATCCCCGGCCATCCGCTCGCGTCGCGCATCTCCGCGAGCACAATAGTCTGGCTTCAGTTCGCGCTGGCAACTCCAGTAGTTTGGTGGGGCGCGGCGCCATTCTTCGCGCGCGCGTGGACGTCCATCGTCACGCGCAACCTCAACATGTTCACGCTGATCGGCATTGGCATCGCCACGGCGTACGGATTCAGCGCGGTGGCCACCATCGCGCCGCAAATATTCCCCGCGGCGTTTCGCCAGCCAGACGGCAGCGTTGCGGTGTACTTCGAGGCCGCCGCTGTAATCACCACGCTCGTGCTGCTCGGCCAAGTGCTGGAGCTGCGCGCGCGCAGCCGCACCGGCAACGCGATCCGCGCGCTGATGCAACTCCAGCCGCGCACCGCTCGTGTGGTGGAAGCAAATGGCAGCGAGCACGATGTCGCACTCACCGAGATAGTCGCCGGCAATAAACTCCGCGTGCGCCCGGGCGAGAAGATCCCCGTCGACGGAGTCGTCCTCGATGGCGAAAGCGCCGTCGACGAATCCATGCTCACCGGCGAACCGATGCCCGTCAGCAAATCCGCAGGCGCGCAAGTAACCGGCGGCACGCTGAATACAACTGGCAGCTTCACGATGCGCGCCGAAAGAGTAGGCAGTGCGACGATGCTCGCGCAGATCGTACGCATGGTCAGCGAAGCCCAGCGCAGCCGCGCTCCCATTCAAGGCGTCGCCGATAAAGTGGCGTCGTACTTTGTGCCCGCGGTGCTGCTCGCCGCGATCGCCACATTCATCACCTGGGCCGCGATTGGTCCGCAGCCGCGAATGGCGTATGCAATCGTCAATGCTGTGGCTGTGTTGATCATCGCGTGTCCGTGCGCGCTCGGGCTCGCAACGCCAATGTCGATCATGGTTGCGGTGGGCCGCGGAGCGCACGCGGGCGTTCTGGTGCGAAACGCCGAAGCGCTCGAGATGCTCGAGAAAGTAGATACGCTCGTAGTGGACAAAACGGGAACGCTCACCGAAGGCAAGCCAAAATTGGTGAGCGTGATTACTTTCGCTGACGCTACGGAAAACGACGCGCTGCATTTAGCGGCAAGCGTAGAAAAGGGAAGTGAACATCCGCTGGCAGCCGCAATTTTATCGGCGGCGCGCGAAAAGGGAATTGCGCTGGGCGAAGTGAAAAATTTTCGCGCCACCAGCGGCCTGGGAGTTTCCGGCGAAGTGGAAGGAAAAAGAATCGCGGTAGGGAATTCGAAATTTATCGAGCAGACCCAGGTGGGCCGTCTCTTCGAAAAAACCGGCGAAGGAAATCTACTCGAACGCGCCGCGCTCGATCAGCGCAGCGCCGGCGACCACGCCGAAAAAATGCGCGCCGATGGCCAGACGGTCGTCTACGTGGCCGCCGAAAATAAACTGATCGCGCTGCTCGGCATCGCCGATCCAATTAAATCCACCACCGCAGACGCGATCGCGCAGCTCAAAAAACTCGGCCTCAGCATCGTGATGCTCACCGGCGACAGCAAAACCACTGCGATGGCCGTCGCGCGCCAGCTGAATGTCGACGACGTGTTCGCCGAAGTTCTTCCCGCGCGCAAAGCCGAAATCGTCCGCGAAATCGCCAAGCGCGGAAAAATTGTCGCGATGGCTGGCGACGGAATCAATGACGCGCCCGCTCTCGCCGCCGCGCACGTGGGCATCGCGATGGGCACCGGCACCGATGTCGCGATGCAATCCGCGGGACTCACGCTCGCCGCCGGCGATCTGCGCGCCATCGTCCGCGCGCGCCGCCTAAGCCGCGCCACGATGAGCAACATCCGCCAAAATCTTTTTTTCGCCTTCATCTACAATTTGCTGGGAGTGCCGCTGGCCGCCGGCGTTTTGTTCCCCGTGTTTGGTTTGCTGCTGAATCCCATGATCGCCAGCGCCGCGATGAGCTTCAGCTCGGTAAGCGTAATCGCCAATTCGCTGCGCCTGCGAAAATTGCGTTTGTAATCCCGCGCGCTTCCCTGTAAAAGAAGTCCTCCATGAAACCGAAAACGAAGCCGCCGACGAAGCCGTCAACGAAACTTTCGACGAAGACGAAAACGAAACCCGCGCCGCAATCCGCAGCCGCTACCGAAAAACAATTGGCCGGCTTCATCGCCAAATTCGAGCCCAAGCATCAAGCATTGATTCGCGCGCTCCGCAAAATTTTGCGCCAGCGCATGCCCACCGCCAACGAACTGGTCTACGACAATTACAATTTTTTCGTGATCGGCTTTTGTTCCACAGAGCGCTCGTCCGATTGCATCGTCTCCATCGTTGGCGGAGCGAGCGGCATCGGCCTTTCCTTTTATTGGGGCGCCACGCTCCCCGATCCGCACGGAATTCTGCAGGGTGGCGGAAATCAGAATCGTTTCATCCGAGTGGAGTCCGCCGCCACGCTCGATCGCCCCGAAGTGAAATCGGTAATCGCCGCTGCCATCGCCCAGGGAAAAACTCCTCTACGCGTGAGCGGCCCCAGAAAATTAATCATCCGCGCCATAGCCCCAAAGCAACGCCCCCGCCGCAAGCCGTGATTTGTATTGTAGGGGCGGGTCTCGCCGGGTTACGGGCAGGACCCGCCGGATGCCCCATGTTCGTCCCATGCCTCAAGGGCGAACGTGGGTTCCCTGCTATGCCGAGGCCTCGCCCACCCGCCCGCCTTTCGGTCCGTAGGGGCCGGTCTCGCCCTGCCCGGACGTTCTTCGCGGCACGAATAACCCTGGGCAGGGCAAGCCCGGCCCCTACGGGAAACCCCTCAAACCATTCCCAAATCGGAACGTGCCCCGAAAAATTTCAATTTCGCGCGGAGACCCCCACCCACTACCCGAATTCTCTCACTTTTTGCGTATGTCGTTGATTCAGTCGAAAGTTACGAGAAATTCGTGGTATCGAAAGTGCCCCTTCGACGACATAGTTTCCGTCGCCGTGGCACCGAACCAAATGTTCGGATTGCTCCTTCGGGGTGCCCCATGTTCGGTCCCCCAGGTTTCTGGGGGCGAACGTGGGGTTCTTGCCTTGTGCCTCCCGGTCTGTTTCCTCTGCGTGTCTGGAGTACTCGCGCCGTCGTCTCAGCCGTCCACTAGCCCCTAGCCACTAATCACTAGCCACCGCCCCAATAAAAAAGGCCCAAGCTGTTAGGCTCGGGCCTGATTCTTCTCCATTTGCAAAGTAACATATGATGCCGGAGAAGTAAAGGACATTTGTCATTATACAGTCGGACCGTTTGGCGAACAGTCGGCCGCACGCGAGACAGAGGATCAAACTCGGGCAGTCCTCGGCACCTGAACGCACTTGCCGGCCTCATCGCGCACTTGTCGGCGTAACGTATTCGGAGCACGCCAGTTACGGCGCAGTGAATTTCTGGGCAGACCAGGGGCAGAAGTCCTGCAGTGCGGCGATGTCATTCAAAAATAACAAGTTAGCACAGGAAAACACGCTATCACTTGAACGTCAAGCGTAATTAATGCCGTGGTATCAATAAGATAGCACGCACTAACTTGCTTGCCCATGCGATATGTATGTTCAGTTCGTCGATGATCAGTTTCCCAAAGCAGTAGCTACGCCGAGCGGGACCGCGGACGCACCTATGTCCTCGCGACCCAGAAGGCCTTCTAGACTAAATACCCCAACGTCTGGATGTTGAGGACGCGATTGACCGGAAAGCACGAATTGCCACAGTTTCAGCTCCGACCCGTGCGGTGATCGAATTCCGTAGACCTAGACCAATCACCTGCGAACGTCAGCAACAGTACCGTTCTCGAAGCAAAAATTGGCGAACAGTCGGCCCTACGCGAGACAGAGGATCAAGCTCGGGCAGTCCTCGGCACCTGAACGCACTTGCCGGCCTCATCGCGCACTTGTCGGCGTAACGTATTCAGGACGCGCCCCCAGCTACGGCGCAGTGAATTTCTGGGCAGACCAGGGGCAGAAGTCCTGCAGTGCGGCGATGCGGCCATGACGCGTCAAGAATGTACAGGCTATTTTCCGCAGCGCTTGACAAGCAAGCTGGCGATCGATTATGCTACTGAAATTGTGGAGCTTGAATCATGACGAAAACGATTAGCGTCACCGTCACGCTTGGTGAAAAGCGTGTAACGCTTGAAGGGCCCGAAGATTTTGTCCGCGCTGAAGTACAAAGACTGACAGATGCTGTCGCAACTTTGACCAGCCAGGATCTCCGCGTGCTGATGTCGCGGCTTCTGCGGAAACGTCGGACGTAGATGCGTTACCTGCGTCGGAGCGCGATTTTGTTAGACAGAAGCAGCCCCACGGTCATTCGGAGACTGTCGCCGTCCTAGCCTACTTTCTGACAAGGAGTGGTCAGCCGGAATTCACGTCTGACGACATAGAAAGGGCCTACCTACGATCAGGAGTTCGACCGCCGAAGGTCGCCGCGCAAGCACTTCGCGACGCTAAGAATCTGAAGGACTATCTGGAGGCGGCGTCAGGAAACGGAAAGTTTAGAATTTCTCCGCATGGCGAGCGATTTGTCATGTTCGATCTACCTTCCCGCAGTTCGGCGCCTAAGGATTGAGTTGATGACGACAAACAATTTAAAGAAGCTCCTGATCGATACGCAAGCGATGGACAGGTTCTTGGCCCGGATACCTGACCTCGCTAAGGTTTCTGCGAACCACTCGAGGCTGATCGCGTATTTTGGGTATTTTCTCACTGAAGAAATGGGGGCAACTGGGGTAACACCGGAGGGAATTCGCGAGTGTTATGACGTCGCACGCATTCAGGCACCGTCGAATATTTCTGACACGATCCGGAAATCTCGAGCTTTTGTGCGAACCACCGTCGGCACCGTGCCGCGCCGCGACACGATAGCCTCTCTTCGGCTCAGTTTAGCCGGTGCCGTTGCTCCACTCGACGATCGCGAGCCTCAAACGAGCAGCGGAGCTTCTGTGCGGTCGAACAACATTGTCGTCATACACGGAAGGGACACCGCGATTCGAGATGATATGTTCGGTTTCCTCCGGAGCGTTGGTCTGAATCCAATTGAGTGGAACGAAGCAGTTCGTCGCACTGGCCATGCCTCCCCCTACACCGGCGACGTTGTCGATGCCATGTTCACGAATTCCCAGGCCGTCATCGCTATGTTCACACCTGATGAATACGTAGAGTTGAGGCCAGATCTCCAGTCCAAAGACCAGGCAGATAACGCGGGGTGGCAAGCACGGCCCAATGTCTTTGTTGAGGCAGGTATGGCGTTGGCGAAGAACGACGCGCACACGATCCTCGTGGAGATAGGCTCGGTTCGAACCGCGAGCGATTTGCTCGGCCGGAATGTCATTCGTTTCGACGGTTCCTCCGCGACGCGCCACAGCCTGAACGAGCGCCTTCGCACAGCTGGCTGCAATGTCTCGACGACCGGAACCGATTGGCTAAGAGTCGGCAAATTCAAAATCTCGAGCACATCCACACGACGCAAGCAGCGGGGGGCAAATGAATCTTGAGGATCTAAAAAAAGAGTTCATTGTAGAGGGAGATGTCCGAACCTCGCGTCTTGAACTGATAATCGCGAAGGCCATGAAGCATTGCAGGGTCGATCGGTCCGGACACGTTTTGATCACAGATCCGAAATTGGGTGCCGAAAGATCGGTTGGAAGCTGACGCTCGCGGCGAGGCTTCTGGCTTCCCATCTCGATCCCAAAAAATGTGGCGATATTGGGGTCGACGAGATTGCCCTTTATACCGAACTCCCGGCCAATCAGGTCCGCGCACGCGGGGTCGACGCAATTAGGGATAAGTTTGCAGATCGCGAAGCGAGGGGTTCTCAGAGCGAGAATGCAGAAGGTTGAGCAATTCTTGGATAGTCTCAGATCGGAAGTGGTCGCGTCGCCATTCCCATGCTGAATCCAGGCCCGCGTCCGGGTCCCCATCCTATGCATGCTCGGGACAGAGGGGTGGCAGGCCTTTTCGGTGTGGTTTTGAATTGCTCTGGATTTTTGATTTCGGGGTGGCCCATTTTTTGCGGCACGCAAAAGGTGGGAATCTTTTGCTTCGTTGTTTGCGTCCGTTTTCTTCTCGCTCATTGACGGTTTGCTGTTGAATTTGTTTCCTGTCCGAGCGGCGGGGCCGATCGACACAATCGGCTCCGATTCAATGCGTCGTCCCCGATCGAAAACAACGGCCCCGAGTCAAGACATCGGCCCCGAGTCAAAACATCGGGGTGCGAACGGCGCAGGTGCAAACGGCGCAGGTGCGGACGGCGCGCGTGCGGATAGGGCGGATTCGGCGGATTGGGAATCTCGACGGCGTCTGGTTTGGTGCCGCGCCTACGGCGCTCCGGGGAATTTGAAAATCCCACGTTCGCCCGGACGTCGAGGCGAACATGGGGCACCCGGCGTGAACGCCGGGATTGGAAGGGATTTGGGTTCGCAGGCGTCCCACGCGTGAACGCATGGGCTGACGTTTGGTGGCGGCCGTACCGGCCGCGTGCGCGGGAATCTCAAAACGTTGATATTTGATATTGCGTCGATCGGGCTTCGGGGGATTCGGAAATCCCCACGTTCGCCCGGACTTCGGGGCGAACATGGGGCACCCGGCGTGAACGCCGGGATACGGAACGGGGAATTGGTTCGCAGGTGTCCCACGCGTGAACGCATGGGCTGACGTTTGGTGTCGGCCGTACCGGCCGCGTGCGCGGGAATCTCAAAACATTGATGTTTGATATTGCGTCGATCGGGCTTCGGTGAATTCGAAAATCCCCACGTTCGCCCGGACTTCGGGGCGAACATGGGGCACCCGGCGTGAACGCCCGGGGACGCGTGTCGTGGCACGTACGGTTCTCCGGCCGGGCGCATTTCGAATTTGCCTTTACCCCGGTTTTGTCAGGCCTGTAGGGACTGATGCCAAACGTCAGCCCAGCCCGCGCACGGGCTGGGTCGCCTCGCGCCATAATAAATTGGGAGGGGCGTGGCCGCGCCACGCCGTATATTATTGTAAGGATATATTTGATAGCATGTATTCATCCATGAGCCATTCCTATTGCAACAATCATGTCCACATCATTTACAGCACGAAGGGGCGCCAGCCCCTCATCCTGCCGGAAATTGAAAAACGGCTTTACCCATTTATCGCGGCGGTGGCGCGCGAGCAGAAAATCGCTCTCCTGGCGGCGGGAGGAATGGCGGACCATTGCCATCTTCTTGGTTCTGATTCCCGCGACGATGGGCATCGCGACCGCGGTTAATTTTTTTAAGGGCTCATCGTCGCGATTTTTGAGCGAGCAAGGATTCAAGTTTCAATGGCAGATCGGCTACGCCGCGTTCAGCGTGAATTTCTCGCAGCTCGAGAGGGTTATGGCGTACGTGCGCAATCAGCGCGAACATCACCGGAAGAAAACGTTCGAGGAAGAATTTGTCGCGATGTTGAAGAAGGCGGGCGTGGCGTACGATCCGAAATTTGTATTTGGATGATTCCCGACCGGCGTGAACGCCGGGGCGCGTTCGCCCGAAATTCTGCTGGTGTTCAATTGTGAACACTTTAAATGTGGTCAATTTTGCTCATCTAGACGGGATGGTCCTATGAGTCTACGATGGCCCACCTCTGAACAAATTTCCTGAGCTGATTGAAGGAGCAGACCTGAATGGCGAGAGTTCGTAGTGCTGGCGTGAGCCAAGCACTTCTCCGCAAGAAATTCCGCACTGGAATGACGATTCGGCACTACGGAGACAAAGAGATCGCCTTTTCACAAGGAGACCCGGCCGATTCTGTTTACTACATCCAGAGCGGGACGGTGAAGCTCACGGTGGTCAGCGCTCACAAGAAAGCGATCATCGCCATTCTGCAGCGTGGCAGTTTTTTTGGCGAAGGCTGTTTGGCAGGACAATCTCTGCGGAATTGCACGGCGAGATCGATCGGAAAATCCAGCCTTATCCGGCTGCAAAGAGACAGCACGGTTCGCACGCTGCGGCGGGACCCGCAGTTTGCAGCGCTGTTCGTGGAATATTTGCTTTCACGGATTGTTCGAATCGAAGAAGATCTGATCGATCAATTTTTCAATTTCAGCGAAAGGCGGCTGGCGCGCGTTCTCTTGCTGTTCGGAGAAATCACCAGGGAATCGAAGTCGCACACTCCTCTGAAACTGAGCCAGTCAACTCTCGCGGAGATGGTTGGCACCACCCGGCCGAGGGTAAGTAAATTCATGAACGAGTTCAAGAAGAAGGGCTTGGTCAGTTACAACGGAGGGTTGCAAATACACAGCCCACTGGTGATTGAGTTTCTGCAGAACCGCCCGATGTCCGTGAAGAAAACGTAGAGCTGGTGCAACAGACCCCACGTTCGCCCGAACGTCGGGGCGCGTCAGAACGTCCTTTCCAGCAGCAGCGCCGGCTTCTTTTTTGCGATTGCTAGCAAACGCAAAGCAGATGCTTGCGGTTTACGAACACCTTGTTCCCAACTTCGAATCGTTCCAACGCTGGTGCCGAGATATTCCGCAAATGTCGGCTGGGTAAGGCCGAGCGTCGTTCGGATGCGCTGAATTTCCTTTGGTTTCAAATCAACGGGCTCGAAAGCCATTCGTGACACGCGAACCTTCGACTTCTTTCCGGCGCGATATTTCTTGGCTTCCTTAAAGCCGTCCATTATTTGGTCGAAAATATGTGCGTCCATTATTCTGCCTCCCGCAGTTCCTTGATTTGCTGGACGATTAATTTCTTCTGGGGCGCCGTCAAGTCGTCCTGTTCGTTCTTGTTGAAAATCATGATCAGGAAAATTTGGCTGTCCGTCTTAATGTAATAGTACAAATAACGAAAACCGCCCCTCTTGCCTTTGCCTCTAGTGGGGTCCGCCGCCCGCGCTTTTCGAACACCGGCCGTTCCCTTGGACGATTTTTCCCCGCTCGGGATTACTCAACAAGTCGTTCTGAATTTCCAACAGGACCTCGTCGGCATGTTCTCTTGCGAGAGATTGCAAGCGATTGGCAAACGCCGGAAATTCAACAAACTCTAGCACCGTGTAATACTACTACAGAGTAGTACTGTTGTCGAGGATTCATCGATTTAATGAACGGCCGCTCGGCACATCCGGAAAACTGCAGATCCCTCACCCCGTAAACGGGGTTCGGGCCCGATTCAAAACATCGGGATGCACACGGCGCAGATAACATCGCAGAGGCCGCGCGTATTTGGAAATTGTTTTTACCCCGCATTTGTCAGGCCTGTAGGGACTGATGCCAAACGTCAGCCCAGCCCGCGCACGGGCTGGGTAATCTAGCGCCATAACAAATTGGGAGGGGCGTGACCACGTCGCGCCGATTGATTGATTCTTGGGGCGGCGCATCGTCGCTCCGGAGAAATCAAAAACCCCACGTTCGCCCGAACTTCGGGGACGAACATGGGGCACCCGGCGTGAACGCCGGGGCTCTTCAAATCTCGAACGAAATTGCGTCAACTTTTTTCGATCGTTGCCACTGCGGCGCGAAAAAATTCGCGGATCGTGATAGGGTGCCTCCGCGCGGCGGTTGCGGCGGCGCGGGGAGTCCCACGTTTCACGATTCATGAGGAGCGGCGATGAGCGAACAGTCTCAGGGGCCGGGAGAAAAGTTTTCTGGTAACGCGGTGACCTTCAAGAAGGTGCGCTTCTGGATTACGGCCATCGTGACGGGCGCAGTTTTCGTGGTCTCGTCGGTGCTGACGTTGGGGGAAGCGGTTAAGAATACAAAGGTCGAGAGCATCGAGTCGATCGACATGTTTGCGATGCCATCGGAAATTTTGGACCGCTACAGCGCGTGCGATTACCATTTTCTGTTTTTCTGCACGCTGAAATCCGAGGAGCCGGTGGTCGTTCCGCCGGCGTGCGCGAGCGTGACCGGCGCTGCGCGAGTGGCTTGCGAATGGTCGGACACGAGCGATACGGAGCAGCACTGGTGGACCGGCGTGTTGTCGCTGCCATACGTGAAAATTCCGATTCTGGCCGTGGTGACGCTGCCGCACCTGCCCGACGCGATGCACCACGTCTTAAAAGATCGATGGGAGCGCAGCCGGTTGGATTTCACGCTGGGCGTTTTCTTTTTGTTTGGCTACGTCACCCTGATGATTGTGGCGCTGCGGAAAAAAGGCCCCGGCAAGTTGTGGTATTTCGCCGTCATGGTGGTGTTCGGGCCGTACCTCATGGCGATTCTGTTTTGGCTGCTGCAACATACGGTCGGCGGAACGGCCGGGCGAAATTCGAATCGCTTCGGAGGCGATCACGGGGATTCTCGGAACGACGGGTTGCGCCTTTGTCTCGACGGCGGAGAAGGTGGAGTGGGCCCGCGACATATTGGAATTCTTCCGTGGCGGGAAGGCTCACGTCGGTGGACACGAGCACGTCCCTACAGTGAAGAGGTAGTTTTAGTACTCGCTGAAAATCAGGCGAAATTACACCCCTAAAATAGGGCTAAGTGGTTTATTTTCAACAACTTTTTAGTAATAGTACTAGGTAAGTCTATTAGAATCAACACTATCCAAAAACAATGGGGTAGGGGTGGGTTTCGGTGCGTTCGCATGTATAGTGCTGATAATAAATGAGTTAAGGCAAAATCTACGGCTGCCGGGCGTAAAGCCCGGCGCTACAAAGGCAACTTCGAAAATCGCTTCGGACGGATTATTCGACTATGTGGAAAGTAAACATTTTGCCGGAGCTGGCCATGTTGGACGAGGACGTCGCTCCCGGCGGAAGAAAGCCATAGTCACCGGCTGTGATGTCTGCTCCCAGAATCACCTCGTACATTCGCGGAGCGATTTTCTTGGATTCGAAGGCGACTTCGTCGCGCTTGGCTCCGCCGGAGGAGTGGATCACGCCCCCGGTGGTGGAGCGGAATTCGCGCGCGTCCCCGCTGGCACGCAATCGCAACAATTGATACTCCGTCACGGCAACGCCTTCTGACATGTAGATCAGGAAATCGAGCGGAGTATTCAGATTGGTCTTGGCGATTTTACCTTCGATGTGTCCATTCAAATCGCCCTTCACGATGCCATCGGTGGCAAAGCGCTTCAGCGCGCCGCCGGTTTTCCAGTTGACGATCTCGGGAAGCATTTCGACCCACTTGCCGGACTTGTCTTTGTAATAGACGCCCACTTCGTCCACCACTGGTGCGGCCGCGCTGGGGTTGGCTGCTGGCGCTGCGGCTGCTGCGGGAGGCGCTGAATTCGCGGTGTTTTTCTCGATCATCGCGGTGATTACTTTTTCGGAGACGCCGGCGGTCTTGAGCTGAATGACGGAGTCTGGATCGACGGCGTAGGCGCCGGGCTGGCTCTTGACCATGGAGATGATGGTGTCGTCGCCGAGGCCGGCCTTCACCATTTTGGTGACAGAGTCATTGTTGAGCGCTTGCTGCGCGAAAACTGCGAGCACCAGAACTAGGCTCGCGATCGCGGATCTTATCAATGTTTTCATGGGCGATTCTCCGTATGGACCTTCGCAGATAAGGGACAGCGGGCGCTAATGGAATCGGTACGTGGGGCGTAAGTTATGCAATCTGATGGTGGATGTCAACAGTTGGCGCAGAGCGCGGCGCGGGAACATGCGCGGGACGGAAGAGTGAAGATGCGCTGAGAATTTAGTCGTTATGCGATACGGAAACTTTTCGAGGATGACCCCACGCGCTTTTCGGTAACGGCGCGCAGATGGCGAGTGGGGTGCTTCCACTGTTGTTGAGGCGACGGCGAACGGCTAGCTACCAGCCGTCGCTGCCGCTGAAACGAGCTTTGAGGCCGACGACTGCGAGGGCAGCGAATCCGAAGAACATTTGGATGTAGATGAGGGCCATGGTTGGTTGCTCCTTTGTGGTGTTTCTTGTTCGTGCTGAAGGAAGGATGCTCCTGAGGAGTGTTTTTGGGGAATGAGACGGAGGTAACAAACTACTATGCGCAAAGTTCTGGAACCCGGGTACTGGGGAAGTACTAGGCGAAAATAGGTTGCACTGCAGAGGCGCAGAGGGCGCGGTGAAACGCGTTTGGACTACACGCGGCGCTAGTGCAACGGCGCTGCAGGCGCGGCGGCGTCGGAAACGTGTGCAGCGCTAAGTGCAGACATGGGCGCTTCGTGCGGAACAGGAAGCGCTGAGCCTGGGGGCGCGGCTGCGTTCTTGGAGTGGCGGCGCCACTCGGTGATGGCTTCGCGCGTGAGGCTGTAAATTGTGCGGCGATGTTGCGACAACAATTTCAGCCACGCGCCGATACCCATTTGCGGGAAGTAGATTCCGCGGAAACAAATGCGCGATAGGAAAATGTTGATGCGGAAACCCACTGGTTTGTTGGCGATGGACTCGACGGCCTTCGCGATTGCTTCGGGGCTGTAACTGGCGTTCCATCCAGCCTTCACTTCTGCGTGCGCTTCTTCGATGGTCATCTTCAGCGGCGTGTGCGCCATCGCAAACGGTATAAATTCCTGCCAATGTTTGGGACGGGTGAGGCGCCCTGCTTCCTCGAGGCGTTTGTAGAGCGGCGTCGCGGGCAGCGGAGTTAGCAAACCGAAAATGGGGAGGCCGGGGGCCACGTGCGAATTTCTTTCAGTGTGCGCTCGGCGACGCCCGGTGTGTCGTTATCCATTCCGAAGATGAAGGAAGTGATGGCGTAGACGTTGCGATCGGCGAGGCGCTGCAGGACGGCAGCATATTCGCCGGGCTTGTTGAAGCCTTTGTTGACGCTGGCGAGATTGGCGGGATCGATGGACTCCATGCCGATGAAGACCCATTTGCCGCCGGAAGCGGCGATGAGGTCGACGAGTTCTTCGTCGCGCAAAAGGTTGGCGCTGATTTGTGCGACCCAGTTGAGTTGAGCGCCGGCGGCGATGATGTCGCGGAGCAGAGATTTGGTGCGCTTGATGTTGATGGCGAAATTGTCGTCGATGAAGAAGACGGCGATCTGGCCGCGCTCTTTCGTGGCGCGCGCTTTCAGCATGAGGAGTTCGTTGACGACGCTTTCGTTGGTGCGGAAGCGGATGGAATCGCCGAAGAATCCGGTGACGGTGCAGAATTCGCAGCCGTAAGGGCAGCCGCGGCCCGACTCGACCGGAATCATGCGAAATGTGCCCCAGCCGGCGCCGACTTTGTTGAGCGTCGACTGCAACATTTTCGGCACGAGATTGAATTGATCGAGATTGATCGTGTTCCAGGGAATCTCGGGATATTGCTGGAGAGATGGTTTACTTTCCTGGCCGAAGGCGTCGACGGGTGCGTAGATGTCTTTCAGCTTTCCGCGGACTGCATCTTCGACGATGACAGGCCAGGTTTGGTCGGCTTCGCCGAGAGCGACTGCGTCGGCGTGGCGCGGGCCGCCATCGCGGCCGAGAGCTTCGTCTGCCATTTCTGTGACGTGTGGACCTCCCATCACTACGGGTACGCCCGCGGCGCGAATTGCGTCTGCCATGCGATAGGCTTTGGCGATCATGCGAGTCATTGCGCCGATTCCAACGAGTCCAATATTTTGTTCCTTCACGTAGCGGGCGATGGCGGCTTCGTCCATGGGTTGCGCGTTGCCATCGATTAGCAAAACTTCGTGGCCGACTGGAGTGAGCGACTGGAGGAGGAACATCCAGAGATGCGGCATGAAATTGCGCGTGACGCCGTTGTCAGGGTTGTACAGCAATATTCTCATGCGATCCTCTCGATCGTTGAGACGGCTAAATTGGCGCAGGACTGAGAAGAGCTGATCTCGAGTGCAACTTCGCCAGCAGAGATCGGCGGAACGCAGAAGGGCGCCAGCGAACCAAACAGAACCTGGGAATCGCTTGGCTTCTGTACGGTAGCATACATTACGAAGGTGAAGGGAAACTTAACGAGAAATACTAATTACAGGTTATTTGCAGCGTAGGTTACTTAGCGGGTAGCGGCGGTTGATACGGGCGTGGATGGCGTAAGTGAGAGGATGTAATTGACGAGCTCGTCGCTGGCCCAGTCTTGCGGGCCGACGATTTTGCGGGCGATGCGGCCATCGGTGCCGATGATGTAAGTTTCGGGCCAGAGCTTGGTGCCGTAGGTGGTGGCGATGTTTTGCGTGGGATCACGGAAAGTCGGGAAGTCCACTTTGTACTGGCGCAGGAATTTTTCGTAGGCGGCGGGGTCTTCGTCAATGCTGACGCCGAGAATTGTGGCGCCGCGCGGCTGGATGCGAGTCTGGAGTGAATTGAGGGAGGCGATTTCGTCGATGCAGGGCGGGCACCACGAAGCCCAGAAATTCAGGACGACAACTTTGCCGCGGAAATCGGAGAGATGTTCGGGGCGACCGTCGAGCTGCATTGGGAAATCGAACGCGCGAGTACCTGCGATGGATGGCTCGCCCTGACGATAAGACGGCGACGCAAAAATCACCACGATCGTGGCCGCAGCGATAAGGACGGCGGCGGAGGCGATGCGGCTAGAGAGGAGCGTCACGATACGAATATAATAGCAAAGGACGAGCGGGGTGGCGCTGTGAGTGACTAAAAGACGGCGATCGCGCGATCGGCGCTCCGTGAAAAATCAGCGATAAAATTGGAGAACCCTCGACAAGACGGCGTGATTATTTCTGCGATCGTGCCTGCGCGGAATGAAGAGAAGAACATCGCGCGGGCGGTGGAATCGCTGGCCGCGCAGCCGGAGGTCGGCGAAATAATTGTGGTGAACGATCAGTCGAGCGATGGGACTGCTAGCGTGTTGGCGACGCTTACTACTTCTGGGCGCATGCCGAAGCTGCGAGTGATCGAAGCCGGCGAATTGCCGGACGGATGGGTTGGGAAGAATCATGCAGCGTCGTTGGGCGCGCAGGCCGCGCGCGGGGATTGGTTGCTCTTTACGGATGCTGATGCAGTGCATCTTGCGGGATCTGCGGCGAAGGCGTTGAGTGATGCTGCGCGGACCGGCGCGGCGATGGTGTCCTATTCGCCAGCGCAGGAGATGCGGACTTGGTGGGAGCGTGCGCTAATTCCGTTTGTGTTTGTGAGGCTGGGACAGAAATATCGATACGTGCAGATCAATGATGCCGAATTCGCCGGCTGCGGCGGCGAACGGGCAATACTTGATGGTGCGTCGCGATGCTTATGACGCTGTGGGAGGGCATCGTGCGGTGTCGGGGGAAGTGCTGGAAGATGTAGCGTTCGCGCGGCTGGTGAAAGAGCGCGGATACAAAATATATTTTGCGCCGGGGCCGGACGTGGCGCAGGTGCGGATGTACAGAACTTTTGGCGCGATGTGGGAAGGGTGGGTGAAAAATTTGTACCCGCTGATGCGCCGTCGCGACGGAGATGTGTGGCGCGAAATTTTGACTACGCTGCCGTGGGTGCCGGGATTGTTGCTGATCGCGGCTCCGCTGGGATGGATGTTTCCGGCGGTGGGGTTGGCGCTGCTGTTGGGGCGTCACGTGGCGTACGGGCGGATGCTGAAGACGAGTCAATTTCCGCTGGGCGGCATCAAATACTATATTCCAGCGGTGACACTTTATTGCGCGGCGCTGTGGGCTTCGGCGCGGAAGTATGCGAAGGGGAAAGTGGAGTGGAAGGGGAGAGAGTATCGAGTGGGGCGATAAAGCTACGAGCAACTGCAACGGCTTTCACCACAGAGACACAGAGGACACGGAGAATTTTTCGCACGCCGGAGTCTGAAGTGGAGTAGTGAGGAGAATTTAGCGGAGGCTTGATTGGTTTCGTTGACTCGGAAAATTGAATTCGCAGCTTCGCATCTTTATCACAATGCGGAATTTCTCGGCGGAGGAGAACCGGCGGGTTTTTGGGAAGTGCAATAATCCGCATGGACACGGACACAATTACATTTTGGAAGTTACGATCGCGGGCGAACCCGATCCGGTAACCGGGAATGGTTTTGGATTTGACGGAGCTGAAGGAATTGCTGGAGCGGGAAGTGATGCGGCGGATGGATCATCGATTTTTGAATTATGAAGTGGCGGAATTGGCGGGGATGATTCCTACTTGCGAAAACATTGCTGTGGTGATCTGGAATTTGCTGGAGCCGAAAATTTCATCGGGACATTTGCATCGCGTGCGGCTGTATGAGTCTCCGGACTTATTTGCGGATTGCGTCGGGAGCGTGCGGCGTGAAGGTGACTCTTTCGACGGAGATACTCGTTTTCGGCGTCGCACCGGTTGCACAGCGACAAGATGAGCGAGGCGGAAAATCAGCGCGTGTTTGGAAAATGCAACAATCCGTACGGGCACGGGCATAATTACGTTGTGGAAGTTACGCTTGGCGGGCCGATCGATCCTGCGACGGGAATGATCGCGAATCTGGCGGATCTGGATGCGTTTGTGCAGGAGCGAGTGCTCGACGCTTTCGATCATCGCAATTTGAATGAAGAAGTGGAGACTTTTCGGACGCAGGTGCCGACGACGGAAAATTTGTGCATCGAGATTTACCGGCGACTGAAAGATTTTCCGAAAGCGCAACTGGAAGAAGTTCGCATCGAAGAAACCAGCAAAAATAGTTTTGAGTATAGCGAGTAGCGCGGCAAACGGAGCGAATTGAGATGAGCCAAGACGGATCGAAGACGGGCGAAACGAATCGAGCTTGATGCGGTACGACGGACGATTTGGCGTTGCGGATCGCAGCCGGCATCGCCGACACGATCGCGTCGCACATGCGGCGAATCATTGAATTGATCGGCGAGGATGGCCCGATCGCGACGGATTGCGGCGCACGCCGGAGCGGTATGAAAAGGCGATGCGGTTTTTGACGAGCGGCTACGCACAGGACCCCGAGAAATTGCTGAACGGCGCGATGTTCAAGGTGTGTTACGACGCGATGGTGGTGGTGAAAGACATCGAGGTATTCAGTTTGTGCGAGCACCACTTGCTGCCGTTTTTTGGGAAGTGCCATGTGGCGTACATTCCAAATAAAAAAGTGGTGGGTCTATCGAAAATTCCGCGTCTGGTGAATATGTTCGCGCGGCGTTTGCAAATTCAGGAGCGGCTCACAAGCCAGATAGCGGCAGGCGATTCAGGAAAAATTAGATCCGCAGGGAGTGGGAGTGATCATCGAAGCGCGGCACTTGTGCATGGTGATGCGCGGCGTGGAGAAGCAGAATTCGAAAGCAGTAACGAGCGCGATGCTGGGAGCGTTTCGCGATAAGAAAGAGACGCGGGATGAGTTCCTGGCTTTGGTTGGGGGAAGCAAGGGTTAATTTGTCCCAGGGGCGCCAGGGACAAGCCCTGCACCTACAAAACATTCCAGCCGCATACCATAAAGACTTTACGCTACGAATTGCTTGTGTTAGTCTCCCTAGGTCGAAGAGAAGACGAAATCAGCGCTGAAACAGGGCGCGACGGAGAGAGTGGCTTGGGAGACGTAAAGTTGGGGTTGATCGAAACTTACCGCCAGCACACCAAAGATACGGGTTCGCCCGAGGTGCAGATTGCACTTCTGAGCGAACGGATCAGCTACCTGACATCGCATCTCAAGTCTCATCTGAAGGACCATGCATCGCGGCGCGGGCTCATCATGATGGTGAACAAGCGACGCCGGCTGCTGGATTACTTGAACCGCCGTGACCCGGATCGGTACCGCGAGATTGTTGACCGGCTTAGTTTGCGCAAATAATTCAGAGCACTCCCCTGCATTTCATTCCGTAGCTGAGGTATCACTCCCGGCCTTTGGGGCCGCAGAGGACATTGGCAGCACGGAATTTTGCTCGTGTATCTGCGGCCGCGCGGAAATTCCGTCCGGTCGTTTTTTTATAGCCGATTGCGCTCGGCCGGCAGCTGATGTTCCTCTCTTCGAGAATATAAATCTAAAAATAGGTGGCGCGTGAAACGCTCCGGCAGCCAATGAGGCCGCGCGGAGAACGCGCAAAAGGAAAACAGCATGTCGCAGCAAAAGCCAGCGCCCTATCGCGTGGAGATTGAACTCGGCGGGCGAACGTTAATTTTGGAAAGCGGAAAAATCGCAAGGCAGGCAAACGGCGCAGTGGTAGCAACGTTATGCGGATTGCGTGGTGCTCTGCACCGCGTGCATGGACACCCGCGCAAATGACAGAGATTTTCTGCCTCTCACCGTGGACTATCGCGAATACACCTATTCGGCCGGAAAAATTCCCGGCGGATTTTTCAAGCGCGAAGGACGGCCTTCCGAACGCGAAATTCTGGTTTCGAGATTGATTGACCGGCCGATGCGGCCGCTGTTTCCCGAAGCCTGGCGGAACGAAACGCAGATCGTCGGCTTCGTGCTCTCGATGGATGAAAACGATTCCGACGTGCTGGCGGTGACGGCAGCATCGGCGGCGGCGTTCTGTTCGGATTTGCCGTTCACGACGCCGATCGCGGCGGTGCGCGTTGGATTGATTGACGATCAGTTTGTGATCAACCCAACCGTGGTGGATCAGAAGGCCAGCAAGATGAACATCGTGGTCGCGGGCAGCGAAGAAGCGATCGTGATGGTGGAAGCGGGCGCGCTGGAAGTAAGCGAAGACAAAGTTGCGGATGCGCTAGCGTTTGGCCACGAAAACGTAAAGAAGATCATCGCCGGAATCCGGCAGCTTCACGCGCAAATCAAGCCGAACAAAGTTGAAGTGGCGCCGCTGCTGTTTGACGACAAGCTGGCCGCGGAAATCGAGCAGAAATTCGGCCCCGAACTGCACGACGCTTTGGACACCGCGAAGTATCCGAAGAAAGAAAGCTATCACCGGATCAAAGACGTCCGCACGCGCGATGATGGACACTTTTCCGGAAGAGAACGAAGAAATTCGCATTCTTGCGGGACGCGCGTTTGAGCGGCTGCGCGAGAAATATTTCCGCGAAGATATTCTTGTGCGGCATCGCCGTCCCGATGGACGCGCGTTTGACCAGGTTCGCAAGATCACCTGCGAAGTTGGAATTCTGCCGCGCGTACACGGCTCCGCGTTGTTTACACGCGGAGAGACGCAAGCTCTCGCCACCGCAACTTTGGGCACGAAGGAAGATATGCAGCGGCTCGACGTGCTTTTCGGCGGCGAAGCGTTCAAGCGATTCATGCTGCATTACAACTTCCCGCCATTCTCGGTGGGCGAAGTGAAGTTCCTGCGCGGTCCGGGACGCCGCGAAATCGGCCACGGAGCGTTGGCGGAAAAAGCGCTGGCGAATCTGTTGCCGCCGGAAGCGGAATTCCCATACGCGATGCGATTGGTGTCAGACATTATGGAATCGAACGGATCTTCATCGATGGCGACGGTGTGCGGCAGTTCGCTGGCGATGATGGATGCGGGCATTCCGCTTCGCTCGGCGTGCGCGGGCATTGCGATGGGCCTGGTGGTTGAGGGCGACAACGCAGCCGTGCTCACCGATATCGCGGGCGCGGAAGATCATTACGGCGACATGGATTTCAAAGTTGCCGGAACGCGAGCTGGAATCACCGCGCTGCAGATGGATATCAAGGTCGGCGGCGTGAGCATTCCGTTGATGCGGCGAGCGCTCGAGCAGGCAAGGCAGGCTCGCATGCACATCCTCGACATCATGGACGAGACGCTCACGATTTCCCGCACGCAGATGTCGCAATATGCGCCGCGGCTCTTCATCCTGTCGATCCCGACGGACAAGATTCGCGACCTGATCGGACCGGGCGGAAAGAAGATCCGCGCGATCATCGAAGCGACAGGCGTGAAGATTGACGTGATGGACGACGGAACCGTGCACGTGTTCGCGTCAACCGGCAGCTCGGCGGACGCAGCGTTGCAGATGATTCGCGACGCCACGGCGACGGCGGAAATCGGCAAAACATATCTGGGCAAAGTCGTGCGGCTGGCGGATTTCGGCGCGTTCGTCGAAATTTTCCCCGGCACAGACGGCTTGCTGCACATCAGCGAAATTTCCGAGCAGCGAATCCGCGACGTGCGTGATGAGCTGAAACTAGGCGATCAAGTGCTGGTGAAGGTGCTCGCAATCGAAGGCAACAAGATCCGGCTGTCGCGGAAGGCGTTGCTGCGCGAAGCTCGCGAAAAGCAGAAACAGGCGGGCGGCGGCGATGGCGGTGCGGCTCCGGCTCCGGCGGCGGTGGAAACAGAACCGGCCGGCGGCGGCGAACAAGAGTAAATCGCAATTCGCTTTTAGATTTTGCGGCCCGGGGATGAAAATTCCTGGGCCGTTTTTTTTGTGCGTGCCGAAAATTTGGGGTGATTAGCGGGCGCGCTGGATGGACGCGCCGACGGCGGAAAGTTTCTCTACGATTTGTTCGTAGCCGCGATCGATGTGATACACGCGGTCGATGATGGTTTCGCCGCTGCGCGACGAGCGCCGCGAGCACGAGCGAGGCGCTGGCGCGAAGGTCGGATGCGATCACTGTGGTGCCCTGCAGTTTAGAGGGGCCGTGCACGCGGCGCGGCGGCCGTCGCTTTCGATGTTGGCGCCCATGCGCAGCATTTCGGATGCGTGCATGAAGCGATTCTCGAAAATTGTCTCGGTGATCACCGAAGTTCCGTGCGCTTGCGTGGCCAGTGCCATGTATTGCGCCTGCATGTCCGTGGCGAAGCCGGGATATTCGGTGGTGATTACGTCAGCGCTTTTCAATTCGCCGTGAACTCGAACCCGCAAGCCCTGCGGCACGGTGGAAGTGATCTCCACTCCCGTTTTCCCTGCAGCTTGTTGATGATCGCATCGAGATGCCCGGGATTGCAGCCGATCAGCTCGAGATCACCGCCGGTGATGGCGCCCGCGATGAGAAATGTGCCTGCTTCGATGCGATCGGGAATCACGGTGTGCGTTGCTCCGTGAAGTTTCGGCACGCCGGTGATGCGGATGGTGTCGGTGCCGTCGCCTGAAATATTTGCGCCCATCGCGCGCAGCAAATCCGCGAGATCAACAATTTCGGGTTCGAGCGCGGCGTTGGTGAGAACTGTTTCGCCATCGGCGAGCGCGGCGGCCATCATGATATTTTCCGTGCCGGTGACTGTGATTTTTTCGAAATGAACGGGGGCGCCGCGCAAACGGCCGCCATTTGGCACGGTGGCGGCCACGTAGCCGCTCTCGGTGGAAATTTTCACGCCCATTTGTTCCAGAGCTTTGAGGTGCAGATCGACGGGACGCGCGCCGATCGCGCATCCGCCCGGGAGTGAGACGCGCGCGCGGCCGAGACGCCCGACAACGGGGCCGAGCGTGAGAATCGAGGCGCGCATTGTCTTGACGAGTTCGTAGGGCGCTTCGGCTTCATTGATGCTTGCGGCTTGAATCACGAAATCGGTGGGCGGAAATTCAGTGGTGGAAACTTTGGCGTTCATGTGCGCGAGCAATTGCGCCATGGTGATGATGTCGCGCACGCGCGGAATATTGTGCAGATGGACCTTTTCATCGGTGAGCAGAGTGGCGGCCATCGCGGGCAGCGCGGCGTTTTTCGCGCCGCTGATGCGGACGATGCCTTCGAGCCGGCGGCCTCCGTGGATGTGAAAGCGATCCATTGCTTACCGTTTTCTCCGATGCGCACTGAGCGCTCTTGCGCGCTGCGTTTTATTTGCTTCGCCGAGAGCTTCGCGCAGGTTGTCGCCTGCGTTTCGTAATTTTTCGCGGGCTGCTGATGCAGCCACTCGCGACTTCAGCATAATGAGGGCAACGCGGGGATCGTGTCCGGCAAGACGCAACGCGCGTGCCGCTTCTGACACGGGGACACCGGCGGCTTCCTCAAGAATTCGAACTCCGCGGCGGCGCAACTTGGCGTTTGTAAGCGCGACGCCGATCATCCAGTTGTCGTAAACGCGGCCGAGGCGAACCATCGCAGCAGTAGAGAGCATGTTGAGTACCAACTTTTGCGCGGTGCCCGCTTTCATTCGCGTGGAACCCGCGAGCGCTTCGGGGCCGGTGGCCGGAGCGATCAGAATGTCGACTGCGCGCGAAATTGCTGCGTTTCGATTAGATGTTATTCCGATGGTTACGGCGCCGGCGCGGCGGGCGTGTTTGAGGGCTCCAAGAACGTAGGGAGTTCCGCCGGATGCGGCGATGCCGATGACCACGTCGCGCGAGGTGATGCGCTTCTTGGACAGATCGCGCGCGCCCTGTTTCGCGGAATCTTCCGCGCCTTCTGCGGCGTGAGTGAGAGCGCGGTGGCCTCCGGCGATGATGGCTTGAATTTTGTTGGCGGGCACGCCGAACGTGGGAGGAATTTCGGCAGCGTCGAGAGTTGCCAGGCGTCCGCTGGTGCCTGCGCCTACGTAGAAAACGCGGCCATTGGACGCGAGTGCGCGAACCATTGCGTCAGCGGCTTGCGCGATCGCGGGAATTTGTTTCGCGACGGCGGCGGCGATGGTGGAATCTTCGCGATTGTATGGCGCGGAGAATGTCGCGCGTTGAGAGCGTGTCGAGTCCGCGCGTGCGCGGGTTGCGCGCTTCTGTGGCGCGAGCCTGAGTTCGCGGAGAGGTCACTGAAAAATTATAACGTGGCGCGCGATGGAGGCTGTCGGCGAAGCGGCGTAATCGCCAACAAGTGTGGGGGAAGACAGTACGGAGTGCGTAAGCGCTGCGATTACTTTTGCTGGTGCGGGGTTTGCGTCGACGAGAGGCCGAGTGCTTGCACAATTGCATCGTGGAGCGCGGGGCGAAGCTGCGCGAGCTTTTCGTTGTCGCGCGATGGGTGTACGCGATTCGTTAGCAGAATTATGAAGAGATGTTTTTCGGGATCGATCCACAGCGATGTGCCGGTGAATCCGGTGTGGCCGAAACTGTGCGGAGAGAAAAAATGTCCGCTGGAAGAATTCTCCGTGGGGACCACCCAGCCAAGTGTGCGCGTGTTGCCGGAAAGCGCCTGCGGCGACGTGAATTGATCGATTGTGGCGCGGCGCAGCAGGCGATGGTGCGCGTAGATGCCGCCGTTGAGAATCATTTGCGCGAAGGCCGCGAGATCGGGTGCGGTGGAGAAGAGTCCGGCATGGCCGGCGATGCCGCCCATCGCGCGCGCGTTGTCGTCGTGCACTTCGCCTTGCAGTAGGCGATCGGGAAATGTTGGATCGTATTCGGTGGGAGCGATGCGCGCGCGTGATTTTTCCGGCGGATTGAATTGCGAATCGCGCATGGCAAGCGGCTTGAAGATTTGATCGGCTGCTAGATCGTCGAGCGAGCGGCCCGTGAGGCGCTCGATAATTTCGCCGAGCAAAATGAAATCGAGATCGGAGTATTCGGATTTCGCGCCGGGCGCGTAGACGAGCGGCTCGTGGAGAATGCGCGAAATAATTTCGCGCTTCGATTTCGCGGAATTGAAATAATCCACATGAGATGGCAGGCCGCTGGTGTGCGTCAGCAGATGCTGGATCGTAACTTTAGATCGCGCGGCGGGATCGGGCCCGCTGTTCCATTCGGGAAGAAAAACGCTGATCGGCGCATCGAGTTTTAGTCTGCCAGCTTCCACTTCTTGCGCGGCGAGAGTTGCGGTGACGACGGGCTTTGTGAGCGAAGCCAAATCGTAAATCGTTGCGGGGGTGACCGCGGGAGAATTCGGTTCGTAGGTGAGATGACCAAACGCGTGAAATGAAACTTGATTGTCGACGCCGACCGCGAGAACTCCGCCGGGAAACGCGTGATCGGCGATCTGCTTTTTGTAGGAGTGCGTATGCGGCGGAGAGTTGCGCGTCGCGCGCTGCGGGTGCGTTGACTAATGTCATCGGACTCGCCGGGGATTTCATTCCATCGCCGATGCGCAGCGGCGGATTTGCGCCGGGAATGCTCACCGGCAAGTGGCCGCCAATTGGCGTTTCGCCGAAGAGCGCGCGGCCCATCGCGGATTGCGCGACATCGACCGTGCTGAACGCGGCGAGCCAGGTTTGCGCGGCGGGAAATCGTTCCACGAGATACGGACTGCCGAAACTTGCGACGATCACTGGCTTGCCGTTGCTGAGTAAGTTTTCCGAGCAGCGCGGATTGATCGTCGGGAAGTCCGACGCTGCCTTTGCGATCTGCAACGCGGACAAAAAGCGCGGCGATCGCGACATCGTAGCTATCGGGTTTAGGCAATTGGATAGATGCGGCTGGTTCGAAGCGCGTGTCCACGCGAATTACGGAAAGGGAATCGGCGTGCGAGCGAATTTCGCGTTCGAGATCGGGCGCGGGATAGGCATCAGCATCGCCGGAAATCGCGACGAGCAAAACGCGCGATGGCTTTGTTGCGTCGAGTGGAACCAGATGCTGCGTGTCGCGGAGAAGCGTGACACCGCGGTTGGCAATATCGGCGGCGGCGCGATCGAATTCGGGTTGTGCGAAAACTTTATTGAGCGCGTTGAGATCGACTAGGCGATGCTGATCGAGGCCGAGCTGCGCTTTCGCGCGAAGAATGTGCGTGACGGCTTCATCCATGCGCGCGTGAGAGATACGCCCCGTGTCGACAGCTTCGCGCAGCGCGGCTAGCGCGGCGTCTGAAGACGGTGGAATCAGCAGCACATCGGTACCGGCGGCGATCGAACGAACGGCGGCTTCGCCGGGAGAATAGCGCGCGGCGACGCCCGCCATGTCCATTGCGTCGGTGACCACGACTCCGCGAAAGCCAAGTTCTTTGCGAAGCAAGTCCGTTGTGATGTGCGGCGAAAGAGTGGCCGGCAAATTTGGATCGGGTTCGATCGACGGAACGGCGAGATGGCCAGTCATTACCGAACCAACTCCCGCAGCGATGGCGGCTTTGAATGGAACCAGCTCAACGCTTTCGAGACGCGCGCGATCGGCGGTGAGCGTTGGCAAATCGAGATGCGAATCGGTGCTGGTGTCGCCGTGTCCGGGAAAATGTTTGGCGCAGGCGAGGCCGCCATTTTCTTCCACTCCGCGAACGAATGCCTCCACGAATTCCGCGACGCGGTGCGGATCTTCTCCGAAGGAACGTGTGTTGATGATTGGATTCGCGGGATTACTGTTCACATCCGAGACCGGCGCGAAAATCCATTGCACGCCTGCGGCGCGCGCTTCGATCGCGGTGATGCGGCCCATCGTGTACGCGTCTGCTGGATTTCCTGTCGCGCCCACTGCCATCGCTTGCGGAAACGAAGTGCCTTCGTCGAGGCGCATCGCGGTGCCGCGTTCGAAATCCGCGGCGACGATGAGCGGAATTTTTGCGAGCGATTGCAGCTGATTCGCGAGAGCCGCTGTGGGATATGCCTGGCTGCGCTCGATGCCCAGCGGCGAAGGATGGGTTTGAATTACGAAACCGCCGACGTGTTGCTGCTCGACGGCGCGAATTAATTCGCGATACTCGGGGCTCGCGGTGGAAGTAAGCGCGCCGAAATAGTAAACGACGAGCATCTGCCCGAGTTTTTCATCGAGCGACATTTTCGCGAGCGTGTCCGCAACCCATTTTTCATTTGTCGCCGCATGTGCGGGCGTTGAACTATGTGCGGGCACGGACGGCGATTTCGGATTCGCTTGCTGGAGTGTGCCGGGTTGAACGGAACGAGCCATCAGAAGGAAAGTCGCGATTAGCAGGAGTCGTCGACTAAACTCCATAACTCGAGATGACGGCGAAAGTTGACGCATGCATGCTGCGACTGTATATAGCACACGGGTTGTGCGCTCACAACGAAGCTGCGAAGTGTGTGCGCCCCAGCTGTAAACACGGGAAAATTTGATGAGCGGGATCAAGAGACAAATGTTTCGCAAGCGTGTAATCGCGTATGTGCGATGTGCCGCAAGCTGGTTGGTAGCTTTGGGCGATGCTGCTATCGCCGATGGGCGGCGCGCTGCAAAACGCGAACGCACAAAGTACGCGAGCGATACGGCCGCCAGCAGCGACGTTGGGGCAGGCTCGTCGTTCGGATACGCATTCGGAAACGGCGCGCGCGACGAATGATTCTCGTCTGGCGGATTTGGACGGCGCTATTAATGCTGCGGTTGCGCACGATGAAATTCCCGGCGCGGTGCTGCTCGTCGGCCAGCGCGATCAAATTTTGTGGCGCAAGGCGTATGGTTCGCGCGCGATTCTTCCGTCGCGCGAACCGATGACGGTGGATACGATTTTCGATCTCGCGTCGCTCACTAAGATTTTCGCGACCACTGCTTCGGTGATGAAACTCTTCGAAGCAGGAAAGATTCGATTGAATGACGACGCAGTGCGCTACATTCCGGAGCTTGGCACAGTCGGCGCGACCGCCGACAAAAACCAAATTACGATTCGGCATTTGATGACGCACACTGCGGGTTTCGCGCCGGATCCCAATGACAGCAAGATTCCCGCGGGCTGGTCCGGAGCGGAGCCGCTGCTGGGTGAAATTTATGCGGAACCTCTCACATCTCCACCGGGCGCACGCTTTTTGTACAGCGACAGCAGCTTTATTTTGCTCGGCGAAATCGTGCGGCGCGTGAGCGGGCTGCCGTTGAATGAATATGCAGCGCGAGAAATTTTCGGTCCGCTGGGAATGACGCACACGCGATTTCTTCCACCTGCAGATTGGATTCCGAGAATCGCGCCGACAGAAGAAATCGATTTGCCGGAAGGTGCGAAGCCGGGCTCGGGTCGCGGCCACGTGCTGCGCGGAGTGGTGCACGACCCGCGCGCGAGGCAGATGGGCGGCGTGGCGGGCCACGCAGGACTTTTTTCCACGGCGGATGATCTCGCAATTTATTGCCGCATGATTCTTGCGGAGGGCGCTGCCGCGAACGGCAAAAAGATTTTCACCGCCGCGACTGTGCATAAGATGATCACGCCGCAACAGCCTCCGTGGGTTCCGTCGCAGCGTGGGCTGGGCTGGGATATTGATTCGGCGTATTCATCGCCGCGCGGAGAATTATTTTCGGTCAACACATTTGGACACACAGGATTTACGGGCACGTCGGTGTGGCTCGATCCGGTGAGCCGGACGTACATCATCCTTCTGACGAATAGCGTGCATCCTTACATGCACCCGACTCTTTCTCCGCTGCGCGCGAAAGTCGCGACGATTGTTGCGCGCGGGCTGAATCTTGGAGAGGCGTCTGCATCAACTTCGAAAATCGAGCGAAGCGTTGGCGGCGCTGCGCGACCGTACGCGCTCGACGGCACATCCGCGCCGGGGCAGACGCTCACGGGAATCGATGTACTTGAAGCAGAGAATTTTGCGCCGCTGGCGGGGAAACACATCGGGTTGATCACAAATCACACGGGTGCGGATCGAAAAGGATCCGCGACGATTGATCTGCTCGCGCACGCGCCGGGAGTGAAACTCGTCGCGCTGTTTGGGCCGGAGCACGGAATTCGCGGAGTGATGGACGAAAATGTTTCATCGAGCACGGATGCAGCAACGGGATTGCCGGTGTACAGCTTGTACGGAGACACTCGGCGCCCAACTGACGAAATGCTGAAGGGGATCGACGCGCTCGTTTTCGACATTCAAGATGCGGGTGTGCGTTTTTACACTTACATCACGACGATGGGATATGCGATGGAGGCAGCAGCGAAACATCACATTCCATTTTATGTTTTGGATCGGCCCGATCCGATGGGTGGTGACGCGATCGAAGGTCCGATGCTCGATCGCGACAAAACAAATTTCGTGGGATATTTCCCAATGCCGGTGCGAATCGGAATGACGCTCGGCGAAATGGCGCAGATGTTCAACGCCGAAAATAAAATCGGCTGCGATCTTCACGTGATTCAAATGCAGAACTGGCGCCGCTCACAATTCTACGAGCAAACTGGACTTCCGTGGATAGCGCCGTCGCCAAATTTGCGCTCGTTAAACGCCGCGCTGCTTTATCCCGGTGTTGAGATTCTGCAAGCAGCGGGAATTTCCGTCGGTCGCGGAACCGAATCTCCATTTGAGGAATTCGGCGCGCCGTGGATTTCTTCGACAGAGTTTGTTGACTACATGAACCGGCGATTTGTTCCCGGAGTTCGCTTCGTGCCGATTCACTTCACGCCGGCTTCCGGATTGCATCAGGGTGAGTTGTGCGGCGGCGCGGAGTTGGTAATCACGGATCGCGCGACATTGAACTCCATGCTGATAGGATTTGAAATTGCCGCAGCGCTCGCAAAGCTCTATCCCGATCATTTCAAAATCGATGGAATCCTGCCGCTGTTAGGAAACTCTGCAGCAATCGCGCGATTGAAGAATGGCGACGCGCCCACTCGCGTGATGGGCGATATTGATCCTGAGCTCGAAGCGTTTCTCGCGATGCGCGCAAAGTATTTGATTTATCACTGAGAATCGCGCCCAATGGAATTTCACATGCGCATCTGCTCATTGCTACCGTCATCGACTGAAATTCTTTACGCGCTTGGCGTGGGCGATTCGGTCTGCGGAGTTACGCACGAATGCGATTTCCCGCCAGAGGTTCGCAAGAAGCGCATGGTGGTGAACTCGCGATTGCCGCATACAACCGATCCGGCGGAAATTGATCGGCTGGTTCGAGAATTCACCGCGCGCGGTGAAAGTATTTACGCTGTAGACGCGGAAGCGCTTCGCGAGATTGATCCTGATTTAATCGTGACTCAAGATTTGTGCCATGTCTGCGCCGCTTCGCCCGACGATCTCGCGGCGGCATTGAATTCGTTGCCGCGCATGCCGCAAATAATTTCGCTGAATCCGCATTCGATTGGCGATGTCTGGAAAGATATTCTCACAGTAGGCGCAGCCACAAATTCTATTCGTGTTGCCGAATCACTTGTCGAAGAATTGAAGCAGCGAGTCGCGGCGGTCGCGAACGCCGCGGAGATCGAAGTCCGCAATTCTGGAAGACCGAGAGTAGTCTGTCTCGAATGGCTGGACCCTCCTTATGTTGGCGGGCACTGGGTTCCGGAAATGGTTGAAATTGCGGGTGGCGAAGATGTACTTGGTGTTGCAGGACAGCCTTCGTTTCGCGTGGAATGGAATCAGGTGATTGAGTCGCGGGCTGATGTGATTGTTGTGATGCCGTGTGGATTTGATGCGGAGCAGGCGGCGAAGAATTTGCCGAAAGTTGAGCTGCCTGCGGGTTGGGAAACGCTTCCCGCTGTGAAAGAGAATCGAGTTTTCGCGGTGGATGCGAACGGTTATTTCTCGCGTCCGGGGCCGCGGCTGGCTGAGGGAATTGCGATTCTCGCGCGGCTTTTTCACTCGGGAATTCAAGTTGATTTGAAGCAAAGTGCAGTTACTGGCGAAAACCGCTGAGTCTGTGCCATCTGTTCCACTCTCATCCGTAACATCTGACAATAATGAACTTATGGTTGCCGTAAGCACGGTGCGGGTACCCCCTACCATTGTTTGTGGATAATGATGATTCTACAGGGGTTAGCTAGTACTATTACTAAAAAAATGCTGAAAATAAAGGAGTTACGGGAGGGCGTGATTTACTGTGCCGCCGCGGTGCGTTTCCAATGCCGGTAGAAGATCAGTCCGACGAACATCAGCGCCAAGCCGATAGTGCAGCGCAGGGGGCGGTCTAGCCATAGATTTACGGTGAGTGCTAGCGCGCCGAGGACGAAGAGGCCGGGTACCCAGGGGTAGCCCCAGCAGCGATAAGGGCGGGGCAAGTTGGGCTCAAGGTAGCGTAGGCGGAACAGTCCAATTGTCGCCAAGCCGTAGAAAATCCAGCCCGCAAAAATGAAAACGGAGGTCAGGTCCTCGAAGGTGCCTGAAAGAGCGAACAAGCTCGCGAGGATTGCCTGGAACAATAACGCGCCGCCGGGAGTGCGAAATTTCGGATGAACACTTCGGGTTGCGCGGAAGAAAAGGCCATCGCGCGCCATGGCGTAGTCCACTCGCGCGCCACTCAGAATCGAAGAATTCATCGAGCCGAGAGCGGAGATGACCATCGCAAGCGTTACCCACTGCGCGGCATGGTGCCCCGCAAATTTCGCAAGTACATCGGAGGCTACCGCTTCTGAGCCTGCGACGCCGGCAAACGGCAACACGTAAAAACAAACCGCGTTGAAAAGTATGTAGAGACCCGCGACCGACAAGACTCCCCAGAACAACGCGCGATGAAAATTCCGCTCCGGATTCTGGACCTCGCTGCCAACGAGGTTTAGATCTTCCCAGCCATCGTAAGCCCAGAGCGCGGCGCCCATCGCGGCGAGCAGTGCGCCGAGGGTGCCCTTGCTGGGAGTCGAGAAAAATGGGTGAAGAGGAGTGCCGCCGCCGTGCGAAAAATAAAATCCGGCGGCAATAATCAGCACGACCGAGCTGACTTTGATGATCGTAAGAAAAACCTGTATGCGTCCGCCGAATTTCACACCGAGATAATTGAGACCCGTGACCGCGAAGAGCGCCGCCACGCCAAGCGGCTGCATCCACGAAAACTCAAAATGAAAATGGCGCAAGTGGCCTGCGAAATTATAGTTCCAGTCAAAGGTGTGCAGGGGTACCGCAAGCGCCGGTATTAAAAACGCGCTGAACTTTGCGAATCCAGCAGCGAGCGCCGCGACTGACGCGGGGCGAGCCACGATCGAATGAGTCCAGCCGAAGAGGAAACCTGTTGCCGGTCCGAAACTGCGCGTGAGATATGCATACTCGCCGCCAGCGTCTGGAATTGCGGCGCCGAGTTCGGCGTAAGCGAGCGCGCCAAAAAGAGAGAGAACCGCGCCAAGAATCCACGCGACGTAAACGATTCCGAGCGAGCCGGCGTCGCGGGCCATTTCGCTGGGCTTCAGAAAAATTCCGGTGCCGATCATCGTGCCGACGACGATGGCAATCGAAGCCCACTTGCCGAGGCCGCGGACGAGATCGAAGCTAGGTTTGTTCTGCGCCATGGTGAACGGAAATCGCTGACGGCGGATCCGCGAGATAGCTCGCGAGCGACCCGGCAATCACGGTCACTAGTGTCCCCGCTAAGACGTACCACGTCCAGACGAGCTTCGTTTGCGATGTTATATAGAGCATGGCCACCAGGCCAGTGGCCATGCCAATCAACGCGCCGGTGGAATTTGCGCGAGGATTGAAAAATCCCAGCAGGAACACGCCGAGCAGCGTACCGAAGGTCACGGATGCGATAGAAAGCCCCGCGACGAGTAGATGGTCCCCACTTCACAGTACCGAGCACGAGCAGCACGGCGCCCCATGCGAGCGTAAGCCAACGCGAAAGTTTCAGAGTTCGCGCAGGATCGTCAATCGATTTGCCGCGCAGCATTTGAAAATCCACGACACTTGATGCGGCTAGCGAATTCAGCGAGCCGCTGGCATTTGACATTGCGACTGCGAAAATTGCGGCGAGAACCAGGCCGCGCAAGCCGATGGGCATCTGCGTCACAATAAAAGTGGGAAACACCGAATCGTAACTTTGGCCCGCCACAATTTGTGGCGCGCCGTTGAACGCGAAAAGCATCACGCCGAGCACGAGAAATAACGCGAATTGGATAAATACGATTCCGCCGCTCGTCAACAGCGCAGCCTGGCTTTCACGGCGCGACCGCGCTGCAAGCAACCGTTGGACTATGGTTTGGTCGGTGCCGTGGCTCGCCATCGTGAGAAACGTTCCGCCGATCACGCCGGACCAAAACGTATAGGTATGCGCAGGATTCGTCAGACTAAAAGAAAAATCCCAAACGCGAAGTTTTCCGCCCGCCGCCGCTGCGACGTTCACAACTTGATCCCACCCGCCCGGCAAGCGATGCAGGATCAACGCAAACGCGATCAGCGAGCCTCCGAAATAAATGATCGTCTGAATCACGTCCGTCCAGATCACAGCTTTCATTCCGCCTTCCCACGTGTAAAGCAATGTGAGAAGCAGAATTACAATTACCGAAGTGCGCTGGCCAGTTCCGAATGCGATATGCACCACGAGCGCGACGGCGGCGATGCGCACGCCTTCTGCCAGCACGCGCGTGATCAAAAACATCAGCGCCGCTGCGGATTTTGTTCGCGTGCCGAAGCTTTTTTCGATGAGTTGATAGGCGGTGTAAAACTGGCCTCGGAAAAAACGCGGAACAAATACGATGGAAAGAACAACGCGGCCCACGATGTAGCCGAAGACGAGCTGAAGAAATGTGGCGTTGCCCGCATAAGCGAGAGCCGGAGTTCCCACAATCGTCAGCGTGGATGTTTCGGTAGCGACGATGGAAAGCGCGAGCGCCCACCACGGCGCAGAATTGCCGCCGAGAAAATAATCGCGAATGGAATGTTGGTTGCGCCGGAACTGGATCCCGAACAGCGTGATGCCAGCCATGTAAACGGCAAGGATCACTAAATCGAGTGGGGCCAGATGCATCGCGCCTCGGGAAATCCGCGCGATGATAGTGGCGCAAATGAAACGCCGTCAAGCTCGCAACGCGCTACACTCGATTTTCGTGATAAATAGAACTAGGATTTTCATCGGAGAAAGATGATCTGCTATCTCGGTTTCGACGGAGGCGGCACCAAGACGGAATGTTACGCGCTCGATTCTTCGGGGCGTGTGGCGGGCCGTGGAGCCGCAGGTGCGTCGAATCCGCTTCGCGTTGGCTACGAAGCTGCGGTACAGGCAATTGACAACGCTGCGATGCAAGCTCTTAACGCCGCGCAGTCGCAGCGCTTCGAAGTGCGCGGCGCGTGCGTTGCACTCGCGGGCGCCGGCCGGCCGCGAGTGGTCGACAAAATTCGTGAAGATGTAACTCGCATCTGGCCCGCCGCGAGCATTCGCGTTATCACGGATGCTGAGGCCGCGCTGGAAGCTGCGATTGGCCAGGGCGCCGGCGTTGTACTGATTGCGGGAACCGGCTCCGATGGCAATTGGCAGAGATGCGAAGGGAGCAATGTCGCGTGCGGGCGGCTACGGCCCGTGGATTGGCGATCGCGGCAGCGCATACGACGTTGGGCGCCGCGCGGTGGAAGCGGCATCGAGGGCGAACGACTTATCGGGTCCGTCGACAGTTCTTTTCGATCGAATCATCGCGGCAATGCACAGCCGCTCCTGGGACGATGTGATCGAAGCCATCGCCGCGTCGCCAGATCGCGTTTTCCCCGGACTTTTTCCAATCGTGGCACATGCTGCCGAAGCGGCGGATGAAGTTGCGCGCACAATTTTGGGGGAAGCCGCGCTGGAGCTCTCAAAA
Source organism: uncultured Acidobacteriota bacterium (assembly GCA_963785395.1). Lineage (GTDB taxonomy): Bacteria > Acidobacteriota > Terriglobia > Acidiferrales > UBA7541 > DASTCZ01. The sequence continues at coordinate 51,243 of CAWAVH010000029.1, read as the reverse complement.
CTTGCACTGAGCGTTATCGGCGCGCTCGATCTGAAGGATCAACAATTCACACTGGCCCGCAGCGGCGGAGTCTTTGGGCGCACACCAATTCTCGACCGGCGCGTAGACGAACTAATTTCGCATGTCGCGCCAAAGGCGGCGATCGGACTTCTTCAAGTTCCACCGGCGCTGGCCGCGGCGCAGATGGCGCTTCGATTTGCGGCCCCGAAAAACGCTGAACGCCAAAAGGTTGCGAGATAGTCCGCGATTCGAACACTCGCCAAAGAATTTGTCCCACGACAACAACCCGTTTGCTGAGCTCATCGCTTCCGCACCGCCGCACGAACTCGCGTCGCATGTCCGCGATCCACGTTTCGATGAGGCGCAAGCGTTTGTTTTGCTTTCGCGCGCGGATCTTCCCGCGGCGCTGCTCGACGAAATAGGGAAGCGCCGTGAATTGCTGAAGAGCACGCGTGTTTGCTACGCACTCGCTTCGCACCCTCACGCGTCGCATCGCGATGGCGTTGCGCGGGATGCGGAATCTTTATGTGATGGATCTTGTGAAACTTTCGCTCGCGCCAGCGGTTGCCGGCGCCGTTCGCACGCGCGGCGGAAGACGTGTTGATCGCAAGGCTGCCGCAACTTCCGCTCGGCCAGAAAATTGCTCTCGCGCGCCAAGCGTCAGCCCGCGTCCTGACGGAGTTGCTTATCCTGGGACATCTGCGTTTCGTAAGCATCGCGCTGGGAATCCGCGGCTTACAGAGGCGGCTGTACTGAAAGCTTTGTCAAAGGAGAAAGTGGGCGATTCGAGTTGACAGCGATTTCGAGTCATCCGCGATGGCCAGCTGATGCCTAATGTCCGGATTGCGTTGCTGCACCGCCCGGAACTTGCGCGAACGTCGGCATTGAAGTTCTTTCAGAATGTTCGGCGGCGGAACTGAAAATACTTTCCGAATCCACCGAATCTCAGCGGGTTGCGACGCGAAATCGCCGCAAAAGCTGTCACGCGACCACTAGCGTTTCGCGAATGGTTCAGGCGCGGGTGTGCCAAGCATTCGGAGATAGGTCATCAAGTTGCGCGCGATGATGCATTTCGTGGTCGTTGATGCCAAATAGAATCACGGATATCTTGCGGCGAAAGCCGAGACCGTCATTCGCTCGTTCTTCTTCCCATCGCTCGATTGGAAATTTTTCCGCCAGTTTCAATGTCTCTGTTTGCACGCGATCCCATTCCGCCAGTTCGTAAGCGAGGGATTTCGGCTCGCCGATTACCGCGAACAGCCCTTCGGGAATGCGCTTCTCGTAATAGGAAAAATCGCCATCGAGCGCCACTTTTCGCACGCCTACTTCTGAAACCCACAAGTGGCGCAAGGTTTCGCCAACGGTTAATGCGCCGGGCACGGGCCGCCAGCTCATGTGCTCTTCGCGCAGCAGGTCCGTTACTTGTCTTTGTGCGGCCGCGCAAAACTTGTTTCTGCTTGAGAAAAAATTCCTGGAGATTCATGCACCGCATTATACCGCCGCCGCATCCATTAGCACGGCGCTGAGTGTCCGCACGTGATTGATGCAGTTCTGTTGACTCTCGACGCGGCCATCGCTAGCATCTGCCCGGGGGCAAGAAACGTGACTCCAGAAAGCGGCCATCCAGCACCGCAATCCGAAGAGCGCAGATTTGCTGCTCGTTATCAGTTGGATGCAGATGTCGGAATCGAGTGGGGTTCATCGACATTGATGGCTCGCCTCCGCGACATCGGCGAGACGGGAATGTTTGTCGTGCTTTCCAATCCACTTTGGCTCAACGCAAGTTTCACCGCCGAATTGCGCACCAAGCCGCCGATCATGTTCGATTGCCGGGTGCGGCGCGTCGAGCCCGGCGCGGGAATGGGCGTCGAGATTACGCCGACGAACGCCAGCCATGAAGAATTCACGAAGCTGATCGCCACTTTGCACGCGTCCGCCAAAAAATAAATAATGTGGGTATGACCACGCACTGCCTGGATTGCGGCGCGGAACGAACATCGGCTCAGTGCCCCGAATGCGGGCTGACTGCCGCAGCGGCGGAAGTGCTGCTTCGCCGGCGGCTGGTTCGCCGCACTACCTGGCTGCTTGTGGGCGGACTGCTGTTTGTTCCTGCGAGCCAAATTTTCCCGGCGCTGGAACTCGATCCCATTTTGATTTTTGTCGGCGTGATTTTTTTCGTAGCCATCGCGATGATGGTGCTGATTGAGCAGCGTTCAAAGCGCAGCCTGTACATTGAGCCGTTGAAACGCGTTTTTTTCGCGTTTGTTCCACTGCCATGGATTTTCGCTTCCATGTTATTCGTAAACGGAAAATTCGATTACTCGAAGCCAACTCCCGAGCCCGCTCGCGTAGAAGGAAAATTCAGCATGCCGGGGCCGTGGATGCGGACGAAGCGATTGATCGTGCCATCCTGGCGTGACGGACATCGCTTCGAGCGAGTTCCGGTGAACACGGACGACTACGTTCGATTTCATCCGGGTGATGAAGTGATCGTACAAGTTCATCCGGGGCTGCTTGGAGTTCCGTGGGTGTCTGAAGTGGATCGGCAAGATTCGGCTGCGCCGCGCTAAACGGACAAACTATTTTGCGTGGCTCGCGACGTGCTAAATTGAAATTATGGCCAGGCGAGTTGTAATCCTTGGCGGCGGCTTTGCGGGGATCCAGACCGCGATCGAATTATCCCGTGTGGCGAGCGAGGATGCTTTTGACGTCACTCTCGTCGCCGATCAGAATTATTTTCTCTTCACGCCGCTGCTTCCCCAAGTCGCATCCAGCACCGTTGATCCGCGACACATTGCGCAGCCGATTCGCGATTTGCGCGCGCAGCGATCGTTTCGATTTCTGCGCGGCGAAGTGGAACGCGTGGATCTGGAACGCAAGCAGTGCTGCACCTGCGATGCGACGCTCGACTACGATTATCTGGTCGTCGCACCCGGCAGCCGCGCCGATTATTTTGGAATTGCGGGTGCGCGCGAAAACACTTTCAATTTCAAATCGCTTGAAGATGCGGTGGTGCTCCGCGAACACGTCCTCGACATGTGCGAGCACGCCGACCATTCCACCGACGCGGCGCAGCGCGTGCGAATGCTCACGTTTGTCATCGTCGGCGGCGGATACACGGGAGTCGAGCTTGTTACCGAGCTTCACGATCTTCTTTTCGACTATGTCGTCAAACACTACCGGGGCATTTCGGACTCACGACATTCGCCTAATTGTTCTCGAAGCATCGAGCGAAGTTTTGCGCGGAGTGCATCCGAAACTTGCGGCACATTCCATGAAGCGGCTCGCGCGAAAGGGAATTGACGTTCGGACCAGTACTGCTGCGGTGCGCTGCTTCGAAGGCGGAGTGGAGATTCGAGGCGGAGAAACAATTTTCTCCGATACAGTTATTTGGACTGCGGGCGTTCGCGCAACCTCGCTCGTGGAATCGCTGCCCGGAAAACACGATCGCATCGGGCGGTGTGTCGTAAATGAATTCCTGCAACTCGAAAATTACCCAGAAGTTTTCCTCGCTGGCGATTCCGCCGCGGCTACGACGGCGCTCGACGCACCGCGAGTTGCGCCGGTCGCGATGGCGCACGGAGAGATTGCTGCGCGTAACATAGCTCATCTGGCGCGCGGCGAAGCTCTGGAAAGTTATCGCTATGCGGCGAAAGGGATGCTGGTTTCGCTGGGGATGAATTACGCGGTGGTCGATCTTGGCGGCATTCGATTCAGCGGCTATTTTGCGTGGCTTTTCTGGAACGCGGTTCATTTGTACAAATTGGCGGGGCTGAAGAAGCAACTGCAAGTTGCGATTGATTGGACGCTCGCGCTGCTGTTTCCGCGCGATGCGATGATTGTTCGTCGTCCCGCGCGGGTGCAGATATTGCGATGCGCACTCTGGCGAAAACAAGAGCGACGCGAAATCTGCCGGTCAGTAAGTCACGCCGCGATTGACCCACTGCGGCAATTCCAGGTCTACCGTTTGCGAGTCTGCCGTCAATTTGAAGTGGATTCGCGATGCCGACGCCGATGTCGCGCACGGTGAATTCGGTGGTGGCCAATAGTTTTCCCCGGCGGATTTTTCGCCACAGTTGTAATCGAGTCTTCGTTACGCTTTACCGCAGTCGCATCCAGCTCGCGCACTTGTTGTTCATGGATTTCGATTAGCAGCAGACGATCGTTCACCTGAAGAATCAGCGCGTTTGTTTTCTTGCCCTCGCGAAATAAATTCCATTCTTTCGGAGGCTCGTCGTTGATTCGCAGAATCGCGGAATCCATGCGCTTCCAGATGGTTTTGTCGGCAGGAACCGCAGACGCGCGCGCAGAATTATTGCGCAGGCAAGCAAAATTACAGTTTCAAATTTGATTGGGCACTGTCAGTGAGAAATTCTCGCTTTCATCATCGCGCTAATAAATATTCGTCTGCCGTTTCTGCCCGGTGTAATCGATGTAGACGGATTTCACTTCCGTATAAAAATCGATAGCGTCGCTGCCCATCTCGCGCATCCCCACCCCCGTGGCTTTCATTCCGCCAAACGGAAGTTGCGCTTCGCCGCCGACCGTCGGCGAATTCACGTGCGTGACGCCCGTCTCGATGCGATCGATGAACTCGAACATTCGCACGGCATCATTCGTGTAGATGGAACTCGACAATCCATACTTCACCGAATTCGCCGCGTGCATCGCTTCCTCGAAATCTGCAGACTCGAATAATCGAAAGCACCGGACCGAAAATTTCTTCCTGCGCAATTGCCGCTTCAGGTGGCACGTGATCGAAAACTGTAGGCGCGACAAAATATCCGCGATCGTATCCCTCGCCGCGCAAACGTCCGCCGCCCAGAAGCAAACGCCCCTCAATTTTTCCAATCTCGATATAGCGCAGCACGCTTTCAAGTTGACGTTCATCGACCAGCGGCCCCACGTCGATGCCATACGCGAGCCCGTCTCCCACTTTCAGCATGCGCGCGCGATCCACGAGCATCTGCACAAATGGATCGGCCACCGATTCATCCACAATTACGCGGCTCGTCGCAGTGCAACGCTGCCCCGCGGAGCCGAACGCGCCGAACACGCACGCTTCCATCGCGAGAGGCAGATCGGCGTCGTCGAGCACGATCACCGGATTTTTGCCGCCCATTTCGCACTGGCATTTTTTCGAGAGCCGCGCGCCATTCACGTAAATCGAATTGCCCACCGCGTTCGAGCCGGTGAACGAAATCGCGCGCACGTCCGGATGCGACACAAGTTCGTCGCCGATTTCTTCGCCCGCGCCGAGCACCATATTCAGCACGCCCGCAGGCAGCCCGGCCTCTTCGAAAATTCGCAGCACGGATGTTGCGGTGAGCGGAGTCAACTCCGCCGGCTTGAACACCACTGTATTTCCCGCGACCAGCGCGGGTGCGAGTTTCCACACCGGTATCGACACCGGAAAATTCCACGGAGTGATCGCGCCGATCACTCCGATGGGCTGCTTGATCGTGTACGCGAAATTTCGCGGCAGTTCGCTCGGCAAAGTTGCCCCGCCAAGCCGCCGTGCTTCGCCGGAAATAAATTCCAAAATGTTGACGCTCTTCTGCACTTCGCCAAGCGATTCGCGAAAAGTTTTGCCCTCTTCACGCGTGAGCAACCGCGCGAGATCCTCCTTCTGCTGCTCCATGATCGCCGCCGCGCGCGCCAAAATTCGCCCACGAATCGGCGCTGGCGTGTCTCGCCATCCCGGAAACGCAGCCTTCGCCGCCGCGATCGCCGCTCGCATCTCTTCGCGCGTCGACGCAGGCGAGCAGGACACAATTTCATCTAAATTTGCGGGATTTCTGCGCTCGAAAAATGCGGTTGGGCGCGACTCCACCCATTTCCCGTCAATATAATTTCGCGCTGTCTGCGCCGAAGGAGCTGCCGTGGCCATCCAGTTCTCCTGATTGTCTTCGCGGTGCGCGCTCTAGCGCAGCGCCTCTGCGGGGGAGCATTCATGTTGCGCCCTGCGCTCGCGCCGGTCAAGTCCCGCGGCCAGCACGCAAAAATCATGCGCGCTGAAACATTTTTGACGGTTCCTAGCATACTAGTACTGGAATAAATCGGGCTGCCGCGAACCCGCGAGTGCCCACCGGAGGCAAGGTGTTTCACACGTTCTTGCAAGACATTCGCGGCGGCCTTCGCATCCTCACCAGAAATCCCGGATTCGCGGTAGTCGCGATTCTCTCGCTCGCTCTCGGCATCGGCGCCAACACCGCCATTTTCACCGTGATTGACGCCGTGTTCCTGAATCCGCTGCCCGTTCGCGACGCCTCACACCTTGTCCAAGTTTTCACGATCGACAACAAGACGATCAACACCGTCGCGAATTTCAACCACACTCCAACTTCGCTTCCGAATTACGAAGATTATCGCGACCAGAACACCGTTTTCACCGGTCTCGCCGCGGAAAGTTTTCCAAATCCGCTTACCTGGAGCGATCTAGCCCAGCCCGAGCAGCTCAACGTCACGCTCGTCACCGCAAATTATTTCGACGTTCTCGGCGTGCCCGCATTTCGCGGCCGCACTTTTTTGCCCGATGAAGATAAAAAGCCCGGCGGCAATCCAGTCGCGGTACTGAGCTACGCGTTGTGGATGCACCGTTTCGGCTCCGACAACGCCGCTATCGGACGCACCATCAGTTTGAATCAGCAGGGATACACGATCGTCGGCGTCGCCGCGCCAAATTTCAAAGGCAGCGCCAGCATCGCGCCGGCAGACGCGATCTGGATTCCCATTAGCATGCGCGATTACGTTTTTTCGGGCACGCTCAAGGCTTTTGAAAACGACCGCCGCTTCCGCTGGCTGAATATGATTGGCAGATTGAAACCCGCCGTTGCGATCAAGCAAGCCGAATCCGCCCTCAAAACAATCGCATCGGCGCTCGAAAAACAATATCCGAAACAAAATGACGGCCGCACCATCAGCGTATCGTCAATGCAAGACGCCGCGCTGGGCATCGACGCGCGTTCGCAATTTCTTCTCATTGGCACGCGTGATGATGAGCATCGTCGGTTTCGTCTTGCTCATTGCCTGCGTCAACCTCGCGAACCTGCTTCTCGGCCAGGCCGCGCGCCGTCAAAAAGAAATGAGCATTCGCGCCGCGATGGGAGCAAGCCGCGGACGCATGATCCGCCAAATGCTTACCGAGAGCGTCGTTCTTTCGATCGCTGGGGGCGTCGCGGGAGTATTTATCGCCAAGTGGGGCAGCACGCTTCTCTGGAGCCACCGCCCGCCATTCCTCCCTCCCGACGCAATTTCGCTCAGCCTCGATTCTCGCGTTTTGCTTTTCAGCCTCGCCATCTCGCTGGTCACCGGCGTAATTTTCGGCGCGGTTCCGGCGCTGCGTGCTTCTACTCCCAATCTGATGGAAACTCTTAAGATCGGCGGCCGTGGAGGCAGCGCAGCTCGCCAGCAAAACATATTTCGCAGCGCACTCGTAACCTGCGAAGTTGCTCTCGCACTCGTCGCGCTAGTTGGCGCGGGTCTTTTCGTCCGCAGTATGCGCAACGCGCAGAAGATCGATCTCGGTTTCGAGTCGAAAAAATTATTGGTTATGGTGTTTGACGTTTCTACGCAGCGTTACACCGAAGAGCACGGCGAGCAATTTTTCGCCAGCGCCATGGCTGCCGCCAAATCGGTTCCCGGAGTGGAAGACGCCACCATCGCCAACAACTTCCCGCTTGGCGGCGGTGGATTCGGCACAATTTTCCGTGAAGGCGAACAAGCCAACCCCGCCGCGCGCGGCACTCTCGTCGCTCAGATTGCCATCACGCCTTCTTACTTCAATACCGTGCGCATTCCGATGATCAGCGGACGCAACTTCACTGAATTCGATCGTGAAGGCTCGGCGCAAGTCACCATCGTCTCCGAAGCGCTCGCAAAAATGATGTGGCCGAATGAAGATCCCATCAACAAGCGCATCGTGATTTATCGCACTCCTGTGCCGTATCTTGTCGTCGGAGTCGTTCGCACCAGCACAATCTCCACCATTGGCGAAACTCCGCAGCCTACGATGTATTTTTCGATGCGCCAGCAATATTCTCCCGCGGTCACGCTCCAAGTTCGTACCACTGGCGATCCTGCGTCCGTTATCGGCGCGGTTCGCCAGATCGTTCAATCCCAAGATCGAGGCCTCGCGCTCACCAATGTCCAAACAATTTCCGAATTAATCGATCAAGGTCTCTGGGCGCCGAAAATGGGAGCCACTTTGCTCGGCCTCTTCGGCGCGCTCGCTCTCGTCCTCGCCGCCATCGGCGTCTACGGAGTGATGGCCTACTCCGTCACGCAGCGCACCAACGAAATCGGCATTCGCATGGCCATGGGAGCGCAAACCAGCAACGTCCTGAAACTTGTTTTGGGGCAAGGAATCCGCCTCGTCCTGATCGGCGCGCTGGTTGGCAACTTCGCAGCATGGCTGCTCGCTCACGCCGTTCCCGGAATTGCTCTACGGCGTGAGCCTCAACGACCCCACGATCTATGCCGGAGTCACGCTTCTTCTCGGCATGATCGCGCTGATCGCCTGCTACATCCCGGCAATCCGCGCCACGCGCGTTGACCCCATCATCGCGCTCCGCACCGACTAGCTCTTCGGCGGCAAAACATCCTTTGTATCCAGTGCACGGCCTCCGCGGGTGCCGCACCCTTTGAAGTCTAAAGGTGCGCCCCTGGAATTCCGCAGACTCCATATATCTCGCGATCAAGAACAACTCGCCGTTTTTTCTCGCTCGTCCGCAACAAATTTCGCGCTATCGTGTTTTTACAATTCGCACAGTAAAAAGGTGATCGACAAAATGCCACGAAGAAAAAACATTCTCCTAATCTGCATCACAATGCTGGCCGTACTCGCCACCGGCTGCCGCACAAAAACAATTTCCGAAATTCTCGCGAACCCCCAACACTTCCATGACGACGACGTCGCCATCCAGGGCCGCGTGGTCTCCTCCTTCAGCATCAAGGGCATTGGCGCCGCATTCCAACTCGACGACGGCACCGGCCGCATCTGGGTCTTCACCAAAAATCGCCCCGCGCCGCCAGAGCACATTCACATCTACGTCGGCGGCCGCGTAGAACCGGCGTCACCCTCGGCGACCGCACCCTCGGCATCGCGCTCGAAGAAAAAGGCAGGCGGCCTGGCGACTAGGCCCGGTCGTGCGCGCTCGCGCATAGCTCAACGCAGAATATTCTCCTAAGAATTGCGGACTAGGTATAATCCACCGCGAAGCATCCCGCAGCCGTTTGCCGGATGCCGTCATCCTAAATGGACCGCATAAAGCAATGTATGTGGGGCGCTATCCTGCGAGTGTGGCCCGCATGCGTCACGCAAACGCAGGCAGCCGCGTTCAATATGTTTCTGGCACTTTTCCCCATGCTTCTGCTCGTGCTCGGAATCGTCAGCAGTTTCACGATGTTGCGCGAAGGTGTGGAGGAGATGATCACCGGTCTAGCACCGCTGTTTCCTCCTGGCACTCTCGCGCTCGTGAAAGATTTCCTCGCTATCCATCCCAATAGCCACGCCACAGGCTCGATTTCGCTCGGTCTCGGCGGTACATTAATCGCCGGAACTCAAATGATGCGCGTCCTCATCGAGGGCTTTCACATCACGCACAATCTCAAGCGACCCCCGCTGTTCGAGCAAATCTGGCGCTCCTTGGTTCTGCTTTGCGTGACGCTCGCGCCCACTGTGCTCTCCATCGCTCTCGTAGTTTTCGGCAAGCAAGTCCGAATTACGCTTTCCCAGTATTTCGGCACGCCGGCGCTGGTGCGCTCACTGGTCGCCGTCGCGCTCACCATTTCGGCGTTGGTAATCGCGGCCGCAGTGCTCACAATTGTTTATCGCGTTGGCACCAGTGACGCGCAAACTTGGCGACAGGTGCTCCCCGGCGCGGTAATCGTCACGCCGCTCTGGTGGCTGGTTAGCTGGATTCTGGGAGTGTACGTTCGCCACGTCCCTTACGGCCTTGCGTACGGAGGTTTAGCCACCGCCGTAGGCTTGATGATCTGGATGAACCTCACTTCGATCATCATCGTTCTCGGCTCGGCCTATAACGCCGAATACCGCGCCGCTCTGCAAGACGAAGAAGATTCCGGCATCCTCTCCCGCCGCACGCTAATCCAAGTTTGAGGGCGGCGCCTGTGCCCACCGGGAGCATGTACAAGTTCGAAGGAATCAAATGACCGCAATCGATCGCCGAAAATTTCTGATCTCGTCGGGGAACGGGCTGCTCGCCGCGACCGTCGCATCACTCGCGCCCTGCTATCTAGCAGCCGCATCCGCTGAAGATCTAAACGCCGCTTACGCAAACGCCATCGTCATCGACACGCTCTGCGCCCCGTAAATGCCGAGCGTTTTCCAATTTCTCAAAAATCTCTCGACGACGCCCGCCAATCCGGAATCACCGCCGTCAACTTCACCGTTTCCGAACCCAGTTTCGAAGACACCGTCTCCCGCGTCGCCTTCGCGCGAGCGCTAGCCGATCGCTACCCGTCAAATTTTCTAATCGTCACACAGCATTCCGATATCGCTCGCGCCAAGCAGGAAAATAAAATCGGCATCCTTCTCGGATTTCAGCACGCAAGTTGTTTCGATTCGGATCTCGCGCGTCTCGAAACTTTTCGCAACCTTGGCGTCCGCATCATGCAGCTCAGTTACAACAAGCGCAGCCTTTTGGGCGATGGCTGCCTCGAACCGGACAACTTAGGCCTCAGCTCGGCCGGCCGCAAAGCAGTTGCAACCATGAACGAACTCGGCATCGCGGTGGATCTCAGCCATTCCGGTCAAACCACCACGCGCGACGCAATCGCCGCATCGAAAAAACCAATCCTCATTTCACACGCAGGCTGCGCAGCCATCCACGCGCATCCTCGCAACAAAGACGACGAAACGCTTCGCCAACTCGTTCAGCGCGGAGGCTACTTCGGCGTCTACCTCATGCCGTATCTTTCCGCGTCGCCAAATGTCCCCACAAAAGAAGATGTGCTCAATCATCTCGAGCACGCCATAAATATTTGCGGAGCCGATCACGTCGGCATCGGCAGTGATGGCAGCATTCAATCTCTCGAACTCACCGACGATCAGCGCAAAGCTTTCGCCGAAGACATGGCCCAAAGAAAAAAGTCAGGTATCGCCGCGCCAGAAGAAGATCGCCTCCCCTACGTTCCCGAACTAAGCTCTTGCATGCGCATGCGCGAAATCGCCGAAGCCCTCCGCAAGCGCAACGTCCCCTGGACCACGGTAGAAAAAATCCTGGGCGCCAATTTTCAACGCACCATCGCCGAAATCTGGTCCTAACACCAAATTCAAGAACCTCAAACCCAAATTCGAAAATCTAAATTCCCGAATCGAAAATCGCGAAATCTAAATTCCCAAATCTAAATTCCGCGTCATCCTGAGAGCTATCCGATCAGGATAGCCGAAGCGCGATTTCTGCGTCCCGACGCTTTTAGTCGGGAGCATCGCCGTGCGTCCTTCGCCTTCTGCTGTTGCTCTTTGCCGTCGCCGTCGATTTGCCTTTCGCCACCCCTATTTACATATCATTGTGAATATGCTATAATGGTACATGTCCGATCTAACCCCACTAACCCCGATCCCTACTCCCGCCGAATCTCACTCCCCGCAAACCGACCTTCCTCCGCACCCACCACCCAGGCAAAACTCGATGTACTCCCAGTACTCAAAATCAAATTTCGCCGCGAATAAACTCTAACTCTAACTGTCACAATAGTTTACATAGCATAGTACTACCTAACCCCTGTAGAATCATCAACATCCAAAAACCATGGTGTATTTTCAAAAACGCACCAACCCGCGCGAGACTCGTATTGAAAACAAAGCACTTAACAGAACACTCCCCGTTCTCCGCAACAACACCGCCCATTCCAATTCTCACAACTTTTGCCCTTTCCGGGGGTTAACATGATGTACAGGCACGAGCCACCCAGCGCTCATGTGTATCCTGCGTGTGAAGCCACAGGGGGCATAAGCATGGCCGTCGGAAGCCGCAAGCAGTTCGCCGAGAAATCTGCATTCCGCAAATTACCGGGTAGCAATTCCCCTGGCCGTCTAGCCACGCTCGCGGTCGTCGCAGCGCTCTCGATCGCTACTCCGTACATCTTCGCAGCCACAGGCGCGAACGCCGCTGTCGATAAAACTTCTGCCGCGACAAGCAGCAAAGCCCTAAAGGGTCTGCCGATCACCGAGCTAAACGAAACCGAAGCCATCCTCCACGCTCTGAATCGGCTCGGCTACGGACCGCGGCCGGGTGATGTCGAGCACGTCCGCGAAATCGGCCTCGCAAAATGGATCGATTCGCAACTCAATCCCGATTCGCTCAATGATTCACCCACACAGGCGCGACTTCAAAATTTCCCCACGCTGAAAATGAGCAACGCCAAGCTCATCCAAGATTTTCCGCGTCCGCAAGTTGCCGCGAAGCGCGAAGGCATCACAGTCGAGGAATATCGCAAAGAGCAGCAAGCGCAGCAGCGCGCCGCACAACAAGCCATGGCGCCCGGCGGCGATGGCGATCAGCAACCGCAGCCAGAATAATTCCGCCGCAACGCCAGCACAAAATTCGCAAGATCCGGTGATGCAGCAGCTCGAAGATATGTCCGGCGACGATAAGCCTTCGAAAATGGGCAAGCAGGGCTACAACGGCGGCGATCCGAACAAAAGTCCGATGTTCGCATATCAGCAGATTCACACTCCCCAGCGCATCGTTGCTGAACTTGCGATGGCGAAAGTCGATCGCGCGGTTTACAGCGAACGGCAGCTTGAAGAGCAGCTCGCCGATTTCTGGTTCAATCATTTCAATGTCTACGCCAACAAAGGCCGCGATCCCTGGCTGCTCACAAATTACGAACGCGACGCCATTCGTCCGAACGTTCTTGGAAAATTTCAAGATCTGGTGATGGCCACCGCGAAAAGTCCCGCCATGCTTTTTTATCTGGACAACTGGCAAAGCGCCGATCCCGCAACCGCCCAGCGCGAAGCCGCTGAACGCGGAGTTCGCCGCCGGCCCTACGCGATGGGTCCATTCGGTATGCCGCCACAAGCAGGACAAGGGCAGGGAAACGCCCAGCAGAAAAAGAAACGCGAATTTGGCATCAACGAAAATTACGGCCGCGAATTAATGGAACTGCACACGCTCGGTGTCGATGGCGGCTACACCCAGCAGGATGTGATCGAAGTCGCAAAATGTTTCACCGGATGGACCATTCGCCAGCCAGAACGCGAAGCCGAATTTAATTTCAATGATGCGATGCACGTCCGCGGCGCGAAAAATGTTCTCGGCCACAAAATTGACGAAGGCGGGATGGGCGATGGCACCGCCGTCATTAAATTGCTCTCGCACGATCCGCACACCGCTCATCACATCTCCTACGAACTCGCGGAACATTTTGTCTCCGACAATCCGCCCGCGTCGCTCGTCGATAAAATGACGCAGACATTCGAACAAAAAGATGGCGACATCCGCGCCGTGGTTCGCACCATGATTTATTCGCCGGAATTTTGGACGCGCACAGCATTTCGCTCGAAAATCAAAACGCCATTTGAACTGGTAGTTTCCGCGGCGCGCGCCGTGAATGCCGACGTGCAGATCCCGTTGCCGATGGTGATGTGGACCGCGCGCATCGGCGAGCCGCTTTATCAATGCCAGCCTCCCACCGGATACAAAGACTCCGCGGAAACCTGGGTGAACACCGGCGCGCTGCTCAATCGCCTGAATTATTCGCTCACGCTCGCCGGGGAACGAATGCGCGCCACGCACGTCGACGCGGCAACTTTGCTCGGCGTCGACCAGCAAAACAATTCGAAAGAAGCTCTCGACAGCGCTATTTCAAAGCTGCTCTACAACGACATCTCGACGCAAACTCGCGCGACCCTCGAAAAGCAACTCGACGATCCGCAAATTTTGCAAGCAAGCCTCGACGACAAAATAAAACAGATCAACGTCGGCACAGTCACAGGGCTGGTCTTAGGCGCGCCAGAATTTCAGCGGCGATAAGTTTTCAGTAAGCGGTGCTGGAGAATTTCGAAGGAATAACGACATGGCAATCACACGGCGAGTTTTTGTAAAAGGCGGCGGCATCGCGATGCTTGGCATGAGCACGCTGCCCGCATTTTTGCAGCGCGCGATCGCATCCACTCCAGATGGCGGCAGCAAGAAAAAGCTCGTCGTGCTCTTTCAACGCGGCGCCGCAGACGGCCTCAACATCGTCGTCCCATTCGGCGAACCGAATTACTATCGCATGCGGCCCACCATCGCGATTCCCGCGCCGATGCGCGGCGGCGATCAAGCTGCAATCGATCTTGATGGATTTTTCGGCGTGCATCCGTCACTCGCGCCGCTTGCGCAACTGTTTCACGAAAACCAACTCGCGATCGTTCACGCAGCCGGCTCGCCTGATACGACGCGCTCGCATTTCGATGCGCAGGATTATATGGAGTCAGGCACGCCGGGCGTGAAAGCTACCGACGACGGCTGGCTCAATCGCGCCGTGCAAACCATGCCCGATCCAAACGCCACGCCATTTCGCGCCGTGGCGATGGGACCAAATCTTCCGCGCATGATGCGCGGCTCCGCGCCGGCGGTCGCGCTGCCCGATGTAAAACAATTTCAAGTGATGGCGGCTCGCTCGCCCATGGTGCAGGGCGGATTCGAAGCGATGTACGCGCAAACTGTCGACACCGCTCTTGCGCGGCACCGGCACGGAAACTTTTGAAGCCATTGACATGCTGCGCAAAGCGAATCCCACGCAATTTCAGCCCGAAAATGGCGCGCAATATCCCAACAGCAAATTTGGCCAGAGCATGCAGCAAATTTCGCAACTGCTGAAAGCGAATATCGGTCTCGAAGTCGCATTCCTCGATACCGGCGGCTGGGATAATCACGTCAACGAAGGCGGCGTGCAAGGCCAGCTCTCGAATTTGCTAAAGGATTTGGGACAGGGTCTCGCCGCATTTCACAAAGACATGGGCGATCGCATGGAAGATGTTGTCGTCGTCACCATGTCTGAATTTGGCCGCACCGCGCACGAAAATGGAAATCGCGGCACCGATCACGGCCACGCGAATTGCATGTTCCTGATGGGCGGCGCAATCAAAGGCGGAAAAGTTTACGGCAAGTGGCCCGGCCTGGCGAACGAACAACTGTACGAAGGCCGCGACCTCGCGCTCACCACGGATTTCCGCTCCGTGCTTGGCGAAGTAATTCAAGGGCACGTGGGCGCAAAGGATTTGAGCGCGGTATTTCCCGGCTTCGAAAATGATCCGAAGAAATTTCCGAAATTGTTGAAGCTGTAAGAGAAATAGTGGAGAAAACAGTTTTACATCATTGGATTTCGCGCTGGCACGAATTGTTCCATTGCGAATCGCCGAGCGAAACTTTTCATAATCGAGCGTTACTTGATCCGCGTATCGCACCGCAAATTTCTCAATCGCGCGATCAAGCGAATTTCCGGCTGCCGATGTATCCCGCAAATTCGCACGGATCGCCAGAACGCGCGTGGGCCTTGGCCAAAACTTCTCCGCACGTAATCGCATAGTGCGAAAGTCCCTGGCCAGCGAGAACTTTATTTTCAATCGCGCCTTTGTGATCGCTGAACTGCCGAACCAAATAATCTCTGCCGCCAAACGAAGTCCAGCCCAGCAGCAAATCAGATTGCGTTTGCATCCGCCGCTGGCCTTCCACTACTCGGCGTCCCTGATGCATGCGCGCGCTTTCGTCTTTTACATACTGCGAGTACGAGCTTCGCGTCTCTTCCTTCACTTGGAGAAACAGCGGATCGCTCGCTCCATTCCCGATTGCAAAAACGAGATAGTCATGCAGCCCAACGCTGCCGAGCCCCACAACTTTGAAGGCGACTTCTTGCGGCTGATAAAAATCCAGAATGTGCCGCCGTTCCGGCGAAACCGTCAGCGCGGTACGAACGCAGCGCCGCAAGAATTGGTTTGCTCGCGGATTTCGAAAGCGGCGTCAGCAATGTCTTGATGGACTTGAACGCGCGCATACCACCGGCAGCCGGTTTTGTGTGCACGTCGAGCAAATGCAGCGGCGTGGCTCGTTGCGCCTTTCGCAGCACCGCCGCACCGGGCCCGCCGTCAAATGCGCGCCGCACGCGATATCGCGCGACGGCCACAGCAGGCATCTCGGAAAACTCGAGCATCTTTTTACGGTACGTGCGTACAAAATCGCGCACTGCTTTTTTGCACGCAGCGTCCGAATTTTGAGCTTCGCGACCGGCAAGCACCAGGCTTGCGGCGAGACGTTTGATGTCCCATTCCCACGGCGCAAAAATTGTTTCGTCGAAATCGTTGATATCGAAAATTAACCGGCCATCAGGAGCAGTGTACGCGCCAAGATTGCGAACGTGCGCGTCGCCACAAATTTGAGCGCGCAACTTGGTTGTTGGAAGCAATGCGAGATCCGCAGCCATCACTGGCACGCTACCGCGATAAAATGCGAATGGCGAACTCGCCATTCGCGCCATTTTCAATGGCACCAATTCGCGAATCAGTCCGCGATTCGTCGCAACAATTATTTCGATCGGATCTTGTACGCGCGCCGAGGAATCCCAATCCGATTGCGCGGAGCGTTTTACAACTCTCCGCCGCGAGCGGCCGAATTCATGGCGTTGTTCCGCGGTCAACATGCAGGTATTTCTTCCGCGCTCAATTACGCAAATTCTTGTTCTACAG
Organism: uncultured Acidobacteriota bacterium; assembly: GCA_963785395.1. GTDB lineage: Bacteria > Acidobacteriota > Terriglobia > Acidiferrales > UBA7541 > DASTCZ01. Next base: position 34,547 of record CAWAVH010000029.1, on the reverse strand, counting down.
ATTTCGGCGGCGTTTCGCAGTGTCGCGCACGCGAATGCGAAATTTTATGTGCCGGCCTTGATTCGCATTCCGTAGAAAGAGCGGTACACAAAGACGATTGCGACGAGGAAAAACGCCGTCGCCAGAGCCATGCGCGAGTCCACTGCCTTGAGTCGCCGTCAAACTCACCGCCAACTCGACGGCCAGCAATCCGAACAATGTTGTGAATTTGATGATCGGATTCAGCGCGACCGAAGACGTGTCTTTGAACGGATCGCCAACGGTGTCGCCAATCACAGTTGCGGCATGCAGCGCGCTGCCTTTTTGTTTCAATTCCACTTCCACAATTTTCTTGGCGTTGTCCCACGCGCCGCCGGCGTTGGCCATAAAAATCGCTTGATACAAACCAAATGTGGCGATGGAAATCAGGTAGCCGATGAAGAAAAATGGCTCAACGAACGCAAACGCGAGCGTAAGAAAAAACACGCCGATAAAAATATTCAGCATGCCTTTCTGCGCGTACTTCGTGCAAATCTCCACAACTTTCTTGCTGTCCTCGACGGACGCTTTTTCCGCGCTATCAAGTTTGATATTCGCCTTGATGAATTCCACCGCGCGATACGCGCCGGTGGTAACCGCCTGAGTGGATGCGCCAGTGAACCAGTAGATCACCGCGCCGCCGGTAATCAATCCAAGCATGAATGGCGCATGAAGCAAGGACAGTTTGTCGAGATCAGTGTTTAGGCCGTGCGTTAGCGCCATGATGATTGAAAAAATCATTGTGGTTGCGCCAACCACCGCCGTTCCGATCAGCACCGGTTTTGCTGTCGCCTTGAATGTATTTCCAGCTCCGTCATTTTCTTCGAGCAAATCTTTCGCGCGCTCGAAATTTACGTTCATGTTGAAATCGCGCTTGATTTCTTCCTTCACGTTCGGTACTTGCTCGATCATCGAAAGCTCGTACACAGATTGCGCGTTGTCGGTCACCGGTCCATAGGAGTCCACAGCGATAGTCACCGGACCCATTCCCAAAAATCCAAACGCGACAAGGCCAAACGCGAACACGGCCTCAGCAATCATCACCGCGTGAAGGCCCAGGGTGCTGAAGAAATATCCCAACGACATCAGCGCAACAATCGTGAGTCCCAAATAAAACGCGGAGAAATTTCCGGCGACAAAGCCAGAAAGAATTCCGAGCGATGCGCCGCCTTCATCCGCGGAGACTACAACTTCGCGCACGTGCCGCGATTCTGTCGATGTGAACACTTTCACCAGCTCTGGAATCAGCGCGCCGGCGAGTGTGCCGCAAGAGATAATCGACGCCAGCTTCCACCATTGCGTGGTGTCGCCGTCGAGACTCGGAATCATCAGCGCGGAAATTAAATATGTGATCCCGATGGAAATCGCCGACGTGAGCCAAACAAGCGATGTGAGCGGCGCTTCGAAATTCATTTTGTCCACGTCTTTGTATTTCGCTCGCGCGATGGCGGCATTCAAGAAATACGCAGCGGCGCTGGAAACCAGCATCGCGATGCGCATCACGAAAATCCACACGAGGAGCTGTACTTGTACGGTAGGACTCTTTACGCCAAGCAAAATAAAAGTGATCAGCGCGACGCCCGTGACACCGTACGTTTCGAAACCATCCGCGCTCGGCCCCACCGAATCGCCCGCGTTGTCGCCGGTGCAATCCGCGATCACTCCGGGATTTCGCGCATCATCTTCCTTGATGCCGAACACAATTTTCATCAAGTCCGAGCCGATGTCCGCGATCTTCGTGAAAATTCCGCCCGCGATTCGCAGCGCTGCTGCGCCCAGCGATTCACCGATTGCGAAGCCAATAAAAATATCTCCCGCATAACTTCGCGGCATGAAAAGCAAAATGACCAGCATCATCAGCAGCTCTACGCTGATCAACATCATTCCAATGCTCATGCCCGCGGAAAGTGGAATGCGATAAATTTGGTAAGGCTTGCCGCTCAAGCCCGCGAATGCCGTGCGCGAATTCGCAAAAGTGTTGACGCGAATTCCAAACCACGCCACGCCGTAACTTCCAGCGATTCCAACTACGCTAAACAGCAGAATCAGCGCGACGCGCACCGCTTCGTAGTGCAGCAGCACGCCGAAATACAACACAATCGTCGCCGCGATAAAAAGCCACAGCAGCATCAGGAACTTGCCCTGCGTGAACAGATAGGTCTTGCAAGTTTCGTAGATCAGTTCAGAAACTTCGCGCATTGCGCGATGCACGGGCAAGTTCTTCAACCGCGTATAAATCACCAAGCCGAAAATCAATCCAAGCGCGCAGAAAATTAGTCCAAAAAGGAGGAGATTGTGGCCGTTGATGCCCCAAAACTTTACGCTGGAGAGATCGGGAAGGCGCCAGGCTTCTCCGCCTGCGCTGCTCTCCGTCGCCGATTGTGCCTGGGTCGCGGCCGCGCCCACCATCGTCAGGGCAGCGCTCACCACCGCTCTCTTCACGAACTCCATGAAACCTCCGTGTGCGGACATCTCGTGGTACTGGGAACTGCAAAGGCGTGAGAATAGCTGCGAAAGTGTATCTTTATAACAGCGCACGGCTTAGCGGTCAAGGACACCGGTCGCGCAGGTTTTCTGGCGATAATTTTGCGAAGCATTCAACGTCTTGCCGGGCGATGGCAACTTTTTCTGATAGAATCGCTGTTCTCGCGGCGGAATATGTTTGAGTCGCGCGCGATTCTGGGGGAACTTTGCGAACACGAATTATCCTTTGCGCATCAATGATTGCCGGCGCGGCTGCACTTTGCGCAGCGGCTCCCCGCCAGGGAGAGCAAGCGAAGCCCAGCCCGCCCGCTCATGCAAGCTGCAAATTTTCCGATGGCAAAACGATCACGATCGATTATTCCAGCCCGCGAATGCGCGGGCGCAAAATTTACGCGAACGATGGCCTGAATCCGTACGGACAAGTTTGGCGCGCCGGCGCAAACGATGCGACGACATTTGTTCCCACCGCGAATATTCACGTCGGAGACAAGGATGTCCCAGCCGGCAGCTACACACTTTTCGTGATTCCGAAGGCGGATGCCTGGACGCTTATCGTCAGCAAGAAAACCGGAGAGTGGGGAATTCCGTATCCCGGAGAAGCGAGCGATTTCGCGCGCACTGGGATGAAGGTGAGCGCTCTCTCCGCGCCGCTTGAAAATTTCACAATTAGTTTTGACCAAGCGGGATCCTCTTGCACCCTCAATATGGATTGGGAGACGACTCGCGCTTCTGTCGTCATCACCGAAAAAAAGTAGCGGACGCAAACATTGGAAATCACCGCGCAATCGGCTGAAAACTTTTCCATCGAGATTCGTCACGATTGGACTCTCGCTGAAATCAGCGAGATCCATTCGCTGCCGTTGCCGGAATTACTTTTTCGCGCGCAAACTATTCATCGCGCCACGCATGCGCCTGACAAAGTACAAACCTGCAAGCTCCTTTCGATTAAGACCGGCGGCTGCCCAGAAGACTGCGCCTACTGCCCGCAAAGCGCGCACTATGATGCGGGCGTCGATGGCCACGGCTTGATGAAATCCGCGGACGTAATCGCAGCAGCGCGCCGCGCAAAAAAAGAAGGCGTCACGCGATTTTGTCTCGGTGCAGCGTGGCGCGAAGCCCCCGATGGAGTTGAATTCGATCGTGTATTGGAAATGGTGAGCGGGATCGCCAAGCAGGGCCTCGAAGTTTGCTGTACGCTCGGCATGCTCACCGATTCTCAAGCCACGCGGCTGAAAGAAGCAGGGCTCACTGCCTACAACCACAATCTCGATACGTCGCCAGAATTTTACGGCGAAATAATCACCACACGTGTTTACGAAGATCGCTTGCGCACACTTGCCTCCGTTCGCGCCGCGGGAATTACAGTTTGCTGCGGCGGAATTCTGGGAATGGGCGAATCAACTCGCGATCGGCTTGGATTGCTGCAGCAACTTTCGAATCTCACTCCGCATCCGGAAAGTGTGCCGATCAATATGCTCGTGCGCGTCGATGGCACTCCGCTCGGCGCGGCGCCTGCGATCGATTCGCTTGAGATGGTGCGAGTGATTGCTACTGCTCGGATTTTGATGCCGCGCTCGATGGTGCGGCTTGCAGCAGGACGCCAGCAAATGTCGCGCGAAGCGGTTGTACTTTGCTTTCTTGCGGGCGCAAATTCGATTTTTGTCGGCGAAAAACTTCTTACCACGCCGAATCCGGGCGCCGATGAAGATGCGGAGCTGCTCGCGGCGCTGGGTATGCAAGCGATGACCGCGCGCGCGAATTGAATTGTTTCGCAGAATATTTTCTTCGTGTGTTGCTGTAATTTTCGATGGCGAAATAAATTTGTAGCCGGTATCCATCTGTATGAATCACGAAAACAGTTGGCAAAGTGAAATGGCAGCCGAGCTGCAATTGCTCGCCGCGCAGAACCAACGGCGCTCGCTTGAAGTTGCGGCTGGAATAAATCTTTGCTCGAACGATTATCTCGCGCTCTCCACTAATCCAACTCTTCGCAATGCAGTGATCGATTCAGTTTCGCGTTCCAGTCGCGTTGGCTCGACCGGCTCGCGATTGCTTTCCGGACACACGCATGATTGGCAAGAGTTGGAAGAAGAATTCGCCGAGTTTGCCGGTGTTGAAGCCGCGCTATTCTTCACTTCCGGCTACGCAGCAAATGTTGGTCTATTGAGCTCGGTGCTCCAGCGAGGCGTCGTTGTTTTTTCCGATGCGCTGAATCATGCAAGCCTGATTGATGGCATTCGTCTTTCTGCCGCCGAGCGTGTGATCTATCCGCATTGCGATCTCGCCGCACTCGAAGCTTTGCTTCAGGCGCATCAATTATCGCGCGCTCGAAAACTCATCGTCACCGAAAGCGTTTTCAGCATGGATGGCGACCTTGCGCCGCTCGCGGAGATTCACGGGCTCGCGCAAAAATACGGCGCGGAAATAATCGTCGATGAAGCTCACACGATCGGCGTGATCGGTCCGCAAGGGCGCGGCCGCGTCGCCCAACTCGGGCTAGAACGCGAAGTTCTCGCGATCGTCTATCCCTGCGGCAAAGCGCTTGCCAGCGCTGGCGCTTTTGTTTGTGGTTCGAGCACGCTGAAGCAATTTCTAATCAATCGCGCGCGCACTTTTATTTTTAGCACTGCGCTGCCGCCGTATATGGCGGGCCAGATTCGCGTGGCGCTCGATCTCGCGCAGTCTGCTGATCCCGAGCGCGCGCGGCTTGCGGAAATGTCGGCATTGTTGCGAGGCTCACTGCAATCCGCCGGTTTTGACATCGCGCGCAGCGCATCGCAAATTGTGCCGATAGTTCTGGGCGAAAATTCACGCGCGCTTGAGTACGCGCATGCGCTTGAGAAATCCGGCTACGCGGCGCGTGCGATACGTCCGCCCACTGTGCCCGAAGGCACCTCGCGAATCCGCGTTGCGTTGACTTGCGCGCTGCAGGATGCGGAAGTCGCGCAACTCTATGCCGTGCTCGCCGCGATTCGCACGCGGGAGCGAGTCACTTCTGCCGCTCACGGCTAAACGAATATTGTGCCGCTACAATTCTTCATCACCGGAACCGATACCGGAGTAGGGAAGACAGTTCTGTCCGCGCTCCTTTGCGCCGCGCTGGATGCTTCCTATTGGAAGCCAATTCAAACTGGCGCGAGCGAAGATTCCGACAGCGTCACCGTCGCTACAATCGCAGAACTAAAGCCCGAGAAGATTTTGCGCGAGGTGTATCGTTTCGATCCGCCAGTCTCCCCGCATCTTGCAGCGAAAATGGCGGGCACGCGGATTGATATGAACAAAATCCAGATTCCGCGGGAAGCGCGTGACAAGGCGTTAATCGTCGAAGGCGCTGGCGGAGTTCTTGTACCCATCGACGAAACAAATTTGATGATCGACCTGATGCGCCAACTCGCGCTGCCGGTGATTCTTGCCACTCGGACTACTCTCGGGACGATTAATCACACGCTGCTTTCGCTGCGTACGCTCGGCTCCGCAAAAATCGAACTCGCAGGCGTAGTGATGATCGGCACGCCGAATCGCGAGAATCGCGAAGCCATCGAACACTACGGCGACGCGCGAGTGATCGGTGAGATTCCGCATCTCGAAAAAATCGATCGCGCCTCCCTGCTCGAAATATCTTCCGCAAATTTCGACACGAATATTTTCCGACGAGCCGCAATCTCTGCGAATTCCGCAGGGGAGAAGGCGCGATGACGCAGCGCATTCGAACAGGGCTCGAAATCTGGCATCCATTTACGCGAGTCGGCGAAGATCCGCCGCCACTGCACATCACTCGCGCCGAAGGTCCGTGGCTTTACACGCAAGATGGCAGGCGCATTCTCGACGCGATTTCTTCGTGGTGGGTAAATCTTCACGGTCATTCTCACCCGAAAATTGCGGCCGCAATCGCGGAGCAGGCTCGCACCCTCGAACATGTTTTGTTGGCGGGGGCGACGCATGAGCCGATCGAAAGGCTTGCGCACGAACTCGGCGAAATTTTGCCCGCGGGCCTCGAGCACATTTTCTTTTCGGACGATGGATCGACCGCCGTTGAAGTCGCGCTGAAGCTGGCGCTTCAATACTGGCAAAATAGCGGCCGTCCCGAGAAATCCGAAATTGTGGCGCTTGAGCACGCCTATCACGGCGATACCGCCGGCGCGATGTCGGTGAGCGCGCCTTCCACCTTCACCGCTGCGTTCGATGGAATGCGTTTTCCCGTCCACCGCGCGCATTCCGCGTATTGCCATCGCTGTCCCGTGGGCCTCACGCGCGCGACCTGCAATATAGAATGCGCGGAATCGCTCGAAAATATTCTCGCCGAACGCGGCGATCAAACTGCAGCCGTGATTGTCGAACCACTTTTGCAAGGCGCGGGCGGAATGATCGTGCATCCCGTGGAGTTTTTGCAACGCATCCGCGCGAGTTGTACACGGCACAATGTGTTGCTGATCGCAGACGAAGTGCTTACAGGATTCGGGCGCACTGGAAAAATGTTTGCGTGCGAACTCGCGAAAGTTGCGCCAGATTTGATGTGCCTGTCGAAAGGAATCACCGGCGGTTTTCTGCCGATGGGAGCGACGGTTCTCACGCATCGCATTTTCGAAACTTTCGAATCGCCGGATCCCGCGCGCGCGTTTTGGCATGGACACTCTTATACCGGTAATCCCCTTGCGTGCGCTGCGGCCCTCGCGAGCCTGGAAATATTTCGCACCGAGCCGGTGTTCGACCGCATTGCCGCGATTTCAAATGTTCACGCCGAGCGGCTTTTTCTTCTGGCGAACAATCCGAGAGTCGGCGACACGCGCCACATCGGAACGATGGGAGCGATCGAATTGCGCGCGGATGACGCTGGCTACTTGTCATCGTTGCGCCCGCAGCTTTATAAATTCTTTCTCGACCAGAATATTCTGCTTCGCCCACTTGGTAACGTGATCTACGTTTTGCCTCCTTATTGCACGCCGCCCGAAGAATTGCATCGCGTATACGACGTGATCGAAGAAGCCGTACGCACTCTCGCACAGTGAAAAACTTCGCATACGCAATCTCGCGTGCGGGCTCTGCTACAATTCCGCCCGGCCGCGCGAAGCTCGCAGCATCGAGCACGCGTCGCACTTCACTCGCATGAATCAAGCTCATCTCCCACACTGGCTGCGGCCGATCGTTCTTTGGCTGGGATCGATTGGCGGCGTGGGATTGTTGCTAATCGGATTCCTCGATTCGTCATTTCTTCCGCTGCCGATCATTAATGATTTGTTGGTAGTAGAACTTTCCATGCGCAATCACGCGCGCATGCCGTACTACGCGCTAATGGCGACGATCGGGTCTGTGCTCGGATGCGTGTTTCTGTATTTCATTGCGCGCAAAGGCGGCGAAATATTTTTTCGAAAACGCGCGGGCGGGCGCGCGGAAAAAATTCGGCGCTGGGTGCAACAGAATGGATTCGTCAGCATTCTGGTGACGGCGCTCCTTCCGCCTCCAACTCCGTTCAAAATATTTGTGCTCGGAGCGGCGGTATTCAAAGTGCCGTTGCGTTCTTTTACGGTCGCGCTAATGATCGCACGATCGTTGCGGTATTTTGCGGTCGGGTTTCTGGCCGTTCGATACGGCGAAGCCGCCACTTCCTATGTGCTGGGACATCCGTTATTGGTGAGCGGCGTTACGCTTTTCGCGGTCGTGATCGTCTACGTGACATTACGTGTGTTCTTTCGCGCGGAGAAAATTGAAGTGAATATGCCGGACTAATTTGGTCCGATGAAGTTGTTGCTATCGTTCCAGCGGTTCGCCCCAGCGGAATTCCTCTTTCGTGACGCGCGCTTCTTTATCGAGCTCGATGCTTACAAAAATTCCGCCCTCGCCCGACAGGTCGCGATCAAATCGCAGATCGCTGATCTCCACTCGGAATCCATCTTCGGTGGGAATTACCGTTGCGCGAGGAAATTGAGCGAACCTCAAAAACCTGACAGCCGAATCGGTGGATTGCGCATTGCGCAATGCCAGCGAGTCGGATGGCTTGTGAAAAATCACAGCGCGCTCAGAAGAAAACGGACGGCCCAGCATCACCGGCACGCGAGCCTCTTGTAGCGTATCGGTCGTCGTTACCACGCCAACCCAAATAAACGGATTCGCTCCTTCGGGGTAAGCGCGAATCAGCGCCGGCGTTTCGCCATGGAAAAGTTGGTCTTGCATCAGCATCACCGCGCGCGCGTGCAATTCCCAACGAGCGCCGACATAGATCATCGCAATCACTAGTGCCGCTACGGCCGCACTCGATATTCCAGTTTTTGCCTTCGCACCAATTTCTGTTGTCGCAAGGCGAAAGATCGCTGGCACTCCGAGCATCAGCGCAAATAGAATGAGCAGCCACACATCCAGAGGCGACAGTAGATCCGCTCCGAATCTTTTTGGGGAAAATGGCCAGATTAATTCCACGCCGCTGCTATTCATTAAATCGAGAAGCAAGTGAGCGCTTGCGGCGATTATGCAAACTACAAATGCCCGCCCGAATTTCACGGCGGTGACGCCGGATTTTCCACGCGCCAAAATACTAAACAGGGCCGCAACGCACGTCGCGATCGCAATCGTTCCAATTAGCGAATGCGTGGCTGCTCGCCGCCACATCAAGAATTTTTCCGGTCCGCCTGCTGCGCTCGCCCAATCGAGATCAGCAATTGTTCCCGCGACGAGCAACATCGGCGTCGCCAAGCGCGAAAGTTTTCCCGCCCCTGCGCGGCCAACTGTTAGCGAAGCGAGCGCGTGTGTAACGGGATCCATTCGCTAAGCGGTCTCCGTTTCCACGCTCGCCGCCATCGCAGCTGTTGCGCGCTCCGGCGTAACCATCGCGGGGCGGCTCGCCGCCGCAGCTACCAGCTCCGGAACTACGATCGTAAGTGCATTGGGTACGATTTCAAATTTCACGGCGAGTTGCGGAGCTTGCTCGCCATCTACCTGCGCATACACTTCATTTTCGTCGAGCGGTTCACAAACCAGCGAACGCGTCGTGAGAAACGAAATGTTCTTCAGCTTGCGCAAATTTCCCGTCCAAGCGGCGGGCATGTAGGCGATGTAACTCATCGCACGCCGCGATCGAAAAAGTGCAACTTCGAATTCGTCGCCAAATAAATCCGCGCCAGTCGTAATCTGAAACGGACCGCCGTAGTGTTTTGTGCGACCGATAATCGCCAGCGCGACTTCCGATGAGCGTCCGTTGTCTGGCGTCACTCGAAAATGCGGAAAGCGATATTTCCAAAGTTGGCGGAAACCTTCCATCCAGTACGCAAGAATTCCCACACGATGCTTCACTTTGATATCGAGCGCACGTACCAGCGCGGCATCCGCGCCAGCGCCGCCGACGCACACGAAATAGCGATCGAGCTTCGGCGACGCCAACGGAACAATTCTGCCAAGCGCGATGCGCACCGGCGTTCCGCGGGGAATCATCGCCGCCGCGCGTGGGATATCCCACGGAATTCGCAGCTCTTTCGCGAGTACATTGGCGGTTCCGGCTGGCAGTACCGCCAGCGGAACCTGACTCGCGATTTCGTCGCGCGCCATACCGTTCACCGTTTCATTTACGGTGCCATCGCCGCCGCAGACGACAATTAATTGAGTGCCTGCGCGTGCGGCTTCGCAGGCGAGGCGGCCCGCGTCGCCCGGCGCGCTCGTCGGCAGCAGTTCCGCGATGATTCGATACGCGGAAAGATTTCCCTGCGCGCGCTTCAATTGCTCGCTGCGCCGGCCGCGATCGCCGCCAGAAAGCGGATTGTAGATAATCACTGCTCGTTGAATGTCGTGAAGCATTTTTCGATGTACCCGACACAGACGGTGTTGAGTGGCATTGTATAATACTGGCTCGTTCCGGCACTTTTGTGCCGCAGGTTTTTCGCAACACAAAACCGGAATTCACCCGAGGCTACATGGCATCTAGCAAGTCCGCTGCCAATGAGATCGACGCGCTGCGAAAAAAAATTCGCCGCCACGAACACCTCTATTACGTTCTGGACCAGCCTGATATTTCCGACGCCGAATTCGACAAACTGATGAAGCGTCTGCAAGCGATTGAGGCCCAGCATCCCAATCTTGCGTCCGCGGATTCCCCGACTCAGCGCGTTGGCGGTGCGCCGCGCGAAGGTTTCCAAACCGTGCGCCATTCGCGGCCGATGATGAGCCTCGATAACGCGTTTTCGTACGACGAGCTTCGCGAATTCGATCGCCGAGTTCGCGAACTCACCGGCCGCGATTCGGTGGACTACGTGGTGGAGCACAAGTTTGATGGTCTGAGCATGTCGTTGAGCTACGCCGATAATTCTTTTGTTCGCGCGGTAACACGCGGTGATGGAACTACTGGCGAAGACGTCACTCCGAATGTGCGCACGGTTCGTTCTGTCCCGCTTCAAATTGATCGCGCGGCGATAAAAAGTTTCGGCATCAGCGACGAATTCGACGTGCGCGGCGAAGTGATCATGCCGCGGCGCGCTTTCGAAGCGATGAATCGAGAGTCAGGAAGCGCAGGGACTGAAAACTTTCATGAATCCGCGCAACGCCGCCGCTGGCGCAGTGCGGGTGCTCGATCCGAATATTACGGCGTCGCGGCGGCTTGATTTCTATTCCTACTCGCTGCTCGAGATGACGCGCGGCTCGAAAATTCGGCGACAATCGCAAGCCCTCGAAGCGCTTTCGAAAATGGGCTTCAAAGTTTTCGCGGATTGGAAAGTTTGCCACACGCTCGATGAAGTTCTGGCGTTCTGCGAAAAATGGGACAAGAAACGCGAAGACCTTCCGTACGACATCGATGGCATCGTAATTAAAGTTGACGAGTTTGCTCTTCAGGAAGAAATTGGTTTCACCTCGAAAGCGCCGCGCTGGGCGATCGCGTACAAATGGGCATCGAGCCAAGCGGAGACGAAGGTGCTCGACATCGTCGTAAATGTTGGCCGCACTGGCGCGCTCACTCCGATGGCGATTCTCGAGCCGGTACCGATCGGCGGCGTCACCGTCAGCCGTTCTACGCTGCACAACATGGACGAGGTCGAGCGTCTCGACATTCACATCGGCGACAAAGTTCTCGTCGAACGCGCGGGCGAAGTAATTCCTCATGTCCTCAAAGTGGTGGAAAAGGGAAAGCCGCGTCGGCGTTTTGAAATGCCCACGCGGTGTCCCGATTGTGGCAGCAAGATTCATAAGGATCCTGAAGAAGTCGCGTATCGCTGCGTGAACGCGTCGTGCCCGGCGCGCCTTGCCGAATCGCTTTTTCATTTTGCGGGCCGCCACGCGATGAATATCGACGGACTCGGCTACAAAGTGATCGAGCAGTTGGTGCAGAACAAGCTCGTGAAAGATGTGGCCGATCTCTACAGCCTGGATCTTGAGACGCTTGCGAATCTGGATCGCATGGGCGAGAAATCCGCGCAGAATTTGATTGATGAAATAAACGCGAGCAAAAAGAATTCGCTCGCACGGCTTATCTACGCGCTTGGAATGCGATTTGTTGGCGAACGTACCGGCCAACTCCTTGCCGATCATTTCGGCGATTTCGACGTGATCGCAAAAGCCACCACCGAACAGCTGATCGAAGTGGGCGAAATCGGACCCAAAGTCGCTGCCAGCATCGAAGAATTTTTCTCCGAGAAAGCGAATCTAGAGTTAATCAAGAAACTTCGCCGCGCAGGTGTGAATCTGAAACAAGAGCGAACGCAACCCGAAGAAAATCGCCTCCACGGCCGGACATTTGTTTTTACCGGCGGTCTCGAACGCAACAGCCGCGAATCTGCCGGCGAACTCGTGCTGCGCTTCGGCGGCAAATTAGTAGGAAGCGTCAGCAAAAATACGGATTTCGTGGTCGCCGGCAGCGATGCCGGTTCAAAACTTGCGAAGGCTCAAACGCTCGGTGTCACAATTCTGGATGAATCCGCGTTCGAAAAACTGATCCAGAAGGGAATTGATCCGAACGAAGTTCCCGCGCCGAAACGCGCGAAGAAAAAAGAAAAAAAGCCCGCGAAAATAAAGGGCGCATCGGCGAAGCCTTCGAAGAAATCCGCGGCTTCGCATCCGAAACTATTTTGAAACGGTACGACTTATTTTTGTCCGGCAACCAACCTAGTTTCAACGCAACCGCGCATTCCGGCCATCCGTCAAACGACCAGGTAGAATGCATACCAATTCGTGGCGAGTCATTTATCCAAATTGCGCGATAGGCGCCTGAATCCATCGTGATGCAACATTTTTCTGCGATACAGCGTAGATTGAGTAGAGGATTATGAGCACGCAACAAACGTCCCCCGAGCGACCGCGCGTTTTAATTGCAGACGATCAACCGCACGTTGGCGAAGCGCTTCGCCTTGCTTTGCGCGACGAAGGTTTCCTGATTGAACTTGCTGGTTCGCCTGCGGCCGTTGTTGACGCCATTGGCGCGCGGCAATTCGATCTGGCTTTGCTCGATCTGAATTACGCACGCGATACCACCAGCGGCGATGAAGGCCTGGCGCTTATCGAAGCGGTTCGCAAAATCGATGGCGACCTCGCGATCGTCGTCATGACGGCGTGGGGCAGCATCGAAGTCGCGGTGGAAGCGATGCAGCGCGGAGCCGGCGATTTCATTCAGAAGCCGTGGGACAACAGCGCTCTTCGCAGAATTCTTCGCACGCAGCTCGATCGCGGACGCGTTCGCCGCGCTGCTCGCCGCAAAGAAGTTGCCGCTGAATTCGAGCGGAACGAAGCGCGCGAAACTCAACAGCTTTTGCTGCCGCGCTCGATCCCTGCTCTTCCCGGATTTGCTATTGCCGCGGCATGCCGCCCGGCCGGAAGTCTTGCGGGAGATTATTACGATGTTCTCGCGCTGGGCGGAGACACCGCACTGATTTGCATTGGCGACGTTTCCGGCAAAGGCGCGGCCGCTGCGCTGGTGATGGCGAATTTGCAAGCTGCGGTAAAAGCATACGCGCCGGAAAATCTTTCGCCGGTGGAACTTGTGCCGCAAAGTGAATCGCATTCTCTGCGGAAATTGCGAGCCCGGACGATACGTAACATTTTTTTGTTGCGTGCTCGATGCGCCGCGCGGAATTTTTACGTACGTCAACGCGGGTCACAATGCGCCGCTGGTTGCACGTCCCAACGGAAGCATTCTGAAACTCGGCGATGGCGGCCCGGTGCTCGGCGAATTCGAAGATTGGTCCGCGGCGCAGGGCGAAATAAAATTGGATTCCGGCGATCGGGTAGTGATGTATACCGATGGAATCACCGAAGCCACCAACGCAGCCGGAGATGAATTTAGTCCCGAGCGTCTTGCTGAGTTGCTGTCGCAACATCGCAACGAGCCCGCTCCCGAATTGCACGCGCGGCTCATGGCAGAAACGGTCCGATTCGCAAATGACGCATTCACCGACGATGCGACTCTTGTTGTGCTTGCCGCGATTTAGCCGCAAAATTTCTGCGCGTGATATTTCGAAAATTTGCATAGCTTCACTCCGTTTCTTCCCAAAAATTTCAGGTACAATTACTTCGGCGGGTGAGCCGGGTGATCGCTGGCTCTGACCTTACGGTTCAGAGCGGGAGGAAAGTCCGGACACCAACGTCTGGGAATTGCGTCGCCGCCGCAAGGCCGCGCGCGAATCCGCAGGCGAGGGCAACGCGCCTGGTAACGCCAGGGGACCACTCTTCGCTTGCGGCAGAATTTCGCCACGGGCACAGATGCTTCGGTCACGGAAAGTGCCACAGAGACTAGACCGCCGATGGGAATGCGACGCGCCGCCTCAGTGACAGTCGCGGAGGGAAACCTTCCGACCATCTACGAATGGCTGACCGTTTCATTCCACAGGTAAGGGTGAAAGGGTGGGGTAAGAGCCCACCGTCCCGTCAGTAATGGCGGGAGCTGGAAAACCCCGCGTGGTGCAAGGCCAAATAGGAGGGGAGGGCCGGCCCGGCCCGCTGCTCGCTGTGATTGAGCAATCGATCGGAGCGAGACTTGCTACGTCGCGCAAGCGACAGAGCACTGTGAACCCTCGGGTAGGCTGCTCGAGTCGCGATGTGAATCGCGACCTAGAGGAATGATCGCCGCGACGCAACGTCGCGTCCAAAGCGCAAGCTAAGGACGCACGAAGCGCCGCACAGAATCCGGCTTACAGGCTCGCCCGCTATTTTATTTTGAGTTCTTCGCGCGATGACCGCGTGTGGGATCAGAATCGCAGCGAAAGACAGCTTAGGCCTCCATCCATTTTTTGAAATTCGGATACTTGGAGCGGAAGCAGATTGAATCCGCGCTTGGTTAATTCCTTTTTAATTTCTGGAAATCCTTCCGGGATCAGCACGTAGTCGTTCACTCGCACACAATTTGCGGCGTAAGTTTCAGCGGGCGCGACGCGAATAATTTCGAAATTACGGAATTCTTCGCGGTGCGCCATTTCTTCCATCACTACTAGCTCTCCATCGCCGATGCAGGCGATGCCGCTTTTCAAATGTAAAATACTTTTCATCGCGCGAATATCTACGAATGATGATGTGTAGCCTCCGTGTGCGAGAAAATCTGCGAGTTGATTCGCGCCTTCTTCGTTTGTTCGGCGAGATACTCCGATGAAAAAATGCTTGCCGGCTTCACAAATGTCACCGCCATCCAAAGTTCCTGGAGCGGTGATTTCATGCACGGTGCGAAAGTATTTTTTCAGAGGCTCGCGAATGTTGGCAATTTCGCCCGCGCGACTTTTTGCACCGGGGCGAGTGATGACCGCGAAATCTTGCGTTACGATTGCCACATCTTCGACGAATGTGGAATCCGGGATGAGCTAGATCGGCTTCGAGCCGATCAACTAGTCGAGGCCACATTTTTCCAGTGCGGCGCAGTAGGCGTCATGCTGTTCATTTGCTAGAGCAAGATTCACTGGCGCGCCGACGAACGAGGTCAACCCGTCGGCAAAATTTCTCCGGTTTCCGCACAATCGCTTTTTTGAACAATGCCGCGTCCCTTCCGTACCCGCGCCCATTGTATCGAGCTAGACGCTGGCCGAGTATCTCGCGAGGGCTACCCCGATTTTGGTTCAGCGATTTAGGCTAGAGTTGCTGAAAAAATCCAGTGGGCCATGAAAAACTCATTACATTTGGCTCTGCGTTGGCTGTGTTCCCAAAGCTGGACGCTGGTAAATCATTGATTTCATTGGCTCTTTCATTCCGCTCCCGACGGGATCGGGTTTGGCGCGCGGCGTGCTCTATATGTTTTGTAGCCGCGAAGGCAAATTCGAAACCGAGAGGAACAACGACAATGGCAATCAAGAAGAACGAGAACAGCAAGTCCCTGAGCAACGGAAAGAAACTGACGAAGTCCACCAATTTGAAGGGCGTTAACTCCTTGAAGGGTGTGAATTCCCTCAAGGGCGTGAACTCGCTCAAAGGCGTAAATTCGCTGAAAGGCGTTAATTCGCTCAAGGGCGTAAACTCCCTGAAAGGCGTCAATTCCTTGAAGGGCGTGAATTCCCTCAAGGGTGTGAACTCGCTGAAGGGCGTCAACACCCTGCGCGGCGGCAGCTTCTAACTTTACGGTCGAATTTGCTTCTGAAAGTGCTTTCGGGGGCTGCCACGCGGGTGGTAGCCCCCGAAGTTTTTTTGACTGAGGTGATTCCGCTCTTACGCAGCCGCCGATTTTCCTGCCGGCAACTTCGCCGCAATCACATCGATCTTTTCAATTTTCGGAGGGGCGGAGAGCAAGTCGGCCGCCTTGGCCATCAGCGCTGCAGCAACTTTTCCATTGAGGTGGGCCTGGCGTCCCGTTTCGTCCGGAAATGCGTCGAAAATTCCGAACGTCGATGGCCCCATTTGAATCGCAAACCAGGCTACGGTTGCTGGTTCTTGTTCGACAATTGCCAATCCGTCTTTTAGAAACTGCGCGACTTCAGCTTCCTTACCGGCTTTCGCTTCCAACTTTACGTAGAGCGCTACCTTGGGCATAGAATTCCTCCTTCAAAATTTGATGGTGCCAGATGTTTGATGCTGCGCAGGCGATCAACGGCGTATGCGCAGCCGCGATTCGGGGCGGGGAACTGTTAAATTACAGTTACTTCATGCGATTCAATTCGACTTCGGAGCCGACGAATCCCCAGGTGACCCAGCAATTTCCTTCGACCACTTTGCGGAAATATTCTTGAGCTTTTGCTGTTTCGCCGCGATAAAGATGCCAGTTCCCGAGGCCGTAGGAAACCGTGTCGTAGACCAGCTCGGCTTCAATGTTTGAGCCGTCCGCGGGAGGCACTGGTGGCAGTGCATCTTCTTCTTTCATCGCGCCTTGAAAAACGCTGAGTCAAATTCAAATAAAATTTGGAATGTGCGTCGGCTGTTGTTACTTCTGGAGTGATTCGTGCGAGCGCTTTCGTGGCGTCAGCGGATTTTCCGGCACGGCGCAGCGAGGCGTACAGCCAGTTCGTGGAGTTGATCAAATCTTCGGGCTTCTGCGCTCCATCCACCGAATGTTGAAACGCATCGGCGGCTTGCGCAAATTCTCCTTGAAAATAATGCGAGAGGCCGAGGTGATAGTAGGAGTCCATTAGCTTCGGATCGAAAGCGACGGCGCGATCGAGATCCGCTCCTGCCTCCGCGAATTGCATGAGGGCCAGTTCACGATGGCCGCGCTCGAGATATAGCGAAGCCTTCTCGGGGGAAATTCTCAGCGCGCGACCGCAGGTAGCTACCGCTTCGCGGTATTGCCAGATGGCGGCTTGCGCCTGAGCGAGTTTGAGCAAGAGATCGGGATTGCGCGGATCGGCTGAGAGATCTTGGCCGGCCTTGAGCACGGTGCCCTTTGAGTCGGGAAGGGCATAAAATGCGCGTCCTGATGGAGCTGTGACTTCTGGCTGCGCTCCTACGGCTGGCGGAGTATTCTGCGCCGACATTGAGGTGACCATCGCAGCTGCGACAATCACAAATCCTACGGACCCGATGAATTTTTTCACGCTGCCCTCCAATGTATCTGCGGCGAAGTCTAGTGCGCTTGGACTGATTTGCCAATACTTGCGAAAAAAAGCCTCTTCCAGTTCGCGGAAAGTTCGCGTATACTTTGTTTAGTTACACCGGTTAGTTTCCGGTTAACACTCGATTTATCCGCAGATGTGAGGACTTATGAAGAAGTGGCAATCCATCTTTTTCGCATTTTTGCTGGCACTGATCGCGCTGCCATCGCTGGCTTTTGCGGCTCCCCAACGGCCGGAGCACACTCCGGTGACCAAGCACACCGCTTCGCACCGCCCAAAGCATCGCCGGCATCATCGCCACCACCGCGTACACACGTAGAAAGTGCCGCGCGGTTTCTCTCACTCAAATTGGATTCTGATCGGCACGAGGCGGGTGCCCATGCGTTTGCACTCGCGTACTAATGCGTTTCTTGCGCGTAGGCTGCGAGTAGAGCCGGTTGCGATATTATTTTGTGACTTCGTTGCTGGCGCGAATTTCCTGCCAGCGGCGCGGACGATTGCTGGCCAGGATTTTCTTGCGAAGGCGAATTAATTTCGGCGTGATTTCCACGTACTCATCGTCGGCAATAAATTCAATCGCTTGTTCGAGGCTGAGTTCTTTGTGCGGAATCAGGCGAATCGCTTCGTCGGCGCTTGACGAGCGCATGTTGGTCTGCTTTTTTTCTTTCGTGACGTTTACTTCCATGTCCTGCTCGCGCGTATTCTCGCCGACGATCATTCCTTCGTAGGCTTCCACTCCGGCGCCGACAAAAAGTTCACCGCGCTCCTGCAGATTCCACAACGCGAATGCTGTGGTGGCTCCGGGGCGATCGGCAACGAGCGCGCCGGTGGGACGCAGCGCCATTTCGCCGCCGTATTCAATCCAGCCATCGAAAATGGAGTGCAGAATTGCGGTGCCGCGCGTGTCGGTGAGGAGTTGACCGCGAAGGCCGATCAATCCGCGCGAAGGAATTCGGAATTCCATGCGCACGCGACCGGAGCCGTGGTTGCCGGTCTTCATCATTTCGCCGCGGCGCAGGCCGAGCGCTTGCATCACCACTCCGATGAAAGTGTCTGGGCAATCGACGATTAGATTTTCTACGGGCTCGAGTTTCTTGCCGTTTTCCGTACGAACCACAATTTCTGGTTTGCCAACGAGAAGTTCGAAGCCTTCGCGGCGCATGGTCTCAATCAAAATTGCCAGCTGCAATTCGCCGCGGCCGAGAACACGAAAGGATTCCGGAGTGTCGGTATCTTCCACGCGAATCGAAACGTTGGTGAGCAATTCTTTTTTGAGGCGATCGCGCAAATGGCGCGAGGTGACCATTTTTCCGTCGCGACCAGAGAGCGGGCCGTTATTCACGGTGAAAACCATGCCGAGAGTTGGCTCGTCAATTGTTAGCGGTTCGCGCGGAGCGGGATTCAGAAGATCGGTGAAACATTCGCCGATCTGAATATTTTCTACGCCAGCGATTGCGGCGATGTCTCCTGCGAGAACAGCGTCTGCTTCATCGCGAGCGAGGCCGCGAAACGTGAAAAGTTCGGTGATGTGAGCGGGCTTGATGGTGCCATCGAGTTTGCTGATGCCTACTTCTTCGTTGCGGTGCAGGGTGCCATTGAAAACACGGGCGATCGCGATGCGTCCGAGATAATCGCTGTAATCGAGATTCATTACTTGCGCGTAAAGAATCGCGCCGACGTCGCCTTTTGGCGGCGGGATGTGATCGACGATGGCTTGAAAGAGCGGCAAAAGATCGCGGGAATCGTCGCCCAGTTTTGTGTGCGCTACGCCGTCGCGCGCGTTGGTGTAGAGAACAGGGAAGTCGAGCTGCTCTTCCACCGCGTCGAGATCGATAAAGAGGCTGTAGAGTTCGTCGAGAACTTCTTTGGCGCGCGCGTCGGCGCGATCGATTTTGTTGAGAACGACGATGGGCTTGAGTTTTGCGGCCAGCGCTTTTTGCAAAACGTAGCGCGTTTGCGGGAGCGGGCCTTCGCTGGCGTCAACGAGAAGAAGGACGCCATCGACCATGCGCAGGGCGCGTTCCACTTCGCCGCCGAAATCGCTGTGGCCGGGGGTGTCGACGATATTGATTTTTATGCCGCGGAAAGAGAGCGCAGTGTTCTTGGCAAGAATGGTGATGCCGCGTTCGCGTTCGAGATCGTTGGAATCCATGACGCGCTCAACCATTTCCTGGTTGTCGCGAAAAATGCCGCTTTGGCGGAGCATGGCGTCGACGAGCGTAGTTTTGCCGTGGTCGACGTGGGCGATGATGGCGATATTACGGATGTCTTTATTCATTGTGCGTAGTTAGAACTACTTTCTTTAGCGTGCTTAAATCGATGCGACTAATTCAGATCCTGATTATGCGAAATTCGGGCGCAAAGAGGAGGTGCCAAACGCAGCGTCGCAAGAAGTGACACTGAATGATCCCACCACCAACAACAAAGGCCGCCAAAACCGCCAGCAGCCAAGACGAAGATTCAGAAACCGTCAGGTGCGCGCAGAGGCTGTATTTTAGCAGATGCAGGCGTTGACCGCCAATTCCGCGAGTTGAGCGCGCATCGGTTGAAAATGCGCTCGGGCGGCGGCCTCATAGAGCGAACGAATTTGATTCGCGATATGAATACGACTTAACCAAATCCGGTACATTTTGGGCGCTTTTGGGGGTGTAAGTCCTTTAGACTCCGCACTTACGCCGAATTTTGAGTTAAGTCCTTTAGAATGCGCACTTAACTTTTATAAGGCCCTTTTTTGACGGAAAAGGCGTTTTTCCCTTTTTGGGAATGCTTCCCAAGTTTACCGAGCTGAGTTAACCGAAGGATGGAGTAGAGTGACAGTTCTTCTCCACTCGATATAGTATCACAGGCGTTAAAATTGTCAAGGGGAAAATGAGGGCGTTTTTATTGTTTCAGCGGTTCAGGCGGAGAATTCCGGGGGGAGTTTGGGAGCATGGCTCGGGCGGATCGGAGATCGAGTGCACGACGGATCGGAGTGCACGAAGCAGATTGTTTAGTGCCGCCCCTGCAGGGCTCCGGAAGATATTTGGGATGGAGGTTACCCAGCACTTCCGTGCTGGGCTGACGTTTGGTGACGCGCCTGCGGCGCTCCGGCCCGCCATAGCCTTCGCGCTCGCGAAGGCTATGGCGGGTGTAGGTCAAAGGCAGAGGTCAGAGGCGAGGGGGATGTCCCCGAGCGATTGCGTCGGCACGCAGAAGTTGCGCTTCGGAGATCCTCGACCGATGCCTCTCGGGATGATGGCGAAAGGCGAAACCATTACGAAGTGGGCTTTGTTCGGTGGCGCGACGGGACAAACTCTTTTCATCGGCGACTGCTCAACGTAAATATGAACATGTGAATTGCGATTGTTTTGCGTGGATTATGGCAGTAGGATTTCGATAGTCCCGTCTACCGGTGCCCGTCGCTCGAGGTACCCTATGCGTCCTGAAAATTTCCGGCGTTCGATTCGACTCAACATTTGCCAAGGTGGATTTGTCGCGCTGATTTTAATCGCGGCAGTCATTCCCGCAGCTCTAGCGGCGAGCGCTGGCGCGGAGGATACTGGTGTTCTGTTCGGAACGATCAAAGACGCAAATGGGAACCCGTGGCCCAATATCACCATTGAGGTTGAGCTGTCGGCAGACAATTCGCAGATTTCCACCAACACGGATGCGACAGGCAAGTACACCATCACAGAAATTCCCGCAGGAACTCACACTGTTAATCTCAGGCGAGTGGGTGAATTGATCTTCGAATCGAGAGCGAAAATAGCGGCCGGCAAAAGAACTCTTGCGGACGTCAGTTTCGCAGATCCTCTGGTCGCAGAGATCAGTTCGAGAATCAAAAAAGACAACGTCGACGCCAACAGAATAGACAGCCTTACCGCGCATTTCATGGCGGGCTATCAGGCGCTTGCATCTGCTGAGGATCTATACACTCAGATGATTCAAGCAAAGGAACCTGATGACAAAGCTGCTCTGAACGGGAAAATCCAGCCTTATTCCGAGCAAGCTGTAATTGAATTTCAGCAAGCTTTATCGCTGACTGCTGAAAAAGATATCAATCAGGCGACCATTCTGAAAAAGATCGCGCTTTCGTATGAACTCGCTGGAAAACTGGCGGACGCGGCGAAAAACTACCAACAGGCCATGGATCTCAAACCCGAGGCTTCGATCTACAACAACCTAGGAAACCTCTACGCGAAGTTGGACAGAATGGCTGATGCCAAGATTTGCTACGAGAAGAGCGCCAAACTCGATCCTGCGAAATCCGCACTTGCGTATCGAAATTTCGGAATTGTACTTTTCAACGTAAACAGATTGAAAGATGCTGCCGAAGCGTTCAGGAACTCCACAAATGCTGACCCGGAGAATGCTCAAGCGTGGTACCTACTTGGGGCGTCGCTGGTGGGTTCCATGGTTTATGTGAAGGATGGCAACAAATTTTCTCCGGTGCTGGATCCGGAGATCGCCATCCAATCGCCCCTGTCCGGCGATATCGATCGGCCGGCGGCGGGGCTTCCGGCAATCCCCGGGCCGACTATGTTGTCTGCGCCCGGCACCGCGAGTCGGTGATCGAGGTGATGCAGAATTCTCCGCTGTGCCCGCTGGGGCGTCTGCCGCTGACGGGCCCGCTCAATCTTGGCCGAACCCGGCCGACCGGCCTGGCCTACTCACCGGAATGCGGCCTGCTGGCCGTGTCGACCCGGTCGGGCTCGATTCATTTGATCGAGCTGGCGTGGCGCAGGAAGCCGGGCGATGACAAGGGAGCAGCCCTGGCCGCGGGGCCTGACGGCGTTTCTCGCCGCTAAGCGTGAGGCGATCGCGGCTTTGCGTTTACGGGCACAAGCGCGAGATGGGGTGTCGAAGGTCACGACGACGCGGGTATCATTGTTGTCCACGCAACCATCTCGGGTTATGCTGAAATGATGTCCCGTAAGGAAAGCCAAGCCGGCTCGGGCCGGCGGGTCCGCCGTCGCAGGGCGGCTTTTCCCCCTTCGGAATGAGAATCCCCCTCGATGTTTGGAAAAAAGAAGCCTTCGTCCGACCTGGGCCCGCGATTATTGCCGGGGCTGCGGGCTAGACGAGTTCGGCAACTTCGAGGGATCGCTCTGTCCCGAGTGCGGCGATTCTCTGCTCGCTGAAGGGTTATTGCCCGGT
Source organism: uncultured Acidobacteriota bacterium (assembly GCA_963785395.1). GTDB lineage: Bacteria > Acidobacteriota > Terriglobia > Acidiferrales > UBA7541 > DASTCZ01. The sequence goes on along the minus strand of CAWAVH010000029.1, from coordinate 11,985 downwards.
TTGTGAAAGACACTTGCCTCAGGCGCCGGGGTCGCTGTGTCCCAAGCACGACCTCGAGCTGGAAGAAGTGCCCGCTCGTGGAGGGCTTGCCGTAGAAGACGGCGAGTACGTTCCGTGGGTCACGGTATCCGTCTTTCCCAACAGCGTGACCGCGGCGATCCTTCAGGGCCGGCTCGAGGCCGAAGGCATCCCCACGATTCTGGACGGAGAACGAATGGGGACCGCGGGCATGTACCTCGCGGCCACCCGCGGCGTGAGGCTGCAGGTGCCCGAGGACCGGGTTGCCGACGCCCGGATCATCCTGTCTCAGAACTGGTCGCTTCCCGACGACGAGAAGGCCGACTTCGAAGACCTGTTATGAAGGTCTGGCGTCCGCAGGATCGGCCTGGCGCTCGGGTTACGCTCGCGCTGGCCATGACGGGCCTGGTGGCGACGGTCTTGCCCGGACGCTCCTGTGGCGACCGTCTCAGGTCGTGGTCGAAGACGATCTCACCACTTGATATCGACGACGGCGCGTTGGAGCGGCTCGGCGCAGCCGTCCGGATTCCGACCGTGTCGGTGGCAGAGGCACCCGATGCCGACTTCAGCGACTTCGATCGCTTTCACGAATTCCTGGAAGCGAGCTTTCCGCAGGTCCACCAGAAGCTCACCCGCGAGTTGATCGGCGGCCACAGCCTGCTGTTCACGTGGCAGGGGCGCGAACCGTTCCGCCAAAGGTGTGCTTGCTGATGGGCCACTTGGATGTTGTTCCGGTCGAGCCGGGAACCGAGTCAGCGCTGGACCCACGCTCCGTTCTCGGGCGACGTTGCCGACGGCTTCATCTGGGGCCGAGGAACCCTCGATGACAAGTGCGGCGTGATGGCGGTCCTCGAGGCCGTCGAGATGCTTTTGAAAAAGGGCTTCCAGCCGCGACAGACGATCTATCTGGCCTTCGGCCATGACGAGGAAATCGGCGGCAAGGCCGGGGCCGCGCGGATTGCGGAAGTTTTCGCATCTCGAAAAATCCGCCTTGAATATGCCCTCGACGAAGGCCTGGCGGTCACCAAGGGAATCGTCCCCGGCGTGGAAAAGCCGGTGGCCTTGATCGGCATCGCCGAGAAAGGATCGATCAGCATCGAGCTTTCGGCCGAGGCCCCGGGCGGACATTCCTCGATGCCTCCCCCTCAGACGGCCGTCGGAATCGTGGCCGCGGCAGTGCACCGCCTGGAGAGCAACCCCATGCCGGCGTCTCTCGATGGTCCGGCGGCCCTCCTCTTCGACCGGCTCGGACCCGAGATGCCGTTCCTGACCAAGCTGGCGATCGCAAACCGCTGGCTGCTGGGAAGGGTGATCATCGGGCAGCTCACAAACGGGCCAGCGACGAACGCCCTGGTGCGCACCACCACGGCGGCGACCATGATCGAGGGGGGAGTCAAGGAAAACGTCTTGCCGGCGCGGGCCCGCGCGGTCGTCAATTTCCGCATCAAGCCCGGCGACACGATCGACGGGGTCGTCGCTCATGTCAGGAAGACCGTCGCTGACCCACGGGTCGCCATCAAGCTGCTCGACCCGGACTGGCAAGGAGCGCTTCGGACGTCTCGAGCACCACTTCCGCCGGCTTCCTCACTATCGAGCGGACGATCCGCCAGGTCATGCCTGGCACGCTGGTCGCGCCTTCGCTGGTGCTGGGCGCGACCGACTCGCGAAAATTTGAATCGATCGCCGATGATGTCTATCGATTTCTTCCTTACGTCATCGGCCCGGACGACACCAGCCGCATCCACGGCACCGACGAACGGATCTCGGTTGAATCATATCGCAACTGCGTGCGGTTCTACTTCCAGTTGCTGACGAATCAATCGGCCGCAGGCCAATCATCGTGGACCGATGGTGGCTTGCCCGAACTCTCCATTTACCGCAAAAAAGGTGTTCTGGCCATTTACTGCTACTGTTTCAGGCCATGCGCTTCCTTTTGAGTGGTTTAGGTTGATTGAAGCGGGCCACGGCGATACGTGCAGTTGCCTCATGACGAGCCTATCTATCCCAGAATAAGTGCATGGCCTTTAACAATAAGACATGCACTTATTCTCGAGGATTTACGTTGATCGCGGTGCGTTGCGATAATGGGGCGACGCTGATGAAACCGGTTACGAACTGAGCCGGGCCGTGCTGTTCGCCGGTACGCGGTTGCGATCATGCACCTTCAGTCGATACGGAACAGCGGGGATGCGGTTTCGACATGCAGGCGGGACCGCCGAGTGAACGGCACCTGGGGCTTGGAACCCAGCACGCTTGAGGCGGCTGCCGGGCGAGCTTCAGGCGACGATCGGCTGAGGATGTGTGGTGATATCGGCTGAGAAGTGCGGGCGAGCACGACCGCGGCGCGGCCAATTGGTGTTTGTGCCCAAGCGGCTGGCGATCCGTTCGCGGGGCCCGAAAAGCTTCGTGACAGTGGCCTCGAGCGTCACTTGGTCCAGCGAAGACGCTGGAAGATCAGGACATGTCCGCCTCGAGGCTCGCCTTGCCGTCGCGGATCATCCGGCTCGCTGGCGTCAACCAGGCGCAGGTAGCAGGAGAGCGTGCAGCCTGCGATCAGGCCGGTACGGTCGCCACCGTATGGCCGATCGTCGTCCACGGGCATCAACCACAGTTCGGCTTCCTGCGACGGATTGCGGGTCAAATGTGGACAGGTCATCGCGAAGTGTTTCGAACGGTCCCGTTGGCCTGGCAGTGATCGAGGCGTGTGCGTAGCGAAGTGTAACTGGCCTGCGGCGTTGGAGCATTCCGGCCGCAACTGGGTTGATGTCAATATACGCCGCAGTGGCCAGCAGGCTTTCCTCGTCGAGCACGGCGACACTCTTGAATCGCCCCTCCCAGAATGCCCCGGTGCAGCCGTCTTCGCGATTGGCCAGCCTGGCCAGGGGTTCCTTCAGACACTTCATGAACCAGCTCAGATCGGCCAGCCGCGTGCGAACTTTCGCCACCCAGCTAGTGTAGCACGACGAACTGAGGAACACAACTCGGTGATCGGCAGTGCTTTTGCCGGTGATGTCACGCGGCGGGAAACAGTTGGAACCAACGGCGGACGACCTCGGCATCAGACCAACCGTTTAGCCCGTGCCGAATCGAGCCGCAAAAGCACATGAAGATGGTTATCCATCAGGGCAAAGCCGGCCACTCGACAGAGAAAATCCCGACCAGCTCCCGGAGCCGATCCTCGATCCACTTCTTTCGATGGCTCCCACGCCTTCGCCGCAAAGGAACGCGCGGGGACACATCGGGAAATGCAATGATACCAGGGCGTGACCGTTTCATCGACGATTTGAGAGCGCGGCGCAGGCATCTGAGGGCTTCAGGGTCAACGTGAACAAAAGAATACGCTACCCCTTTCGCCTTCCCAAATCAATAGGCGACAATTCCTCTCGCCAAATTTTTTTCGTCCGTCCTAGACAGCCCATTATTCGCAGAATAAGTGCATGGCCATTTACTATATATCTCCTAACTAGCCCATTATTTCCAAAATAAGTGCGTGGGTTCTCGGTCTCATGTCCGGAATAGCCCATTATCTGCAAAATAAGTGCATGGCCTCCTACCGTGCCCATCGCCTCCGACTGTGCCGCACCTCTTACTGTCCGGCTTACTGTCTTCCTGTTCTAGGCAGCCCATTATTCGCAAAATAAGTGCATGGCCTCCTACTGTCCTACTGTCCGTGGCCTCCTACTGTCCAGATTGTTACGGCGCAGTCCGGCTCGGAAGCGTGACCAAGTCCGTATGGGGGCAGGTCCTGAATCGATGCATCGCTGCGAAACTGGGATCGGGGCCGATTTTTTCGGACCGAGTTCGATTCCGAGTTTCTGCTCGCCATGGTTAAATCCGGAGATGCCGCGGCGTTGCGGTGCTTGCTCGAACGATACGCCAACTATATGGGACTGCTGGTCCGGCTTCGGAAGTTTCGTCCGGGTGCTGCAAGCCGAGATGTCGAGTCGATACTCGAGGAGATCAGGCTGGAGATTCACCGCCAGACCGGGCTATTTCGGGGGGTTACCGAGCGAGAGTTTCTCAGTTGGTTGCGGCGGGTGATCGGGGAAGTGCTGGCGAGTCATGCACGGTACGATTCTGGTGAACAATGCCGCAACCCGCGATTCAAACGTGCACTCATCGATGAACTGGATCAGTCTTCACTTGCGTTGAACAACAACTTTGTCGGATCGCGGAGTTCGTCGGGTCGGCATCGCCAACCAGGCGGTGCTTCTGGCCGACGCCCTGCACGAGCTTCCGGACGACCATCGTGAGGTGATCATTTTACGGCAGCTCGAAGGATTGCGCTTCCCGATGTGGCCTGTCGGCTGGGGCAAACCGAGGAAAGCGTCAAGAGCGCGTGGGTTCAGGCCCTGGCCCGGTTGCGTTTCACGCTGGAGAGTCTTCGATGAATGGGACACCTGCACAGATTCGCAGTCCGACTCCGTCCGGCGAATGGTGTCGACGCCGGCACAGCCGGGCGGCGAGGTCAATCGGACCCGCGCACTGCGCCGGGCGGCCGATTGGCGGCGACACCAGCCGGAAGGAGCGTCGTGATCGTCTTCATGTCAGTGGGCGGTTGCGCCGGATGACCCCCGCGTGATCGCCGCGCTGGAGGCGTATCTCGAGGCGCTCCGCGCCGGGCATCCCTGGTCGCGGGACGAGTTCCTGGCCCGGCATAGCGAGATCGCCGAAGCGCTGGGCGAGTGTCTTTCCGGGCTGGAGTTCATCCAGACGGCCGCCCCTCAGCTTGCAGATGCGCAACTCGTCCTGCGGCCCATCTGGCCGAAGCGATTCCGCCCTGCGCCCAGCTTGGCGAATATCGGATCCTCCGCGAGGTCGGCCGAGGGGGTATGGGCGTCGTCTATGAGGCCGAGCAGGTTTCGCTGGGCCGGCGGGTCGCGCTCAAGGTGCTTCCCTTTGCGGCGGCGATCGATCCCAAGCAGCGCCAGCGGTTCCAGATCGAGGCCCAGGCGGCCGCGCAATTGCACCATCCTCACATCGTGCCGATCTTCGGTGTCGGCTGCGACCAGGGCATCCACTACTACGCGATGCAATTCGTCGACGGCCGCAGCCTGGCGGCCATCCTCCACGAGCTCCGTTCGAGCCGTGAAGCTCAGGCGCGGGACGGCGGATGTGCATCGTCCGCATCCGCCTTGGAACCGACGGAAGTGATAGCAACGGCCTTCCGGCCGACACCGAAGACGCCGGCTCGGCTCCGCCGGGTGTGCCAGAGCCGGGTACGTGTCGAGATTCCGGCCGAACGAGACGGATGCCGCGAGCCCCGGACACGATGTTGATTCCCGGACCCCGGCACTGGCGGCAGTAACGAGTCGCCTGGCGACCGACGGCGATCGGGCCGATGCACCAGGATCGGGCCTTTTGCCGCAATGTCGCCCGGCTGGGTGCCGAGGCCGCCGATGCGCTCGACCACGCCCATGGCCTGGGTATCGTCCATCGCGACATCAAGCCGGCCAACCTCCTGATCGATCCCCACGGTGCACTCTGGATCACCGATTTCGGCCTGGCGCGATTCCCCAGCGATCTCAGCCTGACGCACACCGGCGACATGGTCGGCACGCTCCGGTACATGAGCCCCGAGCAAGCCCAGGCCCGGGGCGGGGTCGTCGACCAGCGGACCGACATCTACGCGCTGGGTGTGACCCTCTACGAGCTTTTGACGTTGCAGCCGGCTTTCAACGGCCGCGACCATCAGGAGCTGCTCCGCCAGATCGCGCAGGACGAGCCGGTCTCGCCGCGCCGGCTGAACCCGGCGGTCCCCCGTGACCTGGAGACGATCGTCCTGAAGGCGATCGCCAAGGACCCTGTCGAACCGTTACACGACCGCCCAGGAGCTGGCCGCCGACTTGAGGCGGTTCATGGACGACCAGCCGATCCTGGCCCGCCGGCCCGGGCTGTCTCGAGCGCAGCCTCAGGTGGGCCCGCCGGCACCGGGATCTCGTGGTCACGGCCGCCGCGATTCTGGTGCTGGCGCTCGATCGTTGGCACCGCCACGACCTGGACCCAGATCCGCAAGACGGACGGAGGCAGCTCCGCAAAAGACGAGGACTCGCAGAAAAGATGCTTCATCATCGAGAGTTATCCATTGCTCGACCAGGTTGGAATGGAAGCGATCAGCGATGCCAACAGGCTGCTCCACGGCCAGACAAGTCCGGCCACGGCAGAGGAAGCGTCGCAGATCTTCGAGCAGCGCTTGAGATCTTTCAGCAGGCGATCGAGCTGCCGCCGACCGACCTGAAGTCGCGGGCAGTCATCGCCCGGGCGTACACGCGCCTGGGCTATGCCCGCTGGATGTTGAGCATGGCCAAGGCCACCGAGCAGCGGATTGGAGCCCCGGCTGCTGGCCGACGCGCAGGCCGATTTCCGGCAGTCCATCGCCTTGCTCGAGAAGCTGCTGGCCGAATCGCCCGGACGACCCGAAATTCGCCGCTACCTGGCCGAAGCGCTCGGATTCGGCGGTATGGGCTGCTGCCTCGTGTCTGCGCTTCGCCAAGAGGAAGCCGAGCCGCTCTACCGCCGCTCGATCGAGATCAGGCGCGAGCTGCTTCGGGGCGATCCGGCGGCGCTGCCGATAGCCGAGCCCGGCGGACATGGCCAGTGAGCTCAATGACCTTCCTACCTGGTGACCACGGTGCATCATCGTGGCACGGGATGCTGGATGCCAAAGGCCAGGCGGCGGAAGCCGAAGGGCTGCGCCGCGCAACTCGACGACGATGTCGCCGCGGTCGCCGCGCGGTTGTCGAAGCCGGAGTTCTCTGCCCCGGCGGCAAATGCTGGCAGACGCAGCTCATGAGCCGGAGAAACTCGCCCGTCTGACCAGATCGGGCGTCGGGACGCGATGATCAACTACCGCCTGGCATTGATGCTCGATCCCGAGAATGCCCATGCCAACAACAATCTGGCCTGGGCGTTGACCAGTATTCCGGGCGATCCCTGGTTCGACCCGGCCCGGGGGCTCGCACTAGCCCGGAAAGCGGTCGCGCTCGAGCCGAACGAATGGGCGTTCCTGAACACCCTGGGCGTCGCCGCGTTCCGCACCGGGGACTGGAAAACCGCCGCCGAGGTCCTTCAGCAATCGATCACCTTCACCGGCGGCAGGCAGCCCATGACCTGTTCTTCCTGGCGATGACCTACTGGCAGCAGGGAAACAAGCAGGAGGCGCGGACATTCTATGACCGGGCCGTCGCCTGGACCGACAAGAACAAGCCGAACGACCCCGAGCTGCGCCGGTTCCGCGCCGAGGCCGCGACCTGCTGGGTCAACCCTGTGAAAAGCCGACGCCGAGAAGCAGACTGCGAAAAGAAGGAGATCGCCAGACACGGCACCGAAATCGAGACCGCCCGCTCGACTGACCGGATCGCAGCTGCGAGCAACGACCCACAACGGCACTGTACGCTGTCCGCGGCGCAGTTCCGTTCAGGAGGCTGGCCGCGGCTGATACGCCAGCCACAGGCTGCGAAAATACCGCAGCACGCGTTCCGGGTCGGTGCTTTCGGGAATCTCGGCGAGGGTGAATCCCTCGTACTTTTGCGCTTGAGCAGGGCGAAGAGCTCGCGCCACGGGTACGCTTCGTCGGTCAGGTCGCGCAGGTGCACCTCGTGGATCTTGGGCGCGACCAGGGCGAAGTTCTCCTTGATCGAGCCGTTCTTGACGTCGGACGGGTTGGAATTCCAGCATGTGTAGACGTTGGGATGATCGGCGTATTCCATGATCTTGGCGAAATGCGGCAGCTCGGAAGTGACGCTGCCGTGCACTTCCACGCGGATGGCGACGCCGAAATCGGCCGCGTCGTCGCCGATTTCGTGAAGGCCCGGCCGATCTGCCGGAGCGTGGCGTCGAGATCGCCGCCCTTCGGCACGCCGTTGGGCCGCACCTTCACGCCGGGCGATCCCACGTCGTGCGCCAGCCGGACGTATTCCTTGGTCCCGTCGATGTTCTTGCGCACGACGGCCGGGTCGGCCGCGTGATATTCGAATGCGCTGCCCAGCCCGGCCAGCTCGACGGGCGAGTCCTCGAACCGCTTGCGGACCTCGTCGCGCTCGGCTTCGACAGGTTGACCTCGACCTTGTGGGCGTGTGTCGTCCGCAGCTCGACGCCCTCATAGCCGAGCTTCTCGAGCCTGGAGAGGATCGTGGGCAGGTCCCAGTCCTTGGCGATGTTGTAGGTGACGATCCCGAGCTGAGACATGGTGCAGGTCCTCTGAGCGTTGGTGACTGCAGGCATCACGGCGAGGCTCGTGGCCGTTCATCGAGACGCCGAGTCGTCAGCCCTTCATCGTGGATCAACCGCCTCACTGTCACTAGACCCAGCAGCTCGCGATCACCTCGCCGTCGGAGCCGATCGAGATGGGCCGGCCGGCGCGGTTGGTGAAGCTGGTCTCGGGGTTGATTCCGAGCTGGTGGTAGAGGGTCACCAGCAGGTCCTGCGGCGCGACCGGCCGGTCCTTGGGAATCTCGCCCTTGGAGTTCGACGCGCCGACGACCCGCCCGCGCGCAACCCGCCGCCGGCGACCAGCACGCTCATGACGTTGCCCCAGTGATCGCGGCCGGGACTGGGTCGGCGCCGGGCACGCCCGTCGTGTTCATCCGCGGCGTCCGGCCGAACTCGCCCATCACCATCACGATGGTCGAGTCGAGCATTCCGCGGCCGTCCAGGTCTTCGACCAGGGTGCCGACGGCCGAGTCGAGCAGGGGAAGACCCGCTTCATGCCGCTTTCGAGGCTCGAGTGGAAGTCCCAGCCGCTGAAGGTGAGCGTGACGAACCGCACGCCGGCCTCGACCAGCCGCCGGGCCAGGAGGCGCTCTGGCACCACTGGTGCCGGCCGTAGCGGTCGCGGAGCCGGGGATCTTCCTGGCTGAGGTCGAACGCGCGCGGGCCGCGGGGCCCGTGACGATCGAGAATGCCTCGCGGTCGAAGCGGTCGAGGCCTCCATCAGGCCCGAGGCATCGACGTCGCGGCGCGCGCCGTCGAATGCGCCCAGCAGGCCGCGGCGGCCCTGAGCCGCGTCGGCATCGACGCCCGGCCGGCAGCGCCAGGTTGGGAACCTGGTAGCCGTCGGAATTCGGGTCGCCGTCGGCGACAAACGGGTTGTAGCCCGACCCCGAGGTAGGCCGCGCCGTGGTAGCCCGGGACCAGGCCCGACCGAATGAGTCGTCGGCAGACCGACGTACGCCGGCATGCCCGGCTTCCTGGCACCCTTGAGCTTGGCGATGATCGAGGCCGCCGAAGGATACTGGGGGGCCAGGTCCGACGGCGTTGGAGCCGAGGTAGCCGGTCAGCATCCAGTGGGCGGCCGCGAAGTGGTCGCCGTTGTCGTGGTACATCGAGCGGATGATCGACATCTTGTCCATCAACCGGGCGTGCTCGGGCAGCAGCTCGGAGACCTGCACGCCCGGGCACGGCCGTGGCGATCGCCTTGAGCGGCCCGCGAAACTCGGCCGGAGCATCGGGCTTGGGGTCGTATGTCTCGTGCTGCGGCGGCCCGCCGTCGAGCCAGATCAAGATCACCGATCGATCGGCGACGGTCCTTCGCCCGACTCGGCGCCGCAGCCTCGCGCCCGCAGCAGGTCCCAGAGCGTCAGCCCGGTGCACCCAGGCAGCCGACCTTGAGAAATCCCGCCGGCTGAACCCGGCGCCGTCGCGAGGAGCACAGAATTCATCGAGGTCGAGCATCGAGAAGCTCCGCTCAGTGATCGTGCCAGAACATCGCGTTTCCATGAACCGCGGACCGGTCATTAACGACTGACCATCTAATCGATAAACTGAAATTCCTTGGCGTTGATCAGGGCCCAGATGATGTCTTCGTAGGCTGTCTGGCGGCTTGGCGGGTGTTTCTTGCAGGTGGGCGATGGCGCTGGCGGTTTCCTGCTTGGTCGCGGCGCGGCGAAGGCCGTCCCAGAACAGCTCGTCGATCTTCTGGGCATCGGGCCGCGGGTCCTTGGCGAGCTGCTCGGCCCGGCTGCCCTGTGACGAGAGCTTGGTCTGCACCTCGGTGGAGTTGAGCAGCATGAGGCTCTGGCTCAAGCTGGCGTCGGTCACGCGCTCGCATTCGCACGAGGTTTCGCGCTTGGGCCGGCCGAAGGCGTCGAGGAAGCTCGAGCCCACGCTCTCGTCGGGCAGGTCGATCGCGCGGGTGCCGGCCGGCAGGCCGTCGAACGGCGTCGCCACGCCCGAGACCTGGGCGATCGCGTCCAGCAGCACCTCGGCGCCCATCCGCCGGGGATAGTGCCGCGCGAAGCTCTGCTTGTCCTTCGCGTTCGTCTCGTTGGGGAAGCTCGACAGCCCGTAGACCCGGCTCGTGCAGATCGTCCGGACCAGGCCCTTCAGGTCGTAGCCGCTCTTCTGGAACTGATCGGCCAGGACCGTCGAGCAGCTCGGGGTTCGACGGCGGGTTGGTGAGCCGCATGTCGTCCAGCGGATCGACGATGCCGCGGCCGAAGAAGTGCGCCCAGTAGCGGTTCACGAGCGCCCGGGCGAAGAACGGGTTCTTCGGGTCGGCCATCCAGTCCACCAGCTTCTGCCGCGGGTCGTCGCCGGCGGCGACCGGCACCAGCTGGCACCCAGCCCTTTGGGCGCCATCGTCTCGCCGGTCTTGGGGTGCGAGACCGTGCCGGACCGCAGCGTGAAGATCGACCTCGGCGTCGCGCCCGCTGCGCTGGGCTTTCATGTCCGGCTTGCGGCCGACCCGGGCGAAGAACGCGGCGAAGCCGTAATAGTCGTCCTGGCTCCATTTCTCGAACGGATGGTGGTGGCACTTGGCGCACTGCAGCCGCATGCCGAGGAACACCTGGGCCGTGTCGTCCACGAAGGCTCGTCGTCTCGCGCAGCTTGCGATACCACTGCACCGGCGGCGCGGTCTCGGAGCTGCCGCTGGCGGCCAGGATCGCCCGCACGAACTGGTCGTAGGGCTTGTTCTGCGCCAGGCTCTCCCGAATCCAGTCGTGGAAGTTGAACGTGCCGCTGGACGTCCGCGCTGCCCTCGCGCTTGTTCCGCAGGATGTCGGCCCACTTGATGGCGAAGAACGCGGCGTACTCGGGACGATGCCAGCAGCTGGTCGACCAGCTTGGCCCGCTTGGCGCGGATCCGCGTCGGCGATGAACGACTTGACCTCCTCGGGCGTCGGGCAACGTGCCGGTGATGTCGAGCGAGGCCCGGCGGATGAACTCGTCGTCGCCGCAGAGCGGCGACGGCGCGATGCCGAGGGCCTTCCACTGCTTGAGCACCGCGGCGTCGATCGCATTCTGGACGGGGAAATCGACCTTGGCCGCGGCCGTCGTGTTCAGCGGGACGGTGGCCCGGAACACGGCGACCTGCCCCTGGTAGCGCGCCATGACGGCGGCCTGGCCGGTCAGCCGCCGCGCTCGACCCGGCCCCCCTGCTCCACGGCGGCGATCTCGGTCTCGTTCGACTGGTACTGCGCCCAGCGGGTCACGTCTTCGGTCGTGCCGTCGGTGTAGTGGGCGTGACGACGATCTGCTGGCCGCTGCCCCGCGTCAAGCACGCGCTCGTCGGGATAGATCGCGATCCGCTCGACCTTGGGATCGGTCGGCTTGCCGAAGGGCATCCCGGTGGCGATCCAGCGGCGGATCAGCCGGTACTCGTGGGAGTCGAGCTCCATCCGCTTGCCGCCGCCGTGGGGCACTTGGCCGTGGCCTTGGTGAGCAGCAGGCTGGCATCGGGCGCGGCGGGGAAGAGCCGCCGGCCGCGCGCTTCCTTGACGAGCGTCTCATAATCCAGGGCCGGCTCGAAGCCGAGCAGGCTCGAGCCTGAATCCATTCTGACCGCTGGCCTTGCCGTGGCAGCCGCCGGTGTTGCAGCCCAGCTTGGTGAAGATCGGCACGACCTGGTTGGCGAAATTGATCGGCAGGCCCGCGGTGAAATCCTTGACCGTCACGGCCGTCGACGAGGAGATTCGCCAACTTCACTGTGATCCTGGCCGCTCCGTCGCCGCGAGCCGTGATCAATCC
>CAWAVH010000028.1:0-5202 GCA_963785395.1 uncultured Acidobacteriota bacterium | reverse complement strand
CGAAGCGGGGAAAAGCATGTCTACTGGGATATCGGTGAAATTTATTTTTATTCTCAACGGAGCGCAGCGACCGGATCGATGCGGCTTGCGCGGCGCGCGGGAATTAACTTGCGAGAGCGGCGACGATGCAGAGGGCGGCTACGCCTAAATTTTTGCGGCGGCGTCGGTGCGGCTCAATCCGTAGAGTTCGCTGGACATGAACTTAGTAAGCCAGAAGTTGCGCCCCAACCAGTGGCTAAGCCGAGCGCGACCGGAAGCAACATTGCACCCAACGCGGAATTTATGATTTGCCGCGACGACGCGCCGAGGGCTATCCGAATTCCAATTTCGCGTGTGCGTTGTTTCACGCTGAAGGAAATTACGCCGAAGATTCCGACGGCGGCGAGAAGCAGCGCAATTCCGGCGAAAGAGCCGACGAGGTAAGCTTCGAAGCGGGGGGTCGCAACATTGTTTGAAACGATTTCTTCCAACGGCTTGAACTGGTTGGTCAGGTCGATCGGCTGGTCGCTATCAATTTCGAGGACGGCGGCTCGAATTGAGGAGGCCAATATTTTGGGCGATATCGTGGAACTCAGGACCATCGTCTCAGACATTTCGATGCCTTGTGCCAGCGGTACATAGAACTGAGCCCATTTTCTTGGGTTCGTGCCCTTCTCACGGATATCGCCGGCGACGCCAACGATCTCGAATTCGCCGATTACGCGCTCTGCGGTGAAATGCTTGCCGAGCACGTTTTCGCCCGGCCAGAATTGTTCCGTCATGCCACGGCTGACGATGGCAACTTTGTGCGACCTTGCGTCGTCCGTTTTTGTAAATGCGCGTCCGCTGAGGAGAGGGATCGCCATCACCTCAAAATAATTTGGGCTAATGGCGTGTATGACGGCTTTCCCCTGCGTGCCGGGGTGGATGACGACCGGACCGCCGTAGCCCCAGTAGGCTGCCATTGGCAATACATCCGTTGCCGCTACTGCGTTTACGCCGGGTATGGAAGAGATGCGATCAGCGACTTGATTCATATACTGAAGTCGCGACGCCTGAGTGGGATATTTCCACGGAAGGGGGATCAGCGTGAAGCTAGTTTTGTTTGCCGGATCGAAACCGGGATGACTCGGCCTGATACGGAGGAAGCTGCGCGCCATTAATGATGCGCCAAGCATCAAGATCAGCGCGATCGCGACTTCGGCGGCTACAAGAGTTTTTAGCATTCGCGAGTGGCGCACACCTCCCGCGCCGCCGGCTGTGCCTTCTTTCAACGAGCCCGCGGGATCCATACTCATGAGCGAAAGTGCTGGGACGGCGCCGAATAGAAGTGCGGTAACAATCGAGACGGCAGCGGCGAATACCAAAACGCGAAGGTCAAGGTGCGCTGATTCGAGACGTGGAATTCCGGCAGGTGCGAGCGCCAGGAGAAGTTTTAGCGTCCAGTATGCAACCGCGAGTCCGGCAGTTCCACCGAGGCATCCGAGCACGACGCTTTCAGCGAGCATCTGACGGGCGATTCGGCCTTGGCTCGCGCCTGAGGCAACGCGCACGGTCATTTCGAGACGGCGGGCCGTTCCGCGCGCCATCAGAAGATTCGCAACATTCGTGCATGCGACGAGCAGGACGAAAGCGGCGCATCCCAACAAGAGGAGCAAGCCGGGACGAACGTCGTAAACCATCGCGGCGTGCAGATCTTGGACTACGACTTGCCAATGGGAGCCGTGGCCCTCCATTGTCTCCTCCGCTGTGGTCAGTCGCGCGGTGACTGCGGGCAAATCTCTGTGATCGGCGTTTTGCGCGATCCATGAACGTTGATGTCCGCCGAGAGGCTGTGGCACCCACATATCGAACAGCGGGAAGAGGGGGCTTTCAAATCCGCGAGGCATCACTCCTATCACGGTATTCGACACATTGTTGAGCTTCACTGGGCGGCCGATGACTCCTGGATCGGCGCCGAATTGTTTTTTCCAAAGTGCATCCGAAATGATTACCACCGGCAGCGCGCCTGGTTTCTCATCTTCGGCGGAAAAGCTGCGACCCAGAGATGGATACCAGCCCACGATCGCGAAGAAATCGGATGACACTCCGAGCCCGCCGATTTGTTGGGGCTGCGGCACTTCGGTGAGCGCTGCGATGACAGGGTTAATGCTGGACACGAGCGAAAGCACTTCCGGATATTTACGCTGGTAGTCGATTAACGGCGCAATGGAATCCGGGTGCGTTTCATGGCTATCGGGTTCCTCGTGAAACCAGATGATGCGATTTGCTTCGTGATAGGGAAGTGGCCTGAAGAGAATCGTGTCGACGACACTAAAAATTGCAGTGTTTGCACCGATGCCGAGAGCGAGCGTGAACACGGCGATCACTGTGAAGCCGGGGGATTTTCGAAGCATGCGCAGGCCGAAGCGGACGTCCTGAAGAAATTGCTCAAGCCAGACGGCGATCCATACTTCGCGCGTATTTTCTTTTGCGCGCGTTACGTTGCCGAATTTGCGCAAGGCGGCGAAGCGTGCTTCTTGGGCGAGACATGCCTCGATCGATGTTGTCTTGTGTTTCGCGAGCGATGTGATCGCGAATGTCTGTATCGAGGTCAGCGAGGATGCGTTTGCGCTTACTCATAGCGCAGGGCCACTAGAGGATCTACGCGCGTGGCGCGGCGTGCGGGAATGTAGCAGGCGATGAGAGCGACTGCGAGCAGAAGCGCGGCGACGCCGATGAGCGTCAAGGGATCGCTCGGCTTGACCTCGAAGAGCATGGCTCCAAGGAAGCGCGTTACTCCAAACGACGCAGCGATTCCAATTGCGGCGCCAATCGCGGCGAGCGCAATGCCCTGGCCGACGACGCGGCGGCGCATGTCTCCGGATTGAGCGCCGAGCGCCATGCGAATTCCGATCTCACGCGTACGGCGGGCTACTTCGTAGGAGAGGAGGCCATAAAGTCCAATGCACGCAAGCAAAAGTGCGAGCGAAGCGAAGAGACTCGAAAGCCGCGCGATCATCCGCTCCTGAAAGAGAAGATCATCAATTTGCTGCGATTCGGTTTCGATGTCGAAGAGCGGTAGATCGAATCCGGAGCGGCGCAAAACTTCGCGAATAGAGGAGATCGTGGCGCGAGGATCGCCGTTGGTGCGCAGTTCAAATGTGCCATCGCCGGGGATGGGCGCGTAGAAAGTGGGGTGAACTTCCCGGCGCAAGTCACTGTATCTGGCGTCATGCACGATGCCGACGACCTGCCAACCAGGATCGGGGCAACTGGGATCAGTGCCGCCGCCGAATCGCTGGCCGAGCGGATTCTCATTGGCGAAATAAGCTTTCACGAAAGAATCGTTGACGATGGCTGCGACCGGCGTGTGGGAAAGCGAAGCATTCGAACACTTCGCGCCCGGTTCGGAAGCTGCGTTCACATATTCAGGCGGCAGAAAATCGCGGCCTAGCGTGATCGGAATTTGCATGGTCTTGAAATAGTCAGGGCCGACATCAATAAAATCGGCCTCGGAGCTGGCTTCATCTTGTTTGCCATGGAGACGAAAGCTATCGACGTCAAGACTTCCGCTCAGCAAAGGAGTGTCGGCGTAGGTGACAGAGGTGACGTTTGGAATTTGTGTGAATCGATCGCGCAGCTCGCGAAAAAACTGACCCATTCTTGCGCGGTGGTAGTGGGTGAGCGTGGCATCGACGCTGAAATTCAACATGTTGTTTGTGGCGAAACCGGGATCGATGCTGCGCAGGTTTTCAAGCGTGTGGACAAGCAAACCCGCGCCTACGAGTACAACGACCGTCAGCGCTACTTGCGCTACCACGAGAATGCTTCCGGAGTTGAATCTGTTGCGGCCCGCGTGGCGTGACGCTGAAGATTTCACGCCATCTTTCAATGTGGGGGTCAGGTCAACGCGGATCGATCGCAAAGCAGGGATCAGGCCAAAAATGACGCCGGTGAAAATTGAAACTGCGGCTGTGAAAGCCAGGACGCGAAAATCTATCGCAGTTGAAAATCCAGTGGGCCGCGAATCGGTGCTGGTAAGAAATGCCAGCAGCGCGCGGGCGCTCCAGAACGCGAATGCGACGCCCAACAGTCCTCCCGCGATGGAAATCGTAAGGCTTTCGGTGATGAGTTGGCGAGCGATGCGTCCGCGGCTGGCGCCGATGGCGAGGCGTAGGGCCATTTCTTTTTGCCGGCGGTCGGCGCGGGCCAGCATCAGTCCAGCGACGTTGGCGCAGGCGATCAGCAAAACGATTCCCACCGCCAGCATTAGCACGAAAAGCGGTTCGGAAAGCGATTCGCGTCTTCCAGACAAGCCGGATTGCGCTGGCAAAAGTTTGATGGCTGGAGCGTCTTCGGCTTTCGAGAGTGGTTTGTCGCCGCGCACCAGATCGTTGAAGAAAAGGAGGCTGACAGCACTTTCCGCCTGCGCGCGCGTGACTTCGGGTTTCAGCCGCGCAACGACAACGAGCCACCAGGATCGAAGCGCGTCTAAACGCTGATCCAACCTGGCCGCAATGTGCGCCGCTGCGCGAGTGGAATCCATAAATCGTGGGTGTTGCCCGGCGTCAAATTGGTGAAACGAGGATCGGCGACGCCAACGATGGTGACAGGAATTTCCTGCAGATGGATTGTCTTGCCGATTGCCGCAGGATCGCCGCCGAATGCGCTTTGCCAATAACCGTAATTGAGTACGGCGACAGCCGGACTGGAGGGAGTGTCGTCTGCCGGTTGGATGGTGCGGCCGATTGTGGCGCGAACGCCTAGAGTTTCGAAATAGTCGCCAGAAACATATTGCGTGGCTGCGAGGCTCGCGGGGCCATTGCCGCTCAAATTCAGACTTCCCGGCGGAGGCGAATGTCGCGAAGCCAGAGAATGCGTGGTATTCGATCGGACGTCCGCGACGAAAGGCATGGAGAGCGAGCAGCCGCTTGGTTCGCCTGAATCGATCAAGCAATCGCCATAGCTGCTGGAGGTGTTGATTTTGGGCCGGGTGTGCGCGACCCATTTCATGACGACAAGTTGCTGCGGATCGCGGACGGGAAGAGATTTCAACATCACCGCATCGATGAGGCTGAAAATGGCGGTGTTGGCGCCGATGCCGAGCGCGAGCGTAAGAATCGCGACAGCTGTGAAGCCGGGAGACTTGCGCAGCATGCGAAGACTGAACCGAATGTCCTGAATAAATTGTTGAGCCAGACCATGATCCAGACCTCGCGAGTTTTTTCTTTGATTTGAGAT
>CAWAVH010000027.1:0-12034 GCA_963785395.1 uncultured Acidobacteriota bacterium | reverse complement strand
TCAATCGGCACCAGCTCCTCTTTGCCAGTCTTCTGATTGAACTCGCGATTTGTCCCATACTTTTGATATCCCTCGGTCATGCTCAAATAACGATCCAGCGACGCCGCAATCAAATACAGTGCGTCCTTATACCCACCGTCATACGCACCCTGAAACAAATAATGCGCCAGCAAATAATTGTCGGCGCTCTTGCTAACCAGCCGGCCCTCACAAAAATCCATCGACGTATGCTGCAAAACAAGAGCCGCATTAAACTGATCCTCCGGCCCCTTCAACTCCCCTTTTGCAACTATCTCCAGCACCAATTTCCGGCGATCGTCATCCGTCCTGGTAATTTTTTTCACGCTTTCAGGACAGGGCGCGTCGCATCGTACCGCTTGATCCTCTTTCGCCAATTCCTTCAGCAGAGGAGTCTGCCCAAATGCCGCCGCCGAACTTAGCAACGAACACGCCATCACCACGAAAATCCCCATGCGATATCTCTTCAAGACCGCCTCCATGATCTTATTTTCACCGCCTTTATCATCGCGCATCCGCCGCAGGCTGATAAACCAGCCCAATCACCATTCCCACAATAATCCAGCCAAAAAGCCGGCCCGCCGCCATCGCCACGGCAAGTTCCCGCCCAATGTTCAGCGTCACATACTCATCTCCCACTACAGCGCACACCATAAAAAGTCCCACCAGCACTCCGAATCGAAATCCTTCCCCTAAACCGTGTCCGCCCTTGTATCCATGAGCATAAATCGCCGCGAGCACAATCATTCCCACCAGTGTCAGCGCAATCCCAACCGGAAAATATCCCATGATTTCCGCCTTCGCTCTGTACACGCCCGTATACGGCAAATAATACTTAGCCACCAGCTTCGCTGCCACCAATCCACCAACCAAAAAATATGCAATCGTGGCCACAACCCCGGCCAGCACAATCCGTCCGAAGTTCATCCGCTTCTCCTGAAAATCGTTATCTTCGTTCTCAAACTACATCCGCTAAATCTGCTGAGCCCGCCACAAAATGCGACCCTGTCCCATCAACTCCAATGTGAGCCTTGCGATATACGGCCATGTCCCGGCGCAGCGCAAGTGTTATTTAACATCCGCCGTTTCTGTTAGTATCGGCGTTCCTGAGCAATAAATAAAAAGTCGCGGAGGAATTTCGCTATGAAAATAAACCGTGCCCTTATCGCCGCAGCCGTCGCCGCGCTCTTCGCATGCAGCGCATTCGCACAAACCGGCCAGCCCGCAGCCAACTCTTGCGAAGCCCTCGCCAAACTCGCCATCCCGCAAGCGAAAATCACTTCCGCGCAATCCGTCGCAGCTGGCGCGCTAACCATGCCTACGCCCGGCAGCGCCGCTCAAGCCGCGGCAGCCACCGCATTTTTCAAATCCCTCCCGGCATTTTGCAGAATCGCCGTGGACTCCACTCCCTCCTCCGATTCCGATATCAAAATTGAAGTCTGGCTTCCCGCATCAGGACTGGAACGGAAAATTTCAGGGTCAGGGCAACGGCGGTTTCGCCGGCTCGATCGACTATCGCTCCATGGGCATTGCCATCACTCAGGGCTACGCCACCGCCAGCACCGACACCGGCCACACCGCAGCTCCCGGCGGCCCCGGCGCCGCGTGGGCGCTCAACCATCCCGAAAAAATAATTGATTTCGGCTATCGCGCCATTCATCTGATGACTCAAATCGCCAAAACTCTAGCCAGCAGTTTTTACGGCAGCAGCGCCTCAGCACTCATATTTTTCCAGCTGCTCCAATGGAGGCCGCCAGGCCCTCATGGAAGCGCAGCGTTATCCCGATGATTACGACGGCATCATCGCCGGCGCCCCCGCAAATTATTGGACTCACCTTCTCGCGGGCAGCATTTGGAACACGCAAGCTCTGCACGTCGATCCCGCAAGTTATATCTCCGCCGCAAAATTGCCCGCCATCGCCAGCGCAGTGAATGACGCCTGCGACAAACTCGATGGCGTCGCCGATGGCATCCTCAACGATCCGCGCCAGTGCCACTTCGATCCAAATGTTTTGCTCTGCAAAGATGCCGATGCCGACTCCTGCCTCACCGCGCCGCAAATCACCGCGCTGAAAAAAATTTACGAAGGCGCGCACGATTCCCACGGCAAATTAATCTATCCCGGCTTTCTTCCCGGCGGAGAACTCGGCGGCAATGGCTGGTCGTCCTGGGTCACCGGAGTAACTTCGGCGCGCAACAGCGCTAGGATATGGATTCGGCGTTGGATTTTTCTCTAATTTTGTCTACAGCAATCCAGACTGGGATATCTTCCACGCCAATCTGGATGACGCAGTCGCACAAGCCGATCAAAAAATCAGCGCGGCATCACTCAACGCAACCGACCCCAATCTCGCTCGCATTCAAAACCCGCGGCGGCAAGCTCATCATTTATCACGGCTGGAACGATCCCGCGATCTCCGCTCTCAACACCATTAATTACTACAACAGCGTCATCGCAAAAATGGGCCAGCAAAATGCCGACTCTTTCGTCCGCGTCTTCATGGTTCCCGGCATGCAGCACTGCGGCGGCGGGCCCGGCGCGGATAATTTCGGCGCGACAGTTTCCGCAACGCCAACCGACGCCCAGCACAGTCTCGATCTTTCTCTCGAACAATGGGTCGAAAAAGGAACCGCGCCCGGCGCCATCATCGCGACGAAACTCGGCCCCAGGACACTGCCGTCCAGCAATCACCCGCCCGCTCTGCGCCTATCCCCAATCCGCGAAATATAACGGCACAGGCGACCCAAATCTCGCCTCCAGTTTCACGTGCGCGACATCGCCGCACTAACAAGGAAAAATAATCGTGCCCACCTGTCTAATCTGCGGCAAAACTTTTGAACCACAAGTCAGCGGCGATATTCCCGCCAGCATCACGCCAACCAAATGCCCCGAATGCGCCGCCAAAGGTTTGATTTTCGCTCCTGCTCCACGCAGCAGCTCCCGCGAAGAAGCTGTCGCATTCAAAGCTGAATTGGATGCAATTGCTCCCACGCAACCGCTTTTCACCTGGATCCTCATCGCCATCTGCGCCGCTGTATTTGCCGTCGAAATTCTCAAAGGCGCCGGCTTCGATAACATGTCACCCGATCTCGCCATTCGTCTCGGAGCCAACTACGGTCCGTTAACACTTTCCGGCCAGTGGTGGCGTCTGCTTACTTCCATGTTTCTCCACTTCGGATTCCTTCACATCGCGATGAACATGTTGTGCCTGTGGTCGTTGGGCACCCTCGCGGAACGCCTCATGGGCCGCGCCGCATTTCTCCTTCTCTACTTCGCCACCGGAATTGCTGGCGGACTCCTCAGCCTCGCGGTCCATCCGCAACTCGTTTCCGCGGGGGCCAGCGGCTCCGTCTTCGGTGTCGCCGGCGGACTCATCACTTATCTGGCGCTGAAGAAAGCTCCGCTTTCCTTTGAGCGCGCAAAAAAACAGCTCAGCAATCTTGGAATATTTCTCGGCATCAATTTTGTTTACAGTTTGAAGCCCGGCGTAGACATGATGGCTCACGCCGGTGGCGTCGGATCAGGGCTTCTCATCGCCGCCGTTCTTCCACGTTTTCTAACCGCTCCCGGCGCGGAAACCGTTCCAGCGCCCTTCGGAGAAAAATCGCCCATCAACAAACGCATCGGCGAAATCGGCGCCGCCTGCGCAATCGTTTTCCTGCTCTCTGCATTTGCCATCCACCATCTACAAGCCGATTCGATGTATGTGCTCGGCTCTCTCGCTAAAATCGACGCGGGCCAGTCCGCCGCCGTCCTTCCCGCGCTTGAAAAAATCGCCGCTCGCCAGCCAAATTCCTATCTGGCCCACTTCGCGCTCGGCGCAGCCTATCTCCGTACCAATCAAGCGGCAGGCGCGATTCGCGAATTAACCGCTGCCAATAATCTCCAATCCGGCAATGCTGCCGCTGTACAGGAATTGGCAGCCGCGTATCTTTCGCAGAATGATTTCCCCAACGCCATCACAAATTTTCGCGCGTCGCTGGCCATCCAATCCGATAACCCCTCCGCGCATCTCGGCCTCGCCAGTTCGCTGCTTCTCGCTGGCCAGTACGCGGACGCAGTCACCGAAGGGCGCACCACTGTCGCCGCGATGCCCAACTCGCCCGACGCCCATTCCGTCCTCGGACAGGCCGAATTTCAGCTCGGCTCAACCGATGACGGCCTTAAAGAAATGGCAGCCGCCCTCCAGCTCGATCCCGCCAATCCCGACCTCCGCTCCCGCCTCCTCGACGCCTATAAAATCAGCGGCCACACCGCCGAATACAACAAATTAAACGCTCAACCCGCTGGCACCACTGGCCACTAGCGAACCATCCCCCTTCCTTGACCCCACCCCCGCACCCGCATAGACTATGACGTTTGACCTGCCTCCATTGAGGCTTACAAGGGGAGAGTACATCTGTGCCCAAGCGCACTTTTCAGCCTAGAGTTCGGCGGCGCCACAAGACTCACGGTTTCCGCGCACGTATGAAAACAGTTGGGGGACGCCGTGTGCTCGCCGCTCGGCGAAAGAAGGGTCGTCATAAACTCACGCCTGTCTGAGGACTCTACACCGGCTCGGGACCTCAGCTACCCGCGTACCGCGCGTTTGCTGCGCCGCATCGAATACGAAGCGGTCTATCGCGGAGGCAAGCGGCGCTCGAGTTCGCAATTCGTTATTTTTGTTCGCCGCAACGGCGCCGGCAACCAGCCGTTTCGGCTCCAGCGTTAAAAAAGCCCTGGGCGGCGCGGTCGTGCGCAACCGGATTCGCAGGCGCATACGCGAAATCCTGCGACTCCATAGGTCGGAGATACCAACCGGATGGGATATCGTGATTCACCCGCGCGCCTCGGTGGCGCGGATCGAATTTTCTCGGCTGACGGAAGAACTCCTCAGCCTCCTGCGGAGCGCGCTCACTTGAGTGTTTCTTCAAATATTGTTCAGCCCACGGAACACCGCCCCAGCATCACCGCCCGCGTGTTGCTCGTGCTTCTCCGCGGATACCAAATATATCTTTCTCCGATGAATTTTTCCGCCTGCAAGTATTATCCGTCCTGCTCGCATTATGCGGGCGAAGCCGTCCAGCGTTTTGGCGCACGTCGCGGAGTCTGGCTCGCCCTGCGCCGCCTGGGACGTTGCCATCCATTCACTCGCGGCGGCTTCGATCCCGTTCCCGAAATCGCTTCGTCTTCGCATTCAACGCACTCGCATAAAAATGCCGGCGCATCGCGCGGCCAGGAGTTTGCGCAGTGACCGAACCAAAGAAAGAAATGTCCCATGAGTACCGCACCCTTCTCGCGGTAATTCTTTGTCTCGCCGTGCTCATCGGCTCGTCGTATCTCACCAAACCAAAACCGCAACCGCCGCCGGAGCAACCTCCCGCCGCGGCCAGCTGCACCGCAATTCGCAATCACCTTCGCACAATCATCCGCCGCGCAAACATCTTCCGCGCAAGCGCCCACACAGCAAAAATTCTGCGCCGCCTCCCATCGGCTCGGAAATCACTGGAATTTCTCCGCGCCATCCACGCCAACGTCCTCGCGCACGCCGCCACAGCGGAACGCACCATCATCGTCGAAAGCGGCGTATATCACGTCGAACTTTCCAACAAAGGCGCTGTCGTTCGTAACTGGGTCCTCGAGCAATACACTGACGAAAGCACCCCGCCAAAAAAACTCGATCTCGTCCATCCGGATGCTGCAACGCAATTTGGCGGCTGGCCTCTGTCCGTCGTGTTGGACGATCCGCAACTCGAATCGCGCGCCAATGCTGCGCTGTATGAAGTAAAAGTCACGCCTCGACACTCCGGCGCACTGCAAGCACCCGCCGAAGTGGATTTCACTTGGAGCGATGGCCATCTCTCCGTCACCAAGAAAATTAAATTCGATAGCACTTACATCGCGGAAATTCACCTTAGTGTTGAACTCGACGGCAGGCCCATGCCCGCCGCTCTCGCATGGCGCGGTGGATTTGGCGATCCCGGCGCGTTCCGTGGTCGCGGCAGCACGCCACACAAGCGTTTTACAATCTCGGCGGAAAACTCAATCTGATTTCGCCGCGAGCAAGCTCGGCCATGCCCGATAACCGCGCGCAGAAAAATATTCAAGTCCGGTCCGCTGGATTTCGCCGGCATGGAAGATCAATTCTTCGCGATGGCGTTTCTGCCGCCTCTGCAAACCGTCTACAATTCTCCCGACCATCCTGCCGCCGTCAGCCAGCTCGCCGTTGCGGGCCAGCCTGATGTCCTCGGCACGTCCATGATCCTAATCGATTGGGCGGTCAGCCGCGACGTCGTGGATGGCAGCAGCACCAGCAAAGAATTAATTCCGGAAGTGGCCGCGGGCTCATCGCGAAAGGCGGACCGCTAAACCTCAGACTTTTCGTCGGCCCCAAAAATCTCGACGAAATGAAACAAATTCGCCCGCCGCTGAATGAACTCGTGCAATTCGGCTGGTTCGCCATCATCGCCGAGCCGCTCTTCTATCTGCTGCGCTGGACTCACAACTACATTCCCAATTACGGCTGGGCCATCGTTGTGCTCACCATCGGCTTGAACATGGTTCTCCTTCCGATGCGCATCAAGAGCACGCGCTCCATGCAGAAAATGCAGAGGGTCGGGCCGGAAGTAAAAGCGATTCAGGATCGCTACAAGAAATATTCGATGAAGGATCCGCGCAAAGCGAAAATGAATGAAGAAGTGATGGCGGTTTACAGCCGCGAAGGCATCAATCCGCTTGGCAGTTGCCTGCCCACGCTTTTGCAAATGCCCATCTGGTTCGCGCTCTACCGCATGTTGAATGTCACCATCGAATTGCGCCACGCGCCATGGTTCGGCTGGCTTCAGGATCTTTCCGCAAAAGATCCCTATTACATTTTGCCGATCCTGATGGCCGTTTCCATGTACACCATGCAGAAAATGACTCCGACTCCTGCGGCGGACCCCGCGCAGCAGCGAATGATGGCGCTCATGCCCATCATGTTCGGCGGAATGTTTATCATTTTTCCGGTCTCCAGCGGACTTGTGCTCTATATTTTTACCAGTAACTTGGTTAACATGGCTCAGCAGTATTTCCTGAATAAATCGAATCCATTGCCATGCCTGCTCTGAAGGTGGCCAAGAGTTAATAGTGAGCGTTCGTAGGCGGAGTCGTGACGCCGCCCGCGTTTAGAATCAGATCAGCGCAGTGAGTCGAGCGATGCGCCACGAATCGCGAAGGCGCCACAAGGATTTTGCACATCATGCACCAACCTCATTCTCCCGTTCGCCGTGAAGGCGTCACTCGCGAAGGAATCCTCGATCGCAAAGCCGTTCTCGCTAAATTGCAAAATTGGCTCGACGCCGTTATGCCCGTCACCGCGCTGAATCTCACTCACAAAATTAAAGTCGAACCGTTTCCCGCCGTCCTCGCCGAAACTCGCGATGGAAATGCCGAACGCGATGGCAACGTAGCTCACGATGTCCACGCGCCAGGATCCTCTTCGCGCGTGGCGCATCTTCGCGCAGCAGCCGCGCTGCCGCACTCCGCCGACAAGCCCGACGAATTTGAAGCGCCCGGAAATCGTCGTAGTGTTTCGACGGCCCCGACAAAGAATTGCTGCTTGAACGCGGCGCCGAACTTCTTGCTCGCGCTCGAATATCTAGCCGTGCGCTCTCTGCGGCTCGAGCCGCCATTCTTCGATCGCATCCGTTTCGATTCCGGCGATTTCCGCTCTCTGCGCATCGCCGAATTGATGCTCTCCGCAAAAGTTGCCGCTCAACGCGTCCGCGAAACCAAGCAACCGTTCCGCCTGAATCCCATGGCCCCGCGCGAACGACGCATCGTTCATCTCGCGCTAAAAGATTTCGCGGACATTCGCACCACCAGCGAAGGCATCGGCGAAGAACGCCAGGTTGTAATCATCCCTGGCCGACACAAAAAAATAATTTTCGCGTATGCACGAAAAGTTCCAGTGGCACGGGCTTCTGCCTGTGTGCATTTTCCGCAGTATTTGAATGTGAACTTAATTCGAAGCGCGACAGAAATCGCGCCGCTTCGATGAACTACTTGCTCGCGCTCTTGCTGTTCCGCCCGCTCGTCGCAGCATTCAATTCTTCCAGCCACGAAATTTCTTCATTCGTCAGCCCCGCCCGCACCAACAATTCCGGACGGTTCCGCAAAGTTTTCGCCAGCGCCGCTCGCCGCCGCCACCGGCGAATCTCTTCATGATTTCCGCCGTTCAAGATTTCGGGAATCGCCCAATCGCGAAACGCCGCCGGCCGCGTGTAATGCGGACAATCCAATATCCCGCCGCGCTCCGCATTCTCATTCTCCGCAACCGACTTCAGCCACGCGGAAAATTCCTTGCTCGCGCCAACTGGTTCTTTTCTTTTTTTCGCCGCGCCGGATTTTCCGCAGCGCCGTCAGATTTCCCGCGCCATCCAAACTTTCCACGCTGAACGATTCCCTGCACCGACGAAGCTTCATTCCCCAGCGCGCCCGGCAGCAGACGCGTCACCGCATCCACAATCACCGCCGCCGGCAACTCGCCTCCGCTCAGCACAAAATCGCCAATCGAAATTTCTTCCGTCGCCAAATGTTCCGCCACGCGCTCGTCCACGCCTTCGTATCGCCCGCAAATCAACACCACGCGTTCCAGTTTGCTCAGCCGTCGCGCCACCTGCTCGCTGAACATTCGCCCCGAAGCGGAAAGCAGCACCACCGACGTATTCGCAACCGTACTCGCAACTGCGGCGGGTTTCGCGCTCAGCGAAGAAACCGGCGCCACCCCAAGTATTGTTTCCACCGCCTCAAACAGCGGCTCCGGCTTCAGCACCATTCCTTCGCCACCGCCAAATGGACGATCGTCCACCGTGCGATGCCGGTCGTGCGTGTAATCGCGCAAATCCTCAACGTGCACTTCCACCAGTCCCGTCGCGCGCGCCCGCCGCAGAATGCCGTAGTCCAGCGGCCCGTCGAAAAATTCCGGAAATATCGTGACAATATCGAAACGCATGGCAGGTTTTATTTCTACGCTTTCTTCTCGACAAACTAATTCTTCGTCTACTTCTTGTTCAAATCCCTCAATCCTTCCGGCATCACCACTTCAATTCTTCGCGCTCCGACATCAATCTTCCTGCAAATTTCCGTCGCCAAGAGGAATCAGCACTTCGCCATCCGGCGTATCCACTTCCAGCACCGGAGTCCCCCCCTCGCTCACTCCGCGCACAACTCCCAGTTGCGTACTCGCCGCGTCGTTCGCCGATGCAGCGCGTTCCCAAACTTCGCATCCCTCCAACTCGCTGAATGTAGTAACTTCCGCCGGGCAATTCCATCCGCTCCGAAAGCGGCACTTGCACTTGCAGACCGCGCAATTTCTCCACATCCTCAATGCGATCCACGCCGGCAAACTTAAATACCGCTTGTCCGCCGCGCGCAACGCTCAGCCAGCAACGTTCTACTGTAATTTCCGCAGCGGCTCGGTTTCGCCATCCCAAAGCCAAACCTCGCGCAGCTTGGTCAACCGCTCGGGAAAATCCGTTAAAATTTCCGCGGCAATTTCACCGCGAATTCCATGCGGACGCAGCAATCGCGCAAGTGTCAGCCGGTCAATTGGATCGGAGGGCACTACTCAAGAATTTCGAGCGTCAGGCGCTTCTTCATTTTCATTCCAGCCGCGCCCAATATCGTGCGGATAGACTTTGCCGTGCGTCCCTGCCGGCCAATCACTTTTCCCAAGTCGGCGGGATCCACTTTCAACTCCAGCACGGTAACCTGTTCGCCTTCCACAGCGTTCACCACAACTGCTTCTGGTTTATCCACCAGCGCTTTGGCAATCACTTCCACAAGTTCTTTCATGACGCAGCCTCCTGCGCATGTCCCGCCCAGCCCGCTCTAACTTGTTTTCATCATGCGCCCTGCCGTATAATTCCAAGTGGGCTAGAAATACAGTCTGCTGGGAAGTGCTGATAAGCTTTTTCGCGTAACCGAGTCTTGCCCCGTGGGAACTCCTCAGTCACATGGGCCGACCTATTCAAGATCTGGCGATCCACTGGCAAACGTCTGGCCTAACTAGGCGATCTTCTGGCCCTTGAAGAAACTCCGAACCGTGTCGCTTGGTTGCGCACCGCGCTCCAGCCAATACTTCACCCGCTCCGCTTCCAGCTTCACCAGCGCCGGCTTCTGCAGCGGATCATACGTTCCCACCACTTCCAAAGTTCTCCCGTTGCGCGGACGGCTCTTCTCAATCACCACCACGCGATAAAACGGTTTCTTCTTCTTGCCAATTCTCGCCAACCGAATAGACAGCACGCGAAGACACCTCCTCTTTCGCCCCCATTATAGACGCAAAAGGCCCGTTTCGCGAAACGAATCGTTCGCGTCAAAGAATTCGTAGGGGCCACCTTCAGGTCGCCCGGTGATTTCGCCCGTTCGCCCGCCTCCTAGTTCTGCATCTCAAAAAACCATGGGCGACCTAAAGGTGGCCCCTACGAATTCCGATGCAGCCAGTTCATCCACCGTCGCGGATAATTTCGCGCCGATCTGTTTCCGGTCCAACGGTTAGCACCCGACCCTTTCAAGGTCGAAACGCGAGTTCGATTCTCAGCCTCGACACAGGGGGTAACTATCCTGATACCCCACCCCCTCCCCCCTGTTTTGAGCATCAGTGTCAAAACAAAGGAGTTAGGTCGGTCGATCGTGGCATCAATATCAAAACAAAGGACTTATAAGTCGTTTGTTTTTATATTGTTATGCGCTCTTCCGACAACCAAGTTTATTGAGTCCGGCAGGGTGGGCGATTCCCATTTTGGGAATAGCATTTGAAGCGGATCGTCCAAGTCTGCGGCTCAGGGTAGCGCGGGTGGTATATATTAGTCAAGTAAACTTTAGTACTTGGTACTAAATATTTTGAGGGGGAGTTGGCAGAAGGAATTCGAATGGGCCTCAGAGTTTCTTTTTGCCGTCAGACCGCTACGCTTACGCAAGGTTCCATGAACGAATCGAGAAATCCCTCGTTTACACTCACCTGACTGATATTCCTTCGCTGGCACAAGGAATATAGTTCCTCGACCGCAGAATACGGAAAGAAACGCGCATTGAGCGGCTTGAACATACGCTTGTTGGCTTCAGCGATAACTTTCTCTCGATCTTCGTCCGGCACGCCGACGATCAATTCCAGTCTCGGCATTTGGCAGCAACATAGTCTCTTCGTTCATTCGCGCTCAAACGTAACGTCCAATTCAAAAATACCGGGCTCTTTGAGTGGGCATGGACTAATTCTTCTAAACTTCCGTCGAAGCCACGCAAATACATGCAACTGGTCCTCATTCGTTGCTCGTTGCGTCAGCTTGATGAGCTTCCTTCGATTAGATTCCAGGCGTGCGGTTTTCCGTCCTGCTTCGTGGCGAGAGATCTCTATTGACTCTGACTTGACGAGCGGTGTATCTGGAGTCAAACGGTTCTTAGATTTCGATTTGATCGAAGCGGCCT
Organism: uncultured Acidobacteriota bacterium; assembly: GCA_963785395.1. GTDB lineage: Bacteria > Acidobacteriota > Terriglobia > Acidiferrales > UBA7541 > DASTCZ01. The sequence continues at coordinate 567 of CAWAVH010000027.1, read as the reverse complement.
TGCCGCGCCTCGGTTTCTTTTGTGCGAGCAGTGGGCGAGTTCTGTTCGTTTTCACGAAATCGGTAACATCCTTCACGAGGGGCCTCCTATCAATGTTCTAGTCTAGAACATTTTCGAGTTAAACGGAAGGTAGTCTCTTGCTTGTAATCATGCGGAAAGAGCGCAAAAACATTATTGGCAAACGCGTCGCCAAAGCACGCCGGAGTTGTGCACCGCCGCTAACGCAGGATGCCCTGTCCGGAAAGCTAGCGCGGCGCGGGATCCAGCTTGATCGAGCTGCGATCGCGAAAATCGAAAATGGTTATCGGTATGTTCTCGACTACGAGCTCAAGTCATTGGCGGAAGCCTTGGGCGTAGAAGTCAATTGGCTGCTAAGGGGAGAAGTCGAGTGAAAGACTCCGCGAGCCTCCTGCGCTCTGCAACGCGCCGCGCTAAGTCGGACGTTGCGAATAAGCTCGTCAGTATGTTTCTTCATGAACTGAGTCGCTCGATCAGCGAACACTGGCCCACCAAAGTTGGCGACGAGCAATATGGTGTGCAGGTCCGAAAATGGTTTAGTAATGATTC
>CAWAVH010000026.1:0-73415 GCA_963785395.1 uncultured Acidobacteriota bacterium | reverse complement strand
CTCCCGCAATTCCTCGCCTTCTATGCATGCTTTTTGTTGTGCGTGATTGTCGATACTCGACGGCATCGTCGTCTACCCCCATGTTCGCGATCGGCGTTCCGCTAGTTCTCGTCGCGTTCCAGGTCACCTATTTCGCCGTCCGGTCCCTCCTGGATCAGATTTGTTACAGCACGCTTCGGCTGACCAGAATTGTCACTCATTCGAGCAATCGAACTGCGGAGCACCATCGGCGCGGACGAGACATATTGATTCACTCGCACCCGGGAATTGTCGCTCCGCGCTTCCATCTTCGTTACGCCATCACCCTATCGATTTCTTGATCCGACAGATTTGTTCGACCACTTGTTCAATATTTCCAGCAGTACCTTCGCCGATCCGGTACGGTTCGCCTCCATGTAACACCACGTCTTTTGCGTTGACTTTCTTTCCATACACTTTTGTGTTGGCGGGACCGTCTCTCGCAACGTGGAACCCGTCAGTGCGATGCCGGCGAAAAGCCCCTTTGCCCGCGCGAATGTTAGGAGCGTCAAATGCAGTATCGCGTCCGATTCGGCCGCAACATCGCGGCCCACGGTTCCTGCTGTGGCGGATGCATCCCCTCCAATTTTTGCCTTGGTCGTCAAGACGGAGTTCGCCCCGCCGGGGTTCATCACGAAAATTAGTATGTCCATTACTTCTCCGCCCCCCGCCATCAGTGGGCTCCAATTCACCCCTTCCAGGGCCACCATCGTCGGCGCGCCCCAGGGCCCATCGAAGTGCTCTCCTGTTCGGCACGACATCGCTCCTCTTCCGAACGATCCGCCAAATCCCAGAGAAAAGATCCAGGCGTTGCCCTTGATTACGCTGGGCATAATGATTACGCAGTCCGCTCGATCCATCACAAAGCGAGGCGTGCTCTCGGGGACGCCCATGATCTCGTCAAAAACCTTCGCAGATTTGGCGAGTCGCGATTCCTCCGTTTGGTCACGGGGCTTGTCAACACCTGCTACGGGAAGCGCGGCCATCGCGGACATCAACAGTAAGGCCATTGTCTTTCGCATCTGTCCTCCAGGAACTAATAAGTCGGCATTTCCATTTCAGGGCCGCGACGAATTGCTTTTTCATCGAGCCCTTTGGTCCGTGGATCAAATTCCCCGAACTCAACGCCGTGCCGCGAATATGTGGCAACACCGATGCCGTGTGAAGTCTCAACACGCGACGTAACGTTACATCCCTTATTTTTGTGTAAGTTATGGACGAAACGGCTGGCGGGCGGCGCGCGATCCTGCCGCGATTTTGGTTTGCATTAGCTTTCGAATTTCGGGATGGCCTGCCCTTTGTGGACTTCCACGCAAAGGGTGGGAAGCTCTTCTGCCTTCTTTGTTTCCACCTTCTTCGCGAGCACTCGACTCGTTGCGCCGATGAAATCGGCGCTTCCAGAATTGCGACTGAGTTTCCCGTCGAACCGCAGAGCCCCGGAGGCGCAACACCAAACGTAAGCCCAGGTCGGAAGACCTGGGTAACCTTCCCCAACGACAACTACCCGGAGCCCTGTAAGGGCGGCACTAAACAAGCGGCGTTATATTTTTCCGCTTACACGCCACTATTCCGATTCCCACGAACTCATTTTCCCACCAGTAATCGTCAAGCGAATAAAGGACGTGGCAGTCCCCGGTTGCGCGAGTCGCAGCCGGACGAGCAACGTAAGAACATTACCCCGCGATTACGGCTGGCAGTGGTATCCTCTCCGCGCGCGATCGGAAAATACAAAATCTCAGACAAGGGGCTTGCCACTCGCCACTAGGCTAAACATGGGGACAGACGGAACATTTCCGGATATCGTCCATGATGTCGCCTCTGGACGGGTGGCGCACCTCTAGCGAACAATTTTGATTTGGGAAACCCGGGGACAGACGGAACGTTTCCTGATACTCTTCCATGATGTCGCCTCTGGACGGGTGGCGCACCTTTAGCGAACAATTTTGATTTGCGGTAGCTTTTGAATTTCGGGGTGGGTTCGCCCCAGCCTCGCATAGCGCCTTTTGCGAGTCCGCCGCAGCTTTCGCGAAAGCGAAAGCGGAGGAGGACCCCCTGTAAGCACCTAGTTTTAGTACTACCCTCAAAACACCCCAAAAAACACACCCCAAAACGCACCTAACTCCTTTAGAATGAACAACTTTTTAGTAATAGTACTATGTAACTCTATTAGAATCATCACTTTACAAAAACAATGGGGTGGGGGTACCGAACAGTCGAACATCCGCTAACCACATTACAAATAAACGATTTAACGAATTGTCGGGCCTATCTCGGAGCGCGAAGCGAGGCGAAAACTACTCCGCTCTCAACGCCACGATCGGATCGATCCGGCTCGCGCGCCTAGCAGGCACGAAGCCCGCGGCGGCGGCGACCGCGATGAGCAGCCCACTCATCGTGACGAAAGTGAGTGGATCGCCGGGCGTCACACCATAAAGAAATCCGGCGATCGCCGCAGTGAGCATGCGCGAGACGACGAGTCCCAATGCAAGCCCCGCGGCAGCGAGCGTGAGCGTGCGAATGAGAATGCTCGCGCGCACGTTTGCGGCACTGGCTCCCAGCGCCATTCGAATTCCGATTTCGCGCACGCGCTGGTTCACCGAGTACGAAATCAGCGCGTAGATTCCTAGCGAAGCCAGCAACAGCGCGAACCCCGCGAATCCCGCAAGCAGCATCGCCAGAAACCGTCGCGGCGAGACAACTTTGTTTACGAAAGTCTCGAGCGTAGTGAACTGCCCAATTGGGAGTTTCGAATCTACTTCGCGGAGCGAGCCGCGTACCGCGTTGGCCAGCGACTCCGGCGGAAGCGCGGTCCTCACCACAAGTTGGAACGGCGATGAGCCATACTGGCGCATGGGCAAATACATTTCGCCGCCGCTCGCGCTTTCCACGTTTTCATGGCGCACGTCGCCGACTATGCCAACCACGCGGCGCCCGCCATCCTGCGTCACCATCTGGCCGATCGGATCTTGCCCGGGCCACAGAGTGCGCGCGAGCGATTGATTCACGATCGCGACGGGTTCGGTGTTGAGACGATCGTCAGCGGTGAACGCGCGTCCAGCGACGAGGCGAATGCCGACGGCTTCGATATATCCATCGCTCACAACGCGAATGAAAGCTTCTGGAACATGGCCGCGATCGTAGGTAATTCCCTTGGCGCGAACCTGCCAGGAAGACTCGAGGCTAAACGGAAGCGTGTTCGTAAGACCCGCGGCGGTGATGCCGGGAATGTTGCGTGCATGAAGAAGGACGGTGTCCACGTAGGAGTTTTCTTCGCTCATGTTTTGCAAGCGAAAGCTGGGATCCACGCGCATAGCGGCGGCGCGCTCGGGCTGGAATCCCAGATCAACGTCGAGTACTCGCAGGAAGCTGCGAATCAATAAGCTCGCGCCGACCAGCAGCGCGCAAGCCAGCGCAATTTCGCCGATGACAAGCGCGTTGCGAACGTAGGCGTGACGTTTGCCGCCAGTAGCGCCGCGCGCGGAATCTTTCAGCGCTCCGTGTATCGCGAAGCTCTGCACTTGGATCGCAGGAAGAATACCGAAGAGCAGGCCGGTGAGAATCGCGGCGCCGAGCGTGAACGCCAGCGCTTGCGCGTCGATGTGCACGCTGGCAAGGAGCGGAAGATCGAACGTAGTGAGATGCGCGAGAAAGCGCGTGCCCGCAAATGCAAGCAGCAAACCGACCGCCGCGCCAACAGCGGAGAGCGCGACGCTTTCCGTAAGCAACTGTCGCAGCAGCCGCAGCCGGCCAGCGCCTAGCGCCGCGCGTACTGCCATTTCTTTCTGCCGAACTCCCATGCGAGCGAGCTGGAGATTCGAAAGATTCGCGCACACGATCAGCATCACCACCCCCACGGCGCAAGCCAGCACAACGAGCGCCGGGCTGATCGCGCCGCTGATGTGCTCGGTGAGCGGCACAATGCGCGGCACGACAGGATTGCGCTCGTGGATATGCTCTTCACTCAGCTGTTTGCCGAGCACCGTGAATTCTGCTTGCGCGCTGCGCACGGTGGCGCCGGGAGCGAGCCTGCCAACAATTTTTGTGCTGTTGCCGTCCTGATTGGTTTCGTCAGTGAGCGGCCAGGGAACAAACATGTCGGCGGGCGTGGCCGGCGCGAAGACACTCGAGAAATCGAACGATGCGGGCATCACGCCGATCACGGTTACCGGATTGCTGTTGAGTGTGAGCTTCCTGCCGATAATGTTTGGGTCAGCATTGAAATGGCGCTGCCAGAGGGCGTGGCTCAAGATTACGGCTTCCGGCGAGCCGACTTTTTGGCGCGATTCGTCATCCGTAAAGTTCCGGCCAATCTCCGGTGAGACGCCGAGCAGCGGAAAAAAATTCTGCGTCACCGGCACCCTGGTAAGGCGCTCGGGCTCGCCTTCGCTGGTGAGCTCTGTATTCCCGACGCTGTAAAACCCATCATAGCCGGCGATATCGATGAAACTTTTATTTTGCGCGCGCAGATCCACGAAGTGATTCACCTGCGTGGACCACTCCCCGTTGTTTGTGCCGGTGTTCGAAATCCACACGAGACGTGCTGGATCACGGAAAGGTAGCGGGCGAAGAAGCAGCGCGTTGACGACGCTAAACACGCACGAACTAGCGCCGATACCGAGCCCGGCGATAAGAATCGCAAACGCTGTGAAGCCGGCGTCGCGGCGCATTCCGCGCAGCGCATAGCGCAAATCCTGCGACAGATCGCTGAGCCACCGCGCCAGCCAGCTTGAACGGGTCGCGTTTGGGCGAGCGGAATCGGGCGAAGGTGTCATCACCAGTAGACGAGAGGAGCGGCGCTCCGGATAGTTATATTCCAAAAGTTTAGTCGGGATGCGCGTCGCTACCCAGCGAGTATAACTGGCGGTGGTATCATCGTCGCGTGCGATCCGAAAGCTCAGAATCTCAAATAACGGGCCTGCCGCTAACCGCAGGCGCCGCTCTCGAGCGCGGATTAGAGGGCCGGGGTATCGCCCGCGAAGATGCGCTTTTGTTGATGGAAGAAGCCCCATTAGAAAGCTTGCTCAAAGCCGCTGCTAGTGTTCGGGACCGCTTTAAAGGAAATTCGGTCAGTTATTCCAGAAAAGTTTTCATTCCACTCACCCACCTGTGCCGCGACTATTGCGGCTATTGCACCTTCCGAGCTGATCCGCAACCCGGCGTGCCCGCGTACATGACTCCTGACGAAGTGCTGGCGGTAGCCGACGCGGGCCGCCATGCGGGTTGCAAAGAAGCTTTGTTCAGCCTTGGTGATCAGCCCGAGCGGATATTTCCGGAAGCGAAAGATTTTTTGCGAATGTTGGGCTTCGATACCACGCTCGAATACCTTGCAGCAATGAGTGAGCTGGTGCTCTTGAAGACAGGTTTACTTCCGCACTCGAATGCGGGCGTGATGTGCGCGAAAGATCTCGCCCGGCTGCGCGAGACAAACGCGAGCGTGGGCCTAATGCTTGAGAGCGCCAGTCTCGGGCTTTTGCGTCAAGGTGAAGCGCACTGGCGCGCGCCAGACAAAGTCCCTTCGCTCCGTCTGCGGACCATCGAAGATGCCGGCCGGTTGTCGATGGCGTTCACTACGGGAATCTTGATCGGTATTGGTGAGACTCGCGAGGAACGTGTGGATGCGCTGCTGGCGATCCGCGCAGCCCACGAAAAATTTGGCCACATACAAGAAGTGATCGTCCAGCCATTTCGCGCCAAGCCGGATATTCGAATGGCTCTGGCGCCGGAACCCTCTAACGATGATTTGCTACGCACCATTGCAGTCGCGCGTTTGATTCTTGGCGGCGAGATGAATATTCAATCTCCGCCGAATCTGCTCGCGAAAGACTATCCGGATTTGCTGGCTGCGGGAATTAATGACTGGGGCGGAATTTCTCCTGTCACGAAGGACTTCATCAATCCGGAAGCCGCGTGGCCGCAGATCTCTTCGCTCGCGAAGCGAACCGCGGAAATTGGATTCGTTTTGCGCGAACGCCTGGCAATTTATCCGGAATTTTCCACGCGCTCGGAATTCGTAAGCGAACAACTTCAGCCGTATATTCAAAAGCTCCAGGGCGTTGATGGATATGCTCGAAAAGAAGGTGGGCCATGCTTAAAACATTGAATGCCGAATGGACGGAAATTCCTTTGGATCGAGCGATTGCGGCGGCGAGCCGAAACGTCGCCGCTGCACTGGAAAAAGTCCTCGCAGGGAATGATTTGAACTTCGATGAGGGGCTGACGCTGGCGACGGTGGAAGGCAACGACCTGCTGGCTCTGCTGAAAGTCGCGGATGAGCTTCGGCGTTCCACAGTCGGCGATCGCGTTACCTACGTGGTGAACAGGAATTTGAATTTCACCAACGTTTGCATCGTTGGCTGCGCCTTTTGTGGGTTCAGCCGCGGGCCGGATTCGCCGGAAGCTTATTTCCATTCGACAGACACGCTGATTGCCAAGTCACTCGAGGCGGTGGAGCGCGGGGCTACGGAAGTATGTATTCAAGGCGGCCTCCCAAAAGACCTCGACGGCTACTACTACGTTGAACTTCTGCGCGCTATCAAGTCTCGATTGCCTGAACTTCATGTGCACGCCTATTCGCCGATGGAAATTACGTACGGCGTGGAGAAAACGCGGCTGCCACTGCGCGAGTATCTGGCGATGTTGAAAGAATCCGGATTGGGAAGTATTCCGGGAACGGCCGCGGAAATTCTCGACGACGATGTGCGCAAATCTCTCAGCCCCAATAAATTGAAAGTCCGGCAGTGGATTGAAGTGATTCGCACGGCACACAGTCTCGGCATCCCCACGACTTCCACGATGATGTACGGCCATACCGAGCTTCCCGAACACTGGGTAAGGCACATGCTTCTGCTTCGCGACATCCAAAAGGAAACCGGCGGATTTACGGAATTCGTTCCGCTTGGATTCATCCACTCCAAAACCAAACTTTTTCAAAGCGGAGCTGCCCGCGCGGGGCGTTCGATCCACGAGGATTTGATCGTTCATGCGCTCTCCCGCGTGCTTTTGCACGGCTACATCCGCAACATTCAAGTCTCTTGGGTCAAGCTCGGTTTCGAACAATCCTTAGCATGTATGCAAGCGGGAGCGAACGATTTCGGCGGCACGCTGATGGAGGAGAGCATCTCGAAAATGGCCGGAGCGAATTTCGGCGAATATGTTTCACCCGGCGAATTCCGCGCCATGATTCGATCCATTGAGGCGGATTCCAGCTGAGCGCACAACGACTTATGGAATCCGAAAAGTTTTTGAGAATCCAGAAGCAGATGAGCGCCTTCCAGTTGAACCAATGCCAATCCTCACTCCCCAACTAAATCATGCGCCGGTGACCGCGACGGGCTACTGATCGCAAGTGCTCTGTTTACAGTCGAGCCTAAATTACTCCGGGAAATGTTATTCGTGGCGCAGCGCGACCATTGGATCAACCCGTACCGCGCGGCGCGCGGGCAGGTACGCTGCGATCACTCCGGTACTGAGAAGCAGCAGCGTCGCGATGGCAATAGAAATCGGATCGCGAGGATGGACTCCGTAGACAAACGCGTGGACCATGCGCCCAGCGGCCAGTGCGCCGATTAAGCCAGCCGCGATTCCTACCAAAACTCCACCAAGCCCTTCGCCGAGAATCATTCGAATTACATTAGAGCGCTGAGCTCCGAGTGCCATTCGCACTCCAATTTCGCGGCGGCGTTGCTCCACCGAAAATGCGAGTACGCCATAAAGACCAACAGCGACGAGGAGAAGGGTGGCTAATCCGAAAAATCCAGTGAGGCGCGCGAACATGCGTTGTTGCGAGACGGAGTTGTCGATTTGAAGCTGTTGCGTCGTCACTCCATACACTGGAAGTGTGGGCGCCAATGATTTCACCAGATCTCGGATCACGGGAACGAGTGATTTTTCTGGTAGCGATGAGCGCACTTCGAAGCTCATTTCGCCCGCGGCGGTTAACGCCTGGCGGTACGACAAGTACAGCGTCGCAGGAGCTTTGTCGCTGACACCTGTAAATTTCGCATCGCCTGCAAGCCCGACGATCGTGAGTCGCGTCTCGCCGCCGAGTGCCGGGTTGAATCCAACCCAGCGGCCGATGGGATTCTGTTCGCCGAAAAGATTCCGAGCGGCCGTCTGATTGATCAGTGCGACCAACGGCGCGCCTGTGGTGTCCGCGTCTGAAATTTCGCGGCCAGCGATCACCGGAATCTTCATCGTCTTGAAAAAATCCGGGCTCACGTAATTGAACGCCATCATGGAACGATCCACGGGCACAGGGTTGGGCGCGCCTTCCGCTTCTTTCACCGGATAACCATTCATCGAATCGTTGATGAGAGTGATTTGCGAAGCTGCCACGGATTCCACTCCCGCAGTGGAGCGGAGGCGCGCCATCAAATCCTGATAGAACGAATCGAGCCGCGCGCCTTTGTATCCTCCGTTTCCGGGGTTGACGCTGAAGAGCAAAACATTTTGCGGATTGAATCCGAGATTTTCATTTCCAAGGTTGACGAGAGTTCGTATAAAAAGAGCCGCGACGAAAACAAGCACGAGCGAAACTCCTGCTTGCACCGCGACAAGCCAGTTGCGCGTGCCGAATCGCGAGATTCGCGCGCCGGCTTTCAAAGCATGCCCTCCGTTGAGAGACGGAACCAATTCGGCGCGGGAAGCGCGAAAGCTCGGAGCCAATCCAAAAACGAGAACCGTCAGCACGGAAATTGCGATCGTAAACGCAAGCACACGCCAATCGAGCGCGGCATTCAGCCGAATCGTTTTATCTTGCGAGGTGATCATTCCAAGCAGGGTGCTTCGTCCCCAGGAACCTACGACAAGACCGGCAGCGCCGCCAAGAAGAGCGAGCGCAAAACTTTCAACGACGAGTTGACGAATCAACCGTCCGCGGCTCGCTCCAAGCGTGCGGCGCATCGCAATCTCCGCCGTGCGCGCGGCGCCGCGGACGAGCATGAGATTTGCGACGTTGGCACAAGCCAGAAACAGAACCAGCAGAACAACGACGAGCAAAATGCGCAGCGGCGCAAAAAGACGATTGCGCAATTCGTCGAGTCCTCGCGATCCTGAAAGCAGTTCGATGTGCGGAACTTGTTCGGCCGGTGCGGGCGCGGCAGCGCCAACCGTGGCCGCCGCTTCCTGCGTGAGCACGATATCGAGAGCTGCGCGCGCTTGATTCTGTTTCACTCCCGGCTGGAGCCTTCCGATGACTCGAAGCCACCAGCGATCGTGATTCACAAAAGCAGTTGCATTTACTCCGGGGCGAGTGTGCAGAGGAGTCCAGTAATCCGGCGCGCGGCCGGGGCGAACGCCATTGAAGTCCTCGGGTGCAACGCCAACAATTGTGTAGGGCGCGCCGTTCAGAAGCACTTGCTTTCCAACCACAGCAGAAGAACTTCCGAATTCGCGTTGCCAGACGGAATGGCTGACGACAGCGACGCCACCAATTCCGAGAATGTCGTCGGCTGGCTGGAGCGTGCGCCCAAGAACCGGCGCGACACCCAGCGCAGAGAAAAAATTCCCGGTTACCTCTTCCACCGTGCAAATAGAAGCATCGCCTTCGATGACGGATGTAATTCCGCTCGCGTCAAAAACTCCCATCAAATCCGAGAAAATATCTTTGCGGGAAGAAAGTGCTTCGTATGCTGGATACGAAAGTGAAGTGCTTGAGATTCCGGATGCATCGGTATCGGCGCCGCCATTCAGAGACTTCACAGCCTTGGGCCATTTTTTCGAAATCCAGCGCACGAAAACCAGTTGCCCGGGGCGCGACACCGGCAGAGACCGGATCAGCACGGCATTGACGATGCTGAAAATCGCAGTGTTTGCGCCGATGCCGAGCGCCAAGGTGAGAACCGCGACGGCGGTAAAAACGGGAGCTTTGCGAAGTATTCGAAATCCGTAGCGAACATCTTGCCCCAGTTCTTCGGCCCACCGCAGACTCCATGCGGCACGGCTGCGTTCATTCAGCAGCGTTACGTTTCCGAATTCGCGCAGCGCCGCGTACCGGGCTTCCTGCGCGCTCATTCCCGCGCGGATGTTTTCCTCGGTCTTCAGCTCCAAGTGGTGCTGCATCTCGACGCCCAGCTCTTCGCCAAATTCCGATCGCTTTGGTAAATGGAAGATTCGTCTGCAAAGTTCAGCGAATGTGCTCATGAGTTTCTACTCCTATTGTGAAACTCTACGCGGGTTGCACCAGCCGCATAATTGCTTCCAACTGCCGCTCAAAACCTGCAACCTCTTCGCGCAACTGTTTACGGCCCGCCGCGGTGAGTTGGTAGTAGCGCGCGCGGCGTCCGGTATCGGACTCGCGCCATTCACCTTTCACCAGCCCCTTGATCGCCAATCTTTGCAGCGCTGGATAGAGAGAGCCTTCTTCCACGCGCAAAACCTCCCGAGAGATCTGCTTGATGTAGAGCGCGATGCCGTAGCCGTGCATGGGCTCGCCATTGCGTTCAATGCTTTTCAGAATTAGCATTTCAAGCGTTCCAGGAAGAAGCTCTCGCTTGCGATCTGCGTTGCCTTTAGCCATAGGCCTTCCATCCATAGGTAATCTATGCTTCTGAAGTATTGAGACGCACGAAAGGCAAAAACGTTACCCGGCGGGTGGCCTGGAGTCCCCGCTTGAAAGCCGTTGCTTGGGGGTGCCCCACCACGTCGTAGTCACGTGTGGGCGGTGGCCGATCCTTTGCGGCTGGCAAAGGGCCGGGCATTTCGGTTTTCGGTTTCTTTCCGCGCGGGCAGGCGGTGCACCTGCTACTACGAATCCGATCTGCGATCGCCCTTGAATTTCGGGATGGCCCATCCCTCAACCGCGAATTTGATCCGCATTTGCTAATGAACTGCGGAGCACCATCGGCGCGTCCCTAAATTACCGGCGTCGAACCCAGATCCCGCTGCCCATAATACTGTTTGAGATTTCGACGCACGAACCCACACCAGAGGCCTCCCACCCCGGCTGTGTCCGTCGCATCCGAACAAGCTGCGGCTCAACATTACCCGGCGATTACGACTGGTAGTGGTGTTATCACGGTTTGCGGAAAGACAATTCACAACCGCAATTTACAAGGAGGCTACCCGCCGAGAAACTCTGCACCGGCGCCAAAATTATTTATTGCGGTCGAATAAATCGCCGCTGGCGCTCGATCGGCATGCTAATTCGCGCTTGGCGCTGGACGCACCAGTAAGCTCGTCCCGACAGCTTGTGTATGAAACGATTGCATTTTGTTCTTTTCGAGAGCACGCTACCGCCCGAAGCAGTCATTTTATTTTCTTCGGATCGAATCTCCAGGCATTGAAATGCGCGAGCCGGATTAAATCAAACATGAAACAAAACAATCGAATCATCGCCACAGGTGCGACCGCAATTTTTCTAGTTGGTTTTTCTTTAGCCACTTTCGCCAGTCTCCATTCGAAGGCAAAACAGGAGTCTGCGAGTTCCAATCGCGTGGAAGTTCATCACGCGATAGCTCGGGATGTTTCCCGGCCCCTGACTATCTTTGCGCAAAGTCGATACGGCGACAAATCAGGCTGAATGCGGACGCCCCACCTGCGGCACATCTCCAACTGAGACAACAACTCCAAGCGAGGAGACAGCGGAGCAAGAAGCTAAAACAACTGAATCCGCGCCCCCAGTAATCAGTGAAGCTGGCGCAGCAGTCGAGCAAACCGCGCAAGGTACGCGCACTTCCGCGGCGGTGGTGGAATCCTTCGACGGGCTAGGAGATGGATTCAAGGGTCCACAGAGCCAAGGACCTGCGTTTTACCGGAATCCATCGGACAACAGTCTCGCGGTGGGGCCCGACGAAATTGTTCAGATTGTGAATTCGCGACTCGCCGTTTTCGCGAAGAAGGGGCAACGTCACGAGAAAACCGGTACCGTTCTCTACGGGCCCGTTCCTACGAATGTGATTTTTACAGGATTCGGAGGAGTGTGCGAGGCGCGCAACAATGGCGACGCCGTTGTGCGCTACGACCAGTTGGCAAATCGCTGGCTGATCGTCATGCCGATCTTCAGCCGAATCTCCGAAGGTGAATTCCGCAATCGCGCGGATTCAAAGCAGTCAGGTGTGGCCGCGCGCCGCGGCGAGGCGTCCGATCCCGGACCTTCCGTCGCTCCACCAGCAAATCTTCAAGAACCGCCGGGAACTTACGCAATGTGCTACGCACTAAGCGTGGGCAGCGATCCCCTTGGCGCATATTATCGGTATGCATTCGACCGAACACTTTTCCCCGACTACCCGCGGCCGGCGATCTGGCCCGATGGATACTACGTGCCCACAAGTACCGGCGACACCGTGATCCAAAAGCACGATTGCATTGCCGATCGTGCGCGGATGTTGAAAGGCCAGCCCGCAACAGAGCAGTGCATCATCATTGACGGTGTAAATTTCTTGAACAACGCGGATATCGATGGCCAGGCTCTGCCACCGGCAGGCTCACCAAACATCATGATGGCCGCGGGTGGAACTCAGCTCCACAATGTTTTGGATGACGATGGAATTTACTTTTGGAAAGTGCACGTCGATTGGGATGCGCCGGCTAAAACTGGAGCCACTGGCCCGGTAAAAATCCCAGTGGCTCCGTACCATTACTTGTGCGGCGGTCAATTGACCAGTTGCGTTTCTCAGCCCGGCACAGATCAACGGCTCGACGCGCAGGGCGATAAGTTGATGCAGAGACTCATCTATCGAAGAATTGGCGGCCAGGAATCAATCGTCGGAGCGCATTCCATTGCGACAAAAGCCGGAACAGGCGGAGTTCGATGGTACGAGTTTCGATTCGATGGCGCTCGCAACATTTCCCTCTATCAACAGGGAACTTACGCACCGGACGGTTTTTATCGCTGGATGCCAAGCATCGCGATGAACAAACAAGGCGACATCGGTGTGGGGTATTCATTCGGCGGAGCTCCCAATTTCGCGGGACAAAGATTTGCGGGACGTCTGGCGAACGATCCGAAAGGCCAGTTAAGTCTGCACGAAACCGTGGCAGCCGTTGGAGAGGCTGCGCAAACGAACACGCTGCGTTGGGAAGACTATGCGACAACTGCGATGGACCCCAGCGATGATTGCACTTTCTGGTATGTGGGTGACTATCTCAAAGCAGGAGCCGCGGGTTACAGCACGAAGATAGTATCGATCCGCCTGCGCGACTGCGCCGACAAGCAATGACAGCCCAAGTTGATGCGGGACCATGCTGCGCCGCTGCCACTGCTCACGGCGGGCTGCGCATGAGCAACAACCGAGCGCACTTCCCCTGTAAGCACCTAGTTTTAGTACTACCCCCAAAACACCCCAAAAAACACACCCCAAAACGCACTTAACTCCTTTAGAATGAACAACTTTTTAGTAATAGTACTAGATAACTCCATTAGAATCATCACTTTACAAAAACAATGGCATGGGGGTGCCAAACCGCCAAACGTCTGCTAACTAATTGCAAATAAACAATTTAACCGTTTTTCGGATGCGTACGGCAGCACTTCGCGGCAGGTTTTCAACAAATGCAAAAACACACCGGAAGATCCCGCCGATGGCAAATGGAAGCAATTCTGAAGCGCTGTTTGTCTTGGACTTACTACGTTCTTCTCAAGTCGCTCGTCGTTCCGCCGGCGGCGGGAATGTAGCATTTCAGCGCGTAATCCATCACCATTCGATCGGAATTAAATCGCCAGCCGAGCGTGCGAATCGTTCGCTTCATGCGCTTGATCCACGCGCGCGGAAGTCCATCGCGATCGCGCTGGAAATAGAGGGGAATAATTTCTTCGCGAAGAACACGGTACAAATCTTTTCCGTCGCGCTCGTCCTGCACATCGGGATTCGTGTGCGTAGTTCCAGTTCCGATCGCGAAGCCATTCAATCCATCGTAAGCTTCCGCCCACCAGCCATCCAAAACGGAAAGGTTCAGCCCGCCATTCAAGACAACTTTCTGCCCGCTGGTGCCAGACGCCTCGAGCGGCCGCCGCGGATTGTTGAGCCACACGTCCACACCCTGCACGAAATGGCGCCCGACGTTGAGATCGTAATCCTCCACGAAGACGAATTTGCCCACGAATCGAGAGTCGCGCATCAACTTCACCAAATCTTGCAGCACGCGCTTGCCGGGCTCGTCGCGCGGATGCGCCTTGCCGGCGAAGATGAATTGCACCGGTCTCTTCGAGTCATTCACAATCGACGCCAGTTCTTCCATATCGTGCAGAATCAAAGTCGCCCGCTTATAAGTGGCGAAGCGCCGCGCAAATCCAATCGTAAGCGCATCCGGACTGAGCAAGCGATCGGAGCCATGCGGATTCTTCGGAGACTCGCCGCGGCGCGCGGATTGATCCACTGTGCGTTGATGCACGAATTCCAGCAGTCTCGATTTCAGGCTGAGATGCGTTTCCCAAAGTTCGCCATCGTCTACGTTTTCAATTCCCTCCCAAATGCGCGCCTCGCCGCTGTGCTCGTGCCAGCCAGTTCCCAGGTGACGGTCGTAGAGGCGAAACATTTGCGGCGCGAGCCACGAAGGAACGTGAACTCCATTCGTGATGTGCCCGATGCGCACAGCATCCTCCGCTTTGCCGGAACGCAATTCATTCCACATCGCGCGTGAAACTTCGCCGTGCAAAGCCGAGACAGCATTGGCGTGACGCGAAAGTTTTAGGCCCAGCACCGTCATGCAGAAATCCTCGGAATGATTCCCGGGATTTTCGCGGCCCAGCTCCATCATTCTTTCGTGGGTAAGACCCAATTCATCTCTGAGCGGCCCGATATGTTCTTCAGTGAGTTCAGAGCTGAACCGGTCGTGACCCGCGGGCACAGGAGTATGCGTGGTGAAAACCACTGCGCGCGAAACACGCGGCGCTGCCTCTTCGAAATCCAGTCCTTCCTCGTGCATGCGATCGCGAATTGCTTCGAGCACCACAAATGCGCTGTGGCCTTCGTTCAAATGAAGAACGCCGGGAGTAATTCCCATCGCTCGCAGCGCGCGGAATCCACCGACGCCGAGCAGCAGTTCTTGACGAATTCGAATGCGCGAGTCGCCGCCGTACAAACGTGACGTGAGTTCACGATCTTCGGGAGCGTTCGCTTCCACGCTCGAATCAAGCAGGAATAAATCGCAGCGCCCTACTTTCATCCGCCAAACTTTTGCCTGGATCGAGCCGCTTCGAGTTTCCACTTGCACAGTGACGGGCTGGCCATTCTTGCCGATAGCCGGCTCCATCGGCAGTTGGTTCGTGTCGGTGGGAAGATATTCTTCCTGCTGCCATCCATCGTGATCGAGGTGCTGGCGGAAATATCCCTGGCCGTAAAACAAGCCGATGCCGACGAGTGGAATGCCCAGGTCGGATGCGCTCTTGATATGATCGCCAGAAAGTACGCCGAGTCCGCCGGAATATTCAGGAATGGAAACGTGCAATCCGAATTCCGCGGAAAAATACGCGACCGGACGAGGCCTCAGAATGCCTGCTTGCTTCGCGCCCCAGGTCTGGTCTGCCTCAAGATATTCGCGCTGGCGGCGGTAGGCGTAGTTGATGCGGCTGTGCAGCACGAGTTCGCGCGCGCGGCGTTCGATTTCTGCTGAGGGAATCTCGCGCAATAGCGAAATCGGATTGTGATTGAGCTGCCGCCAACGGACGGGATCGATGTCGCGGAACAAGCTGCTCGTGTCGTGGTCCCAACTCCAGCACACGTTGCGCGCAAGCGCCCAGAGCCGCTCCTGTGCGGGTTCGACAAAACTTTCTTGGGTGCGCGCTTCGCTCAAGATGGGCGCGACCAGAGTCGCGGCCTCCGCCAACATCCGAATCTCGTCGTCGTGAAAAATTCGGGCTTCGATATTTTGAACGACGAGCACACCTTGCAGAACTCCCCGGTCAATTATTGGCACGCCGAGGAAAGATTGGAATGCATCTTCGCCAGCTTCGCTGAAATACTTGAAGCGGGGATGATCCTTCACAAGTTCCACGACAACTGGGCGCACTTGCTCTGCAACCAAACCCACAAGCCCCTCGTGCAATCCCATACGAAGGGTGCCGACACATTGCGGGCGAAGTCCGAGCGTCGCAGCTAATACGAGATTGGCGCGATCCGGTTCCAGCAAATATGCCGAACAAACGTCGGCGTGAAATCTTTTCGCAATTAACGCTACGATATTCATGAGCGTCGCGGCCGGCTGGCCGCTCTCCGCAGCGACGTCAGCGATTTCCTGTAACGTCAAAATGTGAGTCGCGCCATGCACCAGAGCATTCTCTTCCAAGTTTTGATCCTCACCATCGTTCTGTCTCAAACTAATTCGTGACGTCACTGTGCGTACCGAACTCTGCGCGTCAATCCATTGAAACTAGCGTCACGCGCACGAAACAGTTTGCAATAAATAGAGAATTCTCGCGGCGATCTAAAAGCACTGAGTTCTGAAAGCGATACTAACGCGCCAGTTTCATGTGAATTGCAACACAAGATGTTTGGATTTTAACTTCGAACAGAACTCGCAACACCAGCAACCATTACCCGATCGCGGCCTTCGTGTTTGGCGCGATAGAGAGCTTCATCGGCAACCCGTATAAGCTCAGCGATCGTAGATCCGTGTTGAGGATAAAGCGCGACGCCGATCGAGAGGCTGATATTCCCAGAAGCTGCCCGGCGTTTTGCACGTTGAGCTGCTTCACTTCTTCGCGGAGCAATTCCGCGCGAGCGATAGCGGCGTCCAACCCAGAATCTGACAACACAATGGCGAATTCTTCGCCGCCATAACGGCAGGCGATATCTTGTCCACGGGTTCGATTTTTCAGAAGCTCTCCGAAACCTCGCAAGAGCGCATCTCCCGCTTGATGCCCGAAGGTGTCGTTGAATTTTTTGAAATGATCGATATCGATCATGAGGAGGGCGACCGAATTGTTGTTTCGCGAGGCGCGGCTCATCTCGCGCTCAAACGATTCTTCCATATAGCGACGGTTATAAAGTCCGGTGAGCGGATCGCGCACGGACTGATGGCGAAGTGTTTCCCTCAATCGCAGATTTGCGAGCGCCAGGCCAATCTGTTCTGCGAGAACTGAGCCAAGCCGTTGCTCCGATGGAGCCGAGAGCCGCGGCACCAGAAAATTGTCTTCGTCAACGCTCTGCGCAGCTTCCAAGTAGAGAATTCCCAGCGCTTCACCCTGAGCCATCAGCGGCAAACAGAATGTTTCTGACAAGTTCTGCTCGCCAGCGTGGCGGCAGATCGGAGTGCGGCCACCGGCCTCAAACCGATACGGCTGGCCGCGTCGCAGCGCCCAACAATCTCCCGGCGCAAACACACGTTCGGGTAAAGTTGGTTTTTTCCAGGTGATAACGGTATCCAACAAATTCCTAGAAGCGCTGATGATGCAGAGCGCACCAGCATATTCCGGAAATAGTTTTTGAACCGAATTACTGATCACGGTGTGGGCTTCCTCTGCTGTTTGGCACGATTGAAGCCAATTTCCCATTTCGCTGAGCGCGCTGATCTCGGTGGACTGCCGTTCCAACACTTCCACCCAATCGGCGAGCTTTTGATTCGCCTCCTCTAATTTATTTTCTGCGGTCTTGCGCTCAGTGATGTCTTGATAGAAACCATAGAGACCCACCAATTTGTTGCCGAGTATCAAGGGCACAGCATGAAGCTCGACGTCGATCCACACGCCATCCTTTTTTCGGCGGCGAGTTGCTGCGTGTACGCGATTGCCCGCTTCGGCCATACGCGTGAATTCTTCCATCTCAGAAGCGAGTTCTTCGGTCTTCAGCAACTCGTCGAGGTTTTTGCCGATACATTCCTGCTGACGAAAAAGAAATAGACGCTCAAACGCTTGATTGCAGATCTGTATGCGATGTTCGGTGTCGAGCACAACGATCGCCAGCGGACTGCCCTCGATCAGCGCCCTGAAATAACTGTTTCGCTCTTCGAGCTCAGAGGTCTTGCTCTCCAAAAGAGCGCTCGCCGTCCTTGCCCGCCAATATGCGTGCGATTGTTCTCGTCCCTGCACCAGCAAAAATGCGACATACAGCGCCACAACCACGGAAATAGGGCGTCCTTGCGCAGCGCCTCCGATTAATCCCCATGCAATCGTCGGCCCCAACAAGATCAGCGCGTACGAAACAAAAAGTTTGAAATCTGGAGAGAGCGATACACTCGCGCCAGCCGCCACTCCGGTGGTCATGAGAAGCAGAAGCCATGCTATCCACTGCGGGCTATAGACCGCGACGGTGAGGCAGCAAAAAATTCCCCACGTTACTGCGGCCGCAAGAGCTCCCACTCGAAAACATGTGCGCCAGAAAACTGGGCTCTGAAGATGCTTTGAAGCGAACGATCTCGCCAGCCAAAGCCGCGCGACACCGACAACAAGCAGAATGCTGCCAACAATCCAAATGGGTAAGGGACGATCATGAAAATAAGGCGTACAAAAAGCCACTACCAACAGAAGGATAAAATGCAAAAGACTACCTGAAGCGGACCGCTGCGCGAGCTCTAGATCGGCATCGCTGTCGACCCGCATCTTCAATATATTTTTGACATCGCTCATAGAAACTGGGGTGTAGGTGGAGCTTCATTCAAGAGTACAGCATCGAGAGAGATGAAAGATTTCTAGCGTTTCAGAATGGCACGTCACAGTAACCCTGCGATTTAGTTGATGCGCCAGTCTATATTCCAGTTTTTTCCCAAATTGGAGTCACCGCTCGATGCTCGATACCCCTGAGAGGCCTGTTGGGGTTATGCTCCACGCCGGTGCCTTGACCAACTGCGATGAGAAACCGCAATCGAGTTCCGCGATACTTGATGAGCCTGGTTTGCGTATCCTTATGTACCGTCCTCTTGACGCACGCATCTCCTCAATCTCAATCCAGCGAGGAAATCGCGATTGACGTCGCTGATCCGGCGAAAGGCGCGGCGACGGCAACTAAAATCGGATTTATAAATGGCTGGTCGCAAGCCGTGGACGGGCAAACCATCAGCTATCACTCGGCGATTCCCGATGCCACCGAAGCGCTGATTGTGCGAGCGCAAAGAATCGCGCATTCCATCACTTGGAAAACCGATCCGCTCCCAGATTCAATTGCAGGCGATTCTTATCATTTCCTCTGGCTGGCAGGTATTGAGTTTTCCGGTTGGACCGGAAGCAAGAGAGAACGCACTTTCGATTTTTTCATCAACGGGAAGCACTGGTTCACGTTCAAGAATACGAAAGACGAAACGGCGCGGAAATGGGTGATCCACGGCGACGATGGCGCTGCACTTTCTTTCAACGCGACAATGTCGGACAAGTTCGGCGATCTATTCGGCTACATGCATCTCGATCTTCCCGAAAAAAGATTTTCCCGGAACCGCACCGCTCACGCTCTCCGTGGTGGGACAAGACGCCAACAGCCAAGACTGGTATATGACTTTCGAATACGCCTTCCATTTTTCTCCGCAGGTGAGAGTGGAACCCGCTGAAATGCGCGACGGCAACGCGACGGCGCAAGTGCTGCGAGTGAGCCTGGATAATCTCGCCGAGGGCCGCACGGTTGCGATTCGAATGGACGGCCGTGAACTCGTCCACGGCGCGCTCAACGTGGGCGGCAACATTTATCGCATTCCCATTCCCGCGGTGAAGTCGGCCGAAAAAATGGCGATTCGTTTTTCGGTGAATGGCGCGGGCGCGCAAACATTTCCCTTTGATGTGACGCCCGTCACCCCGCGCACAATTTATCTGGTGCCGTATTCGCACAACGACATCGGCTACACCGATCTCCAGCCCAACATTGAGCGCAAGCAATGGAGCAATCTTGAAGATGGCTTGCGTCTGGCGAAAGAAACGCGCTCGCTCCCCGCTGAAGATCGCTTCAAATGGAATTTCGAAACTGTGTGGGCGCTGGAAAGTTATCTGCGCCAGGCGCCAGAAACGCAGCGCAAAGTTGTGTTGGATGCAATTCACAATGGCGAGCTCGGCGTCTCCGCTCTTTACGCAAATATGCTGACCGGCTTGGCGAACTCCGCGGAGATGAGTCACTTTCTCGACTACTCGCGCTCGCTCAAGGCCTCCTACGGGATCAGCGTGAACACCGCTGTAACTTCCGACGTGCCCGGATTCACGTGGGGGATTGTTCCGACGCTGGCGCAAAGCGGAGTGAAATATTTCGCGGTCGGCCCGAACACTGGCGATCGCATCGGATACACGCTGGAAGCGTGGGGCGACAAACCGTTTTACTGGGTTTCGCAATCGGGAAAGGAAAAAATTCTGACCTGGGTGGCCGGGGCGGGCTATTCCAGTTTTCACGAGGGCAGCCTGAGCAATTTGGGCGACGAAAAAATCATGACGCTCGCGCGCCAATTGCAGGAAAAGAATTATCCGTACGAAATGGTGTATCTGCCGTACACGACTGGAGACAATGGAGCCGCCCGATCCCACGCTTGCCGCAACCGTGAAGGATTGGAACGACCGCTATGTCACTCCGCATTTGGTGATTGCGACGCACGATCAGATGTTTCAGGAATTTGAAAAGCGTTACGGAGCGTCGCTGCCGGAATTTCGCGGCGATTTTACGCCCTACTGGGAAGATGGCGCCGCTTCAACGGCAGCCGAACTCGCGCTGGCGCGGCGCGCGGTGGATCAACTTATTCAGGGCGAAGCGTTGTGGTCTCTGCGCGCGCCGCGGGATTATCCGCGAGGAGAATACGGAGCCGCGTGGCGCAACATCGCTTTCTGGGATGAGCACACGTGGGGCGCGGACAAGAGCGTCTGACGATCCAGACTTGCCAATCGTGAAACAGGAATGGGAATTCAAGCGCAAGTTCGCGGTGGATGCCGCGAAGTCAGCGGAGGATCTTCTTGCGCGCGCATCAATGCGCGGCCGCAAAACCGGCGCGCGAACACGCAGCTTTCGACATTTACAATTTGTCGTCTTGGCCGCGCACCGATGTTGTGTTGCTGCGCGCAGAACAAACTGCGCTGGGCGATCGCGTGACAGACGCAGAGGGCAAGCCGGTTCCGTCCCAGCGGCTGACGACTGGCGAACTCGCGGTGCTGGTCGAATCCGTGCCGCCATTGGGAGCAAAGCGTCTTCTCGTCAGGAACGGAACAGCGTTCAAACGCGGCACCGTCGCCGTAGCGGCAGATTCGCTTGAAAATGATGAGATCGCGCTTCATGTCAGTGAGAAGACCGGCGCGATTGATTCGCTTCCGCTGGAAGAGCAAACAAATTTCTCTCGTGGATAATCAAGCAGCCGCAGGATTGGGCGAATATCTCTATATTCCTGGAACGGATCCCGCAAAGGCGCAGCGCCTTTCCAATGTGCGCGTTCGCGTGAAAGAAAATGGGCCGCTGGTGGCTTCGTTGCTGATTGAAGGCGATGCGCCCGGCGCAAGAAAATATTCCAGTGAAGTCAGGCTCGTCGCGGGCCTCGACCGCGTGGACATTTCCACGAAGATTCGACAAGCTCGCGGTGCGCGAAAAGGAAAGCGTGCATTTCGCATTTCCATTTCGCGTGCCCGGCGCGCAGATGCGCTACGATGTAGCCGACGCCATCGTGCGTCGCGCCCGAAGATCAACTCGCGGGCGCATGCAAGAATTTCTTTTCCGCGGTGAGCTGGACGGATGTGTCAAACAAAGATTACGGCGTGACGCTCGCGGTACCCGATGCGCCGCTGATCGAAATGGGAGCCATTACGGCGGAGCAGCCGTGGCTGCGGACGATTCAGTCGTTCGCCGCTGCTTTTTTCCTATGCGATGAATAATTACTGGCACACGAATTACAAAGCCGATCAGGAAGGTCCGGTAAATTTTCAGCTACGCGATTCAGCCGCACGCCGCTTTTGCGTCCGCCGCCGCAGCGCGGTTTGGGCGGGAGCGCCGCGAGCCGCTTGTTGTTGCGCCAGCGGATGAATCGCGCCCGTCAGCGAAATCACTTGTTTCAGCATTTCTCCAGACGATGTGATGGTGTCGTCTGTAAAACCGATTGCCGATGGCAATGCGTGGCTTGTCTATCTTTACAATCCGACGAGCGCTGATCAGCAGATCGCGCTCCGATTCGATCCCGCCATTCGAGTGACGGTCGCAGAGAAGCGACGCGTTTGGCAAAGTGACGATTGCTTCTTCCGCAGCCCCGATTCTCATCGCGGCGCAACGGAAGTCTTTACGTGCGCGTGGATCGAGTGAAGTAGTTCCCCACCGCGCAGATATCGCGTAAACATTGCATGTCGATCCTCCGTGAAGCATTGAGTTTTACAATTCATAACTTGACAAAGCACCGGAGCCATTTATTCTCGCGACGGAAACGATTCGATTTCGCGCCAATGCAATTCTTCGCAAGAAAGGGACGAAATGAAAGCGACACAGAAACGAACGACCAGAGTTTCACGGCGCGAGTTTGGCCTGGGCGCGGCCGCGGCTTTCGCGGCCGCAGCGTTAACTCCGGCCGGTGTTCTCGCCGCGGGCTCGGCCGCAACAGCGGATACCGAATTAATCCAGGACGAACAACAGCCAGAACTCGCGCCTGAACTCAAAGCGGAAGTTGACGCCAAGGTCCAGCACATTTTTGCGAAATGGGGCGACCGTCTTAACGACGATCAGAAAAAACGGATGCGAACCATCGTCAGTGGACACGTTCGGATGCTGCAATCCATTCGTTCCACAAAAGTTTCGAACGGAGATTCACCAGCGTCGGTCCTCAAGCTGGCATATCCACGCGGAGGAAAAACGAAATCATGATCGGCGAAGACATTCTTTACCTATCGATCCGCGAGCTCGGCGAACGAATCCGTTCGCGAAAACTTTCTCCCGTGGAACTCACGGAAGCGTATTTGGATCGCAGCGAAGAGATCGGGCCGAAATTGAACGCCTACGTCACGCTCACTCGTGAGCGCGCCCTTGCACAAGCCCGCGCGATGGAAAAGGAAGCCGCCGCAGGCCACTATCGCGGACCGCTTCACGGAATTCCATACGCAGCAAAAGATTTGCTGGCCGCCAAAGGCTATCCAACTACGTGGGGAGCAAAACCGTTTGAACATCAGATCTTTGATTACGATGCAACTGTCATTGAGCGTCTCGATCACGCCGGCGCGGTGTTGATTGGCAAAGCCGCGATGATTGAACTCGCCGGCGGGCTCGGCTATTCCAACGGAAATGCTTCGCTCACTGGTCCATGCCGCAATCCATGGAACACCGATTACTGGACGTGCGGCTCGTCAAGCGGTTCGGGCGCGATCATGGGAGCAGGACTCGCGGCATTCACTCTCGGCTCAGACACGCGCGGTTCAATTATTTGCCCCTCAACGCAGTGCGGAATTTCCGGCATGCGGCCCAGCTTTGGGCGCGTCCCACGATACGGCGTGATGGCGATCGCGTGGTCGATGGATAAAATCGGGCCGATGTGCCGCACAGCCGACTGCTGCGGCTTGGTGCTTTCAGCGATTTCGGGGCACGATCCGAAGGATCACGATTCGCTTCCCGCCGATGCGCCTGCGTTTACGTATTCAAGTCGCGCCTCATCTGGGCCGCTGCGAATCGGGCGCATCACGAATGCCTCCGGTGGAGATCGTCCAGATCTTCAGAAGCCTGTTGATGAAGCTCTCAAACTTCTCGCCGCGCAGGGCGCCCATGTTTCAGATATCGCGATACCGGATGGACCGTGGGAAGATGCGGCGGAACTTGTGATTCTGATCGAGGCCGCGTCTGCATACGATGAATTGATTCAATCCGGAAAGTGCGCCGAGCTCGCTGATCCGGTTGGCCAGATCAATGGGTATGCGAGCATGGAATTCTCCGCGGCGGATTATTTAAAAACGCAGCGCGTGCGCGTATTCCTGCAAGAAAAAATCGACAAACTCTTTGACGATTTCGACGTGCTTGCCGGACCCGGCGAAGATTTCCCCGCGGAATTGCTGAATCCTCCGAAGCGTACTCCTGAAGAAGAGGAAGCTCGCCGCAAACAGCCTCGCCAGCGGCCTCCAGATCTGAAACCGATGGACGGAATCTCGAGCTTGTGCGGCTTGCCGGCGATTTCGGTTCCTTGCGGCTTTGATCAAAGAAAATTGCCGGTGGGAATTGGTTTCATGGCTCGCGCTCTTGACGACGCCAAAGTGATTGCCGCCGCCGATTTGTATCAGCGGCACACCGATTGGCACACCAAGCAT
This sequence comes from uncultured Acidobacteriota bacterium, assembly GCA_963785395.1. Classification (GTDB taxonomy): domain Bacteria; phylum Acidobacteriota; class Terriglobia; order Acidiferrales; family UBA7541; genus DASTCZ01. The sequence continues at coordinate 49,309 of CAWAVH010000026.1, read as the reverse complement.
CCCGTTCTGTAACCAGCGGCGCTCTAAACATTTCGCTTCGGCGACAAAAACAGGAGAGAGAAAGATGGATGCCACTCGTGCGGTCGTCCGCGAATTCAATCTTAGTGATGCGCTTCGCGCAGCATCGGGTGCGACGTTGGGTGCGTTGCTGCTCGTTGTTTCGTCGCCAGCGGCGCGCGCGCAGGGAACTCCCGCCGATTACGAACGCGCAAATGCATTGCAGGCTAAGTACGAAGGCGCCGCGATCGATATCGCTGGACCCGCGACGTGGATCGGCAAATCGGATAAATTGTGGTATCGCAAATTGTCGCGGGGTTCCACGCAGTATTTTATTTACGACGCGCAGTCGCAGCACAAGCAAATCGCTTTCGACAACGAGAAAATCGCGGCATCGCTTTCCAAAATCACTGGCAACACTTACGATCCGCGAAAACTGCCGTTCAATTTCATCGCGTTTGAAGAAAATGCCGAAGCATTCGCGGTCACCGTGGATGGCACACGAGTTCGCTGCACAACTGCGGATTCGGCCTGCAAGAGGATTGAAACCAGCGGCGGATTCGGCGGCCGCGGCGCGCAATCCGGACGCGAAGGACAGACGCGCGTTTCTCCCGATGGAAACTGGGAAGCGATCATCAATAATTTCAATGTCGCCGTTAGACCAGCGCACGGCCGCGAATTGAAATTCCTGAGCACAGACGGTTCCGAGGGGAATTATTACGATCTCGAATCGATCGAATGGTCCCCTGATTCAAGCAAACTCGCCGCGTATCGAGTGAGAGCCGGTTATCGCCGCGAGGTGCATTACGTTGAGTCTTCGCCGGAGGATCAGCTTCAGCCAAAGATGATGTCGCGGGTCTACGCAAAACCCGGAGATGTGCTGGACCTGCAGCAACCCGTTTTATTTGACGTCGCGAGCAAGAAACAAATCAACGTGGAAAATTCCTTGTTCTCGAATCCTTACGATCTCTCCGATTTCGAATGGCGCAAAGATGGTCACGCTTTCACGTTTGAGTACAACCAGCGCGGGCATCAGGTCTATCGCATCATCGAGGTGGATGCGGCCACCGGAAAATCGCGCGCCGTAATTTCCGAGGAGCCCACAACATTTTTCAATTATCGCCGCGCTTCGGGAAGCCTTGCCGACTCAGGCAAGGAATACCGGTACGATCTCAAGGACGGCGCGGAAATTATCTGGATGTCTGAGCGTGACGGCTGGAATCATCTCTATATGTTTGATGGCGCAACCGGCAAACTGAAATATCAAATCACGAAGGGCGAGTGGGTCGTGCGGGCGGTGCAGCGCGTGGATGAAGCGAACCACCAAATTTATTTCAGCGCCGGAGGAATGTATCCCGGCAAAGATCCGTATTTTGCGAACTATTACCGAATCAAATTTGACGGCACAGGATTGACGCGGCTCACCAATGAGGACGCAAATTACGACGGCTCATATTCCTCGGACGGCGAGTATTTTGTCGATATCTTTTCGCGCATCGACATGCCGCCCACACTGGAGGTCCGCAAGGTCGCTAACAATTCGGCGCTCACGACAATCGAGCATGGCGACGACACTGAATTGCGAAAAGCAGGATGGAAGCCACCGGAGGTTTTCGTTTCGAAGGCGCGGGACGGCAAGTCGGATGTCTGGGGAGTGATTCTGCGGCCAACGAATTTCGACGCGAACAAAAAGTATCCGGTCATTGAATATATTTACGCCGGACCTCAAGGTTCTTTCGTGCCGAAAAGTTTCACAGTTTATTCCTCGATGATGGCGCAGGCGGAAGTCGGCTTCATCGTATCGCAGATGGATGGAATGGGCACCTCAAACCGCTCCAAAGCATTTCAAGATGTTACGTGGAAAAATCTTGGCGATGCCGGTTTCGCCGATCGCATCCTGTGGCACAAAGCTGTTGCCGCGAAATATCCCTGGTATGACATCTCGCGCGTCGGCATCTACGGCGGCTCGGCAGGCGGCCAGAATTCGATGGGTGCGTTGCTATTCCATCCGGAATTTTACAAAACAGCGGTCTCCTATGCGGGCTGCCACGACAATCGCATGGATAAGATCTGGTGGAACGAGCAGTGGATGGGATGGCCGATCGGCCCGCAATATTCGGAATCATCAAACGTGGATAACGCCTGGCGGCTGCAGGGCGATCTCTTACTCATCGTCGGCGAACTCGATACGAACGTCGATCCATCCTCCACGATGCAGGTGGTGCATCAGCTCATGAAGCACAACAAAGTTTTCGATTTGCTGGTCGTGCCCGGAGCGGATCATCCCGCCGCGCGTGGCGACCAATATTCGGCGTACGGCGATCACAAGCGGGAAGATTTCTTCGTACAACATCTATACGGGATCACTCCGCCGCAGTGGAACCACACCGCAGTGACTGCAGCGGCCGGCGGAGGCGCGGCCCAGGAATAGCGCCCGCAGAGGTTTACTTTAAGCTACGTAATTGCAAGCGACTCCGGCCGGATTTGTTTGCCGCGTCCGTCACACTTCTGTAGCTGCGCTACAGATTCTTATGGTAAAAATTATCCTCAGGGGCCGCGGTCATTCGTAAGTCAAATTTGGAATTCTCGCTCACCACTCGCACGCGAGACCGCTCTATCTCGGCATGAAAAAGAGAAAACCACTTGCGACTCATCGTTCCCGCTCGGCATCGGTTGCCACGCGCCTGCGCAAAAAAATCCTCAGCGGCGAATTACACGATGGCGACCAGCTCCACAAGGGCGGCCTCGCTTCCGAGTTCGATCTCCGCCAGGCGCCAGTCAAGCAGGCGATTCGCCAATTGGAAGCTGAAGGACTCGTAAAAACCTTCGCTCACCGGGGAGCTGTGGTCTCCGCGCTTTCCTCCGAAGAAATCGGAGAACTTTTCGAGATCCGCGGCCTGCTTGAATGCGAAGTTCTTCGTCTTTCGATCCCGTATCTCACCGAAGGCGATCTCGATAAAGCCGATTCGGTACTGAACGCGTTTGACAAAGCCTTGCTGCACGATCGCGACGCCCGCGTCTGGGGACGCATGAATGCGCATTTTCATTCAGCTCTCTATATCCGCGCGAATCGCCCGCACTTTCTTTCGTTGATCGAGATGATCAATAACCATGGTGAGCGGTACACACGCCTTCAGCTCTATCTCACCCGCGGGTTCGAACGCGCGCGCGAAGAGCACAGAATGCTTCTAGACCTCTGTAGAAAACGCGACGTCGACGCAGCCTGCACCCTGCTCGACGCGCATATCCGCCACGCGGGGCTTTCTCTAAAGGATTATCTCGGCAGCCAGCGCGGCAATCTTCAATCTCGCGCAGTCTAAGTGCGCTGCCGCACAAATCGAATTCCAGAGCCGATATAATTGGTTGCTCAACTGGGCTTTGCTCCGCCAATTCCCACCGTCCGCAAAGTTTAATGAATTTTTACTTGTTGGCACCCCTGCCGCGGATGTTTCCTGTTTCGCAAGGGCGTAGTCCGAATTCGGACGCCGGAAGTTTATTCGGGATACCGGAGGGGTGCATGAATTGGCGCAATCTGTTTCGTTTTCTTACCGTTGCTTTTGCCTTTGGAATGTTTGCATCTTTAGCTGCCGCGCAGTTGAATCCTACCGGCACACTAAACGGAACAGTTCTTGATCCCAGCGGCGCGGTGATTGCTGGCGCGACGATCGACATAAAAGATTCGGAGACCGGCTCCGCAATCCAGGCGAAATCAGACGCCGCCGGCCGGTTCACCTTCGCCAATCTCCAGCCCGGTGATTTCACCGTCACCGTCACCGCTTCCAATTTTCAGACCGGCGTTTTCAAGAACGTGAAAGTTGTCGTCGGCCAGATCTATGACCTGAAGGCGACGCTTCAAATCGGCCAAGTAAGTTCTCAAGTCGTGGTCGAGGCGGGTGAGCAAGTCATCGAGACCACGCAAACGGAAATTGGTTCTTCGGTCTCAGGCCCTGAAATCACTCACACACCCTCCAGTTCCAATAGCGCTCTGTGGGGCCTCGCGATTATTCAGCCAGAAATTCAGACCATTGGCGGCCCGCGCCAAAGCAGCGCGGAAGGACTTCCCGGTGGCGCGGTCAATATCACGTTCGATGGAATCGCGGCTCAGTGGCAATCAGGCAAGTCCGGCGATCCAATTTTTACGATGATTTATCCAAACATTGATGACGTCGCGGAATTCAACATCACTTCCGCTGCGGGAAACGTCGGCGAGACCGGTGAAGGCGCTGTGCAGATCAACATGGTCAGCCAGCGCGGCACCAACGCATTTCACGGCGGCGTATGGGAATACTTCCGAAACGACTACCTGAACGCAAACTATTATTTCAACAACCTCGCCAGCCAGCCTCGCCAGAAGATGCGGTACGACCAGTACGGGGGCAAAATTGGCGGACCTATCTGGAAGAAGAAAATTCATTTCTTCGTCGACTTCACCGACTGGAACCGCCCGCAGTCCGTCACCCGCACACGCACGATTTTGAATCCACAGGCTGCGACGGGAATTTACACCTACACCCCGACGACGCTGCCCACTGCTGGGCAGTTGGCGACCACACCCTGGGTCACTTGCAATGGCAATGCTGCCGCTCCCCAATGCTCCGCCAATCTGATGCAAATGGCCGGGCACTATGGTGCGACTTCCACTGTGGATACTCTCGTAGGTTCGGCGCTCTCGGCGATTCAAAGCGCCACTACGGCTCCGGGCGTCACCTCACTGGGAGCACTCTCGCTCTATCAAAACCAGATCGATTTCACGAACTCTGGCGTGTATGAACTCCGCATGCCCGACGTGCGATTGGATTTCCAAATCTCGAAGAATCACTCCTTTGAGGCCGATTACCATCTGACGCGATTCAATTTGATCGCCCGATATTTTGAATGCGGGCGATACACCTATCCAGTCGCGCCATTCAACCAAAACTAAGTTGGCTACATATCCGACCGCCAAATCTTTGCGTTCGCAGAGCGCTGGAACATCGGCTCAAGTGCGAGCAACGAAATCCGCTTCGGCTTCCAAGCCTCTCCGGAATGGTTCGCTGGGAACTTCAATTCCTCGATCTATCCAGTAGCTCAAACTAATTTGGGAAGCGCGATCGTTGAACCCGTCCTACCTTCAGGATTGATGGATTCTCCCTGGCTCCTCAACACTCCCTCTGCCGACAATCCGGCTGTCGGACAATTGAGTGATAACTTCTCGTGGACCAAGGGAAGGCACAGTATGTCCTTTGGGTTTACGTTGACGCGCCAACTTTTTCATGACGCGAACGATTCTCCTGAGTTCGCACAGGTCGCCCTCGGCTTGTCGAGTACAGACCCGATGCTCGTGCAGTTCGCCGATACGAACTTGCCGAACATGGGCTCATTCGATCTGTCTACTTCGGCGCAGTTGTACGGCATGCTCGCGGGGCGCGTCACCAGCTACAGCGGCAGCGTCGCGCTCGACCCGTCCACTCGTCAGTTTACTTCTGGAGTTCCGAAGAGAGACAAATACCACGAGACGGATTTCGGTCTTTACGTCAGCGATAGCTGGCGCGTCCGTCCGAACCTCACCGTCAATTACGGATTGCGGTGGCAGTACGAAGGAGTTCCGGTCGACGACCTGAACGAGTACTTCAACTTGCAGGGCGGGGCGGGCAGCATCTACGGCATTTCCGGCGCTGGCAATCTGTTCAAGCCCGGCGTGATGACTGGCTCAATCCCGACCTATACGCTTGATAATGGAGCTCCGTGGTACAAGAATTGGGACAAGGGTTTTGCTCCCAGCCTCGGCGTTGCCTGGCAGCCCAACTTCGACAATTCCTTTGCGAAGAAGATGTTCGGTGAGTCGGGCAGCACCGTGATCCGCGCCGGCTACTCGATCGCCTACTCGCGTGAAGGACTCAACAATTGGCTTGGACCAGATAACCCGGGTAACTCTGGATTCCAATTCAGCAATCCTGTCGCATCCAATCCGGCGCCAGGACAATTCGTAGCAGGGAATCTGCAACTCCAATCGCTGAATTTCCCCACCGTTGCGCAGAATCCCACTTCATTCTCACCGTCGTTCCAATTGGATCCCACGACGGGCGACTCTGTATTCGCCACCGATCCCAATCTGCACATGCCGTACGTGCAGTCATGGTCGCTGGGAGTTCAGCGTTCCCTCGGTCCCGACATGGCGCTTGAAGTTCGTTACGTCGGCAACCATGGCGTTGGCCTCTGGGAAGAAGAGAACTTGAACGAAGTCAACATTTTCGAAAACGGTTTCCTCGCCGAATTTCAGAACGCAGCAAACAATCTGAATATCTGCGAAACGAATATGGGCGCGTGCCTCACGGCGGGCGCGCCCGCGGGCGGCTCTTTCGCGGACTTCGGTTTGCCTGGGCAGCGTCCGCTTCCAATCTTCACTGCGGCGTTCACCGGTTCATCGAATTCCACGCCGGGCTCACCGACTCAGCTAAACCCCAATTTCAGCAGCGGCGCGTTCGTTACTCCGTTGATGACGGGTCAAGCAGGAAGCGCGGCGACCAGCCTCACGTCATTCAGCTTCTGGCAAAATCTCGTTGCCGCCGGATACCCTGACAATTTCTGGATGGCAAATCCGGAAGCAACGGGCGGCGCGTTTCTTCTGAAAAACGGTTTTCAATCCACTTACAACGCTCTGGTCGTCGATTTCCGCCGCAGGCCAGCAAAAGGATTGTCGTTCGACGCCAATTACACATTCTCAAAGGCGTTGACCGATGACTGGCAGCGCAATGGCAGCAATGCACCTGAGAATTTTGTTTCGCTGCGCGATACAGCCATCATGAAAGGTCCCTCGCCGTACGACACTCGTGACGCGATCAAGGTGATTACCACCTACGATCTTCCGTTTGGGTCCGGCAGGCGATGGGACTTCCACAACGGCGCCGAGAACCGCATCTTCGGCGGCTGGTCGATCAATACCGTCGTTCGCTGGCAGACAGGACGGCCGACTCTTCTCGTCGGCGGCTTGGGTGGCACAGTGAACCAGTACGATGGCGGAGTTCAACTCACTGGCCTCACCCCGTCGCAGCTTCAGAGCGATCTGGGCGTTTACAAGACCACCACGCCAGCTCCGGGTGCCGTCTGGTACGTTCCGCAATCGCTACTGGGCGCCGGAGGTCTTGGCACGAATCCAGCCGAACTCGCCGCTTGCGGCACGGCCGGCTCGTATTGCGATCGCGTCTTCGTATACGGTCCGCAATTCTTTAACGCGGATATTTCACTCCAGAAGACTACGAAGATTACCGAGCGGGTATCGATTGAGCTTCGCGCAGAAATGCTCGACGCATTCAACAACGCCAACTTCCTCTGGGGCGACGCTTACAACGCTTCGGGATTTTCCGCCGGTGCCAGCTTCTTCAGCACCGTGACGGGCAACTTGCAGAACCCAGGATTCGGCAGAATTCAAACTGCGTATCAGGATTTGGATACCACCGATAGCCCGGGCGGCAGAGTTCTCCAGCTTGTGTTCCGTCTCAACTTCTAATTGTTTTGTGGAGCAGCGGAAGACAACGGCGAGGGGAGAACTGGTCGAAGTAAGAAACAATTGAACTAACGACGGATCAACCTGACGCCTCCGCGTTTCAGCCCCAAAAGGCTCGAGCCGGAGGCGTTATTATTGTCGCCACAAGAGCCGCTGGCCGACTCCAACGCCGGCGCCGTCGAGATCCCACTCGGGAGAGCCGCGATCGGTTCGCGCTAAATCGGGGCGCTTGCGGACCGGATGCAGGACCAACAGGTGTCGGCATCGGATTCCCCGAGGCAAACAGCGGGCTATCCGGCGGTGAAAAATCGTTATTGCGGATTGCGCGTTCCATCTGCGTCGCCAATTTTCGCGCGATCATTCCTTCCAGCTTCGATTGATCGTTGCCTGCGATATCAAACGTAGTCGCCCATCTCACTTCGCCGGTTTCCGGCACCAACACCTGTGCTCCAACGCGGATTCCGCGTTTCGTTCCCTGGATATGCCCTTCCAGCAGAAAATCGATTCCTTCCAGGCGGTGCTGATTCTTCATTGAGCGCACCAGCTCCAGCAGCGAATGAACGGAAGTTGTTGGAATCACCTGAAGCACGCGAATTTTCGTCAGGTGTACCACCAGCGTATCCACGATCCCCACCTGCATCGCCGCGCGATTCCGAATTCGGCCAATCGCGGAAAATGGCAACAGCGCAAGGCTCACTGGCGTCACACCTTGCAGCGATTGCGAAGCAACGGGCCACGACGCCACTCGAGACGCTGCGGCCGCCGTTGATTCGCCGCTCACGCGCGAAACAAATTTGTATCCGCGCCCCGGAATCGTCGCAATATATTGATGCTCGTCCGCGGGCTCGCCAAGAATCTGGCGGAGCGTCGATATTCCGACCGTGAGGCTGGATTCCTGCACATGCAAATCCGGCCAAATCTCCGCAAGCAATTCGTCGCGCGTTACAACCCGCTCCTCGTGCGATACGAGATAGAAAAGCAGGTCGAATATTTTAGGTCTGATCGCGATGCGCTTGTCGTCGCGGAAGAGGAGACGCTTTTCGGCGTCCAGCCTGAATGTTCCAAATACGTAGGGATGAACCTCGGACATGTGTTGTGACCCCGGGACCACCCGCAGTTGGTCTATTGTATCCAAACTCCTCTTCCGCGCTAGCTTTTTCTCACAACCGCCGCCGATGAACGAGTTCCGCTTTGCCGCGTGCCCACTGTTCGTCCGCAAAGCGGGCGAACGTGAGCCGGGTCGCCGATACCTCGCGGCGCGCAAAGGGTGGCGATTACAACCGACAGAGATGTCATCACCGCACGCGGAAAAACAATTCAAAATCGCAGATTGAACGTCCGCTACCCGTCGCGTACTAGTGCGGCGGTTCAGGGATCAAATTTAGAAATATGCCACGCCTTGAAATATGTTATTTCAATGCAGAGCGCCCAAAACCATTTGGATAGTGGAAGAAATCGGCTCATAAGTATGGATCGTCGATTTCAAACGAACCGGCAGTACTTGACGCAAATCTTAGTCGAACCTGGATAATACAAACTACCCACGTCAGCCCCCCGCCGTGTGCCACCTGCTAGCAGTCTTTGGACTCATTAACAAACACAACCTACGCGTTCTGTTCAGTCGGGGATAGGCTTCCAACCAGACTAGCCGCCCGCATTAGCTCTTGGCGAAACCGCCGGGACTCGTAATTTCAGGCAAGTCGCGAAGAAAGTTATCACGCCTATTGGCAGAGCAAGCCATCCGCCCGTATCCGTCAAAATGTGAAACAGAAAGGCAAACGCCGCCGACAATATCGTCGTGAGCGTTACGATTGTTCCGAGAGTAAGGAAATCTATTTGACGCCGAAAAATTGCGTAATAAGCGATACAGCCCAACACGATGCCCAACGCAAAGCCTGCGGTCGCGCCAGTTTCGGCCATCGACATTTGATACTCCCTCGCTACACGCACGGTCATGAACCATGCTGTGGTCGCACCAATCCCGGCTCCAATACAGGCTGTGGTAATAGCGACCCTTAGGAATTCCCATAGCCTAGACAATGGTCCTCTCAATATTTTCCTCCTAAGAACTGATACCGCGGGCTGGAGGTGCATCCTTTCGCCACGCGATTCTGATCCCCCTGCTCCCCACCATCACTCCACAATAATTCGATCCGCCCACTCCACCATCGAAACAAAGACCGGCGGACTGCCGAATTTTGCTCCCCACTGATTCAAATCCGCTTCCGTGACATCGCGGGCGCGCGAACAGGCTCCGCAGGAAAAAATCGGAATATGTTTTGCCACCACCTTTGCCATCGTCTCGCTCAATGGCGGCCATCCAACCGGGAAAATCGCGTTCACCGTGGACTTCCGCATCAAAGCCGTCGCGTCCGAGAGCAGATAGATCTGCACGTTGTGCCCGGCTTCCGCGAGCACGAGCCCGTGAAGAAATGGAAATGACGCCCTTGTCGGATCATCAGGCCCCCACGCGCCCTTCATCATAATGTTCAGCGGCTTTTTGGAATCCAGCGGCTTCGTGCTCAACGCCAAGAAAGGTAGTCCCGCCAGTTGAGCCAAGAATGAACGTCGCGCCATTTTTTCCCCTCCTGAATCGAAATTGCGTTGGGAGCTATAGCGCGCCCAAGAAAACTATTTTGGAATTCACCTCGCGACGTGGCCCATGTGCGGCGCGCATTATAATACGGTCTGGTCTAGATCCCGCGATAAAGACGGAATCAAAACCACTGCCGCCCGCGATGCCTCTATTGCGGAAAGTTTGAGGAAGAGAATCCTATATGAGTAATGGACAAGAGTCTCAGCGGGTCTCTGTTATCAGGCTAAAAGATGCAGTGGAGCGGATGAGCGGCGCTTATCTCAACGACATCCTAACTACGGTGAACGATCACGTGGTACGTGTGAGCGTAATGACCGAGCCTTATTTCTGGCACCAGCACCCCGAGTCTGATGAAACTTTTCTCGTGCTGGAGGGGCAGCTTGGGATTGAGTTCGAAGATCGCGAAATCGTACTCGGCGTGGAAGAAATGATCACGGTTCCAAAGGGAGTCGCGCACAGAACGCGTCCGATTGGCGGACGCTCCGTGAATCTCACGATAGAACACCGCGCCACCACGACGGAAAAGATCGACGTCGCAGGCGATCGGAAATAACAAAATTTCGGCGAAGTGATGTGCCAACCGCCGATTAATCACAACGCTCGCGCTCTTTCAACCGCGAATGGCAAAGATTGACGCTGCCGAAAAGCCAGTTATCTCTTAGCTCCCGGCTGCTGCGAAGATCTCGCGCCTCCGCCAAAAACTTGCAACGGATCCTCTTGCACGAGCGTGTAGCCTGCGGGAATGTCGAACAGGCTTCCATCAAGCGAGGTCGTGGAGAACGCCGTTACCGCCGTCGTCATTTCCATCAGCGCATTCGGATTAGGATGTGGATTCGGAGGCAGAGTATTCGCCGCCGGCGCGGAATCATTGTCCTTTTTCTTTTTGCCAAACAAGCCGCCCAAGCCTTTCATCACCGCTGTCGACTCCAGAGAACTCGGAGAGGTATCAGTCTGTGATGGCGGCGGATTCGAAGGTTTCGAGTTAGCCGCGCTGCCGTCCTGCGATCCCGGATTCACCGTCTGCCCATCGGCTGTTGCGGACACGGTCATGCTGACGTACGAGAGCATCGGGAAACCCTTCAGCGCGTCGGAATTTTTCTGCAATTCAGACATGCCTTCCGCAGCCCGAGGATCGATTTGCAGCCCGGGCATCGAGGGGATTTTCATCCATCCCACCTCTTCGGCCATGCGCCGGTAAAACTGCGCGAACTCCTTGTAACCAGCGACGCTTGGCGCGACATACGTGTCCATGTTCATCGTGGAAGTAAACGTGGCGGAATTGGGCTGGCCCGGTGGCGGCGCGTTTGCGCCAGTTGCGGTGCCCTGCATGGCGAAATCAATCTCCACGTTGGTCTCATTCGTAGGCTGATCCAGAATCGTGCGGCCAGTGCCGCCGGGAGTCACTTTGACTGTGGGCTTGAGGGTGAGCTGCACGTCCTGCGGCACGGCTTTTTCCTGCGGTGTCTGCGGATTCTGCTGCATCTGCTGTTGCATCTGTTGCGCGGCCTGATCCATCGCGGCTTTGATCTGCTCGAACGTCGCCATGGAGTACGTTTTCTTGTTGTTGTCGATGAAGATCACGCGCCGGCCGGCGACATCTATGATTTGCGAAGTGCCATCCTCATTATCGGTGCGCAGCCGATCGCCCTTCACGTAGTGCGTTCTGCTGGTCGGCTGCAGCATGTCTTTTTCCTGTTTCTTGGCGTCTCCGCGAGCGAACCTGGAGGCGAACTTCATCATGTTGAGCAGCGAGCCGCCCGTCATCTGCGACGTCTCGGTATATTTGAAATCGGCGCGCGCGGGCAAACCAGAAGCTAAAAGCAAAAATGAAGCGAGTGAGACCCGGATGATTTTCATGGTATCCATTCCCTTTTCGGTTCGGCTGGGGTTTCCGACTTGGCACAACTTGTGGTGCAGCATGGTACTCCGCTCCCGCACCCTCCACAACGAATTTCTTAGGCGCGAAAACAGATCACGCTGTGGGCGTTCTTCAGGTTGCGCTGGCGGCGCGCCGGAAAAGCCCGCCGATGAGTGCGTCCGATAGCTTGGTAACGGAAGAGCCCAAGCCCGAAGACATAAACGGGACAAAACCAAAAAAGCAGATCAAAAATCTCGCGCGTAACTGCGATGAGTGGAGCACTGGCAACCAACTCATTTGACGTTTAACGTGCGCTCCCTGCCCGAGTGAGCTTGAATTCGGAACCCATAAAGTTCGGGGCAGATGGCGTGGTAGTATTGCGCGCATATTTGGAAAGTGGTTTGTGGCCTCGCAGGAGGCTGAGCATGTCGAGAATGGAATCCGCAGGGGTGCCGCTGGAAACGCGCGCGGCGGTGTCTACTTCGGCGGTTCCTGAGACGAACGCGAGAGTGCGGCATTCGGCGTTGGTCCGCGTCACACACTGGATCACTGCTGCGTGTTTTGTTGCGCTGCTGGTGAGCGGATGTGAACTCATCATCTCGCACCCGCGGTTTTATTGGGGCGAGACCGGCAACGTATTGACGAAGCCGTTGTTCAAAATTCCGATTCCTTCTTCAAGGTCGCTGGTGCCAACTGGATACGGATACATGCTGCCGGATGAAAACGGCTGGAGCCGGTATCTGCATTTTCAATCGGCGTGGATCGTTATCTTCACCGGGCTGCTGTATGTAATCTCCGGCTTCTTTAGCGGAAATTTTCGGAGGAACTTGCTGCCGCGCCGCGGCGATTTTTCGTGGCTTGTCTTCTGGACGGAATTCGTAAAGCATTTACGTTTCAAGCGGCCGAGCGAGGAAGAAGCGTGGTCGTATAATTTGCTGCAGCGGCTGAGCTACCTGGGAGTGATCTTCGTATTGTTCCCGCTGATTATCTGGACGGGGCTGGCAATGTCTCCCGCATTTGTTTCGGCGTTTCCGGCAACTGTGAATATATTGGGCGGGCACCAATCGGCGCGCACGCTTCATTTCTTCGTGACGCTGGCACTCGTCCTCTTCTTGCTGATACACGTGATGATGGTTTTTGTTGCCGGATTCCGCAGCCGAATGCGCGCGATGATCACCGGCCGCGCCGGCACAAAGATGGATCGCCCATGAAGAAAATTTCGCGCCGCAAACTTATCAAAGCAGGGCTAGCCGCAACCGCGGGTGTCGCAGGCCTGGGCGTGGCCGCGCGGCTCGCAGAAAAATACGGACTGGTGCCTCCCGATCACGGCGGAATCTACGGCCTGGGCGAAACGCTCACCTACGCATCGCAGCGGCTAATCACGCGCCACTCGCTGGCGCGCGAATTTTCGCGTAGCCAGATTTCGAGCCCGCCATTCGCCAACGAAATTCCGCCGCTGACGGACGCGTACAAGCGCCTTCAAGCCAACGGATTCGCGGACTGGCGGCTGACAGTAGACGGAATGGTGGCGCGGCCCACATCGTTTTCGCTCGCGGAGATCAAGGCCTACCCATCGCGCAGCCAAATCACAATGGTGCAGTGCGAAGAGGGCTGGTCGTATATCGCCGAATGGATCGGCACGCCGCTTTCCAACATCCTGAATGAAGTGGGAGTTTTCCGCCAAGCTAAGTACGCTGCGTATTTTTCGATCGATCCCAATTGGTGGGAAAGCGTTGATATGGCCGATGCGTTGCATCCGCAAACTTTTCTCACTTATGGAATAAATGGCGATGAACTTCCCGTGAAAAGCGGCGGCCCGCTTCGCATGCGCGTAGCGCGCCAGATCGGATACAAGAGCATAAAGTTCATTACGCACATCACTTTGACCGATAGCATGAAAAAATTCGGCAAGGGACTCGGCTCGGTGGAACCGGAATTCGGCTATTCGTGGTATGCGGGAATTTAGCGAGGAAAACCGGGGGACGAAAACCGGGGGACAAAACCGGACTCTAAAACCGGGGGACAGACGGAACGTTTCCTGATACTCTTCCATGATGTCGGGTCTGGCCGTATTGCTGTGGCGGGCGGCACACCCTTAGCGAACGATTTTGATTCGCGGTAGCTTGTGAATTTCGGGGTGGATTCGCCCTAGCCTCACCGAGCGCTCTTTACGTGTCCGCCGCAGGTTTCGCGAAAGCAAAAGCGGAGGAGGACCCCCTGTAAGCACCTAGTTTTGGTACTACCCCCAAAACACCCCTAAAAACACATCCCAAAACGCACCTAACCCCTTTAGAATGAACAACTTTTTAGTAATAGTACTAGATAACCCCATTAGAATCAACACTATCCAAAAACAATGGTGTGGGGGCCCCGTCCTCTGTGTTTCTACGTAACATCTTTATTTTCAATAACTTCGCCTGAAATTGGGCCCGTTGCCCGCGCTATCATCTGCCTAAATCGACCAACCGAAAATCGAGTCTCGTTTCAAGATTTTAGCAGTCGCCCGGAAAGCACCACACGCAAACGCAATCGTAACTCGATCACCCGGATCGTGGCACACTTCTAATGAAGTGATTCCCCGGAGTTTGGCCAATGAATTTGGAGACTCCGGCGGCGCAATCACCAATCAAATAGTTTCTGGCATAAATGGGAGACTCGACCGTTGGCGCGGCAAAAAGATAATCTCTGGTACAAAGACGCAGTCATCTACCAGCTCCACGTGCGCACGTTTTGCGATAGCAACGCCGATGGCATTGGCGATTTCGCTGGCCTGACGCAACGCCTAGATTATCTGCAAGACCTCGGAATCACCGCGATCTGGATTCTTCCGTTTTACCCTTCGCCGCTGCGCGATGATGGTTACGATATCGCGGATTATTCCGCGGTTCATCCGAGTTACGGTTCGCTCGAAGATTTCAAAACATTTCTGAAAGCGGCGCATGATCGCAGCATTCGCGTGATCATCGAAATGGTTTTGAATCACACCTCGGATCAGCATCCGTGGTTCAAAGAGGCGCGCAGTTCGCAGGAAAATCCCAAGCGCGATTGGTACGTGTGGAGTCAAACCGACACGCGCTATGCGGAAGCGCGAATTGTTTTTGTCGACACGGAAACTTCCAACTGGGCATGGGATCCGGTTTCGAAATCCTACTACTGGCATAGATTTTTCAGCCATCAACCCGATCTGAATTTCGATAATCCCGCGGTGATCGAAGCGCTGTGGGATGTAATGAAGTTCTGGTTTGACATCGGCGTGGATGGATTCCGATTCGACGCAGTTCCCTACCTCGTCGAGCGCGAAGGCACTTCCTGCGAAAACCTGCCCGAAACGCACGCGATCATCCGCAACTTTCGCAAACGTTTGGAAGATGCGTATCCCGGACGAATGCTTTTAGCCGAGGCGAATAATTGGCCCGTGGACGTGCGCGCGTATTTCGGCGATGGCGACGAATTCCACGCGGCGTTTCACTTCCCTCTCATGCCGCGAATGTTTATGTCGGTGAAACTGGAAGATCGCAAACCGATTATCGACATCCTCGAGCAGACGCCCGAAATTCCCGACACTTGCCAGTGGTGCATTTTCCTGCGCAATCACGACGAACTCACCCTCGAAATGGTTTCTGATGTCGAGCGCGACTACATGTACGACGAGTACGCCACGGACACCATGATGCGGATCAATCGCGGCATTCGCCGGCGACTCGCTCCGATGATGGAAAATGACCGGCGGCGAATCGAATTGCTCAACGGATTGTTGATGTCGATGCCGGGCACTCCCATCGTGTATTACGGCGACGAAATCGGTATGGGGGATAACATATATCTTGGCGATCGCAATGGCGTGCGTACTCCGATGCAATGGAACGGAGAAAGAAACGCAGGATTTTCGACAGCAGATCCCGAGCGATTGTATTCGCCCGTAATTTCGAATGCCGTGTATGGCACGCAAGTGATCAATGTGGATTCGCAAAAGAGATCGGAACATTCGCTGTTTCGCTGGATGAAGTCTCTGATTCAATTGCGAAATTCATTTCAGGTATTTGGCCGCGGATCGATTCAGTTTTTGAATCCGCGAAATCATCGGGTGCTGGCGTATATTCGGCAATTCGGCGAAGAAATTGTGCTGGTGGTGAATAATCTTTCGAGCTCGGCGCAAGCTGTTGAGTTGGATGTGAAGAATTTCAAAGGATATGTGCCGATCGAAATGTTCGGCAGAAATTTATTTCCCCGGTTTGGAGAATTGCCATACTTGCTCACGCTGGGGCCATATCAATTTTATTGGTTTCAGCTTCGCCGGATTTAATCTGCAGCGCGCAGCGTGATGTGTCTCCGGTTTTGTTTGAGACGCCGCGATTTGAAAGTGAGAATTAAAAGAACTTGGCCGAAGATACTTTCCTCAGCGACGATTTGCTTCGCCAATTGATGGACGTGGGCGAAGTGGATCTTCTTGTTGGGATCTCTTCTCACGGCAATGCGTGCACCACCAGCGAAACTCTGCGCGCGATTGAACAAAGTTTCCGGCAAAACTTTCCCAGGCAACGAGCAGTGATCGTCGATACGTGTTGTGCGGCCGCGCGCGAAGATCAGCCTGCCGCGGCAGCGCAAAACAATGGCTCGGGAAAAAACGTAGGACTTAGCGGCGCGTCGTCGTTGCGCACCGCGCACCGCGTGACGGCGGATTTTTCGGGCGCGCGTTCCGCAGGAACGGCGCTGCGCACGATTCTCGCGGCCGCGGATTTGTTGCGCGCGCGTGCGTGCGCGGTGGTCTCGCCTGCAACCACGAATCTCACGCCCGATTGGATCGCGAATCTGCTGCGGCCCGCCTATCGCGAAAAATTCGATTTTGTGGCGCCGCTTTATTCGCGGCACAAACTTCACGGATTGCTCGCGCGAAATTTGTTGTATCCGATGAGCCGTGCGGTCTTTGGATTTCGAATCCGCGAACTTTATTCGGATGAGTGGGGATTTTCCGGGCGCTTGGCCACAAGTTGCGCCGGCCGCGATGTTTGGAATGAGGAATCGATTCGTGCGAGACCCGAAGCGTGGATGACGATCTCTGCCATGCCTCCGGAATTTCGACGGTGCCAGGCGTATCTCGGCGAAAAATTGCAACCGGCGACGGGCTCGGGTCCGGATATCGTGGAAGTGTTTCGGCAAACCGTGGGAAATCTGTTCTGGTGCATCGAGTCGCAGCAGCCAGAATGGTTGAACGGTGAGAATTCGGAACCGGTGCAGACATTTGGGCAGGAGCCCGAGCTTACCGCGGAGCCAATCGAAATAGATCGTCACAGAATTTTTGAGATGTTTCGAAGCGGCGTAAAAGACCTGGACCCGATTCTGAATTCAATTCTTGATCCGGAAACTCACGCCAAAATAAAAAACGTCGTTGCGCTCGAAGAGAGTGATTTCAGGTTCAGCTCTGAACTTTGGGTGCGGACACTTTACGATTTTGCCGCAGCCTATCATCACAATGTAATTCATCGCGATCACCTGGTGCAGGCGCTGGCCCCGCTCTATCGCGGTGTGACATTTTCATTCCTTGCTGAACACGCTGATTCATTACCCGCCGAAATGGAAATAGCGACCGAAAACTTGTGCGTTGAATTCGAGCGCCAAAAACCATATTTGAGAGAGAAATGGAAAGCAAAAGTTGAGGTGCAATCATGAGACAAACCATCCTGCTTGGCTTGAAGCAGGCCTACGACAATCTAGTCCACATGATCTCTGACTTTCTTCCGCGCCTGGTGGTGATGCTGATCATCGTTGCGATTGGGCTGCTGATCGCGCTGTTACTGAAATTCATTTTGCGGGCGATCTTGCGGCTCACGAAACTCGATCGCGTTTCTGAGGAGGCGGGCGCTTCCCGGATTCTCCGGATCGCGCATCTCCCTCCGATGTCGATCCTGCTGGATCGCTCGCTGTTTTGGATCACCTGGTTCGGATTTATTTTGATCGGCCTCAGCGTGTTAAATGTTGCTGGTTTACAGGAACAAATTGCGCGCCTGTTTCAATTCCTTCCCGAAGTGTTCATCGGCATTCTGATCTTATTTCTAGGATTGATGACGGCGAACTTCCTGTCCCGCACCGTGCTGCTTGCCTCGGTAAACGCCGGGCTTCCCTCGCCGCGAATCCTGAGTTGGTCTGTTCGATTTATTATTCTAATTCTCGCGATCTCGATGACACTAGACGAGCTCGGCGTCGCGAGACAGACAGTGATCTCCGCGTTTTCAATTCTTCTTGGAGCCGTGATGCTCGGGCTGGCTATCGCATTTGGATTAGGCGGACAGGATCTCGCTCGGAAATCTCTGGAAAGATATTTGGGCAGCGACAAAAAAGAAAAACACAACGAACCTCAGCCATTGTGAACGAAGAGGATTACTCAATAACCAAGCCTCGGGCGGCTGGGGCTAAAGTCCGATTCGCGTACTGGCGCTTGTCTCCCGCGCAATAAAAGGCGCGTCAACTAAAAAAAGGGTCGGAGCGCTTTCGCGCCCCGGCCCTTTTCAGGTTCCGGATTTCCCGGGTTAGAAGTGGAAACGCAATCCCAGTTCGATCGTACGGCGGGGCCGTTGAGCGCACTTGGGCACATGTGACCGAAGTCTGCGGCGTCCTGCAGCGACCATGCGCCGCCGCCGACCAATTCGTGTGGTTCAATGCGTTGAAAAATGCAGCCGAGAACGTTAGTCCCATCGATTCGCGAATGTTGATGTCCTTGCGATCGCGAAGTCGAGGTTCCAGTCTGTTTGGCTTCGTGATCGGTCCGCCGTTACTCCCGCCGTTTTGATCAACGCCAAGGATGATTGGGACGGAACGCAGCGAAACCCTGCGATGGATCCTGGAAGTAGTTCACGCCGTATCCCGCAGGTGGGAGCGCCGGATTTGCTTTATCGCCGTTCGATCCGATGCCGCCTGCGGACCACGTTCGCAAAGTAGCCATGCGGAATCTTGTTCAGCGCGCCTGTCCGTTCACGAACACTGCCTGAGAACATTTGCTTTCCGTCGGTTCCTGACCAAATTCCTGGCAGGAGCCATCCTCCACAAGGATTGGGCTCCCGTCTGCCAAGTCAGAATTGGGGCGATCGTCCAGCCACCGATTACGTGGCCTACGAATCCGTGTTGACCCTTTCCGAATGGAAGCGCGTAGGAACCAAGCATGTTGAAGATGAACCGATGATCGAATCCACCAGTCGTGTAGTCGGAGTGCGCGGGATCCCACGAATTCGTTGGGCTGGTCCCGTTGAACGCCTGGCCGCCGTTTACCGAACCCAACTCGTGCGAATACGTCAGGTTTGCGTTAAACGTCAAACCAAAGGAGGTCTGTTTCTTCAGCGAAACATACCCGGCGTTGTAGTTTGAGATTCCCAGCGAGTCGCCATATATTCGCTGGAGGCCTGTCCATTCAAGCTGGTTTCCGTTCCGCCAAAACCCGTCGCCGGATTGAACGGCGGGAAAATGGTCGGATTGAAGTTTGCTGAAATGGTTTGCCAGATGTTGTAGACGTTTTGCAGTTGGAAATTGCTTGCCTCACCAAGCCCACCCGATGCTGTGGGGGCAAGCATCGCAGCCGTGCAGCTGCTGAATCCAGCGCACGCGGTGCTGCCTTGCATCGCCGCTTCGATAAACGGCTGAGGCTGCACTACGTTGCCGGCTAACGTTGCTTGTTCTACGTTTGCATACGCTTGCGCAAACGATTGCCCGCCGAGCGTGGACATGAACGGTACCTGATCAAGGTTGACGCCCATATACAAGTGGTTGGCCAAGATGCCGATGTAACCCGCCTCCAGGATGAAACCCTTGGCGAATGACCGTTGAATCGACAAATTGAACTGGTCAGTCGCTCCAGGACGGAGCGCGGAATCAAGCATCAGCGTGTCCGTTGCCGCTGCGGCGCCGTTCACACCCGGAAACACGGGTTGTGGCAGCGTGGCTGCGGGAGATGGAAGTGGTGCTGTCAGTCCGTCGGTTCCAAGCCGGAACGCGTTCGAGGCTGTTGCTCCGTTGGGTCCTGCGCAGGGGTTGCCTGCGTTTACACCCATGGTTGGAACTGCGGAAGGCATAAGCGGATCTGTGCAGGAGCTGCCTTGGAACAAGCCAACGCCGAGGAGCGGTACGAGCACGAGATCAACGCCGTTTTCACGGGTAAATACTCGCGAGTAACCTCCACGAACCACCGTCGAGTTGTGTCCGAACATCTTCTCTTTCAATCCGCCGCTGAACGTCGGGCTCCAGGCCAAAGCAATGCGTGGTCCGAAACCGCCGTAGTACGGATTGTAAGGATACTTCGAACCGCCATCGACGTTGCCGACAAGCTCGTAACCAAGCTCGGGGGTATACGCCGGGGAGGAGAAGTCGCCGTTGATGGCAGCGTTGTACCGATTGCTCAAATAGCCGGAAGCGCTAACTTTGTTTCCGTTCGAGTCAACCAGCAAAACCTGCTTGCCGTTTGCTTCATTTGGCGGCATCTGGATTCCATAATTCAAGCCGTAGGTCAAAGTGATGCTCGGCTTGATGTGCCAGCTGTCGCTGAAATACATGTCGTACGTCAGGATCGTAACCTGATCAAACGCCGGAGTTCCAGCAGGTTGAAGAGCCAGATTAGAACCTGCGCGGGTCAGTAGAACCTGCGGCAGGCTTACGATGCCCAGGTCATCTACATACTCCGTCTCGAAATTGCCGATTTGGCCGTTCGGCAGGCAGTTTGGAGTTTGGTCGCCCGGTGTAGTTGGACAAATCGTGGGCAGAATTGATGTGAGGTTGAGGTTCGTCTTGCTCATCACGTACGTCGTGTTGACGTCTGTGCTTGAGCCGTTGTCGTTACGCGTATGGAAGAGCCAGTTGCGGTTTACCTGGCCGCCGAACGAGAAGAAATGATTCCCGTGCAGCAAGCTCAAGTCATCGCGGTAATAATAATCGTGGCCATCCCAAATGCGCTGACGTGTTTCCTGCGTGTCAACGTTCATCGGAATCAGCGCGTTTCCGGTTTCGCCGCCAGGTTCCACTGCTGCCGGTACGCCCGGAATCTGATCGATGTTCGAGTTACCCGAGATGTCGCCCCACTGCCAGTCGTTTCTCGTGTAGTTGACGTGCAAATCGTTCGTCAAGTTGGGAGTGATCTGTCCCGAGAGTCCCGCAACAAGCAGGGACGGCTCGGACGGCCGATTGGCGGTGGCTGCGATGGTGCCAAGCGAATCGCCCGGCGCGAATCCGCCGATATCGATCTGCGCTGTCGAAGGAGTTTCCAGCTTGTAGATACGGTAGCTGCCGAACAAGTGCCACTTTGATCCCAAGTCATGATCGATGCGGATAACGCCCGTGTCGTCTGAGATTGGGAAGCTGAGCGGCCCATCGTATCCCTGAATGTTGATTTCGTCAGTAGTCGTTCCACCCTTCACAACGTTAGGAAGCGGCATGTACTGGTTCCACATCGATTGAATCAGCGTGTTGATGCCGATTCCGCGTGGATCGTATGGTCCGCCGGCCGCGTTCACTGACGGGTAAGCTACCCCGCCCACCGTAGTTGTAGTGGGGTTCAAGTTGTAGAAGATTGGATTGCCGAGGTCGTCCTTAAATTCAAGGACTCCAGCGCGCATTAACGCAGTGGGGTCATTCCTGGTTACGAACGAAGCGCCAGGGAAACGGCGTCCTTCGTAGTTTGCGTAGAAGTAGGTCTTCCCGCCCAAGAGTTTCGGGAGCAACGGCCCGCCAAGTGAACCACCAAAGCGATTCTGATGTTCCTTGATGAGCTGATTATCGAGCTGGTTGTCCGCAAAATCATTGGCGTTCAGCCAGTTTGCCTGGAAGAAGTCGTACGCCGAACCGTGCCAATTATTGGTGCCGTGCTTGGTTACCAACTGTACCTGCGCGCCGCCGGAAGAATAGAAATCCGCCGTCTGGCCGCTGGTATTAACCTTGAACTCCTCAACGCTCTCTGCTGGGGTCGGCACTGTTCCGTTCGTTGTTCCACCGAATCCCGCCAGATAAACGTTGTTGCCGCCGTCCATGTCTTGCGAGTTGTTCGCACCATCGACCATGAACGTGTTCTGATCTGCTTCCTGCCCAGCAACTTGTCCGCCTGCAGTAACGCCGGGTTGAAATACAACCAGGGCGGAAGCGTCACGAGCTATAGAAGGCAGGTTCAGCAGGGTGTCTCCACCCAGCGAATCTCCCGTTGTTGCGTTCGTCGTCTGCAACTGCGCTCCGGCGGTCGAAACTACTTCAACCGTTAAGCTAGTCGCACCGACTTGAAGTGAGAAATCCAACGTCACGGGCACATTGACGATGACTTCCTGATTCGCAATTCGCGAAGTTTGGAAGCCGTCTTTCGTGACCGAGACTTCATAGTTGCCGGGCTGCACGTCGTTAAACGAATACCGCCCGACATCGTTTGACATTGCTGTCTTGGAGCTCTTCAACGACAAATCAGTCAGCGTAACTGTCGCGCCGACCACTGCCGCATGACTTGCATCCAAGACCTGGCCTGAAACGCTGCTGGTTGCGCCGATCTGCGCATGTACGCTGAACGCGAACATTAACGCAGCACAGAGCATCCCCAACCGCGCGATCAAAGAGAACATGCTGCGACTACGTGCGTTCCCTTTCTCGGCACCTTTCAACACCTCAAAACAATTTGTCATTCTCTCCACCTTTCAGACAAGTTACTCCCCATAGAGTTGTTGAACTGAACAAACGTTCTGCCGAGCACCCGTTGTGCCAAGAGTTTGCTGTGCGTGCCAATGTTCGCCAAGAGCCACGGGGGACAAAAAACAAAAGGCCACTTTGCAGGCTGCGCTGGAATTGGCTTTGGAAGATTTAACGGTGGTGGCTCTAGCCTATATCTGGGGGCTCAACTATTTTTCTCTCACCACCGAATTGGGGGTGGGACTGCCTCCGTGGTCCAGATGACCTCCCGCCCCCTAACCTGTTCCACTACGCAGCTCAGCGCCGACTAAGAATTGTTCCGTCAGGGAACTGACTGGCGCTGCGCTCCTCCCATTTTCTGGTGAAACATCCGCAATTCCGGAGTCTGCGCTCGGGTTTCCTATCGAAAGATTCGCCGCGTACCAATTTGCGACAGGAAAAACCTGCGAGCGGAAGGGCCTTTGGCCTGTCTCGGTGGTCCATACCACGACATACTATTTTTAGAAGGCCACTTCTGCCGTATAAGACAGCAAAAAAAGCAAGGATGAGGAGACCAGAATTCGATTTCAAACGTCTATATAACTGATGGGTGAGTCTTGCCCGCGCTACTATCCGGGGCAGTAGTTTCATCAAGAAAGTTGGGTATTCGAGGAAAGACAGACGATATCAAATTGGATCGGCTGCGTGACGGCTCGCGAGTCCGGTCCACAAATTGCACATTGATGCACGCGCAGAAGTTTAGCCGAAGTTGACTCAGTGTCCGGGGAAGTGGGGCCAAGTGCTGCAGACGTTGGATGGAAATGGCTTGTTGCATCAGCAGGTTTACCGCGCGGTTCGTACGTCCATTTTGTCGGGCAAGATGCGAAAAGGCGTAAGGTTGCCATCCACTCGCTCCCTTGGGCGCCAGCTGGGAATTTCGCGCACCACAATCCTCAATGCCTATGAACAGCTGGTTTCAGAAGGCTATTTGACGGGCCGCCCTGGCTCGGGGACCTACGTCAGCCCCGCGATTCCAGACCAGATGATCGCGATGCCGATGCCGCGCAACGACGAAATGGTGCGGCGTCCGTTGAAGCCGCGAAAGCTTTCCAGTTACGCGAAGAGAATTCTCGACATCTCTCCCTCGTCGTCCGCGATTTCCGCAAGCATGGCGCGCCCTCTGGCGTACAACTTTCAGTACGCGCACATGTCTATAGAAAATTTTCCGTTTCGTATGTGGAGCAGTCTTGTGATGCGGCGCATCCGCAACTCCACGCCCGACTACAACACTCCGGCCGGTTCACGCGAATTGCGGAACGCCATCGTCGATCTTCTTTTGAGGTCGCGCGGAGTTGTGTGCGAGCCGGATCAGGTGATCGTGGTAAACGGCGCGCAGCAAGGAATCGATCTCGCAGTGCGAGTGCTGATTGATCCCGGCGATTCGATCGCGATCGAAGAGCCGCATCCCGTTAGCGCGCGCGAAGTGATGTTGAGCGCGGGGGTGAAGCTCGTTCCGATTCCCGTGGATGAACACGGCATGCAAGTTAGCGATCTGCCAGTGCGCGGCCATGGCGCAAAAGCTGTGTACGTCACTCCATCGCATCAGTTCCCCACGGGCGCCACACTCTCGCTCGAACGCCGCACGCAACTTCTGGCGTGGGCAGAGCGGACAGGCGCATACATTATTGAAGATGACGTCGATGGCGAGTATCGCTACGTGGATTCACCCACCGAATCACTGCAAGGAATGGACCGCTCGGATTCGGTGATTTATGTAGGCTCGTTTTCGCGCGCGATTTTTCCGGCATTGAGGATGGGCTACATCGTAGTGCCGAAAAGCCTGGTGAAAATATTCCGCGACGCGAAATGGCTTGCCGATCGGCATTCGGTTTCTCTGGTACAGGATGTACTCGCGGATTTTCTGAAGGACCGGCATTTCGATCATTATCTGCGGCGAGTGCGCGCGAGAAACGAACGCCGCCGGGCCGCGTTGCTGGATGCTCTGAACGAAAATTTTGGGAACGGCGCGATTGTGTTTGGATCGGAGGCCGGAATTCACGTGATGGTCTGCATGGCGAAGGTATCGCTCAAAACGGTAGACGAGCTGATTCAAAAAGCGGCGGCAGCCGGTGTGGGAATTTATTCCACGGCGGTAAATTACTTGCGGACACCGCCCCGCGCAGAGCTGATGCTGGGCTATGCCGCCATGCCGGAACCTTCGATCCGGGTGGGAATCGGAATCCTGCGCCAGTGCGTGGAAGGGCTGGCGTAGACGTACGGACAAATCGCTATTCTCGAGCGAGTTTACGCTCAATATCTCCGATAGTTTCGCCTCCGGATCGCATCCGACGACCAGTATATTCACGCTACTGACTTTCCTTCACGACGCGTCCGTTGAGTGGCTGAGGTGGACGCACGTCACGCGGATAGAGTTGCGCGAATGCGCTGATCTGTTTCGCTGAAATCTCGATTGGTGTCCTCAGCACATACCAGGTGACACCCTCCGTGCAGGGCGGAGCTGTTTGCGAGCCCGAGTAGGTGTAATAGCCAGTATTGCGCGGAATGAGTTCGGCGGGATTTACTTCGACTCCGGGAATCTCTTGAATGTCGCCCGCGGTTTGCGGCATGTATCTCCAAAGTTTTTCGATCGTGGCATTGGCGGCGCCTGCCTTCAGAAGAATCGCGACACCCGCAATTTTTCCGTCGGCGCTTTTGTGCATCAGGTGAAGCACCATATCGAATTGCTTGCCGTGGACGTACTCCTCGCTGGGATGGTGAAAATGGAATTGAGTCAGCTCGTAGCGCTGGTCTCCTACGACGAGAAAATCCCCTGAATGGACGTAATCCACCCGAACCGCGGTGTAACCATTATTAATGATAAAGAGCGGACCGCTTTTGTATTCGAAATGAATGCCGGGGAGATCGGATTTCTGCGCGCTTTGAATATCGACAGGAGACTGTTCTTGGCCGTTTTTACAGGGTGCGTAAGCAGGGTCGAGATCGCCCCAGTGTTCCGGGCCTTTTGAACCCTCGTAGCTCCATGGCGTTTTCCATGTGGTGGAGATAGGTTTGGAGTTCTGCGCGTTTGAGCTCGCAGATATCACGATCGCTGCGCCGGCGAGCACTACAAATGCCATCGATCCTTTTCGCATATTGCACCTCGATTTGACTTCACGGCGATTGAATTGGGCTGCCGGGAGTTCCCTTTTCATCGCGCGCCGAACTGTACGTTATTCTGAACAGCAACAATTTGATCAGCACCGAAGTGTAGATGTCGAGCTCGACGGCGTGCGCGTTTTGCTGCGCGCTACTCCAGATAAAAAACTTCGTTCATCATCGCAAACTTCTCGCCAGGCTTGAGTCCTGGCACCGGCTCGAATAGAGCTGACATTTCCTGCTGCCATTTTAGATTTGTGTCGTCTTGATCGAGCGCTCGCCACGCGGCATCGAAATCAACTACGTGCATGAACAAAAATAAATCCTGATCGCGCCTGAAGATCGAATATTTCGAGACGCCGACTTCCTTTAATTTCGCCAGCAGTGCGGGCCATACATTTTTGTGGGCCACGTCGTACGCTTCTTCTTTGCCGGCTTTTATACGCAAGCGAAAGGCAACTCTGGGCATGTGCATCTCCCTAGAAACTTGCAGGCGGAGTTCATGTTGCGCTTACGGCAGCGTGATTACCGCAACTGAGAGGCCGTGAAGTTCGAAATTGTTCGAACTCAGTTTGGAAACGGAGGGCGGATTGGATGAAGTGGTGACGTCGGCGTAAGCTGAGTTGACCGCCCGCTGCGCCATCCACGGACACGTCGAAATTGCGATTCGTTTTGTTGATGAGCAGCATCTTGCGTTTACCCTGCTTTGTGACAACCGCGAGGCCGTAAACGTAATTACGAGCGAGAGCGGAGCCTGCGGTTGTGTCTATGTCTACGATCTTGTCACCCGGTCCAAAATTATCGCGCAGAAGTTTCAGCACGCGCACGCGCGCGTTTGGTTTTCCGTTGGTCCAATCCACCATGGTTACGCTTGGAAATTGCGTGGGATAGCCGACGAGTTGTGATTCGCCAGCGACGTCGATGCCCAATCGCGTGAGTTGGGCGAAAAGATACGCGTATTCGGCGCTGGCGAGATTCCAATATGCATCGGGGATCGGTTTCGTAACGTGATTCGGATCGCTCTGGCCGTCGTCGTCCGCGGAGATGATTCCGATTTCGTTGATGGTGGTGCCGGTTTCGGGCGAAAGCCTTTTGCGAATCGACTCGATGTACCGCACCGAATTCAGGAAACCATCAGCCTGCGCGAAAACGGTGTGCTGCTGAATGTCGAGCGTCTCGTCTGGCGCGGGCGAGCCATAGAAATGATACGAGATGTAATCGAGAGGCACTCCGGGCTGGTGATTTTTGTGATTGAGGAAGTATTCGAAGAATTCGGGATTGAGCGAAGGCATCGCGAGAGAGACGCCGACGAACTTGATATCGGGCTGGACTTGACGCATCGCGGTTACCATCGAATCGTAAATTCGCGTGTAGGTTTCCGGCGTCATGGAATGTTCGAAATCCACTTCGTTCAGAACTTCCCAGTACGGAATAGAATAGTGATATCCGGATTCGTGACGCTTTCCGAGTTCGTCCGTGAATCCACCTTTTGTGTACCAGGAAAGTAGACGCGCGTAATAATCGGCGACCTCTTTACAGGTGGGATCGCGAAGTTCGGTTCCCTGCTCGTAATCCCATACGGGTTTGTTGGGATCATCGGGGTATGCCACGGGCTTTTCGGTTTTGTACATCCACTGCGGAATCGTGCTGAAATTGACGACGACCGAATGCCCTTTGGTGGCTTCGAGAAAATCGATTGTCATCGGATCGATTAGCGAAAAATCCCAGAAAGTCTTGCCACCGGAAGGCGGCTGCATTTCCGCGACGGCGAGGCGAGGATACGGGAGCCAGGGAACATAGCGAACGTAATCGGCTCCGATATCGTGAAGCGTCTGAAAAGCGTTATCGTGCACAGGAGTTCCGCGGCGCAGAGGTGGATTAACGACAACTTGCAGAGTGGGAGTAGTCTTCGATTCGCTGGTGACGTGGTCCCACTTCGCAGTGAGCGCGAGACGATCGCCTTGAGATTGCGCAAATGTTGGAAGCGCGGCGATCGTACCTAAAACGATTAACCACCTTGCGGAACGCATAGACTTCATCGAGACCTCCAGCGGAATCCGCGCGAGCGTTAGAGCGCGGGAAACTATCGTGAGGCGGAACGTACGCTATGCATATTCGCTTTTCAATAGAGAATTATTCTTTACTAGAAACTTGGGCGCCGACTGTGTAGAAATGGCCTCGCACGCCGCGTTAACGGAGTGGATGACGAAATGAAAGAGATGTCGGGGAATCAGGAATTCACCGTTGGGCTATTTGGGATAGGGCTTGATGCGTATTGGCCGCAGTTCACGGGACTTCACGACCGCTTGGCGGGATATGTGGAGCAAGTAGCGCAGCGGATCGGAAGGCCTGGAGTGCGGGTTGTCAATTTAGGGTTGGTA
This sequence comes from uncultured Acidobacteriota bacterium, assembly GCA_963785395.1. Taxonomy (GTDB): domain Bacteria; phylum Acidobacteriota; class Terriglobia; order Acidiferrales; family UBA7541; genus DASTCZ01. The sequence goes on along the minus strand of CAWAVH010000026.1, from coordinate 21,221 downwards.
GATACCCCAGAAAAGGCCGAGGTTGCGGGGCATGAGTTTCGGCGGCAAGATGTGGATCTGATTTTTCTCTATGTCACCACGTACGCGCTTTCCTCTACTGTGCTTCCCGTTGTGCGCCGGGCAAAAGTTCCCGTGATTCTTTTGAGTCTCTCGCCGAGCGCCGCGATTGATTATGCAGTTTTCAATCGAATGGGCGACCGGACGAAGATGACCGGCGAATGGCTCGCGTACTGCCAGGCGTGCTCCGTACCGGAAATCGCGAATGTGTTTCGCCGGTGCCGGATTCCCTTTTTTCAAGTTACCGGAACGCTGGAAAATGATGCGGGCGCATGGCGGGAAATCGATGAATGGGTTGGGGCTGGGCGAGTAGCTCACACGATGGAACACAACCGCCTGGGCGCGATGGGCCATTACTACGGCGGAATGCTTGACGTGTATTCGGATTTGACGCAGCAGTGCGCATACTTTGGCGGCCATATTGAATTGCTGGAAGTGGATGAGCTTGCGAGTTTGCGGCGGGACCTGGAAACCTCGGCAATCGCTGAACGAGTAGACGATTTTCGAAAACATTTCGACGTGCAATCCGATTGTTCACAGCAGGAACTGGAACGCGCGGCACGCACTTCTGTCGCGCTGGATCAATTGGTGGAGAGGCATCGGCTCGGCTCGCTGGCGTACTACCATCAGGGCACGGGGATTTCCCAAAATGAAGATGCGATCAGCTCAATTATTTTGGGGACGAGCTTACTCACCGCGCGAGGAATTCCGGTTGCCGGCGAATACGAAATAAAAAATGCACAGGCGATGAAAATTATGGATTCGTTTGGCGCGGGAGGATCGTTCAGCGAATTCTATGCGACGGATTTCAAGGACGACGTTGTGCTGATGGGGCATGATGGGCCCGGCCACATGGCAATCGCTGAAGGAAAAATTAAAGTGCGGCCGCTGGGTGTGTATCACGGCAAAGTAGGGCGCGGGCTTTCAGTAGAAATGTCCGTGAAGCAGGGCCCGGTGACGCTGCTTTCTGTTGTGCACAGCGAGAACAAACTCTTGTTCTTGGCCGCAGAAGCTGAATCTGTTCCGGGGCCGATTTTGGAAATCGGAAATACGAATAGCCGCTACCGTTTTTCAATCGGCGCGCTGCGCTTCATTGAGGCATGGAACGCGCAAGGTCCCGCGCATCATTGCGCGATTGGAATCGGCCATATCGCGAGCAAATTGAAAAAGCTGGCTCTGCTACTCGGGATAGATTGCGTGCAGGTCTGCTAAAGAATTTGCATATGATTGATCATGAATTGCTCGAATTCCGGAGGGAATCTAGTGACGGTTATTGAGAATCGCGGAAGTTTTATGCGCGGATTTTTGGCTGTTGTGGCAGGGTGCGTAGTTCTGCTCACGCCGGATGTGTTTGCGCAGTCGTCGAAGCCCGCGCAGCTCGAATGCGAAGCGCTCTCCACTCCTCTCGGAATGGATACGGCGAAACCTCTGCTGTCTTGGAAAATTCAGGATTCACATCAGGGTGCCCGGCAAACCGCCTATCAAATACAAGTCGCGTCCACCGAGGAAATTCTATTGAGTGGAAAAAGCGATGTTTGGGACAGTGGCCGCGTGGAATCCGACAACTCCATCTCTGCGCGCTACGATGGCCCGGCACTCGAACCCAGCAAACGCTACTACTGGCGAGTCTTGGTATGGGATGAGAATGGGAAAGAGTTAGTTGCGAGTGAAACGAGTTGGTGGGAAACAGGACTTCTCCGGCAGGAAAATTGGAAAGCACAGTGGATCGGGTACGAAGCGCCCGAAGAGCGCAGCGTCCGAGAAGCTGGCGGTGAGTGGATTACGAACGCGAAGGTGGATCCGCCAAAAGAAGGAGACAAAGCGAATCACGATTTTCGATTCCATTTCGAATTGGCGAAGTCGCCTCGGCGCGCAGCGTTGTATGTGACAGGACAGGATTCCGCGGGCGCCTGGATAAATGGAAAGCAGGTGCTGCAATCGGAGCCGCCTCCGCCGTGGGGGCAATTTCCGTGGAAAACTTACACCGTTCGCGACGTCTCCAGTGCTTTGCAGAACGGGCCGAATACATTAGCAATCGAGATCGTGCGCTACGGCGGGAAACCTGTTCCCAGTCAGACTCCGATGAGCGCAGTCCTTTACGTGGAAGCGACTGACGGCAGCGCGCAAGTTTTCAAAAGCACTGCGACCGGCTGGCGTGCGACGCTAAACGCGAGCGGGAATTGGCAGGCTCCCGACTTCAATGATGCAGCGTGGAGCGGAGCAGTTCATGTAATTCCATCCAGCCCATCTGACGAGCCCAGCGAATTGGGAAATCCGTGGCCGACAGGACCTGTTAAATCTTTGCGCCGAACGTTTGAAATTACAAAGGCGGTCGCCTCCTCGCGCGTTTACGCAACTGCATTCGGTGCATACAAACTTTCGATCAATGGCAAGCCGATGGGCGACGAGATTCTCGCACCCGGTTGGACGGATTTCCGGCAGCGCGTTGTTTACCAGGCGTATGACGTCACAGCAGACTTGAGATCCGGGAAAAATGCGATCGCGGCTCTGCTCGCTCCGGGCTGGTATTCCACTCCGTTGCTATGGTTTCAGCAGGCGAATAATTATGGAAGCACTCCACCGGCGCTGCGCGCGCAATTGCGAATCGCCTACACGGATGGATCAGTCGACTGGATTTTGACGGACGAGAAATGGAAGGCGGACGTTTCGCCAACTCTTCGTGCGGAAATTTACGATGGCGAAACTTTCGATGCGCGCAAGGTGCAAGCCAATTGGGACACCGCCGCATTCGATGACGCGCGGTGGAAAAATGTTGAGCTGATCCAGCCCAAAGAAGCTCCCATCGTATGGCAATATTTTCCTCCGATTCGCGCGGAAAAAATACTCGATGCGAAGAAAGTAACCAGCCCTTCCGCCAGCGTTTACGTTTTCGATTTCGAGCAAAATCTATCCGGAGTCGCGCGAATCCGCGCGGAAGGCGCCGCAGGCACAGATATCAAGATGCGATTCGCGGAGGTCTTGAATCCAGACGGCTCGGTATACACAGACAATTTGCGCACCGCAAAAGCGACCGATCATTTCATTCTGGCAGGCAAGGGCGTCGAAGAATTCCAGCCGAATTTCACATTTCACGGCTTTCGATACGTGGAAATCACGGGGCTCAAATCTCAGCCGTCTCTGCAGAATGTGAAGGCAATTGCGTTTCACACCGACGCTCCGTTCACCACCACGCTAAAAACTGGCAGCGCCATGCTCAATCAGCTTTGGAAAAATATTCTCTGGGGCCAGCGTTCAAATTTCGTAGGAGTTCCCACCGACTGCCCGCAACGCGACGAACGCCTCGGTTGGACGGCCGACGCCCAAGTTTTTTGGCGCACAGCTTCCTACAACATGGACTTGCTAAATTTCTCGCGTAAATTCGGCGCCGATTTGCGCGGCACGCAGGTGGGCACGGACATGTACGGAATTTATGCGCCTGGCACCTCGATTCCGAATCCCGGCTACGGAACTGGCTGGAGCGACGCGGGCGTCGTGATTCCGTGGACCTCCTGGATTCAAACCGGCGACAAACAAATCGTCGAAGAAAATTGGGCGGGCATGGAGAAATATCTCGCCGCGATTCAAGCCGCGAATCCAAATTATCTGTGGAAGAAAAATTACGGCATCGCATTCGGAGATTGGCTCGCGCCCGAAGGTGTCACGCCCGAAGATTTAATCGCCACCGCCTATTGGGCCTACGACGTAACGCTGATGAGCCAGATGGCTCACTCAATCGGAAAGCTGGACGACGAAAGAAAATACGCCGAGCTATTCGAAAAAATCAAAGCCGCTTTCGACGAAGAATATGTTCAGCCTAACGGAACCGTAAGCGCCGTGCCGCCTCCGCCAGTCTTCGCTTCCGATACGCCCACGACTCTCAGCGACAAGCCCATCGAAACGCAAACAGGCTACGTTCTCGCGTTGCACATGAATCTGCTGCCCGATTCGCTTCGAGATCTCGCCGCGAAACGTCTGGTCGATCGCCTCGAAGCAAATCATTGGCGGCTCGGCACCGGATTTCTCGGCACTCCGTATTTACTCGGCGTGCTCACCGATACCGGCCACGCCGATGTCGCGTATCGACTGCTACTCAGCACTGAATATCCCTCGTGGGGCTATCTCGTGGAGCACGGAGCCACCACGATGTGGGAGCGCTGGAATGGCGACAAGATGCGCGGCGATCCCACGATGAATTCCTACAATCACTATGCGTACGGCGCGGTCGCAGATTGGATTTATCGCTACGCCGCCGGAATCGATACTGACCCCGGCGATCCCGGATTCCACACAATTCTTTTGCATCCAAATTTTGACAAGAAGCTCGGCAGCTTGGATTTTTCCTACGAATCTAGCTACGGAACAATTCATTCTGCGTGGGTAATCTCAGGAAACAAAGCGACGTGGAATTTGGCCATCCCCGCGAATTCAACAGGCCGCTTGCCGCTTACAGCCAACGCAGGAAGAGATCTTTCAAACTTGATGGCCAACTGTTGTCGCAGAGCCACAAGGTTCACGCATTCTCGGATTAGTGGCAACGCTGAAGGATACGAACTTCCATCCGGCACATATCAATTCGAAATCACATTGCCGTAATGCGCGCGTGAGTTATGCGCGCGATTGAGCGCCGCAGAATTCGCAGTCGCGCTTCCGCCGCGCGTGCCCAAATAATTTCCGTAGCCCACCACAACCGTCGACGCGACCAGCACGAAAAGGCTCAACCCCACAAGCACCTTCGTACGCACGCCGACTCCGCGCCATTCCTTCAGCGCGATTCCCCACAGCGTGCTGAAAATCATGATGCTCGCCATGTGCAGCGTCCAGCTTGAAAATTTGTATCGGCCCATCTGCGTTTCGCCCATCGTGTAAAAGAAAAACTGGAAATACCAGGTCGTTCCGGCAAGCGCGGAGAAAAAATAATTCGAGAGCATCGGCGCCTGCGCAGACTGCCGGATCATTCAATCGTGCCTGTTGAGCCATCTCCTCCGCCGGAGCATCCGTCACGTTTTCAAGAATCTCGCACATCGCGCCGCGCGGCCACGGCCGCGCGTGTGTCCGCCCTAAAATATTGCGAGCCGGTTCGATTCCGCACATTCAAAATCACGCACCAGATAAAATTTGTTGTGAATCCGCCGAGCAACACCACCACCAGCACCGGCAGTCCCTGCCATAAAACGGGCGTTCCGTGTCGCAGCGTAATTTCTTTGATCGGATCGCCCGCCGCCAATCCGTATGCAAAACAAGCGCTCATCACGCCCGAAAATGTCGCGACCACCAATCCCTTCTTCAAATTGAATTCCTTGATCGACGCGCGCTTCTGCTCCTCCGTCATCTCTTTTTCTTTCGACATTCCCGCCGCGCCTGCAAAAACAATTCCCAGCAAACAAATCCCCACTCCCGCCAGAATCGTCAATCCTGATCGCGTGCCGAGCACTTCCGAGGCAAACACTCCGCGAAAAATCGGCGGCATCAACGTGCCGAATGCCGCCGTATACCCCAGCGCTACCGCCATCCCGAGCGACATTCCCAGATATCGCATCGTCAACCCAAACGTGAGTCCGCCCAATCCCCACAGCACGCCGAAAGTGAACGCCCAAAACAAACTTCGCGCCGGCGCCTCTCGCAGCACCTGAAATAGATCGCTCGTCATAAATGCCGCAAGAATCCACGGAGCGATGATCCAGCTGAAGAATCCGCCGACCAGCCAATACGTTTCCCACGCCCATACTTTCACGCGCCGGAACGGCACATAAAAACTTCCCGACGCCAATCCGCCCAACCAGTGAAAGCAAACTCCGAGCAATGGATTCGGTCCCAAGAAACTTCCTTTCACGCAAAAATAAAATGTGCCGGGCGATCGACCCACCGCCACGCGCGCTGACTATACGTCGTATCGCCGCACCGTCAACACAAAAGCCATTTCCCTCCCAAAATTTCGAGCAATGTTCCCGCGTGCGATATACTCCCCTAGTTTCAGAGGCCGCGCATGAAGATCCACGAAAAATTGCGCTATCTGGAAGATCGCTGGGACGAGCGCGTCGCAAACGCTCTCGATGAAGCCGAACTCCTGCGCTACCGCTCGAATCTTCTCGGCTCCGATCTTCGCATCACAAATTTTGGCGGCGGAAATACCAGCTCGAAAATTACCACCGCCGATCCGCTCGATGGTTCCCAAAAAAATGTTCTGTGGGTAAAAGGCAGCGGCGGCGATATCGGCAGCATTCTGCGCGCCGGCTTCGCCACTCTTTACTTGGACAAGTTGCTTTCCTCTCCGCGCTGTATCGCGGCGCCGCCTTCGAAGATGAAATCGTCGCTTTGTATACTCTCTGCACATTTGGTAACAACGTTGTCGCCGCCTCGATCGATACTCCGTTGCACGCGTTTCTTCCCTTCAAGCACATCGATCATCTGCATCCGGACTGGGGCATCGCTCTCGCCGCCGCCGCAAACGGCCGCGAAAAAATGGAAGAATTCAATCGCGTGTATTCGCACAAACTAATTTGGATCCCCTGGCAGCGGCCCGGCTTCGAACTCGCAATGATGCTGCGCAATGCAGTCGATCAAGCGCCCGATTGCGATGGAGTCGTTCTGGGCGGCCACGGAATTTTCACCTGGGGAAATACGCAGCGCGAATGCTACGTCAACACGATCACTGTCATCGATCAGCTAGGCCAATTTATTTCAGATCACGTGGCAAAGCGCGGAGAAAAACTCTTCGGCGGCAGCCATGCCCCGGTTCTGCAAAATCACAAGTCGCTCGCCGCAGACATTTTTCCGTTTCTACGTGGCCGCGTTTCTTCCCATCAGCCTCTCATCGGCCATTTCAACGACCTTCCCGAAGTTCTCCGTTTCGTAAACTCAGCAGACGCTCAACAACTCGCCCACCTCGGCACAAGCTGCCCCGATCATTTCATCCGCACAAAAATCCGGCCACTTTTCGTTCCATGGAAGCCTGAACCAAATTTGCATGGACTGCGCGAAGCAATCGATTCCGCTCTGGCCAAATATCGCCAAGACTACGCCGCCTATTACAAAAGTTTTGCGCAGCCTGATTCTCCCAAAATGCGCGACGCGAATCCTGCGGTTGTCCTAATCCCCGCCCTCGGCATGTTCAATTTCGCCAAAAATAAAACCGAAGCGCGTATCACTGGCGAATTTTACACAAACGCGATTCACGTAATGGAAGGCGCAAGCGCTCTAGGCCACGGCACAGCTCCAGCCCAATTGCCTCAAGCCGGCGCCGCCGCAAAAACGGAAGCCTTCACCGTTTTCTCAAATTACGTCGCGTTGCCGCCCAGCGAAGCATTCCGCATCGAATATTGGCAACTCGAAGATGCAAAAATTCGCCGCCAGCCCCCAGAAAAAGAACTCAGCCGCCAAATTTGTCTCATCGTTGGCGGCGCGCACGGCATCGGTCGTGCCACCGCGCTTCTCGCCGCACAGCGCGGAGCACACGTCGTCGTCGCCGATAGAGACACCGAAGGCGCAAACGCGGCCGCAGCCGATGCGCAGAAACTCGCAAGCAAGGAAGCAGTCATCTCCACCACCATTGACGTCCGCGATCGCGATTCCGTCCGCCAGACAATCCGCGAAACCATCGCTGCATTCGGCGGTCTCGACATCATCGTCAACACGGCCGCAATTTTTCCCACCGCGGCCGCGGCTCAAGGCAGCGGAACAATCGCCACAATCACTGATTCCCAGTGGGCCGCAACTCTCGATATCAACATCACCGCAAATCACCGCCTAATCGACGAAGCTTCGAAAATCCTGCACGAGCAAGATCTCACTGCCAGCATCGTCCTCGTCAGCTCCGCGAATGCGGTGGTCCCAAAACGCGGCAGCGAAGCCTACGATGCAAGCAAAGCCGCGCTCAGCCATCTCGTTCGCGAATTCGCGATCTCACTCGCTCCGAAAATCCGCGTCAACGGAATCAGCCCCGCAACGGTCGTAAAGGGATCGACTATGTTTCCGCGCGATCGTGTAATCTCGTCGCTCAATAAATATTCAATTTCGTTCGATCCCGCCGTCTCAGATGAAAATCTTCGCGCAGCTCTCGCTGATTTCTACGCTCAACGCACTCTCACTCACCAACCAATCGATCCCGAAGACTGCGCCGCTGCAATTTTGTTTCTAGCAGGTCCACAATCGCGTTGCACCACTGGACATTTATTCCCAGTAGACGGCGGCCTGCCCGAAGCCTTTCTTCGCTAGCCGCCCGTTTGGACTCGAGATGCGCGTACCGTTAAATCTAGCTTCAAGTGGCACAGGCTCTCCAGCCTGTGCAGGTTTTCTTCAGAAGCCGGGCTGCGAAGAATGTCGATAAATCCCGATCCAGCGCCAATCCAGAAAGCATCGGTCGCCATCGATCTAGGCGCCCAAAGTTGCCGAGTCTCTCTCCTCCGCTTTCACCACAACAAACCAAAAATAAATATCATCCACCGCTTCCCAAACGAGCCGCTAGCAACCTCCGACGGACTCCACTGGGATATCCACAAAATTTTCGATGGCGTCCTCGCGGGCCTCCATCAATGCGCCAATCAAGCTCCCGAAGGAATCGCATCAGTAGCCGTCGATGGCTGGGCCGTCGATTACGTTCGCCTTCGCAACATCGGCACTCCAATCGCGCTTCCCTTCAGCTATCGCGATCCCCGAACAGAAAAAGCCGAAGCCGAAGTCCACTCTCTCATCTCTCCCTTCTCGCCTATACGAACTCACCGGAATTCAAATCCTTCGCCTGAATACTCTCTACCAGCTCTACGCCGATAAACTTGCGGGTCTCGACTCCCGCTCGCCGTGGCTGAATCTTCCCGAGTACCTCACCTATCTCCTCTGCGGCAAACGCGTTAGCGAATTTACCAACGCCACTCATACAGGCCTCGTAGCCGCGGGAACAAAAAACTGGTGCGATGAAATTTTTACGAAACTCGGTTTAGAAATTTCTGCCGCGCCGGAAATTGTTCCTAGTGGCACTGTTCTCGGACCCATCAACGCTGATCTCGCAAGCCTTCCAGTATTTAGCGACACAAAAATAATCGTCCCCGCATGTCACGACACCGCCTCCGCTATCGCAGCGATTCCCGCCACCGGCGACGACTGGGCATTCATCAGTTCCGGAACTTGGTCCCTCGTCGGCGCCGTCCTCGATGCGCCTTGCGTCACTCCCGAAGCGCAATCGTGGAACTTCACAAATCTCGGCGGCATCGGCGGAAAAATCTGCTTCCTCAAAAATGTCAACGGAATGTGGCTGCTCCAGCAATGCATGGAAGAATGGAACGCACGCGGATTTCACTTGCCGCTGAAAGAATTAATTTCTCGCTGCGCCTCTATGCCAGCCCCCGCCGCTCTGATCAACATCGACGATCCGCAACTCATGCTCCCCGGTCACATGCCGGAAAAAATCAACGCGCAACTCGTACGCCTCGGCCAACCGGCCCTCAACGCCAATGAAAACTCAATTCCCGCTCTGGCGAACACAATCTTCCACAGCATGGCCGCCCGCTACGCCGAAGTCCTCGCCGCGATCGGCAAAATCACCGGGAAAAAACTAAAACGTCTTTTCATCGTAGGCGGCGGAAATCAAAACGCCCTGCTAAATCGCCTCACTGCGCAACGCACAGGTCTTGAAATTATTCTTGGCTCAACAGAAAGTTCCACCATCGGCAATTTCGCAGTTCAGTTGGCAGCACTTGAACAAAATAAAACCGCGCAATCAGCAATTAATCTTGCATCCGTCGTAAAGTGGGCTGAACATTTGTCCGCGATCCCGCTCGCGCCGTCTACAGATCGCGAAACGGATTAGCATCATCCTTGAATCAGCTCGCCGTTCGCTCGATGGGAGACTTCGTGATTAACGACAAATCAGCCGAATTAGTCTGGAACGCTCTCGACAAATTCAAAATCGAGCTCCCCTCCTGGGGTTTCGCCAATACCGGCACGCGCTTCGGAAAATTTATTCAGGCAGCAGCCGCCACTACAATCGAGGAAAAATTTAGCGACGCCGCACAGGTGAACGCCGCGACAGGAGCCGCTCCTACGCTAGCTCTTCACGTACAGTGGGATCTCCCCAACGGATTGAAAGATATTTCCGAAGTTCAGAAACTCGAGCAGCGTTTCGCCATTCGCTCCGGTTCGATCAACCCAAACATTTTTCAAAATCAGGAATACAAATTCGGCTCAATGGGAAATCCCGACGCCGGCATTCGCCAACAGGCAATTCGCCACATCCTCGATTGCGTTGCCATCGCCGAATCCCTGAAATCGCGCGATATCTCACCCTGGTTCGCCGATGGTTCCAATTATCCCGGCACACAAAACATTCGCACGCGCATCGGCTATTTCGAAGAAGGCCTCAGCAAAATTCACGCCGCGCTAAAACCCGGCCAGCGCCTGCTCATCGAATACAAGCCTTTCGAGCCCGCCTTCTATCACACCGATATCGCAGACTGGGGGATGGCTCTCCTCCTCGCAAAACATTCCGGCCCGCAAGCTTTTGTCCTCGTCGACACGGGCCATCACTACCAGGCGCAAAATATCGAGCAGATCGTCGCCTGGCTTCTTCATCAAAAAAGAATCGGCGGCTTCCATTTCAACGACCGCCGCTACGCCGATGACGACCTCACGCTCGGCTCCATCGATCCCTATCAAGTCTTCCGCATCTTCCACGAAATCAGAATGTTTGAGTGGGAAACGCACTCCACCGCCGACATTGCGTACATGGTGGATCAGAGCCACAACTTAAAAGGGAAAATCGAGGCGATGATTCAGACCGTCCGCACCGCGCAGGAACTCTACGCTCGCGCCGTTCTCGTCGATCACGCTCGACTCGCGAAACTTCAGCAGGATTGCTCGTTGGTTGACGCAGAAGAAACTCTTCGCGGCGCCTTCTGGCTCGACGTTCGGCCCGCAATCCGCGACTGGAGAAAATCACGCAACCTGCCCGAAGATCCCCTGTCAGCTTTCCGCGGCAGCGGATATCTCGAGCGAATTGCAAAAGAACGCGGCGAAAAAAACACCGGTGGATCAGCTTCCTACGCCTGATAGTTCGATTCGGTTCATTTCAACCACGCGATTCTCGTTCAGCGCGCGCGAACTTTTTCAAACACGCCATAAGGCCCGCTGCCCACAATCTCCCACTCCACGTCCGGCTCGTCGTGCATCGCTCGTCCAAGAATCGCCAGCGCGTCCGAGTACAGCGCAATCGGCAGCATCGGAAGACCCGTATCTTCCAGCGCGATATCCTTAATTTCGAATGATTCTGATTTGATGTACGCCACGCGCATTTCTCGCACCTCCCACAATGACGCCTGTTCGCAGGTATGAGCAGCCGCGTCGAATGGGGACCAACGGGGGTAACGCCTGAAACGCACATTATCACTTTTGTGCGGTACCGTACATAGCCTTTGGTTTAGGGGGTGCCGCACCCTTTGGCTTCCAAGGGTGCGGTCTTTGACTTGCTCGAACGTCCGACACGCACAGGCCCCGCAAGACTTTCGCTTCGCCCTGAGCCATTTTCCAAATCCATTTTCCGCTTTACGCCCATCCAGTTTCCGGGCACACTGTCGCCCCTGGAGCGTCGTGCATATTCATCAGACGGCTCCATGTCTGGTAGGGCCGGCCGGGATTGCGCTCTCATCTCCGCGGTATCAGTGCGGGGTTCAACCAGCAATTAGTTAGCGGACGTGCAGAGCGGCTACTCGGGGGGAAATCCGGCTAGCCGCTTTCTATTTTCATTTAGCCGTTGGATCCCGAGAGACAATCCTTTACTTTCCATTTACTTCGTGATACTCTTTTAGCGGGAAATAACGCGGCCCGGACCCAATGGTTCGGGCCGTTTCATTTGACACCCAGTCACTACTCCATGAGAGCCGTTCATACGTTTCTCGAATCCAGCACCTGGCGCAGACGACAGCGGCTAGGGCGGAGCTCCGGGTGCCCCACGTTTCGTTCGTCAAGACGGACGAAACGTGGGACCACCCACGCGACTACCCAGAGACCGTCCAATGTCAGAACGCGCGAATCAAACCCGGTTTGGCAAATCGTAGGGATGCCCCAGCTTTACCTAGGAACGGCGCAAAACTGGCCCTAAAATGACCTTAACTCCTTTAGAATCAACAAGTTTTTAGTAATAGTACTAGCTAAACCCAATGCCATCATCACTTTACAAAAACAACCCCTAGGGGTACCTAAACCCTGCGCCACTGATAAGCTATTAAAAATAAACAACTTATAGGAAAATGAGCCCAATCCGCTTCATCCGCGGCGCACCACAAATCCGATTTCCCAAGGTAGATTTCGCAAATCCCATCAACCAGGTACTAAAACCCGGGTAACAGCAAAATTGGGCCTCTGGTAGGATATACTCTCCTATCAAACACAGCCAGAATTGACACACCCTTGGGATTGGTCCGCTGCTCGTCGGGCGATAATTCCTGTCGTTGTCCCCCGGGGCCAAAAGGAGATTTTCCACCATGAAGAAGGTATTCTTTGCCGCGATCCTCATCGCGATTCCGGTGCTCGCCGCGGACGACGCCAAGCCACTCCCGCAAGAGGTGCAGATAAAATTGCTCAAGGAGCAGCGCTCCATCACTTCGCTGCAAATTCAGATGGCCCAATTGCAGGCGCAATACGATCAGGATCAGAAAGCGCTCAAGCAGGCCACCACCGATCTTCTCGCGGATTGCTCCAGCGCCACCAAAGCCGCGAACATGGATCCTGAAAAATTCACCTGCGATTTGAATGCGATGACGATCGTCGCCAAGCCGGAACCGAAAGCCGAAGCCAAGAAGCAGTAATCAAGTTTTAGGCAAACACGGCTTCAGTCCGGGAAATGGATCCATACAATGCTTCCTCCCAATTCTTCGGGGCCACGGTCCGTCGATAGCTCACGCCCAGCAGGTGAGAGCAAATCGCCGGACCGCGTCCTCGTTGTCGTCCCCGCGTTTAACGAATCGGGTTCGCTCCCGCGCCTGATTGCCGAACTCCGCGAGGAATGCCCAGCCTGCGATGTAGTCGTAATTGACGACGGCTCCTCGGATTCCACGCGCGAGACAGCCGCCGCGCTCACACGCGTCGTCGCTCTTCCCTGCAATCTTGGCATCGGCGGCGCAGTGCAAACTGGATTGCTCATCGCCGATCGCGAAAATTACGATTTTGCCGTGCAGGTTGACGGCGATGGCCAGCATCCCCCGCGCGAATTGCCGCGCCTGCTTTCCGCCGCGCGCGAAAATGAATTCGATCTCCTGGTCGGCTCGCGCTTTCTGAATTCCGGCGGCTTCAAATCCACCGTCACACGCCGCATGGGAATTCGTTTTTTTGGAGTGATGCTTAGCGGAATTTGCCGCACGAAAATTACGGACCCCACTTCCGGCTTCCGCGTTTTCAATCGCCGCGCGATTCGCCTTCTCGCGCATCAGTACCCCGAAGATTTCCCCGAAGTGGAATCGCTGGTAGTCGCGCACCGCGCCGGACTTCGCATCGGAGAAATTCCTGTGACGATGTCGGAGCGCACCGCCGGCCGTTCCAGCATCGGCGGAATAAAATCTCTGATTTACATGGTGAAAGTTTCGCTCGCGATTTTCATGAATATTTTGCGCAAGAGCGAAGCGCATCTGTAAATCAATTCCGGTCAAATAATTTGCAGCAACTGCAGACAAGTTTCAACTGAGGAGTCTTTATGCAGGAACACGGACAAGCAATCGTATTCTTCTTCACGCTCGCGATTTTCGCGCTGGTGATGGCGCTGGTACTCAAACGCAAAATCACCGAGCGCTTCGCCATCCTCTGGATGGGCATCGCGTTCTTCCTGCTCTTCGCTTCGTCATTCGGATTTCGCTATCTCTTCCAAATCGCGCACTTCATGGGAATTCCCTATCCGCCCTCTGCGCTTTTCCTGATCGCGATCTTTAGCCTCTCGCTGCTCATCATCGAACTTTTTGTTTGGATCTCGCGATTAAATGAACGCAGCCGCGTTCTCGCGCAACAAGTAGCCATGCTGTGGGATCAACTCGAATCGATGAAGGCCGAGCGCGCAAATTCCTAAAATCTTCCGCGCTTCGAAAACTTTATCGGCGATTTTCCGCCAGCCGCTTTTGTTGAAGTGAATACGCAAGATTATTCTTCGCCAGTTGAAAATCAGATTTTAATTTGATCGCTTGCTGCGCCGCCGCAATCGCGTCGTCCCATTGTTTCAGCCCTTCGTAAGCCGCGGCGAGATTGTTGTACGCTTCGGGAAAATCCGGCTTGATCACGATCGCGCGTTTCGCCGTCGCGATGCACTCCTGAAATTTTCCAGCCTCGTGGTACAGCAGCGACAATTGCAGCAAATGATCAGCGGTCGGCTCCTGCTCCGCGAGTTTCTGCGCCGTCGCAAGTTGTGTATCGAATCCGCCGCTATTCGCCAGGAATTGCTGCGACTGCACATCACCCGGCGCAATTTTCAACGCATCCAGCGCCGCGCCGCGCAACGAGCCCCAGTCGCGCTGATCCTGATACGCCTGCATCAGCAGCAGTCGAGCATCCATCGCCGGCGGATTTCTGTCGATCGCCAGTTTCGCTTCAACAATGCACTCCGGCAATCTACGCTGCGAGCACAGCCACCGTCCGTAGAAAAAATATGGTTGAGAGTCGCCCGGCTGCAGAGTAATCGCGCGCTTGAAGTGCGCTTCCGCGTCCTGATTGCGATTCAGCAATCCTTCCAAAATGCCGGTATTAATTTCCAGCAAGTAATAATTGGGAGTGAACTGCTCCGCGCGCTCGTAATATCCCAGCGCCCCCTGCAAATCTCCTTTCCCCATCAGCGTCAAACCGTAATTCATCAAGCCGCGTCCGTTTTCCGGACTCTTAATCGTCACGTCGCGCCACAGCGAATCTTCCGAACGCCACACCTCATTCCGTTTCCATGTGCCAATCCCGCACGCAATCAAAATCAACGCAGTGACAATCTGCACGCCAAGCAAAATACTCTTTCGGCTCCCGGGACGCCGCGCGATCGCGCGCGACACCAAAAGATATGCAGCCCACGTCGCGCTCATCAGCAATCCCACAAACGGCAAAAACATTCGGTGATCGTTCTCTACTTCCGAAAGTACGAAAACCGAAGTGGGCCCAAGCGATATGAAGAACCAAAAAATTCCAAAGGATATCGGACGATACTCGCGCTTCCGCATCATCCAAAACGCAGCCCCTGCAAGAGCAGCGCAGAACGCAAGTCCCACCAGCGCGCGGCCATCGAAAAATCCGTCAAATGGATTTAGATCGCTATCGGCGCTCAGCCACAGCGGCAAAAACATCGAGCGCACGTAACGCATCGCCACAAACGGCTGCGTCGCCCAGTAAGATATGTGCGGCAATTCCGTGGGAAGATAACTCGCGGGAGTCATCTTGATATTGATTTCGGCAAGCACAGCACACGCCACAAGCGCGGGAGCTGATCGCCAAAGCGCCGTCCAGAATTTTGGCCACTCCGCGTTTTCTTCAAACAGAAAAATGTAAACGAAAAGCAGCGCGCCAAAAACCACTGCGGGCGGTTTGGCCAGCGCTCCCGCAATCACCGGCAAAAGATACAGTCCAAATTTCCGGACCCGCGGCAGGCGAATGTACATCACCATTCCCGCCACGATGCCGAGCGTCGAGTACAAATCGCCGCGCTGAATAATGTAGTTGACGGTCTCCGCTATCGCCGGATGCACTCCGTATACAGTTGCAGTAAAAAGCGCGACGTAGCGATTCACTCCGCTCGGCGCCACAGCATCCAGCACGCTTTCGTACAAATAAAACATCAGCACGAGCTGCAACAAAAACCAAAAGAATGTAGAGATGTGAAACCACAGCGGATTCAATCCATGACTCAGGTGGTAATCAATCGCCAGCGAAGTGGAAACCAGCGGCCGCCAACTTTGATTCGTGGGCAGCGAACTGAACGTGCTGCCATCTTTGAAGAACAGCGGAATGTTGTGCAGATCGCGGATGTAAACATTGTTCTCGACGGTATGCGCGTCGTCGAAATGAAACGTGTTGTGAAAATGATTTGCGTACGCGATGAAAACCGCGATCGCCGCCACACACACTAGTAGGATCATCCGCCCGCGCGGCACCTCGGCCACGATCGCTGGCTGCGGCGCGAACGCTGGCGCAGCGCTCGCAGTCCGCGCGATCGGCGCGTCTCTCTTCTGTTTCTTTCGGTTGGTCACAAGTCTGCGCGGACACAATTCCGCGGATTCTAAAATTGTGTCCTAGCCTTGCATCCACGTGTGGAAAATCAATCGCTCTGTTTCGGAAAATGCAAACGGCATAACCGTTCGCCCCCGGAATCTCTCTATTGCCCTCCCGCTAAGCCAACGATACAAAGGGTTTAGCGTGAGTCGCGTTCCCGTACCAGTACCACCGGCCTATCCCAAATTGGTGCTACTGGTTCATATCCGCCATTGCGGGCCCCCACCCACAATTGCCTATCCGCCACCGGTAATTACCTGGCGGGGAGGCAAGTAAATTGAGGGACTTCCGCAGTTGTCGCATCTCTGCCGTATCGCCGAATGGGAACACCGCCGCACGCGCCTCGTGGAATCGCGCATGGCTTCGCGCTCGCAACGAAGAAGGCCAGGCGCTGCTTGAGTTCGCCTACGTCGTGCCGCTTCTGCTTGCTCTCGTGTTGGGAATCATCATGTTCGGCGCGGCTCTCAACAATTATTTGGTTCTCACGGATGCCACCGCCGTCGGCGCGCGTGTTCTTTCGATCAGCCGCGGCCAGACCGACAGATCCGTGCGCGGCAACCGCGACAGCGGTAGGAGCCGCAGCGCCAAATCTCAAGACAGCAAATCTCAAATTTTCATTTGTGTTGAATGGAACTGCGTACAGTGGGGCGACATGCAGCGGGGCTCAAACAAATCTCGTCGAAGCCCAAACCGCTCAAGTGACTGTCACTTATCCGTGCAACCTCAAGTTCCTCGGCTTTAATCCTGCTCCCTCCTGCACCCTCACAGCGCAAACTACGGAGCGAGTCCAATGAATCGCAACAGGAAATATTCTACACCGCGCGAGCGCCACAGCGAACGCGGGCAATCACTTCTGCTGATGGCAGGTTTGCTAGTTGTCCTCCTCGGGATGGCGGCATTCGTAATCGATCTCGGTAACGCATATTTTTCGTCTCGCCAGCTTCAGGCCGCTACCGACGCGGCGGCGCTCGCGGGCGCGGAAGATCTGCCGAATTCCACAGCGATAACCACCGCGACAAAATACAGCGCGTTATCCGGCGATCTTAATTCGCACACCACGTTCGCCAGCGTGTCGATGGCACCCGGCTATCCCCAGCTGAAGTGTCTCACCAGCGTCGGCGTTCCCTGCCTTCCGCCGGCAAATATGAACGCCATCACCGTGAAGCAACAAGCCACGGTGCCAACATTTTTCGCTCGTATATTGGGCGTGAAATCGCTGACGATTGGAGCGACCGCCACAGCAACTGCCCGCGGTGGCTCAGCTGCGCCGTTTAACGTGATGCTCGTGCTCGACACCACAGATTCGATGAACACCGCCGACACCAGCTGCGACATCAAAGGTGCTTCGCGTCTCGATTGCGCGATGGCGGGTGTGCGCACTCTGATGAGCACTCTTTCGCCGTGCGCTTCTTCGCTCACAAGCTGCGGCTCGGTGACGAAGGGAAACGTGAATCAGCCTGTGGATGAGGTGGGACTCTTTGTATTTCCGGGGCTCACAAATACTTCGCAGGTGCAGTACGAATACGATTGCAGCAATACGCCGGCTCCGAAGATTGCGAGCTACGCAGCTTCGCCGATTTATTCCATCGTTCCACTTTCGAGCGATTTCCGCACGTCCGATTCGATTACCGCGCTGAACACCAGCTCAAATCTGGTATTGCTTCGCGCGGCGGAAATACAAGCTGCAGTGAAGGTCTGGACGCAGTCGGCGGAGTGGGAACGTATTACGCAGACGCAATTACCAACGCTCAAACTGCGCTTGTGGCTGCCGCGCGGCCCAGCACAACGAACGTGATCATCGTGTTGAGCGACGGCGACGCGGGCGCAGCGAAAGCCAACATGCCGGCGGGAATGGTAAATCAGCAATGCCACGAAGCCATCACCGCGGCGCAAACAGCGGCGAGAGCAGGCACGTGGGTTTACACGATCGCTTACGGCGCGCCATTATCGGGATGCAGCTCAGACACGAATCCGACCATTTCACCCTGCGCGGCTTGCAGCAAATGGCTTCCGATTCCACAAAATTTTTCTCCGATCAAACCGGAAGCAACAACGCGTGTACTTCAGCCGCGCACCCAATCACTGGCCTCAACCAAATCTTCCAAACCATCGGCGGAGACCTAACGCTGGCCCGGCTAATCCCCGACGCCACAAAGTAGCGAAGCCCCCCGGGAGCGCCAATCTCCGCATTGGCGCTCTTTTTTTTGCCAATGCCGTTGCCGTAGCCTTCCTACCGTCAACGCAACTCGCCGCCACCACGAAAAATTCTCCGTGTTCTCCGTGTTTCTGTGGTGAAGCCTCTAGCCCTTCTCTGCGCCCTCTGCATCTCTGCGGTGACGTTAGTTGCACAAATATCTATATATATGTTAAGATATCTTATTCAGCAAAATGGGAATGGGTACCACAGAGAAGTGAACACTATTTCAAGCGATCGCCGCCGAATATTTGAGAGGATTCTGGCGACCCACATGGCGACCGCCGCGGACTGGGTCGCAGGAGTCTCAAAAATGGCTAACTATCCTATTTGCAATGCCTTACGCACTCTTGGAGGACGCGTGTTTCGTTAAACCTTTAGAATCAGCACGATAGCTGCTTTGAGTGGGTGAGAATTTTCTCCTTCGTGAAAAATGCAACCTCTGATTCTAAATAGCTTATAACCTGTTTTAAGCACTGTTCTTGTTACAGCGTATTCGACCGTGACTCCCCCGCCACGGTAGCCGCGCGCCAAACTAGGTAAACCGGCCCACTTCGGAAAAGTACTTGCATGTAGTAATGGCTGAGAGTATAGTTTCGCGTCCCCACATAACAGAAGCGCAGGCCTGCTTTTCTGCGCTGGCAAAGTTCATCTGTTTGTAACTCTCGTAGGATAGAGAGGTTACAGGCTTTGCGGCGATGACGCGGGCTAGCGCGGTTCGAGGCGCCAATTTCGTGGTGCGTCTCCGCTTGTGGACTGCGAAAACTCTCGCACGTCGCTATTGAGATACATGCGTTAATTAGCGGCCAAAAGAGCTTTTGGAAGCGCAGTTTCGATATCGAGTGGGCACGACATCACGGAGGCGAAAGCAAATGAGCGCAGCAAACAATTCAATCCAATCCCGGGTGCGCGGTCGCGGCCAAAAAGGCACGGCACTGCTCGAGTTCGCCTTCGTTGTGCCGGTCCTGCTGGTGATCGTGATGGGCATCATCGTCTTCGGAACGGCAATCAACAATTATCTCCAGCTTACGGAAGCTACGGCGACCGGGCGCCGATACCTGGCGATTCTTCGCGGGCAAACTACTGATCCTTGTGTCGACACGGTGACCACGGTCACGCAGGCGGCGACGAATCTGAAAGCGACGAGCTTGACGTTTAAGCTGGTTCTTAACGGAACTACGTACGGACCGGGCAGCAACAGCTTGTCGTGCCAGGCCGGCAAAGACAATCTGGTGCAATCAGGCCCTGCTCAGGTTGTCGTTACCTATCCTTGCAATCTCACAGTCATGGGAATTAATTTTGCGCCCAGTTGCACGCTGACGGCGCAAACTACGGAGCGTGTCCAATGAACCGGAAGAGTAATCGTTCGATCCGCCCGGTCCGAAACCCCGAGCGCGGACAGTCTCTCATCTTGATGGCGGGCCTTCTCATCGGATTACTTTCGATGGCCGCGCTGGTAATCGATCTCGGCAACGTCTATTTTTCGTACCGTCAGCTGCAGGCCGCTACGGACGCAGCTGCGCTCGCAGGAGCGGAAGATCTCCCAACGCTACCGCTGCAACTACAGCGGCGTCGTACAGTTCTGCGAATGTGGGAAATAAAAACTACAACAGCGTCCAAAGCGTCATGACAAATATCGTGGAGACTTCATCGCTCAAATGCGTGGCGAGCACCGCTGTTCCATGTCTCCCGCCTGCGAATATGAACGCGATCCAAGTCACGGAAACAGCGTCCGTGAATACGACATTTGCCAGGCTATTCGGCGTGAATACCGTAAATATTTCTGCGACCTCGACGGGCAGCGCAAAAAACGGAAACTACGGCCCATTCAATATTGAGATGGTCATCGACAACACGCCATCTATGAGCTTCGATTGACTCAGGCTGCACTCTTGCCCTCACCGAACAACACGGAAATAGGCTGCGCCTTGGCCGGAGCTTCGCACGCTGGTGCAGACGCTTTCACCGTGCTCGCCGACGGTTAGTGAACTGTGGCTCGGGTTTTGTTCCGGTGGACACGATCGGCCTGATGGCTTTCCCGCCGCTGCAGAACAATGCGAATAATCTTGCAACGGACACTGATTGTAATTCGGCGACCGTGCCGAATTCGCGAACTACGCGGCGTCGGGAGCACCTACCAGATAATTCCGTTCTCCACGGATTACAAAAATGGCGACAATCAGTCGCTGAACACAGCGTCGAATTTGTCGATGAGCATTGGCGGCGGATCATCTGGCTGCGCGCCTTTGTCCGTTGAACCGGGGTCGTCAAGGGCATCAGTACTTACTTTGCTGCAGCGATTGTAGCAGGCGCAGGCGGCGCTGATCACAGAGCAAGGCCAAGCTAACCGGACAAATTCGACGAACGTCCTCATCTTGCTGAGTGACGGTGACGCAAACCAGCAGAATGTTGGAGGAACATTCATTACTCCAGCGTTGGCAACCAACGGGTGCCAGCAAGCGATCAATGCTGCGACCGCTGCCAGGACCGCGGGAACGTGGGTGTACGCGATCGCATATGGTGCCAACACGATCGGTGGACCGTCAGCCAGTTGTAAGACTGACAATCCCGTTATTTCCGCATGTACCACTATGCAACGAATCGCATCGGATTCCATGAGCTTCTTCTCCGATACATCGGCGGCTGGGGGAGCGGGAGCGGCCTGCACTTCCGCTGCGCGTCCAATTACGGACTTGAACCAGATTTTCGCGGCGATCGCCGGTGACTTCACGTCGGCACGGTTGATTCCAAACTCAATATT
>CAWAVH010000025.1:0-28268 GCA_963785395.1 uncultured Acidobacteriota bacterium | reverse complement strand
CAAGCTTCCTGTCACAAACGTCCTCGACAAACTGAAACCCGAAGAATTTTATTGTTCTGGGTCTCTGCTCCGCGTAGAACTTGGCGACGCAACTTCTCCCGGGCTGGCCGGAATGCCGCGCGATCCGATCGTGATGTTTGAAAATGGCCCGGCGTTTGAAGCTAAGTCTGGATTCCACGGAAAAACTCTTCTCTCGTATCCCAGCGACAGGAATCCGCTCGCAAGCGGATACCTCCTGCATCCCGAACGCGTGCAAGGCAAAGCTGCGGAGATGGAAGTTTTTTATGGCGAAGGCCGCGTGTACTTATTCGGATTCAAACCGCAATGGCGCGGGCAATCTCACGGCACTTACAAATTAATTTTCAACGCGATCTACGATTCGCCGGCTTCCAGCAAACCAACTTCGTTTCAAAAGCTGGCAGACAAATCCGAATCGCAGCAGCAGGACGGCTGGAACGGAGAAACGTCGCGAGTGCACAGTGATCTCGCAGCCTTGCTAAAACAGAACCGCGCGTTCTTCGCAGCACACGGCCCGCAAGCAGTGGAAGAGCGCAACAAGTTAGCCGCAGCAGCCGATCAATTCGAAAAGGAACGCATTCCAGAAGTGGAAGCGGCAGCACTCGCACTGGACGAGCACGGGCGCCAAAAAGCCGGCGAATATGTTCGCGCTCTGCGCCGTGCAAGCACAGACCTTCGGACGAAAGAATTTGAGAGTTCCGTGGACGACGCTGGTTTCCTGGAAAAATATCAGATTCCTTCGATCGAACAGGAAATCACAGGCGCCGGTAGGAACGCGAAGTAGAAATCCGGAGCCTTTAAAATCGTCGACTTTTGCTGCGGATGTAAATAAATTCGCGTTCCACTCTCCACACTTTTCCGCCGTCGGCTGAGTTCTGGCCGAACTGGCGAACACGCTACGAAATGCGGAGCGCAGCGAGAGGGTCCACTCTTGTAGCTCTTCGCGCTGGGATGTAACACGCGACCCCCAATACCAGCAGAAAGAATAACGCGACCGCTGCGAATGTAAGCGCATCGGTAGGCGCGATTCCGTACAGGATCGCGGCCAAAACGCGCGTGAAAGCAATCGCGGCGGCCAATCCAATCGCAACACCAGTGAGAGCTAATGTCACTCCTTGACCGATGAGCATTTTCAGAATGTCAAATCGCTGCGCTCCGAGAGCGGTGCGGATGCCAATTTCTTGTGTGCGCTGGCTGGCAGCAAACGACATGATTCCATAGACACCCACCGCCGCGAGGAGTACCGCAAGAATTCCGAACAGTCCAAAAAGGGTGACGCCAATTCGCGGCAGTAGAAGCGCTACGCTGGTTGTCTCTTGTAGCGTTTGCAACTGAACGATGGGGATGTGCTCATCCAGTTGTCGCGCCTGCTGGCGAATGGCTGCGAGCAATGCGTGTACATCTGAATTGGTGCGCACGACCATAATCTGGTTGGCTGAATAATTCTGCGAAAGAGCGCGGTAAAGGAACGATCGCGGTTCTTCGCCTAAAGTTCGGTACTTTCCATCGGGCACAATGCCGATCACTTCATAGTAAGGGCTCGACTCTTCGGCACGAAGTCTCTTGCCAATCGGATCTTGGCCCGGCCAGAAGCGGCGGGCGAGTGTTTGATTGACCACTGCGACTCGGGTGGAATCCGCGGCATCGCGCGCAGTAAATGCACGGCCCGCGACAATCGGGATACGCATCGCCTCGAAGTATTCTGGGCCGATATCCGCTGCATCTACGCGTCGCCATTGTCCTCTGGGAAGAGTTTCACTTCCCTCTGGCGCGGCGCTCATGTCGTGAAAATCAAAAGTGAGCGGCAAATTCGATGTGTACGCGGTCGACTGAACACCTGGAAGCGATCTCACTTGTTCTTGCAAGTGGTGATAAAACTCAGCGCCCCGTGCAGCAGAGTAGCCGCGCAGACCAACATCGAATGACGCGTCCACAACGCCGGTAGGATCAAACCCGGCGCGGATTTTGCCCGCGTTCAACATGCTGCGGATTGAGAGGCCCGCGCATATCAGCAGTACGACCGATAGCGCAGTCTGCGCGACGACTAGCACACTTTGAAGGCGACGCTTCTGACGCGCTCCAGATGTTGTGATTCCCTCCTCTTTAAGTGTAGATGAAAGGTCCGCGCGCGAAATTCGCAAGGCAGGCGCGAGACTAAAAAGAATCGCTGTGAGCACAGAAACCGATAGAGTAAATATCAGTACCCGCGAATCGATTGCTAGTCCAAGCGAAAGCCTTACAGGAACAGGTAGCTGGAGGGCGTTCAACGCGCGATTGCTCCAGGATGCTGCCAAGACCCCCAGTGCGCCCCCGGGAATCGCAACCAGCAAGCCTTCCGTAAAAAGCTGGGCGCAGATTCGCGCGCGGCTTGCGCCCATCGCGACTCGTACGACGATTTCTTTTCGGCGCGCCGTAGCCTTGGCTAGAGTCATGTTGGCGACGTTCGCGCATGCAATGAGCAAGACAAGTCCAACAACGAACATCAGTACCGCAGACCCCGCGTACAGGATCGTGTCTACCCCCGGAATGATCTTGACGTTGTTCGCCGCAACCACGACGATGCTGCGATCCTTGTTCGTGTCTGGATATTCCGCTTTCAAATGTTCGGCGATCGATTGCATCTCCGCCTGAGCCCGCTGCACGGTCACGCCCGGTTTGAGCCTCCCCATTGCGTACATCCATCCGCTGCCCCTGTTCTGCAATTTGTCGCTGTGCACGTCAATCAAGGAATTCATCTGCATCGGGATCCACAATTCGGTGGAAATGCCGCGATATAGTCCCGCAAAGGTCGGAGGCGTGGCGCCAATCACCGAGAACGTGACCCCGTTCAATCGGATTGTCCGGTCCACAATTCCAGTGTCCGCTGCGAACAGGCGCCTCCACGCGCCATCGCTTAAAACGACGTAAGGATCGGAGCCTGACCCGCTGTCATCTCGAGATCGAAAGGTGCGTCCAATAGCCGCGGAAACGCCAAGAGTCTCGAAATAATTTTCGGTAACTTGTTCGCCTGTCACGATCTGGCTCTCGTCGCCGCGATCCATCGCGAACGACGTAAGCGAATATCCGATCAGCCCGCTGAATGAACCGCTCTGATTTCGAAAATCTTTATAGTCGGGATAGGAAAGCGGCTCATAGATCGTCTGGCCGGGAGTCGTATCGTAGACGCCCGCGAGTTCCTGGGGCGCATGCACCGGCAGCGGATTGAAAAGCATGGCGTTCACCAGACTGAATACAGCGGTGTTCAATCCGATTCCAACCGCCAGCGTGAGTATGGCGGTGGCCGCGAACCCCGGGTTCTTCGCGAGCATGCGAAGGCCAAAGCGGATATCGTCACGAACAAAAGTAAACAAGTGCGAACCTCCAACAGAATAGTGGCGATTCGACCGCCGCTCTCGGTGAATCGACTGCAACAGAAGGAAAGTCCCCGGCCAAGTGCGTGAACGGGTGGACGACTAGTAAAGAAAAGAGCCCGCAGCAGATGCCGCGGGCTCTTATCAAACTAGCTTTGTGATATCGCGCTTATCGCTGCGGCTGTTTGCTGCGATCGTCGCTGCGTTGCGTTGAGGTGCCTTCTTCCTTACCCGATCCGGACTTTTCTGAGCCTTTCCGGTTGGGGTCCGAAGCATTGGGATTCTGGCGGTCGCCCTGTTGCGGCGTTTGTCCCGGGCGATTCCCTTGCTCATGTTTTCCCTGCTCGTGTTTTCCCTGTTCGGGTTGCTGTTGGTTCGCGTTCTTTGGATCGCGCTCGGTGTTTCCCTCGCGATTGGAATCCGGCTGTTGTTCCCGACGAGTTGCTTCTCCTGGCATGATGTTTCTCCTTGTTTGAGGTGTTGCTCGCACGCATCCATGAAACCACTTGCGGCGGATGGCACCAATACACGGAAACTTCCAAATGGTGCCCAGAAATGGCCCCAGTCATTTTCGAAATCACCAGGATTTGTTCGCAAGTGCAGGGCCTTTCCGGTGCGCGAAAAGGGTTTTGTTCCCTGCTTAATACAGGAATTTCTGGAGGCTAGGCGGTGATCCGCGATCGATAGAACTTTAGAGACTGCTAGTCGACCGCAGCATCGTGAGTTGCTTCCTTCACGGCTTGCTTTACAGCTTTCTTGACAATTTTTTTCACGGTTGCCTTCACGAGTTTATCGTGAAGTACTTCGTCTCCGGCCTGGGCCACAGCTTTCTTCACCGCTTTTTTCACGGTGCCGGCCAGCGGATGCAGTTCGTGTATCAGTACAGCAACAGCCTTATCCTCCTCCTTCTGCTGCACCGCATGAGCCTCGGCGACTTCGACAGTTTCCTTTTTGTTGGCGCCGGCGATTGTGCCCCAATCGGATTCAAACGTGGCGAGCAGCTTTTTTACGACTTTCGATTCTCGAACGATGAGCCCCAACTCGCGGCGTGAATCGAGCTCAGCGGAACGCAGGCTCTGGCTGCCCACGAAAGCCTGATGACCGTCGCGAATAATCGTGCGGGTGTGCAGGCGCATCCGCGTCAGCTTGTGAGCCGTCACGCTCGCACGCCCGCTGATTTTGCCGATCACACGGATTTCGACACCCGCTTTCGCGCGTTCCTGCAGGATTCCGAGCATTTCCTTGTCTGAAATTTGCGGATCGTAGATGAGCAATTGTTTCTTGGCGCGCTTCAAGAAATCACGGAGTACCTTTCGTGAATTCACCGGGCTCACGACAAACGTGTCCAGCCCCGCAGCGTAGGGCTGTCGCGCGGAGTCGGCCTCCAACAGCCTCACAGCTTCATGCACAAACTTTGTGTTCTTCGTGACAATTCCGAAACCGCGGCTGTGATCGATATCGAGGTGCGTGAAATTGAAGGACAGCATAAACAGAACGCGCCGGTCGATCACAATGAGCTTGTCGTGATAGCGAATTAGGTCATCGGCACTGCGTGCCACGGTTATGCCAGCCTTTAGCAAACGCATCTCCAGTTGCCGCAGATTCCGTTCTCCACCACGATTCACGTCTGCGATTAGGGCGGTTACCTTTACTCCGCGAGCGGCGGCTGTTTTCAGCGCAGCCTCGATGTCGCTTCGGTCGAAACGGAAAATGGCGATCTCGACGCTTTTCTTCGCACTCTTGATCGCCGAAAGAAGCGCTGCCACTCCATCATCCGGCTGGACAATTAGTTTCACGTTCAGTTCCCTGCCTTTCGCGTCGTGCGTCCACTGATTCCCAACATGTAATCCGAATGAGGCTCTTACAACGCATTCAGCTCCGCAATCCGCTTCTTCACTTCTTTCGAATACCCCTCCACTTGCTCGGCCGTGTAACCTGCGCTGCGGAAGCAGTCGTGAATTTGTTCGTCCGAAAGTTGGCCGAGTAATTGCCCGAGCCATTTCGCGTCCGCCCGCGGAATATGTTTCGTGACGTTTTCCATATTCGTGCGCTCCACGTAATTGGGGACATCTACGGCTGCGAGGAACAATGGGCGGCTGTGCATCACGAAATCGATTTCGGAGGGCGTCTCTTTCTCGACGAATTTCGATTCTTCGTAATCTTTCAAATCGCTCTTGGAACGCGTCGCCGTGTTCCCCGTCTTGCCAAACGTAGCGCCCGCATCGCTCACCACATATCGTTGCTCGCCATCGACCACGTAAATTGAATTGTTCACTTCCTTCAAATCCCAATTGTTGACTAGAGCCATCATCACGCGAAGCCCGTTCAATTCCTTCGTTCCGGTGAACGGATTCGTGAACCAATCCCAATTCCCAATTTTCTTGACCGTCTTCATCTTGCGCTCGAGCCGCGCGCGATGCACGATTCCGTCTTCAGAAACAAATTCCTGCCCGCGATTCAGCTTTGGAAGTCCCGTGACTTTCAGTTCCGGCAAGTAATAATCTTCATCGACGAAATATCCCGCTGCCCACAGCAATCGCGTCGCCGCCGTTTCAGCCTGCGGTTCCTGGCCCAACTTCACTCGCCATTTCACGCCCTGCGCGTCTGTTACATCGAATTTCGGACTGGTTCCCTCCATATCTTCCTTCTCGAATGTATAAGCATCATTGAGATCGGGAGCGTGTTCTTTCCCGCCAGCGCCGTTTACAAGATCGAGTGACGAAATATTTCCCGGGTCGCGCCAGATGACAGGGGGAAGATCGGCCGCCTTTGCTTTCGCTTTTTCCTTTTCCTGCTTTTGCGCCAGCGCAGGGAGCGCCAAAGCTAGAGAGAACAAAATCCAGACAGCACGTGAAGCGAGGCTCTTTCGCGGCATTTGTGTTTTCCTTTTCATCGAAGAGTTTTCAAATGGCGGCAGACGCTTCCGTCAAGTCTCCAGCGTTCTCGGCGGTCTGGATTTTGTACAACTCTGCATACACGCCCCCAGCCGCAACCAGTTCATCGTGCGTACCGCTTTCAACTAACTCAGAATCTTGAACCACGAAAACAATGTCGGCGTGGCGAATCGAGTTCAGATGGTGCGCGATCACGATCGACGTCTTCCCTTTCATCAAGCGATCGAGCGCCTCGATCACTGCCTGCTCCGACGCCGAGTCCAGTCCAGAAGTAGGTTCATCAAGGATTAGGATGGGAGTATCGCGAATCACTGCGCGAGCAATAGCGATTCGTTGGCGCTGCCCGCCAGAGAGCGTCGCTCCACGTTCGCCGACTAAAGTGTCGTAACCGTCCGGCAATTTCTGGATGAACTCATTTGCGTTTGCGAGTTTCGCCGCTCGGATGATTTCCTCTCGGCCTGCATCTGGCTTTCCGTACGCGATGTTTTCTGCAATTGTGGCGTGGAAGAGAAGCGTCTCCTGCAAAACGAAACTAATTTGCTCGCGCATCGACTTCAAGTTGTAGCCGCGAATATCCACGCCATCGATTTTCACTGTGCCCGATTCCGGATCGTAAAAACGCGGCAGCAAGCTGATGATGGTGGTCTTGCCGGTGCCGGAAGGACCCACGATCGCCGCGACTTGGCCCGGCTCAACCGTGAAACTGATATCTTTCAGAACTGGAGATTTTTCGTCGTAAGCGAAATTGACGTGCTCAAATTCAATTTTTCCCTTAAAGCGCGGTGCCTGCTTCGCGCGCGGCAGGTCGCGAACGCGCGATTCGATCTCCAATACTTCCTGAATTCTTTCGTAGCCCACCATCGCTTTGGAAACCGTGTCTGTGCTCTTGGAAAGATCGCGTATGGGCTTGTACATTTTTCCCAGGTACAAGAGAAAAACAATCAGCATCCCCGCGCTGAGTTCTCCCCTCAGTGCCAAGCGGGCGCCATAGCCCAGCACCAGGCACGTCCCGATCGCCACCATTACATCCACAATCGGCGTCAGCTTCGCTTTGATGCTGCGGGCTTTTAGCGCGGTCTCCACATTTTGCAGGCTTTCATTCTCAAATCGCGATACTTCAAAATCTTCGCGCGCAAACGCTTTCACCACGCGCACTGAAGTGAGTACTTCTTCCACCACAGAAACTAATTCGCTTTCTTTCTTCCGCACCGCGCGCGACGCCTTCTTGATGCGCCGCGTGTACGAATACACCACCGCCGCGAGCGGCGGAGCGATCGAAAGCGCGATCAGCGTGAATCGCCAATTGAAATAAAGCATCACGCCAATCATGCCCGCTAGCGTGAGTACGTCCACCACAATGTCGAGCAACGCGGAGCTCACGAAATCCTGCACCGCTCCAATGTCATCGGTCACGCGGCTGATCAAATCGCCGGTCCGTGCCTTGTCGTGTTCCGCGAGCGAAAGTCTTTGAATGTGGTTGTAAAGCGTGCGCCGCAAATCATGCGTCACCCACTGGCTCACACTAGTTGTAAGATATTTTTCGAAATAAGCGCTGACAGCCCCCACCACCGCGATCGTGGCTACCGCGGCAATCGCGAAATTCAGCGTCGCCAGTTTATTTTGTCCGAACAGCCGCGTAACAAATTCGCCCAACCATTGGGGCGAAAGTTTTTTTGACTGGAGGACATTGTCGACCACGATCTTGATCGGCAACGGTTCAAGCACATCGCTAAATGTTTCGCCAACTACAGCGATGAACGCTAGCAGAAATGATTTCCAGTGAGGCCGGACAAGGCTGACGATACTCAGCTTTCCAAGCTGCGTGCCAGCCGGCGATTTTGTAAGACTCTCAGCCATCTCAGTGAAATTCGCGACCTCGGAATTTTCCGGAGACGATCGCGATCGTGTCTCACTGTTAGATGAATGAGACGGCGACTATGGCGTTGAAACCGAACGCAGTGGCCGCCTACTCGCCATTTGAAACTCGAATGACGGTGACTGCTGGATGCGAATCGTGAACTCGAGTGGCTACGCTTCGATGATTTTGTTTCGAATCGCGTACCGCACGATTTCCGTGACCGAATGGCAGTTGATCCGGCGCATGATGTTGGCGCGATGAGTTTCCGCGGTCTTCACGCTCAAGTTCAGCGCGACGGCAACTTCCTTGCTACTCTTCCCTTCCGCAAGGAGCTGAACAATCTCGCGCTGGCGTGGAGTTAAGCGCGCCCCCGGCGCATCAACTTCTTCCGGCCTTACATCCTTCTTGAGATAGCCATCCAAAACCATCTGCGCGACTTTCGGCGTGAAAAATGTTTTATTGCGTCGCAGCGCATCGACGGCGTTCACCAAATCGGCTCCCGCGTCGGTCTTAAGAACGTACCCGCGCGCGCCCGCATTCAAAACTTCGCGGATCAGCGTGTCTGAATCGTGCATCGTGAGGATAAGTATTTTGGTGGTGGAAACATCTTTCAGTATTTGCCGCGCGGCTTCCAATCCGTTCAGGTGGGGCATCGAGATATCGAGCACTGTTACGTCCGGCTTCAACTTCTTCGCTTTTTCCACCGCGTCGCGGCCGTCGCTTGCCTCTCCAGCGATTTCCCAGCCCGGCTGCTCCTGCAACAGCGCACACAGACCTTTTCTCACCACGTCGTGATCATCAGCCACCAGCAATCGCAACGCTGCCATCGCATGCCTCCCTGGAAGTGCAGACTGATTCGCAAATCTTCGACTCTAAAATGATTAGATTACGCAAACTATCCGATGGGCGTCTTTTTTGCTACATGGAAACCAAAATCACAACGAGTAATGCACACGCGCCGTACATGATTCTCGCTGAACGCGGCGGTACCCCATCGGCCGCTCCTTCGGGAATCATCTGTATCGAAACCAAGACTCACACTCGAGTGCGGGCCATCATATAGACGGGTCAAGAATCGTGCCTTTGCGCCGTCAACGCCTCTCAATCAGAATCATCCGGGAAAAATCATGTTGCGTGGCTTTTCTGCTGATCATCTTCGTGTTCTGTTGCGGTTCTGTCTCCGCGCAAATTGATCTCGGCGCCACTCGTCCGCCGGTTGCGGAGGCGCCGCCACTCGCTGTTAAAACTCAAACAACCCCGGACTACAAACCAATTACGCTGGAAGGCCGCGTGAAATGGTGGCTTCGAGCTACCGTGGGACCCACCAGCATGGTCGATGGAGTCATCGTCGCGGGCCTGGAAACTGGATTGAAGCACCCACCCGAATGGGGTTCCGGATGGGACGGATTCGGCAAGCGGTATGCCCTGCGAATGTCTGGAATTGCGTTGAGCAACGCGATCGAAGGTTCCGTAGGAGCGGCGTGGGGAGAAGATCCACGGTATTTCCGGGTGGGGCAGCAAGGAGCATTTGGGTCGCGGATCGGGCATATTGTAGCGAGCACATTTACGGACAAGTTTCGGGACGGCGGCTACCGCCCGGCGGTTGCGCGCTTCATCGCGATTCCTTCGTCGAATGTGATTAGCAACACCTGGCGTCCCGCGGGGGATAACAGCGGCGGAAACATTGGCATCCGAATTGGCCTCGGTTTCGCTGGGAAAATGGGGTCGAACGCGTTCAAGGAGTTCTGGCCAGACATTCGGGAATTAGTGTTTCACAAGCGCTAAACAACACGCGAATCGTCAGTTTCTACCGGCGCGCGCAGAGTCCGAATATCCACGCTAAGTCTTTTGTTTTTAATATTTTAACAGGGATTGCAAGCTCACGCACCCCCACACCATTGTTTCTTGGATAATATTGATTCTAAAAGGGTTACCTAGTACTATTACTAAAAAGTTGTTGAAAATAAAGGAGTTAGGTCAAATTTTGATCGATTTGTGGGGGCACTAAAATCGGGTAGTACCAAAACTACCCCCTTCAGAGCCAAAAGGAAAAGCCCGCACTTGATAGCGCGGGCTCGCGTTGTTTCCCATCACCAATATAGCATTGAGGGTACGTCAAGTCAACGGGGATCCTGCCCTGAATGACTGCAGTCGAGAGCTACAGAAGACGCCAAAAAGTCAACATTGCCAGATATTCCCATTCTGAAATACAGAAATCACAGTAGAGTCAGCCAATCCAAAAATTGATATTTGAAAGTGTTCCCACGAGGTTTTTCTTGCCGCGATCAGCGCAGCCAGTTGGTCGCTAGCGTACACGGTGGCGAGTTGGCAGAGGACGTGAATTCTGATGAAAATATTCCCAGCCAAGCCGCTGCGCAATTCCCTGAAATCGGAGAATACTTAATGAAGCGGAATGACCCCTCACCCGCTGCCCCGTCGGGCGGCGCGGCAGTCGCCGAAGTAACAAAAAGCAACGGAAGTAATGGTTTCAACGATTCCGGCGAACTCGCTCTGGTTCTGGCGAGCCTGCAGACGATGCGCGACGGAAATTTCTCTGTTCGCCTGCCTGGGTCTTGGACAGGAATTTCGGGAAAAATCGCCGACACTTTTAACGAGATCGTGGCCGCCAACGAACAAATGGCCAAAGAGTTGAAGCGCGTGGGCCAGGCGATCGGTAAAGAAGGCCGCACGCGAGAGAGCGCGCGGTTCCTCGCGTCACATGGTTCGTGGGGCGAGATGGAAATTTCGGTGAACCGGCTGGTGGAAGATTTGCTGCGGCCGACGACGGAAGTGACACGCGCGATCGCAGCAGTCGCACAGGGAAATTTGACGCAGACGGTGCGGCTTGACGTGGACGGCCGTCCGCTCGAAGGAGAATTCCTGCGGTCCGCGAGCATCGTGAACACGATGATTCAACAGTTGGGCGTGTTCACTGCTGAAGTTACGCGCGTAGCGCGCGAAGTGGGAACCGACGGAAAACTTGGCGGACAAGCAAACGTGCCTGGCGTCGCGGGAACGTGGAAAGATTTGACGGATTCCGTCAACTCGATGGCTGGCAACCTGACGGCGCAAGTAAGAAACATCGCCGAAGTTACGAACGCAGTGGCCAGCGGCGACTTGTCGCGCAAAATTACGGTGGATGTACGCGGCGAAATTTTGCAGTTGAAGGAAGCCATCAACACGATGGTGGACCAGTTGCGATCATTCGCTTCGGAAGTTACGCGTGTGGCGCGCGAAGTGGGAACTGACGGAAAGCTGGGCGGACAGGCCGTGGTTCCCGGAGTCGCGGGAACGTGGAAGGACTTGACCGACTCGGTAAACGCGATGGCCGGAAACCTGACGGCGCAGGTAAGAAACATCGCAGAAGTGACGACCGCAGTAGCGCGCGGCGACCTCTCGCGAAAAATCACCGTCGATGTGAAGGGAGAAATTCTGGAATTGAAAGACACCATCAACACGATGGTGGACCAATTGAACGCATTCGCAGGAGAAGTAACGCGCGTGGGCCGCGAAGTGGGAACGGAAGGAAAACTTGGCGGACAGGCGCAGGTGCCCGGCGTCGGCGGCACTTGGAAAGATTTGACTGACAACGTGAACTTCATGGCCAGCAACCTGACTGGCCAGGTGAGAAACATCGCGGAAGTGGCAACGGCGATCGCGAACGGCGACCTCTCCAAGAAAATCACCGTAGACGTGCGCGGAGAAATTCTGCAGCTGAAAGAAACACTCAACACGATGGTGGACCAGTTGAATAGGTTCGCCGGAGAAGTGACGCGTGTGGCTCGCGAAGTGGGCAGCGAAGGCCGGTTGGGCGGTCAAGCGAACGTGCCCGGCGTCGCGGGTACGTGGAAGGATTTGACGGACTCGGTGAACTCGATGGCTGGAAACCTTACCAGCCAGGTGAGAAACATCGCCGAAGTCACGACGGCAGTTGCTCGCGGAGACTTGTCGCGCAAGATTACCGTCGATGTGAAGGGCGAAATTCTAGAATTGAAGAACACCATCAACACGATGGTGGACCAACTGAACGCGTTCGCAGGGGAAGTAACGCGTGTGGCTCGCGAAGTAGGAACGGAAGGAAAACTGGGAGGTCAGGCACAAGTCCCGGGCGTGGCGGGCACGTGGAAGGACTTGACGGACAACGTGAACTTCATGGCCAGCAACCTAACGGGCCAGGTGAGAAACATCGCGGAAGTGGCAACGGCCGTGGCGCGCGGAGACTTGTCGCGCAAGATCACCGTGGACGTGAAGGGCGAAATTCTGGAATTGAAGGATACGCTCAACACGATGGTGGACCAGTTGCGGTCGTTCGCTTCGGAAGTTACGCGTGTGGCCCGCGAAGTGGGAACAGACGGAAAACTTGGCGGACAGGCAGTGGTGCCGGGCGTGGGCGGCACGTGGAAAGATTTGACGGACTCGGTGAACTCGATGGCCAGCAACCTTACTGGCCAAGTGAGAAACATCGCGGAAGTCTCGACGGCGATCGCGAACGGCGACCTTTCAAAGAAAATCACGGTGAACGTCAGCGGAGAAATCTTGCTGCTGAAAGAAACTATCAACACGATGGTGGACCAGTTAAACGCGTTCGCGGGAGAAGTGACACGCGTGGCGCGCGAAGTGGGAACGGAAGGTCGGCTCGGCGGACAGGCAAACGTGCCTGGCGTTGCGGGAACGTGGAAGGACTTGACCGACTCGGTGAACTCAATGGCCGGAAACTTGACCGGCCAGGTGAGAAACATCGCAGAAGTTACGACGGCAGTTGCTCGAGGCGACCTCTCACGCAAAATCACCGTCGACGTGAAGGGTGAAATTCTGGAATTAAAAAACACCATCAACACGATGGTGGACCAGCTCAACGCGTTTGCAGGAGAAGTTACTCGCGTGGCTCGCGAGGTGGGAACGGACGGAAAACTGGGAGGCCAAGCGGAAGTTCCGGGCGTGGCGGGCACGTGGAAGGACTTGACGGACAACGTGAACTTCATGGCCAGCAACTTGACCGGCCAGGTAAGAAACATCGCCGAAGTGGCGACGGCGATTGCGACGGGCGATCTTTCGAAAAAAATCACGGTGGACGTGCGCGGCGAGATTCTGCAACTGAAGGAAACGCTCAACACGATGGTGGAGCAACTTCGTTCGTTCGCCGCCGAAGTTACGCGCGTGGCGCGCGAAGTAGGCAGCGAGGGCCGGTTGGGCGGTCAGGCAAACGTCACGGGAGTCGCGGGAACCTGGAAAGATTTAACCGACTCGGTGAACGCGATGGCCGGAAACCTTACCGGTCAGGTGCGAAACATCGCGGAAGTTACCACGGCAGTGGCGCGCGGCGACCTCTCACGCAAAATCACCGTCGACGTGAAGGGTGAAATTTTGGAATTAAAGAACACCATCAACACGATGGTGGACCAGCTCAACGCATTCGCCGCGGAAGTTACCCGCGTGGCGCGCGAAGTGGGAACGGAAGGAAAACTCGGCGGCCAAGCACAAGTACCGGGCGTGGCGGGCACGTGGAAAGATTTGACGGACAACGTAAACGTGATGGCTGCGAACCTCACCGAGCAAGTTCGCGGAATCGTAAAGGTGGTGACGGCTGTCGCGAACGGTGACTTGAAACAAAAGCTAACTGTGAACGCGAAGGGCGAAGTGGCCGCGCTCGCGGAAACCATCAACAACATGACGGACACGCTGGCGACATTCGCCGATCAGGTGACGACGGTGGCCCGCGAAGTGGGCGTGGAAGGCCGGCTCGGCGGACAGGCCAACGTGCCCGGCGCCGCAGGAACGTGGAAAGACTTGACCGGAAACGTAAACTTGCTGGCCGACAACCTGACGAACCAGGTACGCGCAATCGCAGAAGTGGCAACGGCTGTGACGAAGGGCGACTTGACGCGATCGATTCAGGTGGAAGCGCGCGGCGAAGTGGCGGAATTGAAAGACAACATCAACACGATGATCGACAACCTGCGCCTCACTACGGACCGCAACACAGAGCAGGACTGGCTGAAGACGAACCTCGCTCGGTTTACTGGAATGTTGCAAGGCCAGCGCGATCTGGGTACGGTGGGACGCATGTTGCTTTCGGAGCTAGTACCGCTCGTCAACGCTCAACAGGGCGTGATCTACCAAATGGAATCGGAAGAATCCGCAGCTCTCGCGTTGCTCTCGGCATTCGCGGATGACGTGCAAGATGGACATCGCTCCGCGTTGCGAGTAGGCGAAGGATTGGTGGGCCAGTGCGCATCCGAAAAGCGCCGGATGCTGATTGCGGACTTGCCAGAACGCACGACGCCGATTCGGTCTGGTCTCTTCGAAGCCGTGCCCCGCAACGTAATTGTGCTGCCAGTACTGTTCGAAGATCGCGTGAAGGCGGTAATCGAGCTGGCGTCGCTGAGCAACTTTACCGCTTCGCATCTCGCGTTTCTCGAGCAGCTTACCGCCAGCATCGGCATCGTGCTGAATAGCATTGAAGCCACGATGCAGACGGAAGGTTTGCTGAAACAATCGCAGCAACTGGCTACCGAATTACAGAGCCAACAGAAAGAATTGCAGCAGAAGAACGAACAGCTCGCACAGAAAGCGCAGCAGCTGGCCGAACAGAACGCCGAAGTAGAACGCAAGAACGACGAAATCGAACAAGCACGCCGCGCTCTGGAAGAAAAAGCCAAGGAACTGGCGCTCACTTCGAAATATAAATCGGAATTCCTGGCGAACATGTCGCACGAATTGCGTACTCCGCTCAACAGCATCCTTGTGCTGGGCCAGCAACTCAGCGAGAACCACGACGGCAACCTCACTCCGAAACAAGTGGAATTCTCGCGCACGATTCACGGCGCCGGCACGGACTTGCTGAACTTGATCAGCGACATTCTGGATCTCTCCAAAATCGAATCCGGAACAGTGTCCGTGCAAGCCGAAGAAGTATTCTTCGGAAGCCTACTGGATATGGTGGCCCGGCCATTCCGGCACGAGGCGGAAAACCGGAAAGTGTCCTTCGAAATGCACGCAGATCCGCAGCTGGGCCGCAGCCTGGTTACCGACTCGAAGCGGCTGCAACAGGTGCTGAAGAATTTGCTCTCGAATGCGTTTAAGTTCACCGAACAAGGTGGAGTAAGCCTCGCCGTTTCACTGGCAGATGGCGGATGGAGCGAGGGCCATCCCATCCTTGGGAGCGCCGCTTCGGTGGTCGCATTCCAGGTTTCCGATTCAGGCATCGGAATACCGGTGGAAAAACAGCGCATCATCTTTGAGGCATTCCAGCAGGCAGACGCGGGAACCAGCCGTAAATACGGCGGCACTGGCTTGGGACTCGCCATCAGCCGCGAACTGGCAAATCTCCTCGGGGGCGAAATTCAACTCCGCAGCACGCCAGGGAAAGGCAGCACGTTTACCCTGTTCCTGCCACAGACTTATGTTGGCCCGTCGACGGCGGTCACGCGTGACGGAAGGGTCATGCAATCCGCACATCTTCAGCTGGGGAGCGCATCCGCCGCGGAAGTCGTAGCCGAGCAAATCGTGGACGACCGCGGCAACGTGGGTCCCGACGACGCGGTCCTGCTGATCGTCGAGGACGATCCACATTACGCACGAGTGCTCTGCGATCTGTCGCGCGACAAGGGCTTCAAAGTTCTCGCCGCAAGCCGCGGCGCGGATGCTCTCGCCCTCGCGCGCGAATACCATCCGACGGCAGTTTCGCTGGACGTTTTCCTGCCCGACATGCTGGGCTGGACGGTGCTCAACCATCTGAAACAGGATCCCGATACGCGGCACATTCCCGTGCAGATGCTGACGCTCGACGAGGATCGTCAGCACGGCCTCACTCGTGGAGCATTCGCGTTTGTAAACAAGCCCAGCTCAACGGATGCTCTGGACGCCGCGCTGCTTCGCATCAAGCAATACTCCGCTCCGCGCCGGAAGCGATTGCTGATTGTGGAAGACAATCCAGCGGAACAATTGAGCGTGAGCGAGCTACTGGGCCACGACGATATCGACATTTCCGTCGCGGATTCCGGAACTAACGCGCTGGATTCTCTGAAGCAGGGCCAATTCGATTGCGTCGTGCTGGATTTGCGCTTACCCGACATGTCTGGATTCGAAGTGCTCGAAGTTCTGCGCGACACACCCGAGTTAAGCGACCTGCCTGTAGTTGTCTTCACAGGAAAAGAACTTTCGCCCGATGAAGACGCACGACTGCACACGCTGGCACGCAGCGTGGTTGTGAAAGGAGTGGAGTCGCCGGAAAGATTACTCGACGAAACAGCGTTGTTCCTTCACCGAGTTGTCTCGGATCTGCCCGCAGAGAAGCAGCGCATGCTCGACCGTTTGCACAGCTCCGACGAAGCGTTGATCGGCAAGAAAGTTCTGGTGGTCGACGACGACGTCCGGAACATTTTCGCGCTGAGCAGTGTGCTGGAACGGCGCGGAATGAGCGTGCTCACCGCGGGCACGGGACGCGAAGCAATCTCGACACTCGAATCCACGAAGGATGTGGCGATCGTGCTGATGGACATCATGATGCCGGAAATGGATGGTTACGAAACGATGCAGGTGATCCGGCAGAACGTGGCGTTCCGGCGGCTGCCGATCATCGCGCTAACCGCGAAGGCGATGAAGGGCGACCGCGAGCGCTGCCTGGAAGCGGGCGCGTCAGAATATCTTGCGAAGCCCGTGAACACGGAGCAATTGCTTTCGGCATTGCGGATGTGGCTGCACCGCTAATCGTCGAGCTCGAGCAGTTTATCCGCGCGAAAATGCGCCGAAGAGGACAGAAATAAATATGGCCTTCGAAAAGTTAAACATCCTGATGGTGGATGACCAGCCATCAAAGCTGCTGAGCTACGAGGCGATCCTCGCCGAACTTGGCGAGAATCTGATCAAGGCGAATTCGGGCAGAGAAGCGCTCGAGCAACTGCTGAGAAACGATATCGCCGTGGTGCTGATGGATGTGAGCATGCCCGAGATCGACGGGTTCGAGCTTGCCGAATTAATCCGGCAGCATCCGCGCTATCAGCGCACTGCGATCATTTTTATTTCGGCCGTACACCTCACCGACCTGGATCAACTGAATGGCTATCGGCGCGGCGCGGTGGATTATATTTCCGTTCCCGTGGTGCCCGAATTGTTGCGCGCAAAGGTAGCCGTTTTCGCAGAACTGCATCGCAAAACGCAGCAGCTCGAAATGTTGAATAGCGAACTGCGCCGGCTTTCGGGAACGTTGCTCACCACTCAGGACGAAGAGCGCCGCCGCATCGCGCGCGAATTGCACGACGGGCTGGGGCAGGACCTTACCGCCGTGAAGATCATGTTGCGCGGCGTTTCGCACGAGAAGTCTGAGGAAGCGAGAAAAGAGGTGGTGTCTGGCGTGAGCGCGATTATGGATCGCACTCTGCAGCAGGTGCGTAGCATTTCTTATCTGCTGCATCCGCCCCTGCTCGATGAAGTGGGGCTTCAA
Organism: uncultured Acidobacteriota bacterium; assembly: GCA_963785395.1. Taxonomy (GTDB): domain Bacteria; phylum Acidobacteriota; class Terriglobia; order Acidiferrales; family UBA7541; genus DASTCZ01. The sequence continues at coordinate 10,706 of CAWAVH010000025.1, read as the reverse complement.
TCGGCGTTGCGCTGGTATCTGGATGGCCTATCGAAGCGCAGCGGAATCGAAACCTCCATCGAAGTACAGCCCGATGAATTTCCGCGGCTCGCTCCCGAACTCGAGACTACAATTTTCCGGATCATTCAAGAAGCGCTGACCAACGTGTTTCGCCATGCTGATGCGCGTTCGGCTTCTGTTACGCTAACTAAATCGGGAAATGAAATCGTTGCTACGGTGCGCGACGACGGCAAGGGCGTTACGGATCAGATCACGGAGTTTCGGCCCGGCATGATCGGCGTGGGTATCGGTGGAATGCGCCAGCGTGTAAAAGAATTTGGCGGCGATCTGCGGCTTCGCAATGCCGCGCCCGGAACGATTGTGGAAGTGGTGATTCCAATCGAGGCGGCTTCGGCGCACGCGCAAACTCAACCTGCGATTGCGTCATAAGAAGTAAACTGCCGAAATTTCGATTTAACCGGACACAGCTTCAGTGGCAGCGCCGAAAAAAGTGCCGCCCGAAAGAAGCGCCTGTATGGCGCGCACAAGGTCGCGGGCTGCCTGCGATTTCAGCACGAAGCCATCGGCCCCTGCTCTGTGAACTTCCGCGCCTAGTCCCGCGGATTCGTGCATCGTAAAAATCAAGACGCGTGAAGTAACATCCAATTTTTTCATGCGTTGGGCGGCTTCGAGTCCGCTCATCCCCGGCATGGTGATATCCAGAATTACCACGTCCGGCTTCAGCCTCTTCACTGCCTCTAGCGCATCATTCGCGTTCGCAGCTTCGCCGCATACTTCCCAATCCGTGCGTGTCTTTGCAAGAAGCGTGCGAATGCCTTCCCTGACGATTTCATGGTCATCCACAATTAGAATTCTCGGTTTCATCAGGGCCCGTTTCTATTGCGCTGCCGCAGCCTCGCGCTCTCGAGCCGTTTCGAGAGGAACCGTGGCAGCCACCGTGGTTCCCTCGCCGCTGGAATGCAGTTCAAGCCTGCCGCCGATTTGCCGCACGCGTTCGTTCATGCCGCGCAGACCAACTCCAAGCGCACCCATCCAATCCGCGCCGCCTTCTTCAAATTTTCGAGCTTGCGTTCCCTTGCCGCGATCGCTTACTTCGAGAACAACACTTCCGTCCTTCACAAAAAGTTTGACGGCCGCCGTCTCGCTGCCCGAATGGCGGTGAACATTCGTCAGGCTTTCTTGCAACACTCGAAAGAACACCAGCTCGACATCCGCGGTCATGCGTCCCAGTTCAGGCGATATTTCAAATGTGGTCTTGATCCCACTGCGTTTTGTGAAGCCCTCCAGATACCAGGGAATCGCAAAACTCAGCCCCATCTCTTCGAGCATCGGCGGGTACAAAAGATAAGAAATCGTGCGGACTTCTTTGACCGCATCTTCGGTGAGTTGCGCGCACTGCTGTAGCTCGCCCGGATCGGCGGGCTGATCTTTCGAAACTGAGGTCGCCAGGCCATCGAGCTTCATCTTCAGCACGGAAAGATACTGGCCCAGGCTGTCGTGAAGATCCCGTCCGATGCGGCGGCGTTCTTCGTCTTGAGTTCGCAGAAGATGCAGAGAAAGCTCACGAAGCGATTTTTCCGACTCTTCCAGTCTTACTTTCGCATCCCTCAGGTTCTGCTCTGCCAGCATTCTCTCCGTGAAATCCCGCGTCACTTTGGTAAATCCGATTAGAACTCCACGAGAATCTTTGAGAGCGGTGATTACGACGTTGGCCCAGAATTTGGAACCGTCTTTGCGAATGCGCCAGCCTTCATCTTCCACGCGCCCGTCACGCGCTGCTATCTCCAGCTCGCGCCCCGGTTTGCCCGACTCTAAATCTTCTTCGAAATAGAAACAGGAAAAATGTTTGCCAATGATCTCAGACGCAGCATAGCCCTTGATGCGCTGCGCGCCGGCGTTCCACGTCTTCACCCTTCCATCGGCGTCCAGCATGAAGATCGCGTAGTCTTGTACGGCCTCCACAAGCAGCTGCAATTGTTGCTGACTGTCGTGCAGCGCTTTCTGTTTTTCGAGCGCCTCGAGTCTCTGTTGCAGCACGGCTACTTCCTGCGCACGTCCTTCGCCGCTGGAAAGCGCCTGGTAACTCTCTTCGGGAACCACGGCGGAATGTTCCTCGCAAATTTTCAAGAAAGGTTCGCTGTGCTCGGATTTGGAAAATCCGTTCATCGGATATGCACAGCGGAGGGTAAATGAATGCGCCTTCGCGAGGTCGTTCCAAAGCTGCTCAAGCCGAATCGCGGCGGCCTGCTTACCCTCCAGCCAAAGCAGCGCGACCATCTCGCCAAACATCGCCACGCACTGACCATCGGACCTCGCTGCAGAAGTTGCACGCTCGATTACGCCGCCCATGAGCGCGCTGAACTTCGCGGCATCCGGCATTCCGTCCGACATGAATTGTGAGAGAAGCTCGTTTGGGTCAAACCAAACATAGCGGCCCTGTTCGTGCGCCTTGCCAACGTTCAGCCCCCTCGCGCTGAGTTCGTTCTCAAGCGCATCCCTGTGCGCCTCTGTCGCAATCACCACGGCGGCATCGCCGTTTGTTAGCGCGTTTCCAATGTACTTGGTGAGTGCCTCCACCAGGGCGCGGCTTTCTCGATAGAACTGCACGATGTGAGCCGAATTGTGATTACGTACGACTGCGGGGCTCCCAGGAACAAAAGTTGTTACCCTACTTACGCTCATCGAATCCCACCCCGATCGTCAGTTGATTTGATGCTGTCAAACACTCCGCGCGCCCCACCTGCACAATATAGTTGTCTCACCGAGTGGCTACTCGCGGCATACCTTGATTCCTGTAATTTGCTGAGGCTGTGTTGATGGGCCAGGTCGCGATCGCTTTCAGCATTGGACCGGCTGCGTCAATTATCTCTGTTAGTCGACTCCGCAATCGGGCCGAACTCATTGCATTGGACGATTAGCTTTTGCCCTGTTCGCCGGCTCATGATGATGAAATCTCCCGGGGCCTCGGCCGCCAACTCCCGGATACGCGCCTTCGCATCCTCCAGAGTAGCTGAGGTTCCGCGCCACAGCACGTTACCATCAGCTTCTGACTGAAAGACCTCGAACGGAGGAATCATTGATCTAACGTGTCCTTTTCGCGGAACGGCGTGGAGTGCGCCGTCGTGCAACAGGTGACTTTGCCCGGCTTGGTCGTTCATTCGTTTTCCCCCGACTTTCCGGTTCCACTAATTTCTTGACGATCTCCAGCGGAACCTGCTCGTAGTGCGTTCCAATCTTCTTCATCTCGCGCGCTCCTCTGTTCCACCACGAACGTAGCAGTCCTCAATGAATACGGGTCAGATCTTTAATAATGCGACCATTTCTTTAGCCGCTGAATGTGCGCCGATTTACCCGTCCGATACGCTCGATTAGCTTGCGAGTCTGTCTGCCAGCGATTCGGGTGCATTTTTAACTTGACGAAACGAATACGATTGCGATACGTTAGGCTACATCACGTTAGTTTAGTGTCTTTTTAGAGGGAGGTTTTATGGCGACCGCTCGTACCAAGCTTGCCCCAATGCACTTCAAGACCATGGTGCAATCGGATGTGCCGCAGGGTCGAAATGGAAAGCACAAGGAAATTGTGTCCACGATTCTGAAGGATCTGGACCAGTTGCAAGATGGCGCCGCTCTAAAGGTTCCGCTCGCGGAATTGGCGAATACAAAGGAGAAGGTGCGCTCAGCCCTCAATCGCGCCACCCGCAAGGCTGGCCGCAATGTTGCAACGGCTACCGATGCCAGTTTCCTTTACATCTGGAATGTCATCGAATAAGCAGGGTGCTGCGCTGGCCCCGAGGCCGGATTTCCCAGCGGCATATTGCTGACGTAAAATGGGAGTTGTCTGCCTCGCAGGTTCGGGTCAGAAGTCCAAGGAAGAAGTCCGCAGAAGTCGAATGAGCCGATCCCGTAAATCCGCAATCATCCTGTTTTTGGCATGTATATCCATGCTGGGTGTTTCCACGGTCTCCGCGCAAGCGCCGCCCGTGATCGGCGCGCCGGCCGAACACCTCACGCTCGAAGGCGTCGAGAATTTCGCTCGAATTGGCCAGACTCTCTATCGCGGCGCTCAGCCAAAATCATTCGCCTATAACGAGCTGAAAAATATCGGCGTTGCGATCGTGGTGGATTTCCGGGATGAGAAAAGTGAAATCGCCTCAGAGAAACGCGCAGTAGAGGGCACGGGAATGCAGTTCGTCAGCCTGCCCTGGACAGCGTCGCATGGCCCAGTATCGGAAGAAATCACGTCATTCCTGAATCTTGTCCGCGCAAACCCGGGCAAGAAAATATTCGTCCATTGCAGACGCGGCGCGGACCGCACCGGTCTAATGGTCGCCGTTTATCGCATCAACTTCGATCATTGGACGCCGGCCCAGGCCGTTGAAGAAATGCACACATTTCATTACCGCAGTTTCTTGCTGCCGAATCTGGAGCGCTTCGTCGCGAGTTATGCTCCCGCTCCCGAAACCGCGCAAAACTCCGCCGGCTCGCAAGGCCATATCTCTCACTAGCTTTGACTTAAAAGGGGGGCCGGCCATTCCGCCCATTACGCAGCGGGCGCGGCTTGTTGTTCCAACGGCTGCTCTTCTACCGCAGGCAAGTGTCGCGCTCGAATCGTTCCCACTAGAAGAATCAGATTTGTCAGCAGCACCACTGCGAACGCAAGCGACGGCAAAAACTCAAATGTAGATCCGCGCGCTTCCAGCACCTGTATTCCCAGCACCGCCGTGATCAATCCGCGCGGAATAAACCACACCATCAGCTCACGCTCCAGCGCCGAAAATCCGCGCCATGCGAGGCGTCCCGCTTGCACCGCAATTCCGCGCGCCACAAAAATCGCGGCGAAACACAATCCAGCCAGAATAAGATTTTTCCGGATGCCAGCGTAATCCGCCAGCATTCCCAGCAACACGAAAAAAAACGTGCGTAGCAAAAAAGCCAGCTCGCCGTGAAACGTGAGCATCTGATCGTGGTGATGATCCAACGATTTGCCGCCGGGCCCCTGTACCGGCATCTCGTTAAACCAGTCCGAACCTGCAGTGTCATCAAAATGGAGCCGCTTGCGGACCGTTGGGAAATTCGTCAGCGTTAATCCAAAAACCAAAACCGCAACGAGATCGTTCCCTCTCAGAAAGTGCACGCCCGAATACACCAGCAGCACCGCCGCAAAAGTAAGCACGTGCCAGAATCGCTCGTCCGACAAAACGGGCAGCAAGTAAGACCACAGCATCCCGGCGAGAACTCCGCAGGCCACCGCGAGAATAAGACTCGATCCCAGCGCCCACGCGACAGCTTTCGGCGCGGCTACTCCTCCCGCTGCGAGATCCAGCAATGTCGTTACCGCGAGGACCGCAAACGCATCTCCGAAAGACGCCTCGACGAGCAAAGTCACTTTCACTTCGCGCCGCAGATGCACCTGTTGCAGAACGGGCAACAAAGTCGAACTGCTGATGCAGCCCAGCACCGCTCCGATCAATAGCGCCTGCGTCCAGGAAAAATGCAGCGCCAATCGGCACACTCCCGCAACCGCCGCCACGCAAAGGATGTAGCTGAATATCGAGAGAAAGAAGCCTGGGGCAAAGTGCTTCAGGATTTCGCGCAGCTTTAGATCGAGACCCCCCTCAAAAAGAATCAGGATCAGCGCAAGCGATCCCAACCCGTGTGTAGCGCTCCGGAAAATATCCGGGTTCACCCAGTGAAACACGGGACCAATCAAAACTCCCGTGACCATCAAAATAATTACGTCCGGCACGCGCGTATAGCGCACCAGCCGGTTCGCCACAAACGCGAGGACCAGCAATCCTCCGAGAAGCGCAAAGAAAAGAGTCAGATCCATCAGATTTTTCGGAGCAGCTTGGAAGCCCGATGATTCAGAAACAAAACCAACGGCGTGAAGACGATTCGTTCAATCTTCTCAACCCGCGTTTTTCTCCGCCAACCTCGCCCGCGTCGTTTCGATGCGCTTCAGCACAAATGCCAGCCGGTCGCGGCCCCATTTTGTGTGCATGATTACTTTTTCAACGTCCAGAAACAACCCCGGATCGCCCCACTCTTTCCGAAGTTCCTTTAAGAATGGATATGCCTTGGCGAACATCAAGAACATTTCTCCGCTCACCGCCGGTTTCAGAAACAGCTCTTCATTTAACGCACCGTGAACCACGAACGATGCGGCCATGCTCCAGTAGCCCGAAACTTGCCGTAGCCAGTTGTTCTCCTGAGATCCCGGAGCCCCGGCCACTTTCATGAAGTCAGCTGCGCTGCGCGGCGAAAATTCAAACGCCCACCAGTGGCGTGCCTTGCGCATCTCCGGTTCGCGGCGCGAATCGTAAAGCTGCAGTATCAATTGAGCGTCGGCAGTCGTAGCTTTCTTGGGCATCGTGTTCTCCGTTTAGCCGTGCACATGGCGTTGGCAGATATTGTTATTAAGGATGAGGAATCCTCAAGCATTGTAGCCATCATCGAACAGGAATTCACACCTGCCGGAACCGTAAGTGGCGGATTTCAGGTATAAAAGAGTCGTGAAAAAATTGATCGTCTTCGATCTCGATGGCACCCTCGCCGAAAGTAAATCGTCTCTCGACGCCGAAATGGCCACGCTCCTCCACGATCTTCTGGGAGTGGTGAAGGTCGCCGTAATTTCGGGCGGCGATTGGCCGCAGTTCGAAAAGCAATTGCTCGCCAATCTGCCGGTAAACGATCGTCTTGTGGATCTATCGATCCTTCCCACCTGCGGCACCAAGTTTTACCAGTACACCGGCGAGTGGAAAAAAATCTACTCGGAAGATTTCACCGCGGCCGAAAAAGAGAAAATCATCAGCTCCATGAACAAAGCCCTCGAGGTCGCGGGATTCAAACCGGAAAAAGTGTGGGGCGAAGTAATCGAAGACCGCGGAAGCCAAATCACATTTTCCGCGCTGGGTCAGCAAGCGCCTCTCGCGGAAAAAAATAAATGGGATCCCGATTTCAACAAACGCAAAAAAATTAAATCGATCCTCGATCCTCTCATTCCCGGCTTTTCCGTCCGCATGGGCGGCGCCACCTCCATAGACGTCACCAAGTTCGGCATCGACAAAGCCTACGGCATTCGCAAGCTGCGCGATCTTCTGGGAATCTCGATCGACGAAATGATTTTCGTAGGCGATGCCATCTTCCCAGGCGGCAACGATTACCCCGCAAAAGAAGCGGGCGTTGTCTGCATTTCCGTCCGCGGCCCCAACGAAACCAAGCCGGTGATCGAAGCAATCATCGCTTGCCTGAGGCCCTCCTGATCAGCTCGTAGCACTGTCTCTGGCGCCTCACAGTACTCCATAGTTAGTGCTGGCATCTCCCAGGCGCGAACGAACAGCTAATAGACATCTTAAGTACTCTTTTGAACACCACTGCCCAATAGTCCTATCGCGTATAGCGCCGAGCCGGGCAAAAGTATAGATGCGACGACGGTTAGCTGGCGTTTCAGTTCCTCAGAGCGTTTTTAAACAAAGCCGCTTCGCAGGCGAAAATCAAACTAGATTTTTCGCGCTGAAATCCCCGCAGTTGTTCCTCCGCAGGCACACGCCCGGAACAATGTCGGCGAACGAATCAGGAGACCCCAATGAGCGTCGCTGAACAAGTAATCGACGTACTCGCTGAAACTACGGAAGTAAGTCACGACGGGAACTCAAATACGTCCACTGATCTACGAACGTGCATCTTGGTCGCATGCGTCGCGGCGGCAAGTCTCGGTTTGGAATTGATCCAGACTCGCATTCTCTCCTTCTTGTATTACAACCACGTGGTTTATCTCACGGTCACGATTGCGTTACTTGGGTTCGGGATTTCCGGTGTTCTTGTAAGCCTGTTTGCGCCCAAGTCCGCGCATCCCGAACGCCCGATCTCGATTCTGACGGCGGCCTTCGCCTTGTCTTCCATCATTTGCATGGTAGCCGTCAGCCGCATTCCGGCATATCTCCCGAGTTCGCCCACAACTCTCAAGCTGGTTGTGTCTTATCTCGTGCTTACGATGCCGTTTGTGCTTTCCGGGGCCGTTTTGGGATGGGTCTTCATGATCCGCGCGAAGTCCATCGGCCGGCTTTATGCTATCGATCTTGCCTGTAGCAGCGGCGCTGTCGTCGCGTTTCTTCTCTTGCTCTGGCCGCTGGGCGGCGGTCGATTTGTGGAGTTATGTGGCACCATCGCGCTTCTCGGTTTCTTGGTGTTCAGCCACAAGGTTTTACACCCCGGCTGGCGATTTGGTGCCGTTGCAATCTACTTGCTGCTGCTGGCATCGCTCAGTAAGAACATCATTGGCAATATCCCGGAGCCTTATAAGACGTTGGCCCGGGCGAATTCCCCGACCGCGACGGTTGAAACCACTCAATGGACTCCGATTAGTCGTATCGATGTCTGGTCGGATTCGCATCGCGATCTGGTATTCGGTACCCCATCGGCGGACCCTGCCGATGTGAAGATGATTACTCAAGATGCCGATGCGTTCACCATCCTCTTGGGGCCACACCACGTCGCCGGCATACTTCAGAAGGGCGCTAGCAGGCAATGGACTAGCGCGCTTTCACTCACCTATTTGTTGAATCCCAAACCCAACGACGCTCTGGTTATCGGGGTCGGTGGCGGAATTGATATGGTTACCGCCAGGGCGTACGGGGCAAAGAACATCACCGGAGTAGAGATCAATCAAGCGACGGTCGCGCTTGATGAAGGTTTGTATCGTGGCTACTTGCAATGGCCAAGCTGGGACGGTGTGAAGCTTGTCCGAGCGGAGGGCCGGAATTATCTTCGCTCCAAGCCCGGTAGCTACGACACGATCGTCATGAGCGGCGTCGACACCTTCTCCGCTCTTAGTTCGGGCGCTTACCTGCTCTCCGAAAATTATCTGTATACATCGAACGCGGTTGAGGATTACCTGCGGGCTCTGAAACCAAATGGAACGATGGCGATCTATCGATGGTTTTTCTTTCGGGGGCCCCGTGAGAGCCTGCGTCTGGCAAGCCTCGTGATAAGCGCTTGCGAGAAGATGGAAATACCGCATCCCGAACAGCACATTATGGTCGTTTCGGAAGACCTCGGCTGGTCGGGTTATCGTTGGGCCGCGACGTTCATCAAAAAAGAGCCCTTCACATCCGAAGAGGTCCAGGAAGTTTCCTCGGCGGTCGCGGCTAATCCGAGCCTTTCCGTTGTCTACCTGCCCAAAGTCTTCCCGCCTGCGATTCAGGCCGATATGGAGCACAAGGTTATCGAACGCGATCGCGGGATTGGCTTTGCACAAGGAGTCTACAATCAGTTGCTCACTTCTTCCTTGCCAGAGCGCCTATCCTTCATACAGTCCTATCGATATCGCATCGATCCCGTTTCCGATGATCGCCCATTCTTCTTCGAATACTATAAGCCGGGTGTATACAGCGAAAACACTTTCACTTCAGGCATCAAAAACGTTCGCGGGCCAGTTGGGTACTATGTTCTCTACATCCTGCTCTTTGTGTGCGGGGGGATGTGTGTCACCTGCATCGTGTTGCCTCTTTGGTTTTTCCAACGCCGCGGCCTGGAGGTTGCCGGCGTCTTCCCACTCCTGTTATTTTTCGCCTGCCTCGGCTGCGGCTACATGACGTTTGAAGTCGGAGCGATGCAAGTATTGAACGTATATGTCGGCGATCCGGCCTACTCACTTGCGTTGGTTTTGGCTGGGCTTTTGGTCGCTAGCGGAATTGGGGCGGCGATTTCGGTAAAGCTTTCGCGACTATCGGCGTTGCGCGTGGTTTCTCTCGCGACCTTCGCCATCCCCTTGGTGATAATGGCTTGGCTCGCCTTTACTCGTGTTGTGCATCCCTTGACAATGCACCTCACACTCGGCGCTCGGGCCGCAATTGTATTGGCTGGTCTCCTTCCTATTGGCATTCTCCTCGGAATGCCGTTTCCCACGGCGGTGAGGGATTTGGAGAAAATTTATCCTAGGTTTATAGCGTGGGCATGGGGTGTGAACGGTCTTACGAGCGTGCTGGCCTCGATAGTTGCGATCGTCGTGGCGATGAGGACGGGCTTCACCGTCGTGGTTTGTATCTCTGCCGCTACCTATCTTCTGGCGATGATTTCTTATCGCTGGCATTCGCAGCTGGTAGCGTCACGCTGACGTACCGGTGCTACCTTATATATGCGATATCTGCGTCCGATGGCTCCGGGTCGGAGGCGTGCTCAGGAAACGCCATTTCGAGCTAAGTCGTTTAGATTCAACAATTTTTTAGTAATAGTACTAGCTAACCCCATTCGTATCATCACGTTACAAAAACAACCCCTAGGGGGTGTGGGACGCACGCCAACACGATATCTATATCGTAATCAGCAACTTACGATTAATTTAGCTCGGAAAGATAGGTCTAAAAGACGCTAACTAGCGCTTAAAAACACCTAATTTGCACCCAATTATTGCCCCGCAAACCGGATGCTCTGCACCATCGCAGATAAGGAAGGATTCTCATTCTGCTCCTCGCCCTGCGGCACAGACGACATAACCGCATAATATCGCCCGTTCGGACCCGCAACTCCCATGATGACGACAGTCACCGGAACACCCTTGCCGTTCGTTCCCGAAAACGTCGCCACCGCCGCATCGAATCCATTCAACTTCAGGTTCCCATGCTGCCCCAGCGTGAAGTTCTGATACTGCCCGTGGATCTGCGTCGCCACATTATTCACTACGTCCCCAGGCTGATTCACGCCCG
>CAWAVH010000024.1:0-21309 GCA_963785395.1 uncultured Acidobacteriota bacterium | reverse complement strand
GCTCGCAAGTTGAGCCAGACCGGCGCATTTCAGGAAGTCCGGTTCACCTACAAATTCGCTTCATCGTTGTGGGACGTGCAATTTCAAGTCATCGAGGCGGCGCATTTTCTCCCCTGCGTCTTCGACAATTTCATTTGGTTCAAGGACGACGATTTGATCGCCGTCGTCCGGAAGTCTTCCCCGCTCTTCGACGGCAATTTCCCCGAAAGCGGCAACATGAAAGACAACGCCATCGCCGCGCTTGACGCGTTTCTAAAAGAACACAATCTCCCCGGCTCGGTCTCGTTCACGACAAATGGCAGCCTCGGTGGCCAAGTAACGAGTTATCTAGTGAGTGTCACCGACGTCGCAATGCCGGTGCTTGCGGTAGAAGTCTCTGGCGGACCGGTCAGCTCCTGATGCGTTATTGGCGGCTGTCCACGGAGTAGTCGGGCACAACTATTCACGCTTCACGGCAAAAACAATGTCCGATACTGCGCTCACCGAGAATACCAGGACGACGGATACTTGCGACCGCATTTCTCTGATCCCATACCTGCATTGCACGATGCGGATGGCAAAGATGTCTCCCAGGGCGTAATCGTGAAATTTACAGTCACACCTGGTCCCCAATATCTATGGAACGGCGTTTCTTGGACTGGCAATTCCTCTCTCAAAACCGAAGACCTCGAGAAGACTATGGCTATGTCGACTGGCGAGATTGCGCGCCGCGAAAAGACTGTGGCTGGTTGGCAGGGCGTACGCGACGCCTTCGGCCACATCGGCTTTCTCGCACTGAAAATGAAAGCCACGCCGAGCTACGACGATTCCGCTCGTTCTGTCCACTTTGATGCTCAGATAGACGAGGGTCCTCAATTCACCATGGGGAGCCTGAAGGTTGACAATCCCTCAGAAAAAGTTGTGAAGATGCTTTCGGACGCGTGGAAAATTCATCCAGGGCAAATCTACGATTCGCTCGCCGAACGGGAATTTATGAAGGCCAACGCGCCTAAAGCTATCGCACTCTCCGGCACGCTGCGCACCCGCATGACTCTCCGTCGCGACCTGCGGCCGGAGACCCATTCCGTTGACGTGCATCTGGGATTCCAGTGAGCAATCCTCAGTTACAATAGAAGAATGCGCCGCAGCACCAGCATGATCGTCACACCGATTCGACGAACGCTTCTCGTCGTCTTGGCTCTTGATGCCATCGCTCTGTTATTTGGCACTCAAACATTAGCTGCACAAACTCCCGCCCCCGCCCCCGCCACCGCCAAAGTCGCAGAAGTAACCGGCGAAGGTTCCCAGAAAATGAACTCCGCCCAGATCTCCGCCGCCAGCGGCCTCAAACCCGGCGACTCCGTCGGCAAAGACGAACTCCAAGCCACTGCAAATCGTCTCGCGCAACTGGGAATTTTCGGCGCCGTCAGTTATCGCTACGAAACAGAATCCGACGGTCTTCACGTCCACTTCGAAGTGAAAGACGGCGCCGCCGCTCCGGTCGCCCTACGACAATTTCCCGTGGTTCACCGACGATGAACTCACCGCCGCCATCCGCCAACAAATTCCCGCCTTCGACGGCACTGCTCCCACTGAAGGCCAGCTCGTAAACGAAATGGCGAAGACTCTCGAAAAATTGCTCGTCACTCGCGGCGTCTACGGCTCCGTCGAACATTCCGTCACGGACTCGTCCGATAACTCCGGTCCGCGTTTGCAATTCAACGTGGTAGGCGCGCCAATTCAACTCGCCAAACTCTCCTTCACCGATCCCGCTGCGGAAATCATGACGCAGGTCGCCACTCGTCGCCCCGATGTCGTCGGCCAGCCCTATTCGCGATTCACACTCGCTCTTTTCGCCGCGGAGCAAATCCGACCCGAATATCTAAAAACCGGCCACCTGAAAGTATCCTTCGGCACGCGCAACCAGCCTTCGCCGGCACCGCTCCAGTCGGCACGCAAAAATCCGTCAACGCAACTTTGCCCATCACCCCCGGCCCGATCTTCCGCTGGGGCGGAGTCACATGGGCAGGCAACACATCTCTCAGCCCCACCGCGTTGAACACTCTGTTGCGCATTGCCCCGAACGCAATTGCTGACGGCATGCAGATCCAAGCCGCATGGATCGAAATCGCGCGCGCCTATTCGCACATCGGATATCTGACGCGAAAGTCGACCCCACTCCAAATTTCGACGACGCCGCAGGCAAAGTCTCCTACACCGTCCACATCGCCGAGGGCCCCCAATACAAGATGGGGCAGCTAATCGTCACCGGTCTCTCCCTCGAAGGTGAAAAAAGATTGCGCGCTGCATGGGCCATGCAACCGGGCGCCGTCTTCGACCAAACCTATTTCGAAGATTTTCGCGACAAACTAGTCAAGCCCAATCCCGCAATCTTCGGCAATCTTCCCGTCCATTACGACAAACAAGGAGAACTCCTCCGCCGCAACGACGATGCAAAAACCGTAGACGTCCTCCTCGACTACCAATAGCCTAGTGGCACAGGCACTCCTGCCTGTGCGGTTTTGCAAATCCCGGATAACCGAGCTCTCAGAATAAGCAGCGCCACCACCCAAAAACGCTTTTCACAATATTCTTGACTCTAGTACTTGACAGTTATCTATATTTATAGTATTATATGACGATCGCACCCAAGCTCGCCCGGAACCCACCATGAACCCATCTCCGACACCGCCAGAGAGACTTTCAACCGACCACAAGCACGCTAGAAACACCGGTCGAATCGATGCATTTCCGGGTTCTGGCAGTACCTGGTAGTCCCATCATCTCGGCTCAATTCGCCTCAAAAACCGCCTTTTTAGCCCCTCCGTTCGCTCTAAGTATAATACATTCATAAGTTTACGATGCATGGTACTACCTATCCCCTGTAGTTTCATCATTTTACAAAAACCATGGTGTAAAATTCATCCTCCATCGCGACCGAACCGGCACTTTCAGCTTCAAATTGGCGTACAGAATAGGGAAAAGAGTTCTCAAGCTCACCCACACTTGTGCGGACTTCCATTAATCTCGAACTGGTTCTCGCGGCAACTTCAAATCGACCATCACAACAATTTGAATATTCCGAGCAATTTGAACGACACGATCAAATTTAACGGCCCTAAGACCAGCATCGCCCCAGTCCGCAAAGCCAGGCCCGCAGGGCTGGCACTAAACGTCAGCCCAGCGCGGAAGCGCTGGATACCCTCACCCCCGCGGATTCTCCGGAGCGCCGTCGGTGCGGCACTAAACAGGAAGGGTTCTCGCATCCACCGCCACACGGAACTACTCCCTACGTCGAAACATTTCGATGACACGACCACTCAACATCACGGTGCTATACTCGCCAAAATGGAATTTATGAAAACAAACTCGACGGAAAAACAATCCGCCCTGTTCGAGCGCTTGCGTGCGATTGATTCTCTGATCGTAGCTATCTCCGGGGGCGCCGATTCCGCCTACCTCGCTTGGGCCGCCCACCAAGTTCTCCGCGAAAAATCGCTGGCCGTCACCGCGACCTCCGAAAGCTTCTCCGCCCACGATCGTGAGCAGCTCGAAAAATTCCTGCGCGCCACAAATATTCCCCATCTCTACGTCGAAACCAGCGAGGTCTCCGACCGGCGCTATGCCGCCAATAACGCTGACCGCTGTTACTTTTGCAAAGACGAACTCTTTCGCGTTCTCGATGAACTCGCCGCGTCCAAAAATATTTCCGCGGTAGCTTACGGCATCAACGCGGACGACACTCGCGATTTTCGTCCGGGCCATCGCGCCGCAGGCGAGCACCACGTCCTCGCTCCCCTTCTCGATTGCGGTCTCGCCAAATCCGAAATCCGCGAACTCTCGCGCGCGGCCGGTCTCCCCACCTGGGACCGTCCCGCGTCAGCATGTCTTTCTTCTCGCATTCCATTCGGCACACAAGTCACGCGCGAAAATTTATTTCAAGTCGAACGCGCCGAATCCGCTTTACGTGAACTCGGCTTCCGCCAGTTTCGCGTTCGCCATCACGCCGAAATCGCTCGTATCGAAATCGGCCGAGACGAACTCGCGCGCGCCATCCAACCGGAATTCCTCAGCGCGATAATCGCCGGAATAAAATCAGCGGGATATTTGTACGTCACCCTAGATCTCGAAGGTTATCGTCAAGGCTCTCTGAATTCGCCTTGAAGAAAAAATCGGCAGCCGCATCTGCAACTCAAAACGGCGATACGCACGAATCTAGCTCAGAAGGACTCCGCATCCTGAAGTAACCATTTCCAATATGAAGACGCGCGCATTCGCGGCCCTAACCTTCCTGCTCACTGGAAGTGTTTTCGCATCGCAAGCACAATCCGCGCAAGCGCAGACTCAGGACCAACAAGATCAATCCACCGCGAAGCCATCCGCTCAAAAACCCGGTTCCTGAAGAACGCATCCAAATCTTCAACGGACGCAAAACCCGTCCCAGATCCAAATGTGGAGCTGGATCACGCCATAGCGTCAGCAGGAAACGACCGCGCCGCTCTAGTACGCAACCTCGAGAATTATCTCAAGCGCTTCCCCGAAGCTCCCCGCCAAACCGCCGTCTATCGCGCCCTCCTCGAAGCCGAATTGCAATTGCGCGAGCCGCTTAAAGCCATCGACTACGCCGAGCGAATCATCGCTATCGAACCCGATGATTCATCCACAATGCTTCTTGCCGCCACGCTTCTCGAAGAACAAGGCGGCGACGATCGCCTCACTCGCGCCGGTGGCTACGTGACTCGCGTTTTGGATCGCGTTGAAAAAACCACCATCGCAGATAAATCTCCGCGTGATTCAGAAGCCGATTGGAACACGCAACAAAGGCACGTCGAAATGACGCTTTATCTTCTTCGCGGGCGTCTCTCGATGGAAAAGCACGACAACGCCAACGCTCTTCTCGATTTTCAAACTAGCTACAAACTTTCTCCGAATCCAAGCGCTGCTCTCCAGCTCGGCGAACTCGCCGAACTCAAAGGTGATCGCCAGGCTGCCATCGATCGGTACCTAATAGCGTTCGTGCTTCCCAATGAAGAAGGCGCATCCGTCGATCGTGCTGACGTCCGCCGAAAGCTCGGAAATCTCTGGCAAATTGTTCACGGAAATGAAACCGGACTCGGCGAGCAAATTCTCGCAACTTACGATAGTCTCAGCGCGGAATCGAAATCTTCCGCGGGCGTAGAAACAAATAAAAACGCGAAAGATCCGTTCCAATTTATTCTTCGCCGCACAGACGGTACCGCTTCACTCAAACTGGCAGACTCGCGCGGCAAAGTAGTCGTCCTCGATTTCTGGGCCACCTGGCGTGCGCCATGCCGCGAAATGGCTCCGCTGCTCGCGCAAGTCGAAGGAATGTTCGACGAATCCAAAGGCGACATCGTCTTTTTCGCCGTCAACGCCCATGAAGACGAAACCCGTGTCGCCCCCTATCTCGCGAAAATAAAATTGCACGGCACCCTAGTTTTCGCCGATGGTCTCGACAATCTGATGAATATCGCATTCCCTTCCCACAATTATCGTCCTAGATAAAAATGGACGAATTTCCTACCGCTCCGATGGATTTGATCCCGATGGATTTGTCGCGAGTCTTCAGCAGGCAATTCTGGCAGCGCTAAAGCCCGCAACTATAGCGCCACCCGGAGGTACACACTAAACAGAATGAGCGGTGTTCATCGCATCTCGCGCGGCGACAATCGTATTTACGTGTATTTTCACCGTGTCCTCCACTCGCCGCGCGTATCCGCCCGCGAGCGTGATCGCCACCGGGATTCTGCCGCCGCGCATGTTGAAATACCATCGGTCGCGCCGCAGCAAACCCTCGATCGTCAACGCCAGGCCGCCTAGTTGATCTTCCCGATACGGGTCCGCGCCAGCAACGTAAAAAATAATATCCGGGTGAAATTCGTCAAACGCCTGAACATTCCCTCGCCAAGAATCGCCAGATATTCTTCGTCGCCAATTCCATCCGGCAGATGCAAATCGAATATTTGAAGGCGGCTTTGGCGAAGGATAATTATTCTCCTGATGGATCGAAAGTGTGAAGACAGATTCGTCCTTTGCAAAGATCGCCGCCGTTCCATTTCCGTGATGTACGTCCGTATCCACCACCATCGCGGTGCGAATCGCGCCATCACGCTGCAACCGCCGGATGGCGATTGCCACGTCGTGTATCATGCAGAAGCCTTCGCCATGCGCCGGCGAAGGCATGATGGAATCCGCCGCCAATATTTGCGGCAAATCCATCCTTCATCGCATGCTGCCCGGCAAGAATGGTGCCACCCGCGGACAGCCAAAACGCTCGAACGGTCTCTGGCCCCGCCGGAATCTCCAGCAGCATCTTTCCAGCGCGCTCAGCGTCCCGGTTTTTAGTTCTGTGCACATACTCAGCGGCGTGCACGCGCAGGACATCCACATCTCGACGCCAGCTCCGGCCTCAGAAAATCTTCCTGCGCGGCGATTTTTTCCTCCAGCAATGCTTCGCGCACCAACCGGTATTTCTGCGAAGGAAATACGTGCTCAGCCAAGCTGCAGGTCGTAATCTTCGTGATAGACGAGCTTAAAGGGCAGCATCGGCACTGACGCGACGATCCAAAATCGTTTACGAATCGCGCGCCAGAATAAAATCCGGCACGCTCATCAGCGCGCGGCCATATTCGCGTGAGCGCCGCCATTCAGGACTGGCCTTCGCGCGCTCCGCGAATTCGTGCGCGAGTCGCCGCGTGCGATCCAGCGCGCCAGTTTCGCGCACCAGCGCCGTGATCTGCTCCGGCCGCACGCTGTGGAAATCCTCGCTCTTCCAGAACCGTCGCCACCAGCTTCCGTCCCGCAGCGCCATCACTTTCCAGCGCATAAATCAACGGCAGAGTGACTTTGCCTTCTTTCAAATCGCTCAACACCGGCTTGCCAAGCTGCGCCGGCGACGCGGTGAAATCCAGCAAATCGTCCACCAACTGGAACGCCAAACCCGCATAGTGTCCGTATTCCGCCAGCGATTCTTCTGTCTCATCCGTGCTGTCCCAGCACCGCGCCCAGCCGCGCGCATCCAGAAAAAAGACATGCAGTCTTGCGCGTGGCCAGTTCCATCGCTTCCGCTCGCTCAAATCCATGCGGCCGATGTGCGTGAGCTGCAGCAATTCGCCTTCGACCATGTTTTGCGTCAGCTCGATCAGCAGATCCAGCACCCGAAAATTTCGCTCCGTAAGCGCCATTTGGAACGCCTGCATGTAAAGCCAGTCTCCGGCCAGCACGCTCATGTGATTGCCCCAGCGCGCGTTCGAGGAAGGCCGGCCGCGGCGAAGTTGCGCGCCATCGATCACATCATCATGAATCAGAGTCGCGCTATGAATCAGTTCGACGACCGCGCCCAGCCGAACTGCGCATTGCCCTCGATAACCAGAATATCCCGCAGCCAGCAGAAGCAGCGCCGGACGCAGGCGCTTCCCGCCGCCACCCAGCAGATAGCTGCCGATTTCAGCGACCGGCTCGAACGCGGACGCGCTCTGGAGCGCAAGCTCCTGCTCGACCTTCGCAGGTCGTCGCGAACCAGATCAAAAATCTCTTTTGCCATCAACAGGGAATGGGCTGTCTCCTAGCGATTCCGGCGCTGTCCGATCGCGCGGAGACGCCAAGCTGAAAAAATCGCCGAAAATTTGCGCGGCAGCCGCGGCCACAATCTCCTCGGCGGCTAAGTCTCTCACACTCGCAAGCGTCCGCGCCACCTCGGCGACGTACGCCGGCTCGTTTCGTCTTCCTCGATGCGCCTGAGGCGCAAGGTACGGCGAATCCGTTTCAATCAGCAGGCGATCGACAGCGGAAATTTCCTGGCCACATCGCGCAAATTCTGCGACTTTGGGATACGTGCTGTTTCCCGCAAAGGAAATCATGAATCCCATTTCCAGCCCCGCGCGCGCTTCGTCGAGTGTACCGGTGAAACAATGAAATATTCCGCCCAGCCCGGAGCCGCGCCAATCTTGCTCGCAACATCGCAAGGCAATCCGACCATGCATCCCGGCAATGAATCACCACCGGAAGCTTTGCCCCACGCGCCAGCGCAAGTTGCCGCCGAAATATAACGTGCTGCATTTCGCGCGGAGAAAAATCGTAGTGATAATCCAGTCCGATTTCGCCCCACGCAATCACGCGCGGATGCTTCGCCAGAGTTTTCAAGCGTCGCCATATGCGCATCCGTAACCTGCGCAGCTTCGTGTGGATGGATGCCAACCCTCGCCCATATCCAGTCGTGTTCCTCGGCAAGGGGAATGCAGCGTCCAGTTTCTCAGGGCCCGGCCCTGTGCCGATCGCAAGCAGCGCGACGACCCCCGCTGCGCGCGCGCGTTCGATTATCGCAGCGCGATCCGCGTCGAACTGTGGGAAATCCAGGTGCGCGTGGGAGTCTATGAGTTCCATGGAATTTGCGCGTCAACGTGCGCGTGCTACTTCAGCCGCGTTCCGACCGGCACGTCTTCCAGAAAACCCGCCAGTATCGGCTTGTCCTCCGGACCCAACGGACGCCGCCAAAATCATTCCGTTTGATTCCACGCCGCGCAGTTTGCGCGGAGCCAGATTCACCACCACCACGACCTTCCGTCCCACCAATTTCTCCGGCTCATACGCAGTGGCAATTCCGGCGACGATCTGGCGTACCTCTTCGCCGATATCCACCATTAGCTTCAGAAGTTTGTCGGCGCCAGGCACGCGTTCAGCAGTCTTGCACCTGCCCAACGCGCATCTCGACCTTTATGAAATCTTCGATCGCAATTTTTACTGGCCTGGCGGTGCAGCCGCCACAGCGGCTCCGGCAGCGGCTGCGGCGGACGCACCGCGGAGTGTTGCGCTGGTCGCCGGTGCAGGTGGCAGCGGCGAGCTTGCTGGATTCGTTGTTCCATTTTTTCCATCCTTTCAATTGCTTCAGTTTTTTCAATGCGCGGAAAAACTCCTCCGGGTTTTGCAATTCGCATTCCCGGCTTCAGTTGTCCCCACTGCAATTCGTCAATTTTCTCTTGCCGCAACGGGACGGCCTGCCCCAGCAATTTCCAAATTGCTTCGGTGGCCGCCGGAATCACCGGATGCGCCAGAACCGTCACAATTCGCAGCGCTTCCGCCGCGGCATATAGAACTGCCTCCAACCGCCGTTGCGCCGGTTCTCCAGCAAGTGTCCACGGCTTTTCCGTCGTGATAATTTGATCCACTTCGCTGATCAGACCCCAGATCGCTTCCAGAGTCAGCGAGAACTGATACTGCATCGTAGCCCTGCATTGCGCCTCGGCGATCGATGCGCCGCGCCGGCTTCCGCGCTCCGCCCGCCGCCAACGGACTCGCGCCCGGGCTTTGGAATCTGCGAGTCGCAATATTTCTCGATCATCGTCAGCGTGCGGCTGGCCAAATTGCCCAGGCCGTTCGCGAGATCGGCGTTGTATCGCGTCACCAGCGCGTCGTAGCTGAAATTTCCGTCCTGTCCGAAAACGATTTCGCGCAGCAGGAAATAACGCAGCGCGTCCATCCCCAGCACATACACGATTGGCCGCGGCCGCACCACGTTGCCGCGTCGACTTGCTCATCTTGCTGCTATCCATCAGCAGCCATCCGTGCGCCCAAATCTGTTTCGGCAACGGCAAACCCGGCCGCCATCAAAAACGCCGGCCAATAAACGGCGTGAAAGCGAATAATTTCCTTGCCCACCAGATGAAGATTCGCGGGCCAGTATCCACGGCGTCGCATATTCCGGGCCGCCGACGGCGCTCAAGATATGCTGGTCAGCGCGTCAAACCAAACGTAAAAAACGTGCGGCGATTCATCGGGCACAGGAATGCCCCAACGGATCGATGTGCGCGTAATGCTCAAATCTCTAAGCCCGCCTTCCACGAAACTCAGCACTTCGTTTCGGCGCGCTTCGGGCTGAATAAATTCCGGATGCTTCGCGTAAAGTTCGAGCAGACGCTTTCTGAAATGCGGAAAGTTTGAAGAAATAATTTTCTTCGCGTAACAGTTTCCGTCGGCCGTCCGCAATCCGGACACGGATCGCCGGGCCCCGCATCATTCACGTACGCGTTGTCAAAAACGCAGTACTGCCCCGTGTAATGCCCCTTGTAAACGTATCCATTTTCGCGGCACCGTTTGAAAAAGCCATTGCACCGTGCTGCGCGTGCAGCGAGATCCGTGGTGCGAATAAATTCATCGCCCTGAATTCCGAACTCGTCCCAAATCTTCCGCCACTCGCGCGGCCATTTCATCCACATAGTCCTGCGGACATGCCGCCGCCTTCTCCGCGCGACGCTCCACGTTCACGCCGTGCTCGTCGGTTCCGGTCGTCATCACCACGTCATATCCGCACATGCGCTTGTAACGCCGAATCGTGTCGCACACGATCGTCGAATACGTGTGGCCGATGTGCGGCAGGCCGTTCGTGTAATAGATCGGCGTGGTGAAATAAAACTTCGGTTTGGCTGCTCGGAATCGGCATCGATTAATTGCGGCCTCCGCGCTGCTTTTCCCACGCCAGCGCTGCTTCGGAAAGAACTTCTTCAGCGGCACGTCGCGTTCTTCTGCCACGCGACGGCAATCGTCAAATTCCGGCGCCGCATTCAGAATGTGTCCGTTCATTCGCGCGACTTTCATCTGCATCGTCGCCGATCGGAGTTTCCACGCTTCACGATTTCGCGCGGCAGCACGCGAGCGTTCGCTTCGTAACTTCGCACGCCAATCGTCGTCGTCTCGGAAAAAAACATGATCGGCCAGTCTGTCTGCATCGCTCGGCGCGCATAGAATCGTCACCAACATTCCGGGACGATTCTTCTTCATCTGCACCGGCGCCGCGAAAACATCCAGCGCCCCGGCGGCCGAGCGCCTTTTCCGCAAAGTATCCGTAAATCTGCGGATTCATGTCGTCGAGATTCGCTTCGATCACCGCTGATCGCGATCGTTCCACATTGCCGCGATTTCGCTTTCTGCCGATTCGCCAATCAGTCAATCGCACCACGTTTGGTTGCTCCTTGCAATCTCTGCGGAGCCCGCGCCATATCCGATTTGCGAGATCGCCATCGCGCGGTTGGCTTCCAAATTCATCGCACAGTGTCGAGACAATTGCCGCGCCCGTCGGCGTCACCAGCTCCCGCATCACTCCAGTTCGCATATGTCGGCGCGCCTCTCAGCAAGTCAGCCGTTGCCGGCGCAGGGACCGGAAGAATTCCGTGCGCTGTTTTCACCGTGCCGCCTCCCACATTCAGCGGCGAACAAGCAAACGATCGATTCCCAGCAACTCGAACCCAATCGCCGCGCCAACAATATCCACGATCGAATCCACCGCGCCAACTTCGTGGAAATGCACTTTCTCGAGAGGCACGTCGTGAACTTTTGCTTCCGCTTCGCCCAGCCGCTTGAAAATTGCGGTGGCTCGCTCCGCCGCTCGCGATGGCAAATTTGCGCGCGCGATTTTCTCCGCGATCATCGAGTATCCGCGATGGTGATGGGTCTCAGCGGATTCCACCTTCACCTGCGTCGCAACCAGCGCGCCACGCTTCACTCTCTGCGCCGAAATCTCCCATCCCGGCAATTCCAATTTCCGCAGCCCAGATTCGATCTCGCGCGAGCGCGCAGCCGCAATCCACCAGCGCGCCGAGAACCATGTCTCCGCTGATTCCGGAAAATCAATCGAAGTAGGCGATCCTCATGAATCGGATGCGCGCCGTGCGCAAAGAAATAATTTCAGGCGCGCGCGAGACTTTCGATACTATTCTGCGCTCTATATCGTGTCAAACCAACCGCTCACTCGCACGCATCGCGCTTCAATATCGCCGCACCATCGCGCTAAACTTCTCCCGCGTTTTGGTCGCCGCGAACCGCCAGCTATAATCCAAATCACTTTCACGCACACGAAAGGCTGCTTTGTATCACGAGATCGAGGCACGTTTTCGCAAAGCGCTCGCGAACTTTATTCGCAAGCACTACAAGATCGAACTCGAAATTCCCAGCGAACGTCCGCCGCGAATTTCGATGGGCGAACTCGCCTCCCCTGTTTGCTTTGATCTCGCGAAACGCCTGAAGCGCCCGCCGCGCCTGCTCGCGCAGGAAATCGCCAATAAACTCGATCCCGTCGAGGCATCGAAGAATCGAAGTAGCCGGCGCAGGTTATCTGAATGTGTTTATCGATCGCGCCGCATTTTTCGTTTCCGCGCTGAATCCAATTCCGCGCTGCCGACAAGCAGTCGCTCGAAACCAGAATCGAAGCCCGCGCCCGATCGCAAACTCGTCGTCGAGCACACCAACATAAATCCCAACAAAGCCGCGCACATAGGCCATCTGCGCAACGCGATGCTCGGCGACACGTTCGTCCGCATGCTGCGCTATTCCGGCGCAAAAGTCGAAGTCCAAAATTACATCGATAACACTGGCGTGCAGGTCGCCGATGTCGTCCTCGGCTTTCTTCACATCGAAAAGAAATCTCTAGCGGACGTAATTGCTCTCACCGGCGCGCCGAGATTTGATTACTACTGCTGGGATCTCTACGCGCGCGTCACCTATTTTCTTGAAGAAGATAAATCCCGGCTCGAACTTCGCGGCGAAATCTTGAAAGCCATTGAAGCACGGCCGCGGCGAAGTCGCCGAAATCGCGACCCTCGTATCCGATGCCATCGTCCGCCTCCACATTACACACGATGGAGCGCCTCGGCATCACCTATGACGTGCTCCCGCGCGAAAGTGAAATCCTTCACCTGAAATTTTGGGACGCGGCCTTTGCTCTGCTCAAAGAGCGCGGCGCAATTCATCTCTCCAACTCCGGCAAGACCGCCGGCTGCTGGGTGATGCGCATGACCATCGTCCACGAAGCCGACGTCGCCGAGAATTTATCTGAAAACGCGTCAACCACCGCCGAGGCCGCGCAAGCTGCCGCCGATGATGACGCGAAAATTATCGTCCGCTCCAATGGCACAGTCACCTACGTCGGCAAAGACATCGCCTATCAGCTCTGGAAATTCGGCCTGCTCGGCCGCGATTTCCACTATCAGCCATTTCATAAGACTCCCGATGGCACAACGGTCTGGACGACGACCACCAGCCGCACCGATCCAAACGCGCCGGAATTCGGCCATGCCTATCGCGTCTACAACGTGATCGACGCCCGCCAAAGTTATTTGCAAAATGTTGTCGTCGCGGGATTGCGCGCTCTCGATTTCGACGAGCAAGCGCATCGCTCCACGCACTTCAGCTACGAAATCGTCGCGCTTACTCCCCGCTGCGCGAGCGAACTGGGCTACGAACTTTCCGCTGAAGACGCCGCGCGCAGTTACGTGGAAGTCAGCGGTCGTCGCGGACTCGGCGTGAAAGCCGACGACCTGCTCGACAAACTCGAAGCCGCCGCGCGCGCCGAAGTGGATCAGCGCCACGCAGAAGTTCCTGACGCCGAGCGCGCCGCAATCGCGCACAGCATCGCCATCGGCGCGCTGCGATATTTCATGCTTCGCTTCGCGCGCAACACCATCATCGCGTTTGATTTTGATGATGCTCTGAGCTTCGAAGGTGAAACCGGTCCGTACTGCCAGTACGCCGTAGTCCGCATTCGCGGCATCTGGCGCAAAGAGATGGAGCGTCGCCCGGCAGAGGTGGTTGGCTACGTCGGCCCACCAGAGGGCGATGATAATCTTCGCCGCACGCTCGCCGCGCCCAGCGGAGACGATCTCTGGGAAGTAATTCTTCTTGCAGGTTCGCTCGGCGCGCGCGTGGAAGCGGCACTTAAAGCGCAGGAACCGTCATTCGTGGCGAAATATTGTTTTGAACTATCGCAGTCATTCAATAACTTCTACCACAAGCATCACATTCTTTCGGAAGAGGACGCCGCAGAGGAAGGCATTCCTGCTGCTACTTTGTGGGTTCGTCGAAAAACAGTTACTCGCAGGCCTAAATCTCCTCGGCATCGAAGCGCCGGAAATGATGTAGTCCGCAAAGGCGCGCAGATAACAAATCACTTCGCGCTAAAATTCATCGCCAAATCAATCAGCGTCCTGACCCCAACTCCCGTCGCGCCCTTCGGCATCCACGCCTTCGCATCGTCGTACCACGCCGTCCCCGCGATATCGAGGTGCACCCACGGCACATCATTCATAAATTCGCGAATAAACATCGCGCCGGTAATCGCGCCGCCGCCTTTTCCGTTGCTGATGTTCTGAATATCCGCGATAGTTCCCTTCACCATTTCGCGATACTCGTCGTCCATCGGCATAGTTCCACATTTTTTCGCCCGTAGCCTTCGCGCTCGCGAGCAACTCATCCGTCCATGCCTGATTCGTCCCGAACACGCCGCTATTCACTCCCGATAGCGCCACCACAATCGCGCCCGTCAACGTCGCCGCATCCACCAAATGAGTGCATCCAAGCTTCTGCGCGTAAGTAATTCGCATCCGCGAGAATCAGCCGCCCTTCCGCATCCGTATTCAACACTTCAATCGCTCTTACCAGACATCGCCGTCTGCATATCCCCCGGCTTCTGCGCTTTTCCCCCCGGCATATTTTCCGTCGCGGGAACAACCGCAATCACTTTGATCGGCGGCTTCAGCTTGCGACAGCGCGCTTCATCACGCCGATCATCGCCGCGCCGCCAGCACATATCAAATTTCATCTTGTCCATGTCCGCCGCGGGCTTGATCGAAATTCCTCCCGTATCAAACGTCACGGCCTTTCCGACCAGTCCCAGCACCGGCCGCATTCGGCGCAGCATTCGCCGGGTTATACGTAATCACAATCATTCGCGGCGGCTCAGCGCTTCCCTGCGCGACGCTCAACAGCGCGCCCATCTTCATCTCTCGCATCCGATTCTCATCCAGCGTTTCGAATTGCAATCCCGCGTTGCGCGCCATTTCCCGCGCACGTTCCGCAAGAATCACCGGCGTCATCAAATTAGAAGGCTCATTCGCCAGTGTCGCGCGCGAAGTTTTGCGCCTCCGCGATAATCTTTCCCTTCTCAATCGCTTTGTCCGCCGCAGCAGCGGTCATCCCATCCAGCAAGCTCCACCATTTCGATCGCGTGATCTTTTTTCCCTCCGGTCTTGTATTTATCTCCTTCGAAATCGCCAAGCAGCACTCCTTCCGTCATCGCTTGTGCCGCTGCAGCATTCGCTCCATCTTCTCGCGCCAGAAACACAATTCGCTTCACTCCGCGCGATTTCAAATATCGCAGCGCCGTGGACGTCAGCTTCCTCAATTCGCCATTCCAAATTTCGCTTTCTTCCCCGCCCCCACCACCATCAATCTTTCCGCGGATATTCCCGATGGCGCGTGCAAATACGTCATCTCCAGCATCTTCCCCGTCATCTCGCCAGACTTCGCCAGCCGCCGCAACAATTCGCTCGCCGCGCCCAGATCACCCAGCCGCCCGCTCACCGCGTCGTCGCCATCGAATACGTAAGTCACCAGACGCTTGCGTTTGCAACGTTGCAGGATTGCCGGTCACTGATGTGATGTTCATGTATCTCCTCGAACTCCCCGTGTGCTGGGCTAACTATGAATATTCAAATTTTCTTCATGCAACGTTAACGCCGTTTCGACTCGTAAATGGCTTCCTTAACCTCGCGACGTGCTTCCTTCATTCGTACATCCTGGCGCCGGTCCCAATCCTGCTTGCCGCGTGCAAGCGCCAATTCGCATTTCGCCCGTCCATTGCGGAAGTAGATCTTCGTCGGAATCAGCGTGGTACCCTTGGGTTCCAGCTTATCCACAAGCTTCCGTATCTCCTCTTTGTGCATCAAAAGCTTTCGTGCCCCAAGAGGTTCATGATTCCAGGGTCCACCGGCCGTGTACTCCGAGATATGGCAATTTTCCAGCCAGATCTCGCCGCCCCGGACGTGCGCATACGCCTCGCGGATATTCGCTTTCCCTTCGCGAAGCGCTTTTACTTCGGTGCCGCGAAGCGCCATCCCGGCTTCATGGCGCTCTAGAAGATGGTAGTTGTATCCAGCGGAGCGATTTTGCGCGACAATCTGTTCAGCTTCGCGTTCGCCCTGTTTCGCTTTTTTTGGTTTTTGCGCCACGCGCATCATCTTATCCGTCGCTGTTTACTAGAAGCAAGCAACCCGAGCCTTGTTAGTGCGAAATAGTGTTAAACTTTATCGTTCCCAGCAACGAGCGCGGAGCTCCCGAATGAAGAGTCGTTTTCTCCTCGTGCTGGCACTAGGATCATGCGTCCTGGCGCTGGCCGGCTGTCCAAAAGGCAAATTGTACGAGAGTCAGGGCGATAAGGCCGAGATGCTGCAGAACTATGACGCAGCGCTCGACTTCTTCAATCGCGCCGTCCAGACAAGACCCCAAAAACACTGAGTACCGCCTCAAGTACAACCGCGTCAAATTTGAGGCCGGCCAGGCCCACTACCAATTGGGCAGAAGGGCCATGGAACAAGGCAATCTGCAGCTGGCGATCGCTCAATTTCAAAAGTCGCTCTCAATTGATCCATCGAGCCCCATCGCCTCGGACGATCTCAAAAAAGCCATCGAAATGATGAAGTCACAGACGCCTGGCGCTTCGGCTCCCGTTGCCCCCGCAGCTCCGCAGGAAGACCAGCTATTGTCGGGTCCGCCGAAGTTGATGCCGCTCTCAAACGCTCCCATCGAATACAAGAGCAACGCCAGCGACAAAATTGTTTTTCAGACCATCGGCAAACTCGCGGGAATCACGGTTGTCTTTGACCCCACGCTTCAGCCGAAACCCATTTCCGTCGATCTGCCAAAAGTAACGTTGGAAGACGCGCTCGATATCGTCGCGCTGCAGAGCAAGACTTTCTGGATTCCTGTCGCCAGCAACGTAATCCTGGTAGCAGACGACAACGCGAACAATCGCAAGGCCTACGAAGACGAAGTCTTCAAAACTTTCTACCTTTCCAATACAGTTTCCGACCAGGACATGAGCGACGTCGTCGCCGCGTTGCGCAATACTCTCGGCGCAACCACGCAGGCGCACATCACTCCGATCAAATCGCTAAACGCAGTCGTGATGCGCGACACTCCAGATCGCATCCGCCTGGCAGGCCGCATCATCGCGGCGATTGATAAGGCCAAGCCCGAAGTCATTATCGAAGTCCAGGTTCTTGAAGCGCGCCGCGATCTCGTTCGCAATCTCGGCATCAATCCGGGCACTTCCGCTTCTCTTACTTTTAGCCCGCCGGGACTCGACAGCTTCTACCACCGGCACGACAACACACTACCACGACCACAACAACAACGACCACCACCGGAACCACTACTCCGACCTCGAATTTTACTCTGGCCCAATTGAGCCATCTTTCGAGTTCCGACTACGTCGTTGCGCTGCCCAGCGCGACCGTTACCGCGCTTCTCACCGACAGCACCACCAAGGTTTTGGAAAATCCCGAAGTTCGTTCTGTGGATGGCGAGAAAGCATCCCTGAAAATCGGCACACGCGTGCCAATCGCCACTGGAAGCTTTCAGGCGGGTACCGGCGTCGGCGTTTCCACCGCGGGCACTAGCCTTGTCAATCCCCTCGTCAACACACAGTTTCAATATCAAGACGTCGGCGTCAACGTCGACCTCACTCCAAAAATTCACAGCGACCGCGACATCTCGCTCAAAATCAAAGTGGAAGTCTCCTCCGTCAGCGGCAACGTAAACATTGGCGGAATCAATCAGCCGGTGATCAGCCAAAAAGTCATCGATCACGATGTTCGCTTGAAAGACGGCGAAATCAGCGTGATGGGCGGGTTGATTGAGCGCACGGATACTCACAGCATCGCCGGATGGCCGGGTCTCGCTAGAATTCCGATTTTGCGTTACTTCTTCTCGCAAGACGACGTCGAACACGAAGAAGACGAAGTCCTGATTGTTCTTACGCCGCACGTTGTTCGCATCCCCACCTACACCGCGGCGGACTTGCAATCGATCGAGACTGGAACAGACGCAAATGTACAGTTGCGCGCGGTTCCCGATCCTTCGGCTCCTGTCACCGGAAATCCGGCGCAGAACCCGAATCCGCAAGCTGGGATGTCGTGCTAATACAACGGCAACGCCTACAACTGGCGCAGCAGCGAGCGGTCAATCGATGTCTCCGGCCGGCCAACCTTCGCTGCGCTTTGAGCCGTCTAATATTTCAGTCAAGCCGGGCGAGACTGTCACCGTCGGCATCGTCGTCCAAAACGTCAACGACCTTTATTCGATTCCGATGCTTCTCCAATACAATCCGGCAATGATTTCCGTGGAAGAAGTCCGCCACGGCGGATTCTTGTCCGGTGGTACGCAGGAAGAGGCTATCGTCCAGCGAATCGATCAGGAACACGGGCAAGCCGTGATCTCCGCTGCTCGCACATCTGGCCCCGGAATGAACGGCACCGGCACATTGGTAGGCATCGTGATCAAGGGACTTTCTCCCGGCGATTCGAAGCTCTCCATCGTGCAAGTAAACGCCAAGGATTCCCAGCAGCACCCGATCTCCATCGTGACATCAGAGGCGCAAGTCAGCGTGCATCAGTAGCGCACGCGTAACAGCAAGGCTGGCAATGCCGCAACGAAACCAAAATCTATCAAGGCGCTCAACCGCTGGGATGACCCTGCTTGAGCTGATCATCGCCACTGCCATCTTGCTGATTCTTTCCACCGCTGCCCTGCCGATGGCTCGCATGACGCTTGTACGCTCACGCGAAGCCGAGCTTCGCTACGACCTTCGCGAAATGCACGACGCCATCGATCGCTACAAAGATGCCGCCGACAAAGGTCAGATTCGCGTCGAGCAAGACACCGAAGGCTATCCGCCCGATCTCGATACTCTTGTTGCTGGAGTTCAGCTTGGCACCGGCGACAAAAAAATTCGTTTCCTTCGCAAGATTCCTGTCGACCCCATGACCGGCCGTGCGGATTGGGGATTGCGCTCCGTGACTGATGCGCCCGATTCCGGTTCTTGGGGCGGCAAAAACGTATTCGATGTCTACACGAAATCGCAGGGCACAGCTCTGGATGGGACCAAATATGCGGATTGGTAAAAAGTTGAGCAATTCCTGGCCCGCGCATTCCGGCGAATCAAAGTTGCGCGCGTGGGCTCGCCGTTCCGCAATCGCCGGCTTCACCATGCTCGAATTGATGGTCGTCATCGCCATCATGCTCATCTTGCTCGGCATGGCTGCGGGAAAATACGTCCGCTCCGTTCAGCGCGCCCGTGAAGCAACTCTGCATCATGATTTGATGGTCATGCGCCAAGCCATTGAGCAGTACACTCTTGACAAGCAAGCAGCTCCGCAATCACTCGACGATCTCGTCACAGGCGGCTACCTCCACGAACTTCCCAACGACCCCATGACCGAGAAAAAAGACTGGGTGCCGGATACAGACAATCTCCTGCTGAGTCCCGATCAAACTACCACCGGCATCACCGATGTCCACAGCGCATCGGGCGCCCTCTCGCCATTCGAGAATACGCCCTACAACACTTGGTAAGCGATTGGCCGGGTGCCGCACCCTTTGAAGTGTAAGGGTGCGGTCTTTGACGTAGCTTCGCTCTCGAGATTCTCCACTCACGCTGTGTCCCACTCATTGCTCTTGTGCAGTTCGAATCTGTAGTTCGTTCATCAACAAAAGCTGCTCACAATCAAATCTGTCGTATAATCCCGCGCCGCGCACGAATCAGCACAAACAATTTCGATTTCCACTTCGCGCAAGGGGGCATCTCATGACGCCATCCCCAATCGACCCAGGTGCCGGCCAACTTTCGGATCCGCCACCATTATCTTCCGCAGCTTGGAACCTCGCGCATCGCGTAATTTTCCGTTTCATTTTCTCCTTCCTCGTAATCTGCATCTTCCCTTTTCCCATTAGCACTTCTCCAGGAAGCATCCATCCAACCACCTTCTACGACAGGATGTGGTTCGCTGCTGCGCAATGGATGGCAGTCCACATTTTTCACGTTCCCCCGTCGCCGCCGTACTTTAGCGATTTTCTTCTCGCCGATACCAACGCCGGATACATAGATCTGCTTTGCTTCGCCGTGCTCGCCGCATTGGCGACTATCGTTTGGACGCTCTTCGACAGAAAGCGTCCTGATTACAAAACACTGCACGAATACCTTCGTATTTATGTCCGATACGCTCTGGGATTTACGATGCTCGCGTATGGATTCGACAAAGTTCTCGTGCTCCAATTTAGCTGGTCGCTTCCGGGACCCGAACGCCTCGCTTTGCCCCTCGGCAATTACTCGCCCTTCGCCCTCATGTGGACCTTCATGGGTTACTCCACCGCGTACACGATCTTCGCCGGCGTCGGCGAAGTGGTTGGCGGCTTGCTTCTGCTCTTTCGTCGCACTACTACGTTGGGTGCGCTTATCATTTGCGGCGTGATGGCCAACGTAGTGGCGCTCAATTTTTCGTATGGCGTCCCGGTAAAGATTTTTTCTAGCCTTCTTTTGCTGCAGGCCGTATTTCTGCTGGCCCCGGAAGCGCAACGCCTCCTAAACATTTTCGTGCTCAACCGCACCGCGCCGCCCGCGAATCTTGACGGTCCGTTTCCCGCGCGGTGGATGCCAAAACCACGCATCGCGCTGAATCTCGCCATCGTGATTTTTTCTATCTATTGGTTTTCCGGTCCCTACCTCGCGCGGAATCGCGTTCGCGCGAATGCGCCAAAATCTCCGTTCTATGGCCTCTACCAGGTCGAATCGTTCACGCAGAATGGAACTCCCGAATCGCATGGCGATAAAAACTGGCGCCGCGCTATCTTCGAATCCCCAAGATATTTTGGCGTCCTCACTTCAGACGACTCGATGCGGTATTTCACCACCACCTTTGACGTCGCCAAAAATGCCGTCACGATTTCCGGGCCAAACGATCCCGACTCCGAAAAGGATTCCGGAGAATGGAAATCGACATTTACGTTTGTCCGCCCCGATGCGGAACATCTCGAGTTGCGCGGAAACTTCAAGGATCAACCCACCGTCATCGAGCTGCGAAAAATTGATATCTCAAAATCCACTCTACTCAGCCGCGGATTTCACTGGACGGAAGACGGCGGCTTCTATCAGTAACCGCGCGCCATTTCAAAAAGAATTTGAAGTCGCGCACAATTTGAATACAGTGACTTTCTACTGCGGAGGGCACGGCGTCTGCCGGTGCAGCTGAAACTGGTATTTCGTAAATCCCAATTGCGCGTTGTAACCGTTCATCGTATTCGTCTTTGATCCACTGTTCGGAGTCAGCGTATCCAGTTGATATTTGAAATTCTGATACGCCGGATTGCGTCCCGTAAAAATATGCAGAGCCTGCGCCAGAAGATTCTGTTCGGGAAACGAATTCGCACCCGCCGGCACGTTTGTGTTGAATGTGAAATTTGTCGGCAGCGCTTCCGTCGTCACGTTCAGTC
>CAWAVH010000023.1:0-109671 GCA_963785395.1 uncultured Acidobacteriota bacterium | reverse complement strand
ATGGATGGCTGCTGATGGATAGCAGCAAGATGAGCAAGTCGAAGGGAAATGTGGTGCGGCCGCGGCCGATTGTTTCCGCGCTGGGGATGGATGCGCTGCGCTATTTCCTGCTGCGGGAAGTTGTATTTGGACAGGACGGAAATTTCAGTTACGACGCGCTGGTCACGCGGTACAACGCCGATCTCGCAAATGGACTGGGCAATCTCGCAAGCCGCACGCTTTCGATGATCGAAAAATATTGCGGCGGAAAAGTGCCGGGCGCGCCGGTGCGGCAGCCGAATGCTCGTTGAAGTCCGGCGCTGCGCACGCGATCGCCGAGACGCTGAAGAATTATGACGAGTTGCAATTCAGTCTGGCGCTTGAGGCGATCTGGACTCACATCAGCGAAGTGGACGCGTTCATCACGACGACAAAGCCCTGGACACTTGCGGAAGATCCGGCGCGGCGTGTGGAATTGGATGCGGCGCTCTACGGAGCGGCCGAATCGCTGCGGATTGCCACCGTGCTTGCCCATCCGGTGATTCCGGAGGCGACAGAAAAAATTTGGAAACAGCTTGGAATCACGTCGCAACTGCGGCACGAGAAAATTGACGAGTTGCGATGGGGACAACTTGCTGTGGGAACGCGCTTGGGAAAACTGGAAGGCGTTTTTCCGCGCGTGGATAGAGCCGAAGTGATCGAAAGGATTGAAGCCATGGAAAACGAAGCTAGCAAGCCCGCCGCTGCGGGAACACCTGCACCGGCTGGTACAGCTGCGACGCCCGCGACTGGCGCTCCTGCCGCTGCTGCTGCCGGAGCTGCTGCACCTGCGGTTGCCGCGCCACCCGCGAAAATTACGATCGACGATTTCACCAAAGTCGAGATGCGCGTCGGCGAGGTGAAGTCTGCGGAACGTGTACAAGGCGCAGACAAATTGCTGAAGCTGATGGTCGACATCGGCGACGAGGTTCGGCAAATTGTTGCGGGTATCGCTACAAGTTATGAGCCGGAGACACTTGTGGAAGAAAAGTAGCGGTGGTGATCAATCTGGCCCCGCGAAAATTGCGCGGCGTTGAATCCAACGGAATGATTCTCGCGGCATCGTCGGGTCCTGATGGAAAGCCGGTGCTCGCGGGATTCCTGGAAGATATTCCTGTGGGGTCGCGGCTGAAGTAAGAATTTCGGACGCAACGCCGAACGCCATGGAGCTGATTGATTCTCACGCGCACATAGATTTCCCACAGTTTGACGCCGATCGCGATGCGATGCTGGAGCGCGCTCGCGCAGGCGGGCGTCGAAACACTGTTGGCAATTGGGACGGGGCCCGGTCCGGAGAAACTGGATTCGGCGTTGCCTTACGCCGAACAACATGACTGGATTTACGCGAGCGTTGGAATCCATCCGCACGAGCTGAAAAAGTTACGCCCGCGCATTTGGCGGAGTTGGAAAAGCTCGCGCGAGCATCCGCGCGTTATCGCGTTCGGCGAGATTGGACTGGATTTCCACTACGATTTGTCTCCTCGCGAAATACAGGAGCGTCGTTTTTCGCGAGCAACTGGCGATCGCGCACGCCGCAAAGCTCCCAATTATCATCCATTGCCGTGACGCGTGGCCCGAGTGCCTTGCGATTCTGGAGGAAGCGTGGCGCGGCACCGGCCTCGGCGGAATCCTGCATTGCTTTTCCGGCACCGAGGCCGAAGCGAAGCAGGGAATCGAGATGGGTTTTCTGGTGTCGTTTGCAGGCAACGTGACATACCCAAAATCGCAGAATTTGCGCGATATTTCTAAAGTTTTGCCGCTTTCATCGCTGCTGATTGAGACAGACTCTCCATACCTTTCGCCGCAACCTTTGCGTGGAAAGCGCAACGAGCCCGCGAACGTCGCCGAGGTAGCGCGGACGCTTGCGACTGTGAGAGACTTAGCCGTCGAGGAAGTCGGGGCGGCGACGGCTGCGAATTTTCGGCGTTTTTTCGGGCTCGCAGCTCGAAACCGCTGTAGCTTGCTGAGCACGTCTGGAGGCGCTCATTTCCCTTTTGATTGCCAAAGAGATATTCGATCTCGTTCGCGATGATCTCGCGAAGGTTGAGCTGGAGCTTGCCGTCCAGAGCACCTCTGCGATCGAGCCGGTCGCGGAGATCGGAAAATATTTGTTGGGCGGGGGCGGGAAGCGATTGCGTCCCGCGCTGCTGCTGTTGACCGCAAAATATGCGGGATACGAAGGGAATAGTGCAGTGCGGCTGGGCGCGGTAGTGGAGTTGATTCACAGCGCGACATTGATTCATGACGATGTGATCGATGGCGCCGAATTGCGCCGAGGGCGGCCATCTTCGAATGCGCGCTGGGGTAATCACATGAGCGTGCTGGCCGGCGACTGGCTCTACATGCAGGCGTTTCAGATGGCGCTGGAGGCGAGAAATTTTCGCGTGCTTGATTTGTTGATCGAGCTGACGCAGAACATGGTTGAAGGCGAGCTGCTGCAGCTGAATCAAATTGGGCGGATGGATGTGAGCGAGCAGGACGCGCTGGAATTGGCGACGCGGAAAACTGCGGGACTGTTTGCCGGATGCGCGCGGTTGGGAGCGGTGCTGGGGAATCAACCCGGCGAGAAGGAAGAATCGCTGGCAGAGTACGGGCACTATGCGGGGCTGGCGTTTCAACTCGTGGACGATCTGCTGGATTTCACGGCGTCGCCCGCGCAACTCGGCAAGCCGGTGTTGAGCGATTTGAAGGAAGGCAAAGTCACTTTGCCGCTGATTTACGCGATTGAAAGCGATGGCGCGGCGGGACGGTCGCTGGTTGCGAAAGTGCTGGAAGAGCGCGGATTTGAAAGCGTGCGGCCGGAGCAGATTACTGCGCTGGTGGAAGATACTGGAGCGCTGGATCGCACTCGGAGACTGGCGCACGATTTTGTGGGGCGCGCGAAGGCTAGTTTGAATGGAGCGGCCGTGAGCGAGTATGGGCGCGCGCTGCTGAGTGTGCCGGATTTTATTTTGTCGCGCGACAATTGAAACTTGATTTTTCCCGCCAGCGATGCTGCCTTTTAAGATTTGCTACCACCCGGATTACGATCTGCAATTGGGTGACCACGTTTTTCCTTCGCAAAAATACCGGCTTGTCCATGACACTCTGCTCGATGAAGGTTGGCTGCGAAGGAAGATTTTGTCCGGCCTGAGCTGATCGAAGATGCCGATGTTTTGCGCGTGCATCACGAAGACTACGTTCACAAATTGAAGACCGGCACGCTGAGTACGCTGGAACGGATGCGGCTGGAAATTCCCGCGGGGCCGGAAACTGTGAGGGCGTTTTGGCTGAGCGCGGGAGGGACATTGCTCGCTGGGCGCAACGCGTTGCGTGATGGTTGCGGGGCGAATATTGGCGGGGGATTTCACCACGCATTCGCGACGCACGGTGAAGGCTTCTGCATGATTCACGACGTGGCGATCGCAATCCGGCGACTGCAGCATGATGGCGCGATACGGACGGCGATGACGGTGGATACAGACGTTCATCAGGGGAATGGAACGGCGGGAATTTTCGCGAAAGAGGATTCGGTTTTTACGCTCTCGATCCACCAGGAGAATAATTATCCGTCGCCGAAGCCGCCTTCGAATTTGGATTTGGATTTGCCGGATGGAATTCATGACGACGAATATCTTGTAATTTTCAGCCAGGGCTTGGATCAGGCGCTGGCAAATTTTACCCCGGATATTATTTTCTACGTCGCGGGTGCGGACCCTTATCGCGAAGATCAACTTGGCGGATTGGCGCTGACGATCGAGGGCTTGCGGCGGCGCGACGATCTTGTTTTTCAATATGCGCGGCGCGCGAAAATTCCGGTGGTGATTACGCTCGCGGGCGGATATGCGCGGCGCGTGAGCGACACTGTGTGGATTCACGTGAATACTTTTCTTGCCGCGCGCGATGCGATGAACACCGCTCATTCTGTTTAGTGTGAACCTCCAGGCGGCGCGCCGTCGGCGGGTTTTAGAGCCGCAAGAATTGCCTGCTGAAGACTCGCAACAAATCCATCAGGATCAAATCCATCGGAGCGGTAGGAAATTCGCCCATTTTTATCGAGGACGATGACTGTGGGGAGTGAATCGATATTCATCAGATTGTCGAGACCATCGGCGAAGACAAGGGTGCCGTGCAGTTTTTGTTTGGCGAGGTAGGGAGCGACGCGCGTTTCATCTTCGTCGGCGTTGACGGCGAGAAAGACGATGTCGCCCTTGGATTCGTCGAACATTCCTTCTACTTGTGCGAGCAGCGGCGCCATTTCGCGGCATGGCGCACACCAAGTGGCCCAGAAATCTAGGACTACTACTTTGCCGCGCGAGTCTGCCAGTTTGAGTGAAGCGGCGCCGTCTGTGCGGCGCAAGATAAATTGGAACGGATCTTTCGCGTTTTTATTTGTTTCTACGCCCGCGGAAGATTTCGATTCCGCGCTGAGACTATCGTAAGTTGCGAGAATTTGCTCGCCGAGTCCGGTTTCATTTCCATGAACAATTTGCCAGAGATTTCCGAGCTTTCGGCGGACGTCAGCACGATCGACGGATGCGCCTTCTTCATTGGGAAGCACGAACGCGATCAGGTAGCGATCGATCGCGGCCTGGCGATCGCCTTTGAGTTCTGCGAGCTCGCCGAGCTGGAGTGCCGCGCTCGGATTCGGAGAAAGTTTGTAGCTAGTTTGAAAATCGAGAAGAGCGTTGGCGTTGTCGTGTTTTTCCATCGAGAGACGTCCGCGAAGTAGATAGAGCGTCATTTCAACGTGTTTTTGTTGCGTGTTCCAATCGGCTTCTGAATCGCGCGGAGATTTATCTGCGATGGTGGTTTTTTCAACGCGATCCAGAACGCGAGTTACGTAGCCACCAGCGCGAGTGAGGCGGTCGTCGCCGCCTTGATCTTCGAGAAGCGTGGCGGCAAGAAGCATTGTGGATGAATCATCGGGCTCGATAGCGATGATTCGCTCGGCGTAGTCGATGGCTTTAAGCGGCTCGCGCAATTGCAATTCGGCTTCGAGGAGGGCGCGATAGACGGCGGTTTGGCGGGGAGCTTCGGGGAAGCGCTTGAGATAATTCTCGAGGTTGCGTACTAGAGCGGCGCGGTCGTTTCCTGCTGACGCTATGGCGTGATCCAGCTCCACATTTGGATCTGGGACGGGTTTTGCGTCCGTTGAAGATTTGGATGCGTTCTTCGAGGAACTGGGTTTTTGAGCGGATGACTTCGCGGTGGATTGATCTTGCTGGTCCTGAGTCTGCGCTTGCGCGGATGGTGTTTGCGACGCGAAAACACTTCCAGCAAGCAGGAAGATTAGGGCCGCGGATGCGCGCGTCTTCATATTGGAAATGGTTACTTCAGGATGCGGAGTCCTTCTGAGCTAGATTCGTGCGTATCGCCGTTTTGAGTTGCAGACGCGGCGGCGGAGTTTTTCTTCAAGGCGGAATTCAGAGAGCCTTGACGATAACCTTCGAGATCTAGGGTGACGTACAAATATCCCACTGATTTTATTCCCGCGATTATCGCGCTGAGGATTTCCGGTTGGATGGCGCGCGCGAGTTCGTCTCGGCCGACTTCGATGCGAGCGATTTCGGCGTGGTGGCGCACGCGAAACTGGCGAAAACCGAGTTCGCGCAGTGCGGCTTCGGCGCGTTCAACTTGAAATAAATTTTCGCGCGTGACTTGTGTGCCGAATGGAATGCGAGAAGAAAGGCATGCGGATGCGGGGCGGTCCCATGTGGGAAGGCCGGCAGCGCGCGAGAGTTCGCGGATTTCGGATTTGGCGAGGCCGCAATCGAGAAGGGGAGCGAGGACATGGTGCTCGCCTGCGGCCCGATGGCCCGGACGAAAATCGTGCGTGTCGTCCGCGTTGATGCCGTAAGCTACCGCGGAAATATTTCTGGATGCGGCGAGTTCATCGAGAACCCGGAATAATTCGTCTTTGCAAAAGTAGCAGCGGTCGGCGTTATTGGCCGCGTAGCGCGGGTCGGAGACCTCGCTGGTTTCAACGTAGAGATGGGGAATATTTGTGGCGCGCAGGAATTTTTCGAGCTGCTCGCGATCGTGAGCGGAGAAGCTTTCGGAAATCGCGGTGACGGCCAGTGATTTTTCGCCGAGCGCCTGGTGGGCTGCCCAGGCAAGGTAAGCGGAATCGGCGCCTCCGGAGATTGCTACGATCAGAGAATCAATCGCACGCAAGCGCTCGAACAGGGCGGATTGTTTTTCCGTCGAGTTTGTTTTCATAAATTCCATTTTGGCGAGTATAGCACCGTGATGTTGAGTGGTCGTGTCATCCACATGTTTCGACGTAGGGAGTAGTGCAGTATGGCGGTGGATGCGAGAACCCTTCCTGTTTAGTGCCGCACCTACGGCGCTCCGGAAAATCCGCGGGGGTGAGGGTACCCAGCGCTTCCGCGCTGGGCTGACGTTTAGTGCCAGCCCTGCGGGCCTGGCTTTGCGGATTGGGGCGATGCTGGTCTTAGGGCCGTTAAATTTGATCGTGTCGTTCAAATCGCTCGGAATATTCAAATTGTTGTGATGGTCGATTTGAAGTTGCCGCGAGAACCAGTTCGAGATTAATGGAAGTCCGCACAAGTGTGGGTGAGCTTGAGAACGCTTTTGCCTATTCTGTACGCCGATTTGAAGCTGAAAGTGCCGGTTCGGTCGCGATGGAGGATGAACTTTACACCATGGTTTTTGTAAAGTGATGAAACTAGAGGGGATAGGTAGTACCATACATCGTAAACTTATGAATGTATTATACTTAGGGCGAACGGAGGGGCTAAAAAGGCGGTTTTTGAGGCGAATTGGAGCGAAATAATAGGGACTACCAGTACTGCCAGAACCCGGAAACGGATGGTTCGACCGGTTTTGCTTGCGTGTTTGTGGTGGGTTGAAAGTCTCTCTGGCGGTGTCGGAGATGGGTTCATGGTGGGTTCCGGACGAGCGTGGGTCCCGATATCATATAATACTATAGATATAGATAACCGTCAAGTACTCGTGACAGGAACGCTTTGAAAAGCGTTTTTGGGTGGTGGCGCTGCTTATTCTAGAGCTCGGTTATCCGGGATTTGCAAAAGCGCACAGGCAGGAGTGCCTGTGCCACTAGGCTATTGGTAGTCGAGGAGGACGTTTACGGTTTTTGCATCGTCGTTGCGGCGGAGGAGTTCTCCTTGTTTGTCGTAATGGACGGGAAGATTGCCGAAGATCGCGGGATTGGGCTTGACGAGTTTGTCGCGGAAATCTTCGAAATAGGTTTGATCAAATACGGAGCCGGGTTGCATGGCCCATGCGGCGCGCAATCTTTTTTCGCCTTCGAGGGAGAGGCCGGTGACGATTAGCTGGCCCATTTTGTATTGCGGGCCCTCGGTGATGTGTACGGTGTAGGAGACTTTGCCGGCTGCGTCGTCGAAATTTGGAGTGGGGTCGACTTTCGCGTCGAGATATCCGATGTGAGAATAGGCGCGCGCGATTTCGATCCATGCGGCTTGGATCTGCATGCCGTCAGCAATTGCGTTCGGGGCAATGCGCAACAGAGTGTTCAACGCGGTGGGGCTGAGAGATGTGTTGCCTGCCCATGTGACTCCGCCCCAGCGGAAGATCGAGCCGGGGGTGATGGGCAAAGTTGCGTTGACGGATTTTTGCGTGCCGACTGGAGCGGTGCCGGCGAAGGCTGGTTGCGGCGTGCCGAAAGATACTTTCAGGTGGCCGGTTTTTAGATATTCCGGACGGATTTGCTCAGCAGCGAAAAGAGCGAGTGTGAATCGCGAATAGGGCTGGCCGACGACATCGGGGAGACGAGTGGCGACCTGCGTCATGATTTCCGCAGCGGGATCGGTGAAGGAGAGTTTGGCGAGTTGAATTGGCGCGCCTACCACGTTGAATTGCAAACGGGGACCGGAGTTATCGGGCGAGTCCGTGACGGAATGTTCAACGGAGCCGTAGACGCCGCGAGTGACGAGCAATTTTTCCAGAGTCTTCGCCATTTCATTTACGAGTTGGCCTTCGGTGGGAGCAGTTCCGTCGAAAGCGGGAACTTGCTGGCGGATGGCGGCGGTGAGTTCGTCGTCGGTGAACCAAGGGAAATTATCGTATGAGACGGGAGCGGTGGCTCCATCTTTAACTTCGAAGTGGACGTGAAGACCGTCGGATTTTGTTTCGTAGCGATAACTGACGGCGCCGAAAATTCCCAGTTGCGCGAGACGATTTGCAGCGGCTTGGAGTTCGTCTTTGCCGACGGAGTCGCCGGGTTTGAGGCCGCTGGCGGCGGCGATCTGGGCGGAGTTCATTTTTTGGGAGCCTTCGCCCGTTACTTCTGCGACTTTGGCGGTTGCGGGGGCGGGGGCGGGAGTTTGTGCAGCTAATGCTTGAGTGCCAAATAACAGAGCGATGGCATCAAGAGCCAAGACGACAAGAAGCGTTCGTCGAATCGGTGTGACGATCATGCTGGTGCTGCGGCGCATTCTTCTATTGTAACTGAGGATTGCTCACTGGAATCCCAGATGCACGTCAACGGAATGGGTCTCCGGCCGCAGGTCGCGACGGAGAGTCATGCGGGTGCGCAGCGTGCCGGAGAGTGCGATAGCTTTAGGCGCGTTGGCCTTCATAAATTCCCGTTCGGCGAGCGAATCGTAGATTTGCCCTGGATGAATTTTCCACGCGTCCGAAAGCATCTTCACAACTTTTTCTGAGGGATCGTCAACCTTCAGGCTCCCCATGGTGAATTGAGGACCCTCGTCTATCTGAGCATCAAAGTGGACAGAACGAGCGGAATCGTCGTAGCTCGGCGTGGCTTTCATTTTCAGTGCGAGAAAGCCGATGTGGCCGAAGGCGTCGCGTACGCCCTGCCAACCAGCCACAGTCTTTTCGCGGCGCGCAATCTCGCCAGTCGACATAGCCATAGTCTTCTCGAGGTCTTCGGTTTTGAGAGAGGAATTGCCAGTCCAAGAAACGCCGTTCCATAGATATTGGGGACCAGGTGTGACTGTAAATTTCACGATTACGCCCTGGGAGACATCTTTGCCATCCGCATCGTGCAATGCAGGTATGGGATCAGAGAAATGCGGTCGCAAGTATCCGTCGTCCTGGTATCTCTCGGTGAGCGCAGTATCGGACATTGTTTTTGCCGTGAAGCGTGAATAGTTGTGCCCGACTACTCCGTGGACAGCCGCCAATAACGCATCAGGAGTGACCGGTCCGCCAGAGACTTCTACCGCAAGCACCGGCATTGCGACGTCGGTGACACTCACTAGATAACTCGTTACTTGGCCACCGAGGCTGCCATTTGTCGTGAACGAGACCGAGCCGG
This sequence comes from uncultured Acidobacteriota bacterium, assembly GCA_963785395.1. Lineage (GTDB taxonomy): Bacteria > Acidobacteriota > Terriglobia > Acidiferrales > UBA7541 > DASTCZ01. Next base: position 100,388 of record CAWAVH010000023.1, on the reverse strand, counting down.
GGAGATTGTGTTCTTTTAGAAACGCGTCAAGCGCGGCGATGGCGTTGTCTTTCATGTTGCCGCTTTCGGGGAAATTGCCGTCGAAGAGCGGGGAAGACTTCCGGACGACGGCGATCAAATCGTCGTCCTTGAACCAAATGAAATTGTCGAAGACGCAGGGGAGAAAATGCGCCGCCTCGATGACTTGAAATTGCACGTCCCACAACGATGAAGCGAATTTGTAGGTGAACCGGACTTCCTGAAATGCGCCGGTCTGGCTCAACTTGCGAGCTGCATCCGCAAGAATCGCTTCACTGACCGGATCGCCCAAGTGTAATTCGCTGGCAGCGATGATTTGAGCGGAGGTGAAGCGCTTATTGCCTGCAATTTCAATTCGAGCTACGGTCGCGGCGGGAAGCGGTGCGGACTGTTGAGCTGAACCGAGTGACGCGCCAAAAGACAGAAACAAGGTGGAAGCACATGCAAGCAAAATGAAGCGTCGATGAGAGGGCATGGGAGCAAGATTCTACGCCTCCTCCCGGCACCCGTCTACGGGTTGGGTACGTGCCGTGCGCAGTACGGAGCCCGACTGACGGGCCTATTCGACGGTGACGGATTTGGCCAGGTTGCGGGGTTGGTCTACGTCACACCCCAGGCGGACGGCGATGTGGTACGCGAGTAGCTGCAGCGGGACGATTTCGAGGATCGGCGTTAGCAGTTCCGGCGCGGCTGGGATTTCGATTACGTGATCGGAAGCTTCGCGGGCGAGGGTGTCGCCTTGGGTTACGACGGCGATGACGATGCCGTCGCGGGCTTTGACTTCTTTGATGTTGGAGACGCTTTTTTCGTAGCGGGTCATTGAATCTGGATCGTTTACGTCACGCGTTGCCAGCACCACTACTGGAAGATTTTCGTCGATCAACGCGTTGGGGCCGTGTTTCATTTCGCCTGCTGGATATCCCTCGGCGTGGATGTACGAAATTTCTTTTAGTTTCAGAGCGCCCTCGAGCGCGATGGGGAAGTGAATGCCGCGGCCGAGGAAAAGAAAATCGGTGTGTCGGAAAAATTGGCGGCCTAGAGTTTCGTAGAGTCCACCTTCATCGGCCTGGAGAATTGTTTCCATTTTGTGCGGAATGCGGGTGAATTCCTGCATCATCAACTTCGCGCAATCATTGGTTACGGTTTCGCGGATCTGGCCGAGATAAAGAGCGAGAAGCATCAGGGCTGTGAGTTGACCTGTGAATGCTTTGGTGGAGGCCACGCCGATTTCTGGACCGGCGTGCGTCATGATCGTGCCAGCGGCTTCGCGCGTGATCATGGAACCTTCCACGTTACAGATCGCGAGAGTCTTGGCGCCTTTTTGTTTCGCTTCGCGCTGCGCGGCGAGCGTATCGGCCGTTTCACCAGACTGGCTGATGCAAATGCAGAGAGAGCCGCGCTCGACGATGGGATCGCGGTAACGGAATTCGCTGCCGTAATCGACTTCGACGGGAAGTTTGGCGAGGCGCTCAATCATGTATTTGCCGGCGAGCGCGGAATGCCAGCTTGTGCCGCAGGCGATGATGCGGATGCTGCGAAGCGCGCGAAACTCTTGCTCGGTGATATCCATCTCATCGAGAAAAACTTTGCCGCTATCGAGAGAGATGCGTCCGGAAATTGTGTCGCGCACGGCGCGAGGCTGCTCGAAGATTTCCTTCTGCATGAAATGTTTGAAGCCGCCCTTTTCCGCCATGATGGGGTCCCAAGTGATGTGCTGGACGGGGCGCTGAATGGGGCGAGCTTCGAAATCCATAACGCGAACACCTTGCGGCGTGAGGATAGCGATATCGCCATCAGCGAGGAAAAAAACGTCGCGCGTGTGATAGAGGACGGCGGGAATGTCGCTGGCAACGAAATATTCGTTCTGTCCGAGGCCGACTACGGCGGGCGGGCCCCAACGAGCGGCGACGATTTTATTTTTGTCGCGTGAAGAAAGAATGGCGAGAGCGTAGACGCCGCGAAGGCGCTTCACACTTTTGCGGACGGCTTCTTCGAGCGGACCGCCGTTGTAATTCTGCTCAACCAGGTGCGCGATGACTTCGGTGTCGGTTTCGGTAACGAATTTGTGGCCCTGCGCGATGAGTTCGTGCTTGAGCTCAATATAATTTTCGATGATTCCGTTGTGGACGACGACGATTTCGCCAGTGCAATCGCGATGAGGGTGGGCATTCTCTTCAGTGGGGCGGCCGTGAGTGGCCCAGCGCGTGTGGCCGAGTCCGTAGACTCCATCGAGCGGATTGAGGCGGATGGATTCTTCGAGATTGCGCAGCTTGCCGGAGGCGCGGCGGATATCCATGGTGCCATCGGCTTGCACGACGGCAACTCCAGCGGAATCGTAGCCGCGGTATTCGAGGCGGCGCAGACCGTCGAGAATTAGGGGAACTACTTTCTTAGGGCCGATATAGCCGACAATTCCGCACACAGAATGGCTCCCGCGCTTGCGGCGAGATTAGAGAGCGCGCCGCGGCACAATAACAGACTAGCACAGCGTGGGCGGTGGGCGAATCGCGCGGAGAAATGGGATTTCATGGAGGGAAACAGCGGGCAGAAGGCGAGAAACCGTACTTGTAGTTATGCAGGGCTGGGCTGCCAGATTCGCCAGATCGCACAGGCAGGAGTGCCTGTGCCGCTAAACGATTTCGTAGCGGAATTCCTCGATAACCGGATTGGTCAGGACTTCGCGGGCGATTTTTTCCACCTGGGCGCGGGCTTCGTCTTTGTTGGCGCCATCGAGTTCGAGGACGAAGAATTTTCCCTGGCGCACTTCGCGGACCTGCGAGTATCCGAGAGACGAGAGCGCGTGCTGAATTGTCTTGCCCTGAGGATCGAGTACAGTGGTTTTGAGCATTACCCAGACATGAGCTTTCATGGCTGGAGATTATAGCAAGCTGCCGGAAGAATTTGGCGTGCTCTCCGCGACGGAATTTTTCAGCGCGGAGATATAGTTTTGTTTTTGAGCGGCTGCGAGGAGCGCATGTTCGAAGCTGGCTTGTGCGAGACGGACGATTTCCGCGGGGGTGAAGCCGGCTTGCGCGGCTAGATTGTATTCGTGAAGCAGCGTCGTTTCGAACATTGTGGGGTCGTCTGTAGAGAGAGTGACGGGGACGCCGCGATTGAAAAGCATTCTCAGCGGATGGTCGGTAATTGTTAGCGATGGATCGTTTGCGCGATGTAATTGGCGGGCTAGCGCGCCGGTGCGGAGGTTGCTGGTCGGGCAAAGTTCGAGAGGAATGCGGCGCTCGGTGAGCAGGTCCATTAGAGATTCGTCATGCATCGCGGCGATGCCGTGGCCGATGCGAACAACGTTGAGATACTCGATGGCGTCGCGGATTTGTTCTGGGCCGCCTACTTCGCCGGCGTGGATTAGCGGAGCGAGTCCGGATGCGCGCGCGAAATCGTAGACGGGGATGAGATCGCGGGTGGGAAGGCCGAGTTCGTCACCGCCGATGCCAAACGCCACCACGGAATTGCGGGGAGTTTGCGCGGCTAACTTTGCGACTTCCATGGCTGCGGGCGCGCCGAAGTGGCGGACTGCGTCGAAGATCCAATTGAGGCGGAGTGCGTGGCGTTGAGTTGGCGAAGGGTGTTCAAATTTTGCGACGGCGTCGCGGATCGCTTGGAAGTTTGCGAGTGGATCTTGTTTGCGGAGAAGCATCACCCCGATCGAGAGAGTGACCTCGGCGTAGACGACATTTTGCGATAACAAGTATTCGGCGAGATTATTTGCGATTAGCGCGCAGTCGGCGGGCGTTCGCAAAAACGAAGTGACCCATTTGAAGGATTCGAGGAATTCGAGGAAGCCGGTTGTGGAGTAACGGTCGGCGACTTCATTTTCAGTAAGCGCGACGCCATGTCGCGCGGCAAGTTCGACCGCGGTTTTCGGCGAGATCGATCCTTCGAGGTGGAGATGCAGTTCGGCTTTCGGAATTTCTGTGATTAGGGAATTGATGTCGATGGGCAAGTGATGAATTCTTTGCGTGCGCGTCTCGCGCGGCTTCTCAAATTTATTGCGGCAGAGGCGGCTTGCCCGCATTTACCCACGATGTAAGCCAGAATGCGCCGACTTCGGTGGAAGCTTCGCTGAGCTGGCGAATCAGCACGGCTCCAACGGAGTTGTAAAAACGATCGTAGTATTCGTCGGTGTAGTCGGGTAAGCCTGCGCGAGAGCGGCGATCGGCGTTTTCGATCACTTCGACCCAACTGTGGGAAGCGAGGCAATCTTCGAACGCGCTATCGGTGGGATCCTTGATGAAATAGGCGTCGTTGGGGCGCATCGGGAAAAATGCGGAATAGCGCTCGACGAGGCTGGAGCTGAAGCGGCTCTGCAGTCCGGGGGCGGCTCCGGAGCGCGCATCTTTTGTGTCGATCATGTTGAACGGGTCGTGCGTTTCGGCGACGAAATTCGAAAGGAGAGCGGAGTACTGGCGAACGTGGTCCCAATCTTTCGCGCGAAATGCGGTGGTGAGCTTCGCGCTATAGACGCCTACTTGCCAGGGAAGGCGTCCATTGGAATCGAGTTTGGCGCGGCCAAATTTTTCGACGGCCTCTGTGTAGCTGCGAGGCAACGCTTCGAAAGGAAACGGAGAGTAGCGATTCAGGTAGAGGACGTGATAGCGGGCCTCGTTCGGATCAGTGGGAATCGCTTGCGTCGGCGCGGCGACGAGCGCGCGAAGCTGCTGTGAATTTGAATCGTAAAAGCCGCGAATTTCGGACGGCAAGGTCTCGATTGCTTTCGCGGCGATGAACCGCTGCGCGGCTACTCCCCAGCCGAATGCGGATTGCACGGCGAAGAGAACGACGACAGCCGCAGCGGTAGCGCGATGCCCCGGCCGCACTATTTGCCTCCGGAATTTTCGGGAGCGAATTCGCTGTGGCGGCGGCTGTAGAGGAAATAAATCACGAGACCGATTGCCAGCCAGATTACGAAGCGCGCCCAAGTTATTACGGTCAAGCCGGTCATGAGTCCGCCGCACAACACGATTGAAAGTATAGGAAATAATGGGACGAAAGGCACTCGAAACGCGCGTGGGCGATCGGGCTGCGAACGCCTGAGCATAATTACGCCGATGGAGACCATTACGAAGGCGAAGAGCGTGCCGATGTTGGAGAGATCGGCTGCTTCAGGCACGTCGACTAATCCCGCGGGGATGCCGACGACGAACCCAGCGATCCACGTGGAGAGGTGGGGCGTGTTGAACTTCGGATGGACTCTGGAGAATAAGCGCGGGAAAAGTCCATCGCGAGACATCGCGTACCAGATGCGCGCCTGGCCGTACTGAAAAACGAGCAGCGAAGAAATCATTCCCATCAGAGCGCCGACAACTATCACAGAGCCTGCGAGTGGGCTGGCGTTTAGCTGGTGCAGGGCGAATGCGACCGGGGCGTCAGCAGCTTCGCCCGAGGTGAACGTGGTGTACTTCATCATGCCCAGCAGCACAATCGAGACGCCGATGTATAGGACTGTGCAGATGATCAGCGATCCGATAATTCCGAATGGCAGGTCGCGCTGCGGATTTTTAGCTTCCTCGGCGGCGGTGGAGACGGAATCGAAACCGATGTAGGTGAAAAAGACGATCGCGCCACCGGTGACGATGCCTCCGAATCCAGAGGGGGCGAAAGGATGCCAATTGCCGGGATGTACAAGCATTCCGCCGACAACCAGGAAAACGAGAATCGCGCCGAGCTTGATCGCGACCATCGCGTTATTGGCGTTGGCGGATTCCTTGATGCCGCGGACGAGAAGGACCGTCAGCAGAAAAACAATGAGGAAGGCTGGCACGTTGAAAAATGCTCCGGTGCGATGGCCTGATTCCCAAACGGGGCTGGACCATCTGTCCGAGAGGTGGACGCCGAACTGAGCGAGTTGCGACTTCGCGTACGAGCCGAATCCCACGGCGACGGCGATATTGCTCACGGCATATTCGAGGATGAGGTCCCAGCCGATGATCCACGCGAAGATCTCGCCGAGCGTCGCATACGAATATGTGTACGCGCTGCCCGCGATTGGAATCATCGAGGCGAGTTCCGCGTAGCAGAGTCCTGCGAAGCTGCACGCGACGGCGACCAGCAGAAAAGAAATCGCGATGCTGGGGCCAGCAGGGGGACGCCCGTGCATCAACACGGATTGCATTCCGCCGTGGCGGATCAGGTTGACGAAAATGTCGAGGACCTGCGCGTGCCAGATGCTGGGCGCCTGGAAATATTCTCCCGCGGCAGCGGTGCCCGTGAGGACGAATATGCCCGAGCCGATGATTGCGCCGATGCCGAGAGCCATCAGCGACCACGGGCCGAGAGTTTTTTTCAGGCGGCGACCCGGTTCGTCAGCGTCTGAAATCAGCTTATCGATGCTCTTGACGCGAAACAGTTGAGAGGGCAACGGTCACCTTTCAAATTTCAGCGTGATGGCGCTTTTGATCCGAGTTCGCAGCGCCGTCCCGAGCGCAACCAGTGTACGTGAAAGTACGAGGAACTTTACATTGCGAATGAGTTGAGCGCAACGGCGCGTGTGCGGAGGCGTTAGTACTACTACGCGCGGGTCAGATTGGCGAAGCGCTCGACGAGCTTTTTTGTGCCGAAATTCGAGAAGCTGACGGTGAGCTTGCGGTCGTCATCATCTTCGCCATCGACGGCAATGATTGTGCCAACACCGTAATTGGGGTGGCGCACCTGAATGCCAATCATCGGATGGCCGCCAGTTTTCGGCACACGAGCGCGGCCGATGCGAGGCGCAGCGGGTGCTCGGGAGGATTTTTCGGCGTGGGGTGGAATGCGTTGCACGCGCCGGGAGAATTCCTGCTGAGAATATGAATATTCGGGATCGGCCTCGTAATGACGTTCAGACCCGGCGGCGGCGAGTGAACCTGATGCGGTTTCGATGAGTTCGCTCGGAATTTCCGCGAGGAAGCGCGAAGGATCGGAGCCTTCGATTCGTTCGTTCCCGTAGACGCGGCGATAAATTGCGCGGGTGAGAGTCAGAGTCTCCTTCGCGCGAGTCATTCCGACGTAGCAGAGACGGCGCTCCTCTTCGATTTGTGCAGGACTATTCATCGAGCGCGCGTGCGGGAACACTCCTTCTTCGAGGCCGGTGAGGAAAACGTGCTCGAATTCGAGTCCCTTCGCGCTGTGGAGCGTCATCATTGTGACGGAAGCGCGTTCGTCGAAAGTGTCGGCGTCGGAAACCAGCGCAGCCTTCGCCAGAAAATCGGCGAGAGTTTGATCGTCGGACGCGCTTTCGGCAACAGCGTTGACGAGTTCCTTCAAGTTTTCAGCGCGCGCGGCATCTTCAGCGGTGTTGTGCTGTTCGAGCATGTCGAGATATCCGGTGCGATCGAGGACTTGATTCAGGAAATCCGAAGGCGGCAACGTTGCGACGTCTTGCTCGAGCTTTTCCATCAACGTGCGAAAGCCGCGAAGAGGGGCGAGGCCGCCGGGTGTATCGGCGATCATCGCTGCGATAGCATCCCATAGCGAAATCTCACGTGCTTTTGCTAGTTCGCGAATTCCGTCGAGCGATTTCGCGCCGATTCCTCGCGGCGGGGTATTCAGCACGCGAAGAAGCGCTACGTCGTCATTCAGATTGAGCGCGAGACGCGCGTACGCGAGTGCATCCTTGATTTCGGCGCGCTGATAGAAGCTGAAGCCGCCGACTACCCGGTAGTGAATTCCAAACTGGCGCATTGAGTCTTCAAACGCGCGCGACTGAAAATTTGCGCGGTACAGAATCGCGACATGTTCGCCTGGTCCACTGCGCTGCAAACGCTGCGTTTCGGTCGCAACGTATTCGGCTTCGGAACGCGCGTCGCGCGCTTCGTAGAAGCGAGGCTTGGTTCCCTCGCCTCGCGTGGCGACGAGTTGTTTTCCAATGCGCTGCTGGTTGTGAGAAACGACCGCTGCGGCCGAATCGAGAATGTACTGACGCGAGCGGTAGTTTTCTTCGAGCCGCACCATGCGCGCGCCGGGGAAATCCTCCGAGAATTTCAGTAAGTGATGAACATTTGCGCCGCGCCAGGAATAGATAGATTGGTCTTCATCGCCAACTACGCAAATATTTCGCTCTGGTCCGATGAGGAGTTTCAGCAATTCATATTGCGGCTGATTCGTGTCCTGATATTCGTCGACGAGGATGAATCGGAAACGCGACTGCCAATGGCGTCGCGCTTCTTCATGCTCGCGTAAAACTTGAGCTGCTCGAAGGAGCAGGTCGTCGAAATCCAGTGCGCCCGCTTGGGCGAGCACTCTTTCGTATGCTTCGTAAATTCGGGCTGAACGGCGCGTGACCTCTCCGGGCGCGTGGGTAACGTCGGCCGTCATTTGCGCGGGGCCGATACCGTGATTTTTTGCGTACGAGATCTGGTCTTGAAAAGGACGCAGCTCCGATCCGCGTTCCGCAAAACCGAGGCGATCGGCGGCGAGGCGCAGAGCGGAAGTTTGATCGTCGGAATCGTAGATTGCGAAGTCGCGCTTCAATCCGAGGCGCGGAGCTTCTCGCCGTAACAGTCGCGCGCAAAACGAATGGAACGTGCTGAGCATCGGTTCGCCGGCTGCAAGTCCGATTCGCACGAGCAAATCGCGGACGCGATCGCGCATCTGGTCCGCGGCCTTGTTTGTGAATGTGACGCCGAGAATATTTTCCGCCGCGGTCCCTTGCTCCACCATGTGCGCGATGCGGTAGGTGATTACGCGCGTCTTGCCAGTGCCCGCACCAGCGAGCACAAGAAGCGGACCTTCTGTCGCGAGGACAGCTTCACGCTGCTGCTCGTTCAGTTCATCAAGAAGTTTCATGGATTGTGGGCCCGGAGGCGAATTGATTTTAGCGGATGGCGACGTGTGCGACAAATTTAGCTTCGCGCGACGTTCCGGAATCGATTACGGCTGTTTGGATTGTCTCAGCGGAACTTCGAAATACAGCAGTGCCTGATCGGATGCGTAGAACTTTAGATTTGGGACGTAAAGCCGCGTATTGCCGATCAAATCGAATCGCGCATCGAGATCGAAATAGAGCAGACCGTGGACAGTGGAATGGGGGCCGACGGTGTCGGATTGAATTCCCGCCGCGTGAAGGTTCGCCTCTAGTTGCTGCCATTCTTTTCCGTGATTACCGCCGACTCCGGGGATGGGGAGCCTGTGCCGCGAAGGCTCCTTGCCGCCCTCGTGAAGACTGGCACTGGCAACCTCACGAGAACTGAGGGCGGGAAGATCTTGTTGCTCTTCGCCTTCCACCGCCATCGTAAGCCGAATGTCTTCCAGTTTAATTTGGACAGGTTTGTCGGTATCGTTCCGAAAGTAAGCGTCGATCGCGATGATACCGGCATCGTAGGGAGTTTTTTTTCCGAAGCGCGATTTATATTCGTCGGCTTTTAGCACGGGATCAGCCGCTACCGTGAAGCCTTGATGCGAATCGTGAAAGGGAAGAGTTGCTGGATCCTTCGCGGACGATGAAGCGGGCGAATTTTGCGCCGATTGCACGCTCTGGCAGTGCGCAGCCAGAGCGAATCCGCAGAACGAGAGACTCGCAAGAACTGGGATGATGACGATTTTCATGTGCTCAGACTTGGATGCAGTCAGCAACGTGCCGGGTCGCCCGCGCATAATTGTTGCGCGCAGCCTAACATCGTGCGAGCAACGCGGTGAACGACAGCCTATAATAAACCGCTTGCTGGCGAGGACGAATTTGTCGAGCGCGCAAAACTTGTGCCGGCGGGAGACGAATGTATTTTCTCTATAGTGTGCTGATGGCGATAGGTTGCGCACTGGCCTCGCCGTATTTTTTCTTCAAGGGAATTCGCAGCGGAAAATATCTTAGTAATTTGGACGAGCGGTTCGGCCGTGTTCCCGAAGGCCTTGCCGCCCGCCTACGTGCGTCGACAGCCAGACCCATTTGGATTCACGCAGTTTCAGTTGGTGAAGTCGCCGCGGCACTGCCTCTGGCGCGCGAGCTGAAAGAGCGTTTTCCCGATCAGCCACTCGTAATTTCCACGACGACGATGACTGGCCAGCAAGTCGCGAAAGATCGCGTATCGTTCGCGGACGGTGTTTTTTATTTTCCGTTTGACTGGACTTGGTGCGTGCGACGAGTGATGCGCGCAGTGCGACCCGGTGCCATCATCGTACTCGAAACGGAAATTTGGCCGAATTTTCTGCGCGAAGCCTCACGAGAGAGCGTTCCGGTTGTCTTTGTGAATGGGCGCTTGTCTGACCGCAGCTTCGCTCGATACAAACGAGCGCTGGCAATCTTCGGATTCGTTCTTCGTGGTTTTCTGCGCCGCGTCCTAGCTGATGCCACGCTGTTCTTAATGCAAACGTCCGAAGACGCCGAGCGCATCCGCGCCCTGGGTGTGCCTGCCGCAAAAGTAATCGTTGCGGGCAATTTGAAATACGACTCGCCAAAGCCCGTGCAATCAGAATTCGGCGGTTGGCTAGCGGAATCCTTGGCGCGCGCGGGCAGGCGCCCTGTAATCGTCGCAGGCAGCGTCACCGCGCACGAAGAACCTCTGGTGCTCATCGCCTTCGGCGTGCTGCAAGGCCAAATGAAAAATGCGTTCCTGGTGATGGCTCCGCGCAAACCGGATCGTTTCGACGCTGCCGCGCAGCACATCGAGGAATCTCAGCGCCGGTACATTCGCCGTAGCGCGATTCAAGATTTGAAAAATGGGCACGAAGATTTTTCGGTGGGCACGGATGTCTTGTTGCTCGATTCCATTGGCGAGCTTGCGGGGTTGTATCGTCTTGCCGACGGAGTCTTCATTGGCGGCTCGATGGTCCAAGCTGGCGGGCACAATATTCTTGAGCCTGCTGGATTTGGAAAGCCTCCTCTCTTCGGCGAATCCATGGAAAATTTTGCGGAGATCGCGCGGGAATTTATTTCGCGCGGCGCGGGCCGCCAGGTGGAAAATCCCGAAGATTTGGGAGTAGCGTGGATTGAACTGGTCGAAAACCCAGAGAAGAATCGCAAAATGGGTGAAGCAGCTCGGCAATTGATCGAGCAGAATCGCGGCGCTACGGCTCGATGCATCGCACAGATTGCGGCCGTCCTTAAAACTACAGATATTCCCGCGATCGCTACGTCAGAAAATTCCGCCAGCGTTCGCGCGCAAGATAGCGGGGGCGGTGCGTGAAGCCTTCGGCGGCGATGCGCGCACTGGCATGGCCCTTTTCTTTGGCGTGGAGCGCCGCCGCTCGGATGCGCGCTGCTGCATATCGCCGCCATCTGCTGAGTGCGAAACATTTGCCCGGAATCGTGATCAGCGTCGGAAACATTTCCGCAGGCGGCACCGGCAAGACTCCGATGGTGATCTGGATTGCCGAGCGCTTGCGTGCGGAAGGGCACCGAGTTGGGATTCTCACGCGTGGCTATCGCGCAAAAAAGATCTCTGTGCCGGAAGATTCCGCTGCCGCGGGTACGCCGCAAAGTGATGAAGTGGCGATCATGAGCGAACGCCTCGGACATCACGTCTCGATCGGCGTCGGCGCGAATCGATATCAGAGTGGCGTCACTCTGGCGCGTCACGGCGTAACTTGCCTTGTTCTTGATGACGGCTTTCAGCACATGCAGCTTGCGCGGGATGTTGACATCGTGATGCTCGACGCCACCGATCCCTTCGGAGGCAACCGATTGCTTCCTTCTGGGTTGTTGCGCGAGCCGAAGTCTGCCCTCGGACGTGCAGACATCGTGGTAATTTCGCGCACGACTCACGCGCCAGCGATTGAAACCATCGTTAAGCATTACACCGAGGCTCCTATTTTCTACGCGATTACGGAACTGATGGGTCTAACGCGTCTAGCGACGCAGCTTTCATCGATGCCTCCCTGGCCCCAATGAATCAGGTCTCGGCACAAAAGTATTTTGCATTTTGTGGGATCGGAAATCCGCAAGCGTTTTTCGAAGACCTCTCGCGATGGGGATTCAAGCTCGCTGGTCACGCGGAGTTTCCGGACCATCATCGCTATTCACAGAACGACGCTTCCCGTATCGAGTCGCAAGCGCGCATTGCTGGAGCCTCCTCCCTTATTTGCACCGAGAAGGATTTGTTCAACCTGCGCGACGTCACAATCTCTTCCTTTCCGGTTTACTCCGTGCGCATTCAGCTCAAGCTCAGCGATCCGGACGGTTTTTGGCGCGCAATTCAGACCACCATCGCGCGCCATCAGAAGGCAGCCGCGGCGTGAAAATCCTCGTGCGCGCTCCGAATTGGGTTGGCGACGCCGTGATGTGCCTCCCCGCGCTGGAAGCCATTCGCAAGCGCCACCCTGACGCGCAAATTTCGATACTCGCACGCCCATCGGTAATCGATCTCTTTCGCGGCCAGGGCATCGCCGATAAATTCATCGTTTACGATCGAAAAAATCAGCATTCTGGGTTTTGGGGCAGAGAAAAATTAGCGAGAGATCTCAAACGCGAAAGCTATGAGGTGGCTATATTGTTTCAAAACGCTTTTGAGGCTGCGTGGTTAGCCTGGCGCGCCCACATTCCTGAACGCATCGGATATCGCCGCGATGCGCGCGGGATTCTGCTCACCAAATCGATCGCGACGCCAAAGCCGGGCGAGACTCCCGACGCACGAAAGTTTTTACTACCTGGAGTTGCTGCGGCGCGCGGACTGGATCGAGAAGCTCGAGCCGCTGCAAAGAATTGCTCTGCACGTTGATGAACCCGCGCGTTCGGCGGCAGAGAATAAACTCGCAGCAGCAGGAGTTAAATCCGGCGGCCTGCGCGTCGCGATCGCCGCCGGCGCCGCTTACGGTTCCGCAAAATGTTGGCTTCCCGATCGCTACGCCGCAGTCGCTGACCGTTTCATTGATGAGTTCGCGGGCGATGTGATACTTTTCGGCGCATCGGCGGAAAACGAAGTCGGCGAGCGAATCGCCGCGGCTATGCGACATCGTCCATTGAATCTTGTGGGAAAGACTTCTATCGCCGAATTGCCTGCACTCCTCAACGCCTGCCACCTTTTCATAGGAAATGATTCTGGTGCGATGCATGTGGCGGGAGCAGTGGGTCTGCGCGTGGTTGGAATATTTGGCTCGAGCGATCCGCAGGGCACTTCGCCGATGACGCCCGATTTTCGCCTTGTGCGTCATGAAGTCGAGTGCAGTCCGTGCTTTTTGCGAACCTGCCCGATCGACCACCGCTGCATGACTCGTATTGAAGTGAGCGATGTATGGTTGGCCGCAGAATCGTGGGTGCATGAACTTGCAGGGGGAAAAATTGCCTGAACAGAATCGCCGCGCAGTTTTTCTCGATCGTGACGGAACAATTTGCGAAGAAATGGGTTACTTGAATCACGTGACTCGTCTGCTCGTGTATCCGTTCGCGGCCGCGGCGATCCGCAGACTCAACGACGCGCGAATTCCGGTTGTCGTCGTCACAAATCAGTCTGGCGTATCACGCAGGTTTTTCCCGGAATCGCTCGTGCGCGAGGTTCACGAAAAAATGACCGAGCTCCTTCGCGAAGGCGGCGCCCGCGTTGACGGAATTTATTTCTGTCCCCATCAGCGCGCCGATAATTGCGAATGCCGCAAACCGCTCGCGGGCCTTCTCAACTCCGCCGCTCGCGCCCTGCACCTTGAACTCCCCGGCAGCTACGTTGTCGGCGATCGCTACGCGGATATCGACATGGCTCATCGCGTCGGAGCGAAGGGCATCCTCGTGATGACAGGCTACGGCCGCGGCGATTATGAATTGCATCGCGGAGAATGGCCGCGGCAACCCGATGCCGTGGAAGAGAATCTTGTACACGCTGTGGACTGGATACTCGCGCAAGAAACGATGAATGCCGCGGCGAGCGGCGCAAAGGAGCGGCATTGAGCGCGGATCTCAGCCGTCTCACAAATATCGTCGAGGCTTTCCCTCAGCAGCGCGTCGTCCTGCTCGGCGATTTCGTCGCCGATCAATATGTCAGCGGAGAAATCTCGCGCGTCTCCCGCGAAGCTCCTGTCCTGATTATTCGCCACCGCGAAACGCAACTCGCGCCCGGCGGCGGCGCGAACGCTGCGAATAATCTCGCAGCGCTTGGTGCGCGTGTCACTCCGGTTTCTGCCGTTGGCGATGACGAGTCAGGCCGCGGCCTCGTGGATTATTTCAAACGTGCCGGCGTCGACATGCGAAACGTTTCGCGCATTCGCGGCTGGACAACTCCCACGAAAACTCGATTCCTCGCCGGTTGGACGCACAAAGCCGGCCAGCAAGTTCTTCGCGTCGATCGCGAGCCGACCGCGCCGCTTCCAGAAGCCGCGCAAAAAACCTTGATTGAGCGCGCATCGCGTCTAGCAAAGAATCTCGGCGTGCTTCTCGTTTCCGATTACGGATTCGGAGCAGCCACTCCGCAAATCGTGCAAGCCGTAAGGCGCGCAGCAGGCACAAAACTAATCGTCACTCTAGACTCGCGCTATTCGCTCGGCGATTTCAGCAAATCAGGAATCACAGCCGCCACGCCCAACGAAGGCGAAATAGAATCGCTCTATCACACGCGGATCGGCAACGATCTCTCAAAGCTCGATGATCTTGGGCGCCGCACGGTTCGCGCGCTCGGCCTGCACGCGTTAGTCGTTACCCGCGGCAAAGATGGAATGGTGTTGTTTGAAAAAGGCAAGCCAGCGAAGGCGATCCCGATTTTTGGCCGCACGGAAGGCGCGGACGTAACCGGCGCTGGCGACACCGTCATCGCCGTGTTCACGCTAGCGCTAGCCGCGGGCGCCACGTACGAGGAAGCCGCCGTCCTGGCGAATTATGCAGGCGGAATCGTCGTCATGAAGCGTGGTACCGCCACTGTTTCACGCGCCGAGCTTCTCGAAGTCTTGCGCAAAGAAGCCACCGGCGGCGCGAAGGCAAACGATTGATCGATACTCGCGAGAAAATTCTCGATCGCCGCGCTCTGGTGTCGCGTCTGCAATCCGAAAGGCGCGCAGGCAAACGCATCGTCCTCGCGAACGGATGTTTTGATATTCTCCACGTCGGCCACGCTCGCTATCTCGAAGGCGCAAAACGCGAGGGCGATATTTTGGTGGTCGCAATAAATTCCGATGACAGCGTCTGCTCTCTCAAAGGGCCCGGTCGTCCGATTTTGCCCGAACAAGCGCGCGCCGAACTCGTCGCCGCCCTCGCCGCCGTCGATTACGTCGTGATTTTCAGCGAGCCCAACGTCGAAGGCCTTCTCGAAGATTTGCGCCCCGATGTTCACGCCAAGGGCACCGACTACACCGCCGAAACAGTTCCCGAACGCGAAACTGCCGCGCGACTTGGCATCCGCGTGGCGATCGTCGGCGATCCCAAAAATCATTCCACTCGCGAGCTGCTCGCCCGCCTCGCCGAATCGAACCATGGCTGACCAGCGCTTCCTCCTGGTTCGCCTCGGATCTCTCGGAGATATTATTTTCACTTTGCCAACCGTCGCCGCCCTCCGCGATACGTTTCCGTCGGCTCAAATTGATTGGCTCGTCGACGCGCGCTGGCGTTCCCTCGTGGAAGGCAATCCCGATCTCACCGAAGCGATCGTCCTTCCGGATCGCAGCGCGGGAACTTTCATCGCGTGCGGCAAAGCGCTCCGCGCACGCAAATATTCCTGCGCAATCGACATTCAGGCGCTGTATAAATCAGCCGTGCTCGCCAGAATTTCAGGCGCCCCGCAGCGAATCGGATTTACTCGCGAATTTGTCCGCGAACGCGGCGCCGAATGGTTTTATACGAAGCGAATCGCCCCGCGCGAGCCGCACATGGTCGAACAAAATCTAGCGCTCGCCTACGCCGCTGGAGCGAAACGCGGCACGCCGCGCTTTCCGCTGCAGATTTCTCCTCAAGCCCGCGTATTTGCTGATCAAACTCTCACGCGTTTTGGCCTGAATGATTTCGGCGTGCTCAGTCTCGGCGGCGGCTGGCTCTCGAAATGTTGGCCGGCCGCGCGCTTCGGCGAACTCGCCAAACAGCTCTTCGAACGCCACGGTCTGCGCTTCCTTATCAACTGTGGCCCGGGAGAATCCGAAATGGCTCGCGAAGCAACCGCTGCCGCCGGGCCCGCTGCTCCTCAAATTATCGAAGCCGAACTCGGCCAACTCATGGAATTCCTTCGTCGCGCAAAAATTGTAGTCGCCGCGGATTCCGGCCCTCTCCATCTCGCCGTCGCCCTCGGCACTCCAGTCGTCGGCCTGTTCGGTCCCACCAGCCCTGCGCGCAATGGCCCATACTGCAAAGCGGATATCGTGGTGCGCAACGCCGGTAAGGCAGACACAACTTACAAACGCAATAACGCGTATTCTTCCGCGATGCTCTCGATCACGGTTGATCAAGTCGTCGACGCCGTCGAACGACGGCTCGGCCTAACAAGCGCGCCACCCTCCTCCGCGCTCGCCGCATCATGACGCCGCAAATGTTCCTCACGCGCTGGCGCGTTCGCCTGGGCTACCCGATCGCCATCGCTTGCTTCTGGCTCGCGCATCCTTCGCCGCGATTGCTGCTGATCGGCTCCGCGCTAGCAGTTGTTGGCCTCATCAATCGAGGAAGCGCCGCGGGATATCTTCGCAAGGGAAGCGGACTCGCAACCAGCGGCCCGTATTCCCGCACCCGTAATCCTCTCTATTTCGGCAGCACAATTCTCGCGGCCGGTTTCGCGGTCGCCACAGGCTCATGGATCGCTGCCGCCTGTCTCGCCGGTTACATCGCCGTTTTTTATCCAGGTGTAATGCGTCGCGAGGAAAGAGACCTGCGCGCGACCTATGGAGCCGAGTTCGACGCTTACGCCGCGCGCGTCCCGCTCTTCTTTCCATCGCTCCGAGGCGGCTCAACCGGTGACGGTTTTTCCTGGGCGCAGTACTCGCGCAATCGCGAATACCAGGCCGCCATTGGTACGGCTGTTGCCATTGCGATTCTGTGTTTCAGGATGTGGGCTCGCGCGAAGTGGTCGGTTTGAAAGAAGGTGTCGACAAATTCGAGGGTGTCAGTTCAGCCGGTAAATCGCGGTAATCAGCCGCCGCAATTTCGCGCCGTACAATAATTCGAAAACATTTTCCTTGCCGGGGAAATATTTCATCGCAAGTTTTCGCGTCGCAGTTATCAGGTCCTCGGCCTCTTCAAGACGTCATATCGCCTTCCGCGATCACTTGAATCGCAAGATTCACCGCGATCCGCAGACGCCGAATCTGCCGCGACTCCTCGTCAATTTGCTCCCGCGTGGGACTAAATGGCACACTCGATTCCATAACTCGTGAATCTCATCATAGAGGACATTCAAATGACCCAGCAACACAAGCCAGATCACTCGCTCGAAGCCGTCACCGTGATCCATCGCGCAGCAAATTCCGCTGAAGCCACAGTGCTTCGCGGCGTCTTGCAAAGCGCCGGAATCAAATCGCCTGCGGATTCGTTCACCGATCCTTTTCCGATGCAGGAGCCGCCCGCTGGATTTACGGGCACCGAAATTCTCGTTCTCGATTCGCAAAAAGCCGACGCGCAAAAAATCATCGACGACTACTATCGCGAAGACAAGAAAAACGAACGGAAGTAATCTCGTCCGATTCGTTTTTGTCACCGCCGAGTAAGCCGTGACACGCGCGCTCGTTCCATCCGTCAAAAAAGTCACCGCGCCTTCGCGATCCGTCCGCGAGACGCGAACTCCATCCGCCAGGAGCCGCGCCATCACCTCCGGGCTCGGATGATTGAACGGATTATTTTCGCCTACCGAAATCGCCGCAAACTCCGGCCGCACCTTTAGCAAGAAATCGTCCGTCGAAGAACTCTTGCTCCCGTGATGCGGCATCTTCAAAAAATCCGCACCAAGTTCCAAGCCCTCGCTGGTCAACCTGCGCTCCACAGGTTTCTCAATATCACCCGTCAGCAATATCGCCTCGCGGCCAAACACAAATCGCATCACCAGCGAATCATTATTTCCCGCAGCCCGCACTTCCGCGTCCGTGTCAGGCCACAGCACAGATCCATGAAGCTCGCCCCACTCAATCGCATCATTCTGTTTCCAGTGAACAATTTTCGTGCCCTGCGCATTCGCCAGCGCGATCAAATTTTCGTACGCCGCGGAGTGCACGTCATGCCCCACCCAAAGTTCCGCCACGCGAAAATTTTCAAACACGGCGGTCAATCCTTCCAGATGATCTTCGTGCGCGTGCGTCAGCGCCACAGCATCCAGCCGTTTGATTCCGCGCGACCACAAATAGCGCGACACCACTTCCTCTCCAATATCAAATCGCGTCCGCATCCCGCCCGCGCGCGACAATCCCTCAAATCCGCCGCCATCCACAAGCAACGTCGCGCCATTCGGCGCCGCCACAAAAATCGAATCGCCTTGCCCCACATCCAGCACCGTCACTTCGAGTTTGCCCGCCGCCAGCGCAGGAGCAAATGGATGCACCGCAATCAAAATCGCGCAAGCCGCCACGCAGGCCGCAAGCGAAATCTCCCACATTCGCCTCCGCGATCGAAGAGCAATGGCAAACGCCACCAGTCCCGCCAAAAATAAAATGCTCAGCCACACCGGCGCGCTGGCCACTCGATGATTGCTCCACGCCGCCGCGCCAAACCATCTCACACTGGCAATCAGCGCGGACACAAAAGCGCCCGTAATTCTCGCCAGCACCAGCGCCGCCCCTCGCCACAAAAGCCTCACAGCAAGCGCAGCAAATCCCAACGGCACAATCACCGCCGTCAGAAACACCGCGCCAATGTTTGCCACCGGCCCCAGAAAACTCACGCGATGAAATTCACTTGCCGCAAGCGGCAGCAATCCAAGCTGAATCACGCAAGACACCACCAGCGTCTCGTACAGCGCCACTCCTCCAATCAGGGGCAAGGCTACAATTTTTGCCGCGCGTTCTGGTACGTGCGCCGCATCCGTTCGCGCGAATTTCGCCGCCACCGAACGCAAATCCAATCGCAGTTGCACCAATCGTGGCGTATGAGACGGATCGCGCGTCGCATCCCCCACATGAGTCACCGCCCGCCGCATCGGTTCTGCAGTTCTCTCCAGCCACGGGATCGCGATTCCCCCGATCGCGCCCACCGCCAGAAATGAAAGCTGGAAACTCGCATCCATTAATTCACTCGGACGCGCCACCAAAATCGTCAGTGCCGCCAGCGCCGCCGTCTGCAAAATATCCAGCGATCGATAAAGCGTCTTCGCTAACAAGTAAGCCGCAGCCATCATCGCCGCGCGCAGAATCGGAGTCCGGTCCTGCACGATCCCCACGTATGCCGCCAGCACGCACAACGAAAGCATCGCTCCAACAATCGGACCCATCCGCAGCCGCCGCACAATCCAGAAAACAATTCCTGCCAGCGCCGCAACGTGCAGCCCCGCAACAACTAAAACGTGGTATGAGGAAGTTTTCCGGAATTCATCGGCAACCTCCGTGTCCACGAACGTGCGATCGCCCAGCAGCATCGCTCGCAGAATCGCACCCTGATCCGGCCGCGCCCGAAATAGATCATCAATTTCGCGCAGCAATCCACCACGCGCGCGCGCCAGCGCGAATCGCAGTGAATTGCTGCGCGGCCCAGCAAGCTGAATGAGCTTGAGACTACGCAGCGTTCCGGTTACATCCACGCCCTCTCGCGCCATCTGCAATCGATAATCAAACGCGCCCGGATCGCCGTAATTGTGCGGCACGCTCGCCTTCGCGATAGCTTCCACTCGATCGCCCGCACGCATGTCCGCCGGCAGCGGATCGTGTTCCCCAAAATAAGTCAGCCGTATCCCGCCCGAGATCGGAGTGGCTCCTGCCGCGTTCTCCACATCTTCAAGCGCAATCTCAAACCGCCATCCCCACGGCAAGTGCAGCGGATCGCCTCGCAGCACGCCATGCCATCGCAGCGGCTCGCTCAAATCCAGCGAACCTCGCTCGACAACTGTGGACACAAGATCCGCCGGCCGATTGCGCGCGGCGATTCCCACTGAAAGCGCGCCAAGCACGGCCCATGCGACCAGCGCCAAGCCGAACGCAACTCGATCGAATCGCAACCACCAAAGCGCCAGCGCGGCTACCAACACAAGAGCAGCCGCGCAAACACTAGAAATAAATGGGGAAGGGAAAAACGATGCGAACAATACTCCCGCGGCGAAAGCCGTAACGATGAGAAGTGCTGGCGTCTTCATTCAAGGCGCTGAAGGGTTGCGAGCGCCTCGATATGATACGTCTGCGGGAAAATATCGTAAAGTTCTAATTTACTTATCTTATATCTTGAGCCAGGCTCGACTTCTTTCGTCAGCACGGCCAGATCGCGCGCCAGTGTAGCCGGGTCGCAGGAGAGATACACAATCGTCTCGGGACCAATCTCGCGAAGCCGCTTCGCCGCCACATCCGAAATTCCCGCGCGCGGAGGATCCAGCACCACCAGCTCCGGCCTTTCCTTCCATCGCGCCAGAAACGATTCCACTTCGCTATGCCGCGCCCGCGCCGTAGGAGTCTCTTTCAAATTTATTTCCAGATCGCGCACAGCCGCCACGTTTCCTTCCACCGCGATCACTCTCTTGAAATTCGCCGCCAGCGGCACGGAGAAAAGTCCCACTCCCGCGAATAAATCCAGTGCCAGCTCGCCCTTGTATTCGCCCACTACAGCCCGTGTGAGTTCGTCGAGTAAGAATCGGTTCACCTGGAAAAACGAAAGGTGCCCAACGCGATATTTCCGTCCCGCCGCTTCGTAATCCAAATGTCCCGGCCCGGCAAGATCAAGTTTCTCCGTGCTCTCGTCCTGCACCAGCAGGGAAGTAATCTCACCCGTGAAAGGTCGAAGTTGCCGCGAAAGTTTATCCGCCGCCGCGCCAGCTTTCTCAAACGAAATGTTCAACAGCAATTTCTCGCTCGCGGAATCCACGAACGCTTCCACCGCCCGCACCGATCGTGGAATCGCGCCCTCGTCGCACGCCCGCGTCAGCCCCGCCAGCACAGACTCAAGCCGCGGCGCGATAATTGGACAAACATTCGTCGGCGCCAGCGTCGACGATCCCTGCTGAAAATATCCAATCGAAAGTTTCGCCGGATTCCCAACCGTTCTCACCGCCCATTGCGCACGGTTTCGATATTGCAGCGGATTCGCAGAATGCTCAGCGATCTCGTCGACCCACTCAATTCGTCCGATTCGCGAAAGCGTCTCACGTAGTATCTGTGTCTTGTTTCGCAGTTGCGCCGCATAGTTCATGTGCTGGTAGTGGCATCCGCCGCACACTCCAAATTTCGGGCACGGAGCGGCCACACGATCGGCCGCAGCCTCGAGCACTTGATCGATCTTGGCCCGCACAAACTTCTTCTTCTGCTCGATCGGCGTCACGCGCTCAAGTTCGCCGCCAATCGCATACGGCACAAACACTGTGCGCCCATCGTGATGCGCCAGCGCATCGCCGCCATACACCAGCTTCTCAATTCGAATGTCAAAGGATTCCATATTGTCTTTGTATGCTACAAGTTATCGCACATCCGCCGCACTCGCGGCCACTCCGCTTCACTCTGCGCTAGCTGCCACCTAAGTAAAATAAACTCAATCGCGGCAACGAATGCGCCTCAAACAATCGCTTCTGCATGTATCGCCGCTCCAGCGCAGCAAGTTGATCCGCTGACATCTTCGAACGATACGGAGCCAGTTGCCGGTCCAATTCCCGCCGAATCCCCAGCATCAATTCTTCGGGAGCATGCGACGACATCGATGCTGTTAGCTTCTCCTCAATCACCGTCAATCGCCGCTCCAAATCTTCCAAATCAGTCGCAGCGGGTGATTCTAGAATCACCAGAATCGACGCCAAGCTCTCGCGCGCTTCTGCGATTTTCGCCGCAAGATCAGGTCGCTCCGCCGCCATCGAAGTAGCCACACTCGCCAGCCGCTCGCCGTTCCTCAAAAAGTACTTCCGCAAATCATCCCGCGAAAAACTATCATCCGCTTTGCGAACACTCGCCGCGCCAGACAGAAGGTCCCGCTCCAGCCGCCGCCTCCTTCTCCTCTTCAGCAACATCCAGTACCGCTTCGACGCAGTAACCGAGACTCTTCATCTGCCGGCCAGATTGCCCGCGCTTCGACCGTTGGTAACTCTCAAACGCGCGATCGATTCCTTTCATCACCGTCGCCGCCGGAATTCCAGCCTGCTGCCACGTTTCCAAAATTGCCCAGTCGAGCGGCGACACCAGAAGATGCGCGCCGCGCTTCGTCCAAAAATATTCTTCGATTTGCGTGAAGTAATTGAAATATTCGAAAGCGCTCATAGCGCGTGCATTTTCAGTTCCGGGGGAAATCCAAAGTGTGTCTTCAATTCTACTGCGCTCGTTCTTTCTTTCGTGCAGGCGCTTTCGCCGCTCGCGGAAGCTTGCTTCGCGCCGCAACGGTCCCAAATAATCCGCAGCCCGTCGAGCGTCAAAAATTCATCCACGTGTTTGATGTGCTTCGATCCGCGCGACACGAGCTCGGCCTGCCCGCCCGTCGCCACCACTCGTCGTCTTCGGACCAAGCACCGCTTTGATCCGCTCGAGAATTCCATCCACCATGTCCACATATCCGTAATAAAGCCCGGATTGCAGCGACGCCACAGTATTTGTCCCAATCACTTTCCCCGGGTCGCGAATCTCCACTCGAAACAATCGCGCCGCGCGCGCAAAAAGCGCCTCCGACGAAATCCCAATCCCCGGAGCCAGCACGCCGCCAAGGTATTCGCCCTTCTCCGAAATCACATCGAAATTAATCGCCGTCCCAAAATCCACCGATACGCATGGACCGCCATACTTTTCGTACGCCGCAATCGCATTCACAATGCGGTCCGCTCCCACTTCGCGCGGATTGTCGTACAGCACCGGCATCCCCGTCGCCAGCTCCGGCTCAACGAATAGCGCCTCGCGAGAAAAATACTTCCGCGACATTTCACCGAGCGTCCAGTTCAGCGGCGGCACCACCGAACTGATAATCACGCCCTCGATCGCATGCATATCAATATTCGCCAGCGTCAAAAGATTCCGCGCCAGAATTCCATATTCATCCACAGTCTGATCGCGCGCGGTCGTCAGCCGCCAATTCGCAAGCAATTCCTTGCCGCGGAAAACTCCCAGCACGGTATTTGTGTTGCCCAGATCAATCGTGAGCAGCATCAGTTCGCCTCAGAAATATCCGCCGCCAGCAAAGTTTCTGTCTTTCCGTTTTCACGCGTCACGCGCAACAATCCGCCCGAATCAAGTCCCGCGGTTTTCCCCACAAAAGTTTCCTGCGCAGTCGTCACGCGAATATTTTTCCCCTTCGCATAACTCGAAACCTGCGCGAACCGCGCAATCAATGGCGCCGCGCCCTTCGTGAGAAGTTGATTGTAGTAGCCTTCAAACTGGCGCAGCAACCTCGCCGCAATTTCCACTCGCGATTGCGTTTTGCCCGTCGCGATTCGCACTGACGTCGCAATCTTCTCAATCGCTTCCGGCATGTGCGCCTGATTTACATTCACTCCGATTCCCACCACCACAAATCGAATCCTGTCGGGCTCGGCGTGCATCTCCGTAAGGATTCCGCAAACTTTTTTCCCCTCAAGCAAAACATCATTTGGCCAGCGAATATCCACGGAGTCGCCCGCCGTCTCCGCAATCGCGTCGCGCGCTGCAAGCCCAGCAGCCAGCGTTAGCATCGGCGCTTGCGCAGGTGTCAGTTCAGGCCGCAACAACAAGCTCATATAAATTCCAGCCGAGCGTTCCGAAATCCACGCGCGTCCCGCGCGTCCTCGCCCCGCGGATTGTTCTTCCGCCACCACGATTGCGCCGTGCGGTTCGCCCGCAAATCCCATTTCCAGCGCAACGCGATTTGTGGAATCCACTTTGAAGAAATGGCAGATGCGCTTCCCAAAAATCGTCCCGCGAAGTTGCCGCCCCAGCAAATCCGCCACCAGCACATCCGGAATTCGCTCGATGCGATATCCGCTGTGCGCGTGCCCGCGAACTTTCACTCCCACGCTGCGCAGACGGTTGATCCATCGCCACACCGTCGACCGCGTCACGCCAATCTCGCGCGCAATTTTCTCGCCGCTGATCACCAGCATTGGACTATCCGCCAGCAGCGCCAGCAACCGCTCCAGTTGCCGGTCCGTAGTGTCCCGCAATTTGTCGTGGAGGCATTTCAGTCGCGCTGCGTTCTACGCCTTGCCGCTGCTCGCTTCAAGCTGGCGCATTCGCTCGCCCAGCTTCTTCAGTTCCACCTGTTGCTGTCCCATTTTCGCTTGAAGTCCCTCGACAATATGAACAGGCGCCTTGCTGCGGAAAATGGGATCGCCAAGCTGGCGGTCCGTGGAAGCGATGCTCTTTTCCAGCCGCTCTATTTCCTTCCGTGCCCGCGCCATCTCCGCTTTCGGATCAACGGCCTCTTCAAACGGAATCCGCAAATCATATTCCGCCGTAGATCGAACGCCTCCGCTCGAAGCCGCCGACGAATCCAATCGCGCAGCGTCAATCTTCAGCGACGAAAGGGGAGTGAGCTGCATCACCGCAGCGAGATTCTCCTCCACCAATTTTCGCAGCACCGGATTTCCGCTGAAGAATTCCGCGGCAACCGCGCGCCTCGGATCGAGCTTCAATTCCGAGCGCACATTTCGCGCCGTCGCAATAATCTCCTGCAACGTTCGCATATCCTCATCCGCGCCCGAATCAGTCCACGCATCCGGTGGAGCAGGGAATCGCGCCAGCGATATCGACCGCGCGCCCGCAACCTGCGGCAACCGGCTCCACAACTCCTCCGTAATAAATGGCATAAACGGATGCAACAATCGCAGCGCTGCTTCATACACCGCAAATATATTTCGCCACGCCGCGCGCGCCACTTCGCGATCCGCCGATTGCAATCGCGGCTTCGTCCACTCGATATACCAGTCGCAAAAATCTCCCCAGAAAAAGTGATAGATCTCATGCGCCGCTTCGTGAAACCGAAATTCCTTCAGCGCCGTCGCTCACTGCAGAAGTCACGCGCGCCAGCCGCGAAAATATCCACCGATCGATCAGCGCCAATTCGTCCGCAGTTCGATACGGCGCAGCCGCGCGCACATCCGGTGACGCCAACATCTCCAGCGTCTCGCCTCCCGCCGCCTCGTACTTCTCCAAATTCATGAACACGAATCGCGCCGCGTTCCAAATCTTGTTCGCAAACGCGCGATAACCAAGCACCGCATCTTCGCTCAGCGCAATGTCAGTTCCCGGAGCGGCCTTGATCATTAACGCGAATCGCAGCGCATCCGTCCCGAATCGCTCCATCCACTCCAGCGGATTCACGACGTTGCCCTTCATCTTGGACATTTTCTGTCCCTGCGCGTCGCGCACCAGCGAATGCAAATACAGCTGGCGGAAGGGAACTCGCTCGTCCACGGTTTTCCCGGACGCAAGATGCCCGCACAGCATCACCATCCGCGCATCCCAGAAAAACAATATGTCGTAACCGCTGATCAGCAGCGACGTCGGATAATATTTCCGCAAGATCCGGAGTATCGTCGGGCCAGCCCAGCGTAGACAGCGGCCAAATCCCAGAGCTGAACCACGTATCCAAAACATCCGTATCCTGCTCCAATTTCGCGCCGCCACATGCTGCGCAATTTTCCGGCGGACTGCCCGCCTGCGCCCGTCCATTCACGATCACCACATCCGAATTCCGCGCGGGAGTCATTCCTCCGCAATCTTTGCAATGCCAGATCGGAATGCGATGTCCCCACCAGAGCTGGCGCGAAATACACCAGTCGCGAATATTCGCCATCCAATCCAGAAATATCTTCCGCTGGTTCTCCGGCACGATCGAAATGTGCCCGCCTTCAACAGCGGCAGTCGCATCTTCGGCCAGTGGTTTCATCTTGCAGAACCATTGCGTCGAAACGCGCGGCTCGATAATCGTCTTGCAACGCTGGCACACTCCCACGGAAAGTTTGTGATCTTCCACGCGCTCTAGCAATCCCAGCGCGTCCATATCCGCCACAACTTTCTTCCTCGCCTCGAAACGATCGAGCCCGGCGTAAGCTCCCGCGTTCGCGCTCATGTGCGCGTCTTCCGTCATCACGTCGATCTCGGGCAGCTTGTGGCGGCGGCCCAACTCGAAGTCATTCGGATCGTGCGCAGGTGTCACTTTCACCGCACCGGTCCCGAACTCGCGATCCACCGAATCATCCGCAACGATTGGAATCTCGCGGTTCATCAGCGGCAGCATCACGCGCTTGCCAATTAGATCGCGGTATCGCTCGTCGTCGGGATGCACGGCGACAGCGGTGTCGCCAAGCATCGTTTCCGGACGCGTCGTCGCCACCACGATGAACTTGTCGCTGCCGATCACCGGATACTTGAAGTGCCACAAGTGGCCATTGCGATCTTCGTGCGGCGTTTCCAGATCACTCAGCGCCGTCAGACATCGCGGACACCAATTCACGATGTACCGCCCGCGATAAATCAATCCTTCGTTGTACAGCCGCAGAAACGCTTCCAGCACCGCGCGATACAGCGGCGGATCAAGAGTGAACTTCTCGCGCGACCAATCCACCGAATCGCCCAGCCGAATCATCTGCTGCTTGATCGTGCCGCCGCTGTGCGCTTTCCATTCCCACGCGCGGCGCTCGAATGCTTCGCGGCCAATTCCCACGCGCGTCAAATGTTCCTTGTCGAGTTCGCGTTCCACGATTACCTGCGTGGAAATTCCGGCGTGATCCATTCCCGGAAGCCACAGAGTGCGATCGCCCAGCATGCGATGCCAGCGAGTGAGCACATCAATCTGCGTGTGCTCCAGCATGTGGCCGATGTGGGCGTAGCCGGTAATATTCGGCGGGGGAATCACGATGGAAAACATCGGGCCATCGGCGCTTTCCTCGGCGCGATACAATCCCGCGCGCACCCATTCGAGCGCCCAGCGTTCTTCAATCTCTTGCGGCGAATATTCCTTTGGAATTTCTCGGGTCATTTCAGGGTCGACGAGACGCAGCGGCGCGCAGCCGCATGAAAATGAAGAATTACTATAAGGGCCGCGCGTGAAGCGCGTCAATTGATGGCAGGTGAGAAACTACGTTTATCTATCTGTTTTCTACTTCTTTGCGAACCAGCGCCTCAACAATCGGACGCAAAATTTCGCGCGTAATAATTTCCATTACTTGTGGACGCATGCGTTCCATTACGCGATCGGAAATTTCCGCGACGAGATCGGCGTGAACGCTATCGAGTTCAGCCGCGTCAGGCCGCACCGCGAGCGGCGCATCGTGTGCCGCACCGTTTGCGTTGTTGTTCTCAGAATCGTGCGCTCCAAAATCGCCCGGCGCGAAACTGCCCGGCACCTCTTCCATGTGCGAAGAATCCATCGGCGCCTCCGGTACGAATGCCAGCCCGTAGTGCGATGCGAATGATGTCGTGGTTCCAGCAGGCGTCTCCGATTTCGCCGCAGTCTCGTCCGTCGCAGCCGGCTCAGCAGTTTCGGAATGCGCAGCCGCTGAATCCGCAGCGAGTTCGTGCGACGCTTCCTCAATGTTGATTACATCCGGCCGCGGCATTGCGGACTCGGGTTCCGGAATCGAAACCTGCGTCGATGATTCTCCCGCCACTGACGAGAACGAAGCCCATTCCTGCTGGGTAATTGCAGGTTGATGCTGCGCTTCGCTAGATTCTGCGTGCTCAGTCGGTTCCTCCGAAGTTTCGATTTCCGTTGATGCAGCCACGCCAGCATTTTCAGCCAATGCTTCTTCAACAACCGGAGTTTCGATCGCGGCGTTTTCGATTACGCCAGTTGCAGCTTCCGCGTGATTCGAATCTCCGTTCGAGTGCGATTCATCCGCAATCGGCGCAAAGCGGCGCTGCAATCGCGGCAGAAAATTCCTCAACTTTTTCTTCCGCAACTTCTGCAACTCCGGAAGCTGACTCACCACTCTGCGGAGTATCGAATGCCGAAGGGCGGAACGTTGGCGCGGGTTCAGTTTCTTCTTCCACCGAAACGCTGCGCGGCGGCCAGTAGTGCTCCACCATATCTTTCGTCGATGGCGGACGAATGCTCCACGGCTCCTTTTGCGGTTCGCGCGGCGGAGCTTCGTTATCAACAAGTCCGGGAAAGGCTGCGACGCCTCCAAACGCGTGATCCGCTTCTTCCGTCGCGCCTTCCGGTTTCACATTCGCAAGAATCTGATCGAGAGCTGCGGGCCGCATTTGTTCGGCGTACGGCACCTCTTCATCGATCTCGGGAAATTCCTCGACAGCTTCCACCCGCGGCGCCTTGGCCATAATTGTTTCTGGCGGCGCAGCAACCGCTACCGACGATTCAGCGCGGGGACGCGGCGCAGGCGGCGGTGGCATGGGCGGTACAGGAAAAAATGTGCTCGCGGCCACGCGCGGCCCATCCGTAGACGGAACTTTGTTTGATACGAAATCGCCACTTCCGACTTCCACCGGCTCCGGCACCTTGGGCAACAAAGACTTCACCAGATTGATCAGCGGATCGGGCGGCACAAACGGCTTCTTCAATACTCCGTTCGCGCCAACTCGTTCTGCTTCGGCCTGATCGAAAGGATCAAACGCGCCGGTAAGCAGAATCACGGGAACGTGCGCCAGGCGAGGGTCTTGCTTCACAAATTCGCACACTTCGTAGCCGCTGCGTACCGGCATGAAAATATCGGCCAGCACGAGATCGGGAACCATATCGCGCATCTTGCGCACGGCCGCTTCGCCATTTCCCACGGCAATCACATCTATCCCCTGATCTTTCAGGGCCAGGGTCACCATCTTCTGAATATTGCTATTGTCATCCGCAATCAGGATCGTCGACACAAGGGCTCCAACCAGGCAAACACACATAGCCTGAGGTCAATGCTAACCACAGATTGTTAGCATCCGGTTTCGAAGGGCGTCAATGAATCGTTAGGTCAGGTGTTTCCCAGGCGTTCATACGGTTAATACCAGGATTCCCGTAGCGCTGATATTCCTGGGAGCGACGTTCTGCGCAAAGCTCGCGATTTGAGCCAGTTACGCACGCAGACGCGGTTTTCGAATTTAATTTTCAGCCGGCTGACCCCCACCCCTACACTGAAACTCTCATTTTTTTCGGAAGTGATTGATTACGCTGAAGTTATGCGGAATTTCTGGTATCGAAAGTGGCGCTGAGATGACATAGTTTCGGCGTAATCGATCGGGAATCGTGCGACTGACATCGGACACCCGGGATGAAGAGCAACTGCTCTCACCGCCGAGACGCAGAGAACGCAGAGGGCGGCGGGAGGAGAGGTGCGGTACGGGCGAACGGGTAGGATCGCAGGCCCTGTCCAGAAGATTCGTTGGACGAAAAACTGAGCGGCTCGCTCCCGTCGAAATGAAGGGGAGGAGATAATTCGCCGGCTCACGGATATTCAGTTTTCGAAGAACCTACTCGAACTGTCCAGCAGTCCGAGCCCAGAACGAAATTAAGCATGGCGCTGCAGATGCGCAATACACGTTCCGGGAGTTACTGACGGAGACTGATTGCAATATAGCATATAGCGACGGCGAAAAGCAAGGGGATGGGGCCGTGGCTCACGCGCGCAACTTTGTGACTTTTACGTTTCGCCGCAGTAGAGTGCGAAGCGCTTCAACCTGCTGTTCGCCACCGAATGCGCGCTTCGGAATCGGGAACGCTATGGTATTCGAAGTGTACAGCAGAAAAAATTCTTTGGTCTCCCGCACTCTTGTGAACGCGATCCATAATCGCTCAGCGCAGCCTGTCGCCGTTTCGGATTTTACACCGCCGTCGGAGAACGAATAATAAATCGGATTTCTCATCGCTAGATTGTTCTTAAAAGAAGATCTCGCTGCCGTGTACGGCGTTACATAAGAGAGGTAGACGAACAGAAATGCTAAAGCAATTAGAACAATCCATCCATTCTGAGTGGCGTCACGAACCTGATCTTCGTTGCCCCAATAGAGCACGGCTGGAACCACGATACCAAGCACGATGAGCAAAACGATCAAAAACAAGAATCGAGGAGTCCACAGTTTGCCAGCGATGATGGTTCTGTTCGCTCGATTCAATTCGTGAAGACTAAGCGTGAAGTTAATTTTAATATCCGCATCGGTCGAAGGAATCATATCGGAGCAGAAGCCTATCACAGCACGGGTCGGCACCTGTCTAGGGATCCGTCAATTTAGAATTGCGAAAAATATAGTCGTGAAAAATGTATTAGAATCCCCGCCAAAAGGACGCGCCACTATCATGCGAAAGCTTCTGGTCACGATTACACTTTTTCTTGCCGTGATGTTCTTGGCGATCGGGCGAACTACCGCGGCGCCAGACTTCTCTGGTACTTGGGTTCTCAACGTTGCAAAGAGCACGCTCCCGAAGGACAACGCAATAAAATCCCAAACAGTCGTCATTGAAAACAAGAAGTCGGCGATCGTTTTCCGTTACAAAACAGACGGCAAGAAATCGGAGGAGAGCTACACGCCGGATGGGAAGAAGCGCGTCACGGAGAAGATGGCGTCGGGCGAACTGACTTCGATCGCGAGTTGGCACGATTCGGTGCTGGTGATCGAATCTACTTTAGATATAAAAGTCCCCAACGTTACGGTCGTCGTCACGGGGCTGAAGCCTGTCGTCGATACGTGGACACTGGCGGCTGACGGTCGAACTCTCACCAACGATGCAAACGATCACAAAGAGATTTATATTTACGAGAAGCAATAGGGCCTAGCCTGGGCGCGGCCGTATCGTGAATTGCTGACGAGCAGCTCGAAGCTGCTTGTTTGGTTCCGCGCCTACGGCGCTCCCGAAATGCGAATGGCGATGATTGAGACTCTCTGGTTCGCGCCTTACTTCTGGCCCTGCCAAGTTGCGATGCGAACGGGCGGTGATCGCGTCATCGTTGCTCTTTACCGCGGTGCGAAAAAAGCGTAAACAGTATGGCTAGGTGAAGGACTGCCACTCTGAACTACTCCTGAGGAGGGATACATGATTCGAACGAATTCGTTTCTTCGCGTTTTGTTTGTGCTGGCTGTGATTTGTGTTGGCGTTGTGTACGCGCAAGAACGGCCGATGCACGATGTGAGCATGAAGGCGCATCCGAACATCGCCGAAGCGCAGGATCTGATTGGAAAAGCATGGGATAAAGCCACGGAAGCCCAAAAGGATAACAACGATAAACTCGGGGGACACGCAGATAAGGCCAAGGATCTTCTCGTGCAAGCCAGCAGGGAATTGAGCGAAGCAGCCAGAGCCGCGAAATAGGTAGGCGCGAGTCTGTGGTGCTTGCGCGCGCTGCGGCTCGGGCACGCTTCCGACACCTCGGAGAGGCAGCAGCCAATGCGCGCCATCCATGTCTTGCTCTTCCTGGCTCTCGCGGCTCCGCCCGCTGCAGAAGTAACGTCCGCCGTCTGTCCGCTCCGGGTGTCATCTCTCGACTATCCAGTAATCGCGCTTGCCGCACAGCAGGAGGGTGAAGTTAAGATCCGCATCGCGATTTCGAAGACCGGCGTAGTGACGTCAGCGGAGGCACTCTCCGGCGAACGCGAGTTGAAAGCGGGTGCGGAGAAAAATATCAAGCAATGGACTTTTTCTGAGGGTGAGGATCGCAGCATAGAGATGACCTACGTTTTCCGGCTTTTCGAACCTAAACTCACCTACCCGCATTCGTGGAATTTTTATGATTTCGAGAGGGCAACTGTTTACGTTTCTGCTTCTCGGTTGGAGCCGGAGACGTCTAGCAAATCTGGGAAATAATACATTCGCTGCTTACACTCTCCCGCGATGAAGGGCGCTTGAACGTTCGATCCGAAATGAAGGAAAACAAAATGCTGGAATTCAGTCCTGACGACGAAATGAGAAAAATCGCAGGACTGGCCAATGAGTTCAGGAAGAACATCTTAGATAATGAGACCTTCTTCGTCAGCGACGAGGCGAACATTTTCGACGTCTCGGGGGCAGATCCCGAAGAACTCATCAGAAGGATTTTCAACTTCTACGGTAAATCCACATCGATCGCCGACCTCAAACAGCCCTTTGTGGAAATTAATTCTCCAGCTTAGCGAGGGACACAAATGAGCGCATTCACCGCAGGCGAGATTGAATATTTGAAAACGCAGCGGCTTGGACGGCTGGCGACGGTGGGAGCGGATGGACAGCCGCACGTCGTCCCCGTTGGATACAAATACAATCCGGAAAAAGATTTGATCGAAATTGGGGGGCACAGCGGTTTCGCGAAGCGAAAGAAATATCGGGATGTTGTGCAAAATCCGCGAGTGGCGTTTGTGATTGATGATGTGGCCTCGATGAATCCGTGGTCGGTGCGCGGAGTGGAAATTCGCGGCCGCGCGGAAATTTTGAAGACAGGCGGCGCGGCGCTCGGTCCGGGATTCGATCCGGAGATGATGCGGATTGTGCCGGAGCGGATTGTGAGTTGGGGAATTAATTCGAAAGATTTCACGGATGTGAAAGGGCGGCCGGCGAAGTAGCAGAGAACGCGGAAGGAAACTGCAGATCCCTCACCCGCTGAAGCGGGGTTCGGGATGACAATTTGAATTCCCGCACGGTGGGCGGGGTAAGCCCCGCCCCTGCCGCAAGATCTGGCTAGCCACCCCAAGCTGCAACGCGGCAAAGCTCGCCCCCACTACCCGGCGACGATAATGTTTTAGAAATTATTTTGGACGCGGGCGCGATTCCGGCGGCACTAAGTCGTTTGCGCGGTAGTAAACGACCAGCTGGCCGTAGTGTTCGCCGCAATGTTCGAGATATTCCCACCACAAAGTTGAGACGTGGAACATCGCGTTGCCGTAGACGGATTTGATTTCTTTGTTGATGCCTTTATCGCCTTGCTTTTCGATCAGCGCTGCGCCATCCGCGGCGGCCTGCTTGATCAATTTCACAACATCATCTTTGGTTTTGTAGATTGAGCGCGGAGGATTGTCGCCACCTTCGGGTCCTTCTTTTTTGCCCGACATCGAGCTGATGAAATGATAGTCGGTGCCGGCGACGTGAAGAATATTTTCGGCGAAAGTGCGTTCGGCTTTCTGCACCTTGAAATCGTATTTGTCTTCCGGAAAATCTTCCGCCATGGCGATAATTTTGTGATGGATTTCGTTCCATGCGTCCAGCAATTCTTGAGATTGCGAGCTGGCTGGGCGCGGATCGGGCTTCTCCGGCTGCACCAGAACTTGCGGGGATTGCTGCATTTGCCCCTGCCGCGCCGAAACTGGAGCAGCTTCGACCAAAAATAAGACCGCGACAAGCGCGGCGAAAGCATACTTGAATCGGTGCATGGCTAGGCCCTCGAAGTGAAATCTGAAGGCCACGGTAACGTGAATTGGTACGAGGAACAGAGCCATATTATTTCGATTTTGTGGACCATTCAGTCGAAAGGCGTTGGACGGCGGCGCGGTTCTGGAAAAATAAACGCCTGCTTAAATTAAAAGCCGCTCTTGTTCGCCGAGTGCTGCTGGCGAACAAGAGCGGCGCTAACGCCAGAAAAATTTACCAGGGGAATTTCTTCTTCTTTTTCTTGGTGTTGTTGATTTGCTGGCAGGGCGGCGGAGTTGTTGAGTTTGCGCCGGGCTGCTGAGTGCCGTTTGGTTGCGTGCCGCTGGTAGTGGAAGTCGTAGTGCCAGAATTCGAAGCGGAATTTGCGGCGCCGGTTGTGGTGCTGGCTTGCGACGTGCAATTCGGTGGCTGAGTGGTCTGTGATGCGGGCGATGCGGCTGCTGCGCCGGGGCTCGCCGCGCCGTTTGCGGGTGCGGGAGCTGTCGCTCCGGTTGAAGGCGCGCCGTTTGGTGGC
Source organism: uncultured Acidobacteriota bacterium (assembly GCA_963785395.1). Classification (GTDB taxonomy): domain Bacteria; phylum Acidobacteriota; class Terriglobia; order Acidiferrales; family UBA7541; genus DASTCZ01. The sequence goes on along the minus strand of CAWAVH010000023.1, from coordinate 66,696 downwards.
GCAGCGCCTGTGGAAGTCGTAGCGGCGGGGCCTGGAGTTGGAGTGGATCCGGGCGTGACGATTTCAACCGCTGCGCCGTTCGTCGGAGTGTAGCACCGTTCGTTGAGCCATCGGCAGCGGGTGGATTTCCAGAACCTTGCGCGCCGGAACCGCCGGTTGCGCCGGCTCCAGTCGACGAATTCGCGCCGGCGCCAGAAGCGTTGAGATTGAAACCGTTGGAGCCGACAAGAGTTTCAAGCGAGGCGTCATCTTCCGGCGGAGCCATTTGAGGCGCTCCGGTTTTCGCAGCCATGCTCATGTTGGGACGCGACTCAATTGGGCCCATCGTTTTCGCGAGCAGGCTTTGGCGCGGGTGCGGGGTATTTTGTTCTTTGGTCATGCGCGCGATTGCATTCGGATCGGCTTGAGGAACGGGAAGGCCGAGCTTGGTGAGCCGCGCCTTTGCGTCTGAGGCAAATGGGGAGAGCGGATACTGGCTGACGATGCGGCTGTAAAAAAGTCCAGCAAATTGGGTTTTTTCGCTACGGTCGTAAATGCCGGCGAGCATCCAGAGATCTTTGTCGGCTTTGCTATAGAGGGGATAGCGGCTGGCGACCTCGAGCAAGCGTCCTGCGGAGGCGCGGTAATCGGCTTTGGTGAAATAGAACTGTGCAACGCGGAAATCTCCATCGGCGAGAATTTCCTGGACGTTGCGAAGCTGCTGTTCCACCTGAGGAACGAGGGGGCTGGATGCGTACTTGGTGAGGAAAATTTGGAACTCTTCTTCGCTGGCTTCGGCCTCGGTGCGATCGCGATCGGGTTTTTCCACGCGGCGATAATGGGCCATCCCGATTTGCATTTGCGCGTAGGCGCATTCATCCAGGAAAGGGAAGAAGGTGATGAAATCTTTGTACTCGAGAATCGACTGGGAAAGGCCGGTGTTCCCGCCTTCTTTGTAATATGAGTCGGCGATGGCGAGCTTGGCTTTGGCCAAATATTCGCTGTCAGGATACGTGTTGATCAGCGATTGGAGAGTGAGGCGCGCGATTTCGTAACGCCCTTTGGCAATATCGTCAAGCGAGCGCTGGTACAAAACTTTATCCGGCGCGACCGAGTCATTGACTGGCGCGCCCTGCGTCAACTGCGGATTGATTTTTTTCTTGGTGAAACAACCGCCGAGCAAGAGGCTGCTCCCAAGCAGCACAATCCCCCACGTGCGAACAATTTTCACGCAAACACCTCAGACTTTCTCCGCCACAGCTTCGTTGGCGATTTGTTGCATGTGCTTTACTGCATCGGCTGGGTTCGGAGTGTGAAAAACGGATGTGCCGGCGACAAGAATTTCGACGCCAGCGCGAACGAGATCGGCGACATTTTCCAGGAACTACGCCGCCATCCACTTCAATTCGATACGAATAACCGTGACGAGCGCGAAGGCGGGCGAGTTCGCGAATTTTCTCGAGCGAATTCGGAAGAAATCCCTGGCCGCCGAATCCTGGATTTACAGACATGACCAAAACTTGATCCACTTTGTAAAGAACATCCGCGAGCGACGAGACCGGCGTCGCGGGATTGATTACCACTCCCGAGCGGCATCCGTGTTCGCGGATCATCGTGACCGCGCGATCGAGATGAACGGTAGCTTCCTCGTGTACAAGCAGCGTGTCGGCTCCGGCTTTGGCAAAGGCTTCCACAAATTGCTCTGGGTTTTCGATCATGAGATGCACGTCTAGTAGCAGCCGGGTTGCCTTGCGAAGTGAGGCAACTACGGGCACTCCGATCGAAATGTTGGGGACAAAATGGCCGTCCATGACGTCGACGTGGATCAGGCGGACGCCAGAGCGTTCTACGGCCGCGACTTGCTCGGCTAACCGGGCAAAATCCGCCGCAAGAATTGACGGAGCAATGTCAATCTGAGTGTGTTGCAAAACTCCCCCAAAAGATTTTATCACAAGCAGGCCGCGGTTCCGGGCGGCGAATTATTGAGGCTGTTTCGCGAAAGGGATGTCTTGGGTGGAGCGCGTGGCGACCTTGAGTTCGATGGTATCGCCGGATGCGAAGCGCGCGCCTGCGGGAGGAGATTGATCCATCACGGTTCCCGCGGGCCATTGCGGAGATGGAACAGGAGTTACGCGAATGTTGTGGATGCCCGCTTCGGAGAATTCGCGCTCAGCTTCCGGTGTTGGGACTCCAATTAAAAATGGCATCACGAACGCGGAAGGACGCGGGCCGAGAGACGCGAGTAAATCTACGTGCGCGCTGGAGGCTTGCGAACCGGGAGGCGGAGTTTGGACTAGAACAGTGTCGGCGGCAGAATTACTGAGATACGGTGAGGAAACTTCGCCGAGTTGCAGTCCCGTTTGCAAAAGTGCGACGCGCGCGGAACGTAGCGAACCGCCTTCGAGAACTGGAATCGTAACGTGAAGTGGGCCGAGGCTTACGACGACGTGCGCGTCTTGTGAAACTTTCATTTCGAGACCGGCGCTCGGACTCTGGCGAATCACATTTCCCGCAGGAGCCGCGTCGTAAACGCGATCGGCGACTTTGAGTCCGAGACCTTTGCTGGATAGTTGTTTCTGCGCGTCCGCGAGTTTGAGGCCGACGACGCTGGGCATGGCGACTTCGCGTCCGCGAATGGCCATTCGAATTGTGGTGATGGCGCTGAGAAATGCGGCCGCCGCGAGGACGAACACGAGCAAGCCCATGCGCAACATCCACTCTAATCTTTCGCGAAATTGCATGTCTGTCTTTCTGAATTGAGCGTAGCACTTTGTAACTTCGCGCTCAATTGCGCGGTTAGGATTTTGTTGATGCTGGTGCTTCGGATGAGAATGATTCGTTGAGTGCGAGATGCGCGCCGCTTCGGAATTGCACGGCGGAAATGCGTTTGCGGCCTTCGAGTTGGAGTTCTGTAATTTCGAAATGCGTGTTGTCGCCGCAACAGACGAACAAATGATGGGCTAGCGAAAGGATTGTGCCGGGCGTTGCTGCGTGCGTTTGCGATTCGATGTTTGTACCGGCGCTTGCTGGCTTGCCCCAGATATGGCAAATCTGACCGCGGAAATTTGTGAAAGCACCGGGCCAGGGAGCCAGGCCGCGGACGCGATTGTAAATTTGCTGCGCGGGGAGATTCCAATTGATGCGGCCGTGTTCTTTTTTTAGAAGCGGAGCGCGCGTGGCTTGAGAGTTGTCTTGTAGTCGCGGCACTAGAGTTTTTTCGTTGAGGCCGATGAGGGAATTGGTGACGAGCGGTGCGCCGAGAGCCGCCATGCGCGCTGCTAGTTGTGGCGCGGTTTCATCGGGGCCAATTTTGATTTCGTGTTTCAGCAGCACCGCGCCGGTGTCCATTCCCGCGTCGACAAGCATAGTGGAAATTCCTGTGACGGATTCGCCGTTGGCGATCGCCCAGTTGATTGGGGCGGCTCCGCGATATTTTGGAAGAAGGGAAGCGTGAAGATTGATCCAGCCGAGGCGCGGAATTTCCAGGAGCTGCGGCGAAACAATTTGTCCGTAGGCGATGATCACGACAGCGTCTGGAGAAATGTTCATAAAAAACTCGCGTGACGATTCGGAGCCGATGCGATCGGGCTGAAAAACTTTTAGATTACTTTCGAGAGCAAATGTTTTTACGGGCGACGCAGAAATTTCCTGGCCGCGTCCGCGGGGCCGATCTGGCTGCGTGACAACCGCGGCAATTTCAAAGCGCGAATCGGAGAGAAGTTGTTTGAGCGAAGGCAAGCCGAACGCGGGAGTTCCGCAAAACACTATGCGGAGCGGCGTCGGTGCGGCCATTGTTGTGAACTACCACTCGCCATTCTTGCGCAGCTTGCGAATGCGGCGGCGAATTAAATCGCGCTTGAGCATGCTGAGATGCTGGAGAAAAAGCACTCCATTGAGGTGATCGATTTCGTGACAGAACGCGCGAGCGAGAAGATTTTCACCGCGCATTTCAAATGAATTACCAAACGCATCCTGCGCGCGGACGGTGACGAAGAGCGGGCGGAGAACATTGCCGCGAAAGCCGGGAACAGAGAGACATCCTTCGTCTTCGCGCTGCTCGCCTTCGGCGTGAATGATTTCAGGATTCGCGATTATGATTTTGGCTTCGGGATTCTTGCCCACAGTTGTATCAATCACGGCGAGCCGCAGAGCGATTCCGATTTGCGGAGCGGCGAGGCCCACACCTTGCGCCGCATACATCGAGATGAACATGTCGGCGCAGAGTTGGAGCAGTTCGTCATTGAAATCGACGACGTGCCTCGCGGGTTTTTCGAGGACAGGGTCACCATATTTCACGACGGGATAAATCTTTACACCTTTGGGCAGCGCGATACCTGCGGACGCTTCCGCGACGGCCGCATCTTTCTTTGCGGCTGCGGTTGTTTTCTTATCTTTGTGATCGTGGCTCATGTCACCGGTCTTTGTTTAATTTCAAGTATCGACTTTTGTTCGATGCTGGTTTATCAAAAAGCGCGCAGTTGCGCTTGGTATCCCTCGAAGTTACGCCGCGTTTCTGCAATAGAATCGCCGCCAAATTTTTCCAGAAAAGCTTGCGCGAGCACGAATGCAACCATCGCTTCGCCTGCGACGCCCGCCGCTGGAACAACGCAAATATCGGAACGTTCGTATGCGGCTTTGACAGATTGTTTGCTCACTAAATCCGCGGTGCCAAGAGCTTGGCGTAGCGTGGAAATCGGTTTCAGATAGCCGCGAACAATCACGTCTTCTCCATTTGTGATGCCGCCTTCGAGTCCACCAGCGCGATTACTGACGCGCGTAAATTTGTGCGCGGCGGAATCGTAACCGATTTCGTCCTGAACTTCGGAGCCGTAAGATGTTGCGGCGGCGACGCCCGCCCCGAGTTCCACGGCTTTCACTGCTTGCACGCTCATCAGAGCTTGAGCGATGCGCGCATCGAGTTTTTCATCCCACTGCGCGTGCGAACCAAGTCCTGGCGGAACATTGTGCGCGACGACTTCAAAAATTCCGCCTACGGAATCGCCTTTGCGAAGGGCGACATCCACTTCAGATTTCATTTTTTCCTGCGTAGCGGAATCGGCGCAGCGAAGCGGGGATTCCAGATCTCCGCAGACAGAAACAATTTCTTCCCACGAAATTTCGCGCTCCAACTTTATTTTTCCGGCAGCGATGGTGTGGCTCAACACTTCAATTCCAAAAGTCTGCAGAAATTGCTTTGCAAGAGCGCCGGCCGCGACTCGCGCTGCAGTTTCGCGCGCGGAGGCCCTCTCCAAAACATAACGCGCATCATGCAAATTAAATTTCAAAGCTCCGGCTAAATCTGCGTGGCCTGGACGCGGCGCTGTGAGCGGACGGCGCGCGTCTTCGCCGCCATCAACATCTTCCACGGGAAGCGCGGTCTCCCAATTTTTCCAATCGCGATTTTCAATTCGCAGAGCGATCGGCGCGCCGATGGTTTGTCCGTGGCGAATTCCGGAAAGCGCTTCAGCGTGATCTTTTTCTATTTTCTGGCGGCCGCCGCGGCCATAGCCTAACTGGCGGCGATGCAGTTCGCGATCGATCGCCTCCATTTGGACCGGCAAGCCACACGGTAACCCTGAAATCCAGGCGATAAGGGCCTGGCCATGAGACTCTCCGGCGGTGAAGAATCGCAACATTTTATTTCGCAAAAAATTGAGACGAATCAGCGCAAATCGGCGCGAATCGCATCTCATTCAACGGCGGCATTCTAGCAGAACGCGATTGAGTTCCGGGGTCGCAGCGTGCCGCAGCGATACCCTTGACGCGGTTTTCGGCGCAGGATACCTTGTTCGCAGTCATCCGTTGGACTCGCTGAGCAGTGCCGGCGAATCCGCACCGCATGGCCACTCGCGGCTCCAACCTCGTGAATTCCGAACCGCCTAGACAATCATCATTCATTGGGCAGCGCCTGAAGCAGTGGATATTGCACGTCCAGGAATATTCGACACTTTCCGCGAGAAGCATCGCGAACCTTTTTTCGCCTCCTCACTATGTTGCCGACCTGGTGCAGCAGATGGACAGGATCGGCGTGGGCTCACTGCCGATCGTGATGCTGACCGGCGGATTTATCGGCGGCATTCTGGTGCTGCAAACCGCGTCGCAATTCGCGCGATTTGGACAAACCGCGCTGACGGGCGACGTGACGGCGCTAGGACTGGTGCGCGAACTTGGACCGACGATCACGGGCTTGCTGGTGGCCGGGCGGAACGCGTCGTCAATGGCATCGGAACTTGGCTCGATGGTCGTGTCCGAGCAAGTGGACGCGATGCGCGCGATGGGAACAGATCCCAGCCGCAAACTTGTGACGCCGCGAGTGATCGCGACGATTTTAATGCTGCCGCTGCTGGTGGCAGTGGGAGATTTGATCGGTCTTGCAGGCGGATATTTAGTTTCACGATTCACTCTCAGTGTTGGCGCGGTGCAATTCTGGTCGCGCGCGATCAACGCGTTGGATTTGTCCGATCTAATTCAAGGGCTTGTGAAGCCGATTGTATTCGCATTTATCATCGCGACCGTTGGCTGCTACCAGGGCCTAAATGTGAAGGGCGGCACGGAGGGAGTGGGCCGCGCGACGACGACCGCCGTGGTGGTTTCGTCGGTTGCAATTCTTGTTGCGGATTTATTCCTCTCAAAACTCATGTTGTTCCTGGCGGGGCACGTTTTTTGATCGCGAGCGGGAGGCAAACGCAATCGCGTGGCGCTATTCGAAAACAAGACGGACGCCGGAAATAATCGGATGGCCGTGCGCACGAATGAATCCGGCGCGGCGGCGGAATCCGTGGTTTCGTTTGAAGATGTGCGGCTCGGCTTCGAAGATCACGAAGTGCTGAAAGGGCTGACGTTTCGCGTGGCGCAGGGCGAAACGAAAGTGCTGGTCGGCGAAAGCGGCGCGGGAAAAACGCTGGCGATGAAACTGGCTGCGGGATTGCTGAAAGCCGACGCCGGGACAATTCAGGTGCTGGGAAAAGATATTTCCGGAATGAGCGAGGATGAGTTGCTCGCGTTCCGAACCAAAATTGGTTTCGTGTTTCAAGAAGGCGCTCTCTTCGATTCTTTAAGTGTTGCCGAAAATGTTGCGTTCCGCCTGCGCGAAGAAAATTGCGGCGACGATGAAATTGAGACGCGCGTGCGCGAAGCGCTGCGATTTGTGGAGATGGAGCACGCGATCGATTTGATGCCGCCGGATTTGTCGGGCGGAATGCGGCGTCGCGTTTCGATTGCACGCGCAGTGGTGACGACTCCGAAACTTGTTTTTTACGATTCGCCAACCGCGGGACTTGATCCGGTGACTTCACAGACGATCCTCACTTTAATTTTGCGAATGCGAGATTCACAGGGAGTGACAGCAATTGTGGCAACGCAGCGGTTACAAGATGCGTTTGCCATGGCAAATTTTCGATTCGATGTTGCAACTGGACGCGTGGTGAGTTCGCATCCTGATGGAGCGAACGGGCGCGCACCTGTTGAGCGCGGAAATGATTCTGCGAAAAGTTCCGAGACGACATTTGTATTTTTCCGCGAGGGCCGCGCGTATTTCGAAGGCGGTCCGCAAAGTTTGTTGGATTCAAAAGATCCATATTTACAAGGGTTTCTTGCGCCGAGCGAAGATTTGCCGAGCGTTCCGGTGCAGAGCAGATGAAAATCAATTTGTCCCGATTCTGAGGAGGAACGGCGATGCCACAACGCAAACAACTGGCCTGGAGCGAATTGCGAGTGGGAATATTTGTTGTAGTTGGCGTGCTGCTGGTGGCAGTCGCAATTTTTTACGTGACCAGCAGCAGCGGCGCATTTTCTCCGAAATATAATCTCACTACGTACATGCCGGATGTCGACGGCCTAAATGAAGGCGCGCCGGTGAGCCTCGACGGAATTCAAGTGGGTAGCGTGGATAAAATCCGCGTAAACCCACAGACGAATGGCGACAAGAATCGCAGCATCGAGATCGTGATGCGCATACGGCGCCAGTACGACAAAAGCATTCGCACAGATTCGAAAGCAAGCATGGTGACCGCCGGAGTGCTGGGCGATCGCTACGTGAATATCACGCGCGGATTTACCGGCGTGGCGCTGCAGCCCAATCAGGAAATTCCCGCCGAGCGCGGCAAAGATATCCGCGACATCGAGGAAATGGGCGCGACATTGACGGAACACTTGAACGACGTGGTCACGCAAGTGCAGGGAATGATTGGCGACGTGCGGGCCGGCAAAGGCACGCTTGGTCAATTAATCACCGACCCGACGATCGCAAATCACATCACGCGAACCGCGGACAACCTCGATAAGCTTATTGCCGGCGTGCAGGGCGGCGAGGGCACGCTTGGAAAATTGGTTGTATCGGATGAATTTTACAATCGTGCGAATTCTGTGGTGGGCCGCGCCGACGATATTTTCGCGGCAGTGCAACAACAGAAAGGCTCGATTGGAAAATTTATTTACGATCCGACGCTGCACGACGAAGCGACGAAATTCCTGAACAACGGAAACGGATTGATTTCCGACGCGCGCGGGGGCAAAGGCACTCTGGGAAAATTGATCACAGACGATTCTCTTTTCAAGAAATATGGCGATATCGGAACCAATCTTTCGAGCGTGACGCACAAGCTGGATGGAAATGAAGGAACGCTTGGGAAATTTTTCAACGATCCGCAGCTGTATGACAATTTAACCGGATTGACCGGCGATATGAGATTGCTGATGAAAGATTTCCGGCAGGATCCGAAAAAATTCCTGCGCGTGAAATTCGCGATATTCTAGACGGATAATTAATTTTCGAAAAGCGTCCGGAATAAAACGGGCGGGGCAAGCCCCGCCCGTACGACAGAGTAATGCGATAGCGTAGTGTGATTAGTGATCGTATGACGATTGAGAATCATCGTCGTCATCGGAACCGTTGCTGTTTATGGTTTGCGTTTTGCGGCCGGCGTTCAGGTGATCATAATTCATCGCGGCGTTTAGCAAGAGCATGAAGCTGCCGTGCGTTTCGCTGCGCCACATTGGATTGATCGCGAAAAATACAACGTGCCCGCGGCCGCTGGGGACGTCTACGACGGCGGGAGCTTCGGCAAGTTCCTGGCCCCCCGCAAGCATTCCACTGATTAAGAGATTTTGCGCATTGGCAAAACGAATCACCACGCGCGGCCAAGTGGATTGCGGAGGAATCAGCGAGCGCGGAAATTCTGGATTCACGTAGAGTTCCTGCTCGGAGCGAGAGCGAGTTGGCTCGGGCGCGTTGCGGATCCCATTTTTGTCCCTGCGGAATTGGAGTGTCGCTTGCGGTGCCGCGTCCGCTGGGACGTCCGCCGGCTTCGCCACCACCGCCGCCTCCGCCGAAACCGCCGCCGCCGAGAATTGAAACGCGGAAGACCGGAGCCTGGCTGAAATAAACTCCGAAGGGATCGTCGTAGCCGTAGGCGATGGGGCTGAGTTTATCTTGCACCGTCGCGGAATAAACAGAGCCGCGAGCTTGCAGCGCGCGAGTTTGCGCGATTGAAATTCCGGCGGTGATTCCGGTATCGATCGGAAGTGAAGAAGTGGACGTGATGGGAATAAACAAGCCGCCGTCGTTGATAAATTTCCTGAGATTCGCGACGCCTTCGAGTTCCATGCCGCCGCGAATATCGTCTGTGGAATCCACGGTGCCGATGTTGGGAGTGAGATCGGAATTTTTCCACGGAATCGGGCCGCCGATTTCTTTTCCGTCGGCGTCGAAGCGTTTTGGAATTCCGTTGAGAAGCGCCGCGAGATTTGGAGACGCGGGCGGGAAAAAAATCACGTCATATTTTTCGCGAAGATTTGGAGTGTCGCGAAGCGTGTGAACGGAAATGTAAGAGTAGGGAACTCCGGTTTCTTCGAGAGCGAGGCGGAACCATCCCTCCTGCTGAGTGCTCTGCCAGGTGTGAACGAGAGCGATGCGCGGAACGCTGACGGGATGCTGCGCGACGGAAATATCGGAATCGGCGGCTTCCACTCGGATACCGAGCTCAGCGGCAGCCTTATCCAGCTGCGATTTTACATCGCCCGGATTTCCCGAGGACGCAATAATGAATGTGCCCGCGTTGTAAGTTTTTCCGCCGGATTGAAATGAATCTTCGGCGGCGTTGAACTTTACGTCTTTCAAACGGAAGCGCAGGGTCGCGAGCGCGGGTTCCGCCGGTGGCGTTGATCAGGAAATATTTTGCGCCGGCGCCGGTTACACCGCCTAGCGCGCGAGCGTCGCCGGTGATCAGCGTCATGGGCGCTTTCAAAATAGTTGCGTCGGTGATGCGCTGCGTTTTTACGTTACGGAGAGGGCCGAAGGTCCAACCGGTGTCGTCATAAGGAGTTGGATCATTGACGTTGAAATATTGCGTGTCGAGCATCATGTCGACGACGCGGCTGTACGGCTGATCCATGCGAAGAATGTAGCTGCCTGCCGGAATTGTGATGTCTTGTTTTTTCGGCGCAGCAGGAGCGGCTGCGTGTTCGGTTGCGGTGCCACCTTGTGCCGCGGATTCGGCTGGGGCGGATGGTGCTGCTGCTTGGATTCTGCTCCACGACCGCCTCGCCCACCGCGACCTGCTCCGCCGGTTGAGGGAGCGGCTTCGCTGATGTGGACATCCTGATTTAATTTTTGAACCTCAGCACCTTGCAACTGAAAGAGGCGCGCAAGTTGCGCAGCCAAAGCTGGACGTTTGCCATCATTTACGATTGCCCACGCTGCGGGACCTTCTGTGTTGGCTTTCGCGACGGCGCGCTTGCTCTTCACATAAAAGCTGTGGAGAAAATCGCTGGCGTTGTTTGCGGTGTACGTGAGAGCGAAGAGGACGCCGCTTTCTTCGTAATTCGTGTTGTCGCGCATTGACCATTTCACTTTGGTGAGCGGCGGATTCGGGCGATACCACTCGACGCTTGTGTCGCCGGAGCCGAGAGTGCGTTCGCGCGTATCGGCACCGCCATTTCCAAAAGTTTCGTAGAAGCGGCCGATGGAATTGTGGGCGTTGGCCGTCGTCATCATCATTCCGTTGGGAGCCCAGCCATCGAAGAAGCCGTGCGTCCACACGCCGGGAACTCCGCGCGAAGTGAAATTTTCAATTTCGTTGTAAGCGAGTTCGTGCCACTCGTCGATGGTCATCGGATCGAACCACGAGTTGTAGGGTCCCGTGCCGGTGGAAGTGTAGAGGTAGGGAACGGATTCGTGGAGATCGTGAAGAACCTGCGGGTGATAGTCGAGAAACGTATGTACCTGTTCTTTGGAAAGAGCGAGAGCGAGTCCCATGGAATCGCGATTGTTATCGTGCTGAACGTAATTGCCCCAATAAATAAGTCCGGGTGATTGTTTATCGGGATTTGCTTTCGTGTAGTTGTAGACGTCGACTTCGCGATCGCGGCCATCGACTTCGAGTACGGGCGTGATCATTACGATCGGTATTTTTGCGAATATTTTGGATGTATGGAGTTTCTTCGACCGCGAGGCGATACGCGAGTTCCATCAACATTTCGGGCGAGCCGGTTTCGGGAGAATGGATCGAGCCGGAGAGCCAGTAGAAAGGTTTGCCTTCGGAAATTAGTTTGTCGGCGTCGGCATCGGTAAGTTTGCGCGGGTCGGCGAGCTTGGCGGTGATTTCTTTGAGGTGATCGAGATTTTTAATGTTGGCTTCGTCGCTGACGACAGCTAAAACGAAATCGCGGCCGCCTTCACTTTTTCCGACGGTGAAAAGTTTTACGCGCGGCGATGCGTCGGCAAGCGCGCGGAGATAACGATAAATATCTTTGGTGTAGGTGAGTTTATTTGGAGCGCCTATCACGTAGCCGAGAATTTTTTCGGGCGTAGGAACCGTGGAGGAAGCAGGAAGGTGGTCCACCAATTCGGTGGTGAAATATGGCTCGGTGGTGTACTCGCGAATCTTCGCGGTATAGGCGTCGTCATTTGGCTGCGGCGCGGGCGCGGGGATGGGAACGGCGGCGGATTTCGTTGCGTCGCCGGTTGCGCGGGCCGCGTTTTTTGGATTTGCTGCGGCCGTGAGTGAAATAAATCCGAGCAACACCACCGTGAGAAGGGAAGCTAACTAGCGCCGCGCTACGATTGCTGGTCTTTCTCATTACAAATTCCTCCCGGGAATTCAATACTTGAAACACTACAGACGCGGTAGAGATGAATTGCGTCTCATCAAACTAATTTTGTTTCGCCATGAAGAATTAATATCACCAAACGAGCGGCGCGAGCCCAAGAATCGCGAACAAAACTAGTAACGCCAAGGCTCTGGGTGCCGGTCTTGCGATCGGCCAGCGAGAAACACGTATATGCCCTTCACTATATTGTTGCTCGATGCCGCAATGGCAATCGCGATTGCCGCTACGCCAATCGGCGTAAGCACGGCCGATGGCTGCGTGAGGCCGAGGACGAATGGAACGATGTCTGTGAGTCCCATAATTCCGGCCAAACTATAAAGGCCCGCACTGCCAAGCCGCGTGACGGCGAAATGCGTAACATAAAGCAGCAGAACGAAAAGGCCGCCGAAGAAAAACGCGGCGCTCATCTCCAGCGGATTCTTGGCTTCTTCGGAAGAACGCTCGTTGGTTGCGGCGCGATCCGGGATGCGTCCCCAGGCGTAACCGCCTGCGACGCCTATCACCGTGAGCAATAAAAATTCCCAGCGCAGGCGCAAAAATAGCGCTCGGCTAAAAAAAGCGATCAGCACGATCAGGCGCAAATACATTACGCCGGAAGCGACGAGCGTGCTGCCCGCATAAAGATGCGGCTGCCCGGCCGTTTTGGCGCGCTTGGAAAGGACGATCGTGGTGACGGTGGAAGAGTAAAGTCCACCGAGCACCGCGGAAAGAAAAATGCTGCGGCCCTTCCTTCGTCGCCTTCAACAGCAAATAACTTCCGTAGGAGACTGCGCTTACCGCGACAATCACCCACCACGTTTTTCGCGGATTGAAGCCGAAATTTCCGATGGTCGTGTCTGGCACAATCGGAAGAATTACCGCCGTGAGCAGAAGAAATTTTGCGAAGGTGAGAATTTCTTCGCCGGGCACGCGCTTGGTCAAATCTTCGAGGCCGATTTTTAGCTCGAGGAGGCCGACGGCGATCACGGTGATCGTCGTGGCAATCCAGTAGGCCTCCCAATGGACGAGCAATCCGATTACATAGGTGAGCGCAGCGGTTACTTCCGTGGTCATTCCAGCGAACTGCACGCACGCGAGCTTGTGCTGATACGAAAGGTAGAGCAGGGCTCCGAGCATCAGGAGGCCCGCGCCCGGCAGAAGCAAGGTCTGCCCGGAAATCATCCCGATGCCGAATCCGAACAGGCCGATCAGCGGGAATGTACGCACCCCTCCGAACCCGTAACCGCCGCCGATGGCTTTGTGCTCTTCGCGTTCGAGTCCGATTAAGAAGGAGAGGAACAGAACTAAAAGAATCTGCACTCCTTCTTTCGGAATGAATTGGTAAAGGTTGTTCATGCGTATGACCGTTTGGCCGCCGCGATTCTGCACAATATGGTGCTGCAACACAAGGGTGATGAAGCGGCGGTGGACAGATGGATCGGTGTTGTTGCGTGATCATCGGGGCCGACGTGACGACAGCGATCACGAGAACCCAAAAGCTACGGCGGTGCTCCCGATCTAAACCATCGGGACGCGAACACCGCGCTTCGGCTATCCTGATCGGATAGCTCTCAGGACGATCGGTTTTCGGAGCTTCCGCGATTGTGTAGAATTCAGTGAGTTAACCAAATTCGGTTAAGAAAGTGCGTTTTTTGGGCCGTAAGTCCTTTAGACTCCGCACTTACGCGAGATTTTGAGTTAAGTCCTTTAGAATGCGCACTTAACTTTTATAAGGCCCTTTTTTGACGAAAAAGGCGTTTTTCCCTTTTTGGGAATGCTCCCCAAGTTTACCGAGTGTAGTTAACTAAAGGATAGAGTAGACTGACAGTTCTTCTCCACTCGATATAGTATCACAGGCGATAGAATTGTCAAGAGAAAAATCGAATAAGTGATTGGTGCGAACGATTGCGAGAGTGGGGCCGCGGGTATATAGCGAGCGCAGTGATTGGGGATATTCAACTTTGGGATTAGAAGGGATATTATCCGCTCCGCGGTTGGAGTTGAGTTGCGTCGAAAATAATTCGACGAGGACAGGAGGAATCTTATGAATGTGAGGAAGGCGGCAGGGATTGCGGAAGTTTGCGTTTTGATGCTGTTGCCGGTGGCGTCTGTGGCTGGCGGAAAATTTGATGGGAATTGGACGACGCACATGGCGTGCGAGGCTCATGGGGAAACTCCGGCCTACAAATTCGAATTTCCGAGCACGATCAAGGACAACATTTTTCACGGACAGCACGGCGAGGAAAACGGTCCGGGATATCTGGTGATTGATGGGAAGATCAAAGACGACGGCACGGCGAAGCTGGAGGCAAAAGGAACAGTGAGCCACAACAATGCGCAGGGAGTTTTCGCGATGAAGGGAAACAATTACAGCTACTCAATCAAAGCACAATTTACGGATACGAAAGGCACGGGAACGAGAAATGAAGGCGCGGGAATTTTGGGGCGTCCGTGCACATTTGAATTTGTGAAGCAGGCGGAGAGTGCGCCCGCTCCGGGAAATTAGAGCGAGCGCAGAAATCATCCTAATTTATTCGAGTTGGAAAACGACGTAGCTCAGTTTCGAATCACGTTCCACTTGAAGAGCGATTGCGCCGCCGTTTTTTACCGCATTGAGGGCGGCGCGAAGTTCTTCGAGATTCGAAATTGTTTTTCCGTTCACGGTGTGGATTACATCGCCGGTGGCGAGAGGAATTTCTGAACTGGCTCCCGCTGTGCGCGCGGCGACGATCACTCCAGATTGAATGCGGAGCTGCGGCAACATTTGCGCCATCTCCGGCGTGAGATCGACTCCTAAAATTCCAAGACGCTTGACGACATTTTTCTCGCTGTTTGCGAGTTCGGCGAGCTTATCGACATTGTGCGGTTGCTCGGTAACTTCAATATCGAATTGGAGCGGCTGGGTTCCGCGCAGCACCGCGAGCTTCATGTGATCGCCGCGCTTGTGCATATATAAATCGTGCATCAGGAGCGGCAAGCTGGCGACGAGATTGCCGTCAACGGCGGTGAGAACATCCTGAATTTTTACTCCCGCGTGATCGGCGGGGCTACCGGGCTGCACATCTACGACAATCAAACCAAAATCGCGCGGGAGTGAGAGCGCCGAAGCGAGTTCGGGAGTGATGGCTTGAACTGTGACGCCAATTTCGGGCTGGTGGATGTGGCCAAATTTTACGAGCTGCGGATACACCATCGAGACAAGGCTTGCGGGTATGGCGAAGCCGAGGCCTTCGTTGCCACCGCTGGATGTGATGATGAAAGTGTTGATGCCGATAAGCTGGCCATCCGCGTCAACAAGCGGGCCGCCGCTATTGCCGGGATTGATTGGCGTATCGGTTTGGATGTAGACGAGCGGGCTTGAAGGATCGGCCTGGCGCGAGACGGCGCTGACCACTCCCATTGTAACGGAATTTCGCAAGCCGCCCGGACTGCCGAAAGCAAAAACCAATTCGCCTTGCTTGGGTTCGATGGCGGTTGCTACGGAGACGGCGGGCAAGTGCTGAGCTTCAATTTTGATTACTGCGAGATCGACTTCGGCGGATTGGCCGACGATGCGCGCTTCGAAACTTTGTCCCTGTGAGCCGACGATCGGGTCGGGAGGAGCATCGGGAGATGGAGCGGAAACGATGACTTCGATGCGCTCGGCTCCGCTGACGACGTGAGCGTTGGTGACGATGTAACCGGTGGGATCGACGATGACTCCTGAGCCGATTTTTCTTTGGCGGGCGATGACGAGGCTGGTTTGATTCGTGTCGCCGGTTTCGGCGGTGCCGTAGCCGGTGACGAGAATTTGCACGACGCTGGGAGAGACGCGGTTGACGAGAGATTCGATGGAGTCATTGAGGCGGTGAAGCGCGTCTGTGTTCCGCGCTGATTGGCAGATTGCGCGAATGTTGTTGCGGCGGCGAGAAAAGTTGCGAGTGCGAAAAATCCTGCGCGGGCGGTCGATAACTTTTGCTGGAGGTGGAGTGGATGGAGATGAGATTTTTCATGTGTGTACCGTCAGGACTTTGATGCCGCACCGTAGGCGTAGGTTCCGAAAAACAGAGTGGAGCATTCTGTTCGTCGCGACCGTTTAACGCGAGCGGCGAAAAAAAGGCCCGGGGTTGAGGCCGGGCCTGATTTCTGCTTCACGTGGCGAAAGTTCTTATAGATTGATTTCGAGGTGTATGACGTCTTCCACGTGCCAGCCTTCATCGACGAGGACGATGTGATCGCCAATGATTACGTAACGATAGCCGCGCGGCGCCGGAGTGAGAGTAGCGAGTAGGTCGGCCGGGACGGGACGAATTCGTCCACGAAGATCGGTGTCCAGAACCGCGCCGACTTTGAGACGCGCTTCGAGTTCGGGGGAGAGTTTATCTTCCTCGCGGAATCCGGCGGGCATATTGTCTTTGTGCTTGCCGGCCCAATCGCGTGCGGACTGCTTATCGTGGTCGCTGAATTTGTGATCGCCGCGGTCTTTGTTTTCCTGGTTCGGCTGATTCGGGAGATTGCTGTGAGCTGAGGCCACTCCGCCGCTGATCGCCAGCAGAGCAGCTGTGCAGCCTGTGATCCACCAACGTGATTTCATAGAAATTCCTCCTGGAGAAATTTAAGTACCGCGCCGGATTCGTAGCGGGTGGGAGAGATGATCTGGCGCAAATATTTGATGAGGAGACCTAGAAATCGGTGAGCGCGCAGGAACGACAATGGAGGGGCAGACCGACATCGCGGAACCGCGCTTGGCGCGAGGAGGGAATTACCGTTAAGATGGCGGCGAAGGCCGGAGTGGCGGAATTGGCAGACGCGCCAGACTCAAAATCTGGTGGTGCATAGCACCGTGTGGGTTCAAGTCCCTCCTCCGGCACCACGATATCGGATCCTCGTTGTAAACACTACGGCGAAAGACTGAAGCACTCACCGCAGAAGCGCAGAGTACGCAAAGAGCTTCAACTGCAAAAGATTTTTACCACAGAGACACAGAGGGCACGGAGAGTGCTGCGCGGGCGGAGTTCTGGATGCTAAATAAAAAGGGGACGGGCTAGCCCGTCCCCTACAAAATTAGACCAATGCTTACGGTTACTTGGTGCCGAAGCGGAATACCAGGCCTGCGCTTACTTGGAAATTATCCTGGCGCAGAGCAAGGAAGTTGGTTAGCAAATAGTCGCCTTGGACGCGGATCGCGGTGCGGTGATTCAAGTTGAAATCCACGCCGCCGCCAGCGCTGGCCGCGAAGCGCCACGCCGAGGCTGAAATTCCGAGATAGCCCTGAGTGCCGTGGATCGCTCCTAGCTGGACTGAGGCAAAGGGAACGATGCGGCTTGAACGGCGCAGCGTGAAGAGCGGGCCGTAAGTGTAGGTCTGCGCCGAGACGGTGGTGCCGGCTTCGGTGCCGTGGTACGCGTCAACTTCGAGACGGCCGCCAAACCAGTTGTTCCAATTTTGAGTGAGGGAACCGCCGCCGCCGCTCAATCCGAAGTTGGCTCCGCCAACATCGGCGCGGAGGTACGAGTATCCGCCGTAAACTTCCCACGAGGGAGTATCGGTGCTGCCGCCCATTTTCGCGGCCATCTGTTGAGCTTGCGTCGCAGCGCAGGCCAACAACATCATCGGGACAATCCAAGTAAGGCGTTTCATCCTGGTTCTCTCCTCTTGCAAATTCGTAAGTGCAAAACTTTTTCGTTACAGCAGCGATCGCAAGCGAACGAGTTAGTTCACCTGCAAGTTGATCGTTGCGGTGTGCGTAATCTGGCCGGACGTGCCGGTTATGGTGATCTGATATGCGCCAGCGGGAGTGCCTGCGGGAGTTCCCGCAGCGCTTCCACCATTACAGGCGGTGATCAGAACTACGGTGGCGACGCAAAGCCCGAGCAGAGCGAATCCACGCTTCTTGCGAGTGCCGGCGAAGATCGCGAGCGCGATTGCGATCGCCATCCACGGCACGAACAAGCGCATATTGAACTTCGGCGACGTATGGTGGCGCCGTGCGAATGTTCAATGCAGGCGGCCAAGGCGCGAAGACCGGTGACGACTGTGACCGTGACCGGTGGTTCCATCCGCGGCGGGTAACTGTGGTCTGCGAGAAGTCGCAGCTGCCGTTCGGGACTGCTCCGCCGCAACTGAGGCCGATGGGCTGCGTGAAGCCAGCGAGAGACGTGACGTTCAAAGTGAAGATCGCTGATTGACCCGCGTTGAGAGTGGCGGAGGCGGGCGTAACCGCGAGGGAGAAATCTGGATTGTTTGCGACGCCGGTGCCCTTGAGGAAAATATTTGCGGGCTGCCTGGAGCATTATCGGTGATCGTGAGTGCGCCGACGCTGGAGCCTACGGCAGTCGGAGTGAACGTCACGTTGATCGTGCAGTTCGTTCCGGCTTGGAGTGGCGCCTTTGTGCAATTGTCAGTTTCAGTGTAGTCGCCATTTGCGACGATGCTGGCGAATGTGATTGGCGAAGTGCCGCCGTTTGTCGCGACGATCGTCTGCGGTGCGCTGGCGACGCCGTCGTCTGGTTCGCGAACGTGAGGTTCGTGGGCGTCAGAGTCAGAGTAGACGTGCTGCCGCTCAAGTTACGACGAGCGGGCTGCCGGGAGCGCTGCTTTGATTGATAGAGATGCGGTACGGGTGCCGATCGCGGTCGGAGTGAATGTGACCGTGATGCTGCACTGCTGTCCGGGAGTAAGTGCATTGCCACAATTGTCGTCTCCGCATAATCCTGAGGATCTGCGCCGCCGACCGAGATGCCGGTAATCGTTTGCGACGTATCGCCATTCGTAATCGTGACGGTTTGCGGCTGGCTGCTGGAACCCAGGCTCAAAGCTGGGAACACTAGGCCGCCCGGATTGACCATGATGCCGCTCAGGATCGTGACTTTGGAAACGAACGCATCGCAATTTCCGCCGGAGCTGGTTGCGCGGGATTCGAGAGCGGGAAATCCAGCGAGCAAGTTTGACCCGCGACGTATGCGGAACCCTGCGTATCCACCGCGATTCCGTTCGCGGTGTCTGTATTTGAGCCGCCGAGATAGCTGGAGTAAACGAGGGTCGCGCCAGTTGGATCGATCTTGGTTACGAATGCGTCTGCGTTACCGCCGCCGTATCCCGCTTGGAACACCGCTGCGGTGGTTGGAAAATCCGGCGAGACGGTCGAGCCTGTGACGTAGGCGTTGTTGGTGGAATCGAGCGCCACGCCATTCGCAGAATCAGCGAGGGAGCCGCCGAGATAGGTGAAGTACACGAGTGAAGCTGGGCCGGAACCTGCCGCCGGATTGAACTTAGCGAGGAACGCATCGCCTTCGCCGCCATAGGGGCGCGGTGAGGCCGCAAGGCCAAAGACTGTGTGCCGCCAGCAACGTATGCATTTCCTGCCGCGTCAACTGCAATGCCGTTGCCCTGATCGAGTCCAGCGCCGCCGATGTAGGACGAGTAGAGAAGAGTGCCTGCGCCAGTGGTATTGACTTTCGCTACAAAGCCATCGCCAGCGCCGCCGTATGTGGTCTGCAGTGCGTTCGCGGTCGTTGGAATATTTGGTGAGTACGTGAGTCCGGTAAAGTAAGCGTTTCCGACGCCGTCCGTGGCGATGCCCAAGCCGTCATCTTCGTCGCCGCCCCCGTAGTATGAGGAGTAGAGAAGCGAAGTGCCGGTTGCGCTGAAGACGGTTAGAAAGGCTCTGTGGCTCCGCCGCCATAAGCCGGCTGAAATGCGTTGGCCGTTATGGGGTACGGCGGAGGTGGCTCCGCGGGAGCGGTGATTACGACGGTCGGCTGGAGATTTGGTCCAGTGGTCCCCGTGACATATGCGATCTGGTTGTTGTCAACAGCGATCGCTTTGCCAACGACATTTTCGTAAAAGCCGAAATACGTGGAATAAATCAGCGCCGAGCCTGCTGGATTTAGCTTTGTGACGAAAGCGTTCGAGACCACGATTTTCACGTTCACTACGCTCTGCTGATTCCAGTTTGCGCCGCAAGCGCCGTCTCCACCGCATAGTCCGTCGAATGCGTTGGTAACTGGGAAATCGACCGAGATTGTCGAGCCGGTGACGTACGCATTGCCCGCGTTATCGACGGCGATACCGTTTGCGACGTCTGGTCCGGAGCCGCCCGAGATAAGTGGAATAAAGAAGCGTGGAACCATCGGCGCTGATTTTTGCATACGAACGCATCCTGCGGAAAGTCGCGGCCCCGCCATCGTTCGGCTGAATGGATGAGCCGTCGGAAGTCGGCTCGAGAACGTGCCGCCTGTGATGAATGCGGTGCCGTCGAGCGCGACTGCGATTCCGTTTGCGCCGTCAATGTTGCTGCCGCCGATGTAAGTGGAATAAGCAAGAATTGGATCGATCACCAACTCGCGGGCATCATCGTAGTTTCCGATTTGGAGAGAGACGCTGCCATCTTGCTGGAGCAAATATTTTGCGTTGACTGATTGTTTCTGATTGTCAGCGACTTGATAAGCGACTGGAGCGTGCAGACGAAGAGTGTTTTCTCCAACGGCGGCGACGAGTGATCCGTCAGAATCAATTTTCAATTTGGATCGCGCCTTCGAAAGCCATCTGGATGACGTGCGGATCGGCGTGGGGCGCAACTTTGAAATCGTATTCGAGTTCGCGCTGTTTGCCGTAGTAGACGAGATCGACGCCGGGATAAACTCCATGCGCGGAAACTGAATTGTAGTTCGGGATATTGGTGCGCCATTTCTTGGAATCGTTGCCGATGAAATAATTGCTGATGCCGGTGCGGACTCCGTCACCAGTGAGTTCAGCCGTGGCATTTGCGCCGACAAGTTTCATGCGAACGACATCGGCCGCAGTTTTATTTTTTCCCTCGCGCGACTTTGCAGCAAGAGCGAACGTCGCATCTTGTCCCGTAAGAAAGAGCGCGTAGCCTTTTCCGTGGGCCATGAATGCAACGTCTGATTTCGCCTGGCCGACGTTGGGCTCAAATGCCAGCCGAATTTTGCCGTAGTCGAGCGCTGGTGCTGGACGCGAACTCGGCTGCTTCAAACTACCAAGCTTGAGCGATGCCAATTTTTCGCTGGAGGAAGCAAGGGGTTGCACACCCTGCGTGTTGCCGGTTCGCCCGGTCAAATCCTGGCCAGAAATTCCGATCGCGAGCATTGCGACAATCGCCGCCAATCCCATGCTCGCCGCTTTCGATTTGCTACGCGTTGCCATGAAACCCCCTCGCCAAATACACCTGTGATTCTCGCGATGCAGCAGACACTTCAGTTCATAGGCACGTAGAGCCGCACTTCCGGTCGCGAGTTTCCGGTGCAGATGGGGGAGCATTCGCGGTGCCACTCGGTTAGAGGGCTGAATCAGCCGGAGATCGGCTAAGTGCCGTAGATCGTGGGAGTTGGCGTGATTGAGGCAAGGGTAAGTTCTACCCCTCGGGCGTAAGGTGTCTTACCCCGTACACACCGCCCTAACCGGAGAGTACATATTTGTGACCTGTAGATACCTTTTGGTGACGCATGGTTTTCGGCCGAATTTCAACAATACGGGAAGAATCGTTCTGATTCCTGGAAGAAAATGTTCGAGGATTCGAGCGCCAAGCTTCGCAGACTCAGGGGATGAAACGAGGGAACCGGCTGAGAGTCCCGGTTCCCCCGAGTGCTGAGGCTGCTTGCAGGGAACCCTGTTAGCGCGAGTAAATTAGCAATGTAAACGTGTTCGGGAGCATCGGCGCGCGACCACCGCGGCTGCCATCGGCGGGAGGCGCCGGAGCTGGACCAAATTCCGCGGTGACCGTATAGAGATTGTGGTTGCCGATGTCGACCGTCATGGTGCGGGCGCGAGGAAGCGTCTTGATCATTTCAACGGGCGTAAGTTTGTCGGCGGAATCCTCGTGCGCGACGGTGAGAGTCCCGTCGCCGGAAGAAGCGAACGCGAAACCTGTACCCGGATCGAAGCCATTCGCGTCTACGCCATCGCCGATCGGCACAGTGGCGACAACTTTTCCGTTGGTAGCATCAATCATGGCCATCATTTTATTGTCGCAGCCGGCGAAGAGACGTTTGTGGGCGACGTCAAATGCGAGGCCTGAAGGTTCCTGGCACGGAGCGATGGACCAGGTGTTCATTACTGTGAGAGCTTTCGAATCGAACTCGACGATTTGAGATTTGTCTTCGATGTTGACGAAGATGTGGCCCGCGCCATCGGCTTGCGCGGTTTCGGGTTTACCGCCGAGAGCCACGTTGCCAAGAGCGTCGCCGCTGGCGGCGTCGATCGCGGTGGAGTTATTCGTGCGTCCGTTGAATGTGAATACGCGCTTTGTCGCGGGGTCGTAGAGAATCGAATCGGGATTTTCGCCGGTTACTTTTACTTCGCTGATGGTGGCGAGAGTTTTCAGGTCGAAGATCGTGACCGTGTTTGCGCGGCCGTTGCTGGTAAAGCCGCGATTGAATTCGTGCGCGATGGCGATTCCGTGGACACCTTGCGTATTGGCGATATCACCGAGCAGCTTGCCATCGGAATCGACGACCATTGTATGCGTGCCGCGGGAGATAAATACGCGATGGGATTCCGCGTCGGCATAGAGGTAGTCCCAGCCTCCTTCGCCGCCAAGCACCACTTTTTTCGCGAGGTGGTAGCCGGAGGGTTGCGGAGGAGTTGCATGCACAACGAGCGTGACGACTAGTGCGGTGAAGAGCAGGCTAAGCACCGTGAGTGAAAACCGCTTGTCAATTCTCATCGTGACCCCTTCAAGCTCTCGAGTGAGAGGCGTCCAATAGTTCCATCTATCGTGCATCGCGTTCTGGATTCTCGCGCACGATAGTGGCGCAGACATTAAGGAACGCTTAACCGTGAGTGCGCCAATATGATTGCTGCAGCTATGCTGCCGGCGATGTACGGTGGCAACGCCGCGATAGAATACTCGACGTTCACCGGAATCCGAATGCGCGTGCTGGTGGTGGAAGACGAAAAGCGGCTTGCCGAGAATATCGCGCGAGGATTGCGCGACGGCGCCGGCTATGCGGTGGATCATGCTTACGACGGCGAGGAAGCGCTCTTCATGCTGCAATCCAGCGCGTACGATTTGATCGTGCTGGATTTGATGTTGCCGCGGCGGAGCGGGCTTGAGGTGGTGCGGGAACTTCGCAGAAAAGAGCGGCTTGATCCGGTGCTGATTCTTACGGCGCGGGACGAGCCCGATTCGGTGGTCACTCTGCTAAATTCCGGCGCCGACGATTATGTGACCAAGCCATTCGATCTTGGCGAATTGCTTGCGCGCGCAAAGGCTCTAATTCGCCGTGGCAAAGGGCACGCGGCTCCGGTTCTTAGCGTCGCTGATCTCGAAGTGGACTCCGCGAAGAGGGAAGTGCGCCGACACGGGCGCGCGATCACGCTCACGCCGATGGAATACCGGCTGCTGGAATATCTGATGCACCGGCAGGGAACTGTCGTCTCGAAGACGGAATTGCTCGAACATCTCTACGATTACAACTGGGAAAAATTCAGCAACGTGATTGAGGTTTATATTTCCGGGCTTCGCCGCAAGATTGACGATGGCTCGCGGGAAAA
Organism: uncultured Acidobacteriota bacterium; assembly: GCA_963785395.1. Taxonomy (GTDB): domain Bacteria; phylum Acidobacteriota; class Terriglobia; order Acidiferrales; family UBA7541; genus DASTCZ01. Next base: position 43,134 of record CAWAVH010000023.1, on the reverse strand, counting down.
ATTGATTCATACCTTGCGCGGGCATGGATATGTATTGCGATTGGACGAGGCGGGGAAGCGCCGATGAAACGCGATTCACTGGCGTTGCGAATTGTGCTGGGGGTGGTTGGGCTGGATTTGTTGCTGGCCGTACTGCTTGTATCGCTTGGTGTCTTTGTGGCGCGCACGCAGTTGCTTTCTGGATTTGATACCGGGCTGCGCAACAAGGCGATGAGCTTGCGCGCGCTAGTCCGCTACGCTGAGGATGCGTCGCATGATCTGATCTTCGATACATCCGGGCTTCCGACTTCGTCGGACGCAGAGCATCCCGATCGCTTTATTGTTTACGATGCGAGAGGGAAACTTCTCGCTCAATCAGACGGGTGGCAGGGTTTGCCAGCGAACACACGCTACTTCGCCGGCGATTACGCGAGGTTTCGCGATGCGGGAGTGCCGTTTCGGGCGCTAGTGCTTCGAAATATTGAAATTCTTGATCGAGAGGACGAGGGCGGACCGGCCGCGAAGATTACCGTGATCTATGCGGCGTCGCTGCTTGATGTGCGCCGCCGAGTGTTGCTCATGGGATTTTATCTGGGAGCAGCGGGCGCGGCGTTACTTTGCCTCGTGGGTTGGCTAACAGTGTGGACTGTGCGGCGTTCGCTTAACCCTCTTCACGAACTTGCAGGGCAGGCTTCGCAAATTTCCGTGGGCCACTGGAATTTTCTCGCGCCTCGCGCGGCGAAAAATATGCGCGAGTTGGCTCCGCTCACCCAGGCTCTCGAAACTCTCATTGGCAGGCTACGCGATTCGTTTGCGAACCAGCGCCAATTCACAAGCGATCTCGCGCACGAATTGAAAACGTCCATCGCGATTATCAAATCGAGTTTGCAGGTACTTCTGCAAAATCCGCGGAGTGAGGTCGAATATGTTTTGGGGACCTCTGCGGTGCTGGAAGATTGCGACCGGCTTGAGACCCTTGTCGAGCGTATGTTGCGGTTGGCGCGCGTGGAACAGCTCAATGAAGATGGCGCGCGCGGCAAACTTCCAATCGCCGATGTGCTTGCGACATGCGAAGTGGCGGCGGGTCGCGTCGCTGTGCTCGCGGGACGCAAAAAAGTGGCGCTCGATCTGGCGGGAGCGGCCGATTGCCTGTTCCGCGCAAATCCCGAAGATTTGGAAACGGTGTGGATCAATTTGCTCGATAACGCTGTGCGGCACAGCCCTGCGGGCTCAACCGTGACGATGCGCGTGCAGAAGGGCTTGTCTGAAATTGGCGTTTCCATCGCCGATAGTGGACAGGGAATCGCGCCCGAAGACTTGCCTCACGTATTCGAACGATTTCATCGCGGCGACAATCAATACTCGATGAGTTTTGGCTTGGGGCTCGCCATCTGCAAAACGATCGTGGAAGCGTACGGCGGGCGCGTGGAAATCGAAAGCGCTGTCGGCCAAGGGACAATAGTGCGCGTCCATCTTCCCGCAACTGTCGAGCAGTCGGCTGGTCACGGGCCGATCGCCGTCTGACGCGAAGCAACGCGAATTTCGTTAAGGCGCGATTAAGGTTTCTGGCGCTATCCTCGCTCGTTTAGAATGCGCGGATTATCGGACTTGCGGCACGCGCCATCTGCGGTCGAGCTCAGGCGCGAGACTATTCTCGAATGAAGACAACGCTCGGGTGGCTCATAGGTGTGTTGACGATGGGCTCGGCGCTTGCGTCGGCCGCGTTCAGTCAGACATTTTCGGCTACACAATCGCAGCCGGGCCAAGCGCAAACGGAATCTTCGGTACCGTCCGCGAACCCTCAGTCGGCGCGGCGCTTGCTGTTGTCTGAAGCGCTCGCGCTTGCCGATCGGCAGAATCTTGATCTCGCGGCGGCGCGGCTGCGTCACGCGGTTGCCGCAGCAGGAATCATTATCGCGGGAGCGCGTCCAAATCCTACGGTTTCATTTTCAGCGACTCGCGACACTCCGCACGAATCATTGTTCGCTGATTTGCCGCTGGAAGTTTGGGGGCAGCGTGGCAAACGGATCGCACAAGCGAAGCAGGAACTCGCGCTGACGGATATTGAAATTTCTACGACGCAGCGCCGGGTTCGGCATGACGTTCGCGCCACATATTTTGCCGCCGCGCTCGCCCACAGTATGACGCAGCAACAGGCGGATGCGACGGCGCTTACGCATCGCATAAAGGATATCGCTCAGCAGCGTTTCGACGCCGGAGATATTCCGCAGCTCGAGGTGATGCAAGCCGATCTTGAAGTGGCTCGCGCCGACGCCGACCTCGAAGTGGCGCGGCAGGAGGAAAAAGTTGCGTCGAGCAAGTTGAGCGCGCTTCTCAACGAATCGGCTGCGACAGTTTGGGATTTCGGCGCGAGTCTCGAAGCGATGCCCCCCGGCGCGACATCAGCGGATCTGGTGCAGCGCGCAATGGCCGCGAATACCGACTTGCAGCATATCGCGCAGGAAGAAAACGTGGAGCGCGCGAATTCTGATTTGCTACGTGCTGAACGATTGCCCGATGTGAGCGTGGAGGCAGGTGCGGATTTCAATTCGCCGCCTGACTTCAAAACGGGGGCACGCGGCCAACTTACCGTGGGGCTTCCGATTTTCAATCGGAATCAGGGCGAGTTGGCTGCAAGCGCCGCAAATCTTCGCGCACTCGAGGGCGAAGCGACGGCGACTCGCCGCAGCGTGACGGGGGAAGTGGAAGCTGCGTTCTACGAATTTCAGGCGAGGCAAACGGAAGTGTCCCTATATCGCGACAAACTTGCGCCAGCGGCTCGCCAGCTGGAATCGCTCGCGGAAGAAAGCTACAAAGCCGGCCGCTCCAACATTCTGGTCGTCATTGAAGCACAGCGCGAAGTGCAGCAAACACAGCGGGAATACTTACAGAGTCTCCTGGAATTGCAGCAAGCGTTTGCCGATCTCGAACAAGTTGTGGGAGTGAGTTTGGATTAGGGTTCGATCAACATTGTTCAACGTGAACCAAGCGGCGACGTTTGGTTCGCGCAGTGTCTGGCGATTGAACGGTGCAACAAATGAAAATAAATTTGCGCTTTACTGAAAACCATTTTCATCGGAGCTGGGTCCGAGTCGCGTTTATCGCGGCGCTTGCATCAGCGTCGTTCATCGGTAGCTGCGGAAAATCCGGAGGCGACGACGAGGCCGCGCAAAAAGAGTCCGCCATATCGCAAGTGACTCTCACCACAGTCACGCGTGGAGATATCAGCCGCACACTTCTCGTGAACGGCCCCGTTGCCGCGCCGCCGAATCGCGACGTAAAGATCAGCGCGCTCGTGCCCGGCCGTGTCGCCGAACTAACCGTCGCTGAAGGCGATCGCGTTTCCGCGGGCCAACTTGTCGCTCGAATTGAAGACCATTCTTATCGCGATCAGGTGACTCAAGCCGAAGCCGCCGAGCAGCAGGCGCAGGCAAATGTTGAAAATGCGAAGCTAAACTTGGCGCGCAACGAAGACCTTGTCCAACGCGGAATCGCCGCTCGCAAGGATTTGGAAGATGCGCGCACCGAATCAAGCGTGGACCAGGCTGCGCTGCGCCAGGCAACAGCCGCACTCAGCGTTGCGCAAGTTTCAACTCGCGCGCACTCAGGTTCACGCTTCGATTTCGGGCACGGTGGTAAAACGCTTCATCAGCACTGGCGAGCAGGTGGATGGCACATCTGCGAATCCTATCGTAGAAATTGCGTCCCTCGACGAAGTCGAATTGGCCGCGAATGTTCCCGCCGCTGACTTGGCCCGCTTGAAATCGGGTCAGGCTGTGGTCCTGACGACTGACGCGCTGCCGGGCGACAAATTCACCGGCCACGTGATCGCAATTTCGCAAGCTGTTGATCCGGCGTCGAACGCCGGTCTCGCGCGCATCCGAATTCCGAATAAAAATGGCGAGCTGCGCCTTGGCATGTTTCTTGGCGCGCAATTGCCGATCGAAACGCACAAGAATGCGCTACTTGTACCGGCGCAATCCATTTACCGCGATAGCGCCGGCCAGCCGCGCGTTTTCAAAGTTGAAGGAGACACTGCCACCGCGGTACCTGTCACGCTTGGCATTGAAACGACAGACGCAGACGAAATTACTGGCGGCATTTCTGAAGGCCAATCCGTCATCCTCACCGGCGGATACGGACTCGAGGACAAAGCCAAGATTTCTGCACGCGCGCCTGCACAAGATAAAGACGATTCGAAGGACGATAAGAAAGATTCAAGCACGCCTCCACCTGCACCCGAAAAATCCGCCGCGCCCAAGCCGAAAACTTCCAAGCCCGCCCCCGCAAAACAGGTTCCGCAAAAGCAATGAACCTGGTCCGCACAGCTCGCGCAAATCGCTACGCGGTATATCTCATCACTGTGCTCTTGTTCGCCGCGGGACTTTGGGCGGTTTTTCAACTTCCGAGCAATATCTATCCAGAAGTAAATTTTCCTCGCATCATGATTCTTGTTCACGCCGGCGATTTGCCGCCGGACTCGATGCTCGTCAGCGTAACTCGTCCGCTCGAGCAAGCGGCTTCTGAGGTTCAGGGCGTGCACCGCATCCGCTCGAAAACAATTCGCGGCGCTTCCGAAATTTCTGTTCTCTTCAATCCCGATGCGGACATGCAGTATTCGCTGCAACTTTTACAGGGCCGCGTCAACGAAGTCGCGCAACGAACTGCCCGCCGATGCCGATATTCAAGTTGAGCGCGTAAGCCCCACAGTTTTTCCGGTGTTCAGCCTGATCTTGAATGGCGATGTTCCCGGGGCCGATCTGCGCGATCAAGCCTATTACGTGTTGCGCCCAATGATCAGCCGGGTCCCCGGCGTCGGCATTATCGAAGTGCAAGCCACCGACACGCGCCAGATTGAAGTGATCGTCGATCCGCAGAAAATGGTTGCGCATCGGATCGCTCTTCCCGATATCGCGGATCGGCTCAAAGCTACAAACGAAGTCACTTCGGTGGGCAGGCTACCAGAAAAATTATTTGCAATATCTCGTGCTCACCACGGGTCAATTCACCACTCTCGATCAAATCCGAAACACGGTGGTCGACACGCAGGGAGGCACGCCGCTCCATCTCAGCGACATCGCGGAAGTTCGCGATGGAGTCGAAGATCGCACCGTTCTTGTCACCGGCAACGGTAAGCCTGCCGCGCTGCTCAATATTTCGCGCCAAATCGGCGGCAACATTCTCCAAATTGGTTCGCAAATTGAGAGCGCCATAAAAAATCTTGGCGATGCCATTCCGAAAACGCTGCATCTCTCCGTCGTCTACGATCTCGCGCAATTTGTACGTGACGCGATCGGCAACGTGCGCGATGCGATCCTCATCGGCGCATTCCTCGCGGTGCTCATCCTTTACGCTTTTCTGCGCGAAGGCCGCACCACTCTCATCGCCGCAATTTCACTGCCCCTCAGCGTCGTCGGGACATTTTTCTTCGTGAAAATTCTTGGCGGCACGATCAACTTAATGTCGCTCGGCGGACTGGCCATCGCCATCGGCTTGATCATCGACGATGCCGTCGTCGTCATCGAAAATATTTATCGCCATCTCGGACTTGGCGAGCCGCCCGACATTGCAGCCGAACGCGGCACGTCCGAATTAATCGGCCCGGTCGTGGGTTCTACAGCCACCACACTCGTCGTGTTTCTTCCGCTTGGGACTTCTTACGGGCTTCGTCGGTGATTTTTTTCGCTCTCTCTGCATGACGCTTGCGATTTCAGTACTGCTCTCACTCGTTTTTGCGGTCACGCTAATACCGCTTCTCTCGCAGCGGTTCCTCAAGACTGGCGCATATCGCCATTCCGCGGGCCGCTTCATTGAGCCCATCAACCGCGGATATGAACGCGCCGCGCACTGGGCGCTTCGCCACCGTGTCTGGATCGCGCTGGCAACTCTTGTATTGGTCGCTGCAGGTATTTTTCTGTACACGCAGCTCGAATCCGATTTCCTTCCAGATATGGACGAGGGCGGCTACGTTCTCGACTACATCACGCCTCCCGGCACATCACTCGACGAGACCGACTCGATCGTTCGCAAGATCGAAGCGCTCGTCGCGAAGAGCCCGGAAACAGAAGCGTTCTCCCGCCGCACCGGCGCCGAAATGGGCCTCTACGCCACCGAACAAAATAAAGGCGACATCCTTGTAAACTCAAGCCGCGCGCCCAGCGCGATCGCTCCACCGAAGAAGTGATGGACGATCTCCGCCCGAAGGTCGAAGCGCTCGCGCCCGGAGTGGAAATCGAATTCACACAAATTCTCCAAGACATGCTCGGCGATCTGCAAGGCACTCCCGAGCCCGTCGAAATCAAACTCTTCGGCGACAGCATGGCGACGCTGGAAAACGTGGCTGACGACATCGGCGATCGCATGCAGAAAATTCCGGGTATCGTCGATTTCAAGGGAATCCAAAAAGGAAATCCGGAAATGGTGTATCACGTCGATCCCACTGCGGCGGGCCGCGTCGGCCTCACCGTCGATCAAATCACCGATCAAGTTCACGCAGGACTTCTCGGCGACATCGAATCGCAACTTCGCCAAGCCGATCGCACGATCGATATCCGCGTGCGCTTTCCGGATAAATTTCGCTACGACGAAAGCAATATTTCACAATTTCCACTCGTAACCGCGGCCAAGCAAATCGTTCCGCTGAATTCCGTCGCCACAGTGGAAACTCTTACGGGAGAAAATCAACTCCTCCGCGAAAATCAGCGGCTGATGGTTTCACTTACAGCGCGCCTCGAAAATCGCGACCTCGGCGGCGCCATGGCAGAAGTCAACAAGATGATGGCGAGCCTGAAATTGCCCACAGGAGTCACCTACGAGGCAGGCGGCCAGTACGAAGCGCAGCAGCAATCCTTCAGCGAATTGCTCGGAGTTCTCGGCCTCGCGCTCGCCGCAGTCTTCACCGTCCTCGTAGTTCAGTTCCGCACAATTCGTCCGGCGCTCGTGATTCTCAGCGCCGCCCCGCTTTCTCTCGTCGGAGTGTTCGGCATGCTGCTCATCACGGGAACGCCGCTCAACGTTTCTTCGCTCATGGGAATCATTCTGATGCTCGGCCTGGTAGTGAAAAACGGCATCATCCTCTTCGACTACGTCGCCATGCTCCGGGAAAATGAAAAAATGCCGCTCGACGAAGCCCTCGCTACCGCAGGCCGCATCCGCGTTCGCCCGATCCTGATGACGACTCTCGCCACGCTTTTCGGCCTGCTTCCGCTCGCTCTCGGACTCGGTTCCGGCGCCGAACTTCAAAAGCCGCTAGCGCTCGCGGTGATCGGTGGCCTGCTGCTCAGCACTTTCATCACGCTCTTCGTGATGCCCGCGCTGTACTCTCTGGTCGAGCGCCACGAAACTCCCGCCACATAGGCCTCTTGCCTCCAATTCGCATTCGCGCTAACTTTGCCCACACGAAAAACTCACGGTAGCGATATTTCTGCGGGTAGCACCGATTTCATTCAGGAGGTCGCCATGTTTCGTTCACTTCGCTCTGCTGCGATAATCGCGCTCGCAATCCTGGCTACCGCCGCGCCCGCTTTCGCCGATCCGGCGATGACGTTCAAATCGATCGGCCTGATGTTCGGTGTACTCGCTGAAGGCGACATCACGGCGGATACTCCAAAAGTGTTCGAACAATTTCTGAAGCAAGACGTTTCCGTGATGCGAATTATTCAATTTAATTCCGGCGGCGGCGATCTTGGCGCGGGACTCGATCTCGGCCGCGCGATTCGCCGCGCAGGTTGGTCCACCGGAGTTGCAATCCCCAGCCAGATCGGTAGCGCCTCAGCCGGAGAATGCGATAGCGCCTGCACGTTCGCGTATCTCGGCGGAGTCACTCGTAGCATGGCCCCCGGCTCAAAATATGGCGTTCATCGTTTTTGGAAAGACGATGGAAAAATTGACGATCAGGATGTCCAAGTAATCGCTGGCCAACTCGTCGCCTACATTCACGAAATGGGCGTCTCCGCTGACATGTACACGCTGATGACGCAAGCAGGCAAAGGTGATCAGCAATTCGTCCAGTATCTCGACGTCCCCACGATGACCAAGCTCCGCATCATGACGACGCACGTCGTTACCGCGGTGATGGATGATGCCAACGGACTCGCCGTTCTGCATCTCATTGATAAAGATAGCGGCGGTGGCGAAACCTACGGCCAGTTGGATTTCTATTGCAATGGCCCGGATCTGATGGCCCGCGCATCATTCGTCTACGTGCCGGATTTATCGAATCCGCCACGCGTAACCGTGCAATGGATTTTCCAGCCCGGCAATCAGCGCGTCACTGTTCCAGCCGACGCGTGGAACAGCACCGGAAGAGTGAACAATCATCCCGCGATCGAAATCTATGTGCCGCCTCAGCTTTTCAACAACGACGTTATTCCGGCCCAATCCGTCGAGGTGGATGTATCGCTCGGCGGCGGAATGCTTGATGCGGGATGGGATCGCATCGGCGATTCCCAAAGCCTCTCGATTCCATCTTTGTTTCGCACGCTTGTTCGCACCGTCGCCACGTCTTGCCATTAAATTGGAGCTTTCGCTGAGATTCTGGTCCGCCGCACTCGCGCCAAGCCCATTGAGTCCCCTGCGAGACAAGGGTAATATTCGCCCTCAGAGATAGACGTCGGCGGTCGGCCTGTTGCTTCGAGCCTTGGCCCCAAGACTCTCGAGTGCAATTAAGATTTATTCCGTGGGAGCAATATTTTGACTGATCCACAGCAGTGGTTCATACGCAAAGACGCCGTAATTCACGGCCCAGCCACGACGCAAGACATAAAAAATCTCCTCGACGCGAATCGCATCACGTTGCAATTCGAAGCGAGCCAGTCAAAAGACGGTCCCTGGCACCCTCTCGCCGAGTATCCTGAATTCGCGCCGGTGCGCCCAATCGCCGATCTTTTCGACGCGCCGGTCGCTGCGCCCGCGCAGCATTCTCCAATCGGAATTTCCTACGTCACGGAATCGCCTGCGAAACAGCAGCGAGCCGTCTCAATTCCGGTTGCTCCATCGGCACCCTCAGCTTTTTCGCCCACAGCTGAAGCATTAGTTGCATCCGTCTTAGGGGAAGCGGGCGTTCCGGTAGGAAGAACTCTCACCGATAAAGCGCGCAGCGAATTTATTTCGGGACTCGAAGTCGAAGTGAATCGTCAAATCGAAGACAAATGTTTTCCGGTATCCATCGCCGCCTGGATTCTCACGCTGATCCTGATCGCAAGATTCAACATGATTATCGCCTTCATTTTTGCCTTCGTCGTTGGCGGCATAGTTTTCAAAATCACGAAAGCAATTCTCCAGGATAAATATCAGAAACCAATTTACAACCTAAGCGACGAAATGTTGGTTGCTCGCTACAACGAATCCAAAGCCGATCGCCGCGCCGCTCGCACCCGCACTGCCATCAGTTGGGCCGTAATCGTAATCATCGCCGTAGTAGCCGCAATCGTCTGGCTCGCCGCCCAGCGCCACTAATCTGATTCACGATTCTTATTTTTCTGCGAATAAGCGGTTACTACCGGCGATCAGAAGTGAACCGCAACCGTCGGGCGAGGTCTACTTTATTTTTGCGTACTCAGCTTTCGCAGCAATCAACAGAGGGGTGTCCGCATCCGCATTTTTCCATAGCGCAAAAAAATCCTGGTACGCGGTTCGCGCACCGGGTGCATCGCCTTGCGCCGCATAGGCGCGCGCCAATCCCAGTTGCGCTAGAGGATACGCGAGGTTGAACTGTTTAACGTCCGTCCGCGCCAAAATTTTCTTGAATTCCGTTGCCGCATCCGCCCCGCGCCCTGCAGCCAAGTACGCCCGCCCACGCGTCCAATTGATCTCTCCTGGCCGTCCGCCTTCGTAGGGTTTCGCTCCCTCCAGTTCGGTAGTCGCGGCCGTTGCGTTCTTGTGCCGCAATTCGATTTCCGCTCGAACTGCGGGCAAATCCAATCGCTGGACCAAGGTATCCTGCGGACGCACTTTCGCAACATCCGCCATCAGCGCCTCAGCCTTTTTTTCATCTCCGCAGCGCGCGAATATCGCAGCGGCCGCCAACTCTATGTCCCACGATTTCACCATTTTTAGCGCCGTGTTCCCATCTTCCACCGCCCGCGCGTCGAAACCGAGTTCGCATTCCGTACCGCCTTGAGTCACGATCGCCCCTGCAGCATTATCCGGAAGATCCATTCGCTTCATAGCGTCCACTTCTTGAGCAACCAATTCTCGCTCCCGGCCAATCTCTCCGGCTGCTTCGGCCATCCCGGCACGCACCTCGATGACTCGTGTCTGTCCCTGAGGCGTTGCGCTGGCCTTCTCCCATTCCCGCTCGGCAGTCGCCATATCTCCATCGGTCGCGGCAGTCCTTGCCAAAGCCAAATGGATCTGCGTCCCGCCGATATTTCGGTCCACCGCCTGTTTCAGTAGACCTTTCGCCTCATCCAACCGGCCCAGCGCACGGTACTCGCTCGCGCCGGTCAAATATGAATTAATCGTGTCCGGTTCAAGGCGAATTGCTACTAGGTTATCGTCAATCGCCTTCTGGTACTGCCCAATTTGTGCAAGCTCCACGGCGGCATTGATGTAGGCAACGCTCGAGCGCGGATAGCTCTGCTGCATCAATTCCCACGATTGCAGCGACTTTTCGATGTCTCCATTTTTAAAATAATAGAACGCGGCGATGTATATCTTTTCGTATTCGCTTGTTCGATCGCGTAAATCGAACGCCTTTTGAATTTCCTCATTTGCCGGTGATTCCTCACCAAGATTGAAATATGCGATTCCCACTCGTAAGTGCGCCAATGCGAAATTCGGATCAATTTCTGTGGCCTGCTTGTACAGCGGAATCGCGGCTACATCTTCAAGTTTCATATGCTGTATATCGCCAAGCGAAAATGCTTTCAACGCTTCCAGCGAAGAAGTAGTCGCTTCCGCTAGAGGCTTGTCAAATTTTTGAACCGACGGCAAAGACTCGCCCAATTTTTCACGTAGCGTTGCCGCCGTCTTTCCCAGCGAATTCAGCACGCCTTCTTTGTTCGCCGATTGTTCTTCCGCTTTTCCAAGCGAGTCGCCGGTTGCCACATTGATCGCTTCCAGCGTAATTACGTACTGGCTGCCAAGTTGCGAGATCGATCCCGTCATCATCGCCTTGATGCTGTCGCGCTGGCAGATCTCACGGCCCACTTCGCTGGTAATTCGTTCGTCAGCCGGCTTTCCCATGAACTTCAAAGTCTTTTGAATCTTCTGCTCTGGCACCACATTCAGAAACGGCGATTGCTCCAGGTCCACCGCCAGGGCTTTCTTCATCGTGCCGTCAAAAACAGCATCGCCGGTGGAGTTCGCGAAATCCGTTAGCAAAATCGAATCGCGTTCCGTCAACGCGCTGGCGCGGTGAAAATAAAAAATCGAACTCACCGCGATCACCGCCACCACCACAGCCGCGGGAATCGCAATCTTCCACACCATCCGCATTCCGCTCGAACGCGGAGCGGCGCTCACCGCTGGCAGAACTGAGCTAGCTGGCGCCGCACCAGACGCCGTCGCCGCCATAGGTGCCACTGCGCTACTGGAAGCGGTTGCGGCGGCCTGCGAAGCTTCTGAATCCGCGCTTCGATAAACCGCCGAGTGCGCCGAATCAGTCTCGCGCTTCAGTCTCTTCAAATCAGCGCGCATCTCAGACGCGTGCTGATATCGCAAATCGCGATCCTTCTCCAGCGCCTTGTTTACAATTTCCTCGAACTTCGGCGGCACTTCTGGATTCAGCCGCACAGGCGCTACTGGCGCGCGGCTCAAAATCGCCTCGAAAATTACTGCAGAAGTTTCCCCGCGAAACGGCAACGCTCCCGTCGACATTTCGTAAAGCACCGCGCCAAACGAAAATAAATCCGTGCGCGGATCCAATTCCTTTCCCCGCGCCTGTTCCGGCGACATGTACGCCACCGTCCCCAACGTCGTGCCCGGGGAAGTGAGGTGTTCCGCTTCAGCGCCAAGCGTCGCCATCGCTTCCGCGCCGCCGATAGTAGCGGCATCGCTCGCCGCGCCGGTCAGCTTCGCTAATCCAAAATCCAAAATCTTCGCGTTGCCCCGCGTCGTAACAAATAGATTTGCCGGTTTGATGTCGCGGTGAACGATCCCTTTGGTGTGAGCCGCATCCAGCGCATCCGCAATCTGAATACTCAGCTCCAGCACCTGCTCCATCTCCATCGGCTTTCCGCCGATCATGTGCTTCAGCGTTTTGCCTTCGAGCATCTCCATCACAATAAACGGATGGCCGTCAATCTCATCCACTTCGTGAATCGTGCAAATGTTCGGATGGTTTAGCGCTGAGGCCGCGCGCGCTTCGCGTTGAAACCGTTCGAGTGACTGCGGATCTTTTGCAAGCTCTTCCGGCAGGAATTTCAGTGCCACAAACCGGCCGAGTTTCAAATCCTCGGCCTTGTACACCACACCCATCCCGCCGCCGCCAAGTTTCTCGGCGACACGGTAATGCGAAATGGTTTTACCGATAAAAGCGGAACTATCAGGCATGAGTCGCGCTGATATTATGACGCGCACTCACCCAAGTCAACGCGCGTCATTTGGATCATTCATCAAAATGTATTTGATCTTCGCATACTCAGTTCTGGCTTCCTTCGGAATCTCAGGATCGGCGTTTCTCCACAGATTCAGCCAAACTTGATGCGCCTCGCGCTTACATTTTCCCCCAAAACGCAAACATCACCGCTCCAATCAAAAACAAGAACGACACAGCATGATTCCACCGCACCCGCTCATCCAAATACAGCCACGCGAACACCACAAACACGCAAAGCGTGATCACCTCTTGAATGATCTTCAACTGAAACGCCGTGAACTCTCCATACCCAATCCGATTCGCCGGCACCTGCAGACAATACTCTCCAAACGCGATCAACCAACTAACCACGATCGCGGCGAAAAGCGGCGCCTTCCGGTATTTCAAATGCCCATACCAAGCAACAGTCATAAAAATATTCGAGCAAACCAACAAGAGCACAGTTTTCATGGCCCGAAATCCTACCACCCACCGCGATTCCGTTGATAGGGAGGGACTGATTGCATCGAACGTCTTGTATGACCTGCTTCGTGCGTTCCATCTCCCAAAAGGCAATTGACTTGTGTTATCTAATATGGTTAGATAATGCAGTAGTTGTCTGCGTGGCTCATCGCCTAAGCCAACCGGCTAAATAGCTTGCACGCTTCCATCCACCGCCCATCTGCCCGCGTCGAACCACCGTCTCCGTTTCTCCGTGGTAAGAGCCGTTGCCTGTTTCCGAGCGATGTCGCCGTCACACATTTCAACCTGGCCGCTCTCACTTCTGCATATCCCGCTGGAGGGAGTAGTTCTAGTACCGTTTCAGCGTTTTACGCCATATTTCATCATAAACTTAATCGTTACAATACTTTACAATGCATAGTACTAGCTAACCCCTGTGGAATCATCACTATCCATAAAGCATGGGAAAATAAAATCAGCACTTCAAGGCGGCTAAACTACACAGAATCAGCGACTTATCGTTTTGCTTCGACAAACCTACGTTTTGAGAAGTACTATCAACTCTCGCCTCGAGCACCCAGATCCAGTATATTCATCCCGAAATCCGGTCTTCCTGTGCACCCCACTCCGCGCTATCCTTCGCCCGCCAGAATCCCTCCATCCAGAACTGAGGACTCGAATGACGCATAGCCGCGCAACGCATACCCTCTGCCCGCGAATGGCTGCCTCGCTCGTTCTAGTTCCGCTCATTGCGCTGTTTGTCACTGCGGCAGCATCCCCGCATGCGAAACCCGGAGCCGCCTCAGAATCCCCGGCCCGCGCCCAAGTCGAACAAATAATCAAAGCCAGCGGCGCCGAAATCGGCGTTGCGTTCCAAATGCTCGATGGCTCTCAAGAACTCTTCTTAAATGCGGACCAATCCTTCCACGCCGCCAGCACCATGAAGGTTCCCGTAATGATCGAACTCTTTGCTCAGGTTCACTCGGGCAAGATCAACCTCGATGATCAGCTCCCGATCAAAAACGAATTCAAGAGTCTGGTTGACGGAAGTCCGTTCACGCTCGATGCGGGCGATGATTCCGATGCCGACGTTTACAAAGCCATCGGCACGTCATGGACCATCCGTCAGCTCTGCGAAGCGATGATCACCAGGAGCAGCAATCTCGCCACGAATCTCATCATCGAAAAACTTGGAGTCGATAATATTCGCGCCCGCGTTCACTCTTTCGGCGCGGATGGAATGCAAGTTCTTCGCGGCGTTGAAGACACCAAAGCATTCCAGGCAGGGAAGAACAACACTACCACCGCACGCGGCCTTCTGATTCTGCTAAAGGCAATCGAGGACAACCAAGCAGGTGATCCCGATTCTTGCAAACAAATGCTCGATATCCTCAAGCGCCAAACTTTCAACGAAGCGATTCCAAGCGGACTTCCCGCAGGGCACAGTAGTCGCGCACAAGACCGGCGAAATCACTGGTGCCCACCACGATGCGGCCATCGTTTTTGCGCCAAAACCATTCGTCCTGGTGATCCTATTGAAGGGGATCAACAATCGCGACGACAGCTCGAAAGTCATGGGAGATATCACTCGCGCGATCTATGGTGCGTCTCAGTAGTTTACCTCTCCCTCGCGAGCACGGAATTCGGATCGTCAGGCGACAAAAGATTCTCGCCACATCATCTAAGAAATGAGCGAAGAATCGCATCCGAACCCGTCGCCGCAACTTCTGCGAGCATGACCGGGTTTAATAGATCGAGGACGCTAGACGCAATGAGAACTGACCAATATCATCAATCGATTTCTGTTCGCCGCTGCCGCCGCATGCCTTCTCTCCTTCGCAGCATCGGCCGACACTCTACATCTGAAAAATGGCGATACGCTCCACGGACAATACTCCGGCGGCAGCGACGATACCATCCGCTTCATCATCAGCGGCGAAACGCGCGTCTTCCATCTCGACGAAGTTACCTCGCTCCATTTCGGAAACGACGACCAAGCCAGTCAGCAGAACGTTGCCCCGTCTCCTCAACCAACGCCGCCAGACGCAGCAGCACCGCCAATTTCGAACCCGCCCGCCGCGGATCAAGCCGCAGCGCCGCCACCCCCTCCGCCGAATCCTCCGCCCGCTATCGATCAATCCGGCGCGCCGCAAAATTTTCCGCCGCCAAATTCGCCGGGCGCACCGGCTCCAGTTTCGACGATCCCTCCTCCGCCCGCGACGCCGCCCTCCGCGCTGCCGTCGCCGCAGGGCGACAGCATCACTGTCCCAGTCGGCACTCCGATTACCATCCGAATGATCGATAGCATCGATTCCTCGGTAGATCAGCCGGGCAAACGCTTCCACGCAACGCTCGATCAAGATTTGGTTGTAAACGGTGTCGTTGTCGCTCCGAAAGGCACCGATAGTTACGGACGTCTCATCTACGCGTCACAGGCAGGACACATCCAAGGCCGCGCCGAGCTTCGTCTCGAACTCACCAGCCTCATGATCAATGGCCGAGCCCGGGCAATCGCAACAGGCGAATATCGATTGGCAGGGAAGTCGCGCAGCCAACAATCCGGCGAACGAATTGGCGGCGCCGCAATCGGTGGAGCGATCATCGGCGGCATTTTGGGAGGCGGGCAAGGAGCAGCAGCCGGCGCCGCAATTGGCGCAGGCGCAGGCACTGCCGTACAACTCTCCACGCGCGGTGATCAAGTGAAAATTCCTAGCGAAACGCTGCTTGAATTCAAGCTTTCTGCGCCGCTCACGACGTTCCCGGCGCAACCGATGGCGCGTTGAGGCCTGGTGCCGGTGTAGTGGAAGTATGTAGTGTGAGCACCCTGAGGAAAAATAGTTCCAAGATTGCTCTTGCGTATACGGGGGTGACTGCTTACCATACCTCGGGACTTGAGAGTCCCCGGAGCCCATGCCCAAAGAAAAACCAAAAGTAAATATTGGTGAAGTGATTCGCTCATACCGCGGCGCCCGCGGACTTTCGCAGGGCGATATCGAACGCCGCACAGGATTGTTGCGCTGCTATCTCTCGCGCGTGGAAAACGGACACACCGTTCCATCGCTCGAGACTCTCGCGAAAATCGCCGAAGCGATGGACATGGCGCTCGCCGATTTTTTCCCCGGCGCGGAAACCACGCACGATCGCGAGACGCAAAAAATGCTCGGCGAACTTTCCGACGACGAAATTCGTTTTCTTTCGGAGATCAAGCGCTTCAGTTCGGCGCTTTCCGATGGCGACAAGCGCCTCGTCCTCGCTATGATTCGCAAAATGGCCACCGCGCTTCCGATTATGCCGCCCGTGCGAAAGCCGGTCGCGCGCCGCACCAGCGCGTAATCCTATCGTCGTACTAATTATTTCGTGTAGTGGAAATTGAAACTACCGTAGTGGAAGTATGCTTTTATGCTTCTGCTTCAGCGGCGACGCTCGGACGTTTTTTCCGCAACAAACTTGTTGCCGTTTCCGCGAGCGTGATTCCCAGTTGGCCCCACAGCCGCGTTTTCAAAGTGCGATAGCTTTGCGATCCCGCGAAAACATCCGCGAGCATTTGCCGGAACGTCGCGCTGTGCCGCGCGAACGCAATCATCCGTGTCGTTACCGTGCCGCCGAGAAATCTTCCGTGATAAAACATGGGCGAAAGTTTTGCGGCGAGTTCCAATTCCTCACGAAACGACGCCTGCACTCGCTCTGGATATTCCTCAGGAGCTTCGGCAATCAGCGACTCTGCAAGAATTTGTCCCGAGCGCATCGCATAATAAATTCCTTCTCCCGTTACCGGATCAACCCACGCCGCTGCGTCTCCGGCCAGCGCCCAGTTGCTTCCCACTACCGCGCGCTCGCGCAATGTTTTCCGCCGCGGCGATGGAAGTACGTGGCTGTAAAGTTGTGCGCCGCGGGGATCGAGTTTTTCCTCTTTCACAAATCGATCCAGCAATTCGCGCAGTTCGCGCGATGCGTGCTTCGCCATACTTGCGCAAATCCCGACGGACAGATGCCCCAGCCGAGGAAACGACCACAAATATCCTTCAAGGCCTTTTACGAATTTTACTTTCAATCTGCTCTCATCCGTTGGAATGAAATATCCAAGCGTGAGTTCGAGATCTTCCGGTGCCAGCGATTGCACGCCGGGCAAAAGGGAATTACGCGCACCTGCCGCAATCACTACGAAATCAGAATCGTGCCAGGTGCCATTTGCCTCGAGCCGCGCGGGTGAAGCGTCCGTATCCATCCGAGAAACGCGGGCTCTCACGATTTTGCAACCTGCTTCAGCGGCGCGATCAAGAAGCAATCCGTTCAAAACAGATCGCGCGAAAATTACGATCGGAAATTCCAAACGAAATCGCGCGCGTCTGCCGTCGCTCGCAATCAATTCAACATCATCGACTGGTTTGCGTGGTTGTGGTCCGGAGAGGAGAAATGGAAATGCTGCGAGTGCCTTCTGTGTGAGCCCGCCGCCGCACGGTTTTTCCCATGCGAGATGCTCATCGAAAATAGTGACTGACTTGCCGGCGCGCGCCAATCGCTCGCCGCAAATCGCACCTGCGGGGCCGCCTCCGACGATGGAGACTTCGTGGATATGGCTCATTGAGTGCTGTGGTTCGCGGGCCCTGATGGGACGGGGACAAGAATCACTGCAGGGGAAACACCGCCGCGAAGAACCAAGCTGCAAGTATAGCATTGAAGGTCGACGCGGCGATTGCGCCTCCGCCGCGTGAGCGCAAAAGGTCACTTCCCCAGCGCTGCAAAATCGAAATGGCGAGCATGAATGGCGAAAGCAAAATCGGCAGAAATACTCCATTCGCAAAGCCAAAATAGCCAAGCACCATTGCCGCGAGCAGCGTCGCGCGAATGCCGATGAATATCAGCCAGCGCGCACGGCGTCGCGAAACAGATGGGGAACCAAGTGCGAGTTCTTCCGCAGCGAAGAATGGCCATGTCGCCAGCGCAAGCGGAAGCAGACGCCACGCGCGTCCGCCGGAAGGGAGAAACGTCGTAACTTGCCAGTTGAACCAAAGTCCAAACGCAACCATCGTCGCGAGCGCGAACACAATCGAAACGCACTGGGATCGCGCATCAATGCGTGCGTGAACGCGCAGGGAAACTGGAAGTAGGACGATGAGCAACAACCCAGAAAGCGACAGAAGTGATGCGACGTAATCGGCCGAATAAAGATGAAGCGCGCGAAGCGGTACTCCAAAAATTAAAAGCGCGGCTGCGGCGCCGAAACATACTGCGACGCGAACAAATAATTGTCCTGCTGGCAATCCATCTGAGATTCCAGAAGAATCCCCGCGCGATTTTGCGAGACCGAATGCGCCGCACAATGAAGAAGCGCTTAAAGGAAGAATCATCACAATTCCTACGAGCCCCATCCCAACCCCGGCAATGGCGAGCATCTCGTGATAAGTCTCGATGGGAGGTGATGCACTAGCGCCCACGGACTCTCGCGACCAGTGCGCAGTAATACGCAGCACGCGAGGGTCGAACAGCACGCTCCCGTGAAGCGCCAATGATTCATACGCGTAACCGACCGCGCGTCTGTTTGCAAAATCTGCGGGGGTATCGCGAAGACCACCAGCCGAAGCAAGCAACTGCCTTGCGCCGGCAAGAAGCTGAGGTGGATCAAACTGCGCGCTCTCGATCAAAAAATTTGGCGGGACGTGGCGTAGCTGAACCATCGGCGCTGGTGAAAGCGCAATTGTACCGGCAACACGAGGTAAACGCCGAGCGACGTACACTGCGGACGCTCCGCCAAGTGAGTGGCCAACGATTACCGTGCGATCGAGATTGAGCGCACCAGATCGAGCGAGCGCAGCGACAGCTACCGCGGCGCAGCGATCGTTGTTTGCGAAAGAAAATTCCTCGGTGCTGTTACCTTCGCCCGGTAAATCCAGCAAATACACGGTCGCACCAGCGCGCGCGAGCTCCTGCCCGATGGGAAACATCACGCGTCGATTCGCTGCGAGGCCGTGAAGGACCACCGTGTTCCACGCAACAGATTTGTCGCGGGGATAAATTTGTTGGGGTGGGTCGATCACAAAGACAGGTGTGTGACAAGAGTCGCCGATATCTATGCTTCTCACCGGCAACCGCTCCACCGAAACCAAGAGTGCACCCGCAATCAGAAGCGCGGCTCCGCTTGCGGCAAGAATCCATTCTGCGAGGCGGCTCACAGTATTTTTGGCACGTGGTAAGATGGGGATTGCGCGCGACAAAAGAAGCTCCCTCGTCGCGCCACTCGCCGATGGGTAAAGTCTTGACGCAAGCCGAGTTGATTGTGCAGGCAGCCACCGCCAAACGCAACGGCGTGCGCATTGTTTTTACGAATGGCTGTTTTGATCTGCTGCATCCCGGACATATTCGATCGCTGGAATATGCTCGTTCGCTGGGCGATGCGCTTGTTGTGGGCGTTAATAGCGACGAGAGTGTTCGACACAGTAAGGGAGCCGGGCGTCCGATCCTGCCGGAAGCCGAACGCGCAGAATTGCTGGCGGCGCTTGCCTGTGTGGACTACGTAACCGTTTTCAACGACGACACTCCACGAAACTTGATCGCGCGGCTGCTTCCGTCTGTGCTTGTAAAGGGCGCCGACTGGGGAGCGAATGAGATCGTCGGCCGCGAAGAAGTGGAAGCCGCAGGCGGCCGCGTTGAATTGGTTCCTGTCGTGAAGGATTATTCGACCACTGCGCTAATTGAGAAGGCGAGAGTTGGGTCGCGAAGTGATTCGCGGCGCGACACAACTGCTACTCCTCACTGACCCGATGATTCTTTCTTCCGTAGACGAATTATTATCGCGCGTCGCGCGGCTCCCGTCGGTAGATACGACATTCGAAGATTTGCGGCGCGGAGCTCGCCAAGTCGCACTCAGCGGGCTCACTGATCCCGCCCGAATCATCATTGCGGCGCGCGCAGCTGCGGCGCTACGGCGTCCGGCTATTCTCGTCGTCGAATCCGAATCCCGCGCCGAAGCCGTACTCGAAGCAGTGCGCTATTTTTTCCGCGTTTCGGGCGGAAACGCTTCCCAGGTTTTCTATCTTCCCGCGCTAGACCTCGCAGCGGGTACCGCCGTTCCCACACATCCCGAGATCTTGGAGCATCGTGCGCTCACGCTCTGGCATTTCGTGACTAGCCCCGCTCCACTCATGGTCGTTCCCGTTGCCGCAGCGCTGATGCATTACCGCGCGCCGGAATCGTACAGCCAGCTTGCCAAAGAGCTTTCGCGCGACATGGAGATTCCACTGGCCGAATTGCTCGCGCACCTTAATGCCGCCGGATATTCGCGCGGAGAAATGGCCGAGATGCCGGGACAGTTCGCGCAGCGTGGCGGGATCGTAGATATTTTCCCGGTGGAAGCGGTGCGCCCGGTACGAATCGAATTGCTCGGCGATTCCATCGAATCGATCCGCGAGTTTGATCCAGACACTCAACGCTCGGTGCAGAAGCTAGAGCGAACAGTAATTCCTCCTCTACTTGAGAAACTTCGGGCGCATTCGGAAAACGGCGATGCGACAAGCGCGCAAGAGATTTCCAGTCGCCTCGGAACGCTATTCGATTTGGCCGACCGGCCATTCGTAATTCTGGAAGAACCTACGGCCCTGGCAGAAGCCGCCCGCAGTATTCGCTCGCGATTCGAAGAGGAACTTGCAGAAGAAGCTGCCATCGAACCGGGTTCCGACAATGTCACTGAGGAGTTGCGCGCAAGCGCGCGTGACAGCGCGGAAGTTTTGGTGGGCTTGTTGGATGAAGCTGAATGGAAAGCGGCGCTAGCGGATCACCAGAAGCTATTGCTGGAAGAATTGTCTTTAGATCCGCGCGCGAGCGCAAAGAAACGCTCGGTCCACACGCAGCCCACGCAGAAATATCACGGCAACATCGCCGCATTCATGACGGAAACGCGCGCGAGAATTGCGAAAGGCGAGCAAATCATCGTTTCGGCTGCATCGCTCGGCGAATTGGAGCGATTCGCCGACCTTTGCCACGAATACGAATTGGCGTATCAGCTCACGGAAGTGGAAGAGAGCGTCGCCGGTGCGCGACTTGCGGAGGATTCTACAGCTGGAACGGTTGCCGCGCTGGTGTTGGCGCGCACGCCGCTGGAATTGGGAGTCGCATTTCCAGAATGCAGGCTGACATTATTCGGAACCACCGATGTTTTCGACGCGCGGCCCGTAGTCGGCGCAAAGCAGCGCGCGCGCTCTGCTGCGTTCGTGAGCGATTTCGCCGAGTTGAAGCCAGGCGATTATGTGGTTCACGTGGATCACGGCATCGGTCAATTCGAGGGTCTTCGCCAGCTCGAATCCGATTCGGCGCGCGGCGAATTTATGTTGCTGCGATATGCCGACGACGCAAAGCTCTACGTACCGCTTGCGCGCATGGACTTGGTGCAGAGCTTCCGCGCGATGGAGGGCACCGAGCCGCAACTTGATAGGCTCGGCGGCACAGGCTGGGCCACTCGTAAAGCGCGCGTAAAGAAATCGCTGGCCGAAATGGCCGACCAACTTTTGCGCATCTACGCGACGCGAAAGATGACAGGCGCGCACGCGTTTCCGCCCGACACGCCCTGGCAGCATGAATTTGAAGATGCATTCGAATTTGACGAGACTCGCGACCAAGCCGCGGCGATTAAAGACGTCAAGCGCGACATGGAGCGCACCGAGCCGATGGACCGGCTGCTCTGCGGCGACGTCGGCTACGGAAAAACTGAAGTCGCGATGCGCGCTGCATTCAAAGCCGTAAGCGATGGAAAGCAAGTCGCGATTCTGGCGCCCACCACCGTTCTCGTCTTCCAGCACCACGATACCTTCAAGAGAAGGCTCGCGGCGTTTCCCGTGCGCGTCGACATGCTCAGCCGTTTTCGCACGGCGCGCGAAATGAAAGTGACCCTCGCCGCGCTTGAAGAAGGCAAGGTCGACATCATCATTGGAACGCATCGATTGTTGTCGAAAGACGTAAAGTTTCACGATCTGGGCCTGCTCGTCGTGGACGAGGAGCAGCGATTCGGCGTGGCGCACAAAGAGCGCATTAAGGAAATGCGCGCGGATGTCCACGTACTCACGATGTCCGCGACGCCGATTCCGCGCACGCTGCACATGTCACTCGCCGGGATGCGCGACCTGAGCATTATCGAGACGCCGCCCAAAGACCGCCTTGCGATTCAAACAGTCGTTGCGCCATTCAGCGAACATCTCGTTAAGCGCGCCATTGAAGAAGAATTGGCGCGCAAAGGCCAGGTATTTTTCATTCACAACCGTGTCGAGACAATTGGAGGAGTGGCGGAACTGGTAAGAAAACTTGTCCCTCAAGCGCGCGTGGTCGTAGGTCACGGTCAGATGGGAGAATCTGAACTCGAAAAAGTAATGCTGAGTTTTATCCGCGACGAAGCCGATGTCCTCGTGTCCACGACGATAGTGGAAAATGGGCTCGACATTCCCCGCGCGAATACGATTCTGATCAACCACGCTGATAAATTTGGATTGAGCGAGCTGTATCAGTTGCGCGGACGGGTGGGCCGTTCCAATCAGCGTGCTTCCGCGTACTTGCTCGTCACGCCAGAAACGACACTTACGCCCATCGCGCGCCGCCGATTGGCAGCTCTAAAGGAGTTCAGTGATCTCGGAGCCGGATTCCGCATTGCCGCGCTTGATTTGGAATTGCGCGGCGCGGGGAATTTGCTGGGCCGACAGCAACACGGCCACATCAATGCAGTAGGTTTCGATCTCTACACAAAGATGCTCGAACGCGCTGTGGCTGAATTAAAGGGCGAGGTCAAGCAGGCCGAGCAACGCGTAACTATCAACCTTGGCGTGGATTTGCGCATCCCACCTGAGTACATACCGAGCGAGAACTTGAGACTCAGCACCTACAAGAGAATCGCCGAGATAACGGCCGACGCTCAGCGCGAAGAATTAATTAAAGAACTGGAAGATCGCTTCGGCGCTCCGCCACGCGCCATTGAAAATCTTTTGGATTACGCGCTGCTGAAAGCAGACGCCGAAGGAATGCAAGTGGCAACGATTGACCGCCGTGGCAACGAAGTCGGCATAAAGTTTTATCCGCAAACGTCGCTGAAACCGGAAGCGTTGGTGCGGCACCTGCATTCGCGCGAAGGGTTGCGGATGGACCCAACGGGCGCAATATGGATTACCGTGCAGAAACACGGTGAGCCTTTGGCAAAAGCAGTTCGCGGAGTATTGCTGCAACTACAGACGTAGCGGTATATAATTCGAATCGGGGGAATTCAGTATGAAATCGCGTTGGCTCGCTGCAGGTATATTGTGTGTATTCTCAACCGCGGGCGCATTTGCGCAGACTCCGTCGCAGTCTCAGCAACAAAATCCACCCCAAAATCCGCCCCCCGCCGTGCCTCACTCGGCACCGCAGGGACCAGCGCCCGCGCGCCCGAAAACACAGACGCAGCCCGGCAGGACGAGTTCGAATCCTGTGCCAAGTTCTGAGGCGCTGCAGCCACCGGTGGATCCAATCAAGGGGCAAGTGATTGAGGAACTCGTCGCGCGGGTGAACAACGAAATTATCACCACCATCGATTTCCAGCGATCGCGGACCGATGCCGCCCAGGCGGTGAGGGACGAGTGCAAGGCGTGCCCGCCAGAAAAACTGCAGTCGGAACTTGAGCAAACCGATAAGGATGTCTTGCGAGATTTGATCGACACTTCTTTGATGGTTCAGCGCGCAAAGGATCTAGACATCAGCGTGGAAACCGATATCGTCCGCGAGCTGGACGAGATCCGCCAACAAAACAACCTGCCTGATATGGAAGCGTTTCAAAAGGCAGTTGAGAACGAAGGTTTTGACTGGGAAGAATTCAAGAACAATATCCGCAAGCATCTGCTGGTGCAGGAAGTGATGAGCAGAGAAGTAGCTTCGAAGTTGAATATCAACGCCGCCGACATGCAGAAATATTACGACGAACATAAAGATCTCTTCCAGCGGCCTGAGATGGTGTATGTCCGAGAAATATTCGTCAGCACAAAGGACAAGCCCGAAGCTGAAGTCACAAAACTAAAAGCTAAAGCGGATGAGCTACGCCAGCGCGTTCTCGAAAATGGCGACGATTTCGGTGAACTTGCAAAGCATTTTTCTGATGGCAGCACTGCCAAGCAGGGTGGCGAATTGGGTTCATTTCAGCCTGGACAGCTGACGGCGGAATTTTCAGATGTGTTTAAACTGAACCGCAACGAGATGACGCCTGTGATTACCAAGAAAGACGGATCTGGATTCGAGATTCTGCAAGTCGAAGAACGCTACGAAGCAGGGTTGCAGCCCATGGACAAGGTTGGGTCGGAAGTGAAGAGCCGCATCACCAACGAGCGGCTCGATCCAAAAAAGCGCGAGTACTGCGACACGCTGCGCAAAGACAGCTACGTCTGGGTACATCCGGGATATGTGGATACGGCCGGAGTGGAGAGCACGCCGATCGTCGCGGAAGAAACCCCCATCGCGGATAAGAAATCGAAGGACGAAGACGCCGACAAGAAAAAACGCAAGAAGTTTCTGAAAATCTTCTAACGCATAGCGCCTGCTCGCGGAGGCAGGCACTCCGACATGAAATCTGTTTACGTTTCAGACCTGTTGCCCGACCAGAGCATCACTTCCTTCTTCGTTGTTCACGAAAAAGAAATTCGCGCCGCCCGCGAAGGGAAGAAATACTTGCGTGTCGAGCTTGGCGACCGCACCGGCACCATCGAAGCGCGAATGTGGTCTGGCTTCGAAGATTCCGCGCCCACAATTTCCCGCGACGACTTTGTAAAAGTTCAGGCGCGTGTGGAGATGTACCGAAATCGCGCGCAACTTATTCTAGAGCGGCTGCGCCGTGCCGAGCCAGCCGAGGTGGATTTCGCTGATTTCTTCGCGCATACCACTGCAAATATTGAAGAGTTGTGGATTCGCTTGCGCGTGCATGTAAGCGAGGTTGGTAATCCTTGGCTGCGCAAGTTGTTGGACCTTGTGCTCGACGATCCAAATATCGCTGAACGCTACAAACGTGCACCCGCCGCGAAGACGATGCACCATGCGTACCTTGGAGGTTTGCTCGAGCATGTGGTTAGCCTGTGCGATCTCGCGCGAAACGTTGCCGCGCATTATCCCGAAGCTGATCGAGATTTCCTGATCACCGGCGCGGTGCTGCACGATGTCGCCAAGATTTACGAAATGTCTTATGACCGCGGGATTGGCTATACCACCGAAGGCCAGCTTCTCGGGCATATTGTCATGGCTGTCGAGATGGTTGGCCGGAAGATGGACGCTATTCCTGAATTTCCGCCAGAACTCGCGAACTTGGTGAAGCACCTGATCTTGAGCCACCACGGAAAATATGAATTTGGATCGCCAAAGTTGCCGATGTTTCGTGAAGCCGTGATGCTGCACTATCTCGATGATCTCGATTCGAAAATGGCGGCGATTCGAAGCATTCTTGCGTCTGAAAATGGGGAAGCGGAGTGGACGGACCGCAGCGGCGCGCTGGAGCGGAGAATTTTGCGCGTCGAACGCTACATGAATATGGCCGAGCAGAATACGAATGTTGCTTCGCCGGATGCTGCGGGAATCCAGAAAGCTGCGGAGCAATTGCCGCTTGTTCCTGTCGACAACAATGCTATTCATGAAGGCGCCGCAAAATCGCGCAGCGCGAAGACCGAAGCCGCCGCGGCTACAAGACCCGGTGGTTCAGGACGGAGTTGGTGATGGCGACTCGCGGCTCGCGCGGGTGATCACTCGCATTCCGCAAAGCGAAAATCGATCCTCGATTTGGCGCCGCTCGAACTTGATTGCATGAACGCACTTTGGCCGCTGGGCGAGGCCACGGTTCGCGAAGTACACGAAGCCGTTGGGGAATATCGTCCTCGCGCTTACACCACGATCATGACAATTCTGGATCGGCTCGCACGCAAGGGTGTGGTCACTCGGAGGAAGATTGGTCGCGCATATTTATATCGGCCGAATCTCACTTCAGACGGTGCGCGCGAAAGCGCAGTTGCGCGGCTCGTCACTGGATTTTTTGGTGGCTCGCGCGATGAATTGTTGCTGCATTTGCGTGCCAGAGCGGCGTCAGCATCACACCCACCGCGAAATAATTCCGACGCTGTGGCTCGCACAGAATTGCCGGGCGCGCGGGATGCTGTGCGCGCGCCTAGCGAAGAACTGGACGAAACACTGCTCTAAGATGACGACACGGATTCATATTCTGAGGTTGGAATGATTCCCGCGAGCTACAAAGTCCGCGACCGCGAATTAAGTCCGGCAACTGTCCTCGCGCCGATGGCCGGCGTGACGGATACCGTTTTCCGCCGCGTGATTCGCAGGCTCGGCGGGTGCGGTCTCATCATGACGGAGTTCACCAGCGCGGAAGGGCTTTCGCGGCAAGCTTCGCGCACTCTTCACTATCTGTATTTCGAAGAAGACGAGCATCCGATTTCTGCGCAGCTTTTTGGCTCCGATCCCGACGTGATGGCCCACGCGGCCGCGCGCAGCGAAGACTTGGGCTTTGATTTTCTTGACATCAACCTCGGCTGCCCCGTGAAAAAAGTGGTGAAGTGCGGCGGGTCTGGTTTGCTGCGCGACTTGACCAAGCTCGAACAAATTTTCCGTGCCGTGCGCGCCGCGATTTGCATTCCGCTCACGATCAAGATTCGCGCGGGCTGGGACGAAAACAATATCGTCGCAGTTGAAGTCTCTAGAATGGCTGAGCAGTGCGGTGTGGAAGCGATTGCCGTCCACCCTCGCACCCGCGCGCAGGGATATGCGGGGCGCGCGGATTGGAGCATTATTCGCGCCGTGCGAGAAGCCGTAAAAATTCCCGTGATCGGCAACGGCGATATCGAGCGTCCCGAGGACGCGGAGCGGATGTTTCTCGAAACAGGTTGCGACGCCGTGATGATTGGTCGCGCCGCGGCGACGAATCCATGGATCTTTCAGCAGATCGCGCAATATGTGAAGACGGGATCTTATAATCATCCGACCGAAAACGATCGCTATCGTTTGTTGAGCGGCTACTTCCGCGATTTGATTGCGGCCGAAATGCCGGATGCAATCGGCAAAATGAAACAGTTCGCATCGTCATTCACGCATGGAGTCCGTAACGGCAGCGAGTTGCGCCGCCAGGTTCATACCTCGCGCGAGCCGGCCGAAGTGCTCGCGCGTGTCGACGAGTTTTTTGCACCCATCGCCGCTTCCTAAGGAGGCGCATGAGCACAACGAATGCCGCCACGCAGAGGGAGCGCCGAATGGATCGGCGAGTAGCAGTGCATTTGCCGATAGAAATCCGCGGCACCGATGATGCCGGAAATCCATTCCTCGAGACCACTCAGTCCGTGAATGTTTCGCGACGCGGCGTGGCGTTCATGCTGAATCGCAATATTGATCGTGGAGCGAACATCGAAATCCGAATTCCGATGCCTCGCACCGCAGCCGGAAAAGATGCCGAGGAATTCAGCACCGTCGGCCGAGTGGTTCACGTGAAAAGCATTGAGGGCGCTATCGATCTGCTGATCGGCGTCGAATTCACCGGCCGGAGTTTTCAACGAATTTTCGTTTCCGAATCCGCGAAGGATTAGCGCAGAACGCGTTACTCCTTTTCGGAAAGCAATCGCTTGTACGCCTCGCGCCGCGGAATCCCGAGTTCACGCGCAGCTTGCTTGAGTGCATCCTTCCGTGAAATTCCACTCTCGAGCTCCATTCGCGCGACGCGCTGCGCCAGCGATTCAGTTACTTGAACTCTGTCACCGCCGGTTAGCACAGCATCGCTCACTGTGGATCGGTCCGCCGGCGCGATGAGCAATGTTATCTCTCCGCGAATCGGTTTCTCTGCAATAGAGGCGGCGAGTTCGTTCAGATTCCCGCGCAGAAATTCTTCGTGGATTTTGGTCAACTCTCGTGCAATCACAGCTTGTCTCGCTCCGAAAATCGCCGACGCAATCTTCAATCGCTTTCGAGATGCGATGCGGTGCTTCGTAAAAAATGATCGTCGGTGCCGCAACCGATTCCGCAAATCGCATTTCACTCAGAGCGCGTAGCAGTTTTCTCCGCTCGCCGGGCCGCGACGGAAGAAATCCCATGAACCAAACGGATTCGCTTGGCAGTCCCGCCCCGGCTATTGCAGTCGCAAGCGCCGAGGCGCCCGGAATCGTAATTACGGGAATTCCTGCGGCCACACAAGCGCGAACGAGATGCAATCCAGGATCGGAAATCGCAGGTGTACCCGCATCAGTCACCAACGCCACGCTCGCGCCCTCTCGCATCTCGCTGACAAGTTCCGCTGCGCGCGTCATTTCGTTGTGTTCGTGGTAGCTCACCAGGCGTTTCTTTATTTCGTAGTGTGACAGTAATTTCTGCGTATGCCGCGTATCCTCGCACGCAATCGCGTCGGCCTCGCGCAAAACGCGCAGCGCGCGCAGGGTGATGTCCTCGAGATTCCCGATCGGAGTCGCTACTACGTACAGCGAACCGTGTGTGCCTGACGGAATGGTGTTCGTTCGCGCCCATTTTCATCGAAAGTCTAGCATGCCTGCGATTAGTCGCAGCGTGCGCCCTCCGTCGCGCCCCGTGCTAAAATCTCGTGACCCATTTAAGTGCGACGTGATCGCGAGGATTCACCGTGGCCCTGTACGAATACGAATGCTCGAAGTGCCATCATCGCTTCGAGCTGATTGAAAAAAATACCGCGTCGGAAATCAAGAAATGTCCGAAGTGCGGCGGCCGCGCCAAGCGCCAGTTTTCCGCGCCTGCGATTCAATTTAAAGGAACGGGCTGGTACGTCACGGATTACGCGAAAAAAAGCGGCGGCGCGCAGTCAGAAACTTCGGATAAGTCATCCGGTAAGGGTGAAAAGTCCGAGAACTCTGGGAAATCAGAATCGAGCGACAAATCGGATAAATCGGACAAATCCGGCATATCGGACTCCTCAGCGAAATCAGAGAAGAAAGATACGAAATCCGATAAATCCTCTTCCAGTTCGAATTCTTCGAGTTCCAAATCCTCAAAGAAGGATTAGTCCACGCACGCCAAGACCTGGGTTCAGATTTTCAGCGATTTCAAATATTCGCGAAACGCTTTTCCCAACTTCGGATCTTGCAGCGCAATCTCCACGGTAGCCTTCAGAAATCCCAGCTTGTCGCCCGCATCATAAGTTTTTCCCTCGCACGCGTAAGCAAAGAGCCCCTCATGTTTTGCCAAATCGCGCAACGCGTCGGTAAGTTGGATCTCGCCTCCGCGGCCTGGCTTGGTGTTTTCCAAATATCCAAAAATTTCGGGCGGCAACACGTACCGCCCAGTTACTGCGAGATTCGAAGGAGCTTCTTCCGGCGCGGGCTTCTCAACTAAATCGCTGATTCGCAAAAGCCGCTCCGCCCATTTCGAATTTTTCTCAATCGCGGCTGCCACAATTCCATAAAGTTTTGTTTGTTCGCGCGGCACTTCTTCCACTGCGATAGCGCCGATCCCGGTCGCTTCAAATACATCTGCAAGCTGCCGCGTCGCGGGTTTGTCCCCCGGCATGATCACGTCGCCTAGCAGCACCGCAAACGGCTCGTCTCCCACAAGTTCCCGCGTCACCAGCACAGCATGTCCCAACCCCAGCGGCTGTTTTTGCCGCGTGTAACTCACGTGCGCCAGTTCGCCGATATCCTTCACCATCGCGGCCATTTCTTCTTGGCCTTTTTCCCGGAGAAATCTTTCCAACTCGGGCGAATAATCGAAATGATCCTCGATGGAATTCTTCCCCTTGCCGGTAACAATAATGATGTGCTCGATTCCAGATGCCACGCACTCTTCCACCGCATATTGAATCAGCGGTTTATCCACCACCGGCAGCATTTCTTTGGGCTGTGATTTCGTCGCGGGTAGAAAACGCGTTCCCAGTCCCGCCGCCGGCAGCACCGCTTTCCGCACTCGCCCGTACTTCGGCATTGATATCGTCTCCTAATGCGTCCGCGAGCAACGTAAGCGCCGCGCGTCACTGCTGTCAATAGACGCGTTTGCTAGAATACAGTTTCTGCCAATGCCGATTCGTATCCTGGGAATAGAATCTTCGTGTGACGAAACCGCCGCAGCGGTTGTAAGCGGCGGCCGCGATATTCTTTCCAGCGTGGTTTCCTCGCAAATCGATATTCATCGCAAGTATGGCGGAGTGGTTCCCGAACTCGCTTCGCGCGAGCATCTTCGGCAAATTGTTCCGGTGGTGCGCGAAGCGCTCGAACGCGCCGGCCTCAACTTCACGAGATCTTGATGCAATCGGTGTCACTCAGGGCCCCGGCCTTGTTGGCTCTTTGCTCGTCGGTATGACGTACGCCCGCGTTCTCGCCGCCGCTCTCGGCAAGCCTCTCATCTCGGTCAATCATCTCGAAGGTCACATCCACGCCGTTTTTCTCGAGGCCCATCTCGCCGCTCGCGCGCCGCATCTGCCCGCCGTTTGCTTGGTAGTCTCCGGCGGGCACACACTTCTCTACGAAGTCACCGCACAAGCGGCATCGGACGAGAACGTTGCTCCCAACACTTCCGCTCAATTTCTCTACCGACGTCTTGGCGGCACGCGCGACGACGCAGCTGGCGAAGCCTACGACAAAGTCGCGAAGCTCCTCGCTCTCGGCTATCCCGGCGGTCCGATCCTTGACGCACTCGCCAAGCCCGCTGCGCCCCAAGCTGTGGGTGCTGATATCGATCGCGCAGCCAGCTCTGGAGATCCAAACGCGATCGCATTCGCCTCGCCAAAAATGAAGGGCAACGCACTTGATTTCAGTTTCAGCGGAATCAAGACCGCCGTCCTTTATTACATTCGGGCGAATCCAAATCTGCAGCAGGGAATTGAGAATCGCCGCGCCGCTCTCATCCGCGGCGAGCGCACAGCCGCGCAGCTCCGTCCTCTCTGCGATAAACAAACGCTTGACCTCATCGCCAGCTTTCAGCGCTCCGTAGTTACAGAACTCGTGAACCGCACCCTCGCAGGCGCGGAACTTTGCGGCGTCCGCACCATTCTTGTTTCCGGCGGCGTAGCGGCAAATCGCGAACTCCGAGCACGTTTCGAAACAGAAGTGCAAAGCCGTGGCCTCGAAGTATTTTTCCCGTCCCGCGAACTCAGCACGGATAACGCAGCGATGATCGCTGCAGCCGCGTTCGCCCGCCTCAGCGCTGGCGCTTCTGCTCCAGCCGAATTTGAACCCATGCCGAATTTCCCACTCGGCGTCTCTCTGTGATCACCCCGCCGTAATTTCCGCGCCTTTGTTGTAAAATCCCGCGACTCATGCGAATCGCCATGGATGCCGGAGGCACTTTCACGGATTGCGTTTACGTCCATAATGGTCGCCTGGAAATTCTAAAAGTCCCCTCTACTCCCGCGCGTCCCGAGCAAGCGATCGTAGATGCTCTCGAAAAGGTTTTACCTGGAGTCGATTCCGCTCTCGAATTAACATGCGGAACCACGGTTGGCACAAACGCGCTTCTCCAGCGCAAGGGCGGCCGCGCCGCATTAGTTACCACCGAGGGTTTCGAAGATGTCCTGGAAATCGGACGCCAAGCCCGCCCGCGTCTCTACGATTTCTTCGTCCAGCGCACACCGCCGCTAATTCCAAGCGAACGCCGCTTTGGCCTTCGCGAGCGCATCGCATCTGACGGGAAACCTGTGCTCCGTCCGTCGCACGCCGAAATCAATCGCGTAGTCCGTCTCGTCCAGCGCAGCAAAGCCGAATCCGTCGCAGTGTGCCTCCTCTTTTCTTTTGCAAATCCCGCTCACGAACGCGCCATCGCTCGTGCCCTTCGCGCCGCAGGCTTCGAAGTTTCCGTTTCCCATGAAATCCTTCCCGAGTTCCGCGAATTCGAGCGAACAGCAACCACTGTCGCCAACGCTTACCTCGTCCCTGTAATGAGCCGCTACCTCGCGCAGCTTTCCGCGAAAGCCTCGCGCTTCGCAGGCGGTCGCACCCGCGCCGCAGTCCGCATCATGCAATCCAGCGGCGGAATTGTTTCCGCGCAACTCGCCGCCCGCGAACCTGTCCGCACAGTTCTCTCCGGCCCCGCGGGAGGAATTCTCGGCGCTCAATACGTCGGCGCGCTCGCTGGTTTTCCGCGCATCATCACCTTCGATATGGGAGGCACCAGCACGGATGTCGCTCTCAGCGATTCCGGAGTCCGCACCAGCAATGAAGCTCAAGTCGCCGATCTGCCCATCGCCGTTCCCATGCTTGAAATTCACACGGTCGGCGCAGGAGGTGGCTCGCTCGCGCGTTTCGATCGCGCCGGATCTCTCCGAGTCGGCCCCGAAAGCGCAGGCGCCGATCCCGGCCCGATCTGCTACGGCAAAGGTGAACAGCCCACGGTCACCGATGCCCACCTGATCCTCGGCCACATTCCCGAGCGCGGATTTCTCTCCGGAGAATTCCCGCTCCACGCATCCCGCACTCGCGAATTCATGCAGCGCGCCTGCGGTCCGCTACAAACCATTGAGCGCTTCGCGCAGGGAATTATCGACGTCGCGAATTCCGTGATGGAGAAAGCCATCCGCGTTATTTCCGTCGAGCGCGGCTACGATCCCCGTGATTACACTCTCGTCGCTTTCGGCGGCGCTGGAGGCTTGCACGCCTGCGATCTAGCCGCTGCGCTCAATATTCCGCGCGTGATGATTCCGCGCCTTCCCGGTGGTCTCTCCGCTCTAGGAATTTTGCGCGCGGACGTAATTCACGATCTCTCCCAAACCGTTCGCGTCGCAAACAGCAACACGGCCGCATCCGCATCTGTCGCAAAACTTCGCGCCGCGCTAGCCTCCGATTTCGCCCGCATAGAAAAACAAGGCCGTGCAGCACTCCGCAACGAAGGCTTCGCCCCGAACCAACTCCGCATCGAACGTCTCCTCGATATCCGCTACTCCGGCCAAGCCTACGAAATCACAGTCCCCGCCGCCGGCAATTTCCTCACAGCATTCCACGCCGCCCACGAACGCCGCTACGGCTACTCCGATCTACGCCGCGCGATAGAAATCGTAAATATCCGCACCCGCGCCGTCGGCAAAACTCCCAAGCCTCAACTCGATCGCCCGAAGCCCGCCTGCAGCAGATTCCTCCGCAGCGATCACAGGAAAACGCGCAGCATTTTTCAATGGCAAATCCGTCGCTACAAATGTCTACGATCGTGCCAAGCTTTCTCCAAAAAACATTTTCGCCGGCCCCGCGATCGTCACTGAATACAGCGCCACAACAGTCGTCCCTCCCAATTGGCGCGCCCGCGTCGACGCATGGGGCAATCTAATCCTGGAGCCGCTCCGATGAAACACACGATGAAGCAATCATCGAAGCGCACAATTGAATCAGCGCACCAGCGTCCCACACTTCTAAAAACAAAATTCGATCCCACGCGTCTCGAAATTTTCAAAAATCTCTACCATTCCGTCGCCGAAGAAATGGGAGCCAGCCTCCGCCGCTCCGCCTTCTCTCCAAATATCAAAGAGCGCCGCGATTATTCCTGTGCCGTCTTCGATGGCCAGGGAAATGTTCTCGCGATGGGCGACCACATGCCCGTCCATCTCGGCTCCATTCCCATGTCCGTCGCCGCCGCAATCGCCGATCAGCAGTTGAACCCGGGCGACATCGTAGTCCTCAACGATCCCTACGCGGGAGGCACGCATCTTCCTGATCTCACTATGGTGATGCCCGTCTACATCGGCCCCGCACCGAAGCACGCGCCAGCCAAGCCCGCTTTCTATGTAGCCAATCGCGCCCACCACGCCGATATCGGCGGCTCCCAGGCGGGCTCCATGGGCCTCGCGCGCGAAATATTTCAAGAAGGCCTTCGCATTTCGCCTGTGAAATTAATGGCGGGCGGAAAAATCGTCCGCGACATTCTCCAAATGATCCTCTACAACGTCCGCACTCCCAATGAGCGCGAAGGCGACCTCACCGCACAAATCGCCTCCTGCCGCATTGGCGAACGCCGCCTCTCCGAAATTGTCGCCAAATACGGTCTCGCTGAAGTCAACGAATACGCGCGCCATCTCCTCGAATATTCCGCCGAAATGATGCGCGCCACCCTGCGCACAATCCCGCCGGGCACCTACAGAGGCGAAGACTTTCTAGATAACGACGGCATCACCGACAATCCAATCCGCATCGCCGCCACCATAAAAATCCACGGAGCAACCGCAGAGGTCGATTTTACCGGCAGCGATCCTCAATGCGCGGGCAGTGTCAACGCCGTAGCCGCAATCGCCTACTCCGCTGTCTTCTACATTTTCCGCTGCCTCGTCGACGATCAAGTCCCCGCCACATCCGGACTCATGTGGCCAATCAAAGTGATCGCGCCAGAAGGAACCATCGTCAACGCCCGTCCTCCAGCCGCAGTAGCAGGCGGCAACGTAGAAACTTCGCAGCGAATTGTGGACACGCTTCTGCGCGCGATGGCGCGCGCTCTACCCAATCGCATCCCCGCCGCCAGCCAGGGCACCATGAACAATCTCACGTTCGGTGGCACCGATCCCCGCTACGGCGGCGCGACCTTCGCCTATTACGAAACCATCGCCGGCGGCCTTGGCGCCCGTCCCGGTCTCGACGGCATCAGCGGCATCCACACGCACATGACCAACTCGCTCAACTCTCCTGTCGAAGTCCTCGAGCACGCCTACCCGGTTCGCGTGCGACGCTATTCGTTCCGCCCCAATTCGGGAGGCGCAGGCCTCTTTCGGGGCGGCGACGGTCTGATTCGCGAGCTGGAATTCCTCACCGACGCGCACGTCGGCCTCCTCTGCGATCGTCGCGCTCGTGGCCCATACGGCCTTGCAGGTGGCGAAGCAGGGAAGCCCGGCCGCAACGAACTAATCGTTAACGGCAAGAAACGCGAGGTGGCAGCCAAGTGCGCCTTCTACGTAAAGGCAGGCACAGTCATCCGCGTCGAATCGCCGGGCGGCGGCGGCTGGGGAAAACGTTCAAAGAAGCATCGCCAATAAATGCACGACTCCAAAATCCAATAAAAAGGGCCCAATCCTAAGCCGCGAAAGTTTCCGCGTGCTTTGGGTTGAGCCCGAATAAATTGGCGCAGAAAATTGCGCCGCTAATTTTGCAATCGTTATGCTTCGATGGCTTCCGTAATTGCAGGCATCTGAAGATGTGCCTTGGCCAATGACTTCACCAATGCGCCTTCGATTGTCTCTGCGGAAGCGTTGCGTGCGGTGGCGAGCTCGCTAACCAGCAAAAACTTTGCGCGCTCGAGCATTTTCTTCTCACGGAATGAAAGTGGCTTGGTGCGGCTTAACGCCACCAAACTCTTCAAAACTGCCGCAACTTCAATCAACGACCCGGTTCGCATCCGCTCGGAGTTCTCTTTGAAGCGATGCTTCCAATCGGGATGAGAGCTGTACTTTCCCTTTTCCAGGAACAACAAAACCTGGCTGGTTTCAGCATTTCGGATGACGGAACGAAGCCCGACCGCGCACGCATTTGTCTGCGGCACCATCACTTTCAAGCCACTCGCCAAAATGCGAAGCATGTAATACCGTTCGGTTCTTCCGTTCAACATCCCGTAGTGGATTTGCTCGATGACTCCGACACCATGATTCGGATAGACCACTTTGTCGCCGATCTTATAGTCCATGCGGGTCCCCCCTGAGGATGGTTCCATTCTAGATAACAGTGTTGCGGTGAGTCAAGATATTTCATTTAGAATCAGCTAGTTAACAAAAACTTAGATGTTAGAATGGCACGCGAATTGCTAGTCGTAATAGGACTCCTATTCGTCTTGTTCGAGTACAATTCTCTCGTGCGAATCCTCGCTATCGATACCAGCACCCAAGCCGGCGGCGTCGCTGCGCTCGAAGACGACCGCGTACTTCAGCATTTTTTTGAGCGTTCCGCGCGTCCGTTTTCTTCTAGGTTGTTCGAAAGCTTAGACTTCTTGTTGCGCGATGTGCACTTCAATATTTCGGATTTCGACCTGTACGCGGTCTCCGCCGGACCAGGCTCCTTCACCGGTCTTCGCATCGGATTGACTGCCGTAAAAGGTTGGTCCGAACTCTTCGGCAAACCAGTCGCGCCGGTCAGCGCGTTGCATGCTCTGGCGGCTCAAGGAAATCCACAGCGGAGGCTCATCGCCTCGGTGATGGACGCTCGCCGCGGCCAAATTTTCGGCGGCATCTACCGCCGTGATGGTTCGGACTTGCATCTCGCGAACGAGGAAGTCGTCGCTCGTCCCGATGAGTTTATTCAGGAAGTAGCGCGATTTGCCGGCCCTGAGCCGGTCTCATTCGTGACTCCTTCGCTGGATCTCATCACTAGCGCAATTGAGAATTCAGTCCTGCGCGGTTCCAGTATCGAATCCGTTTCGGAAGATCTCGCGCCTTGGATCGGGAAAATCGGCCGCCAGCTATTTCTCAGCGGCGACGTAGTAGACTCCCTTTCGCTCGACGCCAATTATGTTCGCCGTTCGGACGCCGAATCGTATTGGAAAGAATCGTGAGCGCCAGATCATGATCGCAATCTAATGAGTCCATCTCGCAAATTTCTAGTCCGCGCCATGGTGCCCGAGGATGTCGCGACCGTTACTGAGCTCGATCGCGTCATCGAAGGCGCCGCGCATTGGACCGAAGGCGATTACACACGCGCCGCTACTCCCGGCTCCGGCATCAAAGGATGGGTAGCTGAAGTGGATGAAAAAGTAATCGCGTTTCTAATCGCGCGCACTACTTTTGGCGAAATGGAAATTCTGAATCTCGCGGTATCCGGAATTTATCGCCGGTGCGGCATTGCCACGAAATTACTTGCTGAACGCTTAGGAACACTCGAGCACGGCAGTACGAAGGTCGCTTTCCTGGAAGTCCGCGAATCAAACGCCGCCGCTCGCTCCTTCTACGCGAAGACAGGTTTCCGTGAAACCGGCCGCCGTCCCAAGTACTACACCTACCCCACCGAAGACGCCGTCGTTCTCAGGCGCGATCTTGCCCAGTCTAAATAGTCTCCAAGAGTTTTTTCCGCTTTCATCTGATTGTAACGTGTGCTACTTTTCGTTTGTTGTGTAATTGAACTCTGATAATTCGGAGGCCGGATGTCCACCACTCCATGGGACTTTCGTGAACAGCTTCTCGCCAGCAACGCTGAATTTCAGGAGTTAGCGCTACGCAAGTCGCAGTACGACGCAAAGATTGAAGAATTAATTTCCTCTCCCTTTTTCAGCTCTGAAGACCTTGTCCAGCAAATCGAACTGAAAAAGCTCCGGCTCCGCGTGAAAGATCAAATGGAGCTGATTTTCAATCAGGCATGGCAGCAGCATACGCAGCCCAGAAGCGGCAGAACTAGCGCCGATTAGCTGGCCCGTTCTTCATTCTTGGGGCGCAGGTTCTCCACCTGCGTCATTCTCTCCTTCTGACGTACAATGTGTCTCTGCCGGGCTTACCCTCGCCGGCCAACCCTCGGAGGTCTGTGGTCACCGACGGCTACAAGTTTGCGTCAGCGCCAATCGTGCTGGCATTCGTTGCATGGTTCGTCGGTCAGCACGTTCTCGCAGTCGTATTTCTACTTCTTGGCGCATTCATTCTATGGTTCTTTCGTGACCCTCAGCGAGAAATTCCCGCGGATCCAAACACAATTGTTTCGCCTGCAGACGGGCAGGTCTTGGAAATTGTCGCCGAGCCTCTTGATGGGCGAATCGGTAGCCGCATCAGCATCTTCCTCGCAATCTGGAACGTTCATGTGAATCGCTCTCCAATGGAGGGCAAACTGGCGCGCGTGGACTACCGCCCGGGCCGCTTTCACATGGCAATGAAGGCTGCAGCATCAACAGAAAATGAACAAAATGTGATTCGTTTAAGCACCCCGCGGGGCGAAATCGTCTTCAAACAGATTGCAGGATTGATAGCCAGAAGGGTTATCCTGTGGAAGAAGGTGGGCGATTCCGTCGCCCGAGGCGAGCGGGTTGGGCTGGTCCGTTTCGGTTCGCGAGTAGATGTCTGGCTGCCCGCCGAAGTTGAAATCGTGGTAAAACGTGGCGATCACGTCGCCGGTGGCTCCAGCATTTTGGCTAGGTGGCCAACTTAGGCATGGAACCGGAAGTCGAACAACACGAGCTGGACTTTGCCAAGGCGAAGGGCATAAAAGCCGCCAAGCGCGGTTTGCGCCGCGGCATCTACGTCCTTCCCAGCATGCTCACCGCCGCAAATCTTCTTTGCGGCTACTACGCCATCCTCGCAATTCTCACCAAGGGTGAATTCCAGCTTGATTATGCCGCCCGCGCGATTGGCGTCGCCATCGTTTTCGATTTCATGGATGGATTTTTCGCGCGCCTCACCAACAGTCACAGCGAATTCGGTAAGCAATTTGATTCGCTTGCAGACGTAGTGAGTTTTGGTGTCGCTCCTGCCGCGCTAGCTTACGCTTGGGGCATCCGCGAAGTCTCGCGCGATTCCGCAGCCATCATTCACGTGATCCAGTTTGCGTGGCTCATGAGTCTGTTGTTCGCAATCTGCTGCGCATGGCGCCTCGCTCGATTCAACGTGCAGGGCATGGCCAACACCAGTGGCGTGAAATATTTCATCGGCATGCCGACTCCTGCGGCGGCCGGAATGATCGCTGCGATCGTTCATTTTTGGAAAGCGCCCCTCGATGACTGGCGCTGGTCGCTCCTCTTCTTCGTTTTTGTTGGAGTGCTCGGAATGCTGATGACGAGTACCGTTCGCTATGTAAGTTTTAAGAATCTCAACTTGGGGAAGAAGCGAAACTCGCTATTCATCGTCGCGATCGGCGCATTTATCTGGACTGTCGTCGTGTACTCAGAACCCGTTCTGCTTGCCATCGCCAGCGTGTACACCGTTTCAGGCGTCACACTTCACATTGTGCGGCTCGCGAAACAGCGCCGCACTCAGCGGCCCGCTTAATTCATGTCACCCACCGGATCGAGACGCATTGTAATTGCAGGCGCTGCGTCTCTGCGCGGCAAGGAAGTCGCCGACACGCTCGGAAACGGAACGCTCGCGGCAGCCGATGTTCGGCTGCTTGACGAAGAAATCGCCGCTCCAATTCTCGCCGCTGCCGCTGGCGAAGCAACGGTTGTCCTGCCGGTCGCGGAAGATAGTTTCGAAGGCGCCGATCTCGTGATCTTTGCGGGAAGCCCGGCATTCGCACAAGCAAATGTCGAACGCGCTCTCTCTGCCGGAGCCCAGATAATCGATATCGGTGGCGCTCTCAGTGCCCGACCCGGGTGCGACGACTCTGATCCCGGCGCTCGACGATCTGCTGCCATCGCGGAGCGGAGATCGTTCCGCCAGTAAGAATGCTGAACGCGTTTTCATCTCGCCGGGATCTGCATCGATCGTCTGCAGTTTTCTGGCGGTCGCTTTCTCCGAATGGCCATCGGCACGAATATCCATCGTCATGCTTCGCCCGGTTTCCGAGCGAGGCGCCGCGGCTGTAGAAGAGTTGGAGAGCCAGACGATCAAGCTGCTCTCGTTCCAGCCGCTGCCGCAAACCATTTTTGCTGGACAGGTTGCGTTCAATCTCGTGGATCGTTACGGCGCAGAAAGTTCCGAACATCTCGCCGATGTGAGCGATGAAACCGAGCGCACCATCCGCGGATACCTCGATGGCCACGCGCCGTTGCCCGCCGTACAAATTATTCAAGCTCCCGTTTTCTACGGCTACACTTTTACGGCGTACATCGAATTCGACTCCGCCCCTGAGATGAGCGCCGTCGAAACTCGTCTTGCCGCTGCAGGCTTTCAGATCCGGCCGGACGACGACGCTCCCTCAAATGTCGCCGCAGCCGGTGAACCGAAACCACTTCTCGCGCGTCCTCATGTGGACGCAAACCGCCCCAATGGAATCTGGTTGTGGGGCGCAGCCGATAACATTCGTCTCGCAGCAGCGAACACTGTCGCGATTGCCGAGAAAGTTCTCAGCGAATGATCTTCATCGCGATTCCGGCAAGA
This sequence comes from uncultured Acidobacteriota bacterium, assembly GCA_963785395.1. Taxonomy (GTDB): domain Bacteria; phylum Acidobacteriota; class Terriglobia; order Acidiferrales; family UBA7541; genus DASTCZ01. The sequence continues at coordinate 3,277 of CAWAVH010000023.1, read as the reverse complement.
ATCCGCACAGCGTTTGCCGCTGGAATACTTTGTGCCGCGATGATGACCGGCTGCGGCTATCACGTCGCGGGACGCACCAGCGCTCTCCCTGCAAACAATTCACACGATTGCGGTTCCGGCGTTCGTCAATAAAACGCAGCACTATCGCATCGAGCAGCGCATGACTCAGGCCGTGGTGCGGGAATTCCTTGCGGGTTCAAAATATCGAGTAGTCTCAAATGCAGCCGAAGGCGACGCGGTCTTGCACGGTGAAATATTCGGCCTGGAAACCACGCCGGTGGTGTTCGATCCGATCACAGGACATGCGACGACGATGCTGATTCAGGTTCACATGCGCGTGCACCTTGACGAACGCGACACCGGCAAAATTCTCTATCGCAACGACAACTATTTGTTCCGGCAGGAATATCAAATCACTTCGGACATCACCAGTTTCTTCGACGAACAGGATCCAGCGCTCGACCGGATGGCGCACGATTTTGCCACGCGCCTCGTCGCGGATATCCTGGAGAACTTCTAATGGCTCAATCAGCAATCGCCGGGACTGAGTGTTGAAGATTTCATCGAGCGAATTGCATCGCGCAAACCGATCGCTGGAGTTTTGCTGCTCGGCAACGAAGCGTACCTCCGCGATTTGTGCCGAAAACAATTCGTCGAAGCATTTACCGATCCCGCTGCGCGCGATTGGGCTGTTATAAGATTTTCCGCGGAAGATGATTCCATCGACACGCTGATCGGTCAGGCGCAAACGCTGCCCGATGCTTGTCGCCCGGCAAGTAATTTTCTACAGCGACACGGAAGCGCTCGAAAAGCTCGGCGAAAAAAATCGCGACAAGTCGCTCGACCAACTCGAAAAATATCTCGCCGATCCCGCGCCATTTACGGTGCTGGTTTTCGAAGCGACCGAATTCGACGCGCGGATGCGCCCGTTCAAAATTCTCTCGTCAAAAACTCTCGTAGTGAATTGCGAACTCGATGGCGAACCCGCGCAGCGCGAAAGCGCCGCAGCAATTATTGCCGAACAAATGGCTCGCGACCGCCGGAATCAAAATCGAAAAAGATGCGGCGCGCCTTCTCGCCGAAAGCACCAACGCCGATCTCGCCCGTATTCAAACCGAAATCGAAAAACTAGCCACCTATGCTGGAGATCGAAAACAAATCACCGCTGCCGATGTCGCTCTGCTTGTAGTTTCCGAAAAGCGTTATACGGTGTGGCAACTTTCCGAAATGCTGGCGAACTGCGACCGCGAACGAGCGCTCCGTTTTCTCGCGAGCCTTCTGCACGAAGGCGAACAACCTGTCGCCATCGTCGGCGCGATGGCGTGGATGTATCGCAAACTTCTCGAAGCGCAAGCCCTGCCGCGTAACGCGGATGCCTGGCAGGCGGTGCGTCAATTGGGAATGCGCCGCGACACCGCCGAACTCGCATTGCGCGAATGTCGGCGCATTCCTACAGAACAACTTCGCGATGGATTAGTTTTGCTTGCTGAAGCCGATAGCCAACTGAAATCTGGAGTGGCCGCGCCAAAAGCAATGATGGAATTTTTGGTAACACAACTTGCGACGCGGCGCACGGCGGCCACGGCAGGAAAACTCTAAAAGAAATTTCTAGTGGAGTGGAGTATTTGTATTCGCGGGCTGATCCGATTGTTTCGCTGCGCCGAGTCGCCGCGCGCTGCTTCCGGTACGCCTTCGCGATCATGTTCACGCGCCACCCCGCATACAGCGCGATCGCAACTCCGAGAATCACTGTCTGCAATTTGCTCATGCTCAACCTCCCCGAGGCGAGCTTGCGCAGCCTAAGACTTGTGCGCTTGCTTATGTACAGGCGCCGATGGCGGCGCGGCTTTCAGTGTGTTGTACGCGCGAGTCAGCCGCGACTTGTGTCGTCCTGCTGCGTTTTCGGGAATAATTCCTTTGCCGCTTGCCTTGTCGAGTGCGGCGAGTGTTGGAGCAAGAAGTTCGCCAGCGGATTTCGCGTCGTTCGACGCAAGTGCCGTGCGCATTCTCTTGATCATGCTGCGAACGCGAGTGCGGTCCGCGCGATTGCGTTCGGCGCGAACGATCGACTGCGCGGCGCGCTTCAATACTGATTTTTTGCGCTTCTTAACTTTCGTAGCTGTGCCTTGCGCCATTCAATTCTCCTGTGAAAATAAGTGAATAGTTAAAGTACAGGACGGCCGCGATTGTTGTCAAACGCAAGCGCCGCGAGCCCAGAGTTATCTCGTGACTTCGCGAAAAATCCGGTGATATAAACGGGTGGCGCCAAATGATACGCTGGCAAAATTAATGGCGACGATTGTTTTTGTAACGCGCGGAGACGCAATCATGAATCGTAACTTGCTGAATGCTTTTAGATTTGTTGCAGTGATTCTGTTGGCGAGTCTTATGTTCACCACCAGCGCCGCGCTGTTCGCGCAGAATGACGTGCGCTGGGTCACGGTCGTTGACAATCGCGAAAAAGCTTTCTCCATCGAAGTTCCCGCTGGATGGCGAACATACGGCGGAATGTTTCGCTTCAGCATCGTCGATGCTCGCCCCACAATCGACATGACCTCGCCCGACGGAAAAATTAATTTGCGGATGGGGGACGCTACGATTCCGGCATACTCCACCCCTAATGCATATAACCGGAATTCGGCGGCTCCGGGATTTCGGGTGGCACCCTATGCATCGGGGCAGGTATTTGCCGAGAAATATGGAATGGCGCGGTTCAGCCACATGTGCCAGTCGCGTGCGCGTGGCGCAGAGCCGAGCGATGACGCCGAAATACAACAGTCCTGGGCAGGGAATGATTCGCACCACTGGCGGTGAAGCGGTATTTTCGTGCACGCTCAACGGGCAGCAGATGGCTGGATACGTTTACTCGGAAACGAAATACTTCGGCGATGGCGGGCCGATTGGGCAGTGGTATGTGGTTGCTCTTGGCAGCTGTTTAGCCCCTGCGGATCAGGGAAAAGAAGCGGTGGCGATGCTGCAGCACGCGTCGGAATCAATCGCGTTCAATCCGGACTGGTTGGCGATGCAAGAAGTTTTCACGCGGGCGCAGACGCAACGAAACCTGAGTAGTGCGCTGGCTACCATACGGGCGACAGAAGCTCAGAACGCGCGAGCTCAACAGATGATGCGAAACATGGAGCAACAGAGCGACACGATGAACGACATCATCAACGGCGTGACGCTGACCCGCGACCCTCAGAGCGGCGTGGAACGGGAAGTACAAACCGGCGTCGGTGGGCCGAAGTGGATCGACGGGAAGAATAATGTGGTGGATGGA
>CAWAVH010000022.1:0-38236 GCA_963785395.1 uncultured Acidobacteriota bacterium | reverse complement strand
GCATCGACCTTGACCTGGGCCGCGGTCACGGAAGCCCGCGTCCCGTCAGCGGCCGCCTTGCCCTCATCGACGCGCTCCGATGACACGGCGCGCACATCGGAGACGGATTGCAGCCGCGCCAGATTGGCGACGGCCAGTTGCGCATTGGCGCGGGCAACGTCAAGCTCCGCCTTTTGCTGGCCGATATTGGCGTCGGCCACCGCGACCTGATTGCGTGCCTCCTCCAGCTTGCCAACGGCCGCCGCGACATTGGCGCGCGCCTGATCCACCTGAACGACGTAGTCGCTCGGATCGAGTTCGACGAGGAGATCGCCGGCCGTCACTTTGCTGTTGTCGTTGACATGCAGTGTTTGCACGTAGGCCGGGACCTTGGGGATGACCGAAACCAGATGCGCGTCGATATAGGCGTCGTCGGTCTGCTGCTCGTACAGGCCAGGCACGAGGAAATACGCTGCGATCGCCAGCAGCACAATCAGCGCGAGTATGCCGAGGATCAGCCAGCGTCGATTGTCAGGCGGCGGGGGCGCCGCAGGTGCATTGACGGGCGGCGGCGTGGTGGCCGGTTTTTGAACCGGTGGCGCTTCGCTCATCGCTGCCTCCGGCCGGGCGAATGGATCGGGTTTGGAACAGACAGGGTTAGCATGGCCGCGCTCCTTATTTTTTGGCTACCGGGGTCGGCGGAATGATGGGAACGAGGCACAGTGCGATCACGCCGACGACCGCCATGAAGGCGAATGCGTCCGCATACGCGAGCGTGGCAGCCTGCTGTGCGCCTGCTTCGGCGAGAACGTGTAGCGCCGCGCGCTGGCTCTCGAACGGGGTATAGCCACCGCGTGCGACCAGCGTTGCGCTCACCGAAGAGAGCCAGTCTTGCGTCACCGGATTGTCGTGGCGAAGGTGTTCGAACAGGCGCGATGAATGGAGCGTCTCGCGATGCCCGATGAGAATGGTCAGCAGCGCGACCCCAAGCGACGCGCCGAATTGCCGGAAGGTCATGTAAAGGGAGACGCTGTCGAGCAGTTTGTTCTGCTCGATCTTGCCACCGTGCCGCTGCCCACCGCCGGCAACAACGGGGACAGGCAGCAGGCGTAAAGAATAAGCGGAGCCACATAGTAATAGCCCGGCGTGTCCGTCGTCAGCAGGCGATTGAACAGCACCATCGACGCGATCAGCATGACGAGAGCAAGCATGATCGTCTTGCGTTGGCCGATGCGCGCGATGAGACCGACCATAAGCGGCCGGATGGCGGCTGCGGTCAACGCATAGATGCAGATGATCTGCCCGGTCTGGGTCGCGCTATGGGTATGGGTCGAGAGATTGCGCAGAAACTCGGGCAGAACGAACAGGCTGCCTGACAGGATCATCCTGGGTGAAGACACCGATCAACGCGGACGACAACACGTAACGGTCACGTAGCAGACCGAGCCAGAGAAAGCGGCGTTCGATTCGCAGGGCTTGCCTGCCAGACGACGAAGAGAAGCAGGGCCGCGCCGCCGGTCCAGGCGAGCACGCGGATATGTAGCGATCCGAACCAGTCGTCGATTTCGCCGCGATTGAGAATGATCTGAAGCGAGATCAGCGCAGTCGCGAGAAGAACAATGCCGAGCCAGTCGGTGCTGACCACGCGCTCGGAGGCGGGCTGCGGGAGTGTCGGAAAGTAGCGGGCCAGGAGCCATATCGCGGCGGCTGCATAGAGCAGATTTGGCAGGAAGATCAGGCGCCAGTTGAAATGGTCCGTGATATAGCCACTGACCAGAAGCCCTGCCGCACTCGACAGATAGAGCAACGTGGAAGCCTTCATTAGCGATGGGCTACGCTGCGGTTTGGGCATCACCACACAGACGCTCGCGCGCCACCATACGACCAGGCCCGCCCCGGCCAGTCCCTGGACGGCGCGCCAGATCAGCATCGAACTGAGATCGGGAGAGATCGCGCAGCCCATCGAGGCGATCGCGAATACGACGATGGTCGAGAGCAGGAAGCGCTTGTAGCCGTAGTGCCCGGCCATCCAGATCGAGACAGGTACGCCGAGAAACAGCGCGCAGCTATAGACGGTCAGCAGCCAGCTCGCTTCGTCCGCGGACACGCCCAACGTGCCGGTCAGATCCGCCAGCACCAGGTTCATGCTGTCGAGGTATAAAACTCCATCCCGGTGGCGAGGCCGAGGCCCGCGAGCAGCAGGCGCGTATGCGCCGGCGACATCATGAGCGCCGGCGCCGGCGGAGGTGAAGCGGGCATCGCTGCCGGCCGTGCAGTGTCACTCATGGCGGGAGCCGATCGATCTGTATTTGACAGGTGATGATCACGTAACGAGCCGCAAGACGGCATGCATCACCGCTGTGACGAGAACCAGAGTGGCGACGGCCGCCAGATAGAGACCGCCGAACCAGCTCAGACGCCGGATGCGCGGGCTCATGCTTCCCATCCCGCCTCGGGCGTCTTGCCGCGAAACGTGCGGTACGCGAAGGCAGAATACGCGAGTACGACCGGCGTGACAATCACTGCGCCGATCAGGAGGAAGACATGGCTGAGGGTTGCCGATGCCGCAGCCCAGAGCGTGAGACGGAGGGCACGATGTCCGGAACAGCGCCGTCAACAGCGCCACGGTTCCAGCGACGACGCGATGTCCCCATTCGTAGCGAATGCCGCCGACAAACGGCGGGACCAACGAATTGTATGCAAGCGGCCAATCGGGAATGGAAAGTCCTGCGTCGTTCGAAGTGACAAGCGCGCCCGCAGTAAGCAAGCCTCCGGTAAACACCGTCATCAATACGGCGAAGCGGTGCAGAGCCTTGTTGTAGCCGGGTGTGCGCATTCAATTTCTGCAGAAGAGGTTTACGTCCTTGCCGTACGAAATATTGCCGGAAAGGTCGCGGGAGAGCTTGACGCTCTCCCGCCCACGCCGTCTTGAAAAATTAATCAGCAGCGCCAGACGCTTTGAAGTCAAGTCTGCTGACTTGGATTCCTTCGCGCCAACAGTCACGCTCTGCGTTACTTGCCGTACTTTTCCTGCCACGCGGTAACGGTGTAGGTTCCCGGCGGCACATTCGAAATCGTATATTTACCGTCGTCACCTGTCACGCTGAAATAGGGATTCTTGAACGCGAAGATGTACGACTTCATCCACGGGTGCACGTTGCACTTCACCGGAATCGCATGTTCAGGACGCGCGAAAATTTTCACCATTGCGGGCGATCCGGCCGGCTGCGATACATTCCATTCGCGGTTGTCTTTCGGAACGGGGTGAATGTTGTGTGTGGTGTTATCGTCGTTATTCACCTGCAATTGCTGGCCAGCCATCATCGCGACGATGTGCGGAGATACATGCAGCCCTTCTGATCGATCGTCGCGGGCGTGCTGGGAATCGTGAAGGCGTACTTGCTCATGTCGTCCGAAATGTAAACAACGACATTCGCCAGCGTTCCGCCCGGGCCCGCGACAACTTCCTGATCGTTCATCGGGCGTCGGATGTTGCGACACGCAATATGCTTCCGCAGCCATGTTGATTTTGTGCGGAGCGGGCGGCGTGCCGTCCAGTTTAATTGTGCCGCTAATCGTGCCCGCGGTTGCCGCATCCACAGGCTGCCCGGCAGGTGCGCCGCAGTGCTCGCCGTTTCGGCGGGCTGTTCGTCTTTCTTTCCGCAGCTCACCAGCACGAAGGCCAGCGCCGCGGCGAGTATTACATATCCACTATAGCGAAGTTTCATCTGCGAATCTTTCCTCCTGAGTTGGATTCGTCGAATTCCAATCCCAATTGTAGTGCTTTCAACCGAAGTGATGCAGATCGTCCTGCCCGACACGTAATCGACCTCTCCTGGCCTGAGCGCGCCGCCACCGCAGATGCTGCGTCCTGCCAGATGCGCCTCTGTTCCTCCGGAGTCATCGCCATCAAGTAGCGCACCATCAAATCCGCTTGATCTCCGTGATAATTGCTAAACTGCAGCTGGCAACTTGCCGGTGAACACCCACGTCTCCATCCTGCGGTGAAAAAGGCCCGCAAGGCATCGCCGTACCGGGAATAATTTTCGCCGGATCGGTGACCCAACGCACAGCCCACGGCTGGCGCAAACGGTTCCCGGCCAGAATGAAATTCGGCGCGGTGGCATTCTTGTCGTGATTCACGATCGCCTGTCGCGTGGCACTTCAAGCAAGGCGCCGCCGGATTCGTGAACAGGTCACGCGCCAGTGTCGGTTTCGTCCGTTGTGAGCGGCGCGAGCTTTTCCGGAATGATACGGCTCGGCCTGGGACGACATCGCTTCAAAGAATAGCACGAGCTTGCGAATTTCGTCGTCGGAAAGGAAGAACGTCGGCATACGCACTTGCAAGATAGCTGCGAACGCCATTCTTGTTCGTGTCCGTCGTGCTGAGCGACGGATTCGCCAGGAATTGCTTCAGCCATTCCGGATTTACGCGCGCGCCTTCACTGGTGAGCACCGGCGGCAGATTCGCTTTATTTTCCGCCTGATACCACGGCAAATCCTGCATCACCGTCTTCTGGCCGATATCAATCTGGTGGCAGCCGATGCAATTGTATTTCGTGGCGATCCACCAGCCCTCTTGAATCGCTTTGCGCCGGTCCGCGGGCTTGTACATATATTCCGGAGGCATTGCGGATCCACGCTGCCCAGCAGGAAAGTGACCAGCGCGTCCAGATTCGTTTTCGGCGTGATGCCCGCCATGTGCGTCATTCAAATTCGGCGACGGCATGCGCAAGCGATCCATCGGATCCGGTTTGTACTTTGCCGTAGTCAAACACCGCCGGATTTGCCAGCTTCGCTTCAAAGAATCCCTTCGCGTCATACCACTGCCCGCGCGGATGATTGTCTTGCCGTCGGTCTGAACGCCGCGCTTGGCATCTTCCGTGTAGCGCGCGAAATCCAAGCGCTCGATCGGCTTGCTGCCTTCGTTGGTCAGCTCCGTGCCGATGCGGCCTTCATCTTCCAGGCCCGAAATTTCGTGGCATCCCGCGCAGCCGTAATGCTGCACGAGCGCTTTGCCCTGCGCCGCGAGCTTCGGATCGTCCATATAAGTCCGCGGCGGCATAGGTCGCGTCGGCATGCTTCTGCGTCATCAGGAAGCTGGCGATATCGCGCGAGTCCGCATCCGCCAGACGCAGACTCGGCATGATCGTCGGCTGCTGCACTTCGAGTTGATGGCCGTCGTTCGGGCACTTCGAGTGATCCAGATCGAACACGAACGGCAAGCCGTGCTTCGCGTAATCCTCGGGCCCAAGGTCTCGCTTCTCGAACGGGCAATAAGGCCGCGTGCGCTCGCGCGGATTGTGAACCCAGCGCACGAGATAATTGTAATTATCCTTCTCGCCGACGCGGCTCAGATTCGCGGCGAAATCGCCGCCCATCAGATTTCGCGCCTTCGCCGATGCGAATGGCACGCCAGGCATCCGCGCTGCTGCATCAGCTGCTTGCCGTGCGCCGCATCGCCCGGCTGCTGCTTCGGCAAAGTCTGGTCCGGTAATTCCCGTGTTGCCAGATGAACGCGGCGATCGCCTGAATTTCGTCCTGTTGCAAGCGGAATTGCGGCATCTTCGTTGTCGGACGGAATGTGTGCGTCTGCGCCAGCCACACCGGGATCCATTCCTTGCGCAGCTTCATCTGCGGACTTCTTTCAAGTCCGGGCCAACGCGCTTCACTTCGCGCATCAGCGACTTCGTCAGTTCGTCGAGCTGTTCGATCTGCGAATCGAGCTTGCTGCTTTCCACGGTCAGGTTCAGCGCCTTCGCGTTCAGACGTTGCGCGGTGGCGTTGTCGGCTGGCCTGATCGGCTTGCGTATTCAAACGCGGAATTTGCAGCGCGTATTCGGCCTTTCGTGCTTTCAAGCTGAATGATCTGCTGGCGCGTGCGAGTTCAGCCGCTCAGCTTCATCGTCAAATCCAGCGTACTTGTGGCAGCCGATGCATCCGCGCGTGCGATACAGCTGAGCGCCCACGATTCAGAACTGTCCGCGTGCTCGGTAACCATGTCCGAAGCGTGGCAATTCTGGCAGCCCGCATTATAATTTTCCGGATAATTCATCGGCCACAGCCAGTGCTCGTAACGGCCGTGAGCCTTCTCGACAGAATCCAGCGCGCGTCCATTGCCACCGTGGCACGGCGAACAACCAAATCGCTCCAGCGGATGCCATTTGAAAAGTTCGGGATCAGGATGCGTGGTGAAAGGCGCGTCGTGGCTCTTCGCCATTCCCAGGTCGGCCTTCGTCAGCGTCATCGTCACCGGAACAACCAGCGGATCCATTGCGATGTGGCAGGATTGGCAACGATCCACCAAGCCCGCTGCCGCCGAGATAATTGATCATCGTGCCGGTGGGATTTACGTTGATCTGCCGCAGATCAACTTTGAATGTCGTCAGCCGAATTGCGCAAACCTTCGAGCGCCGCCAAGCTCATACCCGGCAACTTGCTCGCTTCACGTAATCGTTCAGCTTGTCCTGCGCAGTCTTTCACCGGCGCGTCGACATCGGCCTGCTTCGTGACCAGTTCCGCCTTCGCGCCATCAAGATCGTGAAAAGCTGGTTCAGTTGATCCGTCATATTTCTATTTCCTGACTTCGGTCTTGCCGCCGCCAGTCGGCCATTGCACTTCGTGGGTTTCCGCCTTCGCTTCGTTCAAGATCTTTCTGGCGCGAATCTTGTCCGCTCTTAGTCCGACTGCCGGCACAATTTCGTACTGGATAGATCAGCGCGCCAACTTTTCCGCGCGCGTCCTGAAACGCAGGAGTCATCGCGGTGCGCTGCTCTTCCAGCAGCGCCAACTGCTGTCGAATATTTGCGTCCGCGGCTTTCACGGCGTCGGCCTGCGCCGTTTGCATCCGCAGCTTTCAACTGCATATAGTCCGGCGAAGACTGACCGTAGCTTCGAGCTTCTTTTCTTGCGCAATCTGCTTGTTCAAATATGTCCTCATACGACGCCGTAGAACTCGCGCTGATATCCGCGCCACGGACGCAGACCAAAGAACTCGTCCTACAGCGACCAGGCCACCGTGACCATCAAGATGAAGACGGAGATGAGCAGTAACAGCGCTCATCGAACTGTTAGTAACAGGATCCCGACTAACCGGCTTCAGCCACCCACTGCCTCCTCGCCAACCACGAACTGAATTTCTTTCTCCGGCACGCTCCGCGCTGAACTGCCGCGCGAATTAGACGCTGAACCATGGCGTCTCCCACACATACTTCATGCGAAGAACTAGGCGCAGCAAAATCTTGATCGGCAGCGAAATCATCAGCGACAGGAACAGCAACATCGTCACTGATTGCAGCAACGACATCCGCTTGTAAATCTTCCGGCTGAACTCCGTGGAGTTCGCCAGCCAGTGCAGAAAATAAAACGACATCAAGAAATAAAGCGTAATCGGGAATAATTCCGAATATGGCCGCGGCGCGATCAGCGCGGAGAACGGCTTCCAACTTCTCGGCATAATGTGCGCGATCCACGCGCCATCCACGCCGAATAGTTGGTCCAGATTGCGGTTTACGGCATAATCCACGCGCGCTGCGTCCCAGGTTTGCGTTGGCCAGAACCACATCCACCCAGGCCCCCTTATAAACGTGCCAATCACAATCATTAAGACCCATAAGCCAATAAATCCAACCATGAACGCCCAGATCGCGAATTTTCGCTGCTTGTAAGTGTAATAGCCGTTGCCCAGCGGATTCTCATCGATATACGGCATCACCATCAGCCCGACGATGATCAGCGTCGGCATCACCACGCCCGCCATCCACGGATCGAAATAGACGAGCATTTCCTGCAAGCCCAGGAAATACCACGGCGCTTTCGCAGGATTCATCGTGACATTTGGATTCGAAGGTTCTTCCAGCGGCGCATTCAACGTGAGCGACCAACCCATCAGCAGCACGGTGACCATAATTGCGGCCACAAACTCAATGCGCATCAAATACGGCCAGGTATGAACTTCGCGATCCCAGCCTTTTTCATAAGGCTCCGTCTTGCGATACGCCGTCTTGGCCAGTTTGCGGATCGGCTTCCAGTTGCTCAATCAGCTCGTCGTTCTCTTTCGCCTGACGAAACGCGTACCAGATATAGAACGGCACGAAGAACAGCAACGCCACGATCGGCATGTTATCCGGCGTGGAAATTACTTCCCATAGCTGGTGCCAGTCCCCACACATCTCGAGCCGCCTCCGTGAAACCGCCGCCCGTTATCGCGCGCAAAAAATCGTTAGTTCACTTCCAAGCGATTCCCTTCAATCTCGCCTGCGCAAAAAATTGCGGCAACGTGCACACTTCTAACCCATTCCGCTAGGCCGCATAGATCACCGGCCTCGGACCCTTCTCATCCTTAATCTCCGACGCCAGCATCACCGGCGCCGGTCCCGATATTCCGCCATCCTTGCGCACGCGCCAGAAATGCACTCCCATAAATATCGCAGCAATCAGCGGAATCGCGATGCAATGCCAGATGTACGCGCGCAGCAACGCGTTCGCATCCACGATCGATCCGCCCAGCAACGCGAATCGCACGTCGTTATAGGGCGTCATCCCCATCATCGCGCCGAACGGCCCTTCATTTCCCAGCAGCGGAGTCGCCCGCGCCATGTTCGTGCCCACCGTGACGGCCCAGAATCCCAGTTGATCGTCCGGCAGCAAATATCCGGTGAACGAAAGCAGCAGCGTCAGCACCATCAGCAACACGCCCACGCACCAGTTAAATTCGCGCGGACGCTTGTATGATCCGGTCAGGAACACGCGGAACATGTGCAGCCACACCGCGATCATCATCAAGTGCGCTGCCCAGCGATGCATGTTGCGAAGCAGCTTGCCAAACGGCACGTCGTTTTCCAGATACAAGAATGTCGCGGAACGCCTGCACTTTGCTGGGGTGGTAATAAAACATCAGCAGGACGCCGGTGAACGTCAGCACGAGGAACAGATAAAACGTGATGCCGCCCATGCCCCATGTGAATTTATATTTCACCGCGTCGCGATTTACTTTTGCGGGATGCAAGTGGAAGAAAACGTTGGAGAGAACGCTCAGCGAGCGATTCCGCGGCGTGTCGTCATGCTTCACGCGGAAAATCGAACGATAGACCTGGGTCTTCTCGGGATCTTTCAAGCCTTCGAGCTGCTCTTTGCCTTTTTCGTTGACGTACTCGCTCAGGCCTTTCGCATCTTCCTTGACGCGATCGACCAGCCCCGGCGTTTACCATCGCCGTTTTCTTCCGGCATCCGATCCCCCTACCTCGGACCGATTTCAATCTCGAATTTCAATTTCGAGTTTCAAATTCGACGATCGTACTCATCAGACGTTCAGAAACGCGCCTAGATCGTTGAAGTGATTTACTCCGGCGCGCGGATCATCCATGTACAGCCTGCTCGTATCCACGGTGATTTTCCCCGTCGCATCCAGTTCCACATGCGCACGATCCATCGGACGCGGCGCGGGACCTTCGAAATTCACGCCTTCGCTGTCATATCCGCTGCCGTGGCACGGACACTTAAATTTGTTTTCCGCCGATTTCCATTCAGGAGTGCAGCCCAGATGCGTGCACCGCGCAAAAATCACAAAAAGTCGGCCCGGCTCGTGAATCACCCACACGCGGTTGGTCATCAGAAAGCGCTGGTCAATTCCCAGCTCGAAATCCGCCGGATAGCCGATCGAAAAAATCGGATTGGGTTCGTAAATGCGCGCGCGGAAAGAAAAATCGCAGAAACATCAGGAAGTTAATCCCCAGGTATCCCCAGATGCACGCCCAGATCATCGTGCGGCGCGACTTGTCTACCTTTTCGGCGGGGCTGGCTTCAGCTTTCTTCCCTTTTGCCGCTGGCTTGGGTGGGGCCGCAGCGGCCGGAGTTGGTGGTGCCTTGGGTTCCGCAGCTTTTGGGTCGGTCTGCTCCGCCATTATTACGATTGCTCCCGATACTTGGAATAAGACGCGAATACCAAACGCTCTTATATATTCTGCGGGGTGAAAAAAATCAAGGAGAAATCAGGAAAATCCGCAGAAATGTGCGAACGAAACTCTGTACGGTTAACCGCTTTTGATTAACCGACGCGCACCGCGTGACGCGTCTCCACGCCCACCGCGCGCATCACCAGATCCGCCAGCGCCCCTATAAATCGCGGCGAATCCCCCACTGCTGGCATCATTTCGAATTGGCGGACGCCAAGTTTTTCGGCTTCTTCGCGCGCTTCAATATTTATTTCATGCAGCGTTTCGATATGTTCCGTAACAAACGAAATCGGCACCACCAATAGATTTTTCTCGCCGCGCAGCGCCAGTTCCTCAATTGCGAAGTGCAGCGAAGGCTCCAGCCATTTCTGCCGCCCTACTCGGCTCTGATAGCAAAGCGTGTGCCCGTTAGGCCACCGGCCGCACTCAATCACGAGTCTTACCGTCGCCTCGATTTGTTTCTGATACGGATCGCCTTTTTCAATCAAACTTAGCGGCAGCCCATGCGCGCTGAACACAATATGCGCGTCGCGCGGATCCTTAAAATGTGACAGTGCCAGTTCGATCCGATCCACCACCGCTTCAATATAAAGTGGATGATCGTAGAAATGATCAATCAAATGTTCCACCGGCGCGCCGGGACCCGGATGGTAAAGCCGCCGCCATTCCTTCAAGCTGCTTCTCGTCGTCGCGTAAGAATATTGCGGGTAAAGCGGCAGCAGCACCAGTTCATCGAGATCGGTGGACATAACTCCTGCAACGGCCTTTTCCGTGAGCGGATGCCAGTAGCGCATCGCGATAAACACGCGCGGATCCATCTCGCTCGCGAGCGTGTCCTCCAGCTTTCTCGCCTGCCGATCCGTCAGCAGCCGAATCGGAGACTGTCCGCCAATTTCGTCATAGTGATGCGCGGCGATTGGCGCTCGCTTGTGAGAAATATACCGCGCCAGCGGCTTGCGCAGAATCGCGCCCAGTGGTCCAAGCGGAATAATGTCGGGGTCGCAGAATAAATTGTAAAGAAATGGCTCCACGGCCTCAGGCTTATCGGGCCCGCCCAGTTGGAATACGACGATGCCAACGCGCTTTCGCATCTCTCACCAAAATCAGGAACGCGGAGTTTTGCCAATCATATTTTTCAGACGATCAATCTCATCGCGAAGGCTCGACATGCGCCGCGCGAGCGTAAAGTCATACAGCATAAACACGCCCCAGATCACCATGTACGCCGCGACCACGCTTCCAAAATGCTTCACCGCACGCCTCCCGATTCGAAATCCGCTTCCCTGCTAAGTCTCAAGATCCATCTCCGCGCGCATCTCTTCGATTTGATGCCGCAACGACTCCAAAATATACCTGCGTCGAATCAACAAAATCATCAGCCCAGTGAGCGCCGTACACGTCAATGCAAACGCCTCACCCATGTGTGGATCAAGCGCACCCGCTCGGCCAATCACCGCCTTCGGGTGCTGCGTCCGCCACCACCAGATCGAAAAATAAACCAGCGGCACATCCAGAAACGCAAACGCTCCAAACACTGCGCTCACCACCGCCCGGCGCTCAGGATTATCAAGCAGCCTTCGCAGTAGCAAATAACATACGTAAAGTACCCACAGCACCAGCGTTGACGTAAGCCTCGCGTCCCAATCCCACCAAATCCCCCATGCCGGTTTCGCCCAGATCGGCCCAGTGATCAGCACGATCGTAAAAAATGCGAGACCAACTTCCGCGCCCGCAACTCCCAGCCAATCAAACGCAGGTTTCCGCGTCACCAGATAAAAAACATTTCCGATGAACGCGACACTCAGCGCGAGAATTCCCGCCCAGCCGCTCGCCGCGTGAAAATAAAAAATTCGCTGCAAAAATCCCATCGTTCGTTCAGTAGGAGCCCAAATCAGCGCGGCATAAATCGCGAAACCAATCAGCACTGCGACAACAAGCGTCGCTAACGCCTGCGATGCCGACCCGCGTTCCGCGTTGCTCGATGGATTGCCCGCCGTCAAATACTTCCTCCGCAAAACTTCTCCGTGGGTGCCCCATGCTCGCCCAGTTGTACGGGCGAACGTGGGTCTTTCCCGCTCGCTACTCCTCCAACAAATACCCGCCAAACAACCACGTCGCCGTCAAAAAAATTACATCGTACGCCACCAGCACCAGCGTCCACGAACGCGAAAGCTCCGGCGGATCATCCAACAGCGATTTCGTCGCCTCCACGCTCGCAATCAGCGCAGGAGCCAGCGCAGGCAGCAAAAGCAGTGGAAGCAACAACTCGCGCATCCGCGCCTGCGAGGCGATGCTCGAAAACACTGTTCCAACTGTGGCAATTCCCAGCGTTCCCAGCAACATTACCAACGCCAACGGCAGCACAACATGCCCCAGAGAAACATCATACAGTACCGAAAAAATCGGCAGTAGCACCAGCTCCACCAGAATCAGAAAGCAAAAATTCGCCAGCAATTTTCCCGCGAGAATCGCAAACGGATCGATCGGCGCAAGCCGCAGCGCCGCAAGGGTGTCGTTCGCGCGCTCGCGTGTAAACGATGGCTGCAACATCAGCGACGCCGCAAACAGCAGCGCGATCCACAGAAGTCCCGGACCAAATCGCCGCGCCTCCGCCGTCGTGGGATCAAATGCGAAACTAAACACCACCAAGACAATCAGCACGAAAACGATCGTAGAAATTAAAAGTTCAAACGTGCGAAATTCCGCGCGCAATTCCTTTGTTAGAATCGCAATTGCCGCCCGGCCGGTGGTCATCGAGTGCCCGCCTGCACCGTAGACGGTCCCGCCGCCACAATTTCGCGATCGAGAATCGCGCGCACATCGCCATTCGCTCCACTATCCGCAATCACCGCGCCCGCACGCATCGCAATCGCGCGGGTCGCAAAATCCACTGCCTCGCTATGACCGTGCGACGTCATGATCACCGTACAGCCGCGCTCGCGAACTTCCGCCAAAGTCCGCGCAAGCCACGCGACTCCCTCGCGGTCGAGCCCCGTTGCAGGCTCATCCAGCAGCAATAGCCACGGGCCCGCCAACATTGCGCGCGCAATCGCCAACCGCTGCCGCATCCCCCGCGAAAATGTCCGCACCAAATCGCGCGCGCGTTCGCCTAGCCCCGCCGATGCCAACCACTGCGCGGCGATTTCCGCTTGCCGCGAAAGTCCATAAAGTTTCGAGAAAAATTCCAAATTCTCCGCTGCACTCAGCTCGTCATACAGCAGCGTGTTGTGTCCCACCATCCCGATTCGCTGCTTCACCGATTGCGCGCTGCCGGAATCCCCGCCCGTAT
Organism: uncultured Acidobacteriota bacterium; assembly: GCA_963785395.1. Taxonomy (GTDB): domain Bacteria; phylum Acidobacteriota; class Terriglobia; order Acidiferrales; family UBA7541; genus DASTCZ01. Next base: position 25,015 of record CAWAVH010000022.1, on the reverse strand, counting down.
ACCTCACGCGCCCGTGAGTAGGAATAATCAGCGACGCCCCCATCCGCAGCAGCGTCGTCTTCCCCGATCCATTGTGCCCAACCAGCACCGCGAATTCGCCCGGCGCAATCTGCAATGCCACGCGCCGCAACGCGATGAACGAACCAAATCTCTTTTCCACATTTTCGAAATTTACGCCCAGCGCGCGATTTTCAGTACTTACACCGGGCATTGGCGAGGATGCGGGCATTCGAACCGATTGTGCAGAGTATGTCTTACCCGCGCACGAGATCGCGCAGAATTTTTTCCGCGGCGCTGCGTTGTTCCGCGTATTCAGCGTCGCTAATTGTCCCAGCCTGCCGCCGCAGCTCCAGCCGGAACAGCGTATCTTTTAATTGATCGAGACTCGTTCCAATTTCGCGATCCACTCCAGCAAGCGCCCCGCTCGAAGGACCAGCAGTTTCCGCAGACGCGAGCGAAGCCGCCGCGACTCGCTTTGGCGAAGGCGCTACAGCCACAACTGCCCCGTTCGCCGCGCCCACAATCGCCACCGGCCGCCGCCATAAATAAGCCATCCCCAGCACAAACATCGCGCCGAATCCGCCAAGCAGCACCCACTTCAAAGTATCGAGCCGCGGTGGAATCGCCATCACGGGCTGCCCAGGATCGCGTCCATTAATCGGCGCTTGCTGCGCCTGGCCTTGCGCGGAAGGATCCTGCTGCGATTGCCCCTGCGCATCTGCGGCAGGTGCAGGGGCAGTTCCGGAAACCGCGATGTCGATCGCCGATCCAGCCGGAACTTCGTCGCGCGAATACACCGTCATTCCCTCTTCCGTTCCAGCCGGCTGAAATCCCGCGGCATTCACCGTCACCGTCGGCGGTGCGAGAATCATCACCCGCTGCGAAGAAAGTTCTTGCGAGAGATGAATCGATGCCTTGTCGCCGCCATACGGAACTTGATATGACAGCCGCACAAAATTCAAACCCGGCCGGAACGCATAAGCAATCGCGTACCGATTTTTCCCGCGATCCATCGTGCCCTGCGTAATCGGCATCTTTTCTGGGCCCTGCGCCGATACATCTCCAAGCTGTGCTCCATCCGGAATTCGAAATTCGAAATCCCCCTGCGGATTAAAATATGCCTTCGGTGGAGTGGATTGGTTCTGCACTTCATATTGCTTCGCCCACAAGTAGCGTGCTGCCTTCCGGTTGAAAATAAATTATGCGCGCCGGAAATTGCACCGTCTTGATATTCGTATCCGGCTCAAAAATTTGAATGTCAGCCGAAGTTTGCCCCGGCGGCAACATCCCATGAAAATTCACGCCCTTATAAACCGCGCGCACGAGCATCGGCATCTGCCCGCTCGGCGTGTAGTTCATTTCGTAGTGCCCTTGCTTGTCGGTAGTCGTGTTCGCGACAGTAGTCATATCGCCTTGCAGCGCAATCAGAACCACAGTCACGCCCGCCGCGACGGAATTATTCGTCCCGTTGCGCACGGTCCCAGAAACAGTGGCAGCGCGCGATGCTCCCGCAATCAGCGAGCACGCGAAAAAAATTACAATGAATCGCAGAAAATATCTCTTCATGAGTTCGATTTTCCCGGCACTGCCGCCGATGCCTTCCGCCCCACCAGCGAAGGACTCTCCGTGACGCGCTCAATCTCCGCAAGCACCAGCGCCGCTTCGTTTTCCAGCGTCACTTTGGTCTCTTCGTAATCGTGATCGCCCAACTTCCCCGCGCGATGCTCAAATTTCAAATCACGCAAATTCTCATACACCGCATCGCGCCGTTCAAAAAGTTGATCCAGCTGCGAACGCCGCGGCGCCGAATCCCCCGGATCAGGGTCGATCGCAAAAATAAATGCCAGCGTAGCCGCAGCCAGCGCGCAGCACGCCACAATCGAACCGGTGTCGAAATTTGCCGGGTTCATTCGTCCGTATCCCTGTCAGCCATTTCCCGCGCCCGCTTCAACGCTTCCGCCGAAGCCCGCTGCGGCGCCGGCGCAACAACCACCACTTTCCGCCGCCATCGCGCAATCACGAATGCCACAATTCCCAGCCCCAGCGAAAATACAAATCCCGGCAGCAGCCACGCCACTCGATTGAATCCCGAATTCGGCGGCTCCGAAAGCACCTGCATCCCATATTCCTGCACAAAATCCTGCACCACTAAATCGTCCGCTTCGCCGCGCGAAATGTGCTGCTCCAATTCCTTCAGCATCGGCACCGAACTCGGGCATCCGATGTGATTGCATCCGATTAGCACCTGGCCGCAACCGCAGATGCACATCAGCTTCAGCCCAAGCTGCTTCGCGTGATCCGATGCTTGCGCGCGCGAAGGCGGAATCGCCACAACAAATACCGCCAGCGCCACCACCGATCCAGCCGCAACGATGCGGCGAATCCGAGATTTAATCGCTGCCGTCATGATGACTCGATGCGGGCGCAATTTGCGGCATTACTCCCGCCGCAATGGGCAGTGCAGCCGGTTGCGTAACCGCTCTCAGCACAATCGCCGCCTTCCGATCTGGCAGCAGCGCGAGAATCGTTCCAATTATCACCACCACTCCGCCGAACCAAATCCATTTCACCAGCGGATTCAAATACGCGTGAATCACCGGCTGGCCCGTCTCCGGATTCCGCCCCGCGTACACAACATACAAATCATTCAGCGGAGTGGAGTAAATCGCCACCATCGTTCCCGATTCTTCGCTCGATCTAAAATTTCTTTTTTCGGGAGTCAACATCATCAGCGACTTGCCCTGCTTCGTCACTTCGATCGTCACCCGCTCGGCGTCGTAATTCGGCCCGGGCTGCATGTCAAACGTCTGTGCGTTCAGCGTGTACGCGCCAATCGTCATGTGCGAGCCCGACGGCATCTCCATCTGCTTATCCTGATTAAACGCGCCGCCCGCCAACCCGATAAATATCAGCACCATTCCGAAGTGAATTACGTAGCCGCCGTAGCGCCGCGTATTCCGCATCGTCAAATCAATCGCCGACGCCAGATAATTCATCCCCGTGCGAACGTGGATCACTTTCGCGCCGCGATAAAACTCGAACACAATCGTAAACGCCACAAAAAACGCGAGTATCACGCAGACCAGCGAATACCCATTCTTGCAGCCCAGCGGCCACGCAATCGCCCCGGCAATTAATCCGCCCACAAGCGGTAAAGTAAAATTCCGCTTCAAACTATCCAGAGAAGTTTTCCGCCACGCGAGTAGTGGTCCCACGCCGGTAAGAAACAGCAGCATCAATCCAATCGGAATATTTACGTGATTAAAAAACGGCGGACCCACACTGATCTTCTGCCCTTGCACCCATTCCGAAAGCACCGGGAACATCGTGCCCGAAATCACCGCGATGCAAGCCACCAGCAGAATCAAATTATTAAAAAGAAAGCTCGATTCGCGCGACACCAGCGAATCCAGCTGATTGTTGCTCTTCAAGTAGTCGCTGTTTCTGAAATACGCCACCGCGCACACCAGCGCAATCACAATCAAAAATCCCACAAACCATTGCCCGATCGAAGATTGCGCGAACGCATGCACCGAACTCACCACGCCGCTTCGCGTCAGAAACGTCCCGAAAATGCATAACCAAAACGTGAGGAACACCAGCCACACGTTCCACACTTTCATCATCCCGCGCTTCTCTTGCATCATCACGGAATGCAGAAACGCAGTTCCCGTAAGCCACGGCAGCAGCGACGCATTCTCCACCGGATCCCATCCCCAATATCCGCCCCAACCCAGCACCGCATACGCCCAGTGCGCGCCCAGCAAAATTCCGATGCTCTGAAATCCCCACGCGATCATCGTCCAGCGCCGCGTCAGATGAATCCATTTTTCTCCGGGATATCGCCCCAATAGCGCCGCCAGCGCAAACGCAAACGGAATCGTGAATCCCGTGTATCCCGAATACAGCATCGGCGGATGAATGATCATCTCCGGATACTGCAGTAGCGGATTCAGTCCGTGCCCCTGCGGCTGCGTCACCCAATGCATCACGCCGTCAGCGCCGGTCGCTCCAATAATTTTGAACGGGCTCGCCACAAAATTATTCAGCAGCAAAAAAAACGATTGCACGCCCGCCAGAATCACGCCGACGTACGGCATCAATTCCCCGTGCTTCGCGCGATACGTAAACAGCACGGAGAAAACATAAATCGAAAGCAGAAAGCTCCAGAAAAGCAGCGACCCTTCCTGCCCGCTCCACAATGCCGCAATTTTTAGGAATGTTGGCTGCGTGCTGCTGCTGTGCTCCACCACATACGCACTCGCAAAATTATTCGAAATGAAAAGATAAATCAGGCTGGCCGTAGCGGTAAAAATCAAAATGCAAACCGCCATGCCCGCGTTTCGAGCGCTTTTAATAAAAAGTGGATTGCGCGTGCGAATGGCGACGATGCCCGCCACCATTGCATATACCGCGCAAAGAAGAGCCAACAGCAGCGCGAATGATCCGAAGATATCCATCAGTCAGAAAAGTTCTGAATCTCGATTCGTCCCCAAGCCCAACCCCGAGCTCAAAAACGAAGCGCCCCTGCCGCGCTCCGCAAAACTCCAGGACTAATCGCCGCCGCTCGTTGGAGCAGTTTCATATTTCGAAGCGCACTTCGCCTGCACTTCCTCGGCGACAAAGTGTCCATCGGATCCAAGCCGCCCCTTAACGAGCGCTTCGGATCCATCCTTAAAAGTATCCGGCAACGGATCAGCGCCCACATAACTCACAGGCAACTTGCGGCCCTGCTCCACCAGGACAAAATCTGTGCGCCCAGCCACATGCTGAATCGAGCCAGTGTCGACATTTCCAGCGACACTCATCCGCTGATGCAATTCGCTGGATTGCAGCCCGGCCAGCTCAGAAATTGTGTGGTAGTAGGTCTTGCTGTCGCGCACGCCCACCCAGGCCAGCGAGGCGAGGCTGATCACGATAATCCCGACGCCAATCCCGAATTTTGCCTTAGTACTCACGGCACACTCCCTCAAATTCAATTCGAAGGAAACGCAAGTCTAACACACTCGGGTGGGAGAGAGGTCTGACGTAAAAAGTGTATCGAGCCCTCGAACCATCGTCAATAGCACCTAACCGAATTCCATCCTGCCCTCCGGCCCACTTGAAACTAAAAAGTGCTTCTCCGCGGCCTCCCATGGATCTTCTTGTCACGGCGCATCCTCGGCCATGCGACACCGCGCCACGCGACCGCAAATCCACGTGCTCGATCGCGTCCTCCGCCAAGCCGTATAGCGAGTCGCCGTAAATCCTTCCGTCACTAAACAACCTCTCCCGTGTCGTACCGCCCCTACCGCCGCCGCGATCATCCCCGTGTCAGGGCACGACCTCGGTCGTGCCGTACCGCGCTTTCAAACGGTTTGGGCTTCAGCCCCTGATCGGAGGACGTCCGTCGCCGTCCTCCGCGCACCCTGGACATGCCCGACACTGCCCGCCACTCGCTAAGTCCTAGTAGTTCTAGTACTATTATTATATATTTATGTCTTGACATCATTTTCAGAATTTGAGACAATACACTAGGGGGATTTCTATCTAAAATCTGGCGCAGCAGCCCAAAGCAACCGCCGCATCACACCCAATCAGTTCCAAAACGGGAAAATCCCGGGGTGAGATTGCTCGTTCGCGAGCTAACTCTAGATATATCTGCAGTTACGGAAGTAGTACTACCCAAGTCTTTTGGAATCTGCAGTTACATGGAATCAGGGGGAGGGGGATCCACAATCTGAGCCTAGATTTACCGTGACTCGTCTGCGGTAGCCGCATTTTGCCGAAGGCTGACTCTTCCGTCGCAGTCGCATCTTGCCAAAGGCTGACATGTCCGCCGTAGCCGCATTTTGGCGAAGGCTGAAGGCAAAGGCCGTTTTTGCCGTCACAAATTTTCGCTAACTAGAGCAGAATCAACACTTACGAAAAAACAGCCTGTTTTTGAGGGGGGGGGGGTAGCAACGGAGGTACGGACCGTGGACCGAATCCACTCACGCATTTGGTCCGACGAGGACGGTGCGTAGCCTTGCTATCGAACCAGAATCCGTCGCCGCGGGAATCTCAATTCCCTTCCCGTTCTCGACGAGCTGAATGTCAGGCGCGGGTAGATGTAGCAACTCAGCAAGTCCGGGCGCTGCTGGATCGAGTAACGCAATTCGCTTCGGCTTGTAGGAATACGCGATCCGGGTCAAAAGAGTCTTGCCGTAACGCGCAACGATATCAGCGTCTGAAGAGCTAGGAGGAACCGGGCACTCAACAATCCGAGCAAGATAGATTCCGCGGTGCTGCAATTCAGCAAGTTGCTCCGCGGCGCTTGGATACGCAGCCGGATCAATACCCAGGCATGCAAGCAAGCCGCCAAGATACGCTCGCGACTCGGAGCTTCCGGCATCCAGTTCGAACGCGTACAAATCATCTTCGGCGCGCATTGGAGGCGCAGTACAGATCAGAAGCAGCGAGATATGAATCGGACGATACCGTGTCGAACGCTCGAGCCGCAGAATCCGATCGCGAATGTGTTCAGGCGATGCAGGCTCCCCGCAGGAATCGCATCGCACGGGCACAGCGGAAGTCTTACTCGAAGTGATTGCGCTCATCACGAGGCATCGTAAGTCACCGCGCGCAGTACGCGCAAACGAGATCGAAGGAAACAATGCGAGGAGCGGAACAAAGGTAGGAAGCTAGGAGGAAAAACTATTATTTCTTGAGCGCGGTGCGAAGGCACGCTTTCAAATCTTCGCTCAGCGAAACAATTTCCATACCCGGCATCACCATAAATTTGCACGCCAGCAATTCACGTGGCTGGTCGTCGTCGGGTAGTTGCCCTTCGATCCGGCAATACTGGCAATCCTGATTCCAGCAAAACCGGCCGTATGGAATCGTATCGGGGCTTATGAATTGAAAGCAGCGCAGCAAAGAATTGCGTTCGGGCACGTCGAATTTCTTGCCCATGATCTTAATTTGCACCAGACGTTCATAGGGACGAAATGGGCCGTGTCCGCTGTCTTCGCGGATTGGAATCACACTTGTGGCGGGCGCTGGGGTCTCGGTTTTCACTATGAGAAAAGAATATGTCACACCCTGCGGAGCAACAATGAGGATGAATGAATGGTTTGCTTTAACTGTTACTAACGCCCCGGGCGTTAGGCAGCCTGGGCAAGGCGGTCGTAATCGCGCGCTGAATCTTCGGGCAGCAGAACCCACAGCGAATAGATTCCAAGCGCGGTACCGATCGGAATATTTAGCAACGCTAGGAATGACACAACGATCGTCAGCGGTCGCGCCCAAGTAGCGCGCTCAAGCAATCCCCAACCGGCCAGGACATCGGCCGCGCCTTTTACGGCGACGAAAAGAGAGACGAATCCGAAGATCGTATGCAGCAGCGGAAACACATTCCCGGGAATGCCCATGTCGGGCCGCAAAATGGTTCCGACGACAACTCGGCTCACCGTGACGATTCCGATGGAGATCAATAATTGGAGGACACCAACCGCGATCCACAGAGTTGCCACCAGTTGCACGTGCTCTTGCACGCGGCTGCGGGTTTGGACGGGTCGCCGCATCACGGCAACTGAAAACGATTTTCCGCACGAAGGACAAAAGCGATAGCCCTCGCCGACCTGCGTGCCGCAATTTTCACAGAACATGGCTTTCGTCGCCTCCTAAATCTAACTACGGATTCGACGGCCGGAAAGTTTCGTTTGGACGGAGATGAACTTTACGAAGTCGGCGCGAAGAATTCGCCCATTTTGCGGTAGCGCCCGTAGCGGCGTTCAAGCAGTTCCGCCGGAGGCATCGCAGAAAGTTCGGCAAGCGAACGCGAAAGAAAAGGATCAAGCAGACGCGCGGCTTCTTCTTCGTCGAGATGCGCGCCGCCTTCGGGCTCAGGAACAATTTCGTCGATCAGGTCGAGGTCCAGCAAATCTCGGCCGGTGATTTTAAGTGCTTGCGCCGCGAGTTCGGCTTTCGCGGCGTCGCGCCAAAGAATTGAAGCGCAGCCTTCGGGAGAAATTACGGAGTACACCGAATTTTCGAGCATCATCACACGATCGCCAATCGCAATCGCGAGCGCGCCGCCCGATCCGCCCTCGCCGGTGATCGTGACGATGATGGGCACAGAAATTCGCGACATTTCGCGCAAATTATTTGCGATCGCTTCGGCCTGTCCGCGTTCTTCGGCGTCGATTCCGGGTACGCTCCCGGCGTATCGACGAAACTGAAAATCGGCCGGTGAAATTTCTGAGCAAGCCGCATCGCGCGAAGGGATTTGCGGTAGCCCTCCGGTTTCGCGGTACCGAAATTTCGCGCGAGCCGTTCCTTGGTGCCGCGGCCTTTTTGGTGGCCCATCACCACTACGGGGCGTCCGTGAAATCGTGCCAGGCCGGTGACGAGCGCAGGATCATCGCCGTATGCGCGATCGCCGTGAATTTCGGTGAAGTCCGTAAAAAGCATTCGCACGTAATCGAGCGTGTAAGGACGCTCGGGATGGCGCGCCATTTGCGTGCGCTGCCACGCGCCAAGATTCGCGAAGAATTCGTGCTTCAGTTCGTTGACTTGTTCGCGAAGGCGGTTGATTTCGCTGTCGGAATGATCGGAGGAAATTCGGCGCAGGTCTTCGATGTCGCTTCTCGAGACGCTCGAATTTCTTCGCGGCGATTTGTGGGTTGCCATGATTATCGGCCGCCCGCCGCGGTGCTCGCGAACAATTTCGACCGAGTCAGAACCGCAAAGCTCGCGCACATTTGAAATTAATGCGCGATCGGCTCGCACGTGCTGCTTTGATTCGAGAGTTACAACGGTTCCATCGGGTGATTGGAGATCGAACACTACGTTGCAGCCCCCGGGCTGTGCGCTCAGCATTTCTTTGAGTTGATCGAGGAGTTCACCGTGAACGGCCGCCATATTCATGCGCACGCGAATCAGCGATGGCGGAGCTTCGGCGACATCTTCGATCGGTTTCGCGTCGGAGGCTACCACGCGAATGCCCGCATCTTCTACTGTCACGCGGCCGCGAACGAAAAGCATCGCGCCGGTTTTCAAAACAGGTTCCATGCGCGCGAAAGATTCTGGAAATGCGAGGGTTTCGATGAGGCCGCCCATATCTTGCAGCGTGAAAATCGCCCAGCGCGCGCCTTTGCGCGAACGCATCGCGCGAATCGACACAACAATTCCGGCGACGGCGATGTCGCTGCCGCCTTTGCTTTCATCGATCGCGGAAATTTCCGTGGTGCGCAAATCGCGAAGCCGATCCGCATATCGCGCGAGTGGATGGCCGCTCACATAAAAACCGAGCGTGGCGTATTCCCCGGCGAGGCGATCGTGTTCCGGCCACGGCTCCGCTTCACGCAGTCGCGTGGTGCGTACGAGAGGTTTGCGCAGCGCCGCCGAAAAGTCCGCTCTGCCCTACGCTGCGGCTGTGGCCAAGTTTTTGCGCAGTGCCGATGGCTTCATCGAGCGTGGCGATCAATTGTTCGCGCGGACCGAAACTATCCATCGCGCCGGATTTCACCAGGCTTTCCAGCGCGCGCTTGTTCAAAACTTTTGGATCAACGCTTTCGCAAAATTCGAAAATGGTTTTGAATTCGCCGACGCGAGTGCGCGCTTCGATGATCGCTCGCGCCGCGCCTTCACCAACGTTCTTGACAGCCGAAAGTCCAAAACGAATTGCGCGTTCCGTGGGAGTGAAATTGAGCGAACTCGAATTCACGTCGGGAGGCAAAACAGTGATTCCCATGCCGCGCGATTCGTTGATGTACTTCACCACTTTTTCGGTGTTGCCGGTTTCCGAAGTGAGCAGCGCGGCCATGAATTCCACCGGATAGTGAGTTTTCAGCCATGCGGTTTGATACGCGAGCAGCGCGTATGCGCACGAGTGCGATTTGTTGAATCCGTAGCCGGCGAATTCGGCCATCAAGATCGAAAATCTTTTCGGCTTTCTTCGGAGGAATTTTTCTGGCGGCGCATCCGGCGGCAAATTTCTCGCGTTGCGCGGCCATTTCTTCGTGTTTCTTTTTGCCCATCGCGCGCCGCAAGAATATCGGCTTCGCCCAGACTGAAACCCGCGAGCCGGTTCGCGATTTGCATTACTTGTTCCTGATACAAAATTACGCCGTAAGTTTCTTCGAGAATTTCTTTCAGCTCCGGCTGATCGTAAGAGACTTTCTTTTTGCCGTGCTTTCGCGAAATGAAATCGTCCACCATGCCGCCCTGCAACGGGCCGGGGCGGTACAGCGCGTTGAGCGCGGTGAGATCTTCGAGCGCGTCGGCTGATAGCGCCGCAAAATATCGCGCATGCCGTGCGACTCAAACTGGAAGATGGCGGTGGTGTCGCCGCGCGAGAACAAAAGGTACGATGGCCACGTCGTCGAGCGGCAGCGCGGAGAGATCAATTTTCTCGCCGCGATTTTGTTCGATCAATTTCACGGCGTCGTCGAGCACGGTGAGAGTGGTGAGCCCAAGAAAATCCATCTTGAGCATGCCGAGCCGGTCGAGCGCTTTCATGTCGTACTGCGTCGATTATTTCGTCGCGATTTGTTTTGTAAAGCGGGAATGATATCTGTGAGCGGGCGCGGAGAAATCACAACTCCAGCAGCGTGCGTGGAGGCGTGGCGCGAAAGACCTTCGAGTCGCTGCGCAATCTCGAATAGATCCTTGACTTTCGGCATCGGCTCTCGATCGCCTGCCTGAATTGCGGAGCTTGTTCGATCGCATCTTTCAATTTGATGTTGAACGTGGCGGGAACTAATTTTGCGAGGCGATCCACTTCGGCGTAGGGCATTTCCATGGCGCGGCCGACATCTTTCATCGCGGCTTTCGCGGCCATGGTTCCGAAGGTGATGATTTGCGCTACGTTTTCGCGGCCGTATTTTCCGGTGACGTACTCGATCACTTCGCCGCGGCGGCGCATGCAGAAGTCGATATCAATATCGGGAGCGAGACGCGTTCGGGATTCAGAAATCGCTCGAAGAGCAGATCGTACTGCATGGGATCGACGTCTGTGATTTGCAGCGCATAACTTACCAGACTGCCGGCGGCGGAACCGCGGCCGGGGCCAACGGGAATTCCCTGCGCGCGCGCGTAGCGAATGAAATCCCAGACGACCAGAAAATATCCGGAAAATTTCATGCGCTGAATCATGCGAATTTCGTCGGAGAGACGAGTTTCGTAATCGCGAAAGCGGCCTCAGCAGATTTCCATTTTTCGCCTGCATTTCGAGATGCGGGACGCGCTCCGCGAAATCCTTCGCGCGACAACTTTTTCAAAATGAGTGTCGAGGCTGAAACCTTCCGGAACTTTAAATTCCGGAAACGGATTCGATACCTGGTCGATCTTTACGTTGCAGCGCTCGGCGATTTTCCAGGTTCGCTCGAGAGACTTCCGGCAATTTCGCGCGAAAATCGCGCGCCATTTCCTCGGCCGTCTTGAAATAAAACTGGTCGGTGGGAAATTTCATGCGCTTGGTCGTCGCTCATCGTTTTGCCGGTTTGAATGCACAGCAAAACTTCCTGAGCGCGCGCATCGGCCTGCGTCAAATAATGGCAATCGTTTGTTGCCACCAGCGGAATTCCAGTTTCTTTCGAGAGCCGCACAATTTCGCTGATTAATTTTCTTTTCGATTTCCATTCCCTGATCCTGCACTTCGAGAAAGAAATTTCCTTTGCCGAAAATTTCCTGCAGCCGATACGCGGATTGCGCTTTCGCACAGCCGTAGTTTCCAGCGAGCAGCGATTCATTTACTTCGCCGCTGAGGCAGGCGGAAAGTCGCGATCAATCCCTTGCTGTGCTTCGCGAGAAGATCGTGATCGATGCGCGGCTTGTAATAAAAGCCTTCGAGAAATCCGGCGGAAACCAGCTTGATCAGATTGCTGATACCCTTCGGCATTTTCGCAGAGCAAGACGAGGTGATTTGTACCGCGATATCCGGGCTCGCTGCGCTCCTGCGGCGCCTTTCTGGCTCGGAGCCATTGTCTTGCGTCCAGTTTGCGACGCGCTCGATTTCCAGTCCGTTGCGCGGGCGATTCGCGCTGGATGCAGTTCGTTGCCGCGATCGTGCGGCTTCCCTTCGCGACGTAAACTTCGCAGCCGATGATCGGCTTTACGCTGCGGGTTTTCGCTTCGTAATAAAAATTCTGCGCGGCAAAAAGATTTCCGTGATCGGTGACGGCTACCGCAGGCATCCCACGCTGCGCAGCTTCTTCGGCCAGCGCTTGATTTCGCAAGCGCCGTCGAGAAGGCTGTAGTCCGTATGAAGATGCAGGTGAACGAATCGAGGGCCCGCGGACGAAACTGGCATGTTGTTGGCTATTCTAATCCCGTGCGTTCGGCTTTGCCAGCCGCCGCAAATTGGAATTTATTTTGGAGCGATGCTCTGTACTCCCGTAAACGCCCCAAAGAGAGCTGGTCGAAGTTCAGCGCTTCTTTTTCTTCGCCGGTTTGCTCTTTTTCGGGCTCGGTTTATGCGTCGGGGCCGGAGCTTTCACCGCTGCGGGCTTGTGACTCGGAGAAGGAGGAGAGCCGCGCTTTGGCATATCGGCCGACTGCTTTCCAGAATTCAGTTTCGCCGTGAATTTCGCGGTCGCGGCATTTTTTGCTTCGAGTTCTTCGGCCTTGGCTTCAGGGCTGCCCTTTTTCTTAACTTCTTTTATTTTCTTGGGAGGTGGTTCCTTGATTCCCGAAAGTTTGCGCAGCAATTTGGTGCGATCTTCCGGCGTTTTCGCGCGGCCTGCGAGTTGCGCGCCGAAGAAATCTTCCACCACCTTGTCGAATTTCGGTCCGCGCGCCATTCCGATGTTTTCGAGTTCGTTTGCCGCGGATTGCAAATCCATTCGCAGCGGACGCCACTTCTGCAAATACGCGCGAATTTTATTTCGCGCGGGCGCGCTGGATGATTCCGCGAGAATGTATGCCAAAACTTCCAGCGGAGCTTTTTCGAGAATCGCGTATGCATCGCGCGGAGCGGCGGCTTTGCGGCTGGCGAGCAAACTGGCGAGCTTTTTTCCTTCGTCTTCAATTGCCAGAATCGACTGGATATCAGCGTTCTGGAATTTCACGCGGTGCAGCAGTGCTGATTGTTCCCTGCTCTTCAGCCGGCCAACGATCGCCGCAGCAGCAGGAACCAGAAGCCGCGGTCGCAATCCGCCGTTCCACATTTCTTCGCGCGCTTTTCCAAGCCGGCCAATCGCGTCGTAATCCGGATGACGCTTGGCGAGTGGAGGAGAAATTATGTCGAGAAGGTCGCGAGCTTCCCACGCTTTTAAGATGGCCGCAGCTTTGTCTTCTTTCGCGACCTGGCGCAATTCATTGCCTGCATCGTCGGGAGTAATGGAGTCCGATAAGCCGCGCTCCATCGCGAGTTCAAACCATTCTTGGGTGCGCGTTTCGAGCTTGAATCCCATGCGCGCCGCGAAACGGAGGGCGCGCAGCAATCGCACTGGTTGATTGGTGAAACTGTGAATCGAGAGTGCGCGCACTTCGCGTTGCGTTTCAAGATCGGCGAGACCATTTGTGGGATCGAGCAGGAGTCCGCGTGAATTCGGATTCAAGGAGAGAGCGATGGCGTTGATCGAAAAATCGCGGCGGCGCAGATCTTCCATGATTGTCGACCAGCGAATTTCCGGCGTCGTTCCTGGGCGCACGTACACGTCATCGCGCGCAGCGGCGATGCTGCCGTCGACTTCGCCCGCGAACACCAGTTCGGCGTGGCGCAGCTTTTCGCTTTCATCAATTACGCGCGCGCCGCCTTTTTCAAGTTCGCGCACAAATCGAGTGGGATTTCCTTCGAGGACGAAATCGAGATCGCGAATTGGCAGTCCGGAAATCAGGTCGCGTATGGCGCCGCCAGCCAGATACACGTTCGTGGTCAGCGACGCGCCAAGTTCCTGCATGCGTGTCAGTACTGCGCGCTGCTCGGCCGATAGGCGGCTCTCCAGCAAGAATATGTAGTCAGGCATTCACGTATCCGTTTCTTGGCATAGCGCAGGCCCCGGCCATCGAGCCTGTCGCCGCCCGGAAAAATCGCTACTGCAAATTGGTGCGCCGCTTGCGGAAATTCTTACCGCAAAATCTTCGCGCAAACTTCTAATCGGCCCTGTTTTGCTGCCGCGAATCGAATTCAGGCTCGCGGGTGATGCGCTTTATAAACGCTCTTCAACCGGCTCTCCAGCACGTGCGTGTAAATCTGAGTCGTGGAGATATCCGAATGCCCCAGCATCAACTGTACCGAGCGCAGATCCGCGCCGCCTTCGAGCAAATGCGTCGCAAAACTGTGCCGCAATTTATGCGGAGTCAATTTCTTGCGAATGCCCATCGCATTGCCCAGCGTTTCGGTGAGCTGCCAGACCGCGGTGCGTCCCAGCGCGCCGCCGCGGACGCTTATAAAAATATTCTGAACGGGAGGCCCGCTGCGACGGTTCCGCAAAAGATGGGGACGCGCATCGCGAATATAATTCTCGAGCGATTCCAGCGCCTTGCGCCCCAAGGGAATCAGCCGCTCCTTGCTTCCCTTACCCATGCAGTGAATCGATCCCATTTTCAAATCGACGTCACCGAGTTTCAACCCTACCAACTCCGACACGCGCAGGCCCGCGGAGTAGAGCACGTCGAGAATCGCCTTGTCGCGCATCCCGACCGGCGTCTTCAAATCGGGAAGCGAAAGCAACCGGTTGATTTCATCGAGCGAAAGATACGTCGGCAGCGTTTGCCTTACCTTTGGCGACTCCAGATTCGCCGTGGGATCTTCTTCGATGATCTCGTCGAGCAACAGAAATTTGAAAAAATTCCGCAGGGTCACCAAATGCCGAGCCACGCTCCGGCTGTCCAGACCCGCTCTATACAGGCCAGCCAGAAAATCAACAGCGTCGTCGCGAGTGACATTTTGAAGCGTCCGGCGAGATTTCTTCAAAAATGCGATGAACTTTGCGAGATCCAGCCGGTACGAACTGATGGTATTGGGGGCCAGCCCCTTTTCCACTCGCACGTAATCGAGATATGCCGCCGCTGCCGCGTCTAGTTCCATCGGAACTCACTGGCTGCTACCGCCAAGCTGCGCCCCTGCCATGTGGACGCTAGCTCGCTGATTCGGGGACGGTTATATTGAAATCTGAGGCTGAAAGGAGTGAGGAGCGGGCTGCCCTGCGCGGATCTCGGGAGATGTCTATTTTCGGACAATCGCCAGCACCCTCCGGCTAAACTCCTGAAAAATAACCACTTGACAGGTCGTGCGAGGGCAACATAACATATTTGTGGACCTGTTGCAATCCCGTAATCTCATATTCTTGTGAAGCGCGCCCCAGCCACATCCGCCCTAAAAAAGGCAGTCGTAGTCCTCGCCGACGCCACCACAATACCTGGGTATCTGAGTCCGGCGAAGCTTGGGCGGAGTGAATCGTTCGATTTGCTCACCGCAGATGGGGAGCACAAGGAAATCCAGTTGGAGGATGTGCGGGGGATCTACTTTGTAAACGACTTAGCGGCGCCCTTTGAACCTGTGAGGAAGGTATTTCTCAGCCGGCCGAAGCTGGACGGCCTTTGGGTGCGGCTGAAATTCCGAGATAGCAGCGAGTTGCTTGAGGGAGTAGTGCCGAACGATTTGCTGTCGATTCTGGATAGCGGAGTGCAGATCACTCCACCGGACATGCAGGGGAATACACAGAGAATTTTTATACCACGGACTGCTCTTGCTGAGATGACGGTGCTTGGAGTGGTGGGAATTGCGCGGCGGAAGCCTGCGGCGGCGGTTGCAGCGAGCCAGCCCGCGCTGTTTGATGAGTAGGAAGAAATCGCTGGGCTGAGTTATAGTCTCGCCCCGTGAGTGCGACTCCTCCGCCAGCGAATTTTTCGGACGACGAGAATTGGCGTCCGTGGATCCTTGAGTCGCTGCGGAATTGCGGACTCGAACGTGAGCGTCACAACCCCGGTAAACGATTTCTCTTAATATTTGGCGCGATGGCGGTGAGCATCGGCGCGGCGTTGATTAGTCAGGCGCTGCAGGCGGGGCTTGAAGGTATACCGGCAGGAATCGCGCTGGCGATTTGGCTGATCTATCTTGCGGGCGCGGTTTTTATTGTCGCGCGGATTCGGAACCGATGGATCCGTGAGAGCTGGCAACTGAAAGCGCGCACCGCGGAAGAAGAACTTGCGCGGCCGGGAGCGAAACGGCCGGTTTTTTATTTGCGGTCTTTCAATCTCGATGAGCGTGTCGGAAAGCCTTCGGTATTCGAAAGATTTGTGGGAACGGTACCGCTCGCCAATTCAGAACAAAAATTAACGCGCGAACTTCACAAACTTGGTCCAGTGATCGCGATTGGGCGGCCTGGTGAAAAACTTCCGGCGCTTGGCGCGGCGCGTTTTTATGTGAGCGAAGACCTGTGGCATCAAAAAGTTGGAGACGTCGTAAAAGTTTCGCAACTTGTTTTGTGGGCCACGGGAATTACGCCGGGATTGCGCTGGGAAATTGGGCATTTGATCGAGAATCTTCCGCCGGAAAAACTGGTGCTGTGGGCGCATCCGCACCTGATGCATCTGACTGCGCCGGAACGCGAAGAAGAATGGGCGAAATTTCGCGCGGCGCTTGGAGATATTTTTCCGAAGCCGCTGCCGGAAACGCTGGGAGAAATTCGGTTCATTTGTTTCGCGCCGGATTGGTCGCCGATTCCGATCGCGCCGAGGTGGTGGGGTCCGTTCCGCGCGATCGGTTCGCTCCTCGATCCGACGGGTTCGGCGTTGCGCGAAGTGCGGAAGATCAAGCAGGGCAAGCTGGATGCGCACATCGTGGCGTATCGCGGCGAAGCGTGCGGTGAGGCCGAAGGTGATCTGGGAACACTGATTGGAGTTTCCGGACCGAAAATTATTTGGCGGCGAGTGATCGCGCTTTCTGCTGCGCTTTGTGTTTCGTGGAATTGCGCGTTTCTAGGTCCGGTGTTCGTGGGGATGTTTAGCCGCGCGATTCACGGAGATTTTGAGAACTATTCGGGGATTCTTGCGTGGCAGGTGCACGAATATTTCGGGCCTGGCGCGTCAATCGCGAATCTCGAGATGCCGCTATTACTTGTTGTTTGCATGTGTGTGGCGTTTCGCTATCTGCGGAATTGGAAAAGCGCGGCGCTGGCAACAGCCGCGAGCTTCGTTGTACTTTTTGAGCTAATTGAACTGCTCACCGGCCACGGCGAGTTTTATTTTGTGGGAACACTTTCGACGTTTATTTTTCAACTGGGATTTGTGGGGGGACTATCGTTTGCGGTTCCGCGTTTCAAGCCGGTAGCAAAGGGATTATTTCTCGGAGCGTATTTCGGAGACGTGGCCGCGTGGGTCGTGCTGCTATTCGTGGGAGGAATTCTCTCGCGACAACTGGTCGTCCCTTACGCGCCGATCTACTACGTGTTCAATGAAGTGGTATTTGCGTTCGTGTTTTGGGTAATTCTTCGACTAGGAAGCCGCGCGAACAGTTAGGTGAGAGGTTTTTGATCGGGCGGCAGAAGATCTGCCATGGCGCGGCGGACGCGATCGGAGAGTTGTCCGCGCTGGTCGAGAGTGTATTCGGATGCGTCGATGGGATCGCCGAAGCGGACGATCACCTGCCCCGGCTTAATCTTCATGGATTTTTTCGGCATGATCAACTGGACGCCTGACGCAGCCATTGGAACAACTTTTGCGCCCGCTTTGATGGCCATTACGAATACTCCTTTTTTGAATGGGAGCAGGCGGCCATCGTAGCTGCGCGTTCCTTCGGGAAATGCGAGGAACGAGCTTCCCTGCTTCATGCGTTCGGCGGCTAGGTCGACGCTTTCGATCGCTGTTTCGCGATTGCTGCGATCGACAGGAACAAATCCGGCGAGACGGAAGGCCCAGCCGATTACGGGAAGTTGGAAAATTGATTTTTTCGCGAGGATGGAGACGCGACGTGGAAGGGCCTGGACGATCGGGGCTGCGTCGACAAAACTTGTGTGATTCGCGACGAAGAGGACTGTGCCGGGTGGAATTTTTTCACGGCCTTCAACTTTTACGCGCATGCCGACTACCCAGGCGATGAAAAACACTCCGCGTGAGCCGACCCAGTAGATTGGACCGGGGGTTCGGATGATGAAGGTTACGAGGAGCATGATGGGGCCGGCGATTAGAGTAAGGAGTGTGAGGAGAATTGCGACGATCGCTGTGCGGATCATCGGGGTTGGCGAGCTGCGAATGGTTTTGTGCGCATGTGAATTGGCGCAACGACTAGGAAAGTTTCACGTAGCTCGTTCATATCCAGCACGGGATTAATTATTCGTGCCGTGGAGCATGCCATCGCGGATGCGCTTTTGTTTTTCAGTGGCGTCGGGATTTTCTTCCACGCGATAGGCGATGCCTGTTTTTGCGCCGGGAGTGATTTCGATATCAAGCATCTGATTTCCGCGCCGAATGCGCATTTTTATCGCTTCGCCGACGGGAAGCTGAGAGAGCCAGCGTCGCCACGCGCCGCCTGCGGGAACTACTGCGCCGTTGGCGGAATCGAGGATGTCGTTTTCCTGGATGCCCGCGCGTGAGGCGGCACCATCGGTGGTTACGGAGGCGACCACCGTTGCGCCCTCGGCGCCATTTTTAATTTCCATGCCGAGATCGGCTTGGGGAGTTTCTTTGGCGATGACTTTCATTCCGGCTTTGCTGAGAATTTCGGCGAACGGAATTTCGTCTGTGCCTGCGACGTATTTCGCGAAGAAATCTTTGAGGCGGAATTCCGGCGACGGATTCGGCGGTGGCTTCGATGTCGGCGCTGTCGTTGTAGAAGCGGCCGCGCTTGGCGAAATTTTCGTTCATGGCGCGCATCAGGTCGTCGAGGGTTTTGTGATTGTTGGTGGCGTCGCGAATTAAAACGTCGAGCATTACGCCATCGAGCTGGCCTTTGTTGTAGTAATTCACGCTGAAATCGGGGCCGTTGTAGATGCGGATATTTTTCGAGCCATGCATCGAGGCTGGATTCTTCCACGCTTTGCCACTGACGCGCCGGGCGGGATTCGAGCTGAGTGATTTGTCCGCCGAGATCGGCGTAAAACTGTTGCTGCGACCACAGATCGGAGCGGACTAATGTGTAGGAGCCGTAGGTGCTGGTAACGCCTTCGGCGAACCAGAGGGCGCGAGTGGGCATTTCTTTGGAGTAGTCGACGGGCTCGAGTGTTTGCGGGCGGATACGCTTTACATTCCACAGATGAAAAAATTCGTGCGCGGCCGTGCTGATCGCGCCATTTGTACTTTGCGAGCCGATGGCGGTGCCGTTGGCGTGCTCCATTCCACCGCCCCCGTTGCCGAAGTGAAAGATGAATGTGTACTGCGAGTACGGCGCGCCTCCCATCATGGAGGTTTCGGAGCGGACGATGCGAGCGAGACCGTCGGCGAGTTGGTTGCGATCCCAGTTATTTCCGTGAACTACGACGTGGACCGGAGGCGTGATGCCTTCGAGTTCGAATTCCTGGAATGTGCCGCACTCGATAGGCGAATCGACTAGCTCATCGTATTTTGCGGCGACGAAAGTATTCGCAGCGTTTCCGGCCCGGAGCGGAGTTGCGATGTGCCAGTTGGCGGGCAAATCCTGGATGGCGAGGGAGATGTCTTCGTTGCGGCGATCCTGATCGTAGAAACAAATCATCGCGAGATTCATGAAGGCGTGGGAATTGTTGAGCTGCGCGGCGAATGGGCCGGGATCGTCCCAAAGAATCGCGTAGGTGACGGTGATTGTGCCGTTGCCGGTGACGCGCCAAGTGGAGGTATCGAGTTTTCGTATGGCGAGAGATTTCGCATGTTCGTCTGCTGGCGCGGACTTGCTGAACGCGCATGGCGAAATCGCGGATTTGATATGTGGCATTCCAAACGGGTAGCTGCACAGTGACGGCATCGCGCACATTTGGAATGGTCATGGAGACGTGGAAGAGATGCGTCTCGGGCTGCGCTAGCGAAATTTTGTATTGGATTGTTGCGGACGCGGAGGCTACGGAAAGGCCGATGATGACGAGTACCAAGAAATATTTCGATAGATGCCGGGCGAACGGGGCCGAGAGTTTCGGACGAACCATCGTGAGGGTGGCTCCTTATTAGGTGGTGAGCTTAGCTGTAGAAAGGCGCTCCTGCAATTTTCCGCAGAGGCCATCGAAGCTGCCGTTGGACATGACGAGTATTACGTCGCCGGAATTTGCGTGCGCAGAAAGGAAATCGGCGATGGCATCGGCGGTGTCGAAGGCTTCCGCGGTTTTTCCGGCAGCGCGCAAAGTTGCAACGACGCGCTGCGGAGAAAGACGCTCTGCGTCGCTGAGGAGATTCGCGCGATTTACGGAGCCGAGAACGATCGCGTCAGCAGCATTCAGAGCGGCGGCGAGCGGCGCTTCGAACACGTTGCGGCGCATGGTATTCGATCGCGGCTCAAACGCGGCCCAAATTTTGCGGCCGGGCCAGCGGGTTCGGGCAGCTTCGAGAGTGGCGCGAATCGCGGTGGGATGATGCGCGAAATCGTCAACGATGAGAACGCCGGCGGATTCGCCGCGAACCTGGAGGCGGCGGCGCACTCCGCGAAAAGTGGCGCAGAGCTTCGGCGACGGCATCGCGCGGAACATCGCGGCCGAGTGCGATCGCCGAGGCGGCGAGCGCGTTGAGAACATTGTGGCGGCCCGCCATCGGAAAGCGGGCGCGGAAAATTTCTTCCGAGCGATGCGACGATGCGAAAATGCATTTCGTTTTCGACGTATTCGAGATCGCCGGCGATCCAATCGGTTTTGCCGCCGAGTCCAAAAGTTTCCACACGGCAGAACGCTTTTTCGATTACCCGGCGAACGGGAACGGCGAGCGGCTCGTCATCGCCCCAGGCGACGATTCGTCCACGGCGCGGAACGAGATTTACCAGACGGCGGAATTGCAATTCGATGGCGGCGAGATCGGCATAAATATCGGCGTGATCGAATTCGAGCGAAGTGATGATGAGTTCATCGGGATGGTAGTGCAGAAATTTGGGGCCCTTATCGAAAAACGCGGAATCGTATTCGTCGCCTTCGAGGACAATTTCGTTGCCGCCGCCAAGTCCGTAGCTGCGGCCGAAATTTTCGGCGATGCCGCCGATTAGAAAATCGGGGCGGCGTCCGGCGACGTGGAGAATCCAGGAAAGCAGCGAAGTGGTTGTAGTTTTTCCGTGCGTGCCAGTGACGATCAGCGATTCGCGGCCAGGAATGAAAAACTCCTCCAGAATTTGCGGCATGGAACGATACGCGAGTTTGTGATCGAGAATGTATTCCACTTCAGGATTGCCGCGCGAAAGCGCGTTGCCGATCACGACGAGATCGGGATGCGGCTGCAAATTTGATTCGGTGAAACCATTTGCCCATCGGATTCCGAGCGATTCGAGCAATGTGGATGCGGGCGGATACACGCCAGCATCGGAGCCGGTGACGCGATAGCCGCGCTCGGCAAGCATTCCGGCGAGCGGAGACATCGCGGAGCCACCGATGCCGGAGAGATGAATGTGTTCGATACGCGGGTGGGAGATCATCTACTTCCCTTTTTGCGAGCCGCGATGGTGACCGCGGGCTCGAGAATTTCGAGCGTGCCGGTTGCGCGAGCGTCGAGGCGCGCGCGAACGCCGAGAGGAAAAGTCAGCATGGCGCGTGGCGTGTGTCCGAATCGCGCGCCCCAGACGATCGGAATTTTTAAGTCGCCGAGAATTCGCGCGGCAGACTTCACGGACCGTGGGTCCTCCGGCAACGGGCGGCGCGCTTTCGGGAAATTCGCCGAGGATGATGCCGCGAACTCCCTCGAATTTTCCGGCTTGGCGTAAATGAGTGAGCGCGCGATCGACCTCGTAGGGCTTCATGCCAACATCTTCGAGGGCGAGAATTGCGCCGCGCGTGTCGAGTTCCCAGGGAGTGCCGAGAGTGGAGCGGATGAGAGTTAAGCATCCGCCGAGCAAAACGCCGCGAGCGTTTCCGGCGCTGAGTTGATCGCCGGCGAGATCGAGATTCCATCCGCCGCGGGTTTGGCTTGTCGCGCGGCGAAAAGAATCTTCGTCGTAGCCATTGGCGCGATTTGCGCCGCCATCGAACCCGGAGGCGGCCATTGGTCCGTAAAAAGTGACCCAGCGATGTTTTTGCCAGAGCCAAATATTGAGCGCAGTCATGTCGCTGTAGCCGAGAAATATTTGCGGCGAGGCCAGTTTGGCTTTCGCAAGGGCGTCGATCAGATAGGTGCTGCCGTAACCGCCGCGCGTGGAGATTACGGCGCGAGTTTCGGGATCGCGCAACGCGGAAATCAATTCGCGCGCGCGAGAAGCCGCGGTGGCCGCGAAATAGCCTTCGCTGGCGGCGGAATCATCGCGTGGAATTACGGAATAGCCCAATCGCGAAAGCTCAGCGATGCCCCGACGAATCGCATCTTCGGGAGCGGGCGAAGCGGGCGAGACGACGCGAATCGCGGCGCCGGGTTCAAGCGCTTTCGGTTTTTTTACAGAGGCCATGAATGCATGCCCACGTTGCGGGCACACGCGAGTATAGCTTGCACTCGCAGATGCACCGCGAGCGCAGCGCGACGCAATGCGCCGAACATATAACGGCGTGAATTACAGTTTGAAGGTGGTGAGCTTGTGAAAGTGGCGGACGCGCTCGACAATTTCGCGCTTCTTCAATTTCAGCAAACGCTCGAGGCCAAATTTCTCGACAGCGAAACTGCCGAGCACCGAGCCGTAGACCATCGCGCGGCGAAGAGTGTCGCCATTTATTTTGCCTGCGCTCGCGAGATAGCCCATAAAGCCGCCGGCGAAAGTATCGCCCGCGCCAGTGGGATCGTGGACTTCATCGAGCGGAAATCCGGGAACGCTGAATACCCAATCGCTGTGGACGATCATGGCGCCGTATTCGCCGCGCTTGATGACGAGCGTTTTCGGGCCCAGCTTGAAAATCTTTTTCGCGGCGCGGAGGAGATTGTGTTCGTTCGAAAGCTGCCGAGTTTCGGTATCGTTGATCATCAGCAGACCCGTGTGGCGCAAAGTTTCGCGCAGTTCCGTCGGGAGTGCCTTCGATCCAGTAGTTCATTGTGTCCAGCGCAACGAGTTTCGGTTTGCCTGTAACTTGTTTCAGAACGGAGCCCTGAAGAGTGGGGTGGATATTCGCGAGAAAAATAAATTTGCTCTTGCGATAGGCTTCGGGCAATTGCGGCTTGAAATCCGCGAAGACATTGAGATCGGTGACGAGCGTGGTGCGGTCGATGAAATTATCGTGATAACGGCCGGACCAGAAAAATGTTTTGCCCTTGGCGCGTTCGAGGCCGCCGAGATCGATGGTGCGTCCGTGGAAAACGGATTCGTGTTCGGCGGAAAAATCTTCGCCGACAACGCCGACGAGATTTACGCGAGTGAAAAAACTGGCGGCCAGCGAAAAATAAGTGGCAGCGCCGCCGACGGTGCGTTCCACGCGGCCGAACGGAGTTTCGATGGCGTCGAAAGCTACTGAGCCCACAACGAGCAATGACATGTGTTCGTTTCCTCGAGGATTGAAAAGTTAATCCAAATATTTTCCAGCGATCGGCGCGAGCCGCTTCTTGGTTGCCGCTGGAATTTTCGAGGATCGGTGAGGATGGCGTGTTTCAGCGCATCCGCACATTTACATTTGCTGCGACCGCGCGGCATTTCGCGAACGGCTTCACGCAAAACATTTTGCGCGTTTTCGGCGTTGCGATTCAGATTCTCGATGATCTCTTTCACAGTGACGGAGCTGTGTTCGGGATGCCAGCAATCGTAATCAGTGATCATCGCGATAGTGGCGTAACAAACTTCGGCTTCGCGCGCGAGCTTGGCTTCGGTGACGTTAGTCATGCCAACGACATCGAAGCGCAACTGGCGATGAACGTGAGCCTCAGCGAGCGTGGAAAATTGCGGACCTTCCATGCAGACGTAGATACCGCCGCTGTGAACTTTTACGGCCTCGGTTTTGCACGCGGCGGTGAGAACTTCGGAGACTTCGGTGCACGTTGGCTTGTCGAAGCCGACGTGGGCGACGACTCCATCGCCGAAAAATGTGGCTATGCGCAGGCGGGTCTTGTCATAGAACTGGTCGGGGATTAGAAAATCGAGCGGGCGCAAATCTTCTTTCAGGGAGCCGACTGCGCTTGCAGAAATAATGCGTTCGACGCCGAGCATTTTCATGGCGCAGATATTTGCGCGGTAATTAATTTCGCTGGGAAGGATGCGATGTCCGCGGCCGTGGCGCGCAAGAAAAGCCACGTTGCGGCCTTCGAGTTTTCCGAGAATCAGCGCATCGCTGGGATCGCCGAACGGAGTTTTGATGCGGACTTCGCGGGAATCCCGCAGCCCAGACATTGCGTAAAGGCCACTGCCGCCAATGATCCCGATTTCGGCGGTGTTCTTCGCGTTTTGTTTTGCGGGCTTTGCGTTTTTCGGCATTCGATTTTCCTCGCGATCTGGCTATAACGCGGACGGTATGGCTTCGATTGTCCCGTTCGATTGCTCGACGAGACGGACCACCGGCGTGTGCGCGTCGTGTCCGAATACTACGGTCCAATTTTCGCGCGCAGCACGCGGCAACCACTTCTTTCTGGTTTCGAGCGTGGTCAATGGATACAGATCGTAGCCCATCACCCAGGGATATGGGAGGTGCGCGGATGTGGGCACGAGATCAGCAGGAAAAAACAATGTGTTGCCACCACCAGTGATGAGAACTCCTTGCATGTGCAGAGTGTGTCCTGGAAGGCGCACAACGCTGATACCCGGAATGATTTCGGCGGCGTCATCGTCGAGCAAATGCCACTGGCCTGCGGCTTCGATGGGATCGAAATTTTCGTGGATGTAGCTGGCGCGATCGCGGTCGGTGGGATTTTTGGCGTGCTCGAGTTCGGCGCGCTGGACGTAATACTTCGCGTTGGGAAAGGTGGGGCGGAGTTTACCGTCGACAACTCGCGTGTTCCATCCGCAGTGATCGAAGTGGAGATGCGTGTTGACGACGATATCGATTTTCTCGGGGCCAACGCCGTTGGCGATCAATTTATCGAGCAAGCGGGGCGCGCCTTCGTAGGCATA
>CAWAVH010000021.1:0-8540 GCA_963785395.1 uncultured Acidobacteriota bacterium | reverse complement strand
GAAGAGCCGCCGCCGACGCAATTCTAGGTCGTAACCCAGCATCGACGCACGAGCAGAGCGCCAACTCCCTACATCGACGATCAGAGTGCGGTGAATGGACGGAGGAACCCAATGAATATCCCACGGCGGCGATTGCTCGCAGGTCTATCTTCCCTGCCCCTCCTGACATCAACACTGAAATTGAATTGGGCTGCACAACAAAGAGCACCCGCACGCTGCCCGACAAAGCGCGCTTCCCTGTCGACGGCGTCTACTGGACGCTGCATACACTCATCCGATCAGCATCGCCACTCAAGCAGCGTACATTGAATATCTCCACCATAAAGTTGCCGAAGATTCGCGCATCGGCCCATCCAATAATTCTCGCGACACAGCCGTACGCCTTTACGCAAAACTCATCAACGCCGATCCCACCGACATCGCCGTCGTTCCAAGCACGATGGAAGGCGAGAATCTGATCGCCGCATCGCTTGGCTTGAACCAATGCAGAGGAGTCGTGACCGACGCCTTGCATTACGACGGCTCGCTTGTTCTCTACGGCGAACTCGCCAAGCAAGGCATGCCACTGAAAGTAATCGCACCAAAAGCGGGAGCGATCGACCTCGCGGATGTTGAAGCCGCCATCACCAAAGAAACCCGATTGGTCGCCGTCTCGCTGGTTTCCGCCACCACTGGCTTTCACTACGATCTCAAAGCATTGTGCGATCTCGCCCACTCGAAAGGCGCGTACGTCTACGCCGATATCATCCAAGCCGCCGGCGCAGTACCGGTAGACGTGAAAGCAACTGGCGTCGATTTCTGCTCGTGCGGTTGCTACAAATGGCTCATGGGAGATTTCGGCACCGCGTTCCTATACGTCCGGCCTGATCGTCTCGGCGAACTGAAGCGCGTCCAAGTCGGCTGGCGCCAAGTGCGCAATCAGGTCACGCACGTATTTCCATTCGACGCGCCGGGATCTGCCCTAGGCGAATGGACAATGGGTTCCAACACCGCAGCCATCTTCGAAGTCAGCACGCCATCTTGGGGAAGTTTGGCGTGCGTCGCGGAATCGCTCGCGTACATCCAGTCTCTCGGCGTCAACGCAATCATGCGCCACCGAAAACCCTTAATCGATCATCTTCGCGCCGAGCTTCCGAAGCGCGGCTTTGCTCCGCTCACCCCTGCCCGATTCCGCCGGTCCGATCGTTGTGTTCTCGTATGAGGGCGCCGCCGCGCGTTTTCGCCAACCATTGCGCGACGCAAATATTCAAATCTCAACTTACGAAAATCGCATCCGCATTTCTCCCTCGATCTACAACAGCATGGACGATATCGAAAAACTACTGCACGTCCTAACATAGTGGGATCGTGCATCCGCGCAATTGGTTTAGGTGAATCTGATTTCAGATTGTCTTCGTCGCGATTCCGCCCGGCCGCGCTGTCGTTTTCCACTCCAACTTCTTAACTTTCGTCCCATCGTTCAGCACCAGCATTTCCAGTGGCAGCTCGCCTTCCAGCATTTGAATGTGAAGCGCGTGTGAGTCGAGCGAGATCGTGCCGAAGCCGGTAGCAGCCGAGAAAAAACTCTTGAATGGACGTGCGCTCACCCGGGGACCAAACCACAGCGTCCGCTCGACCGCCGAGTAACGGAATCCGCTCATCGCACCCATCAATGCATAGCTGGACATCGCACGAGCATAATAATTTCCGCACTCATACTCATTCCACGGATTGCGAATTCGCCCGTCATAGCGGCTGCGCGCAGCTTTGACGATCGTGAGTCCTTCCTTTACAAAGCCCTCGGCGATGAGAAACGAAGCTATTTCGTACTCGATGCCGGTCCACACTTCGTCGGAGTAAACAAACGGCAACGTAGGTTTTCCGCCGCGCGGCCAGGTGCATACCAACAATCCCGGTTCATGGCCCATCGCGTATCCGGGCCGCTGTGAATTGGCATGCTGGCTGAGATCCGTTTTGAAATTGTATTTGAAGATGGCGTCAAGAGTTTTGCGAACTTTTTCCTGATCGAGCGGAGTTTCGATTCCGTAGAGGCGCGCCATCCACGCGCCAATCACTCCGTCTGAAAGGCATCCGCTTCCATACTGATATTTCGGGCCTTCGCGTTTCAGAAGCTGCTGCATCTCGCTGCTTTTTTCATCGACGCCAGCGACCATCTCAGCGAAAGACTTGTCGCGCAGGTCCTTGATACTCCACTTTCTGCTGGAAGTATTCGCCGTTGAATAGATTCTCTTCCATAAATCGGGCGCAGCGATTGGCGAGCTCGGCGTAAAATTCTGCGTCCTTCTTTTCGCCCACCGCATTGGACATTTGCGCCATCGCTGCGAGAGCGCCGAGGTAGATGCTGGTGCACATACCATCCGGTCCCCAGAATTCAATGTCGTAAGTATTGTGATGAGGCTCGAAAAGGCCGCCGCGATGATCGGGATCCCAGGTGCGAATGCAGTAGTCTAGGCTGCGTTTCGCAAGCGGATACATTTTTACGAGCCATTCGTGGTTTCCGGAAATCTGCCAATCGCGAAACGCTTTCATGATGCCGCCGAGTTGGCCATCCGATGCGGCGAAATAATCGTGTTTCACTGGACCTTCGGGGAGCGCGGACGGAAATGTTACGTGGCCGTTTTCATCCATCGAGCGGCTCAATTCCAATTCGCGCAAAGTGGTTTCTAATTTAGGGAATAAATGCGGAAAAGCCTGCGCATAGTTCCACACGTGAGTACAGGATCCGTGGCAGCAACCAACGTCGGGCGAACTTCCTTCCCATCCCCACATATCGCCATTTTCCAATCGGAGCACTGTAGGGGATTTCATGATCGCTAAATTTGCGGAGACAGCGTCGAGCACGTATGGCGGCAGCGTGGAAGAAAACAGCGCTTCTTTGAACGCGACAGTGCGCGAACGCAACGACGCGTAATTTTCTTCGACATAAAGCGCCACTTCGCGCGCGTCTTTCCAGACTGAAGAATAATAAGTCCGCCACGGAGCGGGCCTCTCATCGGCAAATGTGCGGCAGCCGACGCTGCCCTGCGGCTCGGCAGGTGAGATACCTCCCGCTTGCAGATATCCGTTGGGAAAATGCCAAGCGATTACGATCGGATGAGTAATCGATTCGCCCGGGGCCAAAGTGCCGCTCAGCAGAATTGAGCAACCGTTGCGGCCAGCGTTATCAATATTGTTCGAACCCTCATTCGTGGTGAAATTTCCCCCGGCAACTTCGCGCCAAAGCGCGGAAAGCGAATCAAAATCCCAGCCCGGACTGCGAAGCCACATTCCCTTGATGCGCGGCTTACCTCCGATCGCGATGAGCGATGCGCTGCCAAAACTTTCCGCATTCGGCTTTTCGACGTTGTGAAGAAAAACTCCGCGGCCGGAAATTACGCTGTTGCGGCTGTTCGCCTGGTCGGGCGCGCACCCAGGAGCGAGATGCGAAAGATGATAAGAAAATTCGTATTCCACGGGATGCGATGAAGAATTGTGCAGAGCATATTCAAGAATCACACACGGGATTCCAGAATTTTTCTCGTCGAGCGGAATAAAAGGATTCCAGGCAGTAAGCGTAACCTTCAAAGGCACAAGTAGATCGCTGAGCCTGGCTTCCGCAAACGGATACTCACCTTTGAATTCGCATTTTCCAAAACGCGGGAATCCCTCGAATCCGCCGCGCACGTACCCTTCGCCCTGCAGCCCCTGATCGAAAATTTTCAGGACCGGGAACGGTCCTTCCACAAGTTTCGCAATCGGCTTCGCTCCGTTAATACGAAGGATTGCGAAACCTGCGCGCGAAAATGCCGCGCCCTCGGGCGATGCGGTGGTCGAGGGATGATTTCCAATCGAAAAATCCTGCAAGCCGCCGTAGCCATTCACACAGATGCATCCTGCTCCAATGCCGCCGATCGGCATCGCAACTTGCGTTGCTCGGTCTCCCATGAAAGTGCGCTGCGGCCCGGTGGCAAAAAGTTCTTCGGAAGAATATGGAATTGCTTCCGCAACATGCTGCGACTGCACATCAGCGGTTGGCGCGATCTCCGGATTGGCAACCAGAGGTACCGCCGCGCCTAACGCGGCCGTGGACGTGCTGACGATGAATTCTCTGCGTGTGGGTTTGTCCGACGACGACACCGATCCTCCCTCGCGAACGCTCGAAGAAAGTATCAGCGAAGTGCATTAAAACGAAACGATAAAAAAGCAGTTGGCAGGCATCGCACCGCATCACCCCGCGATCACGACTAGCGGTGGTACCATCTCCGCGTGCGGAACGACATTTCAAGATCGCAAGCGGAGGTTGCACCGCCCTCGCAACGCGAGCTCACGCGCAGTGGGTACCGATGGCTTGCCGTCGGCGCAGCTGCCATCGCATTCGCCGGATTCGCACGCACCTATTATCTACGTTCCATATTTCATACACCCATCCTGCCGCCGCTCGTGCAGATTCACGGCGCGATCATGACTCTTTGGATCATCGGATTTATTGTTCAGACGTGGCTCATCGAAGCCCGCCGCGTCCGGATACACCAGCGCTTGGGCGTGTTCATGGCCTCGCTTGCCGTCGTCGTCGTGCTGTTCGGCGAAATTCTGACCCTCAACGGAGTCGCGCGAGAAGCCAGGCTTCATCAGATCGGTAAATTTCATTTTCTGCTGGGGATCAACTCTGTGAATCTCTTCCTCTTCGCGGTTCTGGTCGCCCTGGGAATCGCGTTTCGCAGTAGACCCGACCTACACAAGCGCCTAATGGTGCTCGCCGCCGTGACGCTTCTAGCTCCAGCAGTCGCGAGGATTGTGCTGCTTTTCACGCATAAGCCGCTCCCGCAATTCCTCGCCTTCTATGCATGCTTTTTGTTGTGCGTGATTGTCGATACTCGACGGCATCGTCGTCTACACCCCGTGTTCGCGATCGGCGTTCCACTAGTTATCGTCGCGTTCCAGGTCAGCTACTTCGCCGTGCAGACTCCCTCCTGGATGAGATTTGTAACAGCACGCTTCGGCTGAGCCAGAATTGTCACTCATTAGAGCCGTCGAACTGCGGAGCGCCATCGGCGCGGCACCAAACATGTTGGTTCACTCGCACCCGGGAATTGTCGCTCCGCGCTTCCAACACTTCGTTACGCCGTCACCCTATCGATTTTTTGGATCCGACAGATTTGTTGGCGACCACTTGTTCAATGTATCCAGCAGATCCTTCGCCGAATCCGGTACAGGTTCGCCTCCATGTAACACCACGTCTTTTGCGTTGACTTTCTTTCCATACACTTTTGTGTTGGCGGGACCGTCTGCTCGCAACGTGGAACCCGTCAGCGCGATGCCGGCGAAAAGCCCCTTTGCCCGCGCGAATGTTAGGAGCGTCGAATGCAGTATCGCGTCCGATTCGGCCGCAACATCGCGGCCCACGGTTCCTGCTGTGGCGGATGCATCCCCTCCAATTTTTGCCTTGGTCGTCAAGACGGAGTTCGCCCCGCCGGGGTTCATCACGAAAATTAGTATGTCCATTACTTCTCCGCCCCCCGCCATAAGTGGGCTCCAATTCACCCCTTCCAGGGCCACCATCGTCGGCGCGCCCCAGGGCCCATCGAAGTGCTCTCCTGTTCGGCACGACATCGCTCCTCTTCCGAACGATCCGCCAAATCCCAGGGAAAAGATCCAGGCGTTGCCCTTGATTACGCTGGGCATAATGATTACGCAGTCCGCTCGATCCATCACAAAGCGAGGCGTGCTCTCGGGGACGCCCATGATCTCGTCAAAAACCTTCGCAGATTTGGCGAGTCGCGATTCCTCCGTTTGGTCACGGGGCTTGTCAACACCTGCTACGGGAAGCGCGGCCATCGCGGACATCAACAGTAAGGCCATTGTCTTTCGCATCTGTCCTCCAGGAACTAATAAGTCGGCATTTCCATTTCAGGGCCGCGACGAATTGCTTTTTCATCGAGCCCTTTGGTCCGTGGATCAAATTCCCCGAACTCAACGCCGTGCCGCGAATATGTGGCAACACCGATGCCGTGTGAAGTCTCAACACGCGACGTAACGTTACATCCCTTATTTTTGTGTAAGTTATGGACGAAACGGCTGGCGGGCGGCGCGCGATCCTGCCGCGATTTTGGTTTGCATTAGCTTTCGAATTTCGGGATGGCCTGCCCTTTGTGGACTTCCACGCAAAGGGTGGGAAGCTCTTCTGCCTTCTTTGTTTCCACCTTCTTCGCGAGCACTCGACTCGTTGCGCCGATGAAATCGGCGCTTCCAGAATTGCGACTGAGTTTCCCGTCGAACCGCAGAGCCCCGGAGGCGCAACACCAAACGTAAGCCCAGGTCGGAAGACCTGGGTAACCTTCCCCAACGACAACTACCCGGAGCCCTGTAAGGGCGGCACTAAACAAGCGGCGTTATATTTTTCCGCTTACACGCCACTATTCCGATTCCCACGAACTCATTTTCCCACCAGTAATCGTCAAGCGAATAAAGGACGTGGCAGTCCCCGGTTGCGCGAGTCGCAGCCGGACGAGCAACGTAAGAACATTACCCCGCGATTACGGCTGGCAGTGGTATCCTCTCCGCGCGCGATCGGAAAATACAAAATCTCAGACAAGGGGCTTGCCACTCGCCACTAGGCTAGAACCCCGGGGCGGACGGAACGTTTCCTGATACTCTTATGATGTCGCCTCTGGACGGGGTTGGCGCACCTTAGCGAACAATTTTGATTTGGGAAACCCGGGGACAGACGGAATGTTTCCTGATACTCTTCCTGATGTCGCCTCTGGACGGGTGGCGCACCTTTTAGCGAACAATTTTGATTTGCGGTAGCTTTTGAATTTCGGGGTGGGTTCGCCCCAGCCTCGCATAGCGCCTTTTGCGAGTCCGCCGCAGCTTTCGCGAAAGCGAAAGCGGAGGAGGACCCCCTGTAAGCACCTAGTTTTAGTACTACCCTCAAAACACCCCAAAAAACACACCCCAAAACGCACCTAACTCCTTTAGAATGAACAACTTTTTAGTAATAGTACTATGTAACTCTATTAGAATCATCACTTTACAAAAACAATGGGGTGGGGGTGCCAAATGCTCGAGCATCCTCTAACACATTACAAATAAACGATTTAACGAATTGTCGGGCCTATCTCGGAGCGCGAAGCGAGGCGAAAACTACTCCGCTCTCAACGCCACGATCGGATCGATCCGGCTCGCGCGCCTAGCAGGCACGAAGCCCGCGGCGGCGGCGACCGCGATGAGCAGGCCACTCATCGTGACGAAAGTGAGTGGATCGCCGGGCGTCACACCATAAAGAAATCCGGCGATCGCCGCAGTGAGCATGCGCGAGACGACGAGTCCCAATGCAAGCCCCGCGGCAGCGAGCGTGAGCGTGCGAATGAGAATGCTCGCGCGCACGTTTGCGGCACTGGCTCCCAGCGCCATTCGAATTCCGATTTCGCGCACGCGCTGGTTCACCGAGTACGAAATCAGCGCGTAGATTCCTAGCGAAGCCAGCAACAGCGCGAACCCCGCGAATCCCGCAAGCAGCATCGCCAGAAACCGTCGCGGCGAGACAACTTTGTTTACGAAAGTCTCGAGCGTAGTGAACTGCCCAATTGGGAGTTTCGAATCTACTTCGCGGAGCGAGCCGCGTACCGCGTTGGCCAGCGACTCCGGCGGAAGCGCGGTCCTCACCACAAGTTGGAACGGCGATGAGCCATACTGGCGCATGGGCAAATACATTTCGCCGCCGCTCGCGCTTTCCACGTTTTCATGGCGCACGTCGCCGACTATGCCAACCACGCGGCGCCCGCCATCCTGCGTCACCATCTGGCCGATCGGATCTTGCCCGGGCCACAGAGTGCGCGCGAGCGATTGATTCACGATCGCGACGGGTTCGGTGTTGAGACGATCGTCAGCGGTGAACGCGCGTCCAGCGACGAGGCGAATGCCGACGGCTTCGATATATCCATCGCTCACAACGCGAATGAAAGCTTCTGGAACATGGCCGCGATCGTAGGTAATTCCCTTGGCGCGAACCTGCCAGGAAGACTCGAGGCTAAACGGAAGCGTGTTCGTAAGACCCGCGGCGGTGATGCCGGGAATGTTGCGTGCATGAAGAAGGACGGTGTCCACGTAGGAGTTTTCTTCGCTCATGTTTTGCAAGCGAAAGCTGGGATCCACGCGCATAGCGGCGGCGCGCTCGGGCTGGAATCCCAGATCAACGTCGAGTACTCGCAGGAAGCTGCGAATCAATAAGCTCGCGCCGACCAGCAGCGCGCAAGCCAGCGCAATTTCGCCGATGACAAGCGCGTTGCGAACGTAGGCGTGACGTTTGCCGCCAGTAGCGCCGCGCGCGGAATCTTTCAGCGCTCCGTGTATCGCGAAGCTCTGCACTTGGATCGCAGGAAGAATACCAGAGAGCAAGCCGGTGAGAATCGCGGCGCCGAGCGTGAACGCCAGCGCTTGCGCGTCGATGTGCACGCTGGCAAGGAGCGGAAGATCGAACGTAGTGAGATGCGCGAGAAAGCGCGTGCCCGCAAATGCAAGCAGCAAACCGACCGCCGCGCCAAGAGCGGAGAGCGCGACAC
>CAWAVH010000020.1:0-25812 GCA_963785395.1 uncultured Acidobacteriota bacterium | reverse complement strand
GCGAAATTTTAGTGGACGGTTTCGGCCATGTTCCAGTTGCCAGAGAGGCGTCCGTTGGGATTATCGTTGATGTTGTTGGTTTGATAGTGCTGGCCAGTTTCGTTGATCCAGGTGTAGCTGAATGCGCTGGAATCTTTTGAGATTTCGCCGGTCTGGGTATTGAGCCGCTTTTGCTTGTCTAGCGAATAATCGGCCCAATCGTCTGCGGCACGGTGGCTTGCGTTTGAGGTTGCGGCGGCTTGTTTCATGGAAAGATCCGTGCCGCGCTTGATCGTGGAATCGAAATCGTCGTGCATGCGCTGGCGCATATCCTGAGATTGATTGAAGGCGTTTTGCTGAGCGTCTATGCGGCGATTTGAATCATCGAATCGCACTGAATCATCTTTCCGCCCGCGGCATAGACGTCTTTGATTTTTTGGATCATTTCGGCGTTCCAGCGTTGGTTCCATTGCTGGTCGATGACGAGGGAATGTTCGATCGGTTTGTAATTGTCGAAATTCCATTTGCCTTGCGGCGACCACTCGCTGCCGATCTGGGCGCTGCAATAATGTTTCACGCCCTTCATTTGGCCGCGCAAAGTGAAGCATCCGACGTACACGCGAAGATGGTCTTCGATTTGAATACTGTTGATGTGGTAGCGAACGACTGCGGTGGCGATATCAACGTGATTCGAAGCAGTGGGCGTGGTTTGAGCGGCGGCATTTTTCTGGGCGGTCTCGAGCAGGGTACGGGGTCCTGGTTCACGAACTCAACCTGCAGCACGCCGACCATGTATTTCAAAACGTCGATGGCGGGCATTTCTTTTTTGTAATCGAGGCAGCCCTGTGTGATTTGTTTCGGAGCGTTGGGATTTTCAGACCACGCCCAATCGAGGCGCGGCTCCTGTTTGAAACCGGTGAGTCCATCGGGACTGGACATGCGCCAAACGGCGAAAGGCGCTGGGATGCACGGAGTGCCTTGAATCACGGCGCCCTGGAAAACCCAGTTCGATGGGATGGTGAGCGAATAGGCTTTCATGTTGAGAATTGGATCGGTGATGTTCACGACTTTTGTGCCACCGGCGGCGGGTGGCGCGGGAGAAGCCGATGTCGCGCTAAACGCGAGATCTGCGACAGCAAATCCGGTGACTGCAACGCTCGAAAGAAATTTACGTAGCATCAAAATGTTCCCCTTTTTTTGGGGCGCAACGATTGCGATGAAAATCTGGCGCTCGAACTGGAGCATTCGTTCCGGATCGAAGAATGGTTGAACAGGAGCACGCGAGGGCGTAAGTATACAGTTCTGGCGCGGCGTGTGTGGCAAAAAACGCGGAGTTACCGGTCTTCGTGTCGAGACCCGATATGAATAAGAACACTACGCGAAAAGTGGCGTCGTTGGCTGGCTCCGCGTTATTTCTGGTGATCGCACCGGGCACACTCGCGGTGTACGTGCCGTGGCGATTTTCGCGATGGCAATTTCAGCCTGCGTTTTTGGGAATTGGAGCGGTGCGCGTCGCGGGATACGTGGTGATCGCGCTGGGCGCGGCGGTGGTCCTGCAATCGTTCACGCGATTCGCGTTGCAAGGATTGGGAACGCCCGCGCCGGTGATGCCTCCCAAGCATCTTGTGGTGAAAGGATTTTATCGATTCGTGAGGAACCCAATGTACGTCGCGGTGTTTTCGCTGATTGTGGGGCAAGCGCTGCTATTCGGAAATGTCGCGTTGCTCGAATATGGCGCGGCGGTCGCGGTGGGATTTCATTTGTTCGTGATCGGATATGAAGAACCGACACTTCGAAAAACATTTGGCGGCGAGTACGCGGATTTTTGCGCGAACGTACCGCGATGGATTCCACGCATTCGTCCGTGGAATGGCGGAGCAGCAGCTGCGGACAATTAAATTTGCGGATGATGACGAGAAGGAACGCGCTAATGATGCGGCTTCGCGCTGGCGGTGGGAAGATTCAGGAGAAAAAATCCGAGCAAGCGGTTTTCGTAAATACGTTTTGCGTCATCAGACATTGCAGCGTAATTGCCGGTGGTGAGTTCAGCCTGCTGGCGCGGCTCGGGAGATTTTAGATACATCTCGCGAGTTTCAAGAGCGAGAAGCGGCTCGTCATTCGCTTCGAGATAAAGTTTTGAGTCCGCGGCGACGGTGCCGAGCGCGATGGAAAGCGGCATCACATCATTTTCGCGCGGATTTTCCCATCGGAACGCAAATATCGCGAGGCGCTCGACAAACGGAATGCGCGCGAGGCCGGATTTGCGCACCTGGAAGCGAAGAAAATCGTCGGGCTTTTCGTAAACGGAATCGAGAGCGAACGCGCGCACGCGGGGATCGTGTTCGGCGACGGCGAGAGCGGCGTAAGCTCCGAGATTCGTGCCCCACAGGCCGAAACGGGTGGTGTCGACGTCATCGCGTTTGGCGACTGCGTTGAGAGCTGCTTCAGTTCCTGAGATTCGGTAAGGCCGAGCGTGGTATGTCCCTTGCTGTCGCCATGACCGATGAAATCGAAAAGGTAGACGTTGTACTGGCGATCCTGAAGTGAAGTCGCGAGAGTGAGCAACTCGCCGCGGCTGGAACCGTAGCCATGACACAGCACGATTGTGGGGGCTCCGCGAAATCCGGGAACCAACCGGAGCGCTGGCCTCCCGCGGGGAGATCGAAAGAAAAATCCTGCGGATGGCCGGGGAAATCCGCGGCGCTGATTTCAATGCGCGAAACGCTGGGATGCACAATCCGGTAGAGGACATAGAACGAAATCGTGCCTGTGAAAAGCGCCATGAAAAACGAAACCGCAACGATCGCGACCGCGAGTTTCGTGTACCAATAGCTGGATAACGAATCTCTGAGAGAATTGACATGCAGTTTTGGCCCCGGGACGCGGGAACCTCGCGCAAAATGGCGAAGTTTTGCGCTAATCGGATGGTAACACGAATGCCGCGAAAGCAAGCGTGCGCGGGTATCGCGAGGTGTTTGAGCGTGGACTGCGAAATCTCCAAGTTTTTTGAGGATTGTGGGCAGCGACGCTTCGCGGAGCTATGATAAGGATTCTATGGCGGGCCTGGTGAGCGCGGTGGGCGGAAAAGGCGAGATCCGAATTGTGGATCTGCGTCAGCTGAACACGCGTCAACTTTCTCCGATGCTGGAGGAAGAAACTCAGGTGTGGCGCGATGAGCTGCACTGGGATTACCAGTATCGATTGAGCTGATCAAAAAATTCCTGGATACGCATTCGCTCACTGGATGCGTGGCGATGGACGAAAATCGTCCCGCCGGATACGGGTTTTACGTAATCGAAGAGCACAAAGGATTGCTGGGCTCGCTGTTTGTTTCGCCAAAGTATCCCCAAGCGGAATTGGGCGAGAAACTTCTGCGCGAAATTATTGCAGAATTGCGCGGAGCTCCGCATGTGAAGCGCGTGGAAATGCAGCTGATGCCTTTCGGCGCGGCGCTGGCAGGCACGCTTACGGCGATGGGGTTTCGACTCTACGCGCGCCAATTCATGCTGCTGACCTTGAAGAATGATCCGATGCAACCCGCCGTTGCGCCAGCGCCTGCCGGAATTCGTATTGAGCGGTGGCAAGACAAGCATCTCGATCCAAGCGCGGAGCTGATTCAAAACGCGTACGCGCAACATGTGGACGGAGAAATCAACGATCAATACCGCAGCCGCGAAGGCGCGGTGAAATTTTGAAAAACATTGTGCTGCTGCCGGGATGCGGCCAGTTTGAGTCGCAGGCGTCTTTTGTAGTGAGAGACATGCTCACCGAAAAATTGGTGGGTGTGATTTTAACGTCGATGGTTGCGCGAGGAGTCGGACACACAACGCAAGTGTGCGTGCTGCCCGGGTATCGCGGACGCGGACTTGGAAAGCTGCTGATGAATACTTCGATCGCCGCTTTCGAGCGTGCGCATGCCGTGGAGTTGTCGCTGACTGTGACGTCAACAAACGCGGAAGCGGTGAAACTTTACGAGAAGCTGGGGTTCCGCAAACAAAAATCGTTTATCGCGGGGGTATGGGAAGAGAAAAAAGTTTGGAGTTGAAATAGAAGGATGCAAACTGTGCAAATTATTTCTGCGCGCGATCTTGCAGCAGACCTTTTAGTTCGTTCATAAATTCTTTCACATCCTTGAAATCGAGATAGACCGAAGCGAAACGCACGTACGCCACTTTGTCTATTTTTTCAGCCGCTGCATCAGGTGCATGCCGATCTCAGATGTGGTGCGTTCGCGTTCAGGAGCTTCGTTTACGATCGTTCCACTTCGTCGACGATCGCTTCCAGCTTCGGAGTTGGCACGGGCCGCTTCTCGCACGCTTTCAGCAAGCCCTGCAAAATTTTCTGGCGGTCGAAGCGTTCGCGGCGACCGTCTTTCTTGATCACCATATACGGAATTTCGTCGATGCGCTCGTAAGTGGTGAAACGCTTCGCGCACTTCAAGCATTCGCGGCGGCGGCGAATTAAATCGCCGGTGCGCGCTTCGCGCGAGTCGATCACCTTGTCATCGAGATTCGAGCAGAAAGGGCACTTCACTTCGATGATTCTCCGTCGCCAGATCTTTGCCGTGAGGGTGCGAGGGCTTCACTGAGCTCATGGCTTCCGGCCTTTTCCGCCTCAGCTTCCTGCTTCGCGAGACGGCGCAGATCGCCGATCGACCAGCCTTCGTGGATTAGAAGCGGAATTCCCGTCACGGTTACAGCGGCAAAGGTTATCAGCCAGAGCACGACAGCGACAACTACGGCAGCTTCCTGGTCAACGTTGAAAACCGTGGTGAGCGCGATGATGCTGGCGACTTGCGCTCCACCGCCGACCCCGGGCAGTTGCAGAATCGAGCCGAGAAGTGTGATCGAGAGCAAAAGCATCGCGCCGGGATAATTCATCGAGGACAGCGGATCTCCGAATGCGCGAGCAATCGCAAAATATGCGAACGCGACCAGTGACCAGTGCACCGCCGAATATCCGATGGCGATGAGCAAATCCGAAACGCTGCTCATCGCCTGCATTCCCTGGCTGAAGCCATTGAACATGACAGAACATTTTTCGCGAAAGCCGGAGCCGTCTTGCCAGGATTTAATGCGGCGTTCGAGGCGGCCGGCTCCATGAAGCCGGAAATAAATTAATGCAACGACGATTACGGCGATCAGCCCGAGCAATATCCAGGCAAAACGATGAGCTTTGGAGATCCACTCCTGATCCACCCCGGCATCCATCAGCCGGTGCGGGAAAACGGGATACCGATCGTGAATAGCCCCACATAAGACGCGAAATCGAATAGCCGTTCGAGCACATAAATTCCAAACATGCTCGCGGCCGGCAACCGGTCTTTTCGCGCGAGTAGCAGCGGCCGCACGGGATCGCCCGCGCGCCCAAGAATAAAGATCGATGCGAAACCCTCAAGAGTCCCAGCGAATGTACGCAGAAAATTGGTGTGGCCCAGATGACGGCACAGAGCGTTCCAGCGCAGCGAACGAATTGCATAGCAACTGTAGATAGACAGCAGGCCGAGCAAGAGCAGCCAGCCATTGGCCGGGCGATCGCGTGTGTCAGTTTTGCGAAGCTGAAATCCTCAACGTGCATCGCTTTGCGCGAGCGATAAGCCAGCGCGAAGAGCATGCAGGTATCAAATCGCAAAGAGGATTTTGCGCAGGTTCCGACGCATTCGTCGGCGAGACTATCCGGCAGTTACTACGGTGTCAAGAAGAGAGGCCGAACCGGTGTGCGGAAACCGTTGGGATGTTTCCCAATTTGGGGCTTTTTTGAGGATTTCGTTCGTGGGGAGCCAGGAAAGGTGAGTCAAGTGAGTGTGCGCGAGCGAGCGTTTGGCGGTGAACAAAACCAGCTCTCTATGCGAGTTTGCAATGCTTTCACCATACGAATGTAAATGTCCGTGGCGTCGCGGAGATCTTGTTTCGAAACGCGTTCGTCGAAAGTGTGGGCAACGTGAATGCTGCCCGGACCGATGAGAAGCGGCGTCCCCATGAGCCATCGAACGATGGAATGTCTGTGGTGA
Organism: uncultured Acidobacteriota bacterium; assembly: GCA_963785395.1. Lineage (GTDB taxonomy): Bacteria > Acidobacteriota > Terriglobia > Acidiferrales > UBA7541 > DASTCZ01. Next base: position 19,823 of record CAWAVH010000020.1, on the reverse strand, counting down.
AGGCCGCGACCGTCTCGGTGAAGCCGGGAAGAGTTTCGAGTTTCACGGGAGGAACGCAGACGGCTTCGCGAAGTTCGGCGCGATTTGCAACGGCTTCGGTGACAGCGGCGCGAATTGGGCCGGAATCGCCGACAAGGCGGATCAGAATTTCGGCTCGAGCGCGATCGGGAATTACGTTTGGAGCGCGGCCACCTTCTATGGTGCCGATATTCAGTGTGGAAGGACCGAACAAAGAATCGACGGGAAGATTAATGCGGCGAATGTCCTGCAGAATATCGAGAAGTTTTTCGATTGCTGATTCGCCGAGGTGAGGGTATGCGGAATGAGCCATGCGACCGGAGGCGGTAATTTCGTAACGCAGAGTTCCTTTGGATCCTACGGCAATTTTATTTTCGGTGGGCTCGCCACAAATAATGAATCGAGAGCCGCGCCGATCTTTCGCGGCGGCTCGAGCGCCGGCGCCGTTTTTTTCTTCGCCGACAACGAAAGGAGTCCGATATTTCGGACGCCATTGGCGAGAAGCTGCGACGCGGCTTCGATCATCGCGACGATAATTCCCTTCGCATCGCAGGAGCCGCGACCGTAGATAAAATCGGCGTCTTCGCGCGATGCGAAAAACGGAGGCACAGTATCCATGCGTGGAAAGCGTTACGCGAGGCTCCCCCCAGCAAGCGAGAATATTCACGCGGTCGCGTTCGACGGGCTGGCGTTCAAGCGTGCCGCCAAATTTTTGCGCAAGTGGAGCGAGATATTCGAATAAGAAATCTGAGACGCGTGCTTCGGAATTCGTGGTGGATTCGATATCAATAAGCGCGCGCGTAAGTTGGAAAATATCCATGGCGACTAAATTTACCACGCCGCGGTTTGCGTGTTTGTGTTCTCTGTGCGGCGAAGTTAATATCGCCGCACCTTCAAAATATCGGCCAGCGGAACTTTTTCCGCCCGGATTACGTTCCATTCAGTGAAGGCAGATGCGGCAGGCGGGCCTGGTAAACACAGGCGAGGCCAGCGCAAAAGCCCGGGTCAAAATCCGCTGCCGAAGCCGAGGCAGATGCTCAATTGGAGCAGGATGCTCAACTGGTTCAAGATTGTATCGGGGGCAACGGTGCTGCCTGGGGCGAACTCGTGCGCCTGCACACCCGGAGGGTTTACAACCTCTGCTACCGATTCACAAACCAGCGACAGGAAGCGGAAAATTAACACAGGAGGTTTTTTTGCGCGTGTATCGCACTCTCGGAAGTTATCGTTCGGCGCAGGGCGGATTTGGCACCTGGCTCACGAGCGTGACGCGCAACCTGCTGATCGATCATTACCGCCGCACTCGCCGCGATCGCATCACGGATTCGATCGAAGACGTTACGACCCAAGTGGAGGAGAAAGAATCCACCGGACGCCGCCCCGATCAAATCGCGCTGATGGGTGAATTGAGCATGCAAGTGCAAACTGCGCTGGGGCAGCTTTCACCGGAATTGCGCGAGGCGGTGATCCTGCGCGATCTGCAAGGGCTGGACTATCGCGAGATTCAAGATGTGCTCGCAGTTCCTGAGGGCACGGTGAAGTCACGCATCAATCGCGGGCGCATCGAACTGGCTCGCGTGCTGGAACAGATGGGAATTAAACCGCAGTAGCGAGGACGAAACATTTTTTAGGACACGACATGAACTGGACTTGCGAACAAATCGAAGCGCAGTTGACCGAATACCTCGACGGCGCGCTGCCCACCGAAGTGCAAGCGGGCTTTGACGCGCACGTGGCGGTTGCGCGCATTGCGCTGTGCTGGTGCAAACGGTGCGCGGCATGGTGAGCGCGATGCACGCGCTGGAGCCGGTGCCCGTGCCTCCGGGGCTGATGGCAAAAATCCTGGAGCAAACCAGCGGGATCGATTCCGCCGAGAAAAATTGGCGGTCATCGTGGTTGGGCTGGACGCGTTTCTTCATCGCGCCGAGATTCGCCTACGGAGTGCTCACAGTTTTTATCACCATCATTGTTATCTCGCAGGCGTTTGGTATGAAGATGCACCGCCCCACGATTGCCGATCTAAGTCCGGTAAACATTTATCGCACCGTGAACCGGCAAGCTCACTTGATGTATGCGCGCAGCTCGAAGTTTGTGGCTGATTTGCGCGTGGTTTACGAAATTCAATCGCGACTCGCGCCCGCAAATGAAAACGAGTCGACACCCGCAACTCCCGCAAACAGCAGTCCAGCAGGCGCGGGACACAGCGACAAGAACCCCGATGCGCCGCGGCATCAGAATAGAACCAGCGTGGCGCCGTTTCCCCAGACTTGCGTAGCCAGCGCGTTGATGTTCGCGCAGGCGAGGAGCGCCCGATGAAGTGCGCAGTTCACCCTGACGCGGATGCCACCGGTTATTGCCGTAATTGCGGCAAAGCCCTGTGCCCCGTCTGCACCAGAAATGTGCAAGGCATGGTGTATTGCGAAGCATGCCTCGGCGCAATGATTTCGCAGCCTCCTGTGAGCGTGCCCGGAGGCAGGCCAGCGCTCGCGGCGATGCTCGGAGTTGTTCCGGGCTCGGCGCGGTGTACAACGCGCAGTACATAAAGGCCATAATTCACGTGGGAGTTTTCGCGCTGATCGTCACCATTCTTAGCACTACCAACTCCACCGGCGTCGCGACGTTTTTCGGAATCGGGCTTGGCGGTACGTGCTGTACATGATGGTTGACGCATATCGCGTCGCGATGGCGCGAGCTACCGGGCAAATGCCGCCAGATTTGCCGTACGTAACTCCCGGCGCGAAAGCCATCGGGCCATTTATCCTGATCGGAATTGGAATTGTTTTCTTGCTCGTAAATTTTGGCTGGCTTGATTTCGATCGTTTGATTGACGTGTGGTGGCCGGTGATCTTAATCGCAGCCGGTGGATTGCTTGCCTGGCGCCACATGTCGCAGCGCAACACCTAGTTCTGGAGGATTTGGAAATGGCTAACCCTCGTTGCCGATGTCAGCGATGCACGATTCACGGATTGATGGGTCCCGCGATCCTGATCACCATCGGCGTGCTTTTTCTGATTCAGCAATCCACGTGGCGATTTGGATTCGGGCAGACGTGGCCCGTGATTTTGCTAGTGATCGGAGCGATCAAGCTGGGTGAAGCGCTTGCATCTACCGAAGGCCACCTGGGCCCCGTGCAGCCTATGCAGCAACCGATGCAGCCGCCGCCATACGTGCCGCCGCCTCCACCACCGCCACCGCCGGCGCCGCCAGTTTGATCGGGGCGTAATGTACGCGACACGGATTTCAGTAAGACGAATTTGAATAAATAGATTTTGAGGAACAGTTGTTGAGAACAGTGTCGTCCCAGAGAGCGAGATAACAGTGGCCTACGACCGCACAATTCCGCGCCGCCGTTCCGTATTCAGCGGCTTGCTCCTGATCCTGCTGGGCGCGCTGTTTTTGCTGCGCAATTTCCATTACGGATTTCCGATCTGGCGAATTCTGGAACGCTGGTGGCCGCTGCTCTTCATTATCTGGGGAGTTTCCAAACTTTACGATCGCATGGTGGCGCAACGAACTGGAGAAGCAGCGCCCGCAACCATCAGCGGCGGCGAAGTCGCTTTGATCATTCTTTTGTTTTTTGTGATTGGCGGCGCAGGAGTTTTGGACTGGGGCAGCTCTCACGCTGGGCGAGGCTGGGACTTGCCGTGGGAAGATTCGTTTACATTTCCTGAGGAAGCGCCGCCTGTAACAGTGCCCGCGAACGCGCAGATCAGCATTCGCGCCGATCGCGGCGACATCAACGTGTATGCGGACGACACTCCGCAGATTCGCGTAACCACTCGCAAGACCGCGTACGGATCAAATCAAAATGAAGCACAAGATCGCGCCGGCCGAGCCCACGTTTCCGTGAATCAAACAGGAAACACATACATTGTGGAGCCGCAGGAAACCAGCAGCGAAGGCCGTCCCGTTCGCACAGATATGGAAGTGCACGTGCCAAAAGGCGCGACGCTTACGGTGACTACCGATAATGGCGGAGTGCAGGTCACGGGAACAACCAGCGCGGTCACTATCACCGATCGGCACGGAGATGTGGAAGTCCATCAGGCTGGCAACGACGTGAGCATTGACGCGAGCAGCGACAACGTCAGTGTTGTCGGCTCCGCGGGCGATGTCCGGGTAACCGGCCGCGCGAATCACGTGGAAATTAGCGACGTGAGAGGTTCAGCGACCACGCAAGGCACATTCGATAGCCTGCGCTTCGAACACGTGGATAAAGGCGTGCGATTTATTTCCAATCGCACAGATCTCACGGTGAGCCAGCTCAATGGTCGCCTGGAACTCGAAGGCGGCGGCGATTTGACGCTATCCGACGCTTCCGGCAACGTCTCGCTGATCACCAAAGATCGCGACATCACTTTTGAAAACGTGATGGGACACACGCACATCGAAAATACTTCCGGCGGAATTTCGCTGCGCTTCTCGCAGGCGCCGAAGGAGCCGATCGAAATTTCCAATCGCTCGGGCGAAATCAGCATTGAGCTGCCCGCGAAAGCGTCGTTCGATATCGATGCGCGCTCGGACAACGGAGAAATCGAAACGGAATTTGATGACGCGAGCAAGGTCACAACATTCCAGGGCAATGGAGTGCTGGTGGATTCGATCGGCTCTAAAGGGCCGAAAATTCAGTTGCGCACTACGTACGGGACAATTCACATTCGCAAGACGCAGTAGGTTTCGTGGGCTCTTGGGTCAAGGGTGAGTGGCCGCAGCCACGAATGGCTGCTCTACTAAAGCGCTGCGCTAGCGCTCGATTAGTCCAGCGAGAATTTCGAAAAAATTAGGGAAGGAAACGGCGGCGCATTCTGCGTCTTTGATGGTGGTTGCTCCATCCGCACCCAGCGCCGCGACGGCGAATGCCATCGCAATGCGATGATCGCCGCGGGGATCGATTTCCGCGCCGTGCAATTTGCCGGCGGATTTCCCTTCGATGCGCAATCCATCGGGACGCTCTTCTACTTGAGCGCCCATGCGTTTTAGATTTTCGGCGAGCGCGCCGATCCGGTCGCTTTCTTTTACGCGCAATTCTTTGGCGTCGCGAATCTCGATGCCTTTTTCGGTGAATGGACGCGAGAGCGGCAAGCATCGGGAGTTCGTCAATGAGTTGCGCGGCTTGCGCGCCGGAAATTTCGCCGCCCGCGAGCGGCGCGTTGCGAATCGCGACGTCGCCAACGAGCTCGCCAGCAACATCGCGAACGGAGTTCAAAGTAATTGGCGCGCCCATGGTGGCGAGAACGTCGAGGACTGCGGTGCGCGTAGGATTCAAACCAACATCGCGAAGCAACAAAGTGGAGTCCGGCAGATATCAGCGCGGCAGCGAGAAAAAAACGCCGGAAGAAAGATCGCCCGGCACTCGTAGATTTCGCGGACGCAGAGGCTTCGCGGGTCCGCGCAAAGTGATTGTTCGCGCGCCGCGTTCGATGGGCACGCCGAATTCTTCGAGCGCGAGTTCGGTGTGGTCGCGGGTGCGCACCGGTTTCTTCAACGGAAGTCGCGCCCTCGGCGAAAAGCCCCGCGAGCAAAATCGCGGACTTCACTTGCGCGCTTGGCGTGGGCAAGTTTGTAGGAAATTCCGTGCAGCGCGCCGCCGGTTATTTCCAGCGGCGCAACGTCCGCCTTATCTCCTGACCGTGTGCGCGGAAATTTGCGCGCCCATCTGCGAGAGCGGCTCGATCACGCGCCGCATCGGCCGCTGGCGCAGCGAAGCATCGCCGGTAATCGTCGAACGAAAGTTTTGGCCGCTCAGTACGCCGCTGAGCAAACGCATTGTGGTGCCGGAATTTCCGGCGTCGAGGTCGCGCCACGATCTGCGTAGACCGTGGAATCCTGCGCCGGTGATTCGCAGGGATGCCATCGCGTAGATCCGCGCTGATTCCGAGGCGGCGCAGGCAATCGAGCGTGCTTTGGCAATCGGCGGCCGTGGAATAATTTTCGATCTGGCTTACGCCTTCGGCCAGCGCGGCAAGAATTGCGTAGCGATGCGAAATGGATTTGTCGCCCGGCAGAGCAACCGAGCCGCTGATCGTTCGTGCGGGCGTGATTATTTTTTTCGCCACGATTTTTCCGCCACGCGCGATTCTAACATGCAGCAGCGCGATGAATCCGGCGTGCAACTCGCGCCGTATAACTGGGTTCTATTTACGTGCGACAAAATTTAATTGACGATCGATCAGAAGATGCGCGGCAGCGAAACACGAATGCCGCGATGACATTTTTCGGATTCGCGCCACGTATAATTAAGTGAAGAATTCAGGAGCATCTGCAATGATACGCAAAATCTTAGCTGCAATCGCCACGGTGGTGTTCGTCACGGCTCTCACGACAGCTTCAATTCACGCGCGCCAAGCCGCCGCGAATTCGCAGGCTCAAGCTCAGCAGGCAACGCCGGCGCAGCAAAACAAACCGCAGTCACCAAGCACCGCTGCTCCCGACGCGCAGAATATGCAAGACATGCCGGGAATGGAAGGAATGCCCGGTATGGATCACGCCGGCACGCAGCAAGCCGAAGCCGGCGCCAATCACGAAATGATGCGCGGCCACCACCACATGGGCGCCCACATGCACATGACGGATCTGCGCGCCGCCAATCCCGGCGACTGGGATCGCGCCGATAAAATTGCCGCCGAATTGCGCGACGCGATCGAACCTTACAAAGATTACAAAGTTGCGCTCGCCGATGGCTTCCGTCCGTTCCTGCCAAATTTGCCGCAGGAAATTTATCACTTCACGAACTACTCAAACGGATTTTTGGAATCATTCACATTCGATCCCACGCGGCCAACTTCTCTGCTCTACAAGAAAAATGCTAGCGGCTACGAACTCGTCGGCGCGATGTACACCATGCCGCGCTCGGCAACCGAGGAACAGTTAAACGAACGCGTCCCGCTCAGCGTCGCTCAGTGGCACCTGCACACAAATCTCTGCATGCCACCCAAGGGCGCAAGAATGGCGAATATCAATCTGAAAGAATTCGGCCTGGAAGGTGCAATCACAACCCAACAGGGCTGCGAAACCGCGGGAGGACGTTTCTTCCCCGTCGTGTTCGGATGGATGGTCCACGTGTATCCTTTCGAATCTTCACGCGAGAAAATCTGGGAGCAGTAGAAGGACCACCTGTACGGAAAACCAGTTAGGCTTACGCGGCATCGTAACTAGCGACCCCGAAATACCCGATTGAACGGGTCTGTTTGGGCGCATATAATTCTGAGTCACCCATGTTTCACGAAAGCCCCAGCCGTCTTCGCGCTAGACGCTCGTCTGTACTAATTTTAGTTTCCGCACTTTTGTGTCTGGCGATGCCAGCGCTGGTTGCCGCGACAACCTCTACGCCTGTCATCATGCCTCTGGATGAGGTGAAAGCCGGAATGAAAGGTGTGGGCTACACAATTTTCAGCGGCGATAAGGTAGAGCCGTTTAATCTAGTCGTCCTCGGAATTCTTCCCGACCTTCTTGGGCCCAAGCAATCCATCATTCTTGTACAGCTTGTTGGTCAGCAGGTGGAGCACACCGGCGTCGTCGCCGGGATGAGCGGCAGCCCTGTCTACATCGACGGGAAATTGATCGGCGCGCTTTCTCTCAAGCTCGGTCAGTTCACCAAAGATCCGATCGCAGGGATCACGCCGATCGAAAACATGCTGGAGATTTCGGCGTCAGACCGCGGACCAACGGCCGGCGATGGCGGCTCGCAATCCCCTGCCAACACTTCGATACCGTTGCAATATCCAGTGCCGCCAGAAAGTTTTCCTGGATTTCATATTCCGCGTGGCCCCGGTGGCAGCGGAGTTTCGTCGCAGAGCGCATTCTTGACGCCGATCGCGTCGCCGATGGCAATCTCGGGAGCGAGTCCTGCCGCCGTGGCAATGTTCTCCAGCGCGTTTGCTGAATTCGGAATGGTGGCAACTTCCGGCGGATCGGGCACGCCTCGCGCGGATGATGCCGATTTGAAACCGGGCGATATGGTAAGCATGCCGCTGATGACGGGCGATATGTCCGTTGCACCTTCGTGTACCGTCACTGCCGTGATCAACAATCACGTTTACGCGTGCGGCCACACGATCACCAGTTTTGGCGCAGTGGATATGCCGATGTCACGCAGCCGCGTGATCACGACTCTTTCGTCTGACATGGACTCCACGAAGATCACCACAACCGGTGGAGTGATCGGCACATTTACCGACGATCGCCTCACCGCGATCGCAGGAACATTGGGAACGACGCCGCGCATGATTCCGGTGGAACTCGCGCTCGATACTCCCACGGCGCACCGAGATTTCAAATTTCAACTGGCGGATAATCCGAAGCTTACACCGCTGCTCGTTGGCTTCGCGGCGTATAACGGGCTTGTTTCGAATAACGCGTATAGCGAAGGCACCACGTTGCGGCTTTCCGGCGACATCGATATCGACGGGCATTCAAGCGTGCACCTCGACAATATGTTTACGCCGACGGATGCTTCAGTGCCTGATGGCACTTTCGTTGCCGTCACCGTGCAAACTTTATTTTCGCGAATTTTCACGAACCCGTATGAGATTCCGAAGATCGATAGCATCCACCTGAAGCTCGAAAGCATGCCCGACCGTTTGGCCACCGCAATTGATGGCGCGTGGGCAGACGAGACCGAAGCGGAACCGGGACAGACGATCAACGTAAAAGTTTTGCTGCGGCCGTATCGCGGTGAACCCGAATTGCGCAATGTGCCGATCACGATTCCGATGGAAGCCGATCGCGGCACCACTCTGCGAATTCAGGTGAGCGATGCTGGCGCGTTAAATCGCACCACGCGCAGCGGACTTGCGGGAGCAGGCTCAAATCTCGGCGGCCTGGAACAACTGATTCACGTGCTCAACGGAGAGCGCCGGAACAATTGTCTGTACGTCAGTTTACTCAAGCCCACTCCGACGTTGCTTGTGGAAGATAAAGCGCTGCCGAATGCCCCACTCTCGGCAGCTCTACATCATGCAGCAGCAGCGCGGCGCGATGAACGCCACAGTGTTGCGCGAATCTGTCGCCGGAGAATGGGCGGTGCCGTTGAACCGCGTGGTAAAAGCGGCGCGGCGTTTCTGACGATTCACATCAGGTAATCGCGTACAATTTTTAGTGCGACGCTCGCACGCGGAGGGTAGACACTACTTCCGCGAGCGGCATCGTATTGTTGTGGCTGATATATTCTGGAATGAGGTCCGATGAATCGAATCTCCACTAATTCGCGCGCATGTATTCGAGTGTTCGCTACGTTTGCGCTGATCGCCGCCGCCTGCTCCGCAATTTACGCGGAGCACACTCGCTACTGGCGCGAAGCGAGCTACGAAGATTTTGAAAAGGGCACGATCAAGGGTGTGGCGCTGCGCAGCGACGGCAAACTCGTGCTCGCTCCAAAATTCACGCACCTCGCCGATCCTGGCCTCGCATATCTCTGGGCGCTTGGCTCAATTCCAAAGGAAATCTCTACGCCGCTGGCGGCTCCAGCGCGAAAGTTTTGAAGTACGATTCCGCGGGAAAGTGACCACCGCGTTTCAATCGAATGAACTTTCGGCGCAAGCACTTGCGATCGACGCGCACGACAATTTATTTGTCGGCACGTCGCCCGATGGAAAAGTTTATGAAATCACGGCCGCGGGCGAAAAGAAAACATTCTTGATCCCAGCGCGAAATATATTTGGGATATCGCGATCGATGCGGATGGCACAGCTTACGTCGCCACTGGCGATATGGGGACAATTTTTGAGTTACTATCGAAGGAAAGAGCCGCATTTTCTATAAGAGCGATCAGGCAAATATTCGCTCGCTCGCATTCGATCATCAGGGAAACGTAATCGCGGGAACTGAACCCGATGGCCGGATTCTGCGCATCTCGAAAAATGCTCAGCAAGGAAAAGCTCGGGAAGCGTTTGTAGTCTACGAAACTCCGAATGAAGAGGTTACTGCACTGCTTGTCGATCGCGCCGGAAATATTTATTCCGCTTCGATCGGCGAAAAGTCTCGCGGAGCGGGTCATTCGTGCCACCGGCGGCACCTCCTCCGCCACCCGCGCAATCGGGAGCAAGCGCAAGCGGCGGCATTACCGTGACGTTCGAAGGTTCGGCTCAACAGCCCTCGCAATCTCAGCCGTCGCCATCTGCGTCCTTCATGCTTGCGAATTCATTTTCCGGAAGCTCGGTTTTTAGAATCGCGCCAGACGGTTCGCCTCAGCAGCTTTGGAGTTCGCGCGAGACACTTGTCTACTCGCTTGGATTTGATTCGGCAGGCAAACTTCTGCTCGGCACCGGAAATTCCGGAGATGTTTTATTGCTGGATGGCAGCCATCTTTTTTCGAAGCTTGAGAAAACAGACACCGCGCAAGTAACCGGATTTTCGCAACAGCCGGGCGGCAAGATTTTTCTCTGCACCGCAAATCCCGCGAAAGTTTTCGCTCTGGGTCCCGAAGACGATCCCGAGGGATCGTTTGAATCCGAACCGCTCGACGCGCGCTTCTTTTCGCAATGGGGCCGCCTGGAATGGCAGGCCGACTTCCCCGCTGAACCCGCGCACTCCGGTCCGCGCGTGGAATTTTTTATTCGCGCGGGAAACACCGCAAATCCAGACTCGAATTGGAGCGAATTGGCCGGTCCCTAATTCCAGCGGCCAGAAAGTGGAAATTCCCGCAGCGCGATACGCGCAGTGGAAGGCTGTGCTGCACAGCGGGAGCGGCTCGCCGATTCTCGATTGGATCAGCCTCTCCTATTTACCCAAAAACATCGCGCCGGAAATTCAAGCTGTCGAAGTGCAGGACCCTGGCGTGCGGATTCAATTGATGCCGTTGGCGAATGGGTGATCGTTCGCAAGCGCCTGTGCATCTTCGCCTTCCTCAATTGCCGGGCGCGCGTACAAATTCGAATTTCAGTTCGCCGGTATCAGACGGAGGTTCGCAGCGATTTGACGCGCCACCGGGCCACCTCTCAAAAATCTTATCAGTCCGTGCTCTGGCTCGCGCACGACGATAACGACGACGATCTCGTTTACTCGGTCTACTATCGCGGCGAAAACGAAAAACAGTGGAAGCTTTTGAAAGACGATCTCCACGATCAATTTTATTCCTGGATACGTCTTCGATGTCCGATGGCGCCTACTACTTGAAGATCGTCGCGTCCGATTCGCCTTCGAATGCTCCCGCCGATTCGCTTGAAACTGAAATGGAAAGCGATCGATTTTTTGTCGACAACACAGCGCCTATCATCACCGGACCCAAGCTGAAGCATCCGCGGATGGAGCCCGCATTCGCGCCAGCGCGAAAGATCCCGGCAGCAACATCGCGCGCGCTGAGTACTGCGTCGACGCAGGAGAGTGGAAACTCGTGGAGCCGATCGGCCGCCTGAGGACGCCGAATCCGAGAGTTACGATTTTCCGCTGCACGGTCTCGCAGCGGGAGAACACACAGTCGCGATTCGCGTCTTCGATCGCTTCGACAATGTCATGTCGCGAAAACAGTTTTTCGCGTCGCGGTCGCTTCGCATTAAAACAGCGCGGCATGCACAACGCCGTGACTAATCTTTTCAATCGCACCTGGAAATAATTTGTCTGGCGTCCCGCGCTATAATTCCTGGCGCCGTTGGAGATAATTCGTGTCCGAAGCCACAAAACACGCCGCTCCCGATCTCGAAGCCGTTCGGACGCGCACCGCCGCATCGCTCCGCACATTCACCGCACGCCGGTGATGACCTCCGCCTTGCTCGACGAAATTCGGGCGCGAAATTATTTTTCAAGTGCGAAAATCTACAGCGCACCGGCTCTTTCAAAATTCGCGGCGCCACGAATGCATTTTTCTCGATGACAGACGCCGAAGCCGCGCGCGGTGTCGTCACCTCTTCTTCCGGCAATCATGGAGCCGCCCTCGCCAGCGCCGCCGCAGCCGCGGAATCAAGGCGCAGATCGTGATGCCGCACAACGCGCCAAAAGTAAAAGTCCGCGCCATCGAATCCTATGGCGGAAAAATCACATACTGCGAACCGACGATCGAATCGCGCGAAACGATCTGCGCGAATCTCGTCGCCAGCTCTGGCTCGATTTCGATTCATCCCTACGACAACGACCGCATCATCGCCGGACAAGGCACCGCCGCTCTCGAATTGCTAGAGGAAGTTCCCGATCTCGATTTTATTTCGCGCCTGTATCGGGCGGAGGTTTGCTTTCCGGAACATCGATCGCGTCGCGCGGAATGCGTCAACAGATTCGCGTGATCGGCGGCGAACCCAAAAACGCCGACGATGCATTTCGCTCGCTCCGTGACGGCCAGCCGCTTCCCATCGATCATCCCGACACGATGGCCGATGGACTTCGCGCATCGCTCTCGCCCCGCACCTTCGCCATTCTCAGCCGTCTGGTAAATGAAATTTCGCTCGTCAGTGAAGATGAAATCGTCACCGCGATGCGCTTGTTGTGGGAGCGAATGAAAATTGTGGTCGAGCCATCCGGCGCAGTCGCTGCCGCGCCCGCGCTGAATCGACGCATCGGCGCCGAAGGCCGCAAAGTGGGAATAATTCTTTCCGGCGGCAACGTGGATCTAGGCGCGCTTCCATTTAAATAGCGCGAAACATTTTCGCTATTTATTTTCAGTCCACGGTAAGCGTCACCAACGTCGTCGCCGTAATCGTATTCGCCGTTGCCGTCACTGTGATGGTGTAAGTCCCGACCGGCGTGCCGGTATCCGTCGTCGGCGGCGGAGAGGATCGCTGGCTCCAAGCGCGCCGCATCCCGCGCACGAAATCGAAAATGTGGCGCACAAAGTCGCAAACGATAAACGCGAAATCATTCTCCGCGATCTCAAATCTCTTCGCGCCCACGGCAGCATCAGCAGCAGGAAAGCCGCGAGGAAAAAATAAATCCACAGATGAAGTCTCGGCATTCGAACAAATATCCGCGGGGTCTTCGGAACCGCCGAACTCGCAACAGCCGTAACCACGCTCAGCGTGGTCCCGCTTCCCGCAGTAACCGTGTTCGCAAGAAAAGTACAAGTCGCATTCGTCGGGCAACCTGACACCGTCAGCGCCACCTGCCCCGCGAATGGCGGCGTCAGCGCCACGATGTTGTAAGACATCGTGGCTCCCGCCGAAATCGTCGCAGTCGTCGGCAGCGCGCTTACACCCGCGGGCGCAGGCCCGGTAAAGTTGAAAACAGTTTTTCCGCCACTCTCCAAGTCTGGATTCGTCGCGACGTCGCTCGGATTCGCTACACCTACCATGAAGTAGTAGGTCGTCGCCGCCGTCGCTGGAAAGCTAATTTGCGACGCGCGATTTATTCCAGGAGTGATGTCGTCATTGCACGCGATTTGCAAAAAAGTTCCCGGCGCGCCGGTAAACACAGCGAGCAACGTGTCGTACGAACTGCCCGTGGTGCTCGCCGTCACTGTTCCAACGGACGACGCCATATAAACCCACCACACAGTTTTGCCGGGAACTTGCGACATTTTTGAACAGGTTGGAACTGGATCAGTGGTTTCGTTTGTTGCGGCATAACTATCCACGACGCTGGAAAATGTCGCGCTCCCCACCGCAATCGCACTTCCAAAATTATCGTTCGCGGGAGGTGCGGAATTTCTCACCGTAAACGGTAGCGGCGCGATCGACGCGCCTCCGCCGCTCGCGGGATTCGTAACGCCCACAAGGAACACGCCGCCATATTGCAAAAATAAGTGGCTCAGCGTCGCATTGATTTGCGTGCCCGCGGAATTTACCGAATTCGTGATGATGCCCGAAGTGTTCCCTTCCACAGTCGCCTGCGCGTTCGCCGCGAATCCTGTTCCAGCAATCACAATCGCGAGATCGCTTGTGCCAGACGATCCTTCAGCGCTCGTAGAATTTGGCGTGATGGAAGTAATTCCCGGCGCGCTTCCGATCACCGTGAAGTTCAGTGCATTGGTTGTAGCGGGCGTTTGCGATGCATCGCTTACTTGAATCGATGACGTCCCCGGCTGCGAAATTAAATCCGCTGCGAGAGTTACATCCATCGACGTCGCGCTCGGAATTCCAGTGATGCTCACACCACTCGCCGATCCGTTCCACAGCGCGATCGATGCCGGAGTGAATCCTCGCCCTGTCAGCGTCAACGCAGCAGGCGCACCGCCAGCCGCGATCGAACTCTGCGACAGCGCGCTCAACTCAAACGACGAAGTTCCCGCCAGCGCGGGCAGCGCAAGTTCCCACGCGCCGCGCCCGTGCGTCGCCGCGCGCAATATGCGCGATGGCTCGTGAAACGCCAGCGACATCACCGCTGCGTTCGGCATTCCGTCCGCCAACAAACTCCAACTCGCGCCGCCGCTCGTCGTTACATAAACTCCTGAATCTGTCGCCGCGTATAAGGTCGCGTGCGCCAGATCGTCTGGATCGATCACCAAATCGCGCACCGGAAAATTCGGCAAATCCCCCGGGCCGGGCTGCGCGCAATCTGCCGCATGGCAACTGATATCGTTCCAACTCGCGCCGCCATTCGTCGTCGCGAAAATATGACCTTGGAAATCCGTGGCGATTCCAGAAATCGAAACGTCCACGGCATAGCCGGCAAACGCAACATACGCGGTGCCACCACTCGGATCAGAAGCGTCCACCGCGACGTGCGTAATCTCGCGCGCAGGCAATCCATTGGAAATATTGCTAAACGTCGCGACGCCGCCGGCGCTTACATTCGTGGCTACTTCTACGGTGCCATCTTCCGCGCCCGTGTACACAACACTCGAGTTGCTCGCGTCCACCGCGATCGAAGTCAGCGCGACGCCATCGCCCGAAGTGCTCGCCAAATTTCCCGAGATCGCGGTCCAGGTATTGCCCGCATCGGTGCTCTCCCACACGCGATTCGTGCCGAAATAAATTCTCCCCGCAATCAGCGCATTTTCTACAAGCGGCGGCACTGGATCAATAGGATCGCTCGCCGAAATCCCTCCGCCGATTTGCGAAAACGCCGGCGAGCCGCCAAGTCCAGCGAAAGTGCGCCAAATCGTGGCCGTCGCCGTGTTCGCGCAGCTGAAATAGACTGTGCTCGGCACAAACGCATCCACGATCGCCGCACCGCCATCGGTGCATCCGCTCAGTTCACTCCACGCGGAAATTCCTCCGGCATTCGCAATGGTTCCACCCCGTAGCGTTCCGCCAATCGAATTCGAAGGCGCGGACGCATCGATCGCGAATCCCGCATTGAAAGCAGTCAGCGCCAACTCCGCATTCAAATCGCTCCAACTAACATTCTGCGCGGCGGCATTCACCGTGCTCCAGACTCCGCCGTCCGTTCCCGCATACATTTGCGAATTCAATTCCCCCGGCGCAAACACGATCGCGTGATATCCACCGGGAATCGTGCTCGCCGCGCCCGAATCCACTGCCGTAAAACTATTTCCGCCATCCGCGCTGCGCAGCAGTGCCGGACTCCCGCTCCCACCCGCGAAAATCGTGCTGCCAGCGGAATCATCGGGATCCACAGCTAGCGCCATCGCGTAAGCACACGCAGGCGCGCAATTATCAGTAAAACTTGTCTTCACCCAAGTAGCGCCGCCATCCACGCTGCGAAAAATTCCCAATGAATTTTGCGACGCGGTACTCGCACTCGCGATTTCTGCGTACAAAATAATTTTCGTCGCGTCCGCGTTGCCAGGATTGCTCGCAACATTCGGCGCGGACGTCAACGCAATGTGTCCAACACTCGATTGCGCCGGCAGCCCCGCCCCCGTCACCGGAGCCCACGTTTGGCTCGCGCACGCGGCGCCGGCATTCGCAGAGAAATAAATTCCGTTCTGCGGATCGCCCGTCGTCCGTCCCAGCGCCGCGTACGCGATCGTCCCGCTCGCATAAAACACACTCGTGCCGGCCGCGCCGCCCGCCTCCGCCGGATGCAAATTCAGCAGAATCCACGTCGCGCCCTGATCATCCGAGCAATAAATTCCCGGCTCGCCCGGCTGCGAATCTGTGCCCGTATAAATTTGCGTCGCGGCCAGCAGCTGGCTCGAATTCGCTGGATTCACCGCGAGCGCCGAAATTCGCGCGCCGTTTCCCGGTACCGATCCGCTGCTAAACGGCCCAATAAACGGGCACGTTGCGTTCACAGCCGTTCCCGCGCTCGTGCAAGTCTGCGCCCAAGATGCGCCGCCGTCCGTCGATCGCAGCACCCCTACTCCCGCGTACACGTCCGTGCCGATCCACTGCTGCACTCCGGTGCCTGCGTAAATCACTTCATGATTCGAAGGAGCAATCGCGATCGCGCCGATCGCCAGCGTCGCTTGATTATCTGTAACCGGCGTCCACGTCGCGCCGCCATTTGTGGTCTTCCACACGCCGCCGTCGGCAGAACCGGCAAACACTGTGTTGCCGGTTGTGTCTGTCGTGTCCACCGCGATCGCGGTCACAATTCCAGAGACGATTCCATTCGGCCCTTGCGGCGCGCCTTGCGGCCCGATGAAGGTCCACTCAAGTCCATCAAATGGAGTGGCGGAATTTCGCGCGACTTTTTTGCCGAACGAATTACCAGACGAATGAGAAGTAGCTCCGATCGCAACGCGCGCATCCTGCGCTGCTGCAACTCCTGCGAGGAAAAACGCAACGACCACAAAACCGCGACGCATCCGCAACATTGCACGCCAACTTTCCTGCCGTTGCTCCGCTCATGAGTTTCTTCGCGCGCGAATTTCCTCGCGCACAAAAACCCTTTCGCAGTGGGCCGGCATTGCTCGGCGCGCGAACTACCCCGGTGGCTCCGCGCGATGCCGGCCCTGCTGCGATGGAGCGTCGAACAGCGCGCACAGTGTACCCATAGATAAATAGAAGTTGCAATAATTATATGGACGCGCGTATAACTATTTCCTGGCTGGAGTAAAAAACGCAAAGGAGGAGTTGCACCAAGCAGGACCGAAAAAAGGGCTGCGGCCTCAATGGCCCCAGCCCTTTTTATTTACCGAACGAATTGCTTCGCGTTTTTCTGATGGAGCTAGTTCACCGTTATGGTCACCGCCGTTGAAGTCGAACCGATATAATTCGTGTCTCCGCTGTACTTGACTGTGATGCTGCCGTTTGCGGGCGGCGGCGGTGGTGGCGTTGAGCCGCCTCCGGATCCCACCACATCCTTGCGCTGCAATCGCAACGGCAAACAGCAGCACACCCATAACCACGAGCGTTCGACGTTGTATCACTGCGCCGCCATCAGTAGGAGTACGCATCCCACTGCGGCGATGAAAGCGACACCGGCAGCCATCGCAGAGGAATATTTGTTGGACCGGACGCTGGCGGCACCGCGGAAGTTAACGTAACTCCCTGATCGTCCTGTCGCCGCCGCGAATCCATCGAATCCAGCGTAAAACTTACGGTTACCGGCATGCCCAACTGGCTTGTTCCGTTGAAGAAGGTAAACATGCCAGTCGGTGAATTGCCGAGGCTAGTGGTATCTACAAACGCCGACATGCTGAAGCTGACGCCGGAACCAATCGAAGTCGGTGCCTGAGTTATCGACATCACCGTCGTTACTTGCGTAATCGTGATGCTGGCCGCACTCGAAGATACTTGGGCCTTGTAGCTGCCGTCTCCCGAGTAGCTTGCAGAGAAATGGTGTGCACCAAGCGGCAGCGCAGGGATTACGGTAATCCCTCCGGGGTTCAGACTCCCTGGAATACTAATATTAGGAGTCTGTGCCTCCGCATAACCTTCAGGATTTAAGTGCGGCGTTGCGCAGATAGCGGCTGGGCACCCTGCGGTCGAATTGGTCATAGTCACGGTACCTGTAGCGGTCTCTTGTTGTGAAGTGAGTCCGCCGACGTCAACCCTTACTGCATTGATCGAACCATTGGGCTCAGAAGTCGCCACAGTGGGGTTGCCTGTGAACGGATTGATGTTCACCGCCTCTACGGCCACGGCAGTATTCTCCGGATCTACCATCACCAAACTGGAGCCGAATGGCTCGCTCCGAGCGTCCCGTTTCCGGGGTAATGCGCGTCACGTTGTAACTGCAGGTGGTATGCCCAGTGGCGGGATTACAACCGATCAGCCATGGTCGGCCCATGCGAACTCCGCTGGTCAACTGCCAGATGTCCACGTTTCCGATTGTGTAGTTATTGGACATGAAGTGATCGAGCCCGACGTGCTGCTCAACGTGCTACCGAAGCGATTGGGATTTGCTACAAGACAAGTCCCGATCAGAGACACCGCTTCTGGATTTGTGGTCGTGTTATTTGGCGGCGCCGGGCTGACCGTAACGGAGACATTTACCGTTGCCCCGTGTGTAATTGTCGTCGGAGCCAGCGACACAATCGTC
Source organism: uncultured Acidobacteriota bacterium (assembly GCA_963785395.1). Lineage (GTDB taxonomy): Bacteria > Acidobacteriota > Terriglobia > Acidiferrales > UBA7541 > DASTCZ01. The sequence goes on along the minus strand of CAWAVH010000020.1, from coordinate 1,550 downwards.
GTCGTGGTCGGAGTAAAACTTCCCGAGGAAGGCCAAGCCGCGAGCAGATTCCCAACATTAATGGATCCCAATCCGGCGGCCAAATCGTATCCAGTCCCGGTGGCAAACGCAGGGTTGGCGGAGAGCTGCGTTGCTGAAATCGGAATTTCCAGCTCGCCGATCGTCGAGGACGATGCATTGTTGCAATCGACGGCAACGCCGCCGCTACAGGGCACGGAATTGTTACCAACAGTGATGTCGTGGAACACACTTGGGTTCGTCGCTGCGAGTGAGTTCAACTCATAGTTCGCGTTCCCCTGAGCCGATCCCAGTTTCTGATTGATAAGCGCCATCACGCCGGCAAATGTTCGGCGCGGATGCTGAAGTCCCACCGATGCCCTGAAAATCTACGAACGGAATCGGTCCCGTCAAATCACAATCCGCTCCTTGCGGACTCAAATCCGATTCGCAAACGATGTAGAAGCTGCCGTTCGCGCCATCCGCAGAGAAGAATGACGTCCGGAAGGTCTCGCGCACTGTCATTCGGCACGCCGACGCCGGTCTGCCAGGACGGTTTACCAAAAAATGCGCTCTGGCCGCCGCCGCCGCCCACGATGTTTACAGTGGGAGAGTTTTGAGCGACGGTACTGCAATTTGAAAGCGCCGTCTGAGCGCAAGAGTCATTCCATGTCGTTTCGGGGACATACGACTTCCAGCAGCGCCAAGAGTGGCGGGGTTGGTGCTATTTGTGGCATTCCAAAACGTCGATTGATAATTGGCTACGCTCGAGTTGAAATCTGTTCCGCCCGCTGCGATGTTATATGGCGTCGAAGCAATTCCATTTACGAATAAACCATTCACCGCTGCAGTTTCCAAATCCGGATCGTCGCACCCCGCAGACCCCGAATCGCCGGCCGCGACCACGACTGTAATGCCCTGCGCTGCCGCTTGTTCCCACAGTGCGGCATAGAAAACTTGTTATTCCCTCTTGCTCCAGATTCCCTTCGCAACTCGTAAAACTTTCGCTTAACACAGGAGCCAAATTATTGTCGACGATGTATTCCGCCGACAGGTCGATCCCCGCCGTCGCCTCCGTACCTTCTCCAATTACAAATAGTATTTTGGCTGCAGGCGCGACGGCTCCGGCCCATTCCACGTCCAGATCACCCTCGGTCTCGTCGCCGTTGAACAACGGATCGGGACCCGCCAGATTCCCGTCGGCAGATTCGCTGTCGACAAGCCGAAGATTGAACGAAATGTCGAAATGTCGTCGTGGGTGCATTCGCTGAAGTCCGGCGAACTCGCGGTACATATTTCCGAATCCCCCACGATCGCGATCTTCTGGTTTTCACCGCTCGATCCCGCCACGTTCCAGTTCGGAATGTTGTAAATCGTTGCGAAATCCGCGGGGGCCAGCGCATTGCACGTTCCGATCGGTCCGCAATTCGCGATTCCGAATTCGGGAGTCACTTTTCCTGTGGCCTTGTCTTTCGAAAACGTACCGACCTTTTTCACTAGCGACTTCGCTTTGAAATTGTTCAGCGACATCGGGCCTGCCACCACATCCGCAA
>CAWAVH010000019.1:0-26416 GCA_963785395.1 uncultured Acidobacteriota bacterium | reverse complement strand
GCGAACCGCAGATCCCTTGCCGCTGAAGCGGTTCGAGACGATAGTGTAAAACTAGAGTCAAGACCCGCACCCTTGAACTGCAAAGGATGCGGCACCCCGTGGGTTGGGAAAGCGGGACCCCTACGATGCCTAAAGCGAAAAACTGAACTGCGATCCTTCGGCTATCCTGACCGGATAGCTCTCAGGATGACGGCGTAAAACTAGAGTCAAAACCCGCACCCTTGGACTGCAAAGGATGCGGCACCCCGTGGGTTGGGAAAGCCCCACCTCTACGATGCCTAAAGCGAAAAACTGAACTGCGATCCTTCGGCTATCCTGACCGGATAGCTCTCAGGATGACGGCGTAAAACTAGAGTCAAAACCCGCACCCTTGGACTGCAAAGGATGCGGCACCCCGTGGGTCGGGAAAGCCCGACCCCTACGATGCAAAACCTTTAACTGCAGATCCCTTACCGCTGGAGCAGTTCGGGATGACATCTTCAAAACCAGAGATGCAGAAACAGAAACTCTATCGAACGTTTTCCGCCAGATTCCATGTTCCGGGCAAGCGTCCGTTGGGATTGTCGTTGATGTTGTTGGTTTGATAGTGCTGGCCACTCTCGTTGATCCAGGTGTAGCTGAACTCGCTAGAATCTTTTGAGACTTCGCCGGTCTGGGTATTCAGCCGCTTTTGTTTGTCGAGCGAATAATCAGCCCAATCATCGGCGGCGCGGTGGCTTGCGTTTGATGTTGCCGCGGCTTGTTTCATGGAAAGATCGGTGCCGCGCTTGAGGGTGGAATCGAAATCGTCGTGCATGCGCTGGCGCATGTCCTGAGCCTGGTCGAAAGCGTTTTGCTGAGCGGCCATGCGGCGATTCGAATTATCGAATCCGCGCTGAATCATCCTGCCGCCTGCGGCGTAAACGTCTTTAATTCTTTGAACCATCTCGGCGTTCCAGCGCTGGTTCCATTGCTGGTCGATCGCGAATGAATGTTCGATCGGCTTGTAAGTATCGAAATTCCATTTGCCCTGCGGCGACCACTCGCGGCCGGTTTGCGCGCTGCAAAAATGCTGCACGCCCTGAGGGCCACCACGCAGAGTGAGGCATCCGACGTATACGCGAAGGTGGTCTTCAATTTGAATGCTATTGATGTGATAGCGAACGACGGCGGCGGCGATATCGACGTGGTTCAATAAAGTTGGCGTAGTTTGAGCAGCCGCACTTTTCTGAGAGGCTTCGAGCCAGGGCACTGGCTCCTGATTCACGAACTCAACTTGGAGCACGCCGACCATGTACTTCAGAACGTCGATGGCAGGTATGTCTTTTTTGTAATCGAGGCAGCCCTGTGTGATTTGTTTCGGGGCGTTGGGATTTTCGGACCAGGCCCAATCGAGGCGCGGCTCCTGCTTGAATCCGGTGAGTCCATCTGGACTGGACATGCGCCAAACGGCGAAGGGCGCGGGAATGCACGGTGTTCCTTGAATCACGGCGCCCTGGAAGACCCAATTCGCGGGAATGGTGAGCGAATAGGCTTTATGTTGAGGATTGGATCGGTGATGTAACGGCTTTTGTGCCGCCCGGCGCTGGTGAAGCTGATGTCGCGCTAAACGCGAGAGTTGCGATGGCGATCGCGGCGACAGCGGACGCACGAAAGAAATTTACGTAGCATCAAAACGTTCCCTTTTTTCTGGGCGCCAGAGCCTTCTCTCGATTCGGCGATGCGAATTCGGCGGATCGGCGCGGAAATTTGTGCTCGACGATGGCAATGAAAAATGGCGCTCGTACTGGAGCATGACTTGCGTATCGATGACTGTTTGTACAGGAGCACGCGAGCGGGTAAGTATACAGTTCTGGCGCTGCGTTTGTGGCAAAAAAAGTGCACGATAGGAACCTCTTCCGCGGAGGCGCGAAATGAACAAGAACACGATGAGGAAGGTGGCGTCGCTTCTGGCTCGCGTTATTTCTGGCGATCGCGCCGGGCACACTCGCTGTTTATTTGCCGTGGGTATTTTCGCGGTGGCAATTTCAGCCGGCGTTTTTTGGAATTGGCGCGATGCGCGTGGCGGGTTGTGTGGTGATCGTGCTGGGAGCAGTGGTGATTCTGGAATCTTTCGCGCGATTTGCGTTGCAAGGATTGGGAACGCCCGCGCCGGTGATGCCTCCGAAACATCTTGTGGTGCGCGGATTTTATCGATTTGTGAGGAACCCGATGTATGTCGCGGTGCTTTCGCTGATTGTGGGGTAAGCGCTGCTATCGGGGAATGTCGCGTTGCTCGATATGGCGCTGCTGTCGCAGTGGGATTTCATTTGTTCGTAATGGGATATGAAGAGCCAACACTACGAAAAACGTTTAGCGGCGAATACGCAGATTTTTGCGCGAACGTACCGCGATGGATTCCGCGATTGCGTCCGTGGGATGGCGGAGCAGCTACCGCGGCCGAGTAAATCGGCGAGAGTTAACGATAACGAACGCGCTAGTGATGCGGCTTCGCGCTGGCGGTGGGAAGATTCAGCAGAAAAAATCCCAGCAGACGGTTTTCGTAAATGCGTTTCGCGTCATCAGACATTGCAGCGTAATTGCCGGTGGTGAGTTCAGCCTGCTGGCGCGGCTCGGGAGATTTTAGATACATCTCGCGAGTTTCAAGAGCGAGAAGCGGCTCGTCATTCGCTTCGAGGTAAAGCTTGGAATCCGTAGCGACGGTCCCGAGCGCGATGGACAGCGGCATCACATCATTTTCGCGCGGATTCTCCCAGCGAAACGCGAATACAGCGAGGCGTTCAACGAACGGAATGCGCGCGAGGCCGGACTTGCGAACTTGAAAGCGAAGAAAATCGTCGGGCTTTTCGTACACAGAATCCAGAGCGAACGCGCGCACGCGGGGATCGTGTTCGGCGACGGCGAGCGCGGCGTAGGCACCGAGATTTGTGCCCCACAGTCCGAAGCGGGTGGTTCAACGTCATCGCGCTTGGCGATAGCATTAAGGGCGGCTTGTAGTCCGGCGACTCCGTGAGGCCGAGGGTGGTGTGTCCCTTGCTATCGCCGTGGCCGATGAAATCGAAAATGTAGACGTTGTACTGACGATCCTGAAGTAAGTGGCGAGAGTAAGCAACTCGCCGCGGCTCTAGCCGAAGCCGTGGCACATCACGTGCGGGAGCCCCGCGGAAACCGGGGAAAAACAGCCAGACCGCTGGCCTCCCGCGGGGAGATCGAAAGAAAAATCCTGCGGATGGCCGGGGAAATCCGCGGCACTGATTTCAATGCGCGAAACGGTGGGATGAACAATCCGGTAGAGCACATAACGAAATTGTGCCGGTGAAAAGCGCCATGAAAAACGAAACGGCGACAATAGCACCGCGAGTTTCGTGTACCAATACGTGGGATAACGAATCTCTGAGAGAATTGACATGCGGTTTTGGCCCCGGGACGCGGGAACCTCGCGCAAAATGGCGAAGTTTTGCGCTAATCGGATGGTAACACGAATGCCGCGAATTCAAGCGGGCGCGGCTGACGGCGAGGTGTTCCAGCGTGAAACTGCGAAATCGCCAAGTTTTTTGAGGAATGTGGGCAGCGACGCTTCGCGGAGTTATGATAAGGATTCTATGGCGGGCCTGGTGAGCGCGGTGGGCGGAAAAGGCGAGATCCGAATTGTGGATCTGCGGCAACTGAACACGCGGCAACTTTCTCCGATGCTGGAAGAAGAAACGCAAGTGTGGCGCGAAGAGCTGCACTGGGATTGCCGCGTTTCGATCGAGCTGATCAAAAAATCCTGGACACGCATTCGCTCACGGGCTGTGTAGCGATGGACGAAAATCGTCCCGCGGGATACGGGTTTTACGTGATCGAAGAGCACAAAGGATTGCTGGGCTCGCTGTTTGTTTCGCCAAAGTATCCCCAAGCGGAATTGGGCGAAAAACTTCTGCGCGAGATTATTGCCGAGTTGCGCGGAGCTCCGCATGTGGAGCGCGTAGAAATGCAATTGATGCCGTTCGGAGCGGCGCTGGCGGGCACGCTGACGGCGATGGGGTTTCGACTCTATGCACGCCAATTTATGCTACTGACTTTGAAGAATGATCCGATGCAACCCGCCGTTGCGCCAGCGCCTGCTGGAATTCGTATTGAGCGGTGGCAAGACAAGCATCTCGATCCAAGCGCGGAGCTGATTCAAAACGCGTACGCGCAACATGTGGACGGAGAAATCAACGATCAATACCGCAGCCGCGAAGGCGCGGTGAAATTTTTGAAAAATATTGTGATGCTGCCGGGATGCGGCCAGTTTGAGTCGCAGGCGTCTTTTGTAGTGAGAGACATGCTGAGCGAAAAATTGGTGGGTGTGGTTTTGACGTGGATGGTTGCGCCGGGAGTCGGACACACGACGCAAGTTTGCGTGCTGCCCGGATATCACGGACATGGACTTGGAAAGCTGTTGATGATGGCTTCGATGGACGCTCTGGAGCGTGCGATGCCGTGGAGTTTTCGCTGACGGTGACGTCAACGAACGCGGAAGCGGTGAAACTATACGAGGAATTGGGATTTCGGAAACTGAAAACGTTTATGGCGGGGGTATGGGAAGAGAAAAAAGTTTGGAGTTGAAATAGAAGGATGGAAACTGTGCAAATTATTTCTTGGCGCGGTCCTTCAGCAGGCCTTTTAGTTCGTTCATGAATTCCTTGATGTCTTTGAAATCCATGTAGACGGAAGCGAAGCGGACGTACGCGACCTTGTCTAATTTTTTTAGGCGGACCATCAGGTGCGCCCAATTCCTGCGTGGTGAGTTCGCGTTCTTTGGCTTCCTGCACGGCGCGTTCGACTTCGTCCACCATCGATTCGAGTTTTGCAGTGGGGACGGGGCGCTTCTCGCAGGATTTCAGCAGGCCTTGAAGAATTTTTTGGCGGTCGAAGCGCTCGCGGCGGCCGTCTTTCTTGATGACCATGTACGGAATTTCGTCGATGCGCTCGTAAGTGGTGAAACGGCGGGCGCACTTCAGGCATTCGCGGCGGCGGCGGATTAAATCTCCGGTGCGGGCTTCGCGCGAGTCGATCACTTTGTCGTCAAGATGCGAGCAGAACGGGCACTTCACTTTTTAGAATCTCCGTCGCCAGGATCTTTGCCGTGAGGATGCGACGGCTTCGCGGCTGCAACGTGAGTGCCAACTTTTTCGGCCTTGGCTTCTCTCGCGAGACGGCACAACTCGCCGATGAACCAGCCTTGTGAATCAGCAGCGGAATTCCCGTACAGTTGCACGGCAAAAGTTATTAGCCAGAGAGCAATTGCGACGGCCACGGCAGCTTCCTGGCCAATTTCGAAAATCTGGTGAGGGCGATTATGCTGGCGACTTGCGCTCCGCCGCCGACTCCTGGCAATTGGAGGGTGGAACCGAGGAGCGTGATCGAGAGGAAACACCATCGCGCCGGGATAATTCATCGCGGAGAGCGGTTCGCCGAAGGCGCGAGCGATCGCAAAATATGCGAACGCAACGAGAGCCCAGTGGACAGCGGAATAAGCAATGGCGACGAGCAGATCAGTGATGCTGCTCATGGCCTGCATGCCCTGGGTGAAGCCTTCGAACATGACGGCGCATTTTTCGCGGAAGCCGGAGCCGTTTTGCCAGGATTGAATGCGGCGTGCGAGACCTTTGGCGCCGTGCAGACGAAAATAAACGAGGGAAATCACGATTACGGCGATAAGACCGAGCAGCAGCCAGGCGATGTGATGCGCTTTTGTGATCCAGTCCTTTTGAACGTCCGCTTCCATTAGCTCGTGCGGGAAAACGAGAGATACCTATGGTGAAAAGACCTACGTACGAGGCGAAATCGAAGAGACGCTCAAGAACGTAGATACCGAACATGCTGGCGGCAGGAAGGCGATCTTTTCGGGCCAGCAGAAGTGGACGGACGGGATCGCCAGCGCGGCCCAAGAATGAAGATCGTCGCAAAGCCTTCGAGAGTGCCGGCAAAGGTCCGAAGAAAAGTGGTGTGGCCAAGATGCCGGCAAAGAGCGTTCCAGCGCAGCGAACGGATCGCGTAGCAACTGTAGATAGAAAGCAGCCCCAGCAACAGCAGCCAGCCATTGGCCTGGGCGATCGCGTGAGTCAGTTTTGCGAAGCTGAAATCCTCCACGTGCATCGCTTTGCGCGAGCGATACGCCAGCGCGAAGAGCACGGCAAGGATCAGAATCGCAAAGAGGATTTTGCGAAGGTTCCGACGCATTCGTCGGCGAGACTATCCGGCAGTTACTACGGTGTCAAGAAGAGAGGGCGTGGGATGTTCGCGATCGGTGGGGATGTTGCGCGCTTCGATGCTGGAAATGAAGAATTTATGCGGGCGTTGCTTGGCATTCATGGAGGAACTTGGCGATGCGCGGCGTGATGCCTGGAGGGCGGGCCAATCCCCGCTCTCTATGGAATTTCGGGCGAGGAGGATTTTTTCATGCGAGCGTAGATGTCTACGGCGTCGCGCAGTTCTTGTTTCGAAACGCGTTCACCGAATGTGTGGGCGACGTGAATGCTGCCCGGACCGATGAGAAGCGGTGTGCCCCACGATCCGTCGAAAGATGGAATGTCGGTGGTAAAGGCTGCGACCGTCTCTTGGAAGCCGGAAAGAGTTTCGAGTTTCACGGGAGGAACGCAGATGGCTTCGCGAAGTTCGGCACGATTTGCAACGGCTTTGACGACAGCGGCGCGAATCGGCCCGGAATCGCCGACAAGCCGGATCAAGATTTCGGCTCGAGCACGATCGGGAATTACATTTGGCGCGCGCCCGCCTTCGATGGTGCCGATATTCAGTGTGGAAGGGCCGAACACGGAATCAGAGGGCAATTCGATTCGGCGAATGTCTTGCAAAGTATCGAGGAGCTTTTCGATTGCTGATTCGCCGAGCTCTGGATAAGCAGAATGGGCCATGCGTCCAGTGGCGATAATCTCGTAGCGCAGAGTTCCCTTGGAGCCGACTGCAATTTTATTTTCGGTGGGCTCGCCGCAAATGATGAATCGCGAGCCGCGCGTATCTTTCGCGGCGGCTAGAGCGCCGGCGCCGTTTTTTTCTTCGCCGACGACGAAAAGGAGTCCGAGATTTCGGACGCCGCCGGCGAGGAGGCGCGACGCCGCTTCGATCATCGCGGCGATAATTCCCTTCGCGTCGCAAGAGCCGCGGCCGTAAATAAATTCGGAATCTTCGCGCGAAGCGAAAAATGGAGGGACAGTATCCATGTGCGTGGAAAGGGTGACGCGCGGCTCTCCCCAGCAGGCGAGAATATTTACGCGGTCACGCTCGACGGGTTGGCGTTCGAGCATGCCGCCAAATTTTTGCGCGAGAGGAGCGAGATATTCGAACAAGAAATCGGAGACACGCGCTTCGGAATTCGTGGTCGATTCAATATCCACTAGCGCGCGCGTAAGTTGGGAAATATCCATGGCGACTAAATTTACCACGCCGCGGTTTGCGTGCTTGTGTTCTCTGTCGCGGCGAAGTTAATATCGCCGCACCTTCAAAATATCGGCCAGCGGAACTTTTTCCGCCCGGATTACGTTCCATTCAGTGAAGGCAGATGCGGCAGGCGGGCCTGCTAAACACAGGCGAGGCCAGCGCAAAAGCCCGGGTTAAAATCCGCTGCCGAAGCCGAGGCAGATGCTCAATTGGAGCAGGATGCTCAACTGGTTCAAGATTGTATCGGGGGCAACGGTGCTGCCTGGGGCGAACTCGTTCGCCTGCACACCCGGAGGGTTTACAACCTCTGCTACCGATTCACGAACCAGCGGCAGGAAGCGGAAGATCTAACACAGGAGGTTTTTTTGCGCGTGTATCGCACACTCGGAAGTTATCGTTCGGCGCAGGGCGGATTTGGCACCTGGCTGACGAGCGTGACGCGCAACCTGCTGATCGATCATTACCGCCGCACTCGCCGCGATCGCATCACCGATTCGATCGAAGATGTTACGACGCAAGTGGAAGAGAAAGAATCCACGGGACGCCGCCCCGATCAAATCGCTCTGATGGGCGAATTGAGCATGCAAGTACAAACCGCGCTGGGGCAGCTTTCGCCGGAATTGCGCGAAGCGGTGATCCTGCGCGATCTGCAAGGGCTGGACTATCGCGAGATTCAAGATGTGCTCGCGGTTCCTGAGGGCACGGTGAAGTCACGCATCAATCGCGGGCGCATCGAACTGGCTCGCGTGCTGGAGCAAATGGGAATCAAACCGCAGTAGTGAGGACTTGAAGAAACTTTTAGGACACGACATGAACTGGACTTGCGAACAAATCGAAGCGCAGTTGACCGAATACCTCGACGGCGCGCTGCCCACCGAAGTGCAAGCGGGCTTTGACGCGCACGTGGCAAGTTGCGCGCATTGCGCTGTGCTGGTGCAAACGGTGCGCGGCATGTTGAGCGCGATGCACGCGCTGGAGCCGGTGCCCGTGCCTCCGGGTCTGATGGCAAAAATCCTGGAGCAAACCAGCGGGATCGATTCCGCCGAAAAGAACTGGCGGTCATCGTGGTTGGGCTGGACGCGTTTCTTTATCGCACCGAGATTCGCCTACGGAGTGCTCACGGTTTTCATCACCATCATTGTTATCTCGCAGGCGTTTGGCATGAAGATGCACCGCCCCACGATTGCGGATCTCAGTCCGGTAAACATTTATCGCACTGTGAACCGGCAAGCTCACTTGATGTATGCGCGCAGCTCGAAATTTGTGGCTGACTTGCGCGTGGTTTATGAAATTCAATCGCGACTCGCGCCCGCAAATGAAAACGAGTCGACACCCGCAACGCCCGCCAACAGCAGTCCGGCAGGCGCGGGACACAGCGACAAGAACCCCGATGCGCCGCGGCATCAGAATCGAACCAGCGTGGCGCCGTTTCCCCAGACTTGCGTAGCCAGCGCGTTTATGTTCGCGCCGGCGAGGAGCGCCCGATGAAGTGCGCAGTTCACCCTGACGCGGATGCCACCGGTTATTGCCGCAATTGCGGCAAAGCCCTCTGCCCCGTCTGCACCAGAAATGTGCAAGGCATGGTGTATTGCGAAGCGTGCCTCGGCGCGATGATTTCCCAGCCGCCCGTGACAGTGCCCGGAGGCAGGCCAGCGCTCGCAGCCATGCTCGGAGTCGTTCCCGGGCTCGGCGCGGTGTACAACGCGCAGTACATAAAGGCCATAATTCACGTGGGAGTTTTCGCGCTGATCGTCACCATTCTTAGCACTACCAACTCCACCGGTGTCGCGACGTTTTTCGGAATCGGGCTTGGCGGCTACGTGCTTTACATGATGGTCGACGCTTATCGCACTGCGATGGCGCGAGCCACCGGGCAAATGCCGCCAGATATGCCGTACGTAACCCCCGGCGCGAAAGCCATCGGCCCATTTATCTTGATCGGAATTGGAATTGTTTTCTTGCTCGTAAATTTTGGCTGGCTTGATTTCGATCGTCTGATTGACGTGTGGTGGCCGGTGATCTTAATCGCCGCCGGTGGATTGCTTGCGTGGCGCCACATGTCGCAGCGCAGCACCTAGTTCTGGAGGATTTGGAAATGGCTAACCCTCGTTGCCGATGTCAGCGGTGCACGATTCACGGACTGATGGGTCCCGCAATCCTGATCACCATCGGCGTGCTTTTTCTGATTCAGCAATCCACGTGGCGTTTTGGATTCGGGCAGACGTGGCCTGTGATTTTGCTGGTGATCGGAGCGATCAAGCTGGGTGAAGCGCTTGCATCTACCGAGGGGCATCTGGGCCCCGTGCAGCCATGCAGCCCGATGCAGCCGCCATTCGTGCCTCCGCCTCCGCCACCTCCTCCGCCGGCGCCGCCACGTTTGAGCGGGGAGTAACGCGACGCGCAGCGAATTTCGGTAAGGCGAATTTAGGTAAATGGATTTTGAGGAACAAATGTTGAGAGCAATGTCGTCCCAGAGAGCGAGATAACAGTGGCATACGATCGCACAATTCCGCGCCGCCGTTCGTATTCAGCGGCTTGCTCCTGATCCTTCTGGGCGCACTGTTTTTGCTGCGCAATTTCCATTACGGATTTCCGATCTGGCGAATTCTGGAGCGCTGGTGGCCGCTGCTCTTCATTATCTGGGGAGTTTCCAAACTTTACGATCGCATGGTGGCGCAGCGAACCGGAGAAGCAGCGCCTGCAACCATCAGCGGCGGCGAAGTCGCTTTGATCATTCTTTTGTTTTTTGTGATTGGCGGCGCAGGAGTTTTGGACTGGGGCAGCTCTCACGCTGGAAGAGGCTGGGATTTGCCGTGGGAAGATTCGTTTACATTTCCTGAGGAAGCGCCGCCTGTAACAGTTCCCGCGAACGCGCAGATCAGCATTCGCGCCGATCGCGGCGACATCAACGTGTATGCGGACGACACTCCGCAGATTCGCGTGAGCACTCGCAAGACTGCTTACGGATCAAATCAAAATGAAGCGCAAGACCGCGCCGGACGCGCGCACGTTTCCGTGAATCAAACGGGAAACACATACATTGTGGAGCCGCAGGAAACCACCAGCGAAGGCCGCCCCGTTCGCACAGATATGGAAGTTCACGTGCCAAAAGGCGCGACGCTTACGGTGACTACCGATAATGGCGGAGTGCAGGTCACGGGAACAACCAGCGCGGTCACTATCACCGATCGGCACGGAGATGTGGAAGTCCATCAGGCTGGCAACGACGTGAGCATTGACGCGAGCAGCGACAACGTCAGTGTTGTCGGCTCCGCGGGCGATGTCCGGGTAACCGGCCGCGCGAATCACGTGGAAATTAGCGACGTGAGAGGTTCAGCGACCACGCAAGGCACATTCGATAGCCTGCGCTTCGAACACGTGGATAAAGGCGTGCGATTTATTTCCAATCGCACAGATCTCACGGTGAGCCAGCTCAATGGTCGCCTGGAACTCGAAGGCGGCGGCGATTTGACGCTATCCGACGCTTCCGGCAACGTCTCGCTGATCACCAAAGATCGCGACATCACTTTTGAAAACGTGATGGGACACACGCACATCGAAAATACTTCCGGCGGAATCTCGCTGCGCTTCTCGCAGGCGCCGAAAGAGCCGATCGAAATTTCCAATCGCTCGGGCGAAATCAGCATTGAGCTGCCCGCGAAAGCGTCGTTCGATATCGATGCGCGCTCGGACAACGGAGAAATCGAAACGGAATTTGATGACGCGAGCAAGGTCACAACATTCCAGGGCAATGGAGTGCTGGTGGATTCGATCGGCTCTAAAGGGCCGAAAATTCAGTTGCGCACTACGTACGGGACAATTCACATTCGCAAGACGCAGTAGGTTTCGTGGGCTCTTGGGTCAAGGGTGAGTGGCCGCAGCCACGAATGGCTGCTCTACTAAAGCGCTGCGCTAGCGCTCGATTAGTCCAGCGAGAATTTCGAAAAAATTAGGGAAGGAAACGGCGGCGCATTCTGCGTCTTTAATGGTGGTTGCTCCATCCGCACCCAGCGCCGCGACGGCGAATGCCATCGCAATGCGATGATCGCCGCGGGGATCGATTTCCGCGCCGTGCAATTTGCCGGCGGATTTCCCTTCGATGCGCAATCCATCGGGACGCTCTTCTACTTGAGCGCCCATGCGTTTTAGATTTTCGGCGAGCGCGCCGATCCGGTCGCTTTCTTTTACGCGCAATTCTTTGGCGTCGCGAATCTCGATGCCTTTTTCGGTGAATGGCGCGAGAGCGGCAAGCATCGGGAGTTCGTCAATGAGTTGCGCGGCTTGCGCGCCGGAAATTTCGCCGCCCGCGAGCGGCGCGTTGCGAATCGCGACGTCGCCAACGAGCTCGCCAGCAACATCGCGAACGGAGTTCAAAGTAATTGGCGCGCCCATGGTGGCGAGAACGTCGAGGACTGCGGTGCGCGTAGGATTCAAACCAACATCGCGAAGCAACAAAGTGGAGTCCGGCAATATCAGCGCGGCAGCGAGAAAAAAACGCCGGAAGAAAGATCGCCCGGCACTCGTAGATTTCGCGGACGCAGAGGCTTCGCGGGTCCGTGCAAAGTGATTGTTCGCGCGCCGCGTTCAATGGGCACGCCGAATTCTTCGAGCGCGAGTTCGGTGTGGTCGCGGGTGCGCACGGTTTCTTCAACGGAAGTCGCGCCCTCGGCGAAAAGCCCCGCGAGCAAAATCGCGGACTTCACTTGCGCGCTTGGCGTGGGAAGTTTGTAGGAAATTCCGTGCAGCGCGCCGCCGGTTATTTCCAGGGGTGCAACGTCCGTCTTATCTCCTGCCGTGTGCGCGGAAATTTGCGCGCCCATCTGCGAGAGCGGCTCGATCACGCGCCGCATCGGCCGCTGGCGCAGCGAAGCATCGCCGGTAATCGTCGAACGAAAGTTTTGGCCGCTCAGTACGCCGCTGAGCAAACGCATTGTGGTGCCGGAATTTCCAGCATCGAGGTCGCGCCACGATCTGCGTAGACCGTGGAATCCTGCGCCGGTGATTCGCAGGGAGCCATCGCGTAGATCCGCGCTGATTCCGAGGCGGCGCAGGCAATCGAGCGTGCTTTGGCAATCGGCGGCCGTGGAATAATTTTCGATCTGGCTTACGCCTTCGGCCAGCGCGGCAAGAATTGCGTAGCGATGCGAAATGGATTTGTCGCCCGGCAGAGCAACCGAGCCGCTGATCGTTCGTGCGGGCTTGATTATTTTTTTCGCCACGATTTTTCCGCCACGCGCGATTCTAACATGCAGCAGCGCGATGAATCCGGCGTGCAACTCGCGCCGTATAACTGGGTTCTATTTACGTGCGACAAAATTTAATTGACGATCGATCAGAAGATGCGCGGCAGCGAAACACGAATGCCGCGATGACATTTTTCGGATTCGCGCCACGTATAATTAAGTGAAGAATTCAGGAGCATCTGCAATGATACGCAAAATCTTAGCTGCAATCGCCACGGTGGTGTTCGTCACGGCTCTCACGACAGCTTCAATTCACGCGCGCCAAGCCGCCGCGAATTCGCAGGCTCAAGCTCAGCAGGCAACGCCGGCGCAGCAAAACAAACCGCAGTCACCAAGCACCGCTGCTCCCGACGCGCAGAATATGCAAGACATGCCGGGAATGGAAGGAATGCCCGGTATGGATCACGCCGGCACGCAGCAAGCCGAAGCCGGCGCCAATCACGAAATGATGCGCGGCCACCACCACATGGGCGCCCACATGCACATGACGGATCTGCGCGCCGCCAATCCCGGCGACTGGGATCGCGCCGATAAAATTGCCGCCGAATTGCGCGACGCGATCGAACCTTACAAAGATTACAAAGTTGCGCTCGCCGATGGCTTCCGTCCGTTCCTGCCAAATTTGCCGCAGGAAATTTATCACTTCACGAACTACTCAAACGGATTTTTGGAATCATTCACATTCGATCCCACGCGGCCAACTTCTCTGCTCTACAAGAAAAATGCTAGCGGCTACGAACTCGTCGGCGCGATGTACACCATGCCGCGCTCGGCAACCGAGGAACAGTTAAACGAACGCGTCCCGCTCAGCGTCGCTCAGTGGCACCTGCACACAAATCT
This sequence comes from uncultured Acidobacteriota bacterium, assembly GCA_963785395.1. Lineage (GTDB taxonomy): Bacteria > Acidobacteriota > Terriglobia > Acidiferrales > UBA7541 > DASTCZ01. Next base: position 12,929 of record CAWAVH010000019.1, on the reverse strand, counting down.
CTGCATGCCACCCAAGGGCGCAAGAATGGCGAATATCAATCTGAAAGAATTCGGCCTGGAAGGTGCAATCACAACCCAACAGGGCTGCGAAACCGCGGGAGGACGTTTCTTCCCCGTCGTGTTCGGATGGATGGTCCACGTGTATCCTTTCGAATCTTCACGCGAGAAAATCTGGGAGCAGTAGAAGGACCACCTGTACGGAAAACCAGTTAGGCTTACGCGGCATCGTAACTAGCGACCCCGAAATACCCGATTGAACGGGTCTGTTTGGGCGCATATAATTCTGAGTCACCCATGTTTCACGAAAGCCCCAGCCGTCTTCGCGCTAGACGCTCGTCTGTACTAATTTTAGTTTCCGCACTTTTGTGTCTGGCGATGCCAGCGCTGGTTGCCGCGACAACCTCTACGCCTGTCATCATGCCTCTGGATGAGGTGAAAGCCGGAATGAAAGGTGTGGGCTACACAATTTTCAGCGGCGATAAGGTAGAGCCGTTTAATCTAGTCGTCCTCGGAATTCTTCCCGACCTTCTTGGGCCCAAGCAATCCATCATTCTTGTACAGCTTGTTGGTCAGCAGGTGGAGCACACCGGCGTCGTCGCCGGGATGAGCGGCAGCCCTGTCTACATCGACGGGAAATTGATCGGCGCGCTTTCTCTCAAGCTCGGTCAGTTCACCAAAGATCCGATCGCAGGGATCACGCCGATCGAAAACATGCTGGAGATTTCGGCGTCAGACCGCGGACCAACGGCCGGCGATGGCGGCTCGCAATCCCCTGCCAACACCTCGATACCGTTGCAATATCCAGTTCCGCCAGAAAGTTTTCCTGGATTTCATATTCCGCGTGGCCCCGGTGGCAGCGGAGTTTCGTCGCAGAGCGCATTCTTGACGCCGATCGCGTCGCCGATGGCAATCTCGGGAGCGAGTCCTGCCGCCGTGGCAATGTTCTCCAGCGCGTTTGCTGAATTCGGAATGGTGGCAACTTCCGGCGGATCGGGCACGCCTCGCGCGGATGATGCCGATTTGAAACCGGGCGATATGGTAAGCATGCCGCTGATGACGGGCGATATGTCCGTTGCACCTTCGTGTACCGTCACTGCCGTGATCAACAATCACGTTTACGCGTGCGGCCACACGATCACCAGTTTTGGCGCAGTGGATATGCCGATGTCACGCAGCCGCGTGATCACGACTCTTTCGTCTGACATGGACTCCACGAAGATCACCACAACCGGTGGAGTGATCGGCACATTTACCGACGATCGCCTCACCGCGATCGCAGGAACATTGGGAACGACGCCGCGCATGATTCCGGTGGAACTCGCGCTCGATACTCCCACGGCGCACCGAGATTTCAAATTTCAACTGGCGGATAATCCGAAGCTTACACCGCTGCTCGTTGGCTTCGCGGCGTATAACGGGCTTGTTTCGAATAACGCGTATAGCGAAGGCACCACGTTGCGGCTTTCCGGCGACATCGATATCGACGGGCATTCAAGCGTGCACCTCGACAATATGTTTACGCCGACGGATGCTTCAGTGCCTGATGGCACTTTCGTTGCCGTCACCGTGCAAACTTTATTTTCGCGAATTTTCACGAACCCGTATGAGATTCCGAAGATCGATAGCATCCACCTGAAGCTCGAAAGCATGCCCGACCGTTTGGCCACCGCAATTGATGGCGCGTGGGCAGACGAGACCGAAGCGGAACCGGGACAGACGATCAACGTAAAAGTTTTGTTGCGGCCGTATCGCGGCGAACCCGAATTGCGCAACGTGCCGATTACGATTCCGATGGAAGCCGATCGCGGCACCACGCTGCGAATTCAAGTGAGCGATGCGGGCGCATTGAATCGCACAACGCGCAGCGGACTTGCGGGAGCGGGCTCAAATCTCGGCGGACTGGAACAATTAATTCACGTGCTGAATGGAGAGCGCCGGAACAATTGTCTGTACGTCAGTCTGCTCAAACCCACTCCGACACTTCTCGTGGAAGATAAAGCGCTGCCGAACGCTCCACTCTCAGAGCTCAACATCATGCAGCAGCAACGCGGCGCGATGAACGCCACAGTGTTGCGCGAATCTGTCGCCGGAGAATGGGCGGTGCCGTTGAACCGCGTGGTAAGCGGCGCGGCGTTTCTGACGATTCACATCAGGTAATCGCGTACAATTTTTAGTGCGACGCTCGCACGCGGAGGGTAGACACTACTTCTGCGGGCGGCATCGTATTTGTTGTGGCCAAGATATTCTGGAATGAGGTCAGATGAATCGAATTTCCAATAATTCGCGCGCATGCGTCCGAGTGCTCGCAATGATTGCGCTGGTCGCTGGCGCCTGCTCCGCAATTTATGCGGAGCACACTCGCTACTGGCGCGAAGCGAGCTACGAAGAGTTTGAAAAGGGCACGATCAAGGGCGTAGCGCTGCGCAGCGACGGCAAACTCGTGCTCGCTCCGAAATTCACGCACCTCGCCGATCCCGGCCTCGCATATTTATGGGCGCTTCGCTCGGATTCCAAAGGAAACCTTTACGCGGCAGGCGGCTCCAGCGCGAAAGTTTTGAAATACGATTCCGCGGGAAAAGTTACCACTGCGTTCCAATCGAATGAACTTTCGGCGCAAGCTCTTGCCATAGATTCGCACGACAATTTATTTGTTGGCACTTCGCCCGATGGAAAAGTTTATGAAGTCACTGCGGCCGGAGAGAAGAAAACATTCTTCGATCCCAGCGCAAAATATATTTGGGATATCGCGATCGATGCGGACGGCACCGCCTACGTCGCCACGGGAGATACCGGCACAATTTTTGCCGTCGCACCCGACGGCAAGAGCAGCATTTTCTACAAGAGCGATCAGGCCAATATTCGCTCGCTCGCATTCGATCATCAGGGTAACGTAATCGCCGGAACCGAACCAGATGGCCGCATTTTGCGCATCTCGAAAAATACTCAGCAAAGCAAAGCGCGAGAGGCATTCGTCGTTTACGAAACCCCGAACGAAGAAGTGACCTCACTTCTTGTCGATCGCGCCGGAAATATTTATTCGGCTTCGATCGGCGAAAAATCTCGCGGGGCCGCGCCATTCGTGCCGCCAGCGGCGCCTCCTCCGCCATCCGCGCAATCGGGTGCAAGCGCCGGGGGCGGCATCACTGTGACTTTTGAAGGTTCGGCTCAGCAGCCCTCGCAGTCTCAGCCATCGCCATCTGCGTCCTTCATGCCGGCCAATTCAGTTTCGGGCAGCTCAGTTTTTCGAATCGCGCCGGACGGATCGCCTCAGCAGCTTTGGAGTTCGCGCGAGACACTCGTCTACTCTCTTGGTTTTGATTCGGCGGGCAAGCTTCTGCTCGGCACCGGAAATTCCGGCGATGTTTTATTGCTTGATGGCAGCCATTTTTTTTCGAAGCTCGAAAAAACAGACACGGCGCAGGTGACCGGATTTTCTCAGCAGCCGGGCGGCAAGATTTTTCTCTGCACTGCAAATCCCGCGAAAGTTTTCGCTCTGGGTCCCGAGGATAATCCCGAGGGATCGTTTGAATCCGAGCCGCTCGACGCGCGTTTTTTCTCGCAGTGGGGACGCCTGGAATGGCAAGCGGACTTCCCTGCTGAACCCGCGCACACCGGTCCGCGCGTAGAATTTTTTATTCGCGCGGGAAACACCGCGAATCCGGATTCGAATTGGAGCGACTGGGCCGGCCCCTACAATTCCAGCGGCCAGAAAGTGGAGATTCCCGCCGCGCGCTACGCGCAATGGAAAGCTGTGTTGCACAGCGGAAGCGGTTCTCCCATCTTAGATTGGATCAGCCTCTCGTATTTGCCGAAAAATATTGCGCCAGAAATTCAAGCCGTAGAAGTGCAGGACCCCGGCGTGCGAATTCAGTTGATGCCTGTTGGCGGAATGGGCGACCGTTCGCAAGCGCCCGTGCACCTTCGCCTTCCGCAATTGCCGGGCGCGCGCACAAATTCGAATTTCAATTCGCCGGTGTCAGACCCCGGTTCGCAACGATTTGAGGCGCCGCCACAAGCCACCACGCAGAAGTCTTTTCAGTCTGTGCTGTGGCTCGCGCACGACGATAATGACGACGATCTCGTATACGCCGTGTACTACCGCGGCGAAAACGAAAAAGAGTGGAAGCTCCTGAAAGACGATCTCCACGATAAATTTTATTCGTGGGACACGTCTTCGATGTCCGATGGCGCCTACTATTTGAAGATTATCGCTTCCGATTCGCCTTCCAATGCTCCCGCCGATTCGCTCGAAACTGAAATGGAAAGCGATCGATTTTTTGTCGACAACACCGCGCCTATTGTCATCGGGCCCGAAGCCGAGGCATCCGCGGATGGCGCCCGCATTCGCGCCAGCGCGAAAGATCCCGGCAGCAACATCGCGCGCGCTGAGTACTGTGTCGACGCAGGAGATTGGAAACTCGTGGAGCCGATCGGCCGCCTGAGCGATGCCGAATCCGAGAGCTACGATTTTCCGCTGCACGGGCTTTCCGCGGGAGAACACACCGTCGCGATTCGCGTGTACGATCGCTTCGATAACGTAAGCGTAGCCAAAACAGTCTTTCGCGTTGCGGCCGCTTCGCATTAAAACAGCGCGTCGCGCACGACGCCGTGACTGATTTCTTCAATCGCACTTAGAAACAATTTGTCTGGTATTCGCTGCGCTATAATTCCCGGCGCCGTTGGAGACAACTCGTGTCTGAAGCCACAAAACATGCCGCTCCCGATCTGGAAGCCGTTCGTGATGCGCATCGCCGTATCGCTCCGCACATTCACCGCACGCCGGTGATGACCTCCGCGCTGCTCGACGAAATTTCGGGCGCGAAATTATTTTTCAAGTGCGAGAATCTGCAGCGCACCGGCTCCTTCAAAATTCGCGGCGCCACAAACGCAATATTCTCGATGACGGACGCCGAAGCCGCCCGCGGGGTCGTCACATCTTCTTCCGGCAATCACGGAGCCGCCCTCGCAAGCGCAGCCCGCAGCCGCGGAATCAAGGCGCAGATCGTGATGCCGCACAACGCGCCAAAAGTGAAAGTGCGCGCCATCGAATCCTATGGCGGCAAAATCACATTTTGCGAACCCACGATCGAATCGCGCGAAACGATGTGCGCAAATCTTGTCGCAAGCTCGGGCTCGATTTTGATTCACCCCTACGACAACGATCGCATCATCGCGGGACAAGGCACGGCCGCGCTTGAGTTGCTCGAGGAAATCCCCGATCTCGATTTTATTATTGCGCCGGTGTCTGGCGGAGGTTTGCTTTCCGGAACATCGATCGCGTCGCGCGGAATGCGTCCGCAGATTCGCGTGATCGGCGGCGAACCGAAAAATGCCGACGATGCATATCGCTCGCTTCGTGACGGCCAGCTGCTGCCCATCGATCATCCCGATACGATGGCAGACGGACTCCGCGCATCGCTTTCGCCGCGCACCTTCGCGATTCTCAGCCGTCTGGTAAACGAAATTTCGCTCGTCAGTGAAGATGAAATCGTTACCGCGATGCGCTTGTTGTGGGAGCGAATGAAAATTGTGGTCGAGCCATCCGGCGCAGTCGCCGCCGCGCCCGCGCTGAATCGACGCATCGGCGCCGAAGGCCGCAAAGTGGGAATAATTCTTTCCGGCGGCAATGTGGATTTGGGCACGCTTCCATTTAAATAGCGCGAACGCGAAATAATTCAGATATTCTATTTTCAGTCCACAGTAAGCGTCACCGACGTCGTCGCCGTGATCGTATTCGCCGTCGCCGTCACTGTAATCGTGTAACTCCCTGCCGGCGTGCCGGTGTCCGTCGTCGGCGGCGGAGTAGGATCGCTGGCTCCAAGCGCGCCGCATCCCGCGCACGAAATCGAAAATGTGGCGCACAAAGTCGCAATCGATAAACGCGAAATCACTTTTCGCGATTTCACATCTCTTCGCGCCCATGGCAATAGCAGCAAGAAAGCCGCAATGAAAATATAAATCCGCAGAAGCATTCGCGGTGCGCGAAATACAGGCCGCCGAGTATACGGAACCACCGCGCTCGCCACGGCCGTAACAACGCTCAGAATGGTCCCGCTTCCCGCGGTCACCGTATTCGCAAGAAAAGTACAAGTCGCATTCGTCGGACAGCCCGAGACAGTCAGCGCCACCTGCCCCGCAAACGGCGGCGTCAGCGCCACGATGTTGTAAGACATCGTCGCTCCCGCAGAAATTGTAGCAGTCGTCGGCAGGGCGCTCACTCCCGCTGGGGCCGGGCCAGTAAAGTTGAAGACAGTTTTTCCTCCGCTTTCAAGGTCTGGACTCGCCGCGATTGCGTTTGGATTCGCCACGCCAACCAGGAAGTAGTACGTCGTCGCCGCTGTCGCCGGAAAACTAATTTGCGACGCGCGATTTATTCCGGGAGTGATGTCGTCATTGCACGCGATTTGCAGAAATGTTCCCGGCGTGCCGGTAAACACGGCGAGCAGCGTGTCGTACGAACTGCCCGTGGTGCTTGCCGTGACGGTTCCCACGGATGAGGGCGTGTAAACCCACCACACAGTCTTGCTGGGAACTTGCGACATTTTTGAACAAGTGGGCAATGGATCAGTGGTTTCGTTTGTCGCGGCATAATTATCCACGGTGCTGGAAAATGTAGCGCTGCCCACAGCAATCGCATTTCCAAAATTATCGTTCGCGGGCGGCGTGGAATTTCTCACCGTGAACGGCAGCGGCGCGATCGATGCGCCTCCTCCGCTCGCAGGATTCGTAACGCCAACGAGAAACACGCCGCCATACTGCAAAAATAAATGGCTCAGAGTGGCGTTGATTTGCGTGCCCGCAGAATTCACCGAATTCGTAGTGATGCCGGCAGCGCTTCCTTCCACGGTCGCCTGCGCATTAGCGGCAAAACCTGTGCCCGCAATCACAATCGCGAGATCGCTCGTGCCCGCTGCTCCTTCGGCGCTCGCAGAATTTGGCGTGATGGAAGTAATTCCCGGCGCGATTCCGATCACCGTAAAATTTAGCGCGTTAGTTGTAGCAGGAGTCTGCGATGCATCGCTTACTTGAATCGATGACGTTCCGGGCTGTGAAATTAGATTCGCCGCGACATTAACGTCAATCCACGTCGCGCTCGGCGTTCCAACGATGCTCACCCCATTCGCCGATCCATTCCACAGCGCGATCGAAGCCGCAGTGAATCCGCGACCGGTGAGAGTGAGCCTAGCAGGAACATCGCCTCCAGCTGTGATCGAACTCTGCGACAGCGCGCTCAACTCAAACGACGAAGTTCCTGCGAGCGCAGGCAGCGCAAGTTCCCACGCGCCGCGTCCATGCGTCGCCGCGCGCAATGTGCGCGACTGCTCGTGAAACGCCAGCGACATCACCGCGGCGTTCGGCATTCCGTCCGCCAACAGATTCCAACTCGCGCCGCCGCTGGTCGTCACATAAACTCCGGAATCCGTCGCCGCGTAGATCGTTGCGTGCGCCGGATCGTCCGGATCGATCACCAGATCCCGTACCGGAAAATTTGGCAGATCATCGGCGCCCGGCTGTGCGCAATCCGCGGTGTGGCAACTAACGTCGTTCCAACTCGTGCCGCCATTTGTCGTCACAAAAATATGTCCCCGCAAATCGGTGGCGATTCCAAGTATTGAAACATCCACCGCGTAACCGGCAAACGCAACGTACGCGGTGTTTCCGCTCGCATCAGAAGGATCCACCGCGATGTGAGTAATTTCGCGAGCAGGCAATCCATTGGAGACGTTGCTAAACGTCGCGAGGCCGCCTGTGCTTACATTCATCGCCACTTCCACCGTGCCATCTTCCGCGCCGGTGTAAACGATGCTCGAATTGCCCGCGTCCACCGCGATAGAAGTCAGCGCGACTCCATCTCCCGCCGTGCTCGCCAAATTTCCTGAAATCGCTGTCCAACTATCGCCCGCATCGGTGCTCTGCCACACGCGATTCGTGCCGAAATAAATTCGGCCTGCAATCAGCGCATCTTCCACAAGCGGCGGGACCGGATCAATCGGATCGCTCGTCGCAATTCCGCTGCCGATTTGCGAGAACGCGGGAGTTCCGCCAAGTCCAGCGAACGTGCGCCAAATCGCGGGCGCCGCCGTATTCGCGCAGCTGAAATAAATTGTGCTCGGCACGAACGAATCGACAATCGCCGCGCCTCCATCCGTGCATCCGCTCAGCTCGCTCCACGCCGAAATTCCCGCAGCATTCGCGACGGTTCCATCTCGTAGCGTTCCGCCGATCGAGTTCGAAGGCGCGGACGCATCGATCGCAAATCCCGCATTGAAAGCTGTAAGCGCCAACGCCGCGTTCAAATCGCCCCAACTAACATTCTGGGCGGCGGCGTTTACCGTGCTCCAAATTCCCCCGTCGGTTCCCGCATACATCTGCGAATTCAATTCCCCCGGCGCGAAAACTATCGCGTGATAGCCCGCGGGAATTGTGCTCGCCGCGCTCGCATCCACCGCGGTAAAACTGTTTCCGCCATCCACGCTGCGCAGCAACGCAGGATTTCCATTTCCTCCCGCGAACAAAGTATTTCCGGTGGAATCATCGGGATCCACGGCGAGCGCCATTGCGTAAGCGCACGCAGGAGCGCAATTATCCGGAAAACTAGTTTTCACCCAAGTCGCGCCGCCATCCACGCTGCGAAAAATTCCCAATGAATTTTGCGACGCGGTACTCGCACTCGCGATTTCTGCGTACAAAATAATTTTCGTCGCGTCCGCGTTGCCAGGATTGCTCGCAACATTCGGCGCGAACGCCATCGCGATGTGCCCCACACCCGATTGCGCAGGCAGCCCCGCTCCCGTCACCGGAGCCCACGTTTGGCTCGCGCACGCGGCACCGGCATTCGCAGAGAAATAAATTCCGTTCTGCGGATCGCCCGTCGTCCGTCCCAGCGCCGCGTAAGCTGTCGATTCACTTGCGTAAAACACAGCCGTGCCAGCCGCGCCGCCCCCCTCTGCCGGATGCAAATTCAGCAGAATCCACGTCGCGCCCTGATCATCCGAGCAATAAATCCCCGGTTCGCCTGGCTGCGAATCCGTGCCCGTAAATATCTGCGTCGCGGCGAGCAGCTGGCTCGAATTGGCTGGATTCACCGCGAGCGCCGAAATTCGCGCGCCGTTTCCCGGCAGTGATCCGTTGCTAAACGGCCCAATAAAAGGACACGTCGCGTTCGCAGCCGTGCCAGCGCCGGTGCAAGTCTGCGCCCAAGTGGCGCCGCCGTCCGTTGATCGCAGCACTCCTGCGCCTGGATACACATCGGTGCCGATCCACTGCGGCACGCCCGTGCCCGCGTAAATTACATCATGATTCGAAGGAGCAATCGCGATTGCGCCGATCGCGAGCGTTGCTTGATTATCCGCAAGCGGCGTCCACGTCGCGCCGCCATTTGTCGTCTTCCATACGCCTCCATCGGCCGAACCGGCAAACACTGTGTTGCCGGTTGTATCCGTCGTGTCCACCGCGATCGCGGTCACAATTCCAGAGACGATTCCATTCGGCCCTTGCGGCGCGCTGTGGGGACCGATGAACGTCCACGTGAGTCCATCAAACGGAACGGCGGAATCTCGCGAGAGTTTTTTGACAGACGAATTATCAGATGAATGAGAAGTAGCTCCAATCGCAACGCCTGCATCTTGCGCTGCAGCAACTCCTGCGAGGAAAAACACAATCACCACAAGACAACAACTCATCCGCAACATCGCACGCCAACTTTCCTGCTGATCCTCCGCTCATGAGTTTTCTCGCGCTCGAATTTCCTCGCGCACAAATACTTTTTCGCAGTGGGCCGGCATTGCCCGGTGCGCGAACTACCCCGGTGGCTCCGCGCGATGCCGGCCCTGCTGCGATGGAGCGTCGAACAGCGCGCACAGTGTACCCATAGATAAATAGAAGTTGCAATAATTATGTGGACGCGCGTATAACTATTTTCTGGCTGGAGTAAAAAACGCAAAGGAGGAGTTGCACCAAGCAGGGCCGAAAAAAGGGCTGAGGCCATTGTGGCCCCAGCCCTTTTTATCAATGAAACGAACTGATTTGTGCTTTTCGAAGCGCGCTAATTCACAGTTATAGTCACCGCTGTTGAAGTCGAACCGATATAGTTCGTGTCTCCGCTGTATTTGACCGTGATGCTCCCATTTGCGGGCGGTGGCGGAGGAGGAGTGCTCGATCCGCTCGAGTGCCCGCCGCATCCTTGCGCTGCAATCGCAACAGCAAACAACAACACGCCCATAACGACGAGTGTACGACGCTGTCTTGCTGGAGCCGCCATGAGTAGAAGGACGCAGGCGAACGCCGCAACGAAAGCCGAGACAGGCAACCATCGAAGCGGAAGGTTTGTAGGACCGAACGCAGGCGGCACGGCGGAAGTCAGCGTAACTCCCGTGATCGTCCCTGTCGCCGCCGAGAATCCGCTCGAATCCAGCGTCGAAGTTACGGTTACCGGCATACCGAGCTGGGTAGTCCCGTTGAAGAAGGTGAGAGTGCCAGTTGGTGAATTCCCGAGGCTATTTGTATCTACAAAGGCCGAGATGCTGAAGCTGACACCGGAACCGATCGAAGTCGGCGCCTGGGTTATCGACGTCGCCGTCGTTGCTTGTGTAATCGTAATCGCCGCCACACTCGAAGAGGCTTGGGCCTTGTAGCTGCCATCCCCCGAATAACTCGCGGAGAAATGGTGCGCACCAAGCGGAAGCACGGGGATTACGGAAATCCCTGCGGGGCTAAGATTCCCTGGGAAACTAATATTGGGGGTCTGCGCCTCAGCATACCCTTCAGGGTTCAAGTGTAGCGTCGCACAGATAGCGGCTGGACACCCTGCGGTCGTGTCGGTGATCGTCACAGTACCCGTGGCCGTCTCTTGGCCGGAAGTTAGTCCGCCGACGTCCACCCTTACATAATTGAGCGAGCCGTAAGGCTCTGAAGTCGCCATCGTGGGCGTCCCGGTGAATAGATTGATGTTCAATGCCTGCACCGCCACGACAGTGTTCTCCGGATTGACCGTGACCAGCACGGGAGCGGAGTCGCTCGCACCTAGCGTTCCGTTTCCGGGGTAATGCGCCGTAACGTTGTAACTGCAGGTGGTCTGCCCGGTGGCTGGATTACAGCCGATCAGACCCACCGTGGGTCCATGCGAACTTCCGTTCATCAACTGCTCGATATCGACGTTCGCGATTGCATAGTTGTTGGATGTGAAGTGATCCACGCCCGAAGTGTTGCTCAAAGCGCTCCCAAAGCAATTGGGATTTGATACAAGACAGGTCCCAATCAATGAAACTGCCTCGGGATTCAGGCCAGTATTATTCGGCGGGGCCGGAGCCACTGTTACTGACACATTTACGTTCCCACCGTGTGTAATGGTCGTCGGATTCGGAGTCAGCGCCAGCGTGGTCGTAGTCGGCGTAAAACTTCCCGACGCCGGCCAAGCCGCGAGCAGATTCCCGACATTGATAGAACCCAATCCGGTGGCTAAGTCGTATCCGGTACTGGTGGCAAACGCGGGGTTGGTTGAGAGCTGCGTTGCTGAAATCGGAATTTCCAGCTCGCCTATCGTCGAGGCCGATGCGTTGTTGCAATCTACGGCAACGCCACCCACACAAGGTACGGAGTTATTACCAACCGTGATGTCGTGGAACACATTCGGGTTGGTGGCAGCGAGCGAGTACAACTCATAGTTCGCGTTTCCCTGGGCCGATGTGGTTTTTTGATTGATAAGCGCCATCACGCCGGCGAACGTCGGCGCGGATGCTGAAGTCCCACCGATGCCCTGAAAATCTACGAACGGAATCGGACCCGTTAAATCGCAATCTGCTCCTTGCGGGCTCAAATCCGATTCGCAAACGATATAGAAGCTACCGTTCGCGCCGTCCGCAGAGAAGAATGAAATGTCCGGGAGGTCTCGCGCACTATCATTTGGCACACCTACACCGGTTTGCCACGAGGGTTTTTTGAAGAGAAAGCTCTGGCCGCCCCCGCCGCCCACTATGTTTACGGTAGCGGAGTTTTGAGCGACGGTACTGCAATTTGAAAGCGCCGTTTGGGCGCAAGAGTCATTCCAGGTCGTTTCGGGGACGTACGACTTCGCGGAAGCGCCAAGCGTAGCCGGGTTGGTGCTATTCGTAGCATTCCAAAATGTCGACTGGTAGTTGGCAACGCTGGAATTGAAATCTGTACCACCTGCCGCGATGTTATACGGCGTTGAAGCAATCCCATTTACGAATAGGCCGTTTTGGGCGGTCGTCTCCGAGTCCGCATCGTCGCAGCCGGCAGCTCCCGAATCGCCGGATGCGACCACGACGGTGATGCCCTGTGCTGCCGCTTGTTCCCACAACGCGGCGTAAAAGCTCGTTATTCCTTCTTCTTGCAAGAACCCTTCGCAACTGGTGAAACTTTCACTCAACACCGGTGCCAAATTGTTATCGACAATATATTCCGCTGAGAGATCGATCCCCGCCGTCGCCTCCGTGCCCTCACCAATTACAAATAGTATTTTTGCACCGGGCGCGACGGCTCCCGACCATTCCACGTCCAGATCACCTTCGGTTTCGTCGCCATTGAATAGCGGATCGGGCCCAGCTAGGACCACCGTCGGCAGATTCGCTGTCGACAAACCGAAGATCGTACGAAATGTCGCGATGTCATCGTGAGTGCATTCGCTGAAGTCCGGCGAACTTGCAGTGCATATCTCCGAGTCCCCTACAATCGCAATCTTCTGGTTTTCACCGCTCGATCCCGGCACGTTCCAGTTTGGAATGTTGTAAATTGTCGCGAAATCCGCTGGTGCCAGCGCATTGCAAATCCCAATCGGTCCGCAATTCGCAATACCGAATTCGGGCGTCACCTTGCCGGTGGCTTTGTCTTTTGAAAACGTGCCAACCTTTTTCACTAACGCCTTCGCTTTAAAATATTCAGCGACATCGGGCCCGCTACTACATCCGCGA
>CAWAVH010000018.1:0-346277 GCA_963785395.1 uncultured Acidobacteriota bacterium | reverse complement strand
GGCGCCCGCCACCAGCACCACCGACAGCGTCGCCTGCACCACCAGCACGCCTTTCGCGCGAAAGAGAACGATCGCGTGTCCCGCGGCCCGATCCGCGCAGCGCTTCCGCCGGATCGGTGCGCGTGGCGAACCACGCGGGAGCCGCGCCGAAAATGATTCCGGTCAGCAGCGCCAAGCCCGAACGCGAACGCCCAGCACCAGGAGCGACGGCGTTGTGCTGATGGGAAGAAAATGCGCGCTGCTGAAAGGCCAGCGCCAGCAGCAGCCGCGCGGCGCCATGGCCACGACCAGTCCCGCGATGCCGCCACCGACGGCGAGCAGGACGCTTTCGGTGAGCGCCTGCACGATGATTTGCCGCCGCGTCGCGCCGATCGCCAGCCGCACGGCGGTCTGCCGCGGCGCGCCGACGGCGCGCGCCAGCAGCAGGTTCGCCACATTCGCGCACGCGATCAGCAGCACCAGTCCGCAAACCGCAAACAGAATTTGCAGGCTGCGCCCGTACTCTTCCTTCATCATCCGCCACGCCGGCGCCGGCGGGCACGACGTTGATCACCTGCTTCGGGAAGCCTGCGAATCACGTCCGGCATCCAGTTGGACTGGATATCCGGAATCGTTCTGCATCCATTGCCGCAAGATTCCGGTCGAGCCGCGGAGCCATTCCCGTCAGTCGTCGCGCCGCGGCCGCAGCCGGCCGATCACGCGCAGCCACGCGGAAATCGGACTGGCGCAGCAGCGTCGCTGTTCCGTCGATCAGCGGCTCCTGCTGCAGCGGAATCCAGATGTCGGGAGGATCGCTGCGCAGCGTTTCGCCGAAAAATCCGGGCGGCGCGACGCCGATCACCGTAACGGATGGCCCTCGACGACAAACGTCGGACCCGACCACCGATGGATCGCTGCCATACGTCGATCTGCCAGGCGTGATGGCTCAGCACAGCAACCGGCGCAGCCGCCGGCTTGTCGTCCTCCGGCGTGAACACTCGTCCCGCCGAAGGACCGCACGCCGAGCGTCGAGAAGTAGTTCCCGGTGACGTATTCGGAGCGCAGCGGCGCGCGGCCGCTTCCGACGCCTTGCCGCCGCACGCTCATGCGTTCCGCCGCCCGCCTGAAACGCGGCCACCTCTTCAAATTCCGGCGTCTCGCGTCTTCAGCCGCTCGTAGAGCGGGAAGGAAAACATTCCCCAGCGGTCCTGCGGTCCGCCTTCCACGCAGCAGTCGTCGCCGTCGCCGACGCGGTACAGGCTGGCGGGATCGGCAACCGGCAGCGAGCGCAGCATCACCGCGTGGATCAGCGTGAAAATCGCCGTGGTCCCGCCGATCCCCAGAGCCAGCGTCAGGACCGCCGCCGCCGTGAACACCGGCGCCATCCGGAACTGCCGCAGCGCGTAACGAAAATTATTGGGGGGTATTCCGCATCGCAATCTCTTAGACGTTTGCGATGCCGAAGTGTCACCTTAGGCGCGCTCGCGAAAGCCACAATTTCACATCGCGAATTGGCGCATCGATCGAGGGATCGCCGCACTCGCCCTCAGTGGATCGTGATCAGCTCAGCAAGACGAATGTCAGTTGAAGAAGACCCAACCAGTAGGCGGAACTCGCCGGGATTCACCTTCCAAGCGTGCGTCGCAACGTCGTAGTAGGAAAACGCCGCCGGGTCTAAATTTACACTCAGCACCTTACTCGCGCCGGGCCCAAGCGTCACCCGGGCAAATCCCTTCAGCTCCTTCAGCGGGCGCGGCACTACCGGCTTAATTTCCTGCACGTACACTTGCGCGATTTCGGCGCCAGTGCGCGCTCCGGCGTTCTTCACGGAAAAACTCACGCGAACATTTGCGGCCTGGTGCTCGACGTGTAATGCGTCATATGCGAACGTGGTGTAAGAGAGCCCAAATCCAAAAGGGAAGAGAGATTTCACGGCAGAGCTATCGAATTGACGGTAGCCGAGAAAGATTCCTTCCTTGTAAAAGACTTTTCCATCAGCACCGGGGTAATTCGCGTCAGCGGTTGAATCGCCCCAGTTGCGCTCAAACGAAGCTGGCAGTTTCCGCTCGGATTCGCCACGCCAAAAATAATTTCGCTGACGGCTTCGCCGCTCTCCTCGCCGGAGTACCACGCCTGAAGAATTGCGGCGGGCTGCTCCAGCCACGCCGTCATGTCCACCGCACCGCCGGAATTGATTACGACGATCGTGCCGCTTGTTGGCCCGCGCCACTGCCTGGATCAATTTTTTTGTCCGGGAGGGAGAGCGAACGTGCGGTCAGCCCCCTCTGTTTCACTCTCTGGATTGAAGCCCACGCAGACGACGGCCGCGTTGTCTTTCGCGGCGAGCGCGGCTTCAGCCGCAAAGGTTTCCGCGGTTTGTGCTGCGCCAGCCACGCGGGCTGCGAATGGGACGTAGTCAACGTGCAAGCCGGCGGCTTTCAGCGCATCAAGCGCGCTCACCGCGCGAAACGAAACCACGTGCGCGCTTCCTCCAGCGACGTAAACAGCCGGATCAGCGTTGGGTCCGAAAACAGCGATGGAATGAATCGTTTTTCGATCGAGCGGAAGAGTGTGATTCCCATTCTTCAAGAGCACGATACTTTCTCGCGCGCCTTCCAGAGCAACGGCGTCCGATTCTTGCGAGAAAACGGGCGGCTGTAATGTTTCGGGTTCTCTGTCAAAGAACCCCATCGAAATCGCAGCTCGAAGAATGCGGCGAACTTTATCGTCAACCGCGGATTCTGGAACCTGGCCATTTTCTACCGCGGGCAAAAGCGTAGCGCGATTCATAAATTTGCCCGATGGCATTTCCAGATCCAGGCCGGCGAGCGCGTCGGCGACGCCATCATGCGCGGCGCCCCAGTCAGACATCACGATTCCCGGAAAGCCCCACTCCTTTTTCAATATCTCGGTTTCAAGCTGCTCATTCGCAGTCGAATAGACTCCGTTGATTTTGTTGTAAGACGCCATCACCGCCCACGCTTTTCCCTGTTGCACCGCCGCCTTAAACGCCGGCAAATAAATTTCTTGCAGCGTGCGCTCGTCCACTTCAGCGCTGATGGTCCCTCGCTGGTATTCCTGATTATTCGCCGCGAAATGCTTCACCGTCGCAATCACGCCCTCAGATTGCACTCCCTGAATAAACGAAGCCGCAGTCTGCCCCGCGAGATACGGATCCTCGCCGTAATATTCGAAATTTCGGCCGTTCACAGCGACACGATAAATATTCACCGCAGGTGCGAGCAAAACGTTGACGCCGCGTGCGCGCGCATCCCGTCCCATCGCAGCTCCAATGCGGTGCGCCATGTCGGCGTCCCACGTTGCCGCCAGAGCGATGCCCGCAGGAAATGCGGTGGAAGGCCCGTAATTACGAACTCCCATCGGACCATCAGCCATCTTCAGCGCGGGAATACCAAGCCGCGGAATCGCAACCGTATAAAACTCGTCGCGCCCGCTGATGAGGTCGATTTTCTCTTCGAGTGTCAGTCCGCGAACCAGCGCATCCACTCGCGCTTCAACATTCTTGCCGCCAGCGGTATCTTGAGTGGGCGGAATGCTCGCCGCCCTCATCCAAGCTGCGCTCAGCGCAAGCGTGACGCCCGTAACGAGCAAGCACGCGAGAACCACAATTCGTTTCGATGTCGTTGAATTCACGGATAACCTCGCAGTCTCATTCGTTCTCGGCAGCTACTCCTTTTTATAAACCACCCCATTCTTTAGCTAAATGAACGCAACAAGTCGCGGCCTCACCACCACCTCACGCAAATGAATTCGGAATGCGCATTCTGCCGCAGGAGCTTGCCGCAAGCAATCTTTTAGGGGAACTTCTATCGACGCTCACTCGGGCGCTGGGATCATTACAGGGGGGGGGCTTGCCCCACTCACCACCGCCGAATTCCTATCTCACTTCGCGGAACCTTGCGGCCACACCGGAAACACCGGCGCAATCCGCCAAATCGGTCCGCCATTAAAAAGCGGCCCCTCCGACTTCAGAAACAGCGGCGCCTCACCACCCACAATCCACACATTCGTGTCAGGCGGTTCTTTTCCGAATATCGGAGCCAACACCGCAGCCGCTCCTCCAAGATCAATTTTCACGGAGTAATGTTCCGCCTTACGTGTTCCTCCGCCAACCGTGAACGATTCCTCGCCCACCGGCGTAACGATCAGCTTCACCAGCCGCGGCTTCGGCGTCGCCACCACCATAGACACCGTGGTCTTGTCCGCGCCCGGCTGCAAATTCTTCAGCAGAATCGGCATCATGCCGTTTGAAAGATCCGGCGGCAATTTCATCTGATCGGTATCCATTTTTTCTTTGCCATCGCTATCGGTGTAGCTCGTCGTCACTTTTCCCGTCGTCGCGTTCAGCGAAGTATCCAATTGCTGCTTGAACGCGGGCCCCTTCTCAACCAGATGATCGCTCAGCAACCGAAACGTCCCGCGCTGCGTGAACGCAAACGTGTCCTCATACAGCGAACCATCCTTGAAATGAAACGATATATGCACGCTCATCCGATTGCCCTTCGCCACTTGAATCATGTCGCCATCGGCAATCACATTTCCATCCAGCGTCTGCAGCACAAGAAATCCATGCGCCATCCCCTCAGCGTGGTGAACCACCACCGGATCCGCAAGCATTCCAACCGGCACAAGAAACATTAAGCATGCAATCATGGCGACTAAATACATCGGCCGAAAATGTTTTCCGGCAAGCTTGCGTTCCATCAACACAGCATCAGCATCGCGTGTGATTTTCAATTTCATCTCCGTCTCGAATCAACATTCGGCTCGTTGCCTTGTACATTGGATGAGCGCAACGCAAGATTCGAGCGGCTATTCACATCAGCACAGTTCCACTCGGAGAGCGTTAGATGAAACACAATTCAGGGAAATTTGAAAACTAGGAACGCGTTACCGCCGGCTAGCCGACATGCGCGCGGAAAACTTCACGGCGAGATATGTCAAGAGCATCGTAAATGCATCGGTGGCGCTGTCTTCGTTTATCGCCGTGGTGGCGTGGTCAGACGCGCGCCACTTGGAACGCGAAGCTTATTACAAAAGCGAAACGCTCAAGAAAATCGCCGACTCGCCCGGAGACGGCGGAAAAACGGCCCTAAAATTGATGCGCGAAGAAGAACGCATCAAACGCGGCCGCATTCTGGAAGGCCAGAAGCTCGGCGGTTTGGTCATGGTCGGAGTTCGGAGTCGGTGTTCTGATTTTCCTGAAAGCCCTTGTCCCGGATGCGCCTGTGTATCTCGCCGGCATGATTCCTCTGCTGATCGGAGTAGCCCTGCTGGTCTACGCCTACGCAATGGCGCCAAAAGAGTAGCGCACTTTCAGTTGCCTCCCGGGAGCGCCAATCTCCGTATTGGCGCCGTTGACGCTTCTTCTCGCCGTCATCCAGAGAGTTATCCGATCAGGATAGCCGAAGGATCGCAGTGCTCTATTTGTTGTGGTCCGAGATTTCCGCCTTTGCCGAGTGCGCATCATGGGCCGCATTTCAATCGAGGATCGGGCTCTTGCCTCTGCGCCGTCATCCCGAACCCGCTTCAGCGCGTGAGGGATCTGCTGTCGCCTCCCCGGAGCCCGCCCGTCCGCGGGGCACCTGAACGCCACGGCGCGGAAGAGCGGGGCCATCGCTAAAGCCCTCACCCGCAAGCGCGAAGGCGACCGCGGGCAGTGTCTCTGTGGTGAGCGCTCTTTTTGCCGCTACGCTATCCCCAAACTACTTACAAAATTCTTAATATTTCCCTTGACACCATTTTGCAAATATGAGACAATCTCAGTGGAGAAATACACGCCCGCGCCATACAGCGCGGGTTTTTTGTTGCTGCTCACAAGCCTCCACCGCTCTAAGGCCCGTTTTTGGCCCGTAGAGAGGGAAATGCGCGCTCTGCATGTCCTATAATATTTCGCATTGCAAACAAAGGACTTACACCCAAAAGATCAAAAAATGGGCCTTATAAAAGTTAAGTGTTCATTCTAAAGCACTTAACTTAAATATTCGACGTAAGTGTTCATTACAAGAGACTTACAGTGCAGAAAAATGCCCCAATTTCGCCAAAAATCATCCCAAGTCCGGAAAGGGTCCAGATTATGTTGGTTTGCAATGTTTCTCATGTTCGCACCAGGTCAAAAACGCAATTTTCCCACGCGATCCGGCGAATCAAGTGGAGCACCAGCCACAGACCAACCGAATCCGCAACTCGCCGCGCAGCATCAAATATACCAGGGGCGAGAATCACAGGATTACAGTTTTTCCCGACGCCGGTAATAGCTCGACACAGCACATCGTTTCGAGAATTACCCGCGAAGTTGCCGAACCTGCTATAATTGCAAACGGGGAAGTAGACCCAAAAGATCTCAGGAGCCAATCGAACCATGATTACAGTGACGCCAGTTGCAAGCGGCAAAGTGAAGGAAATTATGGGACAGCAGACGCCCGCGCCCACCGCGCTGCGCGTAGCCGTAGTGGGCGGCGGCTGTTCTGGCTTCCAGTACCATATGGCGTTCGAGCACGCGGTAAATGATTCCGACAACGTTTACGATTTCGAAGGCCTCAAGGTCGTCGTCGACCAGATGAGCGAGATGTACCTCGAAGGCGTGGAAGTCGATTACATCGAAACGCTCGAAGGCGCGGGATTCAAGTTCAACAATCCCAATGTGAAGAGCACCTGCGGCTGCGGCAGTTCGTTCACCGTATAAATATCGCCCGCGGCGAAGTCGTTCGAAAATTTTGAGGGCCTCCTGCTTCGGCTGGAGGCCTTTTTTGTTGGCGTAAATCTCGTTCACGATTTCAGTTGATACGCGCGGCATCGTTCATTGAAAAGCGTTCGCCGCGACACTATCCTAGAGACTTAGATGAAGATCGCACTCGCACAATTCAATCCCACTGTTGGGGATTTCGAGGGAAACTCTGCGCGCATTTTGCAAATCGCGCAGCAGGCGAAGAGCCGTGGCGCCGAGCTCGCTGTCTATTCCGAACTCTGCCTGTGCGGATATCTCCCGCAGGATTTGCTCGAACGGCCAGCATTCATCGAGCGTAACCGCGAAGCCCTCGCATCGCTCGCCCGCACTCTGCCGCTGCCCGCGATCATCGGCTACGCAGGCCGCGCGCACGAATCAACGGGGAAGCCGGTCGCCAATTGCGCGGCGATTGTCGCCGATGGCCACATCATGTTCGAACAGCAAAAAATGCTGCTTCCCGCTTATGACGTTTTCGATGAAGCGCGCTATTTTCAGCCCGCACGCCAGCAATCCACGTTTCAAATGAATGGCGTAAATCTCGGAATCACAATTTGCGAAGACATCTGGAACGACAAAGCATTCTGGGCCAAGCAAATGTACGAGCGCGATCCCGTCGCAGAATTAATCGCCAAGGGTGCGAGCGTAATCATAAATCTTTCGGCATCGCCCTACACAATCGACAAGCGCAACGTGCGCATTGAAATTCTGAAAACGCTCGCCCGCAATCACGGCAAGCCTGTCGTCTACGTAAACCAAGTCGGCGGCAACGACACGCTCGTCTTCGATGGCAGCAGCCTCGCCGTAATGCCCGATGGACGCATCGCCGCACAGGCAAAATCATTTGAAGAAGACATGGTGCTTTTCGATTCCGTCACTGGCGAAGGCGAGATTCGCCCGCAGCCGCGCGAAGAAATCGAAGCGGCATACGATGCGCTCGTCTGCGGCACGCGCGATTACGTTCGCAAATGTGGCTTTCAAAAAGTGACGGTCGGACTCAGCGGCGGAATCGATTCCGCCGTAGTCGCCGCAATCGCAACAGAAGCCCTGGGCGCAGTCGAACGTAATCGGCGTCGCGATGCCGGGCCCCTATTCGTCGCCAGGAAGTCTCACCGACGCACGCCAGCTCGCAACAAATCTGAGAATCGAATACCTGGTCCTTCCGATTTCAGAAGTGTACGAAAATTATTTGCAGTCGCTGAAACCAGCATTTGAAGATCGCACCGTTGAGGTCGCAGAAGAAAATCTTCAAGCAAGAGTGCGCGGAAATTTTCTGATGGCCCTCTCAAATAAATTCGGATATCTCGTGCTGAGCACCGGAAATAAATCAGAAATGGCGGTAGGTTATTGCACGCTCTACGGCGATATGGCCGGCGGCCTCGCGATGATTTCAGACGTGCCAAAAACAATGGTCTACGAACTCGCAGAATTAATTAATCGGCGCGCAGGAAGGGAACTGATCCCTCAGGAAAGCATCACAAAACCTCCATCCGCCGAGCTGCGTCCGAATCAAACAGATCAAGATACGCTTCCGCCCTACGATATCCTCGATAGAATTCTGAAGCTGTATGTGGAAGATGTCCGCAGCCCGCGCGAAATCGCCGATAAATGTGCGCTTCCCTTAGAATCGGTGCGAGCAGTCGCATCGCGCGTCGATCGCGCAGAATACAAACGCAAACAATCGCCGCCAGGATTGAAAATTACGTCACGCGCATTTGGATTTGGCAGGCCGTTCCCAATCGCACAAAAATTCGAACCGTAATCGCACAACACTTTGCTGCGCAAACGATTTAATTTTTTTGATTTCAAGGAGACCCAAGTGAGATTCAAACTTTTCTTCGCCGCAGCCGCACTCAGCTTAGCCGGCGCAATTTCTCTAGCAGGCACAATCCGCCGCAGATGCTCCCAAGCAGGGAACTGCCTTCCGCTCCCGATCACGCCGCCATCCAGCAAAAGTTGGAGGCTTACTTGCGCAACATCTACGCGTGGGGACCCACAGTAAAACTCACCTTCCCAGAATTCGTCCCTGCGTCAGTCGATGGAATGTACAAAGTAACGGTCACCGTCGCGTTCGGCGATCAGTCAGACAAAGCCGTCTTTTACGTCAGCAAAGATGGTCGCTACATGATGCGAGGAGATGTTGAAGACCTAAATGGAGATCCGCTAGCCGACGCTCGCAAACAAATCAATCTAGATAATTCGCCATCAAAGGGACCCGCAGACGCCAAAATTGTAATGGTTGAGTACGCCGATTTTGAATGCCCAAGCTGCCGCGCGGCAGAGCCAGGCGTGAGGTCAATCGAGGCAAAGTATCCGCAGGTCCGCGTAGTCTTCAAAGACTTCCCGCTGACCGCAGATCCATCCCTGGGCGATGACCGCAGCCCTTGCAGGCCGCTGCACCTACCAAATCGAATCCCGCTGCCTTCTGGAAATTTCACGACGCAGTCTACGACAACCAAGACCTAATCTCGCCAGCCAACGCCTGGGACAAACTCCAGGAATACGCCACCCAGGCCGGCATCACAGACACCGCCGCATTCCGCTCGTGCATGGCCGACCCCAAAACCGCCCAATCCGTAGCCGATTCCCAGGCCGAAGGGCAGCGTCTCCGCGTAGCCAACACTCCCACGATCTACATTAACGGCCGCAAACTCGTAGGCGGTGACCCAGCCATGCTAGACCAATACATCACCTTCGACTCACAAACCCACCATCCATAAGTTTGGAAACGGGGGGAAAGGTAGGAGGCCAAACAGCTCTAACGATCTTCTGACCCGAGAGATGTCGAAAGCGACTATTAAGCAGCAGAAAGAAGCCGACGCTCTTTTCGAAAGAATTCGAGACCTGGACTGCGGCCAACAATACACCGCATCGGTTTCCCTGTGACAAGGGCATGCGTAAGGCGGACATTTCTAGATCCTGCCGCGCTCGCGACAAAGTTGGATCCCAGCTTCAATTGATAGTCGACTCCAACCCCGAGTCCTTCAATCAATATCCGCGACCGCATCCCCACCTTAGTACAGTACGTCACAATCAAACATAATATAAACTATAGGTCATAAATGGTCAAGGGGGTATTCGACCGCGGAGAAACCTTGCGAATGCGTAGCGGTCCGTTTTTAGGCGCTCGGCGGACTGTATGCCACAACGGACTAGCGCACCGCGCGAATTGAGATTGCTCCCACTCCGGCACCGATTATGAACCAGATTGCTGATCGTTTGACCCGGGACCACGCGGAACCGCCGTTCGCAGCTTTCAGGGCCGCATCGCGTTCGGAACTCGTCGCAGCTAGCTTGGCGGTTTGATCGGAAAGATCGGCTTGCGCCGCACTTAGCTTAAGCTGGCATGCCTGACAATCTTCTGCCGCATCGAAGAGCGGTACCAGATCCGCCTGCGGGATGCTCGCCACGGCCGTTCCAGCTACCGGTTTTTCAGGTACGGTTTTGGTTTCAGCCGTCGTTTTCTCGTGCGATTCGTCCGTTTCCTGCGGCAATTCAATCTGGATCGGCTCAGGCAATCGGGGCAACGCAGCGGGAATAGCGGCGGCGGCTTCCTTGGGCGTTTTAACACGGTCTTTCGCGGCGGAGATTTGAGCCAACGCCTGTTTCAATTGAGTATCGCGAGCATTTTCGCGATCTCCGGCGTCGGTGATCGTTTTCTTCGCTGCATCGACGGTCGCCTGTAAGCGAATCGCCGCATCGCGCGAGTCGCGCCACGCGAATATGAAAGCGGCCAGCGCCGCGATCGCGATCAGAGCTACGATAATTGTGAGCCGCTTCAACAGGGAATCCATGGTTGTGTCAAATGTTGTCATTTATATTTCTCCATTAGGGCGAAAACTTGCGGCGGATAATTCTTGTCGATTCCGCCATTCCACAGCAGAAGCGCGCGTTCGACATCCCCTTTGGCCACAGCCAGCTTTCGAGCAAGTACACCACATCCAATTTCGAGTCCTACTGACGGGTCGCACAGTTCTGCGAGGGCGGGTCCTGCGAAGCCCTGTTCACGTGCGACCTGTCCCATTACTTGCATCAGCCCCCATGAAAACGCACGCGACGACGCTTCGGTAGCTGAGACCGCTCTCGAATCCACCAACGGAGATATGTAGCGCTCAAAAAAAGCCGGCTCGTAGCGCATGGCCCACGGATTCCAGCTTGATTCTTGCTCGCAAACTGCACAAACCAAATCCGGAGCGAGATCGTGCGCTGCTGCTGTTGCGCGCGCCTGAGCTATCAGTTGATCGTTTTTCATCGCCTTCTTCCCTGCTGCTGAGCTCTACCGAGCGTCACCAACTCTGCGACACCTTTGCTCACTTCGTTGGTTGAGATTTTCACTTCCGTGAGTAAATTAATCTGCGCGTCAAATTTTGGACCAAGCGCGCTATGCAGTAGCTCAAGCATGCCGGCTCGCATTTCAAGCTTCCAGTAATCCGCGGATTTATCGCCCGCGGGACCGTTTCCGTTTGAAGGACTGCGCCGCATGTATGGGAAAAGCTCTTTCCATGCAACGTATGCCCCCCAAAGTGCTGCACTCAGAATGCTAATGGGATCTATCGTCATCGCTATTGGCCCAATCAACTGTTCGATCCGAAACTCAGGCCGACCGGACCAAAGCCCAGCTTCACGCCGCCTGATGTGCTTCCATCGGCGCGCTGGCGAACATCGAGCAGTTGTGCTGGGATCCCAAGAGTCCGGGCCAGAAGATTCGAATCCACGCCGTAAAGCCCAGAGAGGCCTTGCAAGCGCAGTCGCCTGATCCTGCTGAGCACGATTCGCAAACGTGACTTGATTCTGTTGCGCGAGAGTGGACTGTTGCTGCGCCTGATCGCGCGCGAGTTGATCGAGAGTGTCGTTGTACCCGCTTGAATTGTTTGTGCGCGCTACGCTCTCGGTTGCATTTTGAGTGAGGGCATCGAACGCGCTGGCATCCGCGCCTTGCGTTGCTCCCGTGATTGCAGCTTGTTGAGACTGCGTGTAACCCGGATTCGCGAGCATGTTTTGATACGCTGGCGTCACCGTATTGCTGAGGTCAGTTTGTTGCGCCAGTAGCTGCTGGTTCGTGGCGTCAATGCTTTGGCGCTCTTCGTCTGAGAGTTGCCGTGTGACTGTGGATGCGCGTGCCATAAATCGTGTACCTCCAGTGAAAATCACTTAGTTCGAAAACTAAAGTCCGGGCGTCGGATCAGCGAGCGTGCGCGAGAAGCATTTCCATCGTTCGCGTTCCCAACCCAACGATTCAATGCGCCGTCCGAACGATCGCGCAACTTCCGGTGGCACCCAGCAATGCGCGTCGTCGAGTCCTCTGCGCACGGCATCGCCGCGAGTGGTTTCGTGTAACAGGAGCATCGCGCGCCATCTATCTGCAGGCGTGCCATAATTTTTATCGAGCAGTAAGTACGCTTCTGCCGTCAAGCGCAGCAACGCTGCCGCGACTATTTTCGAATCGCGTTCTAGAACAATCTTTGAAAGAAACAGGGAACTCTTCAAGTTCGGAAATCGGTACGGCAGACGCTGGGCTGCATGAATCTGTTCCAACTCGCTGAGGTCATCGTCTGTGTAATTCCGAATCAACATGAGTCACTTTTTGTCGATTACGAACGGGTTGAGTAACTCTTCTTGTCTTCCGGGCTCTGCAGATCCGCCGTTAGCCTGGCGAATTGCGATAGAGACTCTTTCCATATCCGCTCCCGCCGCTTTGCCCAGTACCTGGCGCAGTGCCGCTGCCGGCGGAGGGCTGCTGTGCCGGACCTGAGACGCCGCCCCCAACCACCGCAGTCGGCGGACTTCCGAAGCTCGTCGCAGCAGAAGGATCAGATCCTGGATATTGGCTATAAACGCGCCAGTACAGCGTCAAATTGCCAAGCGACAGTCGCGCATTTCTCGATGGCCCCAGCGCATAAACATGAGGCTGCGTGAACGCGGGGCTCGTATCTGATTCCGCGAAATAGCTGATCCCGCGAACTAGCGGAGAATTGTCTGTGATAGCGATATCAAAAATTCCATCGGCTCCCTTCACTGAGATCGCGGCTGGCGCAATTGGCTGCGCAATCGAGCCCGCCGGATCTACTCCGGTTCCGCGGCCAAGATTATTTACCGCTTCCACGACGGTCTTCAGCGCCGAGTAGAGTTGCGGATCATTCGATTCAACGTGCTTCAATTGAGGAAGCTGGAGCATCTTCAGTTCCCTCCCCTAACCACTGCCCACGGATCGGTGCTCATGGACGGCA
Source organism: uncultured Acidobacteriota bacterium (assembly GCA_963785395.1). GTDB lineage: Bacteria > Acidobacteriota > Terriglobia > Acidiferrales > UBA7541 > DASTCZ01. The sequence goes on along the minus strand of CAWAVH010000018.1, from coordinate 333,326 downwards.
CGATGCGCTGCAAGTTGAACCACGAGCCGATCGCATCCGTCCCAACTTGAAATGCCGCGCGCTCAGCGGAAATATTTATCGGCATTTCCAAATCCTGCGGCGCGGGACTCGATAGCCCGACCGTTGGCAGCGCCTCGACGACTGATGAATTGTCAGCAAACGCGGACATGTTCAAAGAACCAGATCCTTCGACGAAGGCAGTGAGATAGCCGAATAGCTTTCTGATGCGATCGAAATTGCAAACTATCCTCCACTTCCGAAGGCACGAAATACGAGGTGGTGTAATAAGAATCGATTGCAGCGCCGTCGTCTGAAAACTGCGCTTCGCTAAGCTCGTAAATTCTTCCGTTCGCCGCGGAATTCCCGAGAAACATTTGCGCCGAACCGTCTTGGCGTTCAATCAATGCTCCGGAATTCGCGCCGATTTGCCACGGGCTCCATTTGCGAGCGTTTCCGAAGCAAAAAAGTTTTTTCGTAATAGAACTAAAGTGAATCGGGCTCGCGGAGGCGATTTCGTCTCCGGATGCGAGCCCGCGGTAGTCCATCATCAAGATTGTGTTCGGAAATGTCGCGCTCGGCCCTAGAGGCACGCCAACCAACACGCGCTTGTTTCGTGTGTCCACGCGAATCCAAATCGTGTGGCCGTAAAGCCAATTGATCTGATCCCATGTTGGCTGAATTTCCTGGGAAATTTTCACTGGTTCGGAGCCACCGAAAATATAGACTCCATCCCGTCCTGCGATTACCGCCCAATCCTCGCCGACGTCTACTCCGTTTACTGACGGCGTGCCAACTGAGCGAGAGACCTCGCTGATCGTCCATCGATCAGGCTCGTTGGTCCCGTCGTCCTGCGTCACGTAGAGGGAGCGTTCCTTCACAAAATAAAGTTGTTCGCGCAACTTGAATGCCGCGCGCACGGCCTGACCATTCGATTCCGCGACGGTGAGCACTCCAGTGAGCGCGTCGAAACTTTCCGGATTCTCTGCACCACTGCCGCGCACTTGCGACACATTGAACGGCTGCGCGGTCGGAAAGATCTCGATGTCGTCCACGTAAATAAATTCGCCAAGCCCCGGTTGATCTTGAAAGTCGCCGTAAACACGCAGCACCGCGTCGCCTGGAATTACCGCAGGCATCGCCGCGCTGAATGGCACAATGAATTCCTGATAATTTGCGGCCAGCTGAGTATTGCTGACTGTCGCGAGAGCAAGTTGCCCTTGCGATGCGCTGAAGATCTCTACCATCAAGCTGGACGGCCCGAGCGAAGAACCCTTTGCCGCGCGGAGCCGAACCGAATAACTTGTCGACGGCGCGAGAATCGGCACTCCATCTGAATCCTGAAATGCGCTTTGCGTGATCATGCCGCGCAATGTTGGCCCGGTTGGTGCAGGCCCGCTAATCCGATAGGCGAATCCCCAATTCACTATGGAGGCTTCCTCGGCGCCTCCACTTCCGTACGTTGAATCGGCTGTCCAGCCGAGCGGTGTTGACGTCGTTGGATCGAATCCTCCATCGAAGCTGAGGTTTACAAAATTGTCGACGCGATTGCGTTCACCCCACCAAAATACTCGCGACGAATAATCGATCGCACCTGCGCACGCACTTAAAACCACCTGGCTGAACAATCCATCGACATTCGTTCCCGCCAGCAGCGCGGCGTCTGAAAAGTCTACGGTCCAAGAAGTTGTAGTGTTATCCGCGATCCGCATCGCGGTTGATTGCGGCACGTTCGAGCCGACGTAGAAGAAACTTGCTCCGTTCGCGCCGGTAAACGCCAGAATCCGTGCGATTACATTCGCCGGGCCCACTGGAATATTCGCGATCGCTGCGCGACGGCCGCCACCAGTCGACCAATTTACTGGCGCAGACGGTGCGGTAAGGTAGCCCTGGCGCGTTTCGAAAATCACAGACAGCTGATGTATTCCCGGCGAAACTTGTGGCTGCAATGTTGCGCTGCCACCGGCCGTCGTGCCGTCGCCTCCTGAAGTCATGGTGGCTCCGGGATTTGCGTATGTGAAAGTCGTCGGCGTTGGCGCACTCGAAATTAGATAGGTGCCCCCAAAGCTTGCGTCGATCACTCCGCCTGCAATCAGAACGGTCTGTCCGACTTGATAGCCATGCGCCGTGGTCGTCGTAATCGTCGCAATGTTGTTGTTCCGCACCGCTCCCGTCGGAGATGTCGCGACAATTAAGGTCGGCTCCACCGCCGTTTCGGTGATGGATGGGCCCGCGCCCGGTCCGCCCTGACTCACTCGGTCCAGATTCGTATCGTCGTATTGCAACGGCATCCCGAGTCCGAATTTTCCGTCGTTCGTCGCGACATATTCCCTGCCGAAAATCGTCGTCGATTTCGCGCGGGCCCCCGACGGCAAATTCGATCCGATCTGCGAAAGCGTGTCTGGCGAAGCTTCCTTCCACAAAACTCCGTTTGAATCGAGCGCCAGCAATCGTTCCGCCTGCGCTGGCGTTATATAGGTTTTCAAATAATTCACGGTCGGATTTCCGGCGATCGGCGAGAATACCGAGAGCAACCCAGGCCGCGTCCGCACCGCGCCCGCAGTGAACGTGACGTCCTGGCAATCGGGTGACACCCCGAGCGGCAAATCGCTCGGCTTCATGTCGGTCACGATTCCGCCGAAAATATCCAACGCTACGTCAGTGAATCCAGCAACGCTCATTCATGATCCTCGCTAAAGCTTTTGTTGAATCTAGGTCTGTCAGAAATAAATCATGATCTCCACGAGTACGGACGCCGGCGTCGTGCTCCACGCTGATCGCGCCGCACGCTCGTAGTGATCAAGTCCTCTAACGCATCCTCAGCCACGCCATCCCAGCGCTCAGCAAATGGCGATCCACGCGCGAGCGCGGCCATCGCTGCGCCTGTGTACGCGATTGCTTCCTGCGCGTTGCGCACGAGCACCACACTCGTGCCATCGGTCAAATCCGGATAAGATTTCTGGTAGCGCAATCGAATCTGCGTGTCTTGGGTCGCGCCGCAAAAGCACAAACCATCCTGCCGCCATTCCCAATACTGGAGCGTTAGCCCTTGCTCCATCGAGGGCAATCCGCCACGAAGTGAGAGGTCCACCATCTCTACAAAATCGTCTGAGCTGCCGTTTGCGCGCTCCCACAAATCCAGCGGCACCAGCAGGTCTGTGGGCAGCTGATTCGGGGGCGCCGTCGCGTCGTTTATCATTAGTTGCGCTGATGGATCGACTTCTGCAACCGCGGGCACGACGAGCAGTACGTCGTCCACCAGAAAAGTTTCCTGGCCCGCGGCCGCCAGCGCGCGCTGCAATTTTCGATATGCGGAATTCACGTACGGAATCAGCACCGCATCCGTAAACAAATTTCCTGCGGCATCATTGAGCAGCGAACGAATCAACTGCGTAATCTGTCCCGCGGTGTTATACGCGGATGAGCCTACAACTGGCATAGCTTCACCTTGCGTCTATCGACGCTCTTCCTCTGAACACACCGATGCGCCGCATCGAGCGAACCGAAGTTCACTCGCCGCCACATCGCCTGGTTTACTGGTGATCCGTCTGTTTAGCCGCGGTCGCGGCCAAATGCGTTCGAAATCTTATTCACGCCGTACAATGTTCCAACAAAACAACTCAGTCCCGCGAAATCCGGCAACGAATGAGTTCGCTCCACCAGTGCCGTAATCCATCCCACCGAAAAAGCTACAAACACTGCGGTCGCGATCCGCGAAAACGATGGGGTCCCGTCTGTCTCCGAAAACACTCCGCGCCAGAAAGGTTGGACACTCTTTTGCTCTGGCATCAGGTTCTCGGCCATGTTTATCTTCCAATCCCAACGCAGGTCACTGGATACGTGGAGCTCGCGGACGGCGTGCCGTTATAGGTCGCCGTCAGCGCCGTCGTCGTCGTGGATACCAACCACAGCTGAGGCGTCCCGCTGCCGCCCGGTGCGCTCGAGCAAGTGAAGATCGGCGCATTCGGCCACGCCCCGTCGTGAAACGTTAATGTCACCGTCGGATTCGCTGCGGGTGAAGATCCCGCCGTCACCGTCGCTGTAAAACCCTGGTCCGTTCCGGTGATGCTTCCGATTGCCGGCGATCCGCCCCATCCGCCACTCAGTAAAAAATCGCCAGACACAAGGGCCGTGGCGCCGACTCCGTTTGTGTATTGCTGCAATACGCCGAGTCTGCGCCCGTAAAGCCACGCCGGAGACCACGCAACTTTCGCGGACATCTGAAACGGAGCCGCCGATCCGTAATAGGCAATCGCCGCAGCTTCCGCATCCGAAATCGTGCCCGCCGGGATGTAGTACATCATCGGCATGTAAAGTTGCATCGGGTGCGTACTATCCCCGAGCGCTTCCCAATGAATATTCGTACAAGTTCCGGAACCGCGCATCTTGAATACGCCAAACCCGCGTTCCCATTCGTTGCCACTTAAATTTGGGCCGCCGACGTTTCCGCCATACGGCATCAGTTGAAGCATGGTACTCGCGTCTCCCGAAATATCTTGGAAGTAGACGCCTGAACAGCCGCCGCCGGTGGTGAATACGAACGGATTGCTCGGATTTCCAAGCCCTCCAACCGCGGAAGTCGGAAGTCCGCTAGGCGCGCGCCACATCGAGAAGGCAATTACGATATCGCCGTCCGCAACAGCTTGCGAACCGGTTCCTGCCGCTGCGATGTTTTGGCTCGCCTGGCCAGCATCAGTAAAACCAGCCGGGCCGGCGATCGGCGTCACAACGCCTGATGCGTAACTCGATATCTGCCCGCCAAACCAGTGCGATGGATTCGTATTTCCAACGCTGTATTGTGAAAATTGCGAGAGCGCTGGCGATGCGGAGCGCCAAATGACGTCTTGCTCGCCGCAAATTTTTGTGCCGATGAAGCCGACGTTGCGTGTCTGCTCGCAGGGCGTGTTGTAGCCGGTGCCTTCCTTTGCAGCTACGGTGCCACCCGGCACGCCAAGACCGCCGGCACTGCTCCCGACTGCGATCGGCGTGTTATTGAATCCAGCTGGTTCCGCATACATCTGAATATTAGTGGAACCGGTTGCGTTATCGGCGACTTGGAGATCCTGCATGTCGAGGCCGGCATACGCTGCCGTGCTCCCGCCCATACCTACGACCACCAAGGCCGCGTCGTCGCTCGGCAACGACTCGGATAAAACGTGATGAATCACCGGTGTGAACGATGTCTGCCCCACCGCCATGAAGATCGGTCCGTTGCTGGTATGCATGTCCCCATAAATGATCGGACTAGCTGATTGTTGTCCTCCCACGTTTACGCACATGGCCGCGTGCCGGCAAGTAAATACGACGCCGCCTGTCGACGATCCATTCGGCGCATTTTGGGTAAAATGAAATTGCGTGGTGCTGTCCACATTCAAGTTAGTCGAGACGACAAACGTGCTGTCGCTCGTCCCTCGAAGGTAAAACAAATCGCCTGCTTGCAAACCATTCGTAGCCGATGTCGTGCAGGTGGTCACGTTCGATGTCCGAGTGCACGACGCCAAATTCCACATCTCTCCGAGATTCCCTGCAATCGCTCCATCCCAAAAATAATCTTCGAAAACTGTCGAGCCAATGAGAACTCCCGGCCCGTAACCGGCAGCGGTCACGTTTGATGGTGTGAAGTAATAATTCCGAAATGAAACTTCGGCCGTGTTGTCGTTTTCATTTAACTTTTGATTCGAATCAAGTCCCAAAGCCAACGGATTCTTGGCATCTTGGATCCGAATATTTTCGAACGTCATCGGAGTGTTGGTTCCCGAAATCTGCAATCCGACACCAGTAGAATCGCCTGCGCCGAATGCGAATCGGCATTGCGGCTTTTCTGCCGAACCATTCCCTGCCGAGCTGCATCCTTGCCCAACCAAGTGGACGCCTGATAATTGCGTGTACCAAATCATTCCGCCGATTGTCTGCGTTGCGTTCGCAGTTCCCTGCCAGTTCGGATCGTTCGGTCCGATAATTCGAGCGGTGTGATGGCCGGAATCCCAGTAGATTGGATAGCCGCCATCGTCACTGGAGAAAATCGTGCCACCCGTGTGTTTCGCGCCGCTGTTGCCGGAGGAGTTGTACAGCGTCGTCCAAGCCGTCGCGACATATTGTTTCGCGGTTCCTGCCGAGCAGCCATCATTCGAATCGCTTCCGATCAAGGAATCCACGTACTGTACGTTGCCGTTGCTGCAGGCATACTTTTGCGCCACGTTTCCGCCGGCACTGTTCAACGTCACCGGCGTGCTGAACGTCTGGTTAGCTGTCCAGGTATTCGCCGTATTCGTTGACGGAACCGAACCTCCTGCAACACTGAGGGTCCCTGTTACGGATGCATTTCCAGCGACGCTCAAGCCCCCGGCAAGCGCTAGCGAGAACGCAGATAGTGCGCTCGATGAAGTCATCGAAGGATCCGAAGGAAGAATCACATCCCGCTGCTGATGCGTGGTAATCGCAGGGCCCGAAACTTCGATCACATACCGGCCAGGCGCGGCGTAAAACGAATAATTGCCGAGCCCGTCGGTTGAGATCGGGTTCGCAAGCGCCTGCGTCAGCCCGTTGTCCGAAAAAATCGACGCAAGCGGCGAGCACGGCGAAGTGGTGCCCGCGGTCGAGGCACACACCCGCACGGATGCGCCAGCAAGCGGCTGGCCGCGCGAGTTAAACACGACGTCGTCTTTTCGCGAGCCCTGTGCTTGAGCATTCGTCGCCCATGGTCCTGCGGCGCAGATAATCGCCACGAAAATCCATCCCAACTTTTTCATCTTGAGCATCCTGGAAGTCCTCGATTACGAATCAATATTTTGCTGCGATCTGCCTACGCCGCGTTTGCTGGCTGCTTTGATGAAACTTCCGGCTTTCCCAATCCGAATTGTGCTGCCTTCTCCTGGTTCAGCACTGCGCGGCACACACGGCATACTGCAACCCCCGGCTTCAGTTTCTCGCCGCATGCCGGACACTCTATGCGCTGCTGCGGTTCATAGCACCATTCCTTCTCGAGTTTCAATGCACGGGCAGCGCGACGATCAAATCGCTGATTAGCACGACGTTGTGCGTGCGTTCCCACTGCTGGTCCGCTGCAGACACCAGCCGCCCGTAAAACGAAACAAGTCTGTCTTGCGCCTCAAGTTGCTCTTCGTCGGTAGGCACGCCTCCATCACAAACGAACACGCCGAAATTGCTGCCCTCGCCGCCGTCAGAATTAATCTCTCTCGCCAATCGTCGGCGATTTCACGCGCGGTGATCGGAAAATCGAGAGTGCGCTTATCGCCCAGATCAATTCTGCCTCGTCTGCTCGAAATCGGAGTGAGGGCATAATCCTGGCCTGGTTCGCACGCGGCGATCGCGAATGTGCCGTGCGTTCTGTGGAGCAGCCAGCTCTGGTCGGAAATATTGCAAATCACGGCGACCTCTGCGTGATCGCGCGAATTCTTCACAGAAATTACGCCGGTTCCGGTGACCGAGCCGCTCAACAACGTGCCTTCCGTTGCGCCGTGTTTCTTCAAATTGTGCAAACGCGCAGCGGTGTTGTTTGTATTCTGTCCGGCTGCGTTACTGCCGGGCAGGCTGCTTCGCTCTGCGCTGATAACTTCCGCCGTGCTGTTTTGCATTTCGCTCCCCTTGAAATTTGATTTGATTCGCCTAAATCTTCAACCGTTCGTTACACGTTCAACCCTTCCGCGATGAAGCAAGGAAGCCGAAGCAGGAGGCACGCTCAAGGTGCGTCGCCGGTCAACTGTCAATCCGCTTCCTTGTTTCAAACCGCCGCGGGGACGACGACATGCGGTGCGCCATGAAACGCGCCGCCAGCGTCGTCCAATACCGTGTCAGCCCAACCGTCGTAACGTGATTCCGCCACAACTTCGCGGCGATACAGCGATTCCCTGCCCGTTCCACGATGAATCCGCCGGCTCGCTTCGATCATTCGTGAAAGCTGCTCCGCGATTGCCGGAGTGAGTTGCACAAATTCACCGTGCGGCCCTTCGAGAGTGAACACATGCTCGTATTCACCTCGCGACGGATATGGCCCAAGCGCTGCGACCAATTTTCCGCCAACAAGTTCCGCCGTTTGCTCCTGCCATTCCGCGGGAGATCCATACATTTCCTGCGGGCACCATCGCTCAATATGCCAGCGATCAAACGGAATGTATTTCGGCTCCAAACGAACGCCCACGGTTTCGCGAACGAGTTCTCCCGTCTGCGAATCGCGGTCTTCCCATTTGCCGCCGATCCAACCCAACCTGCACCATCCCCACACTGCGCGGAAATTGGGCTCACCAAATCGGTTGCGCCCGCCAGCCGCCGTCAGCCGATGCACGACATCAGCCGGAGGCGAATGTGTTTCCCGCAGTATGCGAATCATAAATTTTAGAAAGGGAGCGGCGGATGCAATCCCTTACACCCGCCGCCCGTGCCGCCCCGTCAAACTTTTAGTAGCCGCTCGGTCGCGCCAGTGAATCGATATACGCTCCGCTGCGCGGCGAGTCGTTCCACACCTGGAAACCGGTGTCGAAGTAGAAGATGTAAGAAGCTGAAAGACCGCCCGACGCGCCGTAAATCGGAAACACGGTCTGTCCGCCGATCTCAAAGAAATCGATGTCCTTCATTACCGCGCGGCCCCAGTGCGACAGGTCCAGAAAATCCACGCGCGTTTGGTCGGCGTTGATCGAAGACTTGATCGGTACGCCGGACATCGTCTTTCGTCCGGTGAAGAGCAAATCGAGATCGTTCGCATTTCCCGCGCCGCCCTCTTTGATAACCTGGCTGACGGTGATGCCCAGGTTCTCCCAAGCGTGTTCCTGTTCAACCGACGTGTAGGCGATCAGCTTCCCAACCTGGTTAATTCCCAGGGACTTCCGCACTTTGTTGATCGCAAGACGCACGTTCGCCGGCGTGAGTGCTGCGTTGCCGGCGTTGACGCGCGGAGTGGCGAGCTGCACCGGATAAGTTGCGCGATTCATGTTCAGCCACGTGCCAGTGGTTGCGTTGTTCTGGTGATATTTCACTCCGAAAAGAGACACTGGCTGCGCGCCCGTCAATCCATCATGAACAATCACGTCGCCAGCGACTGTGCCGGTTGGCAGGACGTCGATCGTGATGGTCTGCGCCGTAATCGGATCGGCGGAAACCACGTTGCATGTGCCGCGATTCGTAGTGAGAGTTGAATCGTAAATTTGCACCGTCTGGCCGACGTAAACGAGAGCGGCGCCCGGAGGCACAGCCATCGAAAATGTAGTGCTGGCGATTGAGCTGATCGTGCCGAGCACGCCGTTCCCCGCCGTCTGCATCAGTTTGTCGAGGAAGCTGCGGAACTGTTTCATCCCGTTGGCAACTTCGCGCTTCGCGGCGTTTTCCACCGCTTTTTCACGCGCGTTGCTCGCGTATTCGACGAGTTTTGTGATTTCCACCGCGAAGCGATAGAACACGGGCGAGATCGTCGCGACGTCGTAGCTTGTTCCGGAGCCGCGGCCGAGATCGCCGCCGTCCGCGCTGTAGCTTCCAGCTTTTCCTCCCGGATTCACCTGCAGAGGAAGGCGCATTGCGCGGCTGGAAACTTTTTCCACGTCGCCACGCTGCTGAATCATGCTGAGCAAGACGTCGTCTCGTTCGTACAGAAGAGGCACCTTGTCCCGCACTTTCTCGAGTTGCAGAGCAATTGTCTGCGTGTTTGCCATTGCTGACATATTTGTGTTTTTCTCCTTAAGAAAATGAATTTCCCGGAATCGCGCGGAAAGCGCGTGATACTGAATGCACTAAATTTGTGCAGTAAAAACGCTGACTTGCGTTGGTTGTGCGCACCTACCAGCCAAGTATTTGTTCGTCCGTTGTACTTCGATAATCGATATCTCCTGATCGAACCGCTTTCCGCGGTATCGGCTGCGAAAGTCCGCCGCCGGATATGTCGACGCGTGACTGAGTAGCTTGCTGCCGCGAAGTTCGTTCGCGATGCGTTGCGAGGACTGAGCCAGTCCATTCGCCCACCACACGTTTCGCGGCGGTTGAAACCAATCCGCGAGCGCGCGACGCGATTAATTGCGCGACCGCAGCGCGCGTCGAATCGTCGAGACGCCCTCCGCGCATGACCTCCGCAACTCTTTGTGAAAGTTGGCGATCGGCGCGTAGCGCTGTGTGGATCTCGCCGAGAGTGTCGTTGGCGATTCGGCGTCGCGCGCCGTCCGCGACATCGTTCGGCAACGCTCGGTTCAGCGTACTCTCGATGGCTCGATTCAATTCAGAAACCACCGCATCGTTCGTCGAGCGTTCAAATTCCGCATAGGTTGCGGGATTAAACGCGTTGTTTTGTTGAGCGCTCTGCGCCTGGATCGGTTGCTCGCGGCGAGCAGCGTTGGTTGAAATATTTTCCGTGCGCGCTGGCGTACGGCCAAGAATCTGCTCCGCCGCGGCGAACATCGCGCGCAATGCTGCGGGATTATCGGCATACAGCCGCTCAACGAATTGCTGGCGGGATGCGCCATCGTCCCCGTAAAAAGCGCGGTCGAATTCCTCCACCGCTGCTGCGCGTTGCCACAGCGCGGTAAGCTGTCTGCTTGCTTGCGGATTTGCGGCGCGAATGTCCTCGACCCACTGGGGCGCTTGCGCATTGGCATCTCCCTGCGCTTGATTGACGCGCCGGTTCACTGCGGCGTCTCCGGATACTGCGTCGCGGTGAACCGGGCTATCCTCAACGCTCCTGTGCGTGTTGTGAGGCAGATTCGGAGTCGCAAAACTCTCGGGAGGCAGATTGAGAGATCGCGCGTCGTCGGTTGCGTCTGGAACCAAGCCGAGAATTTCCTCGTCGCTCGGATAAACCGCTGCCGTGTTTGGAGCTGCGGTGTTGATCGCTGTCGCCATCAAATCCTCCCTGAAAAGCAAAAGGACCCGAAGCCGGGTCCTGTGCGATTAAATTTCAACTGCAATTTGCTTACGAAATTTCTAACGGGCCGCCGGCGCCTGGGCGATCGCTTTTGCCGCCACCGCTCGCGCACCTTGCCTGCCCAACGCAGCCTGATGTGCCGCTGCGTGAGCTCTCACGTTCGCGAAGCCAGCCGGATTCTGCATCCGTGCAACCTGGCCGGCATCGCTCGAAGCCCAGCGACGAACTTCCGCTAATTCCGCGGCGTGATCGTCGAGCAGCTCGTCGGTTGGAACGCTCGGCAGCTCAACATGACTCTGCGAGTTCGCCGAATCGCCGCTCGCGTCACCCGCCGAACCGCCCGCCGCCGGCGTCGCGATCACAATCGGCGCCGAGGCCAGCAGTTGCGAAATTTCGCGCAACTGCTTTTCTCGAGCGTCCTCTCCCGGTACGACAAGCTCGTTCAATCCAAATACTCCTTTGATGAACGCTATGTTCTCCGGATCGGAGAGCGCTTGCGCGATCATTGGATCCGAAGTGCCCATCAGTTGCTGCAATACTGCCCGCTGCTGTGATGAAGAGCGTGGGAACGTTTCATCGGCTTCGGGATGCGCCTGAATATTTCCTTTCAAGTCCGCCATGCGAATCCATTTCGATTCAAACTCGCCGCTCGCGCCAAGCAATGGAATTTCCACGTCACCTGCACGGTTCTTGCGAAACGTGTCGACGCCAAGCAGCATCACGTCCGCGTAGAATTGTTTTAGCCGGCGCCACACAAGTCCCAGCCTGCCCAACGCCTGATCGCGAGCCATCGCGTAGCCCGCAGCAGTCTTGTTTCCCTGCTGCACCCCGCCGAACACCGCCGGAAACAAACCGGTAAGAAATTGTGCGATCGGCCCCGCCAGATCCTGCTGATGCTCCAACATGTCCGCCGGGACTTGCGCTGGCGCCGGCTGATAAAAACTCGCGGCCAGCGGCTGCCCTGGACGCGCCCTTGCCGGATAGTGCGCTGCGGGCTCCGCGGTCTGATTCGCGAGCGCGTCAAAATCGATCACCTGCGGATCGGCATAAATCGGCGGAATTCCAAATTCGTAAGTTTCCGCCTGAATATTCGAAAGCGTGTTGTAACGCTCTTGAATTTGAATCAGCGCATCGCCCACCGACGGCCGATTTTGCCCGTCGCCCGGAAGTGCGTGCATTACGCGCCAATGGTCGTCGAGCGTTTCATTGCGCGCTTCGCAATAAGTCTCGCCCGCGAACGCGACGTAACATCCCGCCGGGAATAACGCGAGCAATTCGGCGCGAACCTGCAAATCTTCGATCGCGTAAAACGCCCACGGCCGAATCCACGTTCGCGTGAACGTGATCAGGTTGTAGAGCGCGTCGCCAGGCTGCGTCGTTGGGAGCCCCTGCGCTACTGCAACCCGCGACGCGCGCGCGTACACATCCTCCGCTTCGATTGGACCGCCTTGCTCAATCTTGTCTGCAACGTGCGGATAAGCCGCGCGAAGTTTTGCCGAGTGAACTTCCTGCTGCCACTGCAAGTATGGAAACTCATGCATCTCGTTTGCCCATACTGGCGTATTTAGCTCGAGACCTCCGATTACTGTGATCACTTCTTGCCCATTCGGCACGCGCCGCGAGCCGACCACCCGAGGAATCGTGATCATCTCCGCGGGGCTAAAATCGCTCTCCATGAGTTCGCTGCCGCAACTTGGGCACATGATCCCCGCGAGGAAATTTCGCGGAGTACCGGATTCTTCGCCAATTTGCGTATTCTTCCCTGCCGGAGTCCGCGCACCGCAACCTCCGCACGCGTACTCATCTTCGCCCAATCGAATCGTGACTTCTTCCACCACGTCTTCGTCGTGCCAGCCGAAGCGCTGCCCATCCGCGACGAACCGAACGTACCCGCCAATTTTTCCGTCGGTCCACAGGTAGTACGCTACGCCCGTCAGCAACTGCTCCACTTTATTGTTCTGCTCCACGAGCTCAGCGACATCTGAAGCCGCTTTCGCCGCGGCAAGATCCACTTCGTTTTGCGCAGACTGCGGATAAAACCGCGTCGCCGGCGTGTCCTGGCTAAGCAGCGCAACGAACGACAACCCGAACGCCTGATAAATATTCGTCACAAATTGATATCGCGGCATTTCCTGCAGAGTTTGATCGTCGGTGATCTGCGATTCAAACGGGAGATGCCAGCTCATGTCGTTTGGATTCCACCAGGCGTACTGCAAACCCTGCCAGAACAGCCTCGCCTGCTTAATTCGCCGAATCTCATGCCGGCGCGCGACAAGGCCTTCCGCTCGAAATTGCAGCATCAAGTCCCGCAGCGCCGCGACCACTTCGGGCTTTACGTCCGCGAGTTTTTCGTTATTCGTGCCAAGAATTTTCGCGGCGTCCCCCGAGTTCTCTTCCGCGCCAGATTGCTCGCCCGGTACAAACGCACTCGCAGCGTCCGCGTTTCGCGGTCCCTCTTTTTCGACAATCGCGCCGGGCGGAATTGCTGCTGCCCAGATCTCCTGCTCGCTCGCGCCGCGCATCGTTTCGGTATTGGTGTTGTTTGCCATTCTTCTCCACCGTAGAAATCGTCGTTGCCGCTTCTTCTCAGATTGAATTCTGCTTCAGTGTTTGCGCGCTAGGTACGCGAGGAAGCTGTTGCCGCTCTTCGGGCCGATTCCGCTCGTTGCGTTTCTGCTACTTCGCGCGCGTTCGCGATTTGCGGCCACGAGCGCCGCCGGACCGGGGGCGCCATCGGGCCTCGTGGCGCTTCAAGATCGAGCGGAGGAACTCCCGCCGTTCCCAAGAGCGAGTTCAACAACGCACGGTTCTCTGCCCGAAGACGCGTGACTTCTTCCTCGAGCGAACACACATATCGCCGCCGAAAAATCTTCCTGACGCTTGCGATAAATTCTTCAAACACGCGATTGATCTCCCCTGAACTGATCATCGATTCTGGCTGCGCGTCCAGTTGCTCACCACAACCAGCGCCGTGGCGCTCGTACAGATTTATTTCTCCGTCGCGCTAACAATTCGGCGCCTCGGAGCCAAATCGCCCGGCTGGTCGCATCGACCGCTGTGATCTTTTCTTCAATCTGCGCCAAAAGAGGCGCACTGCCCGGCTCAGCTCGCGACTTCAGCCCGTAGCGCGCGGAATCCGCGATGTCGTCACCCGCCATTTTTTGTACGTCTTCAATGTTTCGCTCGTCTCGAGTGAGTGCCGGCAACGACTCGATCAGCTGCGTGCAATTCGACGTTATCTTCCAGCGATTCTCCTTGAGCATTCCGAACATCAGCATCCAACCGCCGATTCGCTCATCGTCAGCTGGGTCTGGCCGCGGCAATCTCAACGCTGTGAAGCTCTGCTCGATCTGGTCGGCGATCGTGTCTTCGGCCGTGTGACGTGCAAACGCGTCCGGAGACAAATAGACAGCGCTAATGTGCTCGCCAACGCTTCGCTCTGCAATGGCCGCCGCCAACATCCGCGGAGACAGATGGTTTTGCACCAATTCACGGTAGGTGATCACCGTCCCATTCGGCGCTGCCGTGTGCCAAAGCACCGCGCTGGGATGCTCGAAGCCCCAGTCAATCGAGATCCACCGCGGCCACCAACTTTTCATCTCCAGTTCTTCTGCGCGCGCGGTGTGCCTCGTAACATCAAACACGTCGAAGTATTGGCCCGCGAAAACGTCCCAATCGCCTTTGAGAAATGCGCGCCGCAGATGCGTTGGCAGCGCATCCAGCGTTTTGTGATACGCGGCGTCGTTCGCATAAATCGGATTATCCGCAAGCGTTGCGCGGATAAACGCGTAATCGTTCTCGTCATACTTGTCCGGACGCTCCATCCCGCTCGGCGCGCGTTTATCGATCCACAGCGCTTTCACCCAGCCGTGGCCAACGTTGCCAGGATTGCTCGCGCCGGCCATGCTCGGTACCGTACCCTTCACCGGACACCGGTTGCGGCTAGTAAGGAATTGCCACTGGCGCAGCGTGAAGTGCGTCAGTTCATCGATGCCGATAAAGAGATACTCGGCGCCCTGATACTGATACACGTCGTTTTCGTGCTGGCAGTGACCGAACCGCGTTTTCGAGCCGTTACACCACGTAACGACGTGCTTGCTGTCGTTGTAGTTCGCGTACAGATGTGGCGGAACATCCCGGCGAAAATACGCGAGCAATGACGACTCGAGTTCCGGAAACGTACGCCGCAGAAGAAGCGTATCGACCCCCGGAAATGCCAGCGCTTGTCGAATCGCTTCCCAAAGCAACGCCTTTGTCTTTCCCGGCCCCGCAGCGCCGCCAAACAATCGGTATTTGGCTTTGCTCAAGTGAAACTCGTTCTGCCGGGGAAACGGTTCGTAGTAGTCGGAAACTACTACTGGCGCAGAATTGCTTGCCGGAACTTGCGCGTCGCTCTCTGGTTTCGACCCCTTTTCGCGATTTATGATTCGCAGACGCTTGGTTTTCACGAATTCACCATTTGCTCGTACCGAACGGCGCTCACCTAACTCGCGGTCCGTAGTTTTTTGCCTGCGAGAAAACTACACGCGCCTCCGATGACACATGCCGCGATCGCACCGTGGTGGAACAACTGCACTGCTCCGGCGCAGAACACGATGACGCCCGCCACTTCCAAAATTCCACCAATACCGAATTTCTTGAAGAACGCAGACACTGTCGAGTCAATCGCTTCTTCCGCCATTCAATTCCTCCTCGGCTCAGCTCAAATAATCCAAATCTATTTCCTACCGACGGTCCCGATTTCCCTCGAGACTACTGGGGCTCGGGCGTAGGCAGTGGAGCGATGTCCCAGATCACCTCAACGTCGCCTTCCTCTTCCACTCGCCGCGGATTTGGAAGTTGTTTTCCGTAATACATCTCAACGAGTCGCTCCCAAATTCGTGCTTTTACCGCTCCGTTCGACACCTTTGCACCAGACAACAAGTTCACCGCCAACTTCGCAACATCGCAGCTTCGAAATATAGCCGCCGCAAGATCCTTCCCTGTTCCGTAGCTTTCGATCGGAGTCACCGGCGTTTCCGGCTCCGTTGGCGCATCCTTAGACTTCGGCTTCTTCGGCATTCAATGTCTCCTGGAATTCCCTACGGCAGAATCTTCGCCGTGTAACCCGATCCGCCTGATGCAGCCGTACACTTCACACGAAGGAATCGCGCACGAACGCCTGTAACAGTCCGCGCCTCACCAGCGGTCGCCGTGCTGGTATCAATCGTGGCGTACTCAGTGTCTACATCCGCCATCGCACCCTGTAGCACCAGGCTGATCGACGAAGGCGCCGAAGCAAAAATGGTCTGCCAGCGAACCGTGTGCTGCTGATTTGGAACGCCTGCTGGCTCGGGTAGCGCGAACTGCGCCCCCGCCGTGCCGCTCGCAGGCGATTCATTCGAAAAGCTGAAGCCCACATCCCCGGGGTACAGCGCCAGGGGCGGTGTCGTATTGCTATAGCTCGGCATAACTTCCTCCTGAATTCGCAAGCGCACAGGCACAGCACCGCGCTGCCGGCGATTAGCCGAGCACGCGATCTCTGTCTGTTTTGCGCTGAGATTGAAAACCGATGTTTCTAAAACTGTGTTTCAAGAGTAGAAGTCAGAGAGTAAAAAGGGCCTAATCCTCAATACTGTGGCCCCAAAAAGCGAAAGCCCGGGAAGCTGCCCGGGCTTTGACACTTCTTCTCCACTTGTGACTCTATCACATTTAAGAATATTGTCAAGTCTTTTTTTAACTATTTTTAAGTGGTTCTAGTACTAGTGTCGATTACAATGTTTCCGCTCGCCCTACGCTGCGCAGCTTGGTTCGTTCATCTTTCGGAAGTAATCCCGCGGCGGAAACATTCCCCGCCGTATCAATTCCTTCCCCACACGCGCTCGAACATCGTCGACCCATTGTGACCAGGTGATTTCTCCGATCCCCAAGTGCTGCCGGGCCGCCTTCCGTTCTGCGCAGCCCACGTAGTAGGTTTCGAACAACGTTGTACGGCTCGCCAACGCCGGTCCCGCTAACGCCCGTCGCCCGGCGAGCGTGAAGTCCACGGAGTACTCCGCCAGCCGAGGACGAATATCTGGGCGCCAAAGATATTTATCGCGCGACTCCAAGTTGGTAGTTCCAAGACTGCCGTCCAGTGCTTCCCGTGCTGCGAGATAAACGTCATGGCAAACGTCGAATGCGACTTCGGGTTTCATGTACCCTCCGTGTTTTCATCTGAATAGCTGCCCACCTTCAAGATCGTCTCGGCCCGGTAACACTTGTCAACTGAACTGTTATGGTGCTGACGCTTTGTCGTCTCAGCGTTACCTATTGCCTCCGATACCGTCGCGATGTAGCTCACTCGACTTGGCCCGAACAATTCCACGAGGAGCTGTCGCCGCTACCAGTGCCCGTTCGACAGCAGACCATGCGCCGTATCCGGCAAGAAGCCAAAACGAAACGAGCAGTGTCTTGCGCAATAAACGTTGCGACACAGATCTCCAATCACTTCCAGCGTCTCGCACATCGCGGTGCACGTCTCCATTTCTCGAAACATAGCCGCGATAAAGCTCCACAATTGTGTGCCTGCTGACCAAAACGTCGGAAGGTACTCGCTGCGAGTTATTCATTACGTGCACTGGCACGTCTCGCTCATCGGCCACAGAATCTCCCCGCCCGTAGTACACGCACGTGTAGATTGCGTTGGCTTCGGCCGGCCAATTCCGTCGAGCCACCGATTCCGATCTGCCCCCTGTTTTCGGTGCCATTGCACCGGACGTCCGATAAGTACTTCGCCTCACTGGCCCCTGCGCCCCAAAGATCGGGGCCGAGAATGGCGAAAGGCTACCGAAGGTCTGTTCCTGATCATACGGAGATCCTCCGTCCTGGCATCCGCTGCACACAGAAAGCTCCCCTTCCTAGCAGTACCAGTAGTAATCCCACAACTGGCACGCAAACGGCGCAACTCCCCTCATGATTTCGTTGTATATCACACAGTACATTACTAGACTCATGACATGAAGACCCCGAGTGAACATCGCGCGATTGCCCGAATCGAAGTTCCGCCTTGGCAATTTTTGGAATACGCGTCAATGCCGAGCCTCCAAAGCTTTGAACTCAACCGCCTCAATCACGCCGCGAATCTAATGAAGCAAATACAGATACTGTTACAACAATATTTTGATGACACCTCTTCGGCCAGCCTCGCCAGGATCTTCATGCGCCAACCTGGAGCCCGCCACCTGAGACCCTTGCATTCAGGCACGACCACAAATCACAATCCCCGCATCCTGTCGCTTCCGCTCGTGCGAGCAACCTTGGCGTAACGCACCTCGCCAACCCGCCTGACAATTTCTGAAATAGACACGATCTGTTGATAGGCTTTCTCACCCGAATGAAATCCTCAGTTGCTTTTCCCCTTCGATGACCCGTCATACCCGCATCCGCTTCTAAGCTTTGCCGATGCGCTTGAAGGCTTGAGCGGACATCACGCGGCGAGTCAGAGGCGCGCAACTGCACCCTGCAAGATCCATCCGTCTGGCCGCCCATTAAATTCGGACCAAATCGCCGATGCCTCATTTCGCGCCTCGGAAATCGCATGTCGCCGATTGGTGCCCTCCAACCAAGTATTCCCAACTCGGACATTCCGACCTCCTCCCATCTGCGCCGAAACTTATGCCAATCCCCGTTAATATAAACTATAAGTAATATAATATTCATATAGCGAACAATGCTCTGATAGTGGCTGCGGAATCGCAAAAGGATGGAGGGAAATTGCGACAAGAGACTTTCTGCGGGGCAATCATGTTCGGGCAAATCTGTTCGCTTTCGGGCACTCTGAAAGAACGAAGGCTATATGGCGTCCATCAGCTACAATTTCGCCGTACGGCACAATTAGAGTAGACAGATTTGCGTTCGACCAGCTTACGCTAGGGACTCCTGTCGGCAGATTTCAATTGTCACCGGGCGCGTCTATCTCAAGAACAGGCACGGCGGCCATGTTCAAGTTATACGGACGTTAGCGCGGCGAAGCATCGCAGCATGCGAAGTCCAGGGAAAGTTGACCTCGCAGGCTTCCGTCGTCATCGTCTCACTCCCAAAGGGACCAAGGCGTAGAGGAATAGAGCCGGTCTCGCGAATCAGAGCCATCCGCAAGCCAGCCCAGCGGAAGATTCATGGCGTTCCGGGGTTCCGACTCGGAGGACTTAGCAGTTGTTGCTTTCTGTATATTAAGGAGTTTATGTTGTAGGTAGCTAATTCGAATCCATGGCCATGGGTGATGGCGTCTGTGGGGCAGGATTCGACGCAATAACCACAGAAAATACATCGCGAATAATCGATGTTGTAAGCTTGCGCAAAACGTTCGCCCGCAGAGATGCGTTGAGCGGCCGTGTTTTCAGCCGCCTCGATGTAAATGCAATTCGCCGGGCATGCCGCGGCGCACAGAAAACAGGCGACGCACTTTTCCAGACCCTGTTCATCGCGATGAAGAACATGAATCCCGCGATAGCGGGCCTGAAAATGAACCGGCTCCTCAGGATAATTTTCAGTTACAGTTTTTCGAAATAAATTTCGAAGCGTGACGCTGAATCCCTTGACCAGCGCTACGAAAGTCTCTCCGGCTTCAGTGATTGCTGATGGCATCGGGGTCGATCTTACCAACTGCTGAAGGAGCGAGCAAATTCGTTGAGACTCGTTTCTCTGCGAGAAAGCTCATCAGGAAACTACAACCTATTGGCGAGAGTCGAGCTTAAACGTAAGTTGGATGTACTGTCGTGACTCGGCCAGTTTTCCGTCGACAAGCGCGGGTTCGTAGCGCCAAAGTTTTACCGCATCCACTGCAGCATCCTCGAGGACTTTGGGGCCACTCAAGACTCTTACACTGTGAACTTTTCCGTCTTTGCCGACAACTACCTGCATCGCGATGATTCCTTCGATTTTCTCTGCAACAGCCTTCGGAGGATAAATTGGCTCGACACGCCTGATCAAAACTCCCGCGTGTGGGCCGGAATACGGCTTTGCTGCCGGCGAAACGGGCTGAGGTATAGCTACTTCCGGAGCGGCCGGTGTATCCATCCGAGATGCGGACAATCCGGACGAGAGCGCCCCTTGTACCACAGAGGAATTCTGCTTCAACGTTGGCGGTTGAGTTTGTTGCTGAGTATCTGGGCTAGTCGGCACTGTTGACTTTCCCGGCTGCGGAAGTGACCACATCTGCGTGACGGAATGCGGAGCATCCGAGGACGCAGATGCTCCGTCAGAATTCGCCGGCATGTCTGCGACTGAATCGGTATTCGCTGCTGTAATGGCCGACACCGGATGACGCTGTGTTTGTGTCGCTGACGAAATTCCGAGCGAAGCTTGCTGCATCTCCCACGGAATCGTCCGCCTGCGCCCGCTCGCATCGACTACCGAAATTTCGAGTAGGCGACCGCTCGCCCCAGTCGACAATGAATTCTGCGTGCCCGGAGACGACGCAGCGTCACTGAACGCCGGAAGCAGAGCCCCGCCACGGCCAATCATCCAGATCAAAATCACTAGTGTGACGGCGAGCAGTATGACCATCGGTGTCCGCACCTGCAAATTTGGATTCCCTGTCGCTTGTGAGGAAGGAGATTTCCACGGTACCTTCGCGCGTTGCACGGTAGAACGAGTGGCGATCAGCGATCCCATACTTGGACGTGACTTTTCTTTCGCGCTTCTCGGAAGTAGAGAGTCGATAGAAATTCCCTCAAGCGAAGGCCCTGCGCTGTGACTCGCTGTAGCGACTACAGATGAAGGGACGGGAACACTCGCTGGCTTGAAAATCGACGGCGCGTTTATAGGTCCCGGAACGATTGGGGAAACCGGAGCGGGCACTCTTGTCTCGAGTGGCATCGCTTTTTCTGGATCATCTACTTTTGTGAGGGTGAGCGGAGCGAGTTCCCGCCGCGCTGGAGCCGCAGCAATCGCCACCGGTGCTTCCGGCGGATTAGCGGCCAAGGTAATCCAATTCTTTAGTCTTTCGCGCGCGGTAGCTTCGAGTTGCACGAAAGTGACGCCGACCATGCGATTTTCGTCGGCGGTCCATGCGACGCGTGCCTCGGCTTCGACCGGCAATTCATCCGCAGAAAGCTGGAAGCGCAATTTCGGAATGCGGTCGTCCATCACCGGAATTGCCGCGCGAAATGCGAGTCCGCCTTCGCTGACGTTCAAAATTATTCCGCCGTTTGTGTCCCCGAGATCGACATACGAAAGCGAATCCAGCGGCTGCCGACGCAAGCGTCGGCGTTCGGCTGCGCGATTACCGGCTGCGGAGATTGGCATTGCTTCAGGCATACAGGACCTAGCGAGGAAGGGGGGCTCTTCGCTCTATATGTGATTATATGCGTCGTAAGTTAGGGCCGCAACGAATGAATAATTTCCTAACACGAAACAGATCCGTCGCGCTGAAAAGTGAAAACTTTTAAGCGAGATTTCAATTCCATCCGCCCGGCAATTCAATTTGGTAGCGAGCGGTGGAGTCAAATAATACGAATCCGCGTAAATTTGAAATCTCCTGAGACACGAGCGCCCGAACCTTGGCGTCTGCGGTGGGATCTCGCTGCGTCGGCCATGAAAAAGGACATTCAACTTGCACGCCAACGCGAGTGCGATTTGCGAGCGGCAGAAATGCGTTGTCGGCAAGTTTTGCGCGACGATCAGCTACGAGGCTGCCGTCAGATTTCAACCGGCTCATCAAACGCAAATTTGGTCCCGCCTCAATTTGGTAGTCGCTACCGGAATTATTTTCGAGGTCGTAGAAAAAGACCACGGCTGCGCTGGCGGGGTTCAACTGCCGAACCTCGACGCTTGCGAACGTGGCGCGAACTGCGGCTGCGTTCCATCCCTGCGGTGTCTTGCCAGGTGCGGATTGTCCACGCAAGTTTGAAAACAAGACGAGCGCCGCGAGCGTCACGACGCTCGTCGCTATGCCAATCAACAGCAACTTCTTCCACTGCGCCATTCCACTTCCCTTCCAATTAATCTTGCGCCACCTGCGTGGCGCAATCAAGCGGAGGACTCTGCCCACAATACAGCGTGGCGATATCGCTTAAGCAGAGGCGGCTGTTCCGGTTGGTGCGGCTTGGCCTGTAAGCGCGGCCACGATTTGTTTTCCGTGGAAACGGCCATTCTCAATAAAAATCTCGCTCGGGAAATTTCCACCGATCACGACACCCGCTAGAAAAATTCCCGGCACATTGCTTTCCAGAGTTTGCGGATTAATTGTGGGTTTGCGAGTTTCGGGATGCAATTCCACACCCGCGGCGTGGAGAAATTCAAAGTCGGGATGATACCCAGTCAACGCAAATGCTTGACGCGCTGGCAACTTTTGCTCACCTTCGCTGTTCTCTACCCAAACGCAATCACGTTCGAATCGCACCACACGAGTATTGAAAAGCGCGCGGACTTGGCCAGACTTAATTCTATTCTCGATGTCGGGACGCACCCAATATTTTATTGTGGAGCCCAGTTCCGCGCGGCGATGCACGAGCGTTACACGTGCGCCCGCGCGATAAAGTTCGAGCGCGGCTTCCGCAGCTGAATTTTTGCCGCCGACAACTACAACATCCTGCTCCCAAAATGCGTGGGGATCGCTGAAGTAGTGCGAGACATTCGGAAGATCTTCTCCGGGAACATCCAGCAGTTTTGGCAAATCGTAATAACCGGACGCGATCACAATTTTCCTGGTGTGATATTCGTTCGCCTGGCCAGTTGCAGTGTGCGTGTGCATCACGAATTGCCCATCGTGACCTTCGATGCCATGAACTGTTTCGTAGAGACGCAAGTCGAGATCGTAGTGCTCCGCGGTTTTGCGGTAATACTTCAATGCTTCCGCGCGCGTTGGCTTATCGCTGGTGCAGGTCATCGGCAGATCGCCAATTTCCAGTAATTCCGGAGTGGTGAAAAAAACCATGTTCACCGGATAGTGGTAAAGCGAATTACAGAGACATCCTTTGTCGATTACGAGAGTGCGCAGGCCGGCGCGTTTCGCGTCGATGGTGCACGCAAGTCCAGTGGGACCCGCGCCAATACAAATGAGATCGTATGGTTGAGGCATGGTTCGAGTGTGCCCTTTGCGAAAAAAGTTTGCAACTTGGACGGCGCAGTAATTCCTAGGTAGACGCCCCCGGCTTCCACGGCCACGAGCTGCCTCGGAAGCCGGTGGCGGCGAATAAATCGCGGATGCCTGAGAGGGTGACCCCGGCCGCCATCGCGAGCATCATCCAGCGGAGCGTCGTCGAAATCAGCGGCGGGGATATCGTTAATTGCGACGGTTCTCTCCACCATTCGCGGATTGTGGGAACGATGCACGCTAACATCGCGCCGTAGACGATTCCCATGATCGCGTGCATGATTCGTTCGCCGGGATACACGCCGCCGATCGGTTTGCGAATCCAATCTTCTACTACGAAATCCCACAGCGTGAGGGCGACTTCGATCAGAAAAAGTGCCACCAAAATTGCTGCGTACGTGCCGCGCCAAGAGAACCACGGAAGCATCGCGAACAAAATCGCGTACACAAAATCACGCCATGCGTGCAGTTGTAATTCTGAACGCGCCATTTTTCCGAGAGCGGGCAACTTCGCCCGCCACTCGTGATAGTAAATCGTGTCCCACGCGCCCAGAAATGCGAGCGCGATGAGCAAGTACAGGGCGATTCTCACCGTGTCGCCTCTAAATGATTGCAGCTAAGCGGCTGCGGATTCCGCGGCTCATCGTCAAGACATCCGGCGGCCAAGTTTGCAGCGATTCGAGGCGCTCAAGAGCGATTCCCAGAGCGCGGGCTTCGGGTTCTGCGAGATCGATTTGCGTTGCGCCGGCTTCGGAAGCGGTGCGGAGTTTCATTAGGAGTAGTTCATCGGTGGAAAGATTTGTTTTCCCTGCGAGCGGCGTGAAATCCACACTGACACCGTCGCCATCGTCTTTCAACATGGTGGGATTCACGCGACGAACTACGCCGATAATTACCAGAACCATTTCGTCGCCATTGAATTCAAATATCACGCGAGCAACTCCTGAAGTTCGGTGCGGAACGCTGCCAGCTCAGCCACGCGTTCTGGCGTCGCTTCCAATTCTTTTTTCTTCCAGATGAAAATGCTGTGGCCTGCGCGTTCGATTCGCACGCTAAATTTCCTTCGACGAGATAACACGGCTCGGCGAAAAACTTCAGAGAGCCATCGGGAAGCGGGTTGAGCAGCGCCGCGCAATTCCCTTTCTTCACGCCGACAGCCGCAGCGTAAAGCGGAAAAGACGTGAATGTAAAACCGGCGGCTGCAATTTTCTCCATCCGCGCGATGTGTTGCGCGTTGAGTTGAGGAGCGGCTACGCCGGATGACAAATGGAAATCCTTCGCGAGTGAATGAATGAGAAAGTTCGGAAAATAATTTTCCGACAAAGGATTACGAGCTACGCTGTCGCGACGTTTGCTTCGAAGCGAGATTGTTCCACAGCCTCGAGCACCGCGCGCAGTGTCGCAGCTAGCTCTTCGCGCGAGACGTGGCTCTTTCGGAATTGCACACGAATCCGATAGCCGCCGCCTTCCGGTTCGTAATTGAAAATAAATGGTTGCGGACGTGGGCCAAGCTGGCTTTCTTCCCGGCGTTCTGCGCGCGCTTCATCACGCGTGAGGCCGCCGTGAACGATGCGCTGCATCGCCTCTACCATTTTCTTTTCGTTGGGCTGGCGCGCAATTTGCAGCAGCACGCCCTTCGAAACGATTCCGCGTTCGATGCAGCGTTTGCGCACCGGGTCCGGAATATTTCGCAGTGACATTGTTTCGGTGACGGATGAACGCGCGCGGCCAATCTTGCGGGCGATATCGTCGTGCGTGTAATCAAAATGATCCGCGAGACGCTGCAAACCATCGGCTTCTTCAAACGGCGTAAGATCTTTGCGCTGAATATTCTCGATTAAGGCGAGTTCAAGAGTTTCCGCATCGTCCGCGATTTTTTCAATGCATGGAAGCTCATGAAGTCCCGCGGCACGCGACGCGTGATAGCGGCGCTCACCAGAAATAATGTGGTAGGAATCCTCGCGCGGCACATAGCGCACCAGCAGCGGTTCCAGGACTCCCTTTTCTTTTACCGATTGAATCAACTCACTCAAATCGCCGAGAGCTTTGCGCGGCTGATCCGGATTTGGCCGGATCTTGTCCACCGGAATCATCCTGCCGATAGCGGCGCCGCTAAATGTTGTCAGCTGCTCGACGTAATGCGCGTCATGCCGCATCTTGAGAGTGACGGGCAACCCGATCCTCTTCGACACGTTGGATAACCTCCAGGGCAAGCTTGCGATATTCAAGCGCGCCCGGCGATTTGGGCGCGAAAGTAAAGATTGTTTCTTTGTAAGCTGGACTCTCTTCGAGACGCACATTTTTTGAGATGCGCGTTTTGAACAGCACGGAGCCAAACACGGTGCGAATCTGGCCGTCTGTATCCCGCGCAATGTTCGTGCGCTTATCGAATAGCGTGATGAGCACGCCCAAAACTTTCAACGCCGGATTGGGACGCGCGCGAATCCGCTCATACGTTTCGAGTAAATCGTCGGTGCCTTCGATCGCAAAATACGCCGCCTGGATCGGCACCAGCAAATGTGTCGACGCTACCATCGCATTCACCGTGAGAATTCCAAGCGCCGGCGGCGTATCGATCACCACGTAATCGTAATCTTTCAGCACCGGCCCCAGCGCATCCTTCAGTTTGAAGGGCGCGTCGAACTGCCCCGCGAGCTGCTGCTCGAGCTTCGCGAGGGCAAGCCGCGCCGGCGCCACCGCCAAATTCTTGTTCTTCGTTGGCAGAATTATTTTTGCCAATTCCATCCGCGCTTCGCCGAACACGTCGTACATCGTCGACTGAATTTCGGCCGAATCAAAAAAGGCGATAGTGGAATTCGATTGCGGATCCAAATCGATCAGCAGAGTGCGTTTATCGCGCAGCGCAAGAGCGGCTGCAAGGTTGATCGCGGTAGTCGTTTTTCCGACGCCGCCTTTTTGATTTGTAATCGTTAAGATCGCGGTCATGTTTACGCGCGCATTTCGCAGCGCTGGCAGGCTCCGCTAATTCATTTTTCGCGCATCGCGTGCGCGGGCCGGAAAAAGAGCTGCAATCGGCCAACTCTGTGTGGGAACAGCCGGTTGCGGCATCTATACAGGTCGCCTCAATCTACTGGCGCGCCTGTGGAAGCGCAAGCGAAAAATGAGATTTTACGAGATTCCTGTGGAAGTCTTGGTTCCCTCTTTGGATTCTGCGGGGATGCGTTCGCTGGATCGCTAAAACGGATTGCCTCGCGTTCCGGTAAAGGACGCAGCCAGGAATGGCTGCGCTACGGTTACATCTTGTAGCGGCCCAGGTCCTCGTCGGAAAGGTTCTCGAGCCATTTGCGGAGCTCTTCGTTGGTGCTTTTTTCGGTGACGGTATCAGAGCTTTTCGAGGTGCGGAGCACCTGGTCTTCCACGAAAATGGGGCAATCCATGCGGAGGGCGAGCGCGAGCGCGTCGCTAGGGCGCGCGTCGATGGACATCATGCTGCCGTCGCGCTCGATCCAGATCAGCGCGTAAAAGGTGTCGTCGCGCAGATCGCTCACAACTACTTTGCGCACATGCACATTCAATCCGAGGAGCACGTTGCGAAGCAGGTCGTGCGTCATCGGGCGTGGCGTTTGCACTTTTTCGATTTCGAGAGCGATGGCGTTGGCTTCATAGACGCCCACCCAAATCGGCAGCACCGCCGAGCCTTGCGCATCTTTCAACACCACGATGGGCATGTTGGTCGCGGGGTCCATCATGAGGCCACGAATTTTCATCTCGACTTCCATATAGCCTCCCCCGTTCTGCTGCCATTACTTAGATGACGTGAGCGCCCACCAGGCTGTTCGGACTAGCACTGGAAATCTGCACGTCAATGTATTGTCCCAGCAAATTCTGGCGCGGCGAGGTGAAATTTACCACGAGATTGCTTGAAGTGCGTCCCGCCCACTGATTTTCGCGGCGCGGATTGCCATCGACCAGCACTTCGAAATTTTTGCCGATTAACCGCTGGTTGCGCGCGTGCTGGATCAGTCGCTGCTTCTCCATCAGATATTTGCAGCTTTGCCGCCTGCTCCGCTTCCGGAGATCCCTCCCGGCATGGACTGCGCCGCCGTATTTGGCCGCGGCGAATATTTAAATGAAAAGACCATATCGTATTGAGCTTCGTCGAGCAGGCTCAAGGTCTCGTCGAATTCCGCGTCTGTCTCGCCGGGAAATCCTACGATCACATCTGTAGTGATGCTCACGTCGCGGCGCGCGTTTCGGATTAACATGAGTTTCTGCAAATATTCTTCTCGCGAATAGGTGCGCTGCATCGCGCGCAGCACGCGCGTGGAGCCTGATTGCACCGGGAGATGTACGTGTTCGCAAATTCCCGGATGCGAATCCATCGCCGCGATAATATCCGCGCCAAAATCGCTGGGATGAGAAGTGGTGAATCGCACGCGGCGAATCCCCGGCGACATCTGCAACCGCCAGCAAAATTTCGCTGAAGCTCATCCGGCGAGGCGAAGGATCGCGATACGAATTCACAGTTTGCCCGAGCAACTGAATTTCGGTGTAGCCCGCATCGGCGAGGCGGCGCGCTTCTTCCAAAATATTTGCGCTGGCGCGGCTGCGCTCCGGTCCGCGAGTGAACGGAACCACGCAATACGTACACGCTTTGTCGCAGCCTTCGATGATCGTGATGTACGCGCGAAATGGATGATCGCGGCGCGTCATTTCAGTTTCGAAAGTTTCGTCGGTATCGTTATCGAGCCCGGTGACGCGGCGATTCCCTGTTTCGAGTTCCTGAATCATGCCGTGCAATTTGCTGTAGCTCGCCGAGCCGCACACCAGGCTCACCCACGGGGCGCGCTTGAAAATTTTTTCGCCCTCCTGCTGCGCCACGCAGCCGAGGACACCGATAATTTTTCCGTCGTCGGCATCGCGAAATTCACCGAGCCGCGAGAAAACTTTGTGCGCGGCTTTTTCGCGGATACTGCAAGTGTTGTAGAGCACCATCGATGCGGCCGCGATCGTTTCCACCTGGCTGTACCCGCGCTGCAGCAAAACTCCAGCAACTTTTTCGGAGTCGTGCGCATTCATCTGGCAGCCAAATGTTTCGAGATAAAAAGTTTTGCCGGCGGCAGAAGAAGCAGAATCAGACGCCCCGATGGACGTCTGACCTGTTGGCGATGCGCCTTCTCGCGGAAGTTCCTCCGGGCGCGCGCTGCCCGCGAGACTCTCAAGGCGCACATCGATTTGCTCGCGCATAATTTGAATTATCTTATCACACGGAAGCGGCGACAATTCGTGGAGTGCGAGAGCGTGATATTGCAGAACAAGACTTAGCAATACCGGGCGTGCCCCGCCCGCGTTCGCTTACGAGGGGTTGCTTATCTCGCGCAGGACTGCGTTTTGTTGATGTCGGAATGTGTCCCCGATACATACACTGGAGCATCTCAGGATGTTGTAGCCTTTCTTGTGGCTGTGTTACGGTTGTAAGGACATTTGAAAAAGTCCTTTGGGGGGACAATATTTCCGCGCTTGCTCTTTTTTCGATTGGCGGACAGCTAGGTCAGCTTGTTCAGCAAACCGGATGGGTCAGTTGGATCGTACTTCTCATCCTTCTCATTTTCTCTCTCATTTCCTGGGCGTTGATTCTGCAAAAGTTGGGGTCGTTTGGCGCGATGAGCCGCGAAACTACTC
The DNA here is from genome assembly GCA_963785395.1 of uncultured Acidobacteriota bacterium. GTDB lineage: Bacteria > Acidobacteriota > Terriglobia > Acidiferrales > UBA7541 > DASTCZ01. The sequence continues at coordinate 304,773 of CAWAVH010000018.1, read as the reverse complement.
AATTTCTGCGGGTGTTTCGCGCCAGCCGCGGATTGCCCGAGCCGAAAAGTATCGGCGAGGGGCGCTCTCCGCTTGAAGCTGTGTACGCTGCGGGCTTTCGCGAACTGCAAAGCCAGCTCGGCAGCGGAAATCCATCCGGAAAAATAAAAAGTGTTGGCGCGGTGAGCGTGGCGATGCAGCTTGCATCGGCCGATCAGATGCGCCGAATCGAGAAATATCTGCCGTGGCTGGCGACAACCGGTTCGGTGACTCCGTTCATCGGATTATTTGGGACCGTGCTCGGCGTGATGGATGCGTTTCTTGGATTGGGCAGCGCAGGCGCGGCCAGCTTGAGCGCAGTCGCTCCCGGAATCGCCGAAGCGCTGATCACTACCGCAGCGGGGCTATTTGCCGCGATTCCTGCGGTGATCGCCTACAACCATTTTGTGCACCGCGCTCGCGAAATGGGCGGGCGCATGGATAACTTCACAATGGAAGTCACCGCGCAAATCGAAAAGCTAAGCGCGTAGCGGAGGATTTTCATGCCGCAAATAAAACGAAGCACCGATACATCGCTATCCGAAATCAACATCGTGCCGCTGGTTGACGTGGTACTGGTGCTGCTGATTATATTTATGATCACCGCGCCGATTCTGCAGAGCGGCATTCAAGTGGATTTGCCGAAAACGACGACGGTGAAAGAAATCACGCAGGCACATCTTGTTGTCACGGTGGATCGCGCGCAGCTGATTTATCTCGGCGATGATGCCGTGAATATCCACGAACTGGGCGCAAAGGCGCGGTCGAAGATGCGCGACCCAGCACGCGAACCTGTGTATCTACGCGCGGACGAGACGGTTCCCTTCCGAATTGTGGCGGCCGTGCTGGATGCGCTGCAACAATCTGGGATACAAACCGTGAGCGTGGTGACGCAACCGCTGACGAAAACGCCGCAAGGAGATTAGTCCGGCGCGAACATGGCGTACGCTGCCCAACATCCCGGCGCGCAAGATCCCACGCTGAAAGGCATGCTGCCGTGGTCGCTCGCGCTACACGGCTTGCTTGTCGCTGCGATCGCGGCGGTCACAATTTTGCATCCGCGCACAGAAAGCTGGGGCGGAGCAACAAGCGGCGGCAGCGCTGTACAAGTAGGCATGGTGCGAAATCTTCCCGGCGTTCCAATGCCGCCGCCGGATGCGGTCACCACAAGTCGCGTAGCCGACGACAGCAAGACTCTCTATAAAGCTGAGCCGAAGCCGAAGGAAGCGCCGCCTCCGCCGGATGCGATCAAGCTTTCGAAATTTGAACGCGAGCAACTGGAAAAGTACAAGACCAAGAAATCGCGGCTGCTGGAAGATAAAACTGTGCCGCCGCCAAACGCTGTTCCGGGCGCGCAGACGGGCGCTCCGGCGCTTCCCTATTCGCAGTCGCAGACACCCGGCGAGTTTACGGTGAACGGAGCCACGCAAGGCGCGGTTGCAATGTCGGGCGCGGGCAACGGCGATTTCGGCACAAAGTATCCGTGGTTCGCGGAGGCGGTGCGCAATCGCATCAGCAGCAACTGGCTTCAGAGCATGGTGGATCCATCGATTCGAACGGCGCCGCGCGCGGTGCTTACGTTTCAAATATTGCGCGACGGCACGATTGCGAACATCCAATTGATACAGTCGAGCGGCATCGCTTCCGTGGATACTTGCGCGAAACGCGCGGTACTGGCTTCGAGTCCGGTGATGAAGCTGCCGAGCGATTACTACGGCTCGGCGCTGAACGTGCAATTTTATTTTGATTTTAAGCGATAGTGCGCGGCGATCTGTCGCGCGAGTGGAATCGCAGTCATGTTTTTGGGGGATGAATTGAAAACTTTCATTCGAAATACTTTGGCCGCGAGCAGGATTCGCGGTGCAGGGAAAATCGTTCTCATCGCGGCGCTGGGTCTCACGTTTTCATCTCACGCGGCGATGGCGCAGGATTGGCTTCATACCGGCACGGGTCTGGGAGTGCAGAAACAGCGCGTCGCAGTATCTCCGTTTGGTCCGGCGGGCTCGATTTCGCCTGCCATGGCGCAGGAATTTGGCGATGTGGTGAGTTCCGATCTCGAATACAGCGGCATCATCGATCCGGTGAGCGCGAGCCTCTTTCCGCAGAGCGCGCCGCACCAGCCATCTGAATTGAATTATCAAGCGTGGTCCGCCGCCCCTGCTTCCGCGAGCTATCTGGCATTCGGAAATCTTTCGGGCAGCGGCAGCGATCTCGCCGCGCAGGCCTGGTTCTACGATGTGCGGAACCCCGGCGGCCAGGCGGTGATCGCGAAAATTTATCGCGGCCAGCCCACTGACGATCAGGTTCGCCTCTATGCGCACCAATTCGCGGATGAAATATTGAAGCAACTTTCCGGAGGCTTGCCGGGAATTTCCACCACGCAAATCGCGTTTGTGAGTGCGCGCACCGGCAACAAAGAAATCTGGGTGATGGATTACGACGGGCAGAATCAGCATGTGGTGACGTCCATGAAATCGATTTCGCTCACGCCGCGCTGGTCTCCCGACAACACGCGTATCGCGTTTACCTGCATGGCTCCCGGACGCAACGGCGTGCAGAGCTTTCAAATTTGCATGTATTCCCTTGCGAGCGGTCATCTGATTTCGTGGCCGCGATTTTTGGGGACGAATAGTTCGCCTGCTTGGTCGCCGGATGGCAGTCAGGTGATGTTTATGTCAAGCATGGGCGGACCGCCAGAGCTTTATGTCGCCGATGCCAGCGGCGCGCACCCCAAGCGGCTTACGTTTACGGTTGGCGTAAACACTTCGCCCGACGTGGAATCCGAAAACGGGCCAGCAGGTTGTGTTTGTAAGCGATCGTGGCGGCGTGCCGCAGCTTTACATGATGAGCGCGGCCGGCGGCGACGTACAGAAAATCGAACTCGGCGACATGGGCTACGTGATCGATCCTTCATGGTCGCCGAATGGAGAGTTACTCGCGTTCAGCTGGCGCCGGCCCGACGGCAACTACGACATTTACATCTACGATGTGTCGACCAAGCAGCTAGCCCAACTTACGCGAGACGCCGGCCGCAACGAGCGGCCATCGTGGGCTCCCGATGGCAGGCACATTGTTTTCGAAAGCACGCGCACGGGAACTCGGCAAATTTGGAGCATGCTCGCGGATGGCAGCCAGCAGCGCGCGCTGACGAAGCAAGGTGAGAACGAATCGCCAAGCTGGTCTGCGCCGCGCTAAGTTTTTCGCAATTTTGAATTGCTTATTTATGGATTGACCGTTTCAAAGTATCGCGCAGTCAAATGAATGGATGACGAACACGCGGAACACCACGTTAATATCTGGACACGATATATTTCATCGGCGCGAGGTTCGGCTTGTTGTGCGCCTGTGCAGTGATACGATACCCGGGATTTATATTGCTTCTGTTTTTCTAAGCCGTGAAATTACGTTGTGAAATCTAGAGGAGGAAGTCGAAATGCAAAACCGTTCGTTCGGCAGGTTCACCCTGCTCAGCCTGCTGGCGATTTCGTTGATTGGTAGCGCGTGCGGCAAGAAAGCAGTAACAGGAAACGTGCCAACGCCCGTGCAACCCAATACTCCGACCGCCCGGCCGACGGTAACACTGCAGGCCTCGCCTGCATTTCTGCAAAAGGGACAAAGCAGCACTCTGACATGGAATTCAACCAACGCCACTTCTCTTTCGATCGCGCCGGGAGTGGGCAGCGTAGCGCCGGAAGGTTCGACGCAAGTGTCGCCGACAGATTCAGGAACTTACACGATCACGGCGACCGGACCCGGCGGCACCGCGGAACAAAGCGTGCGCATCACAGTTGGTGAGGCCGCGCCGCCTGAACAGCGGCTACGGTGAGCGAAACCGCGGAGGCAGCGTTTAACAAGACTGTGATGGACGCCTTTTCGATCTCGACCGCTCTGACATTCGCGCCGATGCTCGCGATGCTCTCTCGCGCACCGCGCAATATCTGCGAACCTATCCGACCGTGAAAGTGGTGATCGAAGGCGATTGCGACGAGCGCGGCTCCACCGAGTACAACCTCGGCCTTGGCCAGCGCCGCGCAGACGCCGCGAAGAGCTTCCTCACTTCGCTCGGAATTTCCTCTGACCGTATGCAGACGGTGAGTTACGGCAAGGAAAAACAAGTGTGCAACGAACACTCTGAAGAATGCTGGCAGCGAAATCGCCGCGCGCATTTTTCGCTGGCGAAATAGTTTTTGAATTGAGATCAAGTGCGAGGCCCGGCGGCGCGGGAAAAATTACAGCTGGCGGGCCTCGCAAAATATCTTTTGTTGATTAGCGCGATTTCGAGTTCGTAATTCGCAAGGAGATTAGACAGTATGCGCAAACAGTTTATGCTTTCCATGGGAGCTGCCGTGCTGGCGGGAGCCGTCGGCGGCGCGTTGCTATCGCCTGCTCCGCTGGGAGCCGTGGCGAAAGAAATCGTCGAGCTGCTGGCCGGAGTGAATCAACTGCAGCAGGGCCAGCGCGATATGCAAAGCTCGATCGATACGAAGATGACGGAGATGCGGACTCTGGTGCAGCAGGAGACCGACAACTCAAATAAACTGGACGCAAGCATCAATGGCATGCACGAAAACTTTGCAAGATATGCAAGCCAACAATTCCACGCAGCTTTCCGCAGCTTCCAGCAGCGTGGAGGGCGTGTCCTCAAATGTCACGGAGTTGCAGGGACGCCTGACGAAGATGAGCCAGCAGCTGGCGGATTTGCAAAACGCGCTGCAAGGAATCGACGCGAAAGTTACCGCACTCTCGCAGCCCGCGAATCCCACTGGCGGTCAAGCAGTGGTAACGCCGGCGCTCCGGGGAACATGCCCGCAACCGACCCTGGTATGAATCCGGCAGCCCAGCGCCTGCGCCGGTCACCACGGCCCCGATCGTGAATACTCCTCCCGCTGGCAATGCAGGGCGTGCGCCAGCCGGCAGCTCCGCACCTTCTGGCGAAACTCTGTACAACAACGCGCTGAATGATGTCCTTACGCGGAAATACGATCTTGCCAAGCAGGAATTTCGTGACTACTTGAAGTATTACCCCACCGGGCCGTACGTTTCGAATGCTTACTACTACCTTGGCGAAGTGGATCGCACCGAGCAGCACTACGACGAAGCGATCGACAACTACACAATCGTGATTTCGAAATATCCCGATAGCTTCAAATTGCCCTCGGCTTATTTTCAGCGCGGAGTGGCGTATCTCGCGATCAACAAAAAAACGCAGGGCATCGCCGATTTGCGCGCCGTGGTCCGTCGCTTCCCGCACACCGAAGAAGAAGGCTCAGCGCGCGATCGCCTGAAGGCGCTCGGCGTTCCCGTAACTCCCGGAGGAAGAGACTAGCGCCGCCCGCCGCATCTTCCACTACTATTTCCACTACTCGATCGATCGTTTCGTCGCCGCACCCTCCCGGCTTAATTTCTCTCCGATTCGTTCTCTTCATGTGCGGAGCTTTGCTCTCCTGTTCGCGCCGTGTTATCTTCCCCGTCACGAATTGAGCCGTGAATTAAAGTGCCTTGGGGGCGCGCATGTCCGTCAATAAAGCCATTCTCGTTGGCCGATTGGGAAAAGATCCCGAAACTCGCTACACCTCTGCGGGACAAGCCGTATGTACTTTCTCTCTCGCCACCGACGAGACTTACAAAGATCGCAACGGTGAACGTCAGAAACGCACGGAGTGGCACCGCATCACGATGTGGGGAAAGCTCGCCGAAATCGGGCAGAAATACTTAAAGAAGGGCCAGCTGGTTTTTATCGAGGGCAGAATTCAGTCGCGCCAGTGGGACGATAAAAACACCGGCCAGAAACGCAACGCCACGGACATTGTCGCGAACGAAATGCGCATGCTCACTTCGCGAGCGGAATCGGGCGGCGGTGCGGGGCCGTCGTCGGCAGGTGGTGGCGATGAATTCTCTCAGGGCGGCAGCACAAGTTTTAGCGATGAGGGCAGCGCCCCGCAAAGTTCCGGCCCGGAAATATCGGACGAAGATATTCCCTTCTGAATTCATAGCGCAGATCGCGCGCAAATTCTTTCGCGTCATTCAAGTCACAAAATAATTTTAGGAATATGAAAGTTTACTTCGTATCAGAAGCTTTTTCGGTCGGCATCATGGGCTGATCTTCGTCATCGTCCGCGCCAACTTCCGGCAGCGTGGGCAGCACTTCAGAAGCGATCAGGCGGTCGCTGACTTCAACGTCCTTCTTTACTTTGCCGTCGCGAAATTCGATGACTCGCTTCGCGTATCGCGCGATGTCCGGCTCGTGCGTCACCACAATAATCGTAATGCCGTGCTCGCTGTTCAGCCGCTGCACGATGTCCATAATTTCCACCGATGTGCGGCTGTCCAAATTTCCCGTGGGCTCATCTGCCAGCAAAATTGCCGGACGATTTACAAGTCCGCGCGCGATGGCAACTCGCTGTTGCTGTCCGCCGGAAAGCTGGCTCGGATGGTGCCCCGCGCGTTCGGCCAGTCCAACTTTATCGAGAGCTTCTTTCGCGCGCCGCTCGCGTTCTTCGATCGGAATGCCCGCGTAAATTGTGGGCAGCTCCACATTTTCCAGAGCCGAAGTGCGCGCGAGTAAATTAAATTGCTGAAACACGAATCCCAATTTTCGATTTCTAATCCGCGCGAGTTCTGTCTTCGTCATGCCAGAGACGTCGAGCCCGTCCAGAAAATAATGGCCGCGCGTGGGCTTATCCAGGCATCCGAGAATATTCATCAGCGTGGATTTGCCGGAACCTGATGCGCCCATCACCGCGACAAATTCTCCGGCATGAATCTCGAGCGACACACCACGAAGCGCGTGAACCTGGATCTCTCCCAAGTCGTACGTCTTGTGCACGCCCTCAAGGCGAATCACCGGCGCGCCAGTATTATTCGTGCTGGATGATTCCATTGTTGTTGCAGCCTGCTGCGCCATTTTTGCTCTTCACTTCCTGAGACACGATTATTTCACGGGATGAAACGGTGCTCCGGCATTTCGAACTGCGTTTCCGACCCGCACCTGGCGCAGTTCGCAATTCTACTCAAATTCGCCGCGTTCCTGCACATCTAAATCGGATCAACAACGGCGGGGACTACTGCGTTCCATTCCGTTTCTTTCTTTCTTCTTCGTCTTTCTTGCGTTGCTCATCCATCTTCTGCAAGAAATCATTGAACTTGGCAGACTTGGTCCGCGCTCAAGAACGCGCGAATCTGTTCGCGTCCCTGCTTGCTCACCTGTTCACGCTGCACATTTTCCTGGTCGTGAATCGTGGAGAGTTGGCCGTGCATTTGTAGAAGTACGGCATCAAGCTGCTTGGCCTGATCGGGGCTCAAACTCAATTGCTGGGTGAGATCCGCAACGCGCTTGGCGTGAAATTCTGCATAGCTAAGCGGCTGGTGCGGCGGCCGTCGCTCCGAGGACTCGATTCCTCTCGGCATACATTCCCGAGCGCGCCCACGGCTACTCCCAGAACAAACACCGCTATCACCAAAAGCAGCGCGGTGCTCTTTGTTCGCTCACCTGCCATGACCACTCTCCGCCAGATAAAGTAAAACGTCGTCCTTTGTTGCGGGCTGCTGATTCTCAGGCTGTGGCACCAGCGTGTAGGTATGATCCTGCGCTACCGCACCGGAAGTGTTTCGCGGCATGAAACCGTAAACGTAAAAAGAAAGGAGCATCACGCACGTCGCCGCTACCAAAGCAACTTTCGCCGCCAGATGCTCCAGCGGCCGCCAGAAAATGCTGCCCTGCGCCGCAACAGCTTCCTCGCTGCGAATCGTCGCCAGCACGCGAGTGCTAAACGCGTAGCTCGGCACCGCGGGCACAAGCGCAGATTGCAAGAGCGAACGCCCGAACGTCGCGTCTTCAAATGCCGCGCTGCACGATTCGCAAGTGTGCAGGTGTTGCTCAAGGTCAGGCGCGAGAGTTGGACGCGCGCTTCCTTCGGCGGATTCCAGCGCGCTCTCGAGCCGCACCGCGAAATCGTTGCACGAATCTTCGTTCATGTTATGGGTCGCCATTTTTCTACTGCCTCCGCTTCAATCTGTTCAGTTGCTTCAATCCGTTCCGCCAGCCTTCTGAACTTTTTGGCGCGCCGCCTTGCATTCGCCTTCGATAAACCTGCACCAGCTTTGCGCGCGCCCGGAACAACCGTACCTTTACGGTGTTCACGTTAATTCCGAGCATCTCGCCGATCTCTTCGACTGAAAACCCTTCCACTTCTTTCATCACCAGCATCGCGCCATCTTGCTCGTCCAGTTCAGAAAGCAACCGCTCGATCAATTGGCGCTGCTCGGTGCGAGTCGACGCGTCGTCGTGAATCCTCTGCGCGCCAAGCGATTGTCCGCTCGAAGCCGCCATCTGCCGGTTCTGCTCTTCGCTCAGGTCGGCTTCATAAACAAGCCGCCGGACTTTTTTCTTGCGAAGGTAATCCCAGCATTCGTTGACCGCGATCTTGTACAGCCAGGTTCCGAACGCAGACCGCAGATCAAATCGCTTGAGCGAAAAATACGCTTTGACAAAAACCTGCTGCGCGACATCTTCGGTATCTTCCCTGCGCCGCAGAATTCCGCCGACCACCGCGAACACACGCTGCTGGTGTTTCGCCAGCAACTGCTCGTACGCGGCAACTTCCCCAGCCTGGGCGCGTCGAACGAGCGCACGTTCATCTTCTTGCGCTGCGGTCCTCGCAACCACTGCCGGGGAACGGTCTTGTACTTCAGTCTTTGGGACGTTTGCCATCAGCTTCCGGTTACATCTTACGCACAGCTTTGACCCAAACTTTCAACTTGCATTCGACATTGCCAGTCGGCGATAATGCCGACATGATTATAGGCGACCGCCTTCGCGCCATGCGCGAAGAAAAAAACTCTCACAAGGGGACATCGAAAAGCGCACCGGACTTCTCCGGTGTTACATTTCGCGTGTTGAGAACGGCCACACTGTACCGGCCATCGAAACACTCGAAAAGCTCGCAAGAGCTCTCGAGGTTCCACTCTACCAACTCTTCTACGACGGCGAAGAACCGCCCGAACTGCCCAACCTGCCCAAGCGAAAGAGTGCGGACGATATCGCCTGGGGCAGCCGCGGCAAAGAGGCGCGCTTCCTCAACAAGTTCCGGCGTTTGCTGGGACGCGTTGAAGAACCCGATCGCCGCTTGCTGTTGTACATGGCCCAGAAGATGTCGAACCGGTAGTGCCGGGGGGCCGGGGTGTCCCACCCTGGCCTGAGTTGTGGGCGGGAACCCGGCCCGCTCACACGGTACTGCCGCGACGAGCTTCGAAAAATATTTCGAACGATTTGCCTCCCCTTCTTTGTACACTTTCCGCTTCACTCCCATTCAATTGTGCTCGGCGGTTTTGAGCTGATGTCGTAGACGACGCGATTGATGCCGCGAACTTCGTTCTGAAATTCGCGTGGAAATCGTTGCGAGAACTTCGCCGGGTAGCCGCACCCAATCGGCCGTCATCGCGTCTTCGGATTCCACTACGCGCACGGCGACTGTCCATCCGTAGCTGCGATCGTCGCCCTGAATGCCTACGCTGCGCACCGGAAGCAAGAACTGCGAATGCCTGCCAAGTTTTTTCGTAGAGGCCCGCGCGGCGGATTTCTTCCACTACGATCGCATCGGCTTCGCGCAGCATCGCTAGGCGTTCTTCAGTGATTTCGCCGAGCAAACGCACCGCGAGGCCCGGTCCCGGGAACGGCTGCTTCGTCAGAATTTCTCGGGGCAATCCAAGTTCCGCGCCGATGCGGCGCACTTCGTCTTTGAATAAATCGCGCAGCGGCTCGATCAAAGTAAATGGCATGTCAGCGGGGAGGCCGCCGACGTTGTGATGCGTCTTGATCATGGCGGAAGGGCCCTTGACGGAGACGGATTCGATCACGTCCGGGTAGAGCGTGCCTTGCACGAGATATTTCAATTCGCCGCGGTGCTCGGCGGCTGTTTGTGCTGCAAGTTTCTTCGCTTCGTCATTGAATACGGCGATGAATTCCCCGCCGATTTTCTTGCGCTTCTCTTCCGGATCGACGACGCCTTTCAGTTTCGCTAGAAATCTTTCCGATGCATCCACGCCGTTGACAATTAGTCCCAGGCGATCGCGCAACATTGTCAGCGTATCTGCGAATTCATTTTTGCGGAGCAGACCCGTATTCACGAAAACATTTGTGAGTCGATCGCCAATCGCGCGGCCGACGAGAACCGCCGCGACGGTGGAATCCACGCCGCCGCTGAGCGCGCAGATCGCGCGATCGTTTCCCACGCGGCGGCGAATTGCGTCGATGGTTTCGGCGATAAATGCAGAGCCGCTCCAATTCGGCTTCGCGCCGCAGATTTTGAACACGAAATTGCGCAGGATGTCCGTGCCGTGTTCGGTGTGGCCAACTTCTGGATGAAATTGCACCGCGAAGATTCTGCGTTGTGGATCTTCGGCTGCAGAGATCGCGTTGTTTGTTTTGCCTGTGACGCGAAACCCCGCGGGCAGCTTCAGTACACGATCGCCGTGGTTGTTCCAGATGCGCAGCTCGCTTGGTATTCCGGAAAAAAGATCGCAGGGTTCGCTAACGTCAAATTTCATCGGGCCGTATTCGCGGCGCTCCGCAGGCTCCACTTCCCCACCGAGCGTGTGCGTGATCCACTGCAAGCCGTAGCAAATTCCAAGAACCGGAATTCCTAGTTTCAAAACTTCCGGATCGCACTGTGGCGCGTGCTTATCGTAAACGGAACTCGGGCCGCCGCTGAGCACCAGACCCACAGGCGTGAGCGCGCGGATTTTTTCGATCGGCGAATTGCACGCGAGCACCGCGGAGAAAACTTGCTGCTCGCGAATTCGGCGCGCGATGAGTTGCGTGTACTGTCCGCCGAAATCGAGCACCACGATTCCGCCCAGTTCGCTCTTCGGCACCGCTTCCGCCATACTCGCTCCCGCTGCTGTCATTTTTTCACCTGACGACAAAATTCACCAGCTTACCGGGTACAACTACACGCTTCACAATCGTTTTGCCCGCGAGGAATTCAGCGACTCGCGGCTCGCTCGCCGCGAGCGAACCCGTGGTTTCTTCATCCGCACCCGCATCGACAAGAATCTTGCCGCGCAACTTTCCGTTCACTTGCACCACGACCTCGATCTGTGTCTCCGCCGCAAGCTCAGCGCGATACGCAGGCCAGCCGGCACTCGCCAAACCATCCGCGTGTCCCAGCATCTGCCACATTTCTTCGCAGAGATGCGGCGCCATCGGAGCGAGCATCAGCGTCATTAATTCAAGTACGTCCTTAATAACAACCGGCCGCACGCCATCGCTCAGCGGCTCTTGCGCGTGAACTTCGTTCACCAATTCCATCACTTGCGAAATGGCGCTATTGAAATGCCAGCGCGATTCGTAATCGTGCGTTACGCGCTTTAGCGACTGATGCGCCTTCCGCAACAGAACCGTTTCTTTTTCGCTCACTGCAGTCAGCTCGCCTGATTCGGCCTGCACTCCGCGCAAACCTGCGGCGTGTTTTTCCACGAGACGGTACACGCGATTCAGAAATCGCGAACAACCTTCCGCGCTCTGATCGCTCCACTCCATATCTTTTTCAGGAGGAGCCGCGAAGAGTGTGTAAAGCCTTCCCGTGTCGGCGCCGAATTTTTCCGCCATTTCCATCGCGCCCACCACGTTGCCCTTCGACTTCGACATCACCACGCCACCCTTGAGCACCATTCCCTGTGTGAACAGACGCGTGAACGGCTCATCGATCGCGACGAGCTGTAAATCGCGCAGCACTTTGCAAAAAAATCGCGCGTAGAGCAAATGTAGAATCGCGTGCGTGATTCCGCCGATATATTGATCCACCGGAGCCCAGTATTTCGCTTGTGCTGGATCAAACGGTAGCTTGCTATTGTGCGGATCAAGGTAGCGCAGAAAATACCACGCCGAATCCACGAACGTATCCATCGTGTCGGTCTCGCGCCGCGCAGGGCCTCCGCACTTTGGGCAAGATGTGTTCACGAATTCAGGCGTATTCGCCAGCGGCGATTTCCCTTCGCCCGTAATCGAAACTTTTTCCGGCAGCACCACCGGCAGCTGATCGTCAGGAACGGGAACCATCCCACACTTGTCGCAATACACCACAGGGATTGGAGTCCCCCAATATCGCTGGCGGGAAATCCCCCAATCTCTCAAGCGGTACGTCGTCTCACCTTTGCCGAAGCCGCACGCTTCCGCATCAGCCGTCATTTTTTCCAGCGCGACTTCAGACGTCATGCCGGTGTAAGGACCCGAATTCACAAGCACGCCGTAATCGCTGAAGGCTTCGCCTGCTGGCGGCTTCCCCGCTCCCGAATCTTGCGCCGCAGGAACGACTACAACGGGGATCGGCAATTTATATTTCGAGCAGAATTCAAAATCGCGCTGGTCGTGCGCGGGCACAGCCATAATCGCGCCTGTGCCGTATTCCATAAGCACGAAATTCCCTACCCACACCGGCAGCTTTGCGCCGTTGAAAGGATTCGTCGCGTGGCACCCGGTGAAGAATCCAATTTTCTCCGCGGTCGCAAGGTCCTCAGTTTTCACGCTGGATTGCCGCATCTTTGCGAGCAGAGCTTCCGCGTCAGCGCGGTTCGGAACATTCGCCATTAAATTTCCGAGCAGCGGATGAGTCGGCGCGACGATAATCGCCGACGCTCCATAAATCGTGTCGATGCGGGTCGTGAAAATTTCCAAACTCTTGCCTTCTAACTCATCAATGTCGAATCGCACGCGCGCGCCGCGCGATTTTCCGATCCAGTTCCGCTGCATGGTGACTACGCGCTCGGGCCAACCGTCGCCCAGTTTTGCGAGATCATCGAGCAATTGATCCGTGTAGCGCGTGATCCGGAAGAACCACTGTTCCAGGTCTCGCGATTCCACCGGCGTATCTTCATGGCGCCAGCAGCAGCCGTTTACAACTTGCTCGTTCGCGAGCACTGTCGCGCATTTCGGACACCAGTTGACTCGGCTGCGCTTTCGAAATGCGAGATCGCGCTCGAGCATGCGCAGAAAAATCCACTGATTCCAGCGATAGTATTCGGGATCGCAGGTTGAAATTTCGCGGCGCCAGTCGTAACTGAATCCGAATCGCTGCAAAACTTTTTTGAATTCCTTTACATTACCCAGCGTCCATTCGCGCGGATGAATCCCCCGCTGAATTGCCGCGTTTTCCGCAGGCAGTCCGAACGCGTCCCATCCCATGGGGTGCATCACATTGAATCCGCACATCCGCCGATATCGCGCCACCGCGTCGCCGATCGTGTAGTTGCGCATGTGGCCCATGTGCATAGTGCCGGAGGGGTACGGCAGCATCTCGAGCAAGTAATATTTCTTGCGCGCAGGATCTGTGTCGGCGTCAAACTCCTTCCGCGCCGCCCACACCTTCTGCCACTTGGCTTCGACTTCCTGTGGGTTGTACTCGGCCACTAGCCCCGTCTCCGTTTCGGTGAGCGTTTCTTGGCTGCTGCGCGTTTCGCACTTTTGTTTACCGCTGGCTTCTTTTTCAAAGCGCGCGTATTTAATTGTCTGCGTGGGTCAGCCTTCGATCTCACTTTAGGGCCGCCCTTTGATTTCAAGTCGGCTTTCTTCTTCGCCTTGAGCTTTCGCGCCAGCATCGAAAATCCATCCACCGCGTCAGGTGCCTGCTCGACTGCGACTCCAACTAGTTTCCAAAGCGCCGCGACATTTCTGCGATCATCTCCCGGCTCATCAATCGGCGTCTCCAGCAGAAACGCGCGGCCAGCCACGCGCTGCGGCGAAAGCAGCTGGATGCCGCAGACACTCTTTCGAACGCTTCGAGTCCAATTTTTCCGCGGCCAATGTGCTCGTGGCGATCGACGCGCGAACCGAAGTCCGTTTTCGAATCGTTCACATGCAGCACCTTCACGTGCTCAAGACCAATCGTCGCGTCAAGTTGCGCGATTGTTTCCTCGAGTCCGCTCCGCGTGTGGATGGGATATCCGGCTTCAAACATGTGCGCCGTATCGAGACACACGCCAATCTCGACGTCCGTCACTCCAGCGCGAATCGCCGCCAGTTCCTCAAATCGCGAGCCAACGCTATTGCCCATGCCGGCTGTGTTTTCGATCAGAATGGTCAGGCCGCGCCGTGAGCCTGGCGCATCGGCCGCATTCTTGCGGCGCATTCCGTTCAGCCCGCGTACCGATTGGCGAATCGCTTCGGCAATCGCCGCGACCCCATTGGCCATGTTTCCGTCGCGCGCGGAGCCGGGATGCACGATCAAGAAGTCCGCGCCGAGTGAAATCGCGCGAACCAATTCTTCGCGAAATGCCTGAATCGTCCGCACACGTGCCATCGGATCGGCCGCAGCGAGGTTGATCAAATAATTTGCGTGAATCGCAACGGGGCCGAGATTGAGTTCCAGCCGCCGCGCGAGGAATCGCGCTGCATCCGCTTCAGCGATTCGCGATCGTCCGGGACGCGGCCACATTCGCGGGCTGGTGGAAAAAATTTGCAGCGCGTTGCAGCCAAGTTTGTGCGCGATGTCGAGCGAATTCGCGATGTCGCCCGCGATCGATGTGTGAATCCCGATTCGAAAACTTCCGTCGAGCCACGCGGCGTGGCGCTGCCGGAATTTCTGGCTCAGGGCGCCACTCGTCCTCCGCCAACGGCACAGCGTTTCGAATTGGCTCTACGCTTGGCTGCAACTATCTCTGCGTCAAACACCAATTCCTCACTGTGTCGCGGCTCGTTCATTTTCGGATGTCTCGGTGAAACAACAGATCACCCACCATTCTGCAGGCGGGCACGATTTAATTTTAACCGACTCCGCCACACCAATCCAGCACCGCGAGACGCCGCGCGAGGCCGCCGGATTCCCTCTTGATTCGCACGCGATTTGGTGGCAGAGTTCGCGGAATTCAGTCCTTACATCCGATTTCTTCAGGAGGCAGCAAATGCCACATTATCTCGTTCAAGTTGCTTATACCCCAGATGCTTGGTCCCACATGGTGAAGAACCCCGCCAATCGCACAGAACAAATCCGGCCGATGGTTGAACGGCTGGGCGGAAAGATTGTCGGCGCTTATATGACTTTCGGCGAGTACGACACCGTAAGCATCATCGAACTGCCTGCGAACACCGACGCAGCCGCCTTTGCGATCGTGGCGTCCGCCGGCGGATCCGTTCGATCGATTAAGACCACGCCCCTGTTGACCAGCGAAGAGGCCCTGGAAGCGCTGAAAAAAGCTCCGACCATCGGCTACAAGGCTATCGGAGCGTAGCCAGAAATTCATCCAAAATTCCCATTTTGGGAATTTTCAGCAGATATCTTGACGGAATGAACGCGCGACACCCAAATTGTTTCACGTGAAACAATTTGGGTGCTCCGCGCACACCGCACTATTTCCCTGCCGATTTGCGCGCTCCCCTCCCTGACGATACACTTGCACCTTCGCGAGGAACTGAAATGCTAGTTGTTATGGATGCGCACGCCACTGAAGAACAGGTGCGCGCCGTTTGCAAACGAATTGAAGCCGCCGGAATGAAGGCGCACCCGATGCCGGGTGCGTCGCGCACTGCGATTGGCATCACCGGAAATAATGGCCCCGTGGATTTGGGTACGCTGGAAGCGATGCCCGGTGTAGTTGAGTGCATCCCGGTCAGTAAACCCTACAAATTGGTGAGCCTTGATGTAAAGCAGGATGAGAGTGTCATCGTAATTCCTGCGCCTGCGGGAGAAGTAAAATTCGGCGGCGGATTTGTGGGAATGGTTGCGGGGCCATGCGCGATTGAAAGCCGCGAACAGGCATTCGCGATTGCTAAAGGGATCGCGGCGACCGGTGTTCGCTTATTTCGCGGCGGTGCGTACAAACCGCGCACATCCCCGTACAGTTTTCAGGGGCTTGGCGAACCGGGATTGCAAATACTCGCGGAGATTCGCGACGAATTTGGCCTTGGGATTGTCACCGAGGCTGTCGACAACGAAAGCCTCGATCTCGTAGAAAAATATGCCGACGTGATTCAGATCGGCGCGCGAAACATGCAAAATTTTTCGCTGCTCAAACGCGCCGGGCGCGCTCGCAAACCAGTTCTCTTGAAGCGCGGAATGTCTGCGACACTCGATGAATTTCTGATGGCCGCTGAGTATGTAATGTCCGAAGGAAATTATCAGGTGATTCTGTGCGAGCGCGGCGTGCGCACGTTTGCCGATCACTCGCGCAACACTCTCGATCTAACAGTTGTTCCCGCCGTGAAGCGCCGCAGCCACTTGCCGATCGTGGTGGACCCGAGCCATGGAACTGGGCGGCGCGAAAAAGTTTTGCCGCTCACTCGCGCTGCGGTTGCCGTGGGTGCCGATGGAATTCTAGTGGAAGTTCACAACGATCCCGATCGCGCGCTTTCCGACGGCATTCAATCCATCTTGCCGGGCGAATTTGAAAAACTTTGCGATGAGGTTCGCCAGATCGCAGCGGTTCTTCATCGTCACGTGAATTGACCGCTGGAAATCGCTTCGCTAGACTTCGTTCACTTTGAGTTCGCGCAGCAAAATCCCCTATCGACTGTTGCTGATTGTTGCAGTGCTGATCGCGCTGGTCATTCGCGAAATCGCGATTCAGCAGCGGCCTTCCTTCTTACGGCCCGGATCGAAATTGTGCGCATATGTGGCCAACACTGCCGACGGCACCGTTTCCGTGATTGATCTTGTGAGTCTTTCGGTGCGAGCCACGATCAATGTTGGCGGCGCGCCATCGGGGCTGCGCGCGCACCCGACGCGAAAAGAAATTTGGGGAGTGTCGACCACCGGCGGCTACGCTTGGGTGATTGATGCTGCGTCGAATAAAGTCGTCGCGCGAATCGCTATCGGCGCTGAACCGTTCGCGCTGGATTTTTCGCCCGACGGAAAACGCGCCTACATCGCGGCTTCCGCGGCGAACACTCTCACGTCGATAGATTGCGAGTCGCGCAAAGTGGTTGCGACTGCGCGTACAGGACGCCGCCCATGGATCGCGCGAGCGACCACGGACGGAAAAAGTGTGATCGTCACGAATCGCGACGATGCGACGCTTGAGATCTTCGACGCAACGACACTTGCGCTTCGCTCGACAATTCCAGTGGCTGCGCAGCCTGAGCAAATTGTGATTTCGCTCGATGGGACGACGGCTTTCGTCACGGCCACCGCCGCAAATCAAATCTCCGTAGTCGATCTGCACCGCAACGTATTGCTGACTAACCTACCGCTGCCCGGAAAACCTGACGCGATGCTTTTGAAGCCAGATGGCGGCGAGCTTTTCGTCACTGTTCCAGAGGCGCACGAACTCGCGATCATCAATACGTGGACGCACGAACTCGCGGAATCAATGTTGGTGGGGTCGGCACCGACACACGGCGCGATGTCTTCCGATGGAACGATGCTCTACGTTTCTGATTCCGACGCGGGGCACATGCTGGCCGCGCAAACCACGTATCGCACGCTGCAAAATCCTGATGCGCCCGTGACAGTCGGAAATCACCCGGGCGATTGCGCGCTGGTTCCCAGCGGAGACTTACTCGTAGCGGTAGATCAATCGTCGAACGATCTGGCCGTGATTCGAATTCGCGAACAAACCCTCACTCTGATCACGCTGATTCCAGTAGGAAATTCTCCGCGCGAAGTCGCGACTCAAATTATTTTAGGCGCGCGGCAAGAAAATAAATGACGCACGCTGCACCATGCGATTAAGGTCGCGGCCAAGCGAATGCGTCGGCACCGAGGCGCACGGTGAGCCAGCCCTCTGCGGGAAGCACGTCGACTGGCAAGCCGCCGTGCCATAGCGAAACGCTGAGTTTAATTTCCGGCGTGCTGTCGAGCACCAGCAAACTGCGAGCAATCGAAACTTCGAGAATGTTTTCGTATGCCGCCCTTACATGCTGATCGGCGCCGAGCGGACACGTTTCGTTAATTTCGACGCGCACCTTTTGGAGTTTGCCGCCGGTGATCGGGAGGTGGACGCGCAAATCGCAGCCGCCATGTATCGATATCCGAAATTCTCCTTCGTCGCGAATCGTGGCGGCGGCATCGCCAGCCGGATCGATGCGCACGTAAAAATTCTCGTCGTCGAACCCAAAATGTAATTCGCGAAGCAAATGCGCGCGGCCGTGCATGGAAGCGCCCGCAAACACAGCGGAATATAGACCGGCTCCTAGCCACTCAAAATACGATGTCTCACGTCCATCCACTTTAACTTTCAGGAACGCCTGTGGTGGCACAACGATCGCTTGCTCGGTGCGTCGCTTGATGGGCTCGGCGAGTTCATCGGGAGCTTCGTGGCCGAGACGAAGATAGACTTCAGTGAGGAGCGTGCGATAGAACGCATCAAATTCAGCGTCGTTCGCGGTACTGTGCTCGGGGCCGTACCACCAGCACCAGTCGCTGCCTTCTGCCGCGAGCAACGCATCGAAGGCGCCTGCGATGTGCGCATCGTCTGGCGCGCCTTCGAGATGATCGTCGTGCGCGCGCTTTGCTTGTTCAAAAGCGTCGCGCGCGTCGCGGAGCATGCGCCACGCTTCGAGATCTTCGGTGCTGCCGATCCACACATCGAAATTTGCGTTGATCCAGGAACCGGGCACTACGCTTTCCACTACGGGCACATCCTGCGCGCCCGCCAGCGCCTCGGAGGCTGTGAGGGCTTGAATATCCGAATCGGCTTCGATGCGGCGATAGAATTGGCGAAGGAACTCGCGGCCGTTGCCGGGGAAATATTCCCACGCATTTTCGCCATCGAGAATAATCGAGACCGTGACGGGCTTGTCGCCCGGCGTGCGCTCGCCGATTGCGCGAATACGGTAGTGGAGATCCTCCGCTGCGGCTGACGCGCCCATGCGTCCGTAAACGAATCCGATCAGATCGGAGATGTAGTGATCGCGAAAAAATCCGGTGATCTCGCGGCCGCCGCGCTGAACTCGCACGGGAGTGTAGAGCCGCTCGGCGTTCGACGGAATTCCTTGCGAGTCTCTGGCAAACCCTACGCCGAGCGTGCGGCCCAACACCCCTTCATCGGTGCCGAACCATTTGAATCCCATCTCGGCAGCCAGATCGAGAGCGGCGTTGGACACTGATCCTTCAGAAGGCCACAGGCCATTGGGTGGCGCACCGAAAACTCGTTCGTGATATTCGCGGGCGCGGCGAAGCTGCTCGCGGGCATCTTCCGGACGCTGAAATGGCGGAGCCAGCGCAGGACTAAAAGGATTCGATTCAGGTCCGGCGTTGGTATCGCACACCAGCGGCAAGATGGGATGGAAGTACGGCGTAGTGGAAAGCTCCACCTGACCGGATTGCGCGGCGCGGCGGTATTCGGGCAATACGTCGCGAAGTAATTCGAGTTGCTTGTCGCGCAATGCCTGCTTGTCTTCCTCCGAAAAATTTGAGCCCTTCTGCGCAAGGCGCTGGAGGACGGGATCGTCAGCCAGCCATTGCTCATCCATCCATGCCAATTGAGAGAGCAGTTGCAGATCGCGCCAATCCCGCGCATTGAATGTTTCGACAGGTCGAGCATCCTTGGCCGCGCGCGCGAGCCCGAATAGCTCAACAAAACGCGGCCAGCGGCTCATCAAATTCTCATGATTTACTTGAAATGCGCGGTCGAGAATCTCAGCTTTTAGTTGAGGATTCAGTTGATCGGCGGGAAGAAATGCGAGATCAAACCACGGCTCGTCAAATTTCCCGCTGGCGTACTGTTCAAGCTGCGATCCGAGTGACGGCACCACATTAATGGTGGCGTGGAATCCGGGGAACTCGCGCAAGACATGCACCATGCCCCAGTAATCCTTCAATGCGTGCAGCCGCGTCCACGGAAGCATGTATCGCCCGCTCGCCGGATCTCGGTACTCCGGCTGGTGCATGTGCCAGAGCAACATGAGGTGAATTTTTCTCATCTCTTCCTCATTGGCCGAATATCTAGTGTATTCGAATTCACACTCAGAACGAGACGCCACAACGCGCCGCGTTTTTTGTACATCAACACATCCAGACGGGACATTTGGGGTTTGCTCAACATGCTAGAATGGCCGCGCCCCGCGATGCGCATCATCGACCGCTACGTCTACCGCCAAGTATTCTCGCACGCGCTGCTGGGTCTGCTTGTTTTCACTTTCGTTTTTTTTATTCCGCAACTGGTGAGGTTGATGGATGTCGTGGTGCGTCACTCGGCATCCCCTACCCGGCTGGTTCTGTTATTCCTGTGCACTTTTCCACGAGTATTTAGTTTTACTCTGCCGATCTCGGTGTTGGTGGGAGTTCTCATCGGACTGGGCCGGATGTCGGCCGATAGCGAACTGATTGCAATGAGCGCGCTCGGCATCGGGCTGCGCCGCGTTCTCGTGCCCGTGGGGCTGCTCGCGATCGGGATGGCAGCGCTCACCGCATCTATGACGTTGTGGGCATCGCCCAACGCAACGCGCGAGACGCGACTAACCGAGCAACAATTATTAACGACCAATGCTTCCTTTGAAATTCAGCCGCGCGTATTCGATGAGCGATTCCCTCACCTCGTTCTATACGTTGACGACTCAACCGCTGCATCAACGCACTGGCGCGGAGTTTTTCTGGCTGGCATCGCAGCCGACAACAACGGATCCTCCGAATTAACGGTCGCGGAGCAGGCGATTGTAATCGCCGACCGGCAAGACGGCAAGCTGGAGCTGCATCTGCATGACGGCAGCACGCATGAATACTCGCCGGCGCAGCCGGATCATTATTCGGTGAGTACGTTTGGCGAAAGCGATTGGCCAATTGAAGTAACCAGCGATCAGCCGGAGGTGGCGATTCAGGCAAAGGTGCTTGAACTCACGATTCCGCAATTGCTCGCGGTGCAAGGCGACGAGTGGCGGCAGGCGCGCGTGGAGCTTTACGAACGTTTCGCGCTTCCCTTCGCATGCCTGGTATTCGCGCTGCTCGCGGTGCCTCTGTCTGTGCGTCCTCACCGCGGCGGGCGCGCGGTGGGATTTCTAATCTCCGTTGTGCTGGTGCTTGGCTACTACCTCCTGTTCGTGATCGGCAGCGGATTCGCCAAGCAGGGGAAAATTCCTCCAGCACTTGGAGTGTGGACGCCAAATCTCGTGATGGGTTTATTCGGCTTGGCGTTGCTGCCGAGTCTGGAGCGTATTCATGGAGAGACATTTGCGGCGCGTGTTTCCAGGTGATATCGGGCTGGCTCGGCAGCATCTTCTCGCGCAAGAAGAATCCCACGCCGGCGGCGAATGGCAATGGCGCTACGACAAAACTACGTCCTATCGCAGCGCGCGCGCGGTCTGGCGATCAAGCAAGCCGGCTGAAACACAGTCACGGATTTCCGCAGCTGATGGATTTTTATCTTTTAAGAAGTTTTCTATTTTATTTTTTCGTTGTGGTGGCGAGCTTCATTTTTCTATCGGAAGTGTTCGCGTTCTTCGGATTGCTGGATGACATCACGCGGCACCATTCGTCCTTCGTAATCGTTGCGAATTATTTTCGGTTTCTGACGCTCACTTCGATATATCAACTCGCGCCGCTGGGCGCGCTGGTGTCGGCGCTCGTCACGATGGGAGTGATGACGAAAAACAACGAAATCGTGGCGTTTAAGGCCGCCGGAGTGAGCCTGTACCGGCTAGCACTACCGTTGGTGATTGCGAGCGGCTTAATGGCCGGCGGCCTGCTCCTGCTCGACAATACCTACCTTCCCTACGCGAATCAGCGAGAGGAAGCGCTGCTTAACGAAATCAAAGACCGGCCGGCGCAAACATATCTCCGCCCGAATCGCAGCTGGATTTTTGGAGAAAACGAAAAAATTTATAACTATGAAGTTTTTGATGCCGATAGAAATCTATTTGGCGGCCTCAACGTTTTCGAACTTGATCCGCGAACATTCGCGTTGAAGCGCCGCGTGCACGCGCTGCGCGCTGTGTGGTCGCCGCAACAAAGCGCGTGGCTGCTGGAAAACGGATGGGTACGAGATTTTCAGGGCGGGCACATCGAGCGGTACGTTCCGTTTGACCACTACACCCTCACTGAACTTACCGAATCGCCGGCCTATTTCAACCGGGAAGTTCGGCAATACTCCGAAATGAGTTGGCGCGAACTCGCAAGCTACATTCAGGAGCTTCAACGCGCAGGATTTGATGTCGCGCGGCTCACTGTGCAATGGCACGAGAAGCTGGCGTTTCCTCTGATCGCGCCGCTGATCACCCTGCTTGCGATTCCCTTTGCGCTATTGGTGGGGACGCGCGGCGCGGTGGGCGGAGTGGCAGTGGGCGTAGGAATCGCAATTTGCTATTGGGGAACATCGGCGTTGTTTGAAGCACTGGGAGGCGTGGGGCAATTACCTCCGCTGCTCGCAGGATGGGCGCCCGACGCGATTTTCGGATTTCTTGCGATTTACTTTTTTCTGCGAATGCCTACCTGAGAAGCACTGCTCGCCCGGTCATGGTCGATACGTTCAGTCATCGGACAAATTCAGTATCTAAAGTTTTACTTGAACTCGTACGGCGGAACCTGTTGGCAGCGTGCTCTCGAGCGTATCTGAACAACTGAATCTGTCCTTCAATTGTCGGCAAGCCGACGGCGTTTGCGAGCCAAGATGACTAGCGCCGCGACGATGCGGATTTCTTCGAACTCTTTTTCGAACCCTTCGCAGAGTTCTTCTCTTCGAGAACCACCTGGGCGGCAGCGAGCCGCGCGATCGGCACGCGGAATGGCGAAGCGCTTACATAGTCCATCCCAACGCGGTGGCAGAATTTCACGCTCTCCGAATCGCCACCATGCTCACCGCAAATTCCGATCTTGAGTTTCGGCCGCGTTGCTCGCCCGCGTTCGATCGCCCAACGAATCAGCATTCCGACGCCATCTTGATCCAGCGTCTGAAATGGATCGTCTTTGAAGATGCCGGCCTTCTTCTCGTCGACGTAATCCGGCAGGAACCGCCCTGCGTCATCGCGTGAAAGACCCATCGTCGTCTGCGTAAGATCATTCGTGCCGAACGAAAAGAACTCGGCGACCTGTGCGATTTGATCCGCAAGCAGCGCAGCTCGCGGGAGCTCGATCATTGTGCCGACGAGGTACTCGACTTTCGTGCCTTTCTCTGCGAAGACTTCTGCGGCGACTCGATGAGTTGCGTCGGTGAGAATCTGCAGCTCTTTCCTATCAAGAACGAGAGGATGCATAATCTCAGGTAACACTTTAATTTTGTTTTGTTTCGATTCGATCGCCGCTTCGATGATCGCTCGAACCTGCATCTCCAGAATTTCCGGATAGGTGATCGAAAGCCGGCAGCCGCGATGGCCGAGCATTGGGTTTGATTCCTTAAGTTGTTCCACGCGACGCGTAACAACCTCAACTGGTACGCCAATTTTCGCGGCGAGTTCCTTCTGCTTTTCCAATTCGTGCGGAACGAATTCGTGCAGCGGCGGATCGATCAGGCGAATTGTAACCGGCAAGCCGTCCATCTCGCGAAATATACCAACGAAGTCGCGCCGCTGATACGGAAGTAGTTTCGCGAGCGCTTTCTTTCGCGCTTCAGGAGAATCCGCGACGATCATTTCCTGGATCGCGAGCTGGCGGTCGACGCTCTTCTCCGGAAACTCGAAATCTTTGAAGAACATGTGCTCGGTGCGGCAGAGCCCAATTCCTTCGGCTCCCATTTCGCGCGCCTTCTTGGAATCGTGCGGCGTATCTGCGTTTGTGCGGACGCGCAGGCGGCGAAATGTGTCGGCCCACTTCATGAGCGTGTAGTAAGAGGGCGGCAGTTCCGGCGTAACCAGCGGTACTTCGCCTTCGAAAACTTCGCCATCATTTCCATCGAGGGTGATCCAATCGCCTTGTTTGACTACGTGACCGCCAGCAACCATGCTCTTCTTTGCATAATCAATGTCCAGAGCTTCGCAACCCACGACACAGCACTTTGCCCCAGCCGCGTGCAACGACTGCCGCGTGGCTCGTTTTGCCGCCAGTAGCGGTAAGAATTCCCTGCGCAACGAACATCCCGCCAACATCTTCCGGGCTTGTCTCGCGCCGGACCAGAATTACTTTCTCACCGCGTGCAGCCCACTCCTCTGCTTCGGCGGCAGTGAAAACCGCGCGGCCCGAAGCTGACCCCGGCACCGCGTTGATTCCCGCGGCGAGTTTTCGCTTCGCCAAATCTGCACGTGGAACCTTCGCATCGATTACGGGATAAAACAGACGTTCAATATCTTCAGGCTTTACTCGAAGTATGGCTTCTTCCTTCCTGATGAGGCCTTCGTTAGCCATATCGACAGCCATGCGGAAAGTGGCGGACGGTGTTCGCTTTCCAACGCGCGTTTGCAACATGTAGAGCGTGCCTTCTTCAACGGTGAACTCCATATCTTGCATATCGCGATAGTGTTTCTCGAGAAGTTCACGCGCCTTTTCGAGCTGCTTGAACACGCGCGGCATCCGCTTCCCCATCTCCGACAGGTGCATAGGCGTGCGAATGCCCGCGACGACATCTTCGCCTTGGGCGTTGATCAGGAAATCGCCGTAGAAAATCTTCTCGCCCGTAGAAGGGTCGCGCGTGAAGCAAACGCCCGTTCCAGAGTTCTCTCCTGTGTTTCCGAAAACCATTTGGACGACGTTGACGGCCGTGCCGAGCAATCCAGTGATCTTCTCCACTCGGCGATACGTGACCGCCTTCTCTGCCATCCAGGATTCGAATACGGCGCCGATCGCGCCCCACAACTGCTCTACCGGGTTCTCGGGGAAATCCTTGCCAACCTTCTTCTTGAAGTGCGATTTGTAATCGGCGATTAATTCCTTCCATCCTTCTGCGGAGACTTGGGTGTCATCTTTCACTCCAAGTTGAGTCTTTTTCGCGCGGAGCAAAGCTTCAAGTTCTTCTTTAGGTAAGCCGATCACGACGCTCGAATACATCTGTACGAAGCGGCGATAGGCGTCGTAGGCGAATCGATCGTTCTTAGTGTTGCGCGCGAGGGCCGCAACCGAGCGATCGTTGAGGCCGAGATTCAAAATCGTCTCCATCATTCCTGGCATGGACCGCGCAGAGCCTGAACGCACACTTACCAGCAATGGATCCTTTTCGTCGCCAAGCTTCTTGCCTGTTACTTTCTCAAGGCGCTTCAGGTCAGTTTCTACCTGCTTGCGCAGCTCCGGTGGATATTTCTGCCCGTGCTTGAAAAAATAATCGCATGCTTCCGTGGTGATGGTGAACCCGGCGGGAACCGGCAGACCGATGCGGGTCATTTCCGCAAGGCCTGCTCCCTTGCCGCCAAGCAGGTCTTTCATGTCGCCGGTTCCTTCGGCTTTGCCTGCTCCAAAGAAATAGACAAATCGCTTCACTTTTTCTCCTCTCGGATTTCCTGCTACGTGTTCTTATGATTTCAATTCAATCGAACCCAATTCCTACTTGTCGGCGCGCCGACGAAAATTTCATCTGCGACAAGATACGCAGCCGGCAGCGCACGGCCACCATATCTAAATGTAAAACATTAAGAACTTCATGCGCCCTTTTCCGCTGCTCCGAGCTCGGAAAAATCCGCGATCGTAGAAAACTCCGATAGAAGCTCGGCGAGCAGCGTCAACCTGTTGCGGCGAACTGCGTCATTTTCCGACATAACCAAGACTTCGTCGAAGAATTTGTCGACGGCTGGACGCATCTCTGCAATTGCTTGCAGCGCTTCTCGATATTTCCCGGACCGCTTGTGGGCTGCCACGCTCTTGGCCGCCGCGCGCGCCTGCTCGTGCAAATTGCGCTCGGCCGCGTGCTCCAGAAGTTCAGGTTGCACCGCAGGAAGTTGCCAGCCTTCCGCGGCACCCGCCTTCTCGATGATTCTTGCGAATGCGTTTGAACGACACTGCAAGCGGCTCAAAATTCTTCGACTTCCGAATTGCTTTCAACGCTTCCAGCCGGTGAACGGCGTCAACCAAATCATCCGCCCCTGCAGCAAATGTTGCATTCACTTCGTCGTACGCGAATCCGAGGCGTTCCCTCAAAACGAACCGAGCACGTTCGAGAATGAAGTCCAGAATTTGTTTTACAGTCTCAGGTTTCACTTGAAGATGCGGCGCGTGGGTGCCCAACGACTTGGCTGTGGCCGCGGTTATTCCCGAAAGTGAAACCGGATTTTTTTTCTCAAGAATTATCTTAACCACGCCTAGAGCTGCACGGCGCAACCCGAATGGATCGCTTGAACCTGTCGGTAACAGCCCCGCCGCAAGACATCCTACGATGGCGTCGAATTTATCAGCGAGCGAGAGGATGCACCCTGTAAGGTTGCCTGGGATTTTATCGTCGATTCCCGCCGGCTTGTATTGATCGTAGATCGCACGGGAGATTTCTTCAGGTTCTCCTTGAGCTTCCGCGTATAGGCCTCCAACTATGCCCTGCAATTCCGGAAACTCACCAACCATCCCCGTGAGCAAATCGCACTTGGAAAGTTCCGCTGCGCGGTCGGCGTTCGCGGGGCTCGCCTGCGTCACTCCCGCGGCGAACCATTGATCTGCCAGCCAGCGCGAAACCTCTCGCATTCGTTCAACTTTGTCGAAATAGCTGCCCAGCTTTGCCTGGTAGGTGACTTGCTTTAAGCGTTGCATATAGGCAGCTAAGGGATGCCGCTGATCTGCCTGCCAGAAGAATCGCGCGTCGGCGAATCTAGCCCGAAGCACGCGTTCGTGTCCGGCTTGAACAAGTCCTTGAGAATCACGATCCAAGTTGATCGCTGCACAAAAGTGCGGAGCCAGCGCTCCGCTGCGCGTCTCCATCGCAAAGTATTTTTGATGATCGCGCATCACCGTAACCAGAATCTCTTCCGGAAGGTCAAGGAATTCGGAATCAAAATTCCCCACGATTACCGTGGGAAATTCGTTTAAGTACGTCACCATCTCCAAGAGCCCGGCATCGGCGTGAATCTTGAGCCCGTGTTTTGCCGCAGCCCGCGCGAGCTCCGTCTGAATCTTCTTGCGCCGTTCCTCCGGATGAACGATCACGAAGCTTTTCTTGAGCGCAGATGCGTAGTCCGCAGCGCCTCGAATCACGACAGAGCTCTTTCCAAGGAAGCGGTGGCCATGCGATTCGGCTCCGGCTGCGACGCCGGCGATAGTCACTTTTAGAATTTTCCCGCCGAAAATCGCCACGACCCACCGAATCGGGCGGATGAATCTTGCGCCGTCCCGGCCAGTCCAGTACATCGCGCGCGGCCATGGGATTTCGAAAACCGCGCGTGGCAACAACTCTGCGAGTATGGCTTCCGCGGATCTGCCTTTGGTATGGAGCTTCGCGGCGAGAAATTCGCCGCGGTTTGTTGAGACGATGTATGTGTCTGTGAGCGCGACTCCCTGCTTTTCCGAAAAACTTACCGCCGCGCGTGTCGGCTGGCCGACATTGTCGTAGGCGACGCTCTTCGGGGGGCCTGTAACTTCCCGCACGTCATCTGGTTGCTGTGTGCGCAAATCTTTGCAAATTGCAGTCAGTCTGCGAGGGCCACCAAAAACTTCGACGGACGACTTCTCAAGTAGATTCTGCGTCGAAAAATATTTCTCAAGTATTACTTTAAATTCTGTCGCGGCCTTCGCAATCATTCCCGCAGGTAATTCTTCACATCCAATCTCAAACACGAGATCAGCGCGCCGCATGTTCTTTGCGCTCATGCCGCACGCTCCGGCGTGGCGATTGTCTGATCGAGGTAAAGCTCGGCAACCTTACAAGCCAGCTTCCTTACTCTCCCTATCATCGCCGCTCGCTCGGTGGTAGAAATCGCTCCGCGCGCATCAAGCACATTGAAGAGGTGTGAACACTTCAAGCAGAACTCATAAGCCGCAAGCAGCGGAAAACGCTTCTTCTCGACGAGACTTCCCTCCGCTGGATAAGCGGCGAGCAGTCTGTGCGCCTCGCGCTCGCTGAGCTCAAACATCTGCCGCGTCGCCGCAATGTCTGCATGATCGAAGCTGTAAGACGAGAGCTGCTCTTCTTCCGCCAGCCTCACGTCGCCATAGCTCAGCCCGTCTGTCCAACGCACATCGTAGATCGTATTCACGCCTTCAAGGAACGCAGCAATGCGCTCAATCCCGTAGGTGAGTTCCACGGAAGCTGGATCCAAATCCAATCCGCCGCATTGTTGGAAGTACGTAAACTGCGTAATTTCAAGTCCGTCAAGCAGCACTTGCCAGCCGAGTCCCCAGGCGCCAAGCGTTGGCGACTCCCAGTTATCTTCTTCAAATCTAATGTCATGAATTTTGAGATCAATTCCGATCGCAGCGATGCTCTGCAAATAGAGATCCTGTGAATCAGCAGGGGCGGGTTTCAGCACCACCTGAAATTGGGTGTGTTTGTAAACACGGTTTGGATTCTCGCCATATCGACCGTCGGCGGGCCGACGTGCCGGCTGCGCATACGCTACGCGATATGGCCTCGGCCCCAGCACGCGCAGAAAAGTTTCCGGTGACATCGTCCCCGCCCCAACTTCTATATCGTAGGGCTGCTGGATCACACAGCCGCGCTTGGCCCAGAATTCCTGCAACCGGAAGATGAGTTCCTGAAAACTCAATCCAGCCACGGCTGTCACTTTTTCTTTAGACTTCACTTTCGATTTCAAGGCGCCTCTTCTAAGAGTTTTCTTGAAGCGAGCCTTCGCTCGCCCTGCCGTTCTACAATATCAAGTGAAAAATTATATATTCCAGCGGCATCCACTGTTGCCGGCCTTATATCAAGTATCGCTTGAAGTTTCGTCGCTAGCATCCGTTTCGCTAACCCTATACTTGAAGCCGATATCGAGCGACCACCACTCGCGCAGTCGACGCATTTCAGCGCACCACTAAAATCCTCACGTGCCAACTCAGATCCAAATTCCCTTCCGCACTTCACGCAATGCTCGAGATCTGGGAGCCACCCAGCCAACCTCACCATCCACAACGAGAAATATGCAACTATCACTTGAACATTCAATCCAGCTGACAGCGCCCTCGCCGCAGTGAGCACCAAACGAAAAACTGGATCGGACGACTCCTTCTCCGGAAGCACGAGCTCGGTAACTTCGCTAACCAGCGCGATCGCCAGCCCGGCGGAATAATCTTTTTGCGCGCTGAGATACGATTCAATCAGCTCGCACTGGCTGATGCGGACAAGGTCCCGGGTTTCTCGCTCGAAGTACCAAATCTTTATGTAAGACAGCACTTCGAGTGTCGAACCAAAGCGGCTCTTCGGCCGCTTCGCACCCGAAGCTACTCCCCGCATGCGCCCCGCAGAGCGACTCAGGAAGCTGACCAGCCGGTCGGCCTCTCCCATCGGATAGCTTCGCAGGACAATTGCTTCAGATTCTCTCAGCGGCATGCAGGTGTCGGCGCGCCGACACGCGGCAAAACTCCACAATTATCCGGCGACGGCATCGAATCATTTGTAATTACCACACCACGCTCCACTACGCAAACCCCATCGCATCAAAATCGTCTGTATTCGAATTATTTTTCAATAATTTCACGCGAAAACATCCCGCCAGATTATGTTGGTTTCGTTGCAACTGGAAACGGAGTCCAATTAATTATAGGACATACTTCCCTGCCGCCACTCCCGCCCTCTTGCAAATCTCCGGCGCTCGTTTACAGTACTTTTGTGCAAAACGGCGATACTCCGATGGTTGACGTGGTTGGTGTGGGTATCAACTCCACTGATACTCTCATCGATTTGCAGCACTTCCCCTCCCACGATTCCAAAGTGGAGATCCGCCGCATCTCGCGCTTCGCTGGAGGCCAAGTTGCCAGCGCGATGGCGGCCTGCCAATCTTGGGGACTCAGTACCCGCTACGTTGGAAAGATAGGCGACGATGACGCGGCCGCGTTTCAGCGCGCCGAGCTCGAACGCGCGCGCGTGCAATCACGCTGGATCACCGCTTCCGGCTCATCAAGCCAGCTCGCCTACATTCTCGTGGACTCGACCGGCGAGCGCACCATCCTTTGGCACCGCGAACCGCGCGTAGCGCTACTCCCGTCTGACCTCAAGCGCGAATGGGTTACCGAATCTCGCGCGCTGCTGGTAGACGGTCACGACACGGCAGCAGCCGCGGCGGCAGCACGATGGGCGCGCGAAGCCAAGATTCCAGTCATCGCCGACGTGGACAACATCTATCCGGGACTTGAATCTCTGCTGGAGAAGGTCGATTACCTAATCAGCTCCGGCACTTTCCCTTCCCGATTTACTGGCAATCCGGACATACTTCAAGCGCTACTCGAACTTGCTCGCCGTTTTCATTTTCGCATTTGCGGTGCCACGCTCGGCAGCAGCGGTGTTGTCGCCTGGGACGGAGAAGCTTTCCAGTACGCTCCTGCGTTCCGTGTCCATACAGTTGACACCACCGGTGCCGGCGACATCTTCCACGCCGCTTTCGTCTACTCCCTGCTCGCGGGCTGGCCACTCGATCGGCAACTCAACTTTTCCTGTGCAGCCGCCGGACTTAATTGCACCGCGCTAGGCGCTCGGAGCGGGATCAAACCCCTTGCCGAAATCGAGAATCTGATCGCTGCCGACGAGCGCCGCGACTCATACTGCCGGAAGCGCCGCTTCACGGAACGCGAAGCTGCAGGTTTAACGCTCGCATCACCGAGAGATCAACCGCCGTTGCCCGTTCGCCAGGAACAAGACCCGAAACACAGGCTAAAGTAACACTCGACCTGAAAACTAGCCCGCGATGATCCCTCTCAAAGATGACACTCCGCGTTACTCCACTCCAGTAATCACGCTCTTGCTAATCACCATCAATTGCGTCGTCTTCTTCTATCAAATCTCCCTTGGGCCTAAACTAGACCTGCGCCTCGTATTTCACTACGGAATGGTGCCGGCTCGAGTCGAAGCCGCCGTCACCTCCCAGTCCAGCCTCCCCGAGATAGCGCTCGAGTCATTCTTCACTTCCATGTTCCTGCACAGCGGCTGGCTGCACCTCATCGGCAACATGTGGTTCCTCTGGATTTTCGGCGATAACGTCGAAGATGCGCTCGGCCATTTTGGGTATCTCATCTTCTACCTCACATGCGGAATCTTCGCCGGGATCACTCACACGTTTTTCAATTGGGGCTCGCGCGTACCCGCCATTGGTGCGAGCGGAGCGATCGCAGGAGTGATGGGCGCATACATCGTCTTTTTCCCTCGCGCACGGGTACTCACTCTCGTCCCGCTGATCGTATTCTTTTTTACGGTGAGAATTCCTGCCTGGGTAATCCTAGGCTACTGGTTTTTCTTGCAGTTCATTACGGGAGTCGGTTCGCTTGGCGTCGACACAGCCGGCGGGGTCGCCGTTTGGGCTCACGTCGGAGGGTTCGTTCTCGGCGCTCTAATCGCCTTTATGATCCACCGGCCAGCTCGCGCAGAATACGCGTAATAATCAGTGCTCTTCTACTGCGGCGCCGGCGCTGCGATTCCACTCTTCGCCACCCAGTCCGCCATCCACAGTCCCGCCTCTCGCGTTCCCAGTGCGCCGCCTGCATCCTTAGTAGTCTTCTTCTCAGTCACCGCTGCCCGCACCGCGCGACGCAGCGTCGCGCCTTCCGCCATCCAGCCGATTTGTTCCAGCATCATCGCAGACGCCAGCACGCTCGCGATCGGATTCGCCAGATTCTTCCCCGCGATATTCGGCGCCGAACCGTGCACCGGCTCAAATAACGAAGTCCGCCCCGGATGAATATTCCCCGACGGAGCCATCCCCATTCCGCCCGCCAATTGCGCCCCCAGATCGCTGATGATGTCGCCAAACAAATTGCACGTCACGATCACTTGAAATTGCGAAGGATCGCGCACCACTTCCATCGCCAGCGCGTCCACAAATAGGTGCCGCGACTCGATATCCGTATATTCGTGCCGCACTTCCGCAAACACGCGCTGCCAGATATCGTGCGCGAAATTCAGCGCGTTCGATTTGTCGCTCATGCACACGCGCGTCAGCTTTCGCTCGCGCGCATACTCAAACGCGTGCCGAATAATCCGCTCCACGCCCTTCCGCGTGTTCAAGTCCTCCTGCAAAGCCACCTCGTCCGCCGTCCCCTTCTTAAAGATTCCTCCCACGCCGACGTAAAGTCCCTCGGTGTTCTCGCGGAACACCATGAAATTCACGTCCTTAACTCCGCGCCCTTTCAGCGGAGTCAGCGACTCGTCCAGCAATTCCACCGGACGCGCATTCACGTAAAGGTCGAGCTTGAATCTCAGTCCCAGCAAAATATCCGCGGCATGCTTATTCGATGGCACGCGCGGGTCGCCCATCGCGCCCAGCAGGATCGCGTCGAACTCACGCGCCAGCATCTGGTCTGCGCCTTCGGGCAACGTCGTGCCATCAAGCAAGAATCGCGAAGCTCCCCAATCGAATTCAACTAATTCAAGTTTCCGGTTCCCAGCGCGTGCCACAACTTCAAGTATCCGCTTAGCTTCGCCAATTACTTCGGGTCCCACGCCATCTCCGGGAATCACCGCGATTCGGCGTATATCCGGCACCTCCCGATTTGCCTTCAGCAACCGTCACGAAAGTTTCTCCTTCGCCACCGTAATCTTTTCAATTCGCTCGAGGATTGGCGTGTACCCAATCCCCGGACCTTGCGGCACCAGATATCGTTCCTTGAGGTGTTACTTTAACTTCCGGCTCGATGATGTCTTCCTTCCAATATCGAGCGCTGGCCGAAACATCCCCGGGCAAAACAAAATTCGGCAGCGTAGATAGCGCAATATTGTGAGCCCTCCCAATCCCCGATTCCAGCATCCCTCCGCACCACACGGGAATGGAGTGCTTCTGGCAAATGTCATGTACCCGTTTCGAGGCGGTGTACCCACCTACGCGCCCCTGCTTGATATTCACAATTTTGCAGGCTCCCAGCTCCGCCGCTTCGCGCGCATCCTCAGCGCTGTGGATGCACTCGTCCAGGCAAATCGGCGTTGCCAGTTTCCGCTGCAGCTCCACGTGGCTGTACAAGTCGTCCCAACCGAGCGGCTGCTCGATCATCATCAAATGGTAGCCCTCTAGCTGTTGCAGCAGCACCGTATCCGCCAGCGTGTATGCCGAGTTCGCGTCCACCATCAATTTGATCCGCGGAAACATTTCGCGCAGCCGCTTCACCGGCTCCGCGTCCCATCCCGGCTTAATCTTTATCTTGATTCTCTGGTAGCCAGCCGCAATTTCCTTCCCCACCACTTCTCCCAACTCTTCAAGTGATTTCTTAATTCCGATCGATACGCCCGTCGCCAATTCCTGCCGCGTCCCTCCCAGCAACTTCCACAGCGGCTCGCCCTTCATTCGAGCTTCCGCGTCCCAAATTGCCGCCTCCAGCCCGCCCTTCGCCATATTGTGACCGCGGACCTGTACCATCTTGTCGAACACATCCGCGGCGGTTGCAAACTCCACGCCCTTCATCATCGGCCAGATAAACTTCCGCAAAATGTCAGCGGCCGTGTCCACAGTCTCGGGCGAATAAAACGGATTCTCCCCCGCCACGCACTCTCCCCAGCCGATCGTGCCATCCACATCGGCCTCGATCAGCAGGATTCGCCGTCAGAAAACACACGCCAAAGCTCGTCTCAAATGGCTGCAGCATCTGCATCTGAACTTCCCGCAGCGTCACGCTTCTCAATTTCATCGTAGATTTCCCCTGAGATTCCTAATTGGAAGGATTACGCCGCGCGTCATCGCAGCGCGTTCAGACCGCAACCGCCGCTCAATCACCGCCACAACTCCAGCTGGTACTCGGCGCCGCCTAAAACTTTCTCAATCCGCGTTGCCGCATACCCGTTCGCGAACCATTTCAAAAACTGCTCGCGGATGTCGCTTTGCATTCGAATCGCTTCCTCAGGATTTTTCGTTTTCAATTCCCGAATCGCATCCGGAATAAAAATCGATGCGCGATCAGCCTCTCTCGAATGCCACGGCTTCTCTTCCCCATCAATCACTTTCACCGCATTTTCAGATCGCAGCTCCCACTCCGCCACCAGCCTGTCCGTCGGCAATCCGCCGTGCAGCGGACTCGTCGTAATCCCATACACATTCGGCAAATAACGCCGCGCGATCGCGCCCAGCCTCATCAAATTGAAGTAGGCGTTTTTCGTTTCCAGCGGATCAAACGTCCATTCCACCAAATCGATCCCGCGCTCCAGCGCATCCTCGCGCTGAAATAATTTCAACTTTCGCCCTACGCCGTGATCCCGCATCTCCGAAAGCACTGCCGTCATGTGCGAATGCAAAAACGGACGCCGATCGCGCCACCCGGCAATCGCCATCGTAAATCCCACCATGTTTTCCGGCCGCGAATCATCACCCAAAAACGCGCCCAGCACCTGCCCCCCTGTCTCCTGCGCCACCACAAACATCGGCATCGGCACGTCAATATTCGAAACGCCCCACACCGCGCGCTGCAATTGAAAGCACGCCTCGCACTCCTCCAACCCGTGGCAATGCCTCACTTTTATTTCTGCTTCGCGAACTTTTCCGGTTTCCACCACTACGATCTGCGCTCCGATTTCGTTGAGCCTGCCTTCACTTCGACATCATGCGCGCCCGGCAGTTCATGTCCACGCGCTCGAGTCTTCTCGTGCCGCTTGATCGCTTCCCAAATCACATCCATTTCCACATCGCTCATCTCGCCTAGCTTCTTACCAGATTTCTCAGCGACTCCCTCCATCATTCGGAATCGCCGCTCGAATTTTCGATTCGCCTTTTTCAGCGCAATCTCCGGATCAATCTTCAAAAACCGCGCCACATTTACCGCTGCGAAAAGTAGATCCCCTGCTTCCTCTTCCAAGTCCCCTGGATCGCGCCCAATCTCGTCGTTCAACTCCGCCGATTCCTCATGCAGTTTCTCGAGCACCGCCCCCGCGTTTTCCCAGTCGAATCCCACTCGCGACGCACGCCGCGTCAGCTGATAAGCCTCCAGCACCGCAGGCAACGATCGCGGCACCCCGTCCAGCAGCGATTCGTTTTTCGCCGCGTCTGCCTCACCGCTCACACCGCGCTTACTCTTCTTCTTCTCTGAAGCTCTCTCCTCCAGTTTGATCTGCTCCCAATTCTTCAGCACCTCTCCAGCATCCTTCGCTTTCGCATCTCCGAAAACATGCGGATGCCGCCGCACCATCTTCGTATGGATGTGCTCGATCACATCGCAAATATCAAACCGCCCCGCCTGCCGCGCAAGTTGCGAGTGAAAAATCACCTGCAGCAATAAATCTCCCAGCTCTTCCGCAAATTTCTTCGAGTCGCCCGAATCCAGTGCATCCAAAACCTCATACGCTTCCTCGATCAGATATGTCCGCAACGATTCGTGCGTCTGCTCCCGGTCCCACGGACACCCGCCGGGCGCCAGCAACCGTGCCTGTAGCGCCACCAAATCCTCGAACACCTTTCCAGCAGGACGAGCTTTGCTGCGCGAGCGATTGGCGCGGCCATTCGCTCGCGCACCCTCTGCTTTCACATTCGGCTTCGCCACTGGCTTTCTTTTGATTCTCTTCGCCACTGTTTCAACCCACTCCGTTGGAATCAAACAGAATCTAAGTCACTGCGCAAGATTTCTCAAGTACCACCAAAAAGACCACAGATATAATAAAACAGCGCGCAACACACCTCATCGGCGCTCCGAAAATAAATTATCCTGCTTTATGATTTTGCCGTGCGGATAAAATCGACTGCTCTGCTGTAACTATTGAAACTCAATTCCCCGAATTCGCGCCCGCGCCCGACGCCACCACCGCGGCATCCTTCAGCACTTCCGCAACTGCATCCTTCGCCGCAACCTCATTCCGGCTGTGATCCGTAATCGAGTCGTACCGCAATTGCGTCGCTTCAGGATTCAATTCTTTGTCGTATTCATCCGTGATTTCCGCGCCCAGTTGTTGCAGCAACTTTGTAAATTCCGCCGGTAGATCCGCGCCGTTGATCAATTCATGCTTTCCGATGTAAGCCACCGCAATTCGCGAAGCGAGTTTATCCGCGTTCGCATAATAGTATTCCGAAATTTGCCGGTGTCCGTCTTCATGCTCCATCACATGCTCAGTCGCATCCGCCGGAGCCCAAATATTTATTTTCAGCTGCAGCGTCACCGTAACTTTCGTGATCGTTACAATCTCGTGCGTCGCATCCGTCTTGTCACCCGTCCCGCCCACGCTCACATTTGAAATAAAATTTGAATCGCATACAGCCGCCTCTCCCGGACCAAATGGCGGCATCTCCGCAGGCGGATTCGCGGGATCAAACGTGCGATGTGCAAACTCAATCGGCTGTTTGTCGATTGTCACCGCGGCCATCGCATCGCGCGATCCGGGCGTGGGCGCGGCACTTCGCCCAAACCATCCCCAACTCACGCCTACAACAAGCAACGCGAGCAGCATCAGAAGAATAATTGTTCGGCGCGACACAACTCGATCCTCCGCCTTCCATCCTCCAAATAATTTGCCGCGATGACCATAGCCCATTAGTTCAGAAATGCCGCGAACGCCACTCTCATCATTACTCTTTCAGCAGCCCTTCCAGCCGATTTCGGGATCTCCATACAGAAAAACACCTACCCTCCATATCGACACGCTACACGTAAAAAGTTCCTAGCAAAATCATCGTTACCATTTGTCATATCTTCCCCCTCCCGAAAGTACAGTATTCACAGTCACTTATCGGAGGGTCAGTACTAACGCACTTTGGCACCGCGCGTGCCCTTCTATCTCCGTAACTTAGTCGATCTCAAACAGGGGGATTACATGACAACTGAACGTGAAGTTGTGTCCAACGAATATCACGATTCTCCGCGATGGATCGCGCCGGCAGTGATCATTGCAGGCCTCATCGCGCTAGGAGGCGTGGGCACTGGCTGGTATGCAACAAGCTACGCGCAAACTACTCGCGCAAATATGTCCAGTGATCTTGCAACGCTCAAGCAAGACGACGCGAAAAGCATGGACTCCGTAACCGCTCGCCTCGCATCTTCGGACGCAACCAACACGCAATTGCAAGATGATCTCAACACTGTCACCAAGCGCCTGAAAATTACGCAAGCCGATCTCAAAAAATCGCGCGATGAAGCTGAAGCCGATGCTCAGAAGCTCACCGCCATGAACCAAGATGTGCAGCAGGAGCTTTCCTCCAAGGCCAGCGCCACCGACGTGCAAACCGTCACTGGCACCGTCACCGGAGTTCGCACCGATCTCGACGCAACTCGCTCTGACCTTGATTCGACCAAGCAGAATCTCACCATGACCAAGACCGAACTCGGCACGCTCATCGCCAAGAATCACGATGACGTCGAACAACTTCGCCGTCTCGGCGAACGCGATTACTACGAGTTCACCATCGAAGGCAAAAATAAAGAACAGAAAGTCGGCACTGTCTCCGTGTTGCTTCGCGGCACCAACCCTGGCAAAAACCAGTTCAATGTTGTGCTGGTCGCCGACGACAAGCGCACCGAGAACAAGAGCCGCAACATCAATCAACCCATCTTTTTCACAACTCATGCAGGCCGTCAGCCGCTCGAGTTCGTAGTCAACTCGGTTGAAAAAGACAAAATCACCGGCTACGTAAGCGTTCCCAAGTCCGTCGAGTCCGCGTCAACCACACCAAGCGGCTCCGCGAACTAACTGCATCACAAACGCAGTAATCATCACGCAAGAAAAAGGGGAGTTCGCAGTCGCGAACTCCCCTTTAATTTTTTCGCCACGTCATCTGCGCCGTTTGCATCCCGATATTTTGATTCGGGGCTGAGAGCTATCCGATCAGGATAGCCGAAGGATCTCGCCGTTCCGCCGCCACCCGCACAAAACTCTCCGTGCCCTCTGTGTCTCTGTGGTGAAAAGCTTTCGCAGTTGCAGTTCTTCCTGAATTATCGCCCAACCTCCGGCAACCCAAGTATCGCCCGCACCCTCTGCCGCTGCGTCACTTCCCTCGGCGACCGCCCTTCCCTCTCCAACCACGATGTAAACTCCCGAAA
The DNA here is from genome assembly GCA_963785395.1 of uncultured Acidobacteriota bacterium. Lineage (GTDB taxonomy): Bacteria > Acidobacteriota > Terriglobia > Acidiferrales > UBA7541 > DASTCZ01. Next base: position 266,911 of record CAWAVH010000018.1, on the reverse strand, counting down.
TTTCACTTCGTGTTCCACCTTCACATCCGACACCGACACACGCACTACATTATTTGGCCCTTCCACAATCCCGTGCGCCCAATCACTCGCACGAATCGCCGCCAATCCCTGCGCCACCGCCTCGTACAGCGTCGCCGCAGTCACTTCAACCGCGTGCGACACACCTTCCATATCCGTAATCGTCACCCGGCATGAGCGCACCGCCATAATCCCAAAATATCATATTCGCCTTTTCTTCGCCATGACGTTTTGCATTTCTCCTCCTATAATGCGCCCACTAGTTTTTCGTTTTTAAATCCAGAGAGTCGGCGGAGCTGAAACGTGTGCGCTCAATCCACGTTCAGCCGCCGGAAAGGTGCGCCGAAATGTCCGACCACCAAGACCCCATTCATTCCAAGCGCTGGCTAAACAACCGGCGCAGCGAGCGGGTCCTGCTGCGTGTTCCGATCGTAGTCCGCGGACTCGTAAACAGCCCCAATCCGGTCGACGAAGCCACTCATTCTCTAGTGGTCAACGCTAATGGCGGTCTGATTCTGCTGGAGACAAAAGTTCAAATGGGACAAACCCTGATGGTAAGAAACAAAGTTTCAGGCGAATTCCAGGAATGCCAGGTAGTCCACGTAGGCGAGCAGCACGCCGCGAAAGAAGAAGTAGGCATAGCCTTCATCCAACCTGCCCCGCAATTCTGGCAAGTAAAATTTCCCGGCGCAAACTGAAACGTCACGATTTTTTGAAGTCGCCGCTGCCGTTGGTGTCATCCCGAATCCCGATTCAGCGGGTGAGGCATCTGAAGTTAATCTCATTCGCAATCGCTGAATCTAAACTGTTCCGCACGTGCCGGAGGCCCGGAGGGCCGCCACCAAACGTCAGCCCAGGCCGGGAGGCCTGGGTACCGTCCCCATAAAACAATTCCGGAGCGCCGTAAGCGCGGCACTAAACCCTCCGACTTGACTTAATATCATTCTATTATATTATTCTTACGATTAAATTGCCATGAGCCATTCCTACGCAAACAACCACGTCCACGCGATCTTCAGCACCAAGGACCGCTTAAACCTAATCCAACCCGAATTCGAAAAACGCCTCTACCCCTTCATCGCGTCCATCGGTATCCATCACAAGATTCCGCTCATAGCCGCTGGCGGAATGTCGAACCACGCCCACATCCTCTTCCTTCTACCTTCAACGACTTCATTAGCCTCGGCGATCAGCGCTTTCAAATCGAACTCATCCCGATTCCTCCGCGAACTCCGACCTCCCTTCGAATGGCAGGAAGGCTACGCCGCCTTCGGCGTGAGCCCATCACAACTCGCCACGGTTACTGCATACATCCGCAACCAACACGAGCACCACCAGAAAATGACATTCGAGCAGGAATTTGTAGCGATGTTGAAAAAAGCAGGCGTCCCCTACGATCCAAAATATGTCTTCGGCTAATCCCCATCCGCGGAGACGTAACGCGAATAAAACGCGTCGCGCGTGCAAGAAATTAACGCGAGCAACGGTTTAGTGCCGCGCCTACGGCGCTCCGGAATTGTGTGGGGCCTTCGATACCCAGGTCTCCCGACCTGGGCTTAAATTTGGCACTCAGCCCTCCGGTCCTCGCACCGCGAACCAACGAGACGCGACGTGCCTGGAATTCCAGCGGCATTTACCCCGCACGAACCAGCGCTCCACCAATCCCATCCCGATCGATTACCCTTCAAGAAAATTCTCGCGGTTCCCCCGGAGGCCCGGAGGCCTGCCACCAAACGTAAGCCCAGGCCGGAAGACCTGGGTACCTTGCACAAAAACGATTCCGGAGCACTGGAGGCTCGGCGGTTGATCCGGAGGCCCGACGGGCCGCAACCAAACGTCAGCCCAGGTCGGCAGGCGTGGGTACCCTGCACAAAAACAATTCCGGAGCACTGGAGGCTCGGCGGTTGATCCGGAGGCCCGACGGGCCGCAACCAAACGTCAGCCCAGGCTGGCAGGCGTGGGTACCCTGCACAAAAACAATTCCGGAGCACTGGAGGCTCGGCGGTTGATCCGGAGGCCCGACGGGCCGCAACCAAACGTCAGCCCAGGCTGGAAGGCCTGGGTACCCATTGCAAGAAAATAATTCCGGAGCGCCATAGGCGCGGCACTAAACCATTTCCGTTTTTTGCTGTTACCAGCGCCGTTTGCATCCCGACACATTCAACCGGCGCCAAACCGCTTCAACCGTGAGGGATCTGCTATCGATTCCTTCGCACTTTCACGAATCCAATTTTCGGCACTCCGCCGAATTTTATTTTCCCGCCCGAGCCATCCCGGCAGCGCCAATCTCCCGTGCACCAGCAGTAAAACAAATCATTTCTGAAACCTCATAACCGCATTTCGCGGAATCTTCCTGGGAGCGCCAATCTCCCGATTGGCATCCCCGCGCACCCCACCCCCCGGAGCGCCAGCGGCGCGAAACTAAATGTGAGCCCAGCGCGTAAGCGTTGGGTTATCTTAGTATTTAATTAAGGCGCTCCGGAGCGCCGTAGACGCAGCACCAAACCTCGTTCGGTTCGAGATTTTGCGACGCGATGCTTGACACGTAGAACTTCTACTTCGCTTATGATTCGTGCGGGGACTAATGATGTCGATCGATTTCTCAAAAATCAGGATTAGCATTCCGGACTGGGTTAAAAGAATCACAGAAGCCTTCGAGGCTAACCCACAGCCGTTCAGCGAGTTAGAAATTTCTGGCGCTCTTCAGAACGAAGCGAACAAGCACCCTGAACTGGGGCCAGAGGAACTGAAGGGATATCACTCGGAATGGGCGGCATTTCAGTTTCTTGAGCGGCCCGATGACGGCAGCATTTGGCACACACATTTCGGACCTATGATGACGATGGGAGATACGGCATCGCCCGATATCCGAATGCTCGACGCCGAAGCGATCTCCTATTGGGAAACGCGCGCCAACTCGACACCGTCTCCGATAATGCGCGCGCGCTACGCGGATTTGGTTTGGGACCTCAAGCGTGCGGCGACAAATGAGCGTCCCTCTCACAGATGCGCCCTACTCGCGATCGACGCGTACGATGAAGCTGTTGCCGCGGGCCAATACACGATGGGGATGTACGGGGTATCCTGGCTGCGGCGCGCGTTCGAACTATCGCTGAGGCTCGGAGACAAGGAGCGCGCGAGGAGGATCGCATCGTCGATCTTCAAATTCTACGACAAGAACGCAACTCCCAAACAGCTAGGAATCTGGATTTTTCCATTCGATGTTCTCTACGATCAGTGGGATCTACTTACGTCTGGACAGCAATTAAAACTTATCTCCGATCTAGAGGAAATGCTAAGGGCGACATCGCGGAAAACGGAACACGACGATTTTGATCCCTTCGGCGCACAGGCCGCAGCGGAGCGACTTCACCGCCACTACAAGCGCGGCGATGACAAACTGAACGCAATCCGCGTGATTAAAACCTACGGTGCAGCCTTTCAGCGTTTGGCCGAGGAAGCCAGCTCGATGCTAGCAACTGCTTGGTTGCAACCCATCATAGAACGTTACGAGCAGGAGGGGTTGAAAGAGGATGCGGAGGAACTCCTGCTAATGCTGGCGGAGAAGGGCAAGACGCTATCTTCCGAAATGAAAAGGGTTTCAGTGGAAACCACCGTGTCCCGGGAAGACCTCAATGCTCTCGTGGACCGACTAATTGGCGGCGGAGACTTGAACACATCACTCGCCAACGTCGCGAACTACTTCATTCCGAAGGTACAGCAAGCGAAGCAATTCCTTGAGAAGATGAAAACCGATGCTCCGCTCATTAGCATGATCCCAATCGTGATGGTGGCGAGCGATGGCCATCCAAGCGCGAAGATTGGCTCGTTAGATGAAGATGCAGACGGAAGGCTTCACAGCCATCTCGGCCAGATTATAGGTATTGAGCAGCCATTCCTTGCTCACGCACTCGCTGGCATTAAGGAACGCTATGCACCGACCGCAAGGCAAATTCTTGAATTCCTTCGCCTGTCTCCTGTTTATTCGAGGCAGGATAGCACTCTAGTCGAGGAGGGGCTCATTGCGTACAGCAATGAAGACTTTGTCAAAGCCATCCACGTCATTGTTCCACAGTTAGAAGACGCCCTCAGGAATTTTCTAGGTTCGCTAGAGATTCCGACTCTAAAGTCTGTAAGAAACCATCCAGGGATCATGGACGCTAAGAGCATGAACGATGTTTTAGGAGACTCAAGACTCCGACAAATTCTGACCGAAGACCTATGGAGGTATTTAACTGTTGTTTATGTCGACAAAAGAGGCCTGAATCTGCGCAACGACATAGCACACGGCCTAGTTAGACGGGCTGCATTCAACAGGAGTACTGCAGACCGCGTATTTCACACGCTGCTAGCTCTCAGCTTGCTGAGAGCGGCCGACTGAATTATGTACCTGACGGGGGCCAATACTAGGCCGCTGAGTTAAATTAACCACGGATTCAGATCAAGCCGAGGTACGTTTTTAGTTGAGGGTCGCGCACAAGGACTACCCTCGAGAGCATAATTCATTGAGTTGACAGCGATGAGCACATTCTGGTCGTCATTTCTGAGTAATTTTCTCGGTAGTTTAGGGGCAGGAGTACTCGTCGCGCTTCTCGCGTTCCTATTCATTACGTATAGGCTCGACATACAGAAGCCACGAAAAGAACGCATCGGGGAGCAACACCTTGTCTGCGATTTACTCATCGCCGAGTTGCGAGACTTTCACAGAATTGTCGCCGCGGTTCAGAACCAAGAACTCCCTGCTGACCGATTCCCACCACTACAGACGGGGGCTTGGGAAGCACTGAAAGGATCGCAAGCGATGCGATTTCTACCACTCGAATGTCTTGCTGCGCTTCTGGGGGTTTACTCGCGAATCTACAACCTGCAAAGATGGATGTTGCGCGCCGAGGATCTTCGAATGACCGCGTGGACTTCGGGCGGCGGCTCCGCGCAAACAGGTGCAAGCATCCTTGTAAAGCAATTGGCGGCGGAAGTTGCGAAGCTCTTGCTATCGACGGACAAACAGTGTGTGCACGTAATCGAACTCCTTGAACTCGCAAAGCGAAATCTCAAATTCTCCTAGCCGAGGATTCCCTGCGCTGACTTTTAGCTCTTGCCCGCTGGCATCGCTTTTAGCACAGCCTTGCACGCATCCTTCGCGGCGTTCGTCATTCGATGGTATTCCCCGCTCCACACCAAATCGCCACCTCGATTGTAAATCGCGAGGCTGTTCTGGTGTCCGCTCCACGCCGTATGGTTCCAGTCAGTTCTGTCCCAGATCAAAGCAAAGTCAGCCGCGTCTTTGTTTTCCGTGACCGTGACTCCAGGGCACGCTTTGTTGAACGTAGCTACGTTCTCAGTGTGTTCACGGACAAGGCCTGCGTCATAGCGGGCGGTCGCATTGCCGCTAGAGGCGACCAGCCATCCAGATTCCCGCCATGTGTCACGGTCCGTAATGTAGACGTGAGGTTTTCCTTCAGCGAAACCTGCGGAGACTGTGAATTGCAAGCTTGCAAGCAACGCGACTGCGAGTTTAAGTTTCATCCCGCGCACGACCCAATTCTGCCGTACATGACTCTGCAAGTCTACGCTACCGTTAGATCTAGGCTTCTAATTGACTAATACTGAATGTTCTCGACCCCTGTCTACCTCTCCACACCCCGCCACCCCCCAAAAAACTCCACTCCCAACGCCGCCAACACTTCTCTTCCCTTCGCGCCGGGATCGCCATACACCTCAAACGCCGTGAGGCTTCCCGATTCGAGCAGCTTTGGCACCAGCACCTGCACAACAGGACTCATCATGTGCGAGAGCATCGCGTCCGCATCCACGTAATTCTCCACCAAACGGCACTTGCTGCGATCCGCGCTCAAATACCAATCGTATTCGAGCGTGCCCGGCTCCCCCTCGGTCCCCGCCACCATCTCCTTCATAGTTTTCTCGAATGCATCAAACTTCCCCGCGGCGATCGCAATACTCACCACAAATCGCACCATGTTCTTATCCACGCTCGCCTCCGGTAGACTCGAGTCCCAGCCATTGGGAAAATCCTAAGCAGTCTATACCAATCCCACGGCACCGATATGCACTGCGGCGCACTCAATGCGATTGTCCCGAGCCTCTGAATCATCTCCCGCCGCCGCTAACCATAAGGTAACCTATTGACGTAATGTTGTTTGTCTGCTAATATATGCACATTGAGAGATTGTGCTTCGGCCGCGCAAATCCGAACTGACCTGTGAAATGCCAAACCTCGATAATTTCACAAGGCGGAAAAGGTTAAGCGGCCTGGAATCAATATGTTGCGCACTCTCTTCGGTAATAGTACTAGCTAAGTCCATTAGAATGAGCAAGTTCACTTTTTTCAGGGGAGGGGGTCATGACGCACAATATCGGCGCTATCGTTCTGAAATCAAGCCACTTAACAAAAATGCGAAGTTATTCCCATCGCTCCTCGACATCCGGTCGCAACGTCGTTCTCGCATGCTTGTTGCCCTGTTCTCATACTGCTAAACTGGCGGCATACCGCACGCCAGAAAACGCATCGAGGTAACCATTGTCCGAACAAAAGCCAGACGAATCATTTAAGGTAGTTGATCGGCGTCTCTTCACCGAGACGGGAGAATTCCGCCGCGACGTCGCCGAACAATCCGATCGCGATCACGAATCTTCGGCCGCAGCCGAGCGCTACAAAAGTAATCACGTCCGCTGCGGCCAATGCCGCCGCAGCCGCGCGGCCAGATTCCCCCGGCGAGATGCATGCGCCCGCCGCGATCGAATCCGCTGGCCCTGCGGAAGCGGCTCCTGTTCCCGATGCTTCGGGCCGTGTTCCCAATCGCGCGTTTCAAATGCTCGTAGATTTCATCGCGCGCAACGCTGCGATGCTCCTCGGCGGTTATCAGGACCCGCGTACCGGCCAGCCGCTGCTCGATCTCGAGGGCGCCCGCGAAATTATTGACATGCTCGATGCGCTGCGCGAAACCACGCGCGGCAATCTCGCCGCGGAAGACGATCGCATTCTTCTCGACGTGATTGGCAGCCTGAAACTCTCTTTCATGGAAATTTCGAAAGCCGCTGCCGCCGCGATGAAAGAAAAAGCCAACAAGGTTCAGCGCTGACCCGTGAGTGAGCCGGTTTCGCCTGAGCAAAAAGATTTTTCCGGGAACGCACCGCTGGAATTAATTGTTCTCGGTTCCGGTACGAGCATGGGAGTCCCGACACTGGGCTGCTCCTGCCGCGTTTGCCACAGCGACGATCCGCGGGACAAGCGCACGCGCCCTTCGATTTTGTTGAGCCGCGGCGGCCACAACGCAGTCATCGACACCAGCCCCGATTTTCGTTTTCAACTTTTGCGCGAAAAAATCACGAGCCTCGACGCGATTTTTCTCACGCACGGCCACGCCGATCACATTCTCGGATTTGATGACATTCGTCCATTTAACTTGCGGCAGAAAGCGCCGCTTCCCGTCTACGCATCTGCGGAAACATTCGTAACTCTGCGCCGCACATTCGCTTATGTTTTCGATGGAGCGCCAACTCTCAGCACGATTCCTGAAGTCACGCTGCATGAAATCAGCGGACCGTTCACAGCGATCGGTCTCACCGTGATTCCAATTCCTTTGGATCACGGTGGAATTCCTGTGTTCGGTTATCGCTTCGGCGGCGCAGCATATCTCACGGACTTCTCGCGCCTTCCTGAAACATCTGCGCGGTTGCTCACGGGACTCGATGACCTGATCATTGACGCGCTGCGAGATATTCCTCATCCGATGCATCTCACCGTCAACCAAGCGCTCGCCGTAATTGCCGAGCTGAAACCCAAGCGAGCATGGTTCACCCACATCGCGCATGATCTGCCGCATGCGGAAACTAATGCGCGATTGCGTAATCTCGGCCACGAGAATGTGCAGCTCGCTTATGATGGCTTGCGAATGAATGTGAATCTGGGAGCGGCGCGATGAGTTTTGCCGTCGCGCGGTCGGCCGCGGAATGGAACGCTCAACTCGATGCGCGTCCGAGCGTAATCACCGTCGGCAATTTCGATGGATTACACGTCGGCCACCAGCGAATTCTCCGCGCAGTGGTTGAACGCGCGCGGCGCGATGGACTGCTCGCCGCTGCGATTACGTTCGATCCCCATCCGCTTCAAGTATTGCGTCCGGAATCTGCGCCGCTGCTAATCACGACGATCGCTCAACGCCTGAAATCGTTTGAGCAGTTCGGACTCGATGCCGCTCTGGTGCTGAAGTTTGACGCCGCGCTCTCGCAACTCACACCCGAAGAATTCGTCACGCAGATAATCCAGCAGACAGTCCATGCGCGATTCGTTCTAGTCGGCGCGAACTTCCGGTTCGGACATCGCCACGCTGGCGATGTAGCGATGCTGGAAAAACTCGGCCCGCAACATGGATTCACCGTCGAGATCGTTCCCCCAGTCGAACTACAAGGCGCGCCAGTTTCCAGCACACGAGTTCGCGAATCGGTGAAGCAGGGTCACGTGGAAGAAACCGAGAAGTTACTCGGACGGTCATTCGCACTCACAGGTGAAATTGTCCCCGGCGCGGGCCGCGGCGGCAAGATCGTGTTCCCCACCCTGAATCTCGCGCCGGACCAAGGATTACTTCCCGCCCAGGGCGTGTACGCCACAGAAACCTTGATCGCCGGAAAGAATTATCAGTCGGTGACAAATATTGGCACGCGACCAACCTTTAACGGAACCAGCATCACGGTAGAGAGCCACCTGCTCGATTTCGACGAGTACATCCGCAAGGGGCGCATGGAAGTTGCGTTTCTAGCGCGGCTCCGCTCGGAAACCAAATTCGCCGGCGCCGCACAACTGCGCGCTCAAATCCAGCGCGACATAGAGGCCGCCCGCAGTTTTTTCGCCCATAACAAGTAGCAAAATTCGTGTTTTTCCATCGATTTTGGAGCCTTTTCTGGAATTCGAAGCAGAAACTCGACCGCGCGCAGTACGTCTGATAATTCGCTGTGGGCCGCATTATGTTCAGCTCACGGTAGCGCAAACCAGTCGATCGCCTGAATCCAGTCAATTCCCTGCCCTGAAACTCATTTCACTGGACAGCAGTTCTAGGCGGAATTACGGAGCTAATTTTTCGGCGAAATGGGAGCGGATTCGAGGGGAAACGGAAAGAGACGGAAGCGAATTACGAATTACGCGCGCGAGCGCTGGCAATCGGCGCAGTAGCCGCCGATTTCGGTGCGAGTGACGGTGATCTTCATCTCGCAGTCGTGCTCGATCTGCCGCTTGAGTTGCTCGAAGAGACCGCTCTCTACTTCACGGACGATTCCGCAGCCGAGACATGCAACATGAATGTGATCGCGCGGGCCGTGGCTCTCGTAGTAGTGCTGATCGCCGCGGATGTGAAGCAGATCCAGCTCATCGATCAGCCCATATTTCTTGAGCATGTCGAGGGTGCGATAGACGGTGACGCGATGCACACGCGGATCGATCTTCTGCGCCCGCTCAAGGATGGCGCCGGCGTCGAGATGGCTTTCCGCGTCGTCCATCACCTGCAACAGCACGCGGCGCTGGCGGGTGAGGCGCACACCTTTTTGGGCGAGAGCAGCTTGCAGACGGCCCGGTCCGGAGTGAGCGTTGATCCGCTCTCCACTTGATACGCGATGATTTCGCGAAGCCATGTTCGAGAGTAAAGGTTAGAGGTTAGGTGAGGGAAAAAGCAAGAGGTAATGCGGGTGTTCCCTGCGCTGTCGCGAAGTGCGACGGATTAAGAATGTGGGAAGAGACGAACGATGTCGTGATACATCACAATTGCGAAGAGTATCAGTAGAAAAACCATGCCAACCTGGAGGAAAACTTCCTTGGCGCGGACGCTGAGGTCGCGGCGCATCACGGCTTCGACACCGAGCATCAAGATGTGCCCGCCATCGAGAATCGGAATCGGGAGCAGGTTGAGGATGCCGAGGTTTAGGCTGATGATTGCCATCAAGACAAAGAGGTCGCGCAAGCCACGCCGTGCGGCGCGTCCTGATTCAGCGACGATACCGATCGGCCCTTGCACTTGCTTCAGAACTTGCGACCACTGACTGGTGAAAAGTTCGTGGAGCACGCCGAGGATTTGGCCGCCCATGCGGTAACCAAGCCACACAGAAAAACCAGTGGCTTGGATGGGATTGAATTTCTGGGTGAATGTGTAGTGTTCGAAGTCGTGGCCGATTCCAATTTGCCAGACTGGATTCGCGGGTGCGCCATCACCATGCTGCGGGCGAATCACGACGGAGAAAGTGTGATCTGCGCGCTGAACTTTTAGATCGATGGGGCGCTCGCCGTGTTGCTGTACCAGTTCGATTAAGTGAAACCAGCTCCGAACAGGCTGGCCATCGACCGCGACAATCAGATCTCCTGGTTTCAGACCGACGCGCGTAGCAGGCATGTTCGGGGTAAGAGTTCCGATGGTCGCGGGCTCGGGTGGATAGCCGAACATTTTACCGTCATCGAGATTTGCGTCGACGTATGTGCTGATGGTGCTGCCGTCGCGCTCAATCTTGATGGGAACAGTCGTGCTAGGCACAGAGACAATTGCTTCCCAGCGGGCGCGCTGCCAGTCAGGATTCTTGGTGTTACCAATCGAGACGATACGATCGCCGATCTGGATGCCAGCCTTTTCCGCGGGTGTATCAGGGAAAACTGCAGTGACCTGCATCGGCTGCTCAGAATAATTTGGTTGCTGAGCGGAGGCAGAAAATATCACGGCGAAAACAACGACGGTTGTCGCCAAGTTCATGATCGGGCCAGCGAGGGCGATAATGGTGCGCTGCCAGCGGGGCTTGGAGAGAAATTCGTCGGGGGCGCCGGTGCGCTCTTCGCTGGGATTATCGCCAGCCATGCGGACGTAGCCGCCGAGGGGAAGAATGCTGACGCGGTAATCCGTGTCGCCGCGTTTGAATCCAAAAATTCTGGGACCGAAACCGAAAGAAAAAACGTCTACGCGTACTTTGAAAAAACGCGCGGCAATGAAATGGCCGAACTCGTGGATGGTGACCATCAATCCAAGAGCGAAAACTGCTTCCAGCCCGGAAATTATTTTATCTACCATCGACGGTTTCTCTGCTCAGACGCCACTAACACTCCAAGAGTTGTATTCCAAGTTTTAGATGCGACGTGGGACTAAGCGGCACGTTCGAGCTTTCCAATTTCCTCCGTCGCCAATCTACGCGCTTCCAAATCGGCGGCGAGAATGTCTTCGATGCTGGCCGGCTTGCTGCGAGTCATCCGCGAAAGCACTGTTTCTATTACGCGCGAGATACCGCCGAAGTTCATGCGGCGGTCGAGAAACGCAGCAACGGCAACTTCGTCGGCGGCATTTAACGCGGCGGGCATTGCTCCTCCGCGGCGAAGCGCTTCGCGAGCCAGCTTCAAGCACGGAAAACGGCGCGTGGAAACTTTTTCAAAATCCAAACGCTTCAACGCCGTCCAATCCAATTGCAGACCTGGAGCGGGAACCCGCTCCGGATATGTTAGCGCGTATTGCAAGGGCATGCGCATATCGGTTGGGCCAAGCTGCGCCAAAATCGAACTATCCACAAACTCAACCATGGAATGAATTGTAGATTGCGGATGGATGACGACATCGATTTTGGCGAGAGGAATATCGAAGAGCCAGCGAGCTTCGATCACTTCGAAGCCTTTGTTCATCAGCGTGGCGGAATCGATGGTGATGCGCTGACCCATTTTCCATTTGGGTGATTGAGCGCCTGCTCGGGAGTAGCGTTGGCGACTGCTGCTAGAGGAGTGCGGCGAAATGGTCCGCCGCTCGCGGTCAAAACTAAACGGCGAACTTCTTGCTGCGATCTTCCGGGTGACCCGCGCGGAGGCATTGGTGAATTGCGTTGTGCTCGCTATCCACGGGAAGCAATTCGATGCCTGCCGCGTGGACCGCGGCCATCACGATTTCACCTGCTGCGACGAGGACTTCTTTATTTGAGAGGGCGATTTGTTTCCCGGTGCGGATCGCGGCGTAAGTGGCTTCGAGTCCTACGACACCGACCGCTGCGGAAACTACTACGTCCGCTTGCGGATGTGTGGCTACGGCGAGGATTCCTGCTGCGCCGTGCTGAATCTCCGGGAGTTTGGCCAGTCCAGCGGCGCGCAATCTCGCGGAGAGCTGTGAGGCGCGGTCGGCGTCTGCGACCGAGACAAGTTGAGGCGAGTGGCCTTGGATTTGTTTGATGAGTTCTTCTAGATTTCCACCGGCGGAAAGCGAAACGATTTGGAGACGGTCGGGTAGCGACTGGACCACGTCGATGCACTGGCGGCCGATTGAGCCTGTGGAACCTAGTAGGGCGATGCGTTTCATGTTTGGCGATTCATTCTTAGTGTTTGTTAAGCGACAAAGACGCACAGGCTGGAGAGCCTGTGCCACTAAACTTTACAATTGGCGTGTTGAAAGCCACGCGAAATAGTACCAGACGACGGGTGCGGCAAGAATAAGCGCGTCGATGCGATCTAGCATTCCGCCATGTCCCGGGAGAATCGTGCCGGAATCTTTTACACCGGCGCTGCGCTTGTAGGCGGATTCGAGAAGGTCGCCTCCCTGCCCTGCGATGTTGGCTAGTGCGGCCATTACGAGGACGTCGCGCGTGGGAATGTCTAGCCAGCGAGTGAAAACCAGCGCAACGAGCAGCGATCCTGCGAGATTTGCGATCGCGCCTTCCCAAGTTTTTTTCGGACTGAGGCGCGGAGACATAGGCAAGCGGCCGATGCTTCTCCCGACGAAGTATGCGAGCGTGTCGCCCGCCCAGACGAGAACAAGCGTGAACAGAAGTAGCTGGCGGCCAATTGGGGTGGCTCCGTGAATTCTGATTACAGTGGAGAGCGGGAAAACGATAAAAAGCAGCGCGGCGGAGCTGGAAGAAATCGCGCCCATCGATTCCGCGACTGGGTGCTTGCTGGTGAGAACGATCGCCGCGGCGCCGAGGATGAAGATCATCAAGATGTGCTCAATGGATAAAAACTGTTCGAGCGCGGGAATGCGGATGATTTCTTCGCGCTGACCGAGCGTGACGGCTTTTTCTGAAACAGCGAGGACTTGCGAGTAAAACATCGCGATTGCGCAGAGGCCCGTCCAAATTCGAAAACCGTGGAGGCCAGCTTGCTCGCCGATTACGAAAAATTCCAACAACGCGAGGAGCATGACCAGCGCGGCTACTACCGCGACTATGAATGTTGGCGCCCACCAGACTATCGCAATTACGGCGGGGATAAGGATTGCGGCTGTGAGGATGCGAGTGGCGGTCATGTTTTACAGGAGTGGAGGCTAGAGGGTGAGGGGGTGAAAATCAAATGGAAACGGACGCCACGGTCTGCGAGAGAATATGAACGGCAGAGGCCGATCTCCCGATAAAAAGCATCGGGACGCACAAAACGCGCTTCGGCTACCCCGATCGCGTAGCTCTCAGCCCCGACTCAAGACGTCGCGATGCAAAAAGCGCAGATGACGGCACGGATGGAATCGTCGTGTCGCGCTTCGAAATACAGATTACTCAGGGTCGGGAGATGAATCTTCGGACGAGAGGCCGCCGTAGCGGCGTTCGCGGGATTGGAATTCTAAAAGGGCGCGATGGAGCTCGGCGTCGTCGAAATCGGGCCAGAGGGTTTCGGTTACGTAGATTTCGGCGTAGGCGATTTGCCAGAGGAGAAAATTGCTGACGCGCATTTCGCCGCTAGTGCGAATGAGCAGGTCGGGATCGGGAAGTCCTGCGGTGTAAAGATTGCGCGAAATCATCTCTTCGTCGATTGGTTGCGACGGCTGACCAGAGACAGCATTCTTCTGCGATTGTGTGATGGCGGAATTCACCGCGTCCACGATTTCCGCGCGACCGCCATAATTCAACGCGACGATTAGAGTCATGCCGGTGTTGTTCGCGGTTTTTTCCATGGCGGCGCGGATGTCATCGCGCACAGCTACGGGCAAACCATCCGGGCGGCCAATCACAATCATGCGAATGTTGTTGCGATGAATTTCGGGAAGTTCTTTGCGGAGATATTCACGCAGCAAGCGCATCAGAAAATCGATTTCGGCTTTGGGACGCCGCCAGTTCTCGACAGAAAAAGCGTAGAGAGTCAGCGCAGGAATGTGAATCTTCGCGCAAGTTTCGATGATGCGGCGCGCGGATGTGGTGCCGGCGCGATGTCCGGCGATGCGAGGCAGATGGCGGCGCTGAGCCCAACGGCCATTACCATCCATGATGACGGCTATGTGGCGCGGGAGACGCCGGGGATCAAGCTGGGCGAGAAGAAGTTCCTCGTCGCGGGGCGCAGGTTTGGCGAGTTCCGCGGTTTTCACTTGAGTGAGCCGAAATTGGTTCCGGCGGGCAAAGACCGGAACGTTCTTTACACCGCAAAGTTAGCATAGCGAATGGACGTGTGCAATGCGGTGCATCGAGTTTGGATACGGAAAGGCAAGATCGTTTACCGCAGAGATGCAGAGGGCGCAGAGATACCTCAGACGCCGGGGATGCCGCCGAAGCGGCTTGGGAAAAGGGCGGCGACTACGAGAACGATGGTGAGGATGATCATGGCGATGCTGGTGACCCAGGCGACTACGTTGAAAGTGGTGGAGTTTACGTGATCGCCCAACAGGTCGCGGCGATTTGCTAACAGCACCATGAAGATCAGGACGATGGGAAGCCAGACTCCGTTGGCGACTTGAGAGAAAACTAGAATTTTCAAGAGCGGTGCGCCCGGAATGAGGATTAGTCCTCCGCCGATGACGATCAAGACTGTGTAGAGGCCATAAAACATTGGAGCGTTTTTGAATTTGTGGTCGATGCCCGCTTCGAAGCCGAGGCCTTCGCAGATAACGTGCGAAGTGGAAAGCGGAAGAATGCAGGCGGCGAAAAGCGATGCGTTGAGCAGGCCGAACGCAAAAAGAGATGCGGCGTAGGCTCCTGCGAGTGGCTTCAACGCCTGAGCTGCTTCAGACGCGGCGCCGATATCGCGATGGCCTGTGACGTAGAGCGTGGCGGCGCAGGCAACGATTACGAAAAACACGATGACCATGCAACTGATGCTGCCGACGAGGACGTCCGCTCGAGCTTCTTTGTACTGGCGTGCGCCGACGCGCTTTTCGACGAAGCTGGCCTGCATGTAAAAGAATTGCCAGGGAGCAATCGTGGTACCGATCAATGCGGTGAGCATTAAGAGATATGGCGCGTTGAACTGAAACGCGGGGATGACGAGACTCTTAGTGGCGACGATCCAATCGGGTTTCGCAAGAATCGCGGCCGCTATATAGGTCAAATAAAAGGTGCATAGCACCAGAAATATTTTCTCGACCTGGCGATACGAGCCGCGCAGCACGAGAAGCCAGACGAGCAAGCCCGCGATTGGCACAGAGATGTATCGGGTGACGTGGAAAATTTCCATGGCTGCGGCGATACCGGCAAATTCGGCGACTACGTTGGCGAGATCGACGAGAAACCCGAACAGCATGACGAAAAACGTGGAGCGGAAGCCGAATTCTTCGCGGATGAGATCGGACAGTCCTTTGCCAGTGACGACTCCCAGGCGTGCGCACATTTCTTCGGTGACATAGAGCGCGATGGTCATGGGAATCAGCGCCCAGAGAAGCGCATAGCCATATTTCGCGCCCGCAACGGAATAGGTGGAGATGCCGCCGGCGTCGTTATCGACGTTGGAAGTGATTAAGCCCGGGCCGAGCACGGCGAGAAAAAGCGTGAGCCGGCGACGGAGCGTGCGCGTGCGCCGGCGCCAGTTGCGCGAACGATCGCGCCACGCGTCGAAGGCCGATTTGGCAGAGCTGAGGGTCATTTTCTAAGGTGTACGAACACGTAGGCTGGCTACGGTCGAACGTACGGCTTCTACTTCCCCGCATCCAGACGCGTGACAACGTCGTCTACGGTGATCATTCCGATCGGCGAGCCGGCGTCATCCACGACGCTGAGCACGCGAAGGTTGTATTTATCGAACGTGCGAAAAACTTCTTTTTCGCTCGCATCGGGATGAATGGAAAGCAGCGGTTCGCTGCGGAGCAGGGACATCGGCTCGTCATTCGAAGCGAGTAGCAACCTGCCAACAGAAACGACTCCGGCGAGCTTGGCTTCTTTGTTCACCAAGAAAATTGCGTCGAGTTGTTCGACGTCGACATCGTTGGAGCGAATCCAATCGAGAACTTCTTCGCGGACAGCGGATTCGCCGACGAATACAAACTTGGAAGTCATCATTCCGCCGGCGGAAGCTTCGTCGAATTTGAGGAGTTCACGAACATCGCGCGCGCCTTCGTGAACCATTTCATCGAGAACTTTCTGCGAATTCTCAGGAGTGAGTTCGTTGAGAAGGTCGGCGGCCTGGTCGGGCTGCATTTCCTCGATGATGTCGGCGGCTTTATCCGGAGCGAGCTTCTCGACGATCTGGAGACGCAAGCGCGCGTCAAGTTCGCCGAGAGCTTCGGCGGCAGTTTCTTCGTCGAGCGAGGCGACGATGGATTGCCGCTCCTCAGTGGAAAGGTCTTCGAGAATGTCAGCGAGATCGGCAGGGTGCAGGTGCGCGAGACGCTGATGTGTGACGCGGAGTTTCACGCGGCGCATGGGATCGGCTTCAACGAGATTGACGAATTCCCAGCGGATTGAACGCACCGGAAGCTTTTGCTGGATGCGGCGAATCAACGAAGACGACGCAAGGCCTTGCAGGAGGCGGCCAACGGCGCCGGGAAGTCCCACGTCAACTGAGCTGACACGGAGTTCGACGTTGCCATTGGTGCGGTGCTCGGTCATGTCGATATCGTTTACGCGGACGACTTTGCGGCCGCTGGTATCGATAATCTGCTGATCGAGAAGATCTTTCTGGACGGCGAGCCAAGCTTCGTTGGGATTGTATTCCTCGAGCGATTTTTCGCCGACGGTAAGGCGTACCGAACCGGGCGCGACGAAGCCGATTTGATCGTAGCGAGCGACGAGGGGCTGAAACTTGCCGCGGCTGAGCAAGTAACGAGCGATGCGGTTTGGCTGGTCGGCGGGCTCGATAAAAAGTTCGCGGACGCGGCCGACGAAATTGCCGTGAACGTCGTAAGTTTCAGCGCCGAGAAGTTCGGTAGCGTGAAGCATGGGCACCTTCCGGAAACGGCGCCTCGCGGCGGAGTCCCCTTGTCATAACTTCTGTGATTTCACCGGGATGCGGGCAGGCATGGCTGCGAATCGCCCGCACACAAAAAACCCGCGACCCAGATGCGATGCCGGCCGCGGGAGGAAATCATCCAGTGGGGCCTATTCTATGTGCCCCTCACTTGCGGCTGCGGAAAAGCATTCCGGGAACCCAGAGGCGCAAAAGTGGCGGCCAGCGCGCAGAAATCGGCGCGCCCGCCGCGAGCGGCGCTCCTAGGGAAGGGCTCCTGTTCCTGGTCCAGATTCATGAAACAGCGGTCCTCATAAACTTAGTAAATGCATCCGGAATATATGTCAAGCAAAGAGTTGAGGTTAGCGTGACTTTTTTTCGTGAGAGAAAACCATGTCGGGGATTCCGGAGACGATTCCCGGCGCGAGTTGCGAGATTGTCTTGCCCTGGCGCTGGCAGGATTCGATGTGGAGAGCGAGATAGCTCTTGGTGACGTAGTCGTGGCGCGAGTAGCCGAGTTCGCGAGCGGCGCGGTCGATGGCTTCAGACGGGCCTTCGAGCTCGATGAAGGCGCCGATAGGAGTTTCGTCCAGTTCGATTAGGAGATCTTTGGCCCAGGATTTTTTGGCTGGCAGCTGATAGGTGGTGCGGAATTTCTCGTAATGGAACCAGCCGCGGAGGCCAAGCGCGTGGAGGACTTTGGCCATGGCGGCGGGATCCAATATTTCGGCTTCGATTTCTTCGCGGGTTTTGTGATGGGGGCTGGGACGATTGTGGCCGGTCGCAGCGGCGGGTGGACTTGCGATCGCCGATTCGGCGGGACCTTTGTAGGTGAGGATTGCGCGCATGCGGGCGGCGGGGCGCTTCCCTGCTGCGAGCTTGGTTGAGGATGCGGTCCGCGCCACGGTTCCGGCGGATTCTACGCGGATGCGCAGCAACTGGCCGTGGCGGGCGAAGCCGCCTTGCGGCGTGTCGTACAGAGTGTTGAGTTCGTGGACGCGGCCATCTTTGGCGGCGACTTCTCGCGGCATGATGCGCGCGTTCAATTTTTTGAGTTTGCGACGGAACGAGGCGACGTCTGTCACGCGCAATTTAATTTCGACTTCTTTGTGCGGCGCGGCGTTGCTGGATTCCTCGCGTGCTGGGATTGCTTTCGTCATAGTGCGGTTGGCGCAAACCTCCTGCGGCACTAGTATAATGCGCTGCGCCGTCACGCCAAACCATGTCGAACCCACAACACCGCTGATGCGTCAGTATCACGCGATTAAGACGCGCTATCCCGCATGCGCTGGTGCTGTTCCGGCTGGGCGACTTCTACGAACTTTTCTACGAAGACGCGATCGTGGCGTCGCGCGAATTGCAAATCACGCTGACTTCGCGCAATCGCGAAAAAGGCAAACCGATTCCGATGTGCGGCGTGCCGTATCACGCGGCGGAAAATTATATCGCGCAAGCTGATTCGCGGCGGATTCAAGGTCGCCATCTGTCGAGCAAATGGAATTGCCCGGGCCGGGGAAAAAGTTGGTGCGGCGCGAAGTGACGCGGGTGATCACTCCGGGCACTGCGACGGATGCGCAACTGCTGGAGCCGGGCGAAAATAATTTTCTGGCGGCGGTTTCCTATGCGCCGCACGGAGGAAATATCGGAATGGCCTGGGTGGATATTTCGACGGGCGAATTCAACGCGACGGAATTTTCGGGCGCGGATGCCGAGGCGAAATTGCGCGACGAAATGCAACTCCTGCGACCGCGCGAAATGCTGCTGCCGCGGGTGGAAGGGCTTTTCGCGGATGCGGAAGACGACGGTCCCGGGAATCATTTCGCGGCGCGGATGGAATTGCGCGAGGGCGCGATCACTCGAATCGAAGAATGGATTTTTCGCGCGGACTACGGCGAACGGATGCTGACAGGAACAATTTCAGGTGGCCGGACTGGAAGGATTTGGGCTCGCCGATCATCGCGGAGCCGCAACTGCGGCGGGCGCGATCATTCATTATCTTGCGCGAAACTTCGGCGAAAACGGCGGATGGGCTTGCGTCGGCAGCGCTGAAGCATCTGGATCGAATGCGTTTTTACGAGCAGCAGGATGCGCTGGCGCTCGATAGCGTATCCGTGCGAAATTTGGAGCTTGTGACACCGCTGTTTCCGGATGACGCGGGGCGGGTCACGCGGTGACTCTGCTTGCCGCGCTTGGACGAAACGGTCACGGGGATGGGCGCGCGGCTGCTGCGCTCGTGGATTCTGCGACCGTTAATCGCCGTCGAGGAAATTGAGAAGCGATTGGACGCGGTTGGCGAGCTGAAATCCCACACCGTTCTGCGCGAAGAAATTCGCGAAACTCTTGAGGGCGTGATGGATCTGGAGCGAATCACCAGCCGCATCACGCTGGGGCAGGCGACTCCGCGGGACTTGCTGGCGCTGCGAGTTCGCTGCACGCGTGCCACTGGCCCGAGATTTTCTATCGAATTGCCGCAGCGCGAGACTGGCGGAATTGCGCGAGCAGATGGACGAGCTAACGGACGTCGCTTTAAGCGCATCGAGCAAACCATCGCGGATGATCCTCCTGCGCAGGCGACGGAGCCTGGAATTATCCGCCGCGGATTTAGCGGCGGAGCTGGATGAATTGCGCGATCTGGGACACAAAGGGCGGCAATTCATTGCGGCGATGGAAGAGCGCGAAAGAAAACGCACGGGAATCGGCTCGCTGAAAATTCGATACAACCAAATTTTCGGATATTACGTGGAAATTTCGCAGGCGAATGCGCATCTCGCTCCCGCCGATTATGAACGAAAACAAACTCTGGCGAACGCCGAGAGCTATACCATGCGGAATTGCGCGACTACGAGCGCAAAGTGTTGGAAGCCGACGAGCGCATCAGCGAAATCGAAAGGAGATTGTTTGCGGAACTGCGCGCCTGGATTGCGGAGCAAGCGCCGCGCATTGCGACGTGACGGCCGTGGCCATCGGCCAGCTCGATGTGCTTGTGAATTTTGCGCGCGTGGCGGCAGAACGGAATTATGCGCGGCCGGAATTCAGCGAAGATGGCGACATGATGATTGTTGCCGGACGGCATCCGGTGATCGAGCAATTGCTCGAAGCATCGCGGCGAACGTTTTGTGCCGAATGATTTGTATTTGAATGATTCCAGCCAGCAAATTTTGCTCATCACCGGCCCGAATATGGGCGGAAAGTCCACCTACCTGCGGCAAGCCGCGCTGATTGTGATCATGGCGCAAATGGGATGCTTCGTGCCGGCGGTGCGGGCGTCGCTTCCGATTACCGATCGCATTTTCACGCGCATTGGCGCTTCGGATAATTTGGCGCGGGGGCGTTCGACATTTTTGGTGGAGATGAGCGAAGTCGCGGCGATTCTGAATACAGCGACGCCATGCTAGTCTGATTTTGCTCGATGAAGTCGGACGCGGCACGTCAACTTTTGACGGCTTGATCGATCGCGTGGGCTGTCGTGGAATTTTTGCAAGCGCAGACGAAAGCGCGCACGCTTTTTCGCGACGCATTACCATGAGCTAACGGAGTTGGCGGAACTGCTGACGGGCGTAAAAAATGTTCATGTTGCCGTGGCGGAATCTGGATCCGGAATTGTTTTTCTGAAACGTGTGGAAGCGGGCAGCGCAGATAAGAGTTATGGAATCGAAGTAGCGCGGCTGGCGGGATTGCCGCGCAGCGTGGTTGAACGCGCGCGCGAAATGTTGTTGCGTCATGAGCGCAGCGAGCACGAGCTGAGCGAAAAACTTTCGCCGGGATCGGGCAATGGCGCGCACCCTCCGGCGCAGCAGCCCATGTTTACTCCGATAGATCGCGAAGTACTTGAAGCCATTCGCGCGGCGGATCTTGATAATCTGAAGCCGCTCGACGCGCTGAATTTACTCGCGCAGCTGAAAAAGCATATGACATGAAACAGACAAAGCCAAATAAACCGCTGCGCGTGATCGGGCTGATGTCCGGCACATCGGCCGACGGTATTGATGTCGCGCTTGCGGAAATTTCAGGGCGGCCGCCACGTTGGGATGCGCGGCTTGTAGATTTCACAGCAATTCCCTTTCCGCATGCGGTGCGGCAGGCGATTCTTGGGCTGGGCGAAGCACGCGCCACCACCACCGGCGAGATCAGCCAGCTTAATTTTGCGCTCGGCGAAACTATTCGCAGAAGCTGTGCATTCTGCGTGCAGGAAATTTCGCGTACCGACTGAGAGCGTGGACCTGATCGGCTCACACGGGCAAACGATCTATCATCAGGGAAAGCCTGCGGCGGCCTTCGGAGTTCGAAATGTCGCGTCGACATTGCAAATCGGCGATCCGAGTGTGATCGCCGGATTGACGGGAGTTACTACCGTTGGAGATTTTCGTCCGGCGGATATCGCTGTTGGCGGGCAAGGCGCTCCGCTTGTGCCATTTGTCGATTACTTGCTGTATCGCGATCCGAAAGTCGGGCGAGTGTCCGCTGAACATCGGCGGCATTGCTAATGTGACTGTGATTCCTGGAGGCGCGCAGCCGGAAAATGTCTTCGCGTTTGATACAGGGCCGGGAAACATGGTGATTGACGCGCTAGTGACCCGCATATCCAAAGGTCGCAAACATTTTGATCGCGACGCGAAGATCGCACGCCGGGGCGAAGCGCTACCGGAATTATTGGACGTACTTTTGAATGACGATTATTTCAAAAAGGCTCCGCCAAAATCCGCGGGGCGCGAGCAATATGGCGCAGCATACGTGGAACGAATTTTGAAGTGGGGTCGAAAACGGCGTTCGCGCCCTGAGGACCTGGTTCGCACAGCAACCTTACTAACTGCATTATCCGTCGCGGACGCATGGAATCGTTTTGTGCGTCCGCGAGCGGATATCCGCCAGTTAATTATTTCGGGCGGCGGCGCGCGGAATCCCTTGCTGATGGCGCTGATTGCGGGAATGATTGGGGGTGTGAATGTGCGGACCTCCGACGAATTAGGCGTTTCGAGCGATGCTAAGGAAGCGTTCGCATTCGCGATTCTCGCATACGAGACTTTTCATCGCCGGCCATCGAATCTGCCCGCTGCGACTGGCGCCCGGCGTGCAGTGATCCTCGGCAAAATTTGCTATGCACTTCCGCGATAAGGGCGGCGCAACAATTCGCCTTCACCCTTGGCTTGCTGCTGCAATTGTTCTCGGTGCGCTCACCGTTTCGTGCGGACAAACTGCGCCTTCCCCAACCGGCACTGTGACATTCCTGATCGAGACGATGCCCACAAATTTGGATCCGCGCGTGGGGACTGACGCCCAATCGCAGCGGCTCGACGGACTGATCTTCAGCAGCCTCGTTGAGCGCGACGCGAATATGAACATCACGGGCGACCTTGCGGAACGCTGGGAAACTCCTGATCCGCTGACGTATGTATTTCATTTGCGTTCGGGCGTTCAATTCCAAGATGGTCGCGCGCTCACTTCCGCCGACGTGAAGTTCACGTTCGATTCGATTCTTTCGGGAGCGATTCAAACTCCAAAGCGCGGCGCATTCCGAATGGTGAAGTCAGTGGAAACTCCGGACGCGCTTACGGTGATTTTTCATCTGAGCGAACCGTATGCATCGTTTCCGTGGAGCGTTGTGCGACCCGCGGTCGGTATCGTCCCCGCAGGATCGGGCGCGGATTTCGCGCAGCATCCTATTGGAAGCGGGCCATTCCGATTCGTAAGCGCGGAGCAGGATAACGAAATCGTGCTTGAGCGAAACGCCAGCTATTTTCGCGGCGCTCCGGCGGTGGAACGGGCGCGGTTCCGAATTGTCCCGGACGCGGTGGTGCGCGCGCTTGAATTGCGGAAAGGCTCGGCGGATCTGGAATTCAATTCGTTAACGCCGGATATGGTTTCTGTACTTGCGCGTACGAAAGATCTGGAAGTAGCTGAGCAGCCCGGGACGATTCTTACGTATCTGGCTTTCAACTGTCAGGACTCCATCCTTTCTCGCGTCGAAGTGAGGCAAGCGCTTGCCTACGCAACCGATCGCGAAACAATGGTGCGCACCCTATTGCGCGGAGAGGCCCGCGTCGCCGATGGACTTTTGCCGCCGGGCAACTGGGCGTATGAACCTGATATGCGGCACTACATTTACGATCCGTTGCACGCCGAGGCGCTGCTCGATCAAGCGGGTTATCCTCGGCGCGGCGATTTCAAGACGGGCACGCGGCTAAAACTAACCATTAAAACCTCGACAGATCAGAACACCCGATTGATCGCCGCGGTGTTGCAAGACGAGTGGCGGCGAGTGGGAATTGACCTGGAAATTCTGCCGCTGGAACTCGCCACGCTGTTTTCGGATATTACGCGCGGAAGCTTTCAAATTTATGCGCTGCGCTGGGTGGGTGCGAACAACGATCCAGATATTTTTGATTACGTATTCAGTTCAAAGAAAATTCCACCGGCGGGCGCAAACCGCGGCAGATACCGCAACGCGCAATTGGACGCGATGGTGGATCAGGGCCGCGTGGAATCCGACATCGCCAAACGCAAAGCGATTTTCTCGCAGGTGCAGAAGCTGATCGCCGAAGATGAGCCGTACCTTCCGCTTTGGTTCCTCGATAATATTTCCGTACATCGAGATCGAATTGCGCACGTAGTTTTTAGCACGGCGGGCGACTACGATTTTCTGAAGGATATCCAGTTGCGATAAATGACGAACTCTCGTCGCTCGTGGCTAAGCGGACGAGGCCTCTGAGTTCGGCGCTTCGAGCGCTGCGCGAATTTCCGCTTCCGAAAGAACACCTTCGCGAAGAATGCGCCAGTGATCATCGCGAAGATCGACGATCGTCGACGCAAGCGATGAGCCCGTTTCTCCAGTATCTAAAATCAAGGGCAATCGATCGCCGAGCTGTTTCATCAACTGCTGCGAGCTTGAAGACGCCGGGAATCCTGAGATATTTGCGCTGGTGCCTGTCACTGGACTCTGCAGCATATCGATTACGCCGCACGCAACTTTGCAATTTGCCCAGCGAAGCGCAACGCGCCCAGTATTCGCCGTAACTTTCAGCGGAAGTTTGTGCGATGCATCGACGAGTAATGTAAGCGCACCGGGCCAGAATTTCGTCGCGAGACGAATGAACGGAGTGGGAACATCTCGCATCATTCGCAGCGCTTGCTCTACGGAATTCACGAGGATCGGCAGCGCGCGAGTTTCGGGTCGTCCCTTAATTCGATAAATTTGTTCTACTGCGGAAAGATTGAACGGATCCGCTGCAAGTCCGTAGAACGTGTCGGTGGGAATTCCGATTACTTCGCCGCGCTCGACGAAATCGCAGGCGTATCGCAGCAGAGTGGGTTCCGGCGCTTCCGCGGAAATCTTCAGAAGCTCAGCAGGCAAATGGGTGCGCCTTTCGGAGTGCAGTTGAGCCATGCGCGGCCACCGCGTAACGACGTCATCTCGTTCGAGGCAACCTATCATACGAACTTTGGCTGGCGCAAGATAACTGCACCGGATCGATGCGATAAGGCTAGTAGGCTGCTTTACCGGCCCCTGCCGGTTTGTTACGCTCACGGCATGCGTGCAAGAAGTGGCGCGTCGCGTGGTGCGCGGCAGCCTGAAGTGATCACGAGTCGCGAAAATCGATGGCTGCGACGGTTTCGTGCTGCGCTCGCCGGAGAACGCGATGCCAGCGAGACTTGTGTCGGAATTGAAGGTGTGCGACTCGTTGCGGAAGCGCTGCGTTCGGAAATTGAGATTGAAGCGATTCTCACGAGCGAGAGCGGACGCGCGCATCTCGCGAAAATTGGGCCTGTTGACCGAACTTCAGCGCGGCTGCTGGCTACCAGCGACAAACTTTTCGAGCGAATCGCCGACACGAAAACTCCGCAAGGAATCGCGGCTTTGGTCCGCCCGCGAGTCTCTGCGTTTGATGATCTATTACGCAGACCGGGCGCGCCGTTGATCGTGGTGATGTGTGGCGTGCAAGATCCCGGCAATGTCGGAACGATTCTGCGCACGGCGGAAGCGTTGGGAGCGAGCGGCGCAGCTGCATGCTCGGCGGGCAATCTGAATACCGCGCACATTTTTTCGCCGAAAGTGTTGAGAGCGTCGGCCGGTGCAGCGCTGCGTTTCCCAGTCGTGGAAGGCGTGTCGGCTGCGATTCTGCTTGCGCAATTTCGGGTGTCGGGAGTGAAAACATTCTCGGCTGCTTCAGAGACACCCGGCGACGATGCACATAAGCCACTCTCTCCGTGGGAGATTGATTTGCGCGCACCCGTCGCGATTTTTGTCGGCAACGAGGGCGCGGGCTTGCCTGTCGAGATTACGCGATCGACTGACGGCACCGTGGGTATCGCGCTCGCCGCGGCTCGCGGCACAAACGTAGAATCGTTGAACGCCGCAACAGCCGCGGCGATTTTGTTGTATGAAGCCTCGCGGCAGCGCGGTTCTGGACTCGCGGAACGAGAACAGCGCGAAGCGCGCGCGGCGCATCGAATCAACCAGTGAGCCTCTTCCCTACTGCAATGCCCGATTCGGACGGCGAGGATTCGCGCGGCCCGCGACCGCTTGCCGATCGCATGCGTCCACGCACGCTCGACGAGTTCGTTGGACAGGAAGCGCTGCTCGGTCCTGGTCAGCCCTTGCGAACGCAGATCGAGCGCGACGACATCGGCTCGATGATTCTGTGGGGACCGCCGGGCTGCGGAAAAACTACTCTCGCGAGAGTAATTGCGCGGATTACGCGGTCGGAATT
This sequence comes from uncultured Acidobacteriota bacterium, assembly GCA_963785395.1. Taxonomy (GTDB): domain Bacteria; phylum Acidobacteriota; class Terriglobia; order Acidiferrales; family UBA7541; genus DASTCZ01. The sequence goes on along the minus strand of CAWAVH010000018.1, from coordinate 241,096 downwards.
TGTGGCCTTCAGCGCTGTGCTTTCTGGCATCAAGGAAATAAAGGCGATCATGGCGGAAGCGGAGCGGCACCCGCCACGGCTCAAGTCGCACCATTGTTTTTGTAGATGAAGTGCATCGTTTCAACAAAGCACAACAAGACGCATTTTTGCCGCACGTAGAGGCTGGAAATATCACTCTGATTGGCGCGACGACGGAAAACCCTTCGTTCGAAGTGATCGCACCGCTGCTTTCGCGCACACGCGTGTATGTGATGCATCCGCTTTCGGACTTGCAAATCGTCACGCTGCTGCGGCGTGCGATTGCGGATAAGGAGCGCGGACTCGGAAACGAAAATATCAACGCGCCCGATGATGTCCTCGCGAAAATCGCGGCGTACGCGAATGGCGATGCTCGCGCGGCATACAACACTCTCGATGCGCTGACCCGAAGCGCGAGCCCTGCCGAAGACGGAACGCGCGCACTGAGCGTTGCTCTGCTTGAGCAAACCCTGCAGCGCAAATTCCTCCTCTACGATAAATCTGGCGAAGAACATTTCAACCTGATTTCGGCGTTGCACAAAGCTGTGCGCAACTCGGATCCAGACGCAGCGCTGTATTGGCTCACGCGAATGATCGAATCCGGCGAAGACCCGATGTATCTCGCTCGGCGCATGGTGCGCATGGCGAGTGAAGACATCGGGCTGGCAGAGCCCGGCGCGCTTGCAATGACGATTGCCGCCATGAATGCGATGGATTTTCTCGGCGCACCTGAGGGTCATCTCGCGCTCGCGCAAGCCGCGGTTTATTTGTCGCTCGCGCCAAAATCGAACGCGCTGTACACCGCCTATGGCGCTGTCGACAAAGAATTGCAGCAAACACGCGCCGAGCCGGTGCCGCTGCATTTACGCAGCGCGGTGACAGAACTGATGGCGCACGTGGGCTATGGGCGCGGCTACGAATACGCGCACGACTACGAAGGAAAAGTTACGTCGATGTCGTGTCTTCCCGATTCGCTCGCGGGGCGCACCTTTTATCACCCTACCGATCAGGGATTCGAGCAGCGTCTTCGGCAGCGGCTTGAGGAAATTCGTCAGCTGAAAACTAAAGCGGCTAAGGCGCACACTCCTAAGCCATGAATGGGCTGACACTTTTTTCGCCGCTCAAAGTCCTTTGGCTGAGAGCGCTGTGTTGCTGCGCGGGAGTCGCTGGGTTACTCACGCTCGCGGGCATTTTCGCGCTGGCGCAGGCGCCGCTTCAGATTCGCGCGAAGATTACCGTTGCTGATGATTGCACCGCGTTTGCGTGGGCTCCGGATGGACGCCTCGCATACTCCACAAAACACGTTTTGGAAACGAAGCGACTCGACATCGAGCGCGACGACATTTGGATTCTCGAAAAAAATGGCGCCCGGCGAAAAATATTTTCCGGGGAAAAAATCAATCGCGAAGGCGGTGCGTTCAGTTACACGATCACGGGATTGCGTTGGTCTCCCGACGGGTCACGTATCGCGGCGGAATTGCATGTGAGCCAGATTCCAACGTCGCGCGGTGACGAACAAGATAGCCAGATGTTATTGCTTCTCGACCGGGATGGCCGAGAGTTGCCGATCCAAGGCGGCGACGCGACACTCGGACGCGCGGCGGACGGAATCTGGCTCGCCGATCCTGGGACCCTTGCTTACACAAGCGGCGCCGGGCGCGGAAATCCCCTGGTCACGTTGCACCTCCTGAAGCCGCACATGCCTCGCGGAAACGATATTTTTATCGGGCACACATTTGCGTCGGTGGCGTGGGATGCGAAGAATAATTCAGCGGTCGCGGTAGAACGGACGAATGCGTTTGACAGCCCTGCGCGGATTACTCAGTTGGATCTTTTGCACGAAGATGGCCGCGCGCTTGCGACTCTTGATAGTTATTCGGGTGGACTCGCGATATCCGAGGCCGCCGACAAGATTGCTTATTTTCTGAATTCAGACACGCTCGAAATTCGCGATCTGAAATCACCGGATCGCACCGCACGAATACGCTGCGACTTCGGCGAAATCAATTGGTCTCCGGATGGCACGCGACTGCTGATCAAACGTGGGCAGGAGCGGCGCGATGGAGATCTCGTGTGGGTCCAGGTGCCGGCGCTTTCGCCAAGCAGCGACGCTACTGCTGAAGACCCTTCTGAGCCTCAAGTCATTCTTGACGGGCGTTTTATTTCGGCAGGCGGCGATATCTCCCGACGGAAAATCTTGTGGGAGTGATCGAAACGGGCAAACGAAATCTGCTGATCTACGACGCGCCTCAATAAATACGCTCTACGCATGTCGGCGGTGTTCTTTCAATATACAAAGATCCATCGCAACAAAGAGGCCTGCGCTTCGGGCGCGCGCTGCGGCGGCATCGTTGACGACGCCTTCCTGCATCCATACGGCGCGGGCGCCGATGCGAATGGCGCTTTCTACTACTTCAGAAACTTCTTCGGAGCGGCGAAAAATATCTACGATGTCTATTTTTTCAGCCGCGGGAATTGATTCGAGAGAGGGATAACTTTTTTCGCCGAGCACTTCGGATTCGTTTGGATTCACCGGAATGATGCGGTAACCGGCGGATTTCAAGTATTGCGCGACGCCGTAGCTTGGGCGAAATTTCTTCGACGAAAGTCCGACGACGGCTATCGTTTTCGCGGATGCAAGTAATTCACCGATGGCATCTGTCATGAAAACGTTTTCGCTGCGATTTCCCACCGCGGACATCCGCTGATGTGAATCTAGCGCCCCGAATCAATCGATTGTTTCAACGCAGCGAGAAATTTGGAGTTTTCTTCGGAAGTGCCGACGGTGACGCGAACTCCAGCGGGCATGCCCATCCAATCCAATGGACGCACAATTACGCCGCGCGTGAGGAGGGCGTTCGCGAGATCGGCGCCGCTTTTGCCCGGATTCAAAATAAATAAAATTTCCGAATGACGGCACAAATTTCAGGCCGAGTTTTTCGAGTCCTTGCGAAAGTTGCAGCATGCCCGCGCGATTCGATTCCACCGAGCGGCGCACATGTTCAATATCGCCGAGCGCGGCCAGCGCAGCCGCTTGCGCCACTCCGGAAGTGTTGAACGGAGTGCGAACTTTGTTCATCTCTTCGATCAAGCCCACGGAACCAATTCCATATCCAATTCTCAGGCCGGCGAGGCCGTGCGCTTTCGAAAAAGTTCTCAGCACCAATAGATTCGCGCCGCGGCGGACCAATTCAATTGAGCGTGTATAGCGGGGATGGCTGACGTAATCGCAATACGCTTCATCGAGAACAACCACAACGTGTTCCGGAACTTTCGCCAGAAACGATTCGAATTGATCTGCGGTGAAAAGTGTTCCCGTCGGATTATTCGGATTCGCGATCGCGATGTAGCGCGTGCGCGACGTGATAGCTCGCGCGATTGCATCAAGATCGAAAGCGTAATCGGCGAGCGGAATCGTGACGAGATTTCCGCCGGTCGCCTGAATTGCAATGTAATACAGCGCGAACGAACCTTCGGAAGTAATCCCCTCTTCACCGGCGCGGATCGTGAGCCGCGCCGAAAGATCGATCAATTCGCTGGAACCCAAACCGATAATTATATTTTCTGTGGGGACATCGTGCTTCGCCGCGAGCGCTTCGCGCAGGTAGTACGCATCGCCATCCGGATAGCGATTCGAATGCTCCAGTGCCGCCCGCGCCGCCTCGATCGCGCGCGGAGAGGGCCCAAGCGGATTTTCGTTGGACGCGAGCTTTACGGCGTGAATTTTTAATTCGCGCTCAACCTCTTCGATCGGCCGCCCAGGAACGTAGCGCCGAATTCCGCGGATGTAATCCGGGATGAGGTCAGAGACAGTTTTCATGAGAGGGATCGGCGTCACGCAAAAATAGGTCCTCGCCCCAATATTCCAATTCGAAAATGTATCTTCCGCTATTCAAGAATACCTTCCGCAGAGTGACCTAATTACCTTCTTCGTTGTACCTGTGTCGCGCCGGATACTTTTGGAGTACGAGTCGTAACTAATGATTCAATCCTAGAGAGCGCTTGCTTCAATTTCGAAAGTTGGGCAACATTCACGGCCTGAATTTCCCCCTCCGGCAAGTCGTCCAGTTCGATTGGACCGATGGCAACGCGGCGCAATTTTTCCACAGGATGATCGGACTCGAAAAGGATGCGGCGCAGAGTGTCGCGGCTCGCAGCCGACAATTGAATTTCATACCACGGATTGGACGATCCGCGAGCGGCGCGTGGCATTTTCAGCGGCTCCACTTTTGCGTGGAGGCGAGCGGCGAGCTTCGTCATATCCTCGATGCCCAAGCGGCCTTTTATTTTGAACCAGTAAGTTTGCGGAAGCTTTCCGGAGGCTTTGAGAATGCGATTGGTGAGATCGCCGTCGTTCGTTAGCAGCAGCAAACCGCTGGCGGCATAATCGAGGCGCCCCACCGGAAAAACGCGGGTGCGCACTGTGCGCAACAGCTCTCGCAGCGACGGCCGACCCTCGGGATCAGAGAGCGTGGATACAACGCGCGGCGGTTTGTGCAGAATGTAATACTGATTCCCTTGCGTCAGCTCCGCGACTTTTCCTGCGACTTCAATTCGATCGACCGCCGCGTCAGCCTTCGTGCCGAGCTCTGTAATCGTGTGGCCGTTTACGCGAACCTGGCCGCTCTCGATCAATTGTTCCGCGTGGCGGCGTGAGGCGATACCTGCGCGTGAAATTATTTTTTGCAATCGTTCAAGCATAGTTGTCTTTCGGAAATTCCGCGGAGTCGAATGAAGCTGATCCTCCGTAATCTTGTGCGAGCGTTATGAGCCGCTTTCGGCAGCGCGCGCTTGCGGCTCGCTGGGTTCTTCGTGGTGCTCAGCCGACGTACTCGCATCGGCATGAGTTTCCACCGACGCGGACTCAAATTGCTCGCCCGCTGACTCGTTTGTTGTCGCAACAACGTCGGACGCGGCGTCAGTGGTCGAGTTCGCGGATTGCGCGAGATCTTCGGGCTCAATCGGCGCGATGCCTTCATCCGCTCCGAGTGCTTGACGCGCGAGCGCTTCGAATTCCTTCAAGCTCGGCAAATCTTCCACATCCGAAAGTCCGAAGCGCATCAAAAATTCTTTTGAAGTGCGATACAAAATCGGGCGGCCGATCACAGGTTTGCGTCCGGCTGTAGTGATGAGGCGCTTTTCGAGCAGCGTTTGCAGCACGCCACTGGAATTCACGCCGCGAATTTCCTGCATTTCTGGCTGCGTCACCGGTTGCTTGTAGGCGATCACCGCGAGTGTTTCGAGCGCAGACATTGTCAGTCGCAGCGGCGGACGCAATCCCTTGATGAATCGGCGGACCGCGTCATGATACTGCGTCTTCGTATAGAACTTAAAACCGCCGGCGACTTCGCGAATTTCCATGCCGCGTTCGTCCGCGCCATAACTCGCCACGAGTTCGTCGAGGATCGGCCGCAGCTCGCTCTTTTCGATTCCGATTGCCGTCGCCATCTGATCTACAGTGGCGGGTTCATCCGCCGCGTAAATGATGGCTTCCAACGCGCCTTTAATTTCAACAGGATTCATCGTCACCTACAGGTATTGCTCGTCGATTTCGGCGAGCGGAGAGATGGAACCATCCGCCGCGCAGATTGTGTCAAACATTTTATGCTTACGCAGCCGGATTTCGCCAAAGCTTTCAGACTGCACGAGCGCGACCGCTTGCAGCTTCACCATTTCCAAAACAGCGAGAAACGCGACGATCATCGCATGACGCGTCGGGCACGATTCGAAAAATCCAAGCAGCGCGATTCCCTCTTCGCTGGCCCGCAACTCTTTGCGAAGCATTTCGATCATCTGCGCCACCGTGAATTGCTGATGATTCAGCTCGATCTTGGTGACTTCTTTACGGCGTTCGAGAACCTGCGAGAAAACTTTTACGAGATCGACGAGCGACACAACCAGTTCGCCTTCGGTGCCTTCGCTATCGTAGAGAGATAGATCGGGCTTCGACCAGACGTGCGAAAAAATCTGCTGCTTTTCGTAGAGCAACTGAGCGGCATTTTTGAATTTCTCATGCTCGACCAACCGATAGACGAGCTCGGCGCGTGGATCGGCTTGCTCTTCCGCGGAAGCCAGCGGATCTGGCGGCAGCAACATTTTCGACTTGATGAGAATTAATGTAGCCGCCATGTAAATGAAATCTGCGGAGACGTCCACATCGAGTTCTTCCAGCTTGTGCAGGTATTCCAGATATTGCCCGGTGATTTGCGCGATGGGGATGTTGTGAATATCGAGTTCCTGCTTGCGAATTAAATCGAGCAGCAGATCGAGCGGCCCCTCATACATCGCGAGTTGAACTTTGTACGCGGGCGCCGTGGCTTGCGAACCTTGTTCCATATTATTTCTTCCCGCCCGCAGAAGTTACGCCAGACGGCAGCGCAGAAATTTCGGCGCGCTTTTGCTTCCAGCCGAATACTGCTTCGCGAACGCGCTCCATTGTTGTGATCGCGGTGGCGCGGGCGCGTTTCGATCCAGCGTCAAGAATCTCCAGCACGCGCGCGGGATTCGATTCGAGTTCGCGACGGCGTTCGCGCACGGGCGCAATCCACTTGATCAGATTATCCGCCATTGCCCGCTTGCATTCGATGCATCCGATTCCCGCCGAACGGCACCCGTCCGCCGACCATTTCAATGTTTCAGGCGGCGAAAACAGCTTGTGCCAATCGTACACCGGACAGATGTCGGGGTCTCCTGGATCTGTGCGGCGCTTGCGGGCAGGGTCCGTCATCATCGGCCGAATTTTCTCCCAGATGGCTTCGTCGCTATCGGCGAACATGATCGCATTGCCGTAGCTCTTCGACATTTTGCGGCCATCGGTGCCAGGGATGCGCGGTGTGTGCGTGAGCATCACATCTGGCTCGCGAAGAACCGCTCCGAAGAAAGTTTGCGAATCGCCGCACAATTTCTCTACTCAGCTCGATGTGCGCGACTTGATCTTCGCCCACCGGCACGATCAACGCGCGATCCGGCTCGCCGTAAATCACGATGTCAGCTGTTTGCAAAACTGGGTAGCCAAGAAAGCCGTATTGGTGCAGATCTTTGCCTTGAATATTTTCGAGGGCTTCTTTGTACGTTGGGACACGCTCAAGCCATCCAAGCGGCGTGATCATGCCGAGAAGCATGTACAGCTCGGCGTGCTCGGGAACTTGCGATTGCACGAAAATTGTTGATTTCTCCGGATCGAGGCCAGCGGCAAAATAATCGATGGCGATTTCAATTGTGTTTTGCGCGACCTGCGATGTGTCGGCGTAATCGCTGGTGAGCGCGTGCCAATCCGCGATGAAATAAAAACATTCGTAGGCGGGATCATTTTGCAGCTTCACCCAGTTAGCAAGCGCGCCGAAATAGTGGCCGATGTGCAAGCGCCCGGTGGGACGCATCCCGCTCAGCACTCGCTTACGTTTTGTATCGCCGTTCGCCACCGTCACGCGTTCCTTCCAGAGGTTGTTACCCCGCCGGCGGATTGAGCTAGCAGGTCGCGGGCGATGATCATGCGCTGGATTTCGCTGGTGCCTTCGTAAATGGTGATCACGCGGGCATCGCGATACATGCGCTCTACATCGGATTCGCGCGAATAGCCGGAGCTGCCGTGAACCTGCACGGCCTTGTAGACGACGCGGTTCACCATTTCGCTGGCATACAATTTTGCGCGCGAAGCGATGGCACCCACGCGCTTCGCTCCTTGATCGCGATTCCACGCGGCCTGATACACCAGGCCTCGCGCGGCTTCGATTTCTGTTTGCATGTCGGCAAGCATCCACTGAATCGCTTGAAATTCGCCGATGTTTTTTCCGAAGGCGCGGCGCTGCTTTGCATATTTCACAGATGCTTCGAGAGCTCCCTGCGCGATTCCCACAGCTTGCGCCGCGATTCCCACGCGACCGCCATCCAGCGATTCGAGCGCGATTTTCAATCCCGCGCCCTCCTCGCCGAGGCGATTCTCCACCGGCACTTCGCAATCGGTGAGCGAGATCTCCGCGGTGTGCGATGAACGCAATCCCATTTTGTCTTCGTAACGCGCGACGCGAAATCCGGGAAAGTTCGGCTCGATCAGAAATGCGCTTACTCCGCGCGCGCCTGCAGCCGGATCGGTTTTCGCGAACGCCAGCAAAACTCCAGCATCGCCGCCGGTGCTCACCCAATTTTTCGTGCCATTCAAAACGTACTTGTCGCCGCGGCGCTCTGCGCGCGTTTGCAAACTTGCTGTGTCGGAGCCGGCCTGCGGTTCAGTCAAACAAAATGCGCCGAGAATTTCGCCGGTCGCGAGCCGATGCAAATATTTTTTCTTCTGCACTTCCGTGCCGTGATGCACGAGCGGCATGCACACCACAGAATTTGTGACGCTCAGCGCGACAGCGATCGCGGCATCCACTCGCGCCACTTCTTCGAGCATCACGATATAGGCGATCGTATCCATCCCCGCACCGCCCCACTCTTCGGGCACGAGCATTCCGCAGCAGCCCATTGTTCCTAGCGCGCAAAGTTCCTCGGCCGCGAAGTGCTCGGTGCGGTCATATTCGCGAATCTTCGGGCGCACCTCGGCTTCCATGAATTGCCGGACGGTGTCGCGAATCAGTTTTTGGTCGTCGCTGAGAGAAAAATCCATCGCGTAAGTGTAGCGGAGATGCTAACACAGCGCGCGCGTGTCGCACATGCCTCGCGTGGATGAACAAATAAATACAGATGGTTCGGCGCTAGATTTTTTCGATGAAGATTGAGCCGTCGCCGCTGTGGATCGTCAGCGGTTCGCCGCCATTGCCCAGCTTGGCTCGCAGGCTGTGAGGATCGAGCGAGCCGGATACGGTAATCGGAAATTCTGTGGAGATACGCCCGTCGCCGGTGTGTGCGTCAAGCTGCGCGCTGAATCCATCGGGCAGGCGGACGTGAATGCGGCCATCGTTGGTTCGGACGGTCCAGGGGCCATTCATCTTCGAACCATTTTCGACGCCGAGTTCGATGTGGCCGTCGCGGGTGTGCGTGTCGACGCGATCGAATCTTCCGCTTAGGAGGATGCTGCCGTCGCCGGATTCGGCGTTCAACGCGCCATCGAGTCCCGAACCTTCGATGCGTCCATCGCGGGTATGAAATTGCAAATCACCATGCAAGTTGGAAACGCGCAGGTGTCCATCATTGGAATCGAGGCGCAGACTGCCTTCGATGTCGCGAGCGCTGATGCTGCCATCACCGCTGTGAATATCGAGATCGGATTTGCGCGGGACATCGACATAAATTCGCACGGAGCGATGGTCATTACCGAAATCGAAGAAATGGAAATTGTGTTCGGGAACGTGAACTTCGATTTCCACGGAATCGCCGGTTTGATGCTCGGTGACGCTTACATCGCTGGAATCAATCTTGTAGCCCATGGTCTCGACGCGCGCGGCGATCTGATTGCCGCTTGCGGGATTCAGTTCGATCGCGCCATCGTTGGTGGAGAGACGCAGTTGCGCATGGCCGCTGATGGTGTAAGTTTTGGTCCACTGGTCCGCGCGCGCGGACGCCGCGAAAGTTAGCGATGTCATCGCGGCCGCCATTAAGATCAGACTCTTCAGCGAGATCTTCACCATGCACCACCCTTTGCGCCGTTGCGCGCTTCAGCCTGCATTAAGGTACGCAATCTGAGCGGCGGAAGTTCCTTCCAACCGAATCTACCAAGACGGCGCCGGCACGTGGTGGCTAGATTTTTTCGATATAGATCGAGCCATCGCCGCTGGTGATCTTGAGCGATTCGCCGCCAGTGCCAAGTTTACCGCGCAACGAGCTTGGGTTCAGCGAACCCGACATGGTAATGGGAAAGTCGGTGGAGATGCGTCCATCGCCCGTGTGCGCGTCGAGTTCCGCGTTGAATCCATCGGGCAAGCGCATGCGAACCTTGCCGTCGCTGGTGTGAACAGTCCACGGCCCATTCATTTTCGATCCATTTTCGATATTGATTTCCACGTTGCCATCACCCGAGTGCGCTTCCACGCGGTCAAACCTCCCGCGCACATTGATATTGCCATCGCCAGTTTCGGCTTCGAGCGCGCCATCAAGCCCGGAGCCTTCGATATGCCCATCGCCAGAGTGCATCCGCAAATCGCCGTGGAGATTGTCGAGCCGCAGATTTCCATCTCCTGAATCGAATCGCAGGCTGCCTTTGATGTCGTGCGCGCTGATGCCGCCGTCGCCGCTGTGAAGATCGAGATCGGATTCGCGGGGCACATCGAGATAAATTTTTGGTGAATGCCACTCAACGTTGATGAAATGTGAATGCTGCTTCACGTGGACTTCAATTTGCACCAGGTCGCCAGTTTGGTGCTCGTCAATCGTTACGTCATTCGGATCGATCTTGAGTCCCATGGTATCGACGCGCGCGACGATTTGATTCCCTGCTGCGGGATTAACTTCGATGGAGCCATCGTTTGTGGTGAGGCGAAGTTGCGCGTGGCCGGTGATTGCGTAGGTTTTTGTCCACTGCTCGGCGCGGGCGCCCGCCGCGAAGCCGAAGGTGACGACTGCTAGCGCTGCAACCAGAAATTGTCTCGATGAGATTTTCACGACGAACCACCTCCGCGCTGTGCGCGATACCGTTTAGGATTTGTGCAAGATTGGGCCGACAGATGTGCCCCCATTAAGACGTTCGAAGGGCCGCTATTGTCACGCCTAATCGGATGAAATGTTGCGTGGCTATTTGCCCGCCGACCTACGCTTGGATTTGTTTTTTGCCGCGGGAATTGTACCCGGCCGCTGGCGCAAGGTCGCTAGGAATTCGTTGAGGGGCAGCGTGTTGATCACGTCTTTTTTCTCGAGCCAGCCGCGGCGCGCTTGAATCACTCCATAGCGCATGGACTTGAAATGATCGGTGTGATGCGCGTCGGTGGAGATGACGATTTTCACGCCGCGATCGCGAGCGAGTTTCAGGTGAGCATCGCGCAGATCGAGGCGTTCGGGCGCGGCGTTGCATTCCATCGCGACATTGTATTTCACGCAGGCGGCCAGGATTTTCTCCATGTCGTAATCGAACGCCTCGCGCTTAAGAAGCAGGCGGCCGGTAGGGTGCGCGACGATGTGCACGTTGGGATTTTCGATGGCGGCGAGCATGCGCTCCGTCATTTCGTCGCGCTCCATTTGCATGTAGGAGTGCACGGACGCGACGACGACATCGAGCTGCGCGAGCGTATCGTTTTCCAAATCGAGCGTGCCATTTTTCTTGATGTCGACTTCGATTCCCGCGAGAAGACGAATTCCATGGACGCGCGAGTTGGCGTCGCGAATTTTCGCGGCCTGTTCGAGAGTGCGCTTGTCGTCCATGCCATTCGCCACGGTGACGGCTTTGGAATGATCGGTGATGGCGATGTATTCGTAGCCAAGGGCGCGCGCGGCTTCGCCCATTTGCTCGATGGAGTTTTTTCCGTCGCTGGCGGTGGTGTGCATTTGCAAATCGCCGCGCATGTCGGCAAGTTCGATGAGCTTCGGTAACTTGTGTTCTTCCGCGGCTTCGATCTCGCCGGTATTTTCCCGGAGTTCAGGCGGAATAAAGTCGAGACCGAGCTTCGCGTAGACTTCCGCTTCGGTTGTTCCCGCGATGCGTTTCTCGCCCTTCACCGTGCTGAGCGCATATTCATTGAGCGTGTAGCCCATTTTCAGCGCGCGGATCCGCAGTGAAACGTTGTGTTCCTTCGAGCCGGTGAAATAAAGAAGAGCGGCGCCGAGATTTTCGTGCTCCATAAAACGCACGTCCACCTGCATGCCGGTGCTCAGTCGAAAGCTAACTTTGTTGCCGCCGCGCGCAAGCGTCTGCTCCACGGGGCCATAATTCAAAATGTGTTCCGATATTGTTTCGATGGCATCGTCGGGATGTTTCTTCGGCAGCTCCACGATGAAATCGAGATCGCCGATCGTCTCTTTGCCGCGCCGCAGCGAACCCGCTGAAGTGGCGGATTCGATTTTCGCGCCGAGCTTTTGTATGTGTTCAATAATCCTATCCGCCGCGGATTGCGCGACGTTGATTCGGTAACGTCCCGCCGCGCGCTTGAAAACTTCCGCGGCCTTCAGAATATTCTGCTCGCTCTTTTCGCCGAAGCCCGGCAATTCGCGCAGCTTTCCTTCCATCGCAAGTTTCTGCACGGCTTCAACGGTGCCCGCTTTGAACGTGCTCCAGATCAGCGCCGCTTTTTTCGGCCCCAGCGATTGCAGCTGAATCACATCAAACATTGTCACCGGAAATTTCTTCAGCAGCTTTGTGCGCGTGGTGTACTCGCCCGTCTTCAGAATTTCCTGAATGTGTTCGGCCATTCGATCGCCGATGGTGGGAATTTCTTTCAGTTTTTTTTCGTCGTGGGCAAGATCTTCGATGCGGTCGCTGAGGTTGTCGATTACTTCGGCGGCGCGTTCGTAAGCGCGATAGCGATTGAACATCGCGCCATCGAGTTCCAAAAGTTGCGCCGTCTCGCGCAGGATACGTGCGATTTCGCGGTTTTCCATAGGCGGGAGATTATAAATCGAAAGCGGCGATTCGTCGCAGCGCGCGCACACTTCTCCTTAGTCCGGCACACGCTGTGATTGCGCAGCCGCTGCGCCCTGCAACTTTGACGTGAAGCGCCGCCCCCACCGGCGGCGATCGCCTAAGCGACCTTGCTTACGTTTGCGGCTTGCGGACCTTTTTGCCCTGTCGCGATTTCGAATTCGACGCTATCGCCTTCTTGCAGGCTGCGATAGCCTTCGCCGACGATCGCGCTGTAATGCACGAACACGTCTGGCCCGTCGTCGCGGCCTATAAATCCGTAACCTTTGGAATTATTGAACCACTTGATCTTTCCAACCACTTGGAGGATCCTCCCCGTCGCTAATTTCAAACAGCAGACGCCCGACGGCCCCGCCCCGTGCGAGGGACCCCCACCACAACTGTGCTGGAAATTTTACCGGTGCCAGTGAATACGTCAACTAAAATTTGGTAAACAGAATGTTACAGGCGAGCGCCGCCATACGCGGGCGGGCACGGTAACTGGATCGTAATCTTTCAGCGATGCAGAAATTGCGCGTAGTACAGCACGCCCGCGACGGTCTTAGCGTCGAGAATTTTCCGGTGGTGAATCATCTTCAAAAGCGCGGCGAGTTTGAACGGACGCGTTTCAATCAGCTCGTCAGCATCGGGAGTCGACGCGCCCGCGTACAGTCCTGTCGCCGCATACATCATCATGCGCTCCGCGACGAACCCCGGCGTGGGATAAACGTCCATCAGCAATTTCAAATGTTTGGCGCGATAGCCGGTTTCCTCAGAGAATTCGCGCTGCGCCGCCGCCAGCGGTTTTTCTCCCCGCTCGATGCGGCCTGCGGGCAGCTCCCACATGAAATCGTTGGCGGTGTGACGATACTGATTCACGAGGATGATTCCGCCGTCGCGCAAGACCGGAAGCAGCACCACCGAGCCGTGATGCGTCACTACGTCGCGCGTGGCGTTAACGCCGCCGGGCTCGATCACGTGATCCTGGCGCACGCCGAAAATCTTCCCCTGATACACCATCTTGCTTGAAATTATTTTTGCGCGCGCGCGGCCCAACGATCCCTCCGTAAACTTCGCGTCTGATAGTAGCAGCGGAATGTGTGGGGTCTCCATTGACAATTTCACGCGCGGATACTAGTTTTGCACTCGAAATCATTCGCAAACCGTTCACAAACTTGGAGGAACGCGTGAAAGCACTGCGCAATTTTCTTTTTGTGTGTCTCGCGGCGATTATTCCCGCGGCCGTACACGCCGCGCCGAAAGTGGTTTTCGTTCGCTGCGGCAAATTGATCTACGATACGGAAAAACCGGCGATGGCAAATGCCGGCGTGGTAATCACAGACGGCAAAATCACCGCCGTCGGCACCGATGTCACCGCTCCCGCGGGCGCCGAGACGATCGATCTCTCGCAATATACCGTTCTGCCCGGCCTGCTCGACGCGCACACGCACGTTTGGAGCGGCCCATTCACATCCACGCCTTCGTCCGGGCTCGCGCTTCTGCGCGGCACAAAGGCTGTGAACTACGCGCTCAGCTCCGGCATCGTCGCGATGCGCATCCTCGGCACCAACGATTTCATTGACGTGTCGCTCCACGACGCCATCGAAGAAGGCACAATCCCCGGCCCGCACATTATTCCTTGCGGGCACGCGCTCTCGATCATCGGCGGCCACGGCGATTTCATCAATATGCCGGTTCAATTCCCTCTCGACGATTACTACACGCCGCTCAACGGCTTCATCAGCTCTCCTGCAGACGCCGAGAAAGCGGTCCATCTGCAAATCAAGTATGGCGCGAAAGTGATCAAAGTCCTGGCGTCCGGCGGCGTGTTGTCTCCGCTCGATTCGCCGACCGCCGAACAACTTTCACCCGAAGAATTGCAGGTCATCGTCGAACAGGCGCACATGGCGCACTTAAAAGTTGCAGCCCACGATGAAAATCTACCGACGATTATGGTCGCGCTCCACGCAGGCGTGGATTCCATCGAACACGGCAGCGAACTCGATCAAGGCGCGATTGATTTCATGAAATCGCATCACGTCACTCTCGTTCCCACCGTCTATATCGTAGACAACCTCATGACCAACGGCGCGAAAATGCACATGCCCGATTATGTTTTGCGCAAGGCCAACGAAATCGGCACCAAGCAATTGGCAAGCTTCAAGCTCGCCGTACAAAACGGCGTGTTCGTCGCCGCCGGATCCGATCAGAGTTACGAGCCCGGCGCAGGAACCGTGCGCGACGAAGTCGTCTCGGAAGTGAAATTCGGTATGACTCCCGAACAGGCACTCACCTCCGCCACGAAACACGGCGCCGAATTACTTGGCCTCGACGAACTCGGCACCATCGCCGTCGGCAAAGAAGGCGATCTCATCGCGGTGCAAGGCGATCCGATGCAAGACATTCACGTTCTCGAAAACGTGAAAGCGGTTGTCTACAAGGGCGCCAGCGTGAAGCCTATGAATCGCACGGGACAAACTCCGCAAACGGCGTTGAGCGAATTCGAGTTCTAGGATCGCGCCGCGGCGCGACACGCGGCTTGCTGCGCCGCTTTTCCGGCGAATATACTCACTGATGCGCGCGCATTACTTGCGCGCAGATGAATCTCGAATGCCCATCAACACACTCGTAGTGGATGACGAACGCCCCGCGCGCGACGAATTGGTGTTTCTGCTCAAGAGCTTTCCCGAAATTAATTGCATCGCGCAAGGAAAAAACGGCGTCGAAGCCGTCAATCTAATTAAAGAGCATTCACCCGACCTCGTCTTCCTCGACGTACAAATGCCCGGCCTCGATGGCTTCGGCGTTATCAAAAAACTAATCGACCGCAAAATCCGCGTCCCGCAAATTGTTTTCGCCACCGCCTACGATCAATACGCGGTGCAGGCATTCGAAGTAAACGCGGTCGATTACGTTCTAAAACCATTCGACAAAGCCCGCATCTCCCGCGCCATCCAGCGCGTGAAAAAATCCGTGGAGTCGAACGTCTCGCCCTCCGATCGCCTCGAAGCGCTCCTCGGCCAGCTCACCACCTCGCGCCCGCAACCCACCAAGCTGCTCGTGAAATCGGCGCAACGATTGCTCCTTGTCGACGCGAATGACATGATCTTCGCCTCGATTCAAGATGGCCTCATCACCGTAGTCGCGCGCGAATTTGAAGGCAGCTCCAATTACCGCACCATCGAAGAGCTGCAAACTTCGCTCGACTCCGACCAATTTTGGCGCGCGCATCGCTCCTATCTCGTAAACATCAACCAGATTCGCGAAGTGGTCCCCTGGTTCAAATCCAGCTACATGCTCAAAATGAACGACAAAAAACAATCCGAAATTCCAGTAAGCCGCGCGCAAACCAAGCGCCTCCGCGAATTATTTCGCATGTGAAAATTTCCCGCGCGTTGCATTTGCTCGCCGCATCGCGCATAGTATGCCTTCTTACAATCATCAATCGAAACGTGTGTGTCACCGGAGGAATTACTGAATGCGGAAGCCGAATAAAATTTCTGCGCCGAAAGGAAAGCTTGGAGTCCTCACTCCCGGCATGGGCGCGGTCAGCACAACTTTTATGGCTGGCGTGGAGCTCGTGCGCCAGGGAGCGGCCATGCCCATCGGCTCGCTCACGCAGCTCGGCACGATTCGCCTTGGCAAGCGCACCGATAAGCGCACTCCGCTGATTCGCGATTTCGCGCCGCTCGCGAAGCTCGATGATCTCGTTTTCGGCGGCTGGGATATTTTTCCAGACAACGCCTACGAAGCCGCGCGCAACGCCGGAGTCCTCGAACCCGGCGACCTCGCCAAGGTCCATAAATTTCTCGGCGGCATCTCTCCAATGTCCGCGGCGTTCGATCACAATTTCGTTCGCAACATCGACGGCAAAAACGTAAAGAAAGCCAAAAATAAATACGAACTCGCGATGGCCCTGAAAGACGACATCGCCGATTTCAAAAAGAAATCCAAAGCCGATCGCCTCGTGATGGTCTGGTGCGGCTCTACGGAAACCTATCTCGTCGCCAGCGAAATCCACGAAAATGTGAAGACCCTCGAAAAAGCGATGAAAGAAAATCATCCCGCCATCGCGCCTTCGATGCTCTATGCCTACGCCGCGCTCACCAGCGGAGTTCCCTTTGCAAACGGCGCGCCCAATCTCACGGTCGATATTCCCGCGATGCGCGAACTCGCCGCCGAACACGAGCTTCCCGTCTGCGGCAAAGATTTCAAAACCGGCCAGACATTAATGAAGACGATTCTCGCGCCCGGTTTCAAAGCGCGGCAGCTCGGTCTCGATGGCTGGTATTCCACAAATATTCTCGGCAATCGCGATGGAGAAGTTCTCGACGATCCCGATTCCTTCAAAACGAAAGAAGAATCCAAACTCGGTGTGCTCGAATATATTTTGCAGCCGAAACTTTATCCGGATCTCTACGGCAAGATGTATCACAAAGTCCGCATCAACTATTACCCGCCGCGCGGCGACAACAAAGAGGGCTGGGACAACATCGATATTTTCGGCTGGCTCGGATACAAAATGCAGATCAAGGTCGATTTCCTCTGCCGCGATTCGATTCTTGCCGCGCCGCTGGTTCTCGATCTCGTTTTGTTTCTCGACCTCGCCAAGCGCGCCGGAATGCACGGCATCCAGGAATGGCTCAGCTTTTATTTCAAGAGCCCGATGTGCGCGCCGCAGCTTTATCCCGAACACGACCTCTTCATCCAGGCCATGAAACTAAAAAACACTCTCCGCTGGATGATGAACGAAGAACTAATCACCCATCTCGGCCAGGAATATTACGACTAGACGCGCAGCCGCCGGGTGCCCCACATATCGACGGGCAAGTCCCGGCGATATGTGGGACCACAATCACCGCTAAGCGAACTCTGTAAAATGTCAAAACGAACCAATCACCACCGGTTCAACAGCTCGCCCCAATAAAACGGATCGTCTGCCGGGGACCATGTCTCAGTGCCGTCTGGTTCTGTCTGGTCGAAAGCGTTTCCCATGCTCTGCGCCTTTGCGGTAAAAGCCAATCGCGTTTGCCGCCCTCCACCATTTCCACAATTGGCCCACTTGGCCCACTCTCAATCCACTTGACGCCTCTCCATAACAAATGTATTTTTCGTCGTACCCCCCAAATGACTTCCGGCCGCAGGCGGGTACAATCTTAAAAATTTGAGGAGAGTGGATGGACGCTAAAGGTGTTTTAGAATTTGCGAAGAAACACAACGCCAAAATCCTCGACCTGCGATTCATAGACGTCCCCGGAATCTGGCAGCACGTCAGCTACCCCATACACAATTTCGACGAAAAATCTTTCGAAGATGGCTTCGGCATGGACGCCAGCTCCATCCGCGGCTGGGCGCAAATTCACGAATCAGACATGCTGCTGATTCCCGATGCCAATACCGCGTTCATGGATCCGTTTCGCGATACGCCAACGCTGGTGATGTCTCGCCGACGCCGTCGATCCGCTCACCAAGCAGCCCTATCCGCGCGATCCCCGCTACATCGCGCGCAAAGCCGAAAATTATCTTGCCACTTGACCGGCATCGCCGATCAGGCTTTCTTCGGCGCCGAAGCGGAATTTTTTATTTTCGATAACGTGCGCTTCGATCAGCAAGCGCAGACACGGCTTCTACTACATCGATTCCGATGAAGGCCGCTGGAATTCCGGCCGCGAAGAGCACAACCTCGGCTATCGCCCGCGCTTCAAGGAAGGCTACTTCCCTGTTCCGCCGACGGATCACTACATGGATCTGCGCACGGACATGACGCTGCAAATGGCAGCGTGCGGGCTCGAAGTGGAATGCCATCACCACGAAGTTGCCACCGGCCGGCCAGTGCGAAATCGACGTGAAATTCGACACGCTGCTGCGCTCCGCGGACAACATGATGATATTTCAAATACATCGTGCGCAACGTGGCCTATCAATACGGAAAAACCGTCACCTTCATGCCCAAGCCGATCTTTGGAGATAACGGTTCCGGCATGCACACTCACCAATCGCTGTGGATGAAAGGCAAACCGCTTTTCGCGGGCGATGGATACGCGGGACTTTCGCAAATGGCGCTGTGGTACATCGGCGGATTGCTGAAGCACGCGCCGGCGATCGCCGCGTTCGCCGCGCCAACCACAAATTCCTACAAGCGACTCGTGCCCGGATACGAAGCGCCCGTAAATCTGGCGTACTCGCGCCGCAATCGCTGCGCCGCCGTTCGCATCCCGATGTATTCCGCCAGCCCGAAATCGAAGCGCGTTGAATTCCGTCCGCCCGATCCAGCTGCAATCCTATCTGGCTTTCGCGGCGATGATGATGGCCGGGCTCGACGGCATCGAAAATAAAATCGATCCGGGCCAGCCGCTCGACAAAGATATTTACGATCTCTCGCCGGAAGAACTGAAGCACGTTCCTTCGCTCCCCGGCTCGCTCGATGAATCGCTGAAAGCGCTCGAGAAAGATCACCAATTCCTACTAAAGGGCGACGTGTTCAGCGAAGAACTCATTCACCTCTGGGTCGACTACAAGCGGAAGAGCGAAATAGATCCAGTGCGCATGCGCCCCCACCCGTACGAGTTCCAGCTGTATTACGATATTTAACGACCCGATCGGGGTCGTTATCTGCGCATTTTGCATCCCGATGTTTCAAATCGGGGCCGAGGGAAGCAACGCGACGAGGGATCTGTTATTCGTTTCTCGCCACAGCGCCCAAGTTTCATCTGCGGCGTTTGCTCCCCAATGCGCTGAATCGGGGCCGAGGGAAGCGCGCGACGAGGGATCTGCTGTTCTCTGGTCGCGCATGCGCCCGCAGCCGCGACCGCATCACCCCGATAGCTCCCGGTGTTGTATCAGGGCACGAATTCATTCGTGCCGTCACGCAACCTACTCATGAATGTCATCCCGAATCGCTTCAGCGGTGAGGGTTCTGCTGTTCACTCACTCTCAAATCTGCGTTACGGTGGAGATTCCCGCACGCAGCCGCGGCCTCCCGCAACGCGTCGCTCACTTCAGATTCCCTATTCCACAATGAACGGCGAGTTTCGGGCGCCATGCAGAATTCGAATGATGCCCAGCGGCCTCGTCGTCGGATCGTAAACGATTAGATAGCTCTTGTACGGATGCACGACCCAGAAACGAAGCGGAGATTCTGCCAAGTCTGTTTGCTCGCGGCCGATGAGGGGTGTGTCGGCCAATAACTCGCAGTTCCGATACACTGATATTTCGAACTGATCAGCCGCTTCGCGATTATCTCGCGCGATGAAACTCCATATATCGAAGAGATCATCCGCTGCGGGCTGCGCGAGCCGATATTTGATCATGCTTCGCTAGACTTAAGAAATTCTCGCTTCCGCCGCTCCATCATTGCGCGCAGTTCATCAGGGTTCAGCAACTCCCCGCGCTCCGCGGCCGCGATGCCTTCCTCTATCTTTGCGCGAATCTCCGTGCGATTTTCCGCGAGCCATCGCTCTCGCTCATGAAGCATAGTAATCGCGTGCTCGATGTATTCCTCCACGGAGGAATAAGGTCCGCGCTCTACATCCTCTTGAATCAGTTTCTCAAGCTCCGGTCGTAATCGAACATTCATGCTTCTAGTCTACTCCCGTATCTGCATTTATTGTATCCACCGTGGCACAAGCACTCCTGCCTGTGCGATTCTTGTGAAACACCCCTCTCCGCCCTTTCCTACCCCTCCTCCCCCGCGTGATATAAATAAATTCGATGGACGCGCCATTCACCGGCATCGCATTCGCGCAACCCGATAGCGCCGAAATCACGCTCGCCGGAATCGCCATCACCCTTCCTCGCGATCTTTGGCTAAAACTTCCCGCGCTTCTCGCGCAACTTCCCGATCCCGATAGCTCGCTCAATTATCTCGAGCGATATCTCCGCGCCGAAGCGCCCGACGGCACGCCGCGCAACATCGAATCCGTCCTTCAATTTCTCAGCAAGAATCCGCGCGCGCTGCTTCATCTGCTCACAATCTTCGGTTACAGCCGCTATCTCAGCGACATGCTTCTTCATCAGCCAGAATTGATTCTCTGGCTCGACCGCCCCGCCAGCATCCGCGCCGCCACCATTGATCGCATGAAGCGGCCCGAAGATTTGCACGAAGAATTCGCGCGCTTCGCCGCCACTGCGTTTGATCTTCCTCCCGCGCTGATCCTCGCGCGCTTCAAGCGCCGCGAATATTTGCGCATCACTCTGCGCGATGTTCTCGGCATCGCCACGCTGGCCGACACCACCCTCGAACTTTCGCAGCTTACCGACGTTTTGCTCGATACCGCGCTGCGCATCTGCGAACAAAAACTCGAACACGATTACGGATTGCCGCAATCCGCCGATTCCGAAGGCAAGCTCATAAATTCGCGGCTCGCGATTCTCTCCCTCGGAAAACTTGGCGGCCAGGAACTTAACTACAGTTCCGACATCGACCTGATGTTTATTTACGGCAGCGATGGCGCCACCACCGGCGGCCGCCTCGGCCCCACAACAAATTCCGAATTCTTTGTGCGTCTCGCGCAAGGCGTTTCGAAACTTCTCACCGAGATGACCAGCGACGGCGCTCTCTTCCGTGTCGACTTGCGCCTTCGCCCACAGGGCCGCGAAGGGATTCTCGCCACCAGCATTGAAGCCGCGCTTGCCTACTATCGCGGAGCGGCGCGCGAGTGGGAATTGCAAATGCTCGTCAAGGCGCGCTGTTCCGCGGGCGACGTCGTCACCGGAAATAAATTTGTCCGCGAAGTGCAGCCTCTTGTCTATCGCCCTGAATTTAATCTCGTCGCGCTTGGCGCGGTCGTTCGCGCGCGCGAAGAAATTACGCGCGAGTTGCGCCGCAATTCTGAGCCCGGCGATCACACCGCACTCTGGAACGTGAAACTCACCCCCGGCGGAATTCGCGATATCGAATTCATCGTGCAATGTTTGCAGCGCCTGTACGGCGGCGGCGAGCCGTGGATTCGCTCCGGAACCACTCTCGTAGCGATGCAGCGCCTGCATGACAAATCTCATTTGAGCAGCCGCGATTTTCATCGCCTCAGCGCCGCATACCAATTTTTCCGCCGCGCAGAACATCGCTTGCAACTTCGCGATGGATTGCAGCGCCACACTCTTCCGCGATCACCCGAAGCGATCGAACGTCTCGCTCGCCGATGCGGTGTGGAACCTGACGCGTCCGCCGGTCGCACGGCGGGCGAGCAATTGCTCGAACGTCTTGCGCCAGCATTTCAGCGAAGTGCGCGAAATTTACGAACGCTTGCTTGCCGCCGAAACTCAGCCCGAAACTCCCGCGCCGCCGCTCGAATCCGAATCCGAAACCGGTCCCGGCGCTTTACTTCGCCGGATCGGCGCGGATTGGCCGATCGTCGCGCATGCCTACGACGAAATCGCGCACGGCGGCGACGCCCATGCTCGCCGCGGGATTCTGAATTACCTGACTTCCGCATCGCTCGACGCGGCGTTGATGAACGACCTCGCGGAAAATCCCGGCTGGCTTTCGCGCGCCGCTACACTTTTCACGGCAAGCGATTTCGCCGCTGAATGGCTGGTGCGCGAGCCGCACCTGATTCGCGTGGTAGCCGCCGAAGATCGCAACGCGACCCAGCAACCGCCCATTCAGCACAGCATTTTTCCGCGCGACATGAATTCCGTTCGCCAGGATTATCACCAGGAAGTTTTCATCTCCGTTATTGAATGCGCTAAAAACTGCGATTCCGCCGTTCGAAACATTTGCTCGGTTCACCGAGCACGCTGATCGAGCGATTTGCGAAACTCTTGAATTCGCCGCGCGCGATATCGCCGTCGAATCGCGAAGCAGCATTACTTCGCATGAACTAAATTCCGGACCGCTCACTGTAATCGCGCTCGGCCGTCTCGGCTCCAGCGAAATGGACATCGGCTCCGACGCCGACGTGATCTTCGCGACGTCCGATCTCGCATCCGAAGAACGCGAGCCGTGGCGCCGTGTTGTCGAACGCTTCGTACAATTCGCCAGCAGCCAGACGCGCGATGGAATGCTCTTCCCTGTCGATACGCGTCTCCGTCCGCGCGGAGCCGAAGGCGAAATTGTCCAGAGCACTTCATATATTCTCGAATACTTCCGCCGCGATGCTGGCGCGTGGGAAGGCGCATCCTTCCTTAAAGCGCGCGCGATTGCCGGAAATATCGAACTCGGCGAACGATTGATTCGCGACATCCATGAAATCTGTGCGCAACGTTTCACCGATGCCGCCGCGCTGCGCGCCGAACTTGCCGCAATGCGCGAACGCCTCGTCAACGAAAGCAGCGTTTGGGAAGCGGGACGCCCGCCCGAACGCGAATTCAAGAAAGTTGCCGGCGGTTTTTACGATGTGGATTACATCGTCGCGCTGCTTTTCCTTTCTCGCGGCTTGCGCGCCGGAATCTCTCCCGCGCGGAAATATCTTGCAGCAAATCGCGTCGCTCGAATCCGCGGGGCCACTCGCCTCAGGCATGTCCGCCAGCTATCGCCAACGATCTGCGCGCGTCGGCGCTTTTCTATCGCAGCGTCGATCACGCCATTCGCTTGATCACCGGCCACAGCGCAAGTCGCGATCCCGAACCAGCGCTTGCCGCGCGCGTGGAATCCTTGCTGCGCCGCTGGAATATTTCCGTTCGCGACAAGCACTATCACGTTCGCCAGGAGCTGCGCGTGATGCGCGAAGAAACTCGCGCGCTCTACGAGAAAATCTGGACAGGCGAAACGTAACGAAATCCGCGCAGATAATTCCCCAAGATTCGTTTGGAACTCTGCGCGCTCGAATGTTATCTTCTTCAGTCCCGGAGTGAATTCCTCTCTTCGCGATTCTGCCGGCGGCAATCCGCGCATGCGGAAGCAGACGCGAATCACGCAAATAGTTTCTGTGCAGCAACATCGAACGCGGTCAAGGACCAGGTGAAATGAAAGCGACTTACAACGGAGCGGCGATTCCGGCGGGTGGAAAACCCATCGAGTACGCCGGCGGAAAATTTCAGGTTCCCGATCATCCAATTATTCCTTTCATCGAAGGCGATGGAACTGGACGCGATATTTGGAAGGCGTCGCGCCGCGTTTTCGATGCGGCAGTCGAGCGCGCCTTCGGCGGCAAACGCAGCGTGGAATGGTACGAAGTTCTCGCCGGCGAAAAATCCTTCAACGCACTGAAAGAGTGGCTGCCCAACGATACCGTCGATGCGATTCGCGATTTCCGCGTGGCGATCAAAGGGCCGCTCACAACTCCCGTCGGTGGTGGAATTCGTTCGCTCAACGTCGCGCTCCGCCAGATTCTGGATTTGTATGCATGCACTCGCCCGGTGCGATATTTTCCCGGCGTTCCCTCTCCCGTGCTTCATCCCGAGAAAATGAACATCATGATCTTCCGCGAAAACACGGAAGACGTTTACATCGGAATCGAGTGGCGCTCCGGATCCCCCGAAGCGAAAAAGCTGCTCGACTTTCTGAACAACGAAATGCTCAAAGGCACCAAGAAACAAATCCGCATGGATTCCGGCGTCGGCATCAAACCGATGTCGCCATTTGGAACGAAACGCCTTGTGCGCCGCGCGATCGAATATGCGCTCGCAAATAAAAAGCGCATCGTGACGCTCGTACACAAAGGCAACATCCAAAAATTCACCGAGGGCGCATTTCGCGACTGGGGCTACGATCTCGCTCGCGAAGAATTCCGCGCGCAAATTATCACCGAGCGCGAAAGCTGGATCGTCGACAACCTCGACAAAAATCCGCAACTCACCGCGGAACAAAATGCTGCGATGATTGAACCCGGCCTCGAACAAGGCACCGAAACTTTCCGCAACGAAATGTACGCGGAAGTGAAATCGGTAATCGATTCCATCTACGCGACTCACGGCCGCGGCCAGTGGAAACAAAAACTTTTGATCAACGATCGCATCGCCGATTCCGTTTTCCAGCAAGTGCTGATGCGGCCGGAAGAATATCAGGTGATGGCCACGCCCAATCTCAACGGCGACTATTTATCCGACGCATGCGCCGCGCAAGTTGGCGGACTCGGCATGGCGCCCGGCGCAAATGTTGGCGACGGATTCGGATGCTTCGAAGCAACGCATGGAACCGCTCCGAAATATGCCGATAAAGATGTGATCAATCCCGGCTCCGTCATGCTTTCCGGCGCGATGATGTTTGACTTCATCGGCTGGAGCGAAGTCGCGCGGCTGATCGAAGGCGGCATCGAAAAAACCATCGAGCAAAAGCGCGTGACGTATGATCTGGAACGCATGATGCCCGGCGCGACGAAAGTTAAGACATCGGAATTCGCGACTGCGATTATCGAGAACATGGCCCACGTTTCTGCGGCTCGCTGATTGCTGTGAATTGTTTTTGCGAAACATTTTGTTTTTGAGTTTCGATTTCTAATTCAATTTTCCTCTCAAGGAGACGAAGTATGCGCAAGAAAGTCACAGTAGTCGGCGGCGGATTTGTTGGCGCGACCACCGCGCAGCGAATTCTGGATCGCGAACTCGCGGACGTGGTGCTCACGCGACATTCTCGAAGACGTGCCGGCCGGAAAAGCGCTGGACATGCTCGAATCCACTCCGATTACGAAATCGGATGCGCACGCGATGGGCATCTCCACAAAAAACGGCGACTATCGCGAAACCGCGAATAGCGACGTGGTGGTTGTCACCGCCGGATTTCCGCGTAAGCCCGGCATGAGCCGCGACGATCTTCTGCGAGCGAATTACGACGTGATCAAAGCCGTGATCGAGCAGATCGTAAAATTTTCGCCGAACGCAATTCTGATCATGGTGACGAATCCGCTCGATGCGATGGCGCAAGCCGCATACAAACTCAGCGGCTTTTCAAAAAATCGCGTGATCGGAATGGCCGGCGTGCTGGATTCAGCGCGCATGAGCACTTTCGTCGCGATGGAATTAAATGTCTCCGTTGAAAATGTACATTCGTTTGTGCTCGGTGGACATGGCGACGATATGGTTCCGCTGCCGCGATATTCCACCGTCGCTGGAATTCCTCTTCCCGATCTGCTTCCTAAAGAACGCATCGATGCCATCGTGGATCGCACGCGAAAAGGCGGCGCGGAAATCGTTAACTTGCTCAAAACCGGATCGGCTTATTACGCGCCTTCCGCCGCCGTCACCGAAATGGTGGAAGCGATTCTCAAAGACAAAAAGAAAATTCTTCCTTGCGCTGCGCACCTCGATGGCGAATACGGAATCAAGGGACTTTATGTCGGCGTACCGGTGAAACTTGGCGCGCGCGGCATCGAGCAAATCATCGAAGTTAAATTGACGCCCGAAGAAAAAGCGGCGCTCGACAAGTCGGCAAATTCGGTGCGCGAACTTGTGGGCGTGCTGGGCGTTTAGATCAAAAACGACAGGGGTTAAAACCCCTGTCGTTTTGTTGTCGCGACGGCACGAATAAA
This sequence comes from uncultured Acidobacteriota bacterium, assembly GCA_963785395.1. Classification (GTDB taxonomy): domain Bacteria; phylum Acidobacteriota; class Terriglobia; order Acidiferrales; family UBA7541; genus DASTCZ01. Next base: position 215,191 of record CAWAVH010000018.1, on the reverse strand, counting down.
TTCGTGCCCTGATACGTAAACCATCTCTTCCTTGCAAAGACGCGCGGCGTAGCTTTCAGCTAATTGCGCGCCATCGTGCACTAGTTCCCTTGCGGCTTCGGAGTTGTCGCTGGTTTCGGCGCTGGCTTCTTTGCTGGCGTGGCCGCTGGCTTCGGCGGCTCGATCAGGGTTGCGGTCTTCACACTATCCAGTTTCGGAAAACCTGCGTCTGTGTAGGCCTTGCCCTGCGCCGTCATTTTTTCCTGGTCGGGGGCTCCGGCATCGCCGTATCCGCCGAAAAAACTTAGCACCACGTCCATTCCATCGGAGACTTCACCGAATGGCGAAAAGCCACTGGCGTCGAGTCTGGAATTATCTCCGTAATTGATGAAGAGTTGCGTGCTGCGCGTATTCGGTCCGGATGTGGCGAAGACGAGCGTGCCCTTTGTGTTGTGGCGTATGACTGGATCGTCTTTAATTTGAGCGGCGTTGCCATCCCAGGCTTTGGCGACGGCGGGAAATGAGCTGATGCCGAATTGCGCGACGAAGCCGGGAATCACGCGGAAAAATGTGACGCCATCAAAAAAATGATGTTTCGCGAGATTGTAAAAACGATCGGCGCCTAGCGGAGCCCACGCACGAGTGACTTGCACGGTGAAATCGCCCTTGGTGGTGACAAATTTCACCGAGAAATCGTCGGGAGCTTTTGCTTTCAGCAGAGCGGGAGTAAGAAGCGCTTTATCGTATCCCGGTCCAGCCGGCTTTGCCGCGGCCGTGCTCTTTGTAGCAGTCGAAGTCGCGGGCTTTTTCGCGGGAGGCGGAGTTTGCGTCGCCGTCTGCGCGCTAACTAGCGATGTCCCAAGAGCCATCGCCAAAACCGCGATCGTTGCTTTGTACTTTGAAATCTTCATTCTTGTTTTCTCCTCAAGTTTTCTGGTAATCAACCGTGTCCCAGAAGTCGGAACGAAACAATTATCTGCACTCGCGCCTTGATTGGCTTGCCGTCACTATCCAATCCAGGGTTGAATTTCCACTTTTTGACGATCTCTACAGCCTTTTCATCGAGGCCCATTCCCATGCCCCTGATCACATCAATGTCGAAAGCCTTGCCATCGATTCCAACCAGGACGCTCAGAAGCACATCGCCTTCGAGCTTGGCGTGCTTAGCTTCTTCCGAATAGTCCGGACGCGGACAATAGGCGCATGTAGGGGGTTGTGGCTTTGGATTCGTGGGCGAGGTTTTCGGAACTTCTTTAGAAAGGAGTGTGCCTTGCTCGGCCGATTGAAGTTCATGGCTGACATGCTCGTTCTCGGCCATAACTCGGAGCGTGTTGCCGCCGAGAATTTTGCGAATGTCTTGTTCGGTGTAGCCGCGGCGAAGCATGGCTTCGGTGAGTTGCGGAATTTTGGAGACATCTTCCATGCCGATGGGCATTGTGGCGCCATCAAAATCGGAGCCGAGGCCGACGTGATCTGCGCCGACTAATTTTACGGCGTGATCGATGTGATCCATAATTTCTTCCCAATTTACTTTGGGAAGTTTTCCTTCGTCCATCATTTGGTGGGCGACGGAATCATCGGCGCGAACACTGGCTGCTTCGTTTGTGCCTGCGATTTTTTCGGCGGCCGCGGTGCGCTGCTTCAGTTCATCGCTTTTTGCGGCGGCGGTGCGATACGCATCGCTTAGAAAGCTCACGTGATAATTAATTTGAATCACGCCGCCCTTTGCAGCTAGGGCTTTGATCATGTCGTCTGTCATGTTGCGCGGAGCGCCGCTGATCGCGCGGCACGATGAGTGCGATGCGATGAGCGGAGCTTTGCTCACTTCGAGCGCGTCGTAAAAAGTTTTGTCGGAGACGTGCGAAATATCCACCATCATTCCGAGGCGATTCATTTCGCGAATTACATCTTTGCCAAATGGAGTGAGGCCATCGTGCTTCGGCACGTCTGTACTCGAATCAGCCCAATCGATATCGAGGGTGTGTGTGAGCGTCATATATCGCACGCCGAGCGCGGCGAATTCGCCGGAGCACGCCGAGATCGTTGTTGATCATGTAGCCGCCCTCAACTCCGATGAGGATGGCGATCTTTCCCTGCTCGTGCGCGCGGCGAATTTCGTCCGCGGTTGTGGCGAGAACTAAATCTTGCGAATGCTTGTTCACCTGCTCGCGAACTCCATCGATCAAATCGAGAGCGCGCTGGACGGCGGGTGGGCCCGTCAAAGTTGCAGGACACCAGATCGAGAAAAATATCGCGCCGAGGCCGCCTTCGCGCATTCGCGGAATATCGATGCTGCCCATGCGGGTCGTGATGACCGAGATCGAAATTCTCGAAGAAAAATCGCTGCGGCGTATCGTCGTGGGTATCCACCACGATCGAGCTGAAATGAATTTTGTGCGCGCGGTCGGCGATGTCGTCAGTCATAGCAGGTCCCGGAAGCATGGCGGCGAGGAGCAGGCCGGCAGCAACCGCGGTCACAATTTTCATGCGAGTGAGAATACCTTAAAGCCTTTCCGAGAGTTAAGGACGAAAGAAATGGGTGTTGCCTCAAGTGTTGCGGCGCAATTGGGCCGGCCTGCCGGTTTTGAGCTGGACGGCCCAGCCAACGTCGTGCTCAAAAGTTGCCGTTCGGATTCTGAAGCGATCATCAGCAAGCCCCCCACCCCCCTCTTTTCGCGTAACTGCAGATTCTACAGGAGTTAGCTAGTACTACTCCCGTAACTGCAGATATAGCTAGACTTACGTGGCATCGGAGCCCCCTGATAGCCTCTTTTTCCGTTTTGGAACTATTCGAGCGCAGTTCTGCGCGACAACAAGCCCTGCGACCGTGAATTTTGAAGGAAATTCTCCATGTGCATTATCTCAAAAACCGAAACAGTTGTCAAGAACTAAATATAAAATGAGAGTACTAGTCCCATCCGGACGGAGTTCCAAAATGGGAATTTCGGACGTGGGTTAGGATGTCTTTACGGTGCAACACCGGTAACGGAGGGGGCATCGCAGTGGGCAGGCGTCGAGGTAGCCAGTCCAGGAGGAGAGGATGAAACGCGCGGCTTTTTGTGTGGTGGTGCTGTCACTGTTCCCTTTTGCGTCGAAGGCACAGAACTCGGATGTGAAATTTGTTGCTGATACGCTGGTGATTCAGGCGGAAGGAACTTACGAAGCTGATCCGGACCTGGCGACGCTGACGTTTGACATTGCTTCGCAGGAAAAGAATTTGAATCCCGCGTATGACAAGGCGGGAGCGGCGCTGCAAAAAATCGCGGCGCTCGCGGATAAGAATGGGATTGCGAAAGCGGATGTGTTTAGCGGAGTGCTGCTGGTGACTCCCTACTATGAGGGAGACCGGAAGAAGCGCGCACGATCGTTTCGGGTGACGAGCCAAATTGTTTTGAAGGTGCGGGACTTTACGAAGCTGGGGCCGATCATGGATGAATCGGTGACGGATGAGATTACGGATTTTCGTTCGCTGACGTATTCGCTGGCGGATGAGGAGGCTGGGAAGCAGCGAGCTGTGGCGGACGCGATGCGGCGGGCGACCGGTAGGGCGAATGCGGCGCTGGCGGAGAAGGGCCAGAAAGTTGGAGTGCTGAGATTTGCAAATGTGGATGTGACTCAAATTCGATCAGTCGTAAGGATGCCTGTCGCGGATCAGACGGTTGAAGTTCAGCGAATGCCTCCGGTGAAGTATAAGGATCTTTCTCCGATAAGTGCGCCGAATGCGCCGGTAATCAATCCTGAAAAAATAATCCTACGAGCGACTGTGCAGTGCGCGTTTCAGATTTTGCAGTGAGACATTTCTGCGAGATTGCGTGACTCAGCGGCTACAGCCGGAGTCATTTACAAAGTTAATTGGCACGACCAGAGGTCGTGCCCTGATACAAAACCTTGCTACTGGCAGCATTATTTACGTGTGATCATCTGCTGATTGGAAGGCTCACTCGTGGTAGGAGAGCAGAGAAATTGAGACCGGGAACTGAAATGCGGATTGGAATTGCTAGTTCGGAGGAGGTGCTGCCGGTTGGTGATCGCCGGCTGGTGGATGCGCTTGTGGCGATTGGATTTGAGGTTGAGGTGGTGGATTGGAAGGATGCGGCGCGGGAGTGGAGTGGGTTTGATGCGGTGGTTGTGCGGTCTTGCTGGGATTACCATTTGCAGGTGGAGAAATTTCTGCAGTGGATTGGGCGGCTGGAGAGTTGCGGCGTTGTGGTGGTGAATTCGCCTGAGTTGATCCGGTGGAATGCGAGCAAAACTTATTTGGGTGAACTTGCGGCGGGCGGGGCTGTGATTCCGGAAACGATTTTTGTGGATGCTGGACAGGAAATCGATTTGGGCGAGGTGTGCGCTGCGCGCGGGTGGCGCGAGGCAGTGGTGAAGCCGGTGGTGTCGGCTAGCGCACATCGAACGGAGCGGAGAAATTCGGGGATAGTGCGCGGACCGGCGATTGTACAGCGGTTCATTGAGGCGATTGAGACGGAAGGCGAGTGGTCGCTGGTTTTTATCGGCGGTGAGTACAGCCATGCGGTGAATAAGAAGCCTGCGGCTGAGGATTTTCGGGTGCAGGTGGAGCACGGTGGGACAGTGATCGCGGGAGAGGCTCCCGCGATCGCGTTGCCGTTTGCGGCTCGAGTTTTGAAGCTGCTTCCGTGGCCTGCCGTTTTTGCTCGGGTGGATGTGGTGGTCGACCGCGGGCGGATTTGGTTGATGGAGCTTGAGGTGATTGAGCCGGAGTTGTATTTGGAAATGCAGGAGGGGGCGGCTGGGAGGCTTGCGGCGCTGATTTTGAGATATCTGGAGACGGAAGCGCAAAGTCAAAGTCCGCACCCTTAAACTTCCAAGGATGCGGCACCCTCAACGTCAGAAGATGAACCAAAGGCCGCAGCCAAGAATGGCTGCGCTACTCGAGCTTTAGGACTACGCGGAAGCGGGCTTTGCCGCTGGACATGCGTTCGTAGGCTTCGTTTACTTGTTCGAGGGGATAGGATTCGTTCATGGAGCGGACGCCGGTTTGAACGCTGAAGTTGAGAGTGTCTTGAGAATCGATTGAAGTGCCAGAGTACCAGCCCTTTACTGCTTGGCGATTGGTGAGCAACTGCAAGGATGGCACGTCGAGCGAAGGGACGGCGCCAATGACCATGAAAACTCCATTTGGAGCGAGGCCGCCGATTACGGATTTCATGGCGCCGGCATCGGTGACGGTGGCCAGGACGGCTATTGCGCCGCCTAACTTTTGGAGTTCGGCAGCTGGATCTTGAGACTGACTATCAATATATTGAGCGGCGCCTAGCTGCTTTGCGAGTGGCTCTTTGTCTTTGCCGCGGGCGATGGCGATGGTTTTGTAGCCTGCCTTGGCGGCGAATTGAACTCCGAGGTGGCCAAGTCCACCGAGGCCGAGGATCGCGACGACTTCGCCGGGCTTCGCGCCGGAATTGCGCAGACAATTAAAAGTGGTGACGCCAGCGCACATGAGCGGCGCAGCTTCGACAGCGGAGAGTTCATCGGGAACGCGAGCGACAGCCGAAGCTAGCGCGAGCATGTAATCGGCATAGCCGCCGTCGCGATAGATGCCGGTGATCTTCGTGATTGTTTGGCAGCTGAAAAAATTGCCGCGGCGACAGTGATCGCAATAGCCGCAACTTCCGCCGTGCCAGCCGACTCCTACGCGCTGACCCACTTTGAAATTTGGGACGCCTTCGCCGATGGATTCGATTACGCCGACAACTTCGTGTCCGGGAATGCGCGGATATTCGAGGCCGGGAAATGCGCCGGTCTTGACGATCGAATCGCTGTGGCAGACGCCGCAGGCTTGAACTCTGATGCGGACTTCGCCGGGACCGGGCGCGGGGATTTCACGTTCAACGATTTCGAATGGGCCATTGGCGTGGGAGATTTGTGCTGCACGGGATTTGATTGCGGATGGCGGCATGAAATTCTCCAGGGACTCGGGTGTTTGATGCCGCGGAGAAATGTTCGGGTATGGCGATCGGCAAGCCCACGTTCGCCCGCTTTGCGGGCCGAACATGGGGCACCCTCATTTGAAGATATGCGCGGGAAGGAACGGTGTGCTGTTTTGGACATACGGCGGGATGGTGAGCGGGCAGAGTGGTGGGTGCCGCAAATTAAAAAGCGGACATTCTGAAATTTTGGAGGAGTACACGATGCATCTTGCAAAACGCTGTTTCGCTTCGCTCGTTCTAACCGCTGTGCTTGCGGCACCGGTGGCGATATTTGCCGCTCCCGTACCGCAGGAAGCAAGCGTTCAGGTGAAGTTTTACGATAAGGATCACAACGACTACCACGCGTGGGACGACAACGAGAATCGCGCTTGGGGAGTGTATTTGACTGACAACCACAAAAAGAATCACGAGTTCAAAAATGCCAGCAAGAAAGAGCAACGCGATTATTGGAATTGGCGCCATCAACATCCGGATCACAATTAGTGAGGTGACCGCTCCGAGTTAAAGACGCCCCGGCCGAGTGATTGCGGACGGGGCGGCGGAGTGGGGTTGAAGTGCGAGGCAAAAAGTTTTTCGAGGGCACTGCGATGCTCCCGATCAAAACCTGAGACGCAGATCACCTCACTCGCTAGAGCGGAATTCAGCCCCGATACAAAACATCGGGATGCAAAAGGCGCAGATGACGAGAATTTTAAGCAGAAGTAAAGCGCCGATACGGAGATCGGCGTTCCCAGGAATCGCACTATCCCAAGAGCCAACCTAATGTGTTTTGCAGAATCGCGTCGCGGTTCACTTCGGCGATGGATTCGGTGAGCGGAATTGACTTCGGGCAGGCGTGCACGCAATTTTGGGCGTTGGCGCAATCTTGCACGCCGCCTGTGGCGCTGACGGCTTCCAGGCGCTCGTGCGCATGCATCGCGCCGGTCGGATGCATGTTGAAGAGGCGCACCTGGCTGATGATCGCGGCGCCGACGAAATTGCTATTCGCGTTCACTTGCGGGCAAACTTCGAGGCAAGCTGCCGCAGGTGATGCAGTTCGAAAGCGGATAGGCCTTTTCCTGAACTTCGGGCGCGATCTTCGGGCCTTCGCCGAGATCGTAGGTGCCGTCGATGGGAATCCAGGCTTTCACGCGCTTTAAACTTTCAAACATCAAGGTGCGATCGACGGCCAGATCGCGCACGACGGGAAATTTCGTCATCGGCTCGATGCGAATGGGCTGATCGAGATGATCGACGAGCGCGGAACAGGCCATGCGCGCTCTTCCATTGATGACCATCGCGCAAGAGCCGCAAATTTCTTCCAGGCAATTCGAGTCGTAGGTGATTGGCGTGGTGGTTTTGCCGTCGCGGTGGACGGGACGCTCGGCGATATCGCGCAGACAGATGATGACGTTCATGTGCGGACGCCAAGTCGAGCGTCGAATTCTTCCCAGTGCGGGCGCTCGCTCGGGCGTCTGCTGGCGCTTTACGCTTGACGATGACTTTTTTTGTCGGCCATGGTACCTCGAATTCTCATCGTCCGCAAACTTGCGGCTAATATTTTCGCGTGCGCGGCGGAAGCAGCGAAATATCCACCGGCTCGTACGTCAGCTTGATCTCGCCGTTCACCCATTTTGCGCGCGTGGTTTTCAGCCAGTTCGGCGTCGTCGCGCTCCGGGAAATCGGGCTTGTAGTGTGCGCCGCGGGATTCGTTGCGCGCCAGCGCGCCGAGAGTGATGACGCGCGCGAGAATCAACATGTTGTAAAGCTCGCGCGCGAAATTAAGAGTTTGATTCGACCACCTGGTGCGGTCGGAAAGATTCATTTTCTTGTAGCGCTCGAGCAGTTCCTGCAATTTCGCGTCGGTCGCTTCGATGCCATCGTTCTTGCGCGTGACGGTGACGTGCTCCGTCATCCATTCGCCCATTTCTTTCCAGATGGTGATGGGATTTTCGGCACCGCTGCTGCGCGACCAGCGCTTCGTTAATTCCCTGCTGGCGCTTTTGTTCGCGCTCGAAGACGGACGAAGGCGACTGACTCGCGCCTTTTTCGAGCGATTGCGGCCGTATTTCACGGCGGCGGGGCCGGCGATCCTGCCGCCGTAAATGCAGGAGACGAGAGAATTCGCGCCGAGGCGATTCGCGCCGTGATATTGATATTCGCATTCGCCGGCGGCGTAAATTCCGGGAACTTTCGTGGCCTGATTTTCGTTATCGACCCAGATGCCGCCCATGGTGTAATGCATGCCGGGAAAAACTTTCATCGGTTCGACGCGCGGATCCACGCCGACGAAACTTTTCGTAAATTTCCAGAATGCCTTCGAGCTTGCGGTCGAGAATTTCGCGCGGAATGTGCGTCACGTCCAGATAGACGGCTTGCTGGCCGCTGATGCCGAGTTTCAATTCGAAAACAACTTTGTGAATGGCGCGCGTTGCGACGTCGCGCGGAACCAGGTTGCCGTACTTCGGATACCATTCTTCGAGGAAATAAAATCGTTCGTTGGCGGGAATTGAATTTGGCGCGCGCTTATCGGTGGCGCTCTTGGGCACCCAGACGCGGCCGCCTTCACCGCGCGCGGATTCGCTCATCAGGCGAAGTTTGTCTTCGCCGGGAATCGCCGTGGGATGCACCTGAATGAATTCGCCGTTGGCGTAGTCCACGCCCTGCTGGAAAAGCGCGGATTGCGCGGATGCCGGTGCAAACGACGGAATTTGTGGAGCGGCCAAAAATTGCGCCGATGCCGCCAGTGCAGAAAATCGCGGCGTCGGCGGGGAAAGTTTTCACTTCCATGGTTTTCAAATCCATGGCGCAGATGCCGCGGCCGAAATGCCGGCGTCGTCGATCACGGCGGAAAGAAATGTCCAGCCTTCGTATTTTTTTACTTTGCCTTCGGCTTCGTAGCGGCGAACTTGCTCATCGAGCGCGTAGAGAAGTTGCTGGCCGGTGGTCGCTCCCGCAAATGCGGTGCGATGGATAAGCGTGCCGCCGAAGCGGCGATAATCCAGATTTCCTTCGGGCGTGCGATTGAACATGACGCCCATGCGATCCAGCAGATCGATGATTCCCGGCGCGGCTTCGCACATGCGCTTGACGGGCGCTTGATTCGCGAGGAAATCGCCGCCGTAAACGGTGTCGTCAAAATGCTGCCAGGCGGAATCGCCTTCGCCCTTGGTATTTTTCGCGGCGTTGATTCCGCCCTGCGCGCAAACAGAATGCGAACGCTTTACGGGCACGATGGAAAAAAGATCGACGGGAACTCCGGCTTCGGCCACGCGAATCGTGGCCATCAAACCGGCCAAGCCTCCGCCCACGACGATAATTTTGGGCTGTTTCATTTTATCTGGGACAGTAAGAGTTCAGCGGATGCCAGCCGTAGCGGAAGCAAATGACAATTGTGACGCTCATGAAAACCATGACGGCGCCGATGGCCGCGCCGAGAAGTCCCGCGGCGCGCTGCGATTTCACTGTCGCTGCGAGTCCCCACTTGCAGACGAAATTCCAAATGCCGACGCCGAGATGCACGGAGCACGCAGTGACGCCAACCAGGAAGAATGCGAAGAACCACGGATTCTGCATGGTGTTGTAAACGTCGGCGTAGGTGGACATGCCGTGCGTGAGGAAACGTTCGTCGTAAAGATGCCAGGCGATAAATATGAATGCGAGCAGGCCCGTCCAGCGCTGAACGGTGAACATCCAGTTGCCGACCCACGGATACGCAGAGACATTATTTTTGCCGCGCGACCAAACGTAAAATCCGTAGAACGCGTGATACGCAAGCGGCACCCAGATCACCAGAATTTCGATGGGGATGCGCCAGGGAACGGTTTGCAAGTCAGCGGACTGATGGTTGTAATTCGCTTCGCCGACCAGCGCATAACTATTCGACCAAATATGGTCGACTAAATAGGCGCCAATGGGGATTAGGCCCGTCAGAGAATGTAATTTGCGAAGAAGAAACTGTGATCTGCCTTTGCGCCGGAACTTGAGGACGCCATTAAATCTCCCGACTCGCTTTCCGCCGGACTCAGTACCGGACCGGAAGTTGCAGTATAGAAATTCCGCGAGGGCATTGCAAGACGGCTACACGGAGAAATTTGCCGCGTGGCAAAGAACGCATGTTTGGCTATAATTGAGCACGAACCAACCGCACAATGAGGCGCGAGTGACAAAAGCGATCCCGGCAGCAGCGGAAATTGACCCGCTTGTGGCGCGGCTTGAACTGGCGCCCGAACCAACCGATCCCGAAATTCTGGATGCGATCGCGGGAAGAATCGCGCACGCGTTCGGAGTGGCAAACGATGAAGTCGCGGTGCTTGGAGTGATCGCGAAGGGAAAACTGCTGAAATTTATTATTCCCGACAAGTTGCGCACGATTGGAACGATTCCACTGAGCAGCACGGGATCTCTAGCGGCAAAAACGGCGCGCGAAAAGCGCGGAGAGATCAGCAACAATTTTGCGAACTCGCGGCATGCGTCTGTATTCGAAGCGGTGCCGATCGGAAGAACTCAAGGCGAAACTATTCAGAAAATTATGAGCGCGCCGATACTTTTGGAAAATAAAACGATCGGCGTGGTGCAAATTTCGCGGAAAGCGCGTTCGCAGGAAGAGTCGGGGACGGATTTTCGAAGCGACGACCTGCGAAAACTGCAAATCATATCGACGGTGCTGGTGAAATTCGTGCAAGTGGCGATGAAAAGTTGAATGCGGCGCTTTTTTGCGGCGAATCGCACTGCGAATTGTTACTCGAAGAAGAATTCTTCCACAAATCTGTGAATCGCATTGACAGTGCGCGGCGTTCTTGCTATTTTCGCGCTCGCTTTCGCGCTATCATTGCCGAGCAGTTCATCTGACTGCAGACACCGGAGCCCAAAACAGTACATGGCGTTCGTCGCGAAGAAAATTTTTCTCACAAAAGGCGTAGGAAAACATCGGGAGCGTCTCTCGAGCTTTGAGCTCGCGTTGCGCAATGCGGGAATCGCGGCGTGCAACATCGTGCGCGTCTCCAGTATTTTTCCGCCAAACTGCAAATTGATTTCGCGCAGCGAAGGATTGAAGCACATTAAGCCCGGACAAGTGGCGTTCACGGTGATCAGCGAAAATTCCACGCGCGAACCGCACCGATTGATCGCGGCTGGCGTGGGACTCGCGCTGCCGTCTGACAAATCGATGTATGGATATTTGTCGGAGCATCATTCATTCGGCGAAACCGAAGAAGTCGCGGGCGAATATACCGAAGAGCTCGCCGCGGAAATGCTCGCCACGACGCTGAATGTGGAATTCGATGCGGCGCTTTCGTGGGACGAGAAAAAAGAAGTCTACAGAATCTCCAACAAGATCGTGCGCACGCTGAACATCACTCAATCTGCCGTAGGAGACAAGCGCGGATTGTGGACTACGGTGCTTTCGGCGGCGATTCTGCTTGAGGGCGATTAGTTCTTAGCGCGCTTTGACCTGGCGCCAGCGGGTACTTCCACTTTTTCCCTGAGATTTCTCTAAATTTTTCGCCCAAAACGCTTTCATTTTTTCCACGGCAGCGCTGTCGGCGAGATTCATGTGATCGACGGCGATTTGAGTCTTCCCTTCCCCTCTTGGAGTGAATCGAATTTCGACGCGGCTTGCGCCGTCCCAGGCGCCGCGGACAGTCTTGTTTTCATTTATTTTTGAAATCACAAGTTTATCGGAGCTGAGCCACGCTTTGCGTTCCGCGTCGTTGGACCACGCGCGGAAAATATTTTTCACGTTGCAGGCGAAGGTGCGGCTGCAGTTCGCGCTGAACGTGGAGTTGCAGCTTTCATACTTCCCGCGAATTCCGCGGGCCTGTTCGTAGCCAACGGAAATCATTTGGGCCCACCAGCCGGGAACTTTGTGCTTCGAGTAGAGAATGTCGGCGATTTCGGGGTGATTCAATTTCGCGGCGCCGGATTTATCCAAAATCGCGAACCACTGCGCCCAATTCTTGCCGCTCTTTTCGATGAGGGCTGCATCGCCGATGCGCGCTTTGTAGGATTCGTCGGTTAGGCCCTTTGAAGTTTTTGCAGCCACAATTCACCGCGCGAAAAGGGATCGCTGGATTATTACTTTGCGGCGCGTTTTTTCCCGCGCTTAAAGTATTTCAGGCGCTCAAGCACGGCCGCGACCACAAGTGGAAGCGCGACGGTTGCGTCGTCGAGAACTTCCGCAAATTTTCCGCCCTCTTCCGGCGGCACAAATTTGCCCCACGAAATCGCTTCGGAGTAAGTGCTGCCGGAAAGGCCGCCCCAATGCACCGGTTCGGGACAAATGCGCAAGCCGTAGTGATAACGTTTCAGCGGCAATTTTTCGTAGCCGCGGCGAGCGAGCAGTTCGGCGAATACTCCAAATTGCTGCGACCAGTTGCGCGGCACGCCACCGCCGATGGTCACGATGCCAATTTTCTTTTTTCCGATCATGGTTTTCGCGAAATATTCGAAATCTTCGAATGGATCGTAGCGAAGCGGCTGCGCGTTGCGGCGTTTGCGCGAGCGCTGATGCAATGCGAAATCGATGCCCAATTCCGAATCCGTGAAAGCGGGAACGAATACCGGCACGTTACATTGCGCCGCGGTTTTCAAGATTCCGCGTCCCGTTGTAATTTTCTGAAGATACTCGCCGATCTTGCGATTAAATTTCCAACTGCACATCACTTCGGAAGCGTCCCAATCGTTCAAAATTTTCTGAACGACCTCTTCCACGTGATCGAGATTCGTTTCTGGTTCGAGCGAATCGTAGACGCGGTTGTAACCGGCGCGAAAAAGTTCGCGGTCATTCATTTTGGGATCGTAACGATAATGTTTCAGCCCCGTGGCTTCCACCAGGCCGTGCGCCATCAGCGCGCCCGTGGAAACAATTGCTTTCACAATGCCGGATTCCACGAGGTCGCAAAAAATCAGGCCCATCTTCGCGACGGTCATCGCGCCGGAAAGAGTCAAGACCACGAAACACTCTTTGTCGCGCGCCATCGCTTCAAGAACGTCAGCCGCATCGCCCACCTGGCGGCCGGTAAACGCGGTTTCGCCCATGGCGCGGACGAGATCGTCGATCGAGTGCACCTTGGAAAGATCCAGCGGGAAAGTTGGTCTGAGCTTGTCCTTCACCGGATTGTGAAGCACGCGGCCCGTCACCGTCTTTTTTGCTTTTGCCATCGGCTCTCCAAAATGGATTTATGCGTCACATCTTACACACGCGAAGGCAACAAAAACTATTTTTTGTAAAATAAAATCGCCGCCGAATTGGAATTAATTAATATTAGAAATCCGAGCGCAAAGAAAGAGAGAAATTGAGACCGGCACAGATTTTTTCCATGCAAGGACATGGTAGGATTCTTAGCATGGCTCGTGAGAACGGCAGCGCCGCGACGAAAAAGTTTACGGTTGGACTGATCCAAATGCGTTCGACGGCGAACGGGGACGAAAATCGCTCGCGCGCCGCAGAAAAGGTTCGAGAAGCAGCGAACGCGCGGCGCGCAAATTATTTGCATCGACGAATTGTTTGGCTCCGAATATTTCTGCCGCGAAGAAAATGCGGATTTATTCGCGCTAGCCGAGAGCATTCCTGGTCCAACGACGGAAACACTCGCAGCGGTGGCAAGAGAAAAGTCCGTGGCGTTAGTGGTTTCCGTGTTTGAGCGACGCGCCGCCGGTGTGTATCACAATTCGGCTGTGGTGATTGACGCGGATGGATCGATGCTTGGGCGATACCGCAAGATGCACATTCCGGATGATCCGCTCTATTTCGAAAAATTCTATTTCACGCCCGGTGATTTAGGATTCCCGGTTTTCGATACGAAGTATGCGCGCATTGGTGTGCAAATCTGTTGGGACCAGTGGTATCCGGAGGGTTCACGACTTGTTGCGCTGCAAGGCGCGCAGGTGATTTTTTATCCAACGAGCATCGGCTGGCATCCGAGCGAGAAAAAGAAATTCGGAGCGGCGCAACTCGATGCGTGGCAAACGATTCAGCGCTCGCACGCGATTGCGAATGGAACTTACATCGCCGTCGCAAATCGCGTCGGATTCGAAGGAACAAAAAAAGCGGGGCTCGAATTCTGGGGCCATTCCTTTGTCGCAAGCCCGTTTGGCGAGATGCTGGCCGAAGCGGGCGATAAGAAGGAAGAGATTTTGGTGGTGGAATGCGATCCTGCCAAATCCGAGGACACGCGCCGCAATTGGCCGTTTTTGCGTGACCGCCGCATCGACGCTTATCAACCGATACTACAAAGGTGGCTCGACGAATGAGCGCGACGAAAGTGAAATCGCAACCGACTCCATTTTCGCTGGGCTATCGAATGCCGGCGGAGTGGGACCCGCACGCGGCGACGTGGCTTGCGTGGCCGCATGAACTGACAGACTGGCCCGGAAAATTCTCGCCGATTCCGTGGGTGTATGCGGATATTGTCCGGCATCTTGCAAAAGTTGAGCGCGTGCGAATACTGGTGAACGATCGCGCGGCGGAAATAAAAGCTATTTCGGTCTTGAAAAAATCGCACGCCGATCTTGATTCCGTGGAATTTATTCGCGTGCCCACCGATCGCGGATGGATTCGAGATTTCGGTCCGATTTTCATCAAGAATGCAACGAACGAAGTGGCTGCGACGCACTGGCTCTTTAACGCCTGGGCGAAATACGACAACGCGCGCAAAGATTCCGTGGCTTTTACAAAAGCGAACAGTGAAACGAAACATCACGTGTGGCAACCCGAGCACAAGAAATGCCGTGTAGTGCTTGAAGGCGGCAGCATCGAAGTAAACGGCCGCGGTACTTTGATGACCACGGAAGAATGTCTGCTGAGCGACGTGCAGGCGCGCAATCCGGGGGTTGCTCGCGAAGAGATTGAAACTATTTTTCGCGACTACTTAGGCGCGACGAATGTGCTGTGGCTGAAAAATGGAATCACGGGAGACGACACGCACGGACACGTGGACGACCTGGCGCGGTTTGTAAACGCTACGACGGTTGTCACGGTAGTTGAAGAGAATCGGTCTGACGCAAATTATTCTCCGCTGCAAGAGAATTTAGCGCTGCTGAAACAAATGCGCGACCAGGATGGACATCCCTTGCGCGTGGAAACATTGCCTATGCCCGCGCCCGTATTCTTCGACGGACAACGCCTTCCCGCGAGCTACGCGAATTTTTATATCGCGAATAAACTCGTACTCGTCCCCACATTTAGTGATGCGAACGATCGCGTTGCGCTCAATACCCTCGCGTCTCTTTTTCCTGATCGTAAAATTATTGCGATTGCCTGCCGCGATCTAGTCTTGGGTCTCGGAACCATCCACTGCATGACGCAACAGGAGCCCGCGCACGGCTAGCGGCAAACCTTTCAAACTCTCGTGAATCAAATCGTGTTGAGTTACAATGCGGGCGTCCCGCCGACTTTCGCCGGCACCTCGCGCTCTAGGAGTCCTTTCATGCTCTTGATGCTGCTTCAGAATCGCGTCTGGGTTCTTGATTTTCGCACCTCGCTGATCGCATGGATCGTCATCGGGTTAATCGCAGGCTGGATCGCCGGTCTAATTTCTCGAGGACGGGGATTCGGTTGCCTCGGCAACATTATTCTCGGATTAATCGGAGCGGTGCTGGGCGGCTGGATTTTCTCCAAACTGGGAATTTTTGGCGGCGGAACCATTTATTCCCTCGCTGCAGCCACGGTTGGCGCGGTCGTCTTAGTCGCGATCGCTCGCCTATTTTCCGGCGGCAACAACGATTAGGTTGAGCTTCCTTCTGTAAATATTCTTTGCTGCAAATTTTGGAAGTAGTGTCGCGTGCCGCAAGAACGTTCAGCGCTGCGCTGAATCGCCTATTCGCATTCTAAACGGGAAGTAACGTGATAAGATGATGTCTCTCATGCGGAGTTTATTTTGAGTCAAAAATCTCTCTGGGCAATTCCTTTAGGCGGTTTGGGCGAGTTCGGCATGAACATGCTCGCCCTGCGATTCGGGGACGACATCATCGTGATCGACGCCGGAATGATGTTCCCCGAAGCTGAGTTGCTCGGCGTCGACATCGTAATTCCTGACATCACCTACCTGAAGCAGCACAAAGCGATGGTTAAGGCCATCGTGCTCACGCATTGCCACGAAGATCACATCGGATCGCTGCCCTACATTCTCCGCGATCTCAATGTGCCGATCTACGGCACGCGATTCACGCTCGCGCTGGTAAAGCGCCGCCTCGAAGAGCACGGCCTCGCAGAAAGCGCCAAGCTCAACGAAGTGAAAGCCGGCTCGACGATCAAGATCGGTCCGTTTGGTATCGAATTCATTTCCGTAACGCACAGCACGGTAGATTGCGTCGCGCTTGCCGTGCGCACGCCGGTGGGAGTGATCATCCACACTGGCGATTTCAAAATTGATCCGACGCCGCTGGACAACCACATTTTTGATCTGCACGCTTTCGCGCGATACGGAAGCGAAGGCGTCCTCGCACTCTTCAGCGACAGCACCAACATCGAGCGTCCCGGCGCCACGCTTTCCGAACGCGCCGTTGGCCCGCGCATCGAAGAACTCTGCCGCGCAGCTCCGCGAAAAGTTTTGGTTTCGTGTTTCGCCTCGTCCATCCACCGCATTCAGCAAATCGTAGACGTTGCCGCCACCGTCGGCCGCAAAGTTGGGTTTCGTTGGCCGCAGCATGGTGGATAACGTTGAAATCGCGCATCAGCTTGGCTATCTGCGAATTCCGGATGGCATGGTCGTCCGCCCGCAGGATCTTCGTGCGTTCGACCCGCAAAAACTTGTGGTACTGATCAGCGGAAGCCAGGCAGAGCCGATGTCATCGCTCTCGCGAATTTCCGTTGATAACCACCGCATGCTCAGTGTCGACGAGCAAGACACCGTAATCCTTTCCGCGCGAATCATTCCCGGCAACGAAAAAGCAATTTTCCGCATGCTGGACCACATGTTCCGTCGCCGCGCGCTCGTCTACTACGATAATTCCGGCGGCACGATTCATACTTCCGGACACGCGAGCCAGGAAGAACAAAAACTCCTGCTCAATCTCGTGCGGCCGAAATATTTTGTTCCAGTTCACGGCGAATACCGCCAATTATTCCGGCACGCGGCGATCGCGCATCAGGTCGGCGCGGTGAGCGGAGAAATTCTGCTGATTGAAGATGGCCAGCCGATCGAATTCACTCCCGATGGCGGAGCTTATCGCCGCGAGCCCGTTGTTGCAGGCCGCGTGCTGGTGGATTCCGGCTCACTCGAGGAAATTGAAGAGGTAGTGATCCGCGACCGGCGACATCTCTCCGAAGATGGCGTGGTAGTCCCCATCATCGCCATTGATAAGCACAATGGCCGCGCTGGATCGCAGCCAGAAATTGTAAGCCGCGGCTTTTTGCCCTCCGACGACAACACGGAAATCATGGCAGGCGCGCGTGCGGTAATGCTGCGCACTATCGAACAATCCAACGCCGAGGAAACTTCCGATTACAGTGTCATCAAGGAAAAAATTCGCGTGGACTTGAAGCATTATTTCAAGAAGCAGACTTCCAAGCGCCCGCTCATCTTGCCGGTGATTCTCGAAGTCTGATTCTCAGCGCGTAAGAGTTGCGTCCGATGCTGCGTCCGTACAGTCCAGCAGATTTTGATGCGCTCTTCCAGCTCGATCAGATTTGCTACCCACGCGGAATCGCGTACTCAAAGCGCACCCTCCGCCAATATCTTGCGATTCCCGGAGCGATTTGCATCGTCGCCGAAAATAATGAAAACCCGCACATCACCGGTTTCATCGTCGCCGAATCCGCGCCGCCTGAAGCGCACATCATTACTCTCGACGTAGATCCCGCTGCCCGCCGTCAGCAAATCGGCTCGCAACTTTACGCCGCGATCGAAACGCAACTCGCCGCGCGTGGCGTTCGCGAGATCATGCTCGAAACCGCAACTGACAACGCCGCCGCCGTTGCGTTCTGGACGCGCCACGGCTATCTTTCTGCCGGCGTGATCCGAAACTATTATCTGCGCAACGTCGACGCCTACTACATGATCAAGCACATCGCGCACAAACCGGCCGCGTAGAAAGCACTGAACGAACGAATCGGAGCTCTAATAAGCATGCCCCTCGCCCAAGCAATCATTCTGGCAGTCGTTCAGGGACTCACCGAATTTCTGCCCATCAGCAGCAGCGCGCATCTTGTGCTGATTCCGTGGTTCGCGGGCTGGACGGAACCCGGCCTGGCATTCGATGTCGCGCTTCATATGGGAACTCTCGCGGCCGTGCTCATTTATTTTCTTCGCGAATGGGTGGAACTGTTTTTCGCGGGTATTGGGATGCGCAATTCCCTGGCCGGAAATCCGGAAGATCTAGCATGGCGCAAGCGATTGTTCTGGTATCTGGTGATCGGCACGATTCCCGGAGCGATTGTAGGCGCGCTATTCGAAAAAACAATCGAAGAAAGATTTCAGCAGCCCGCAATTATCGCAACGCTGCTAATTGCAGTCGGTCTGCTGATGTGGTGGGCTGATCGCGCAACACGGCTCAGCCGCGACCTTTCGCAAACAACGATGGGCGACGCGCTCGCCATCGGCGGCGCGCAAGCTCTCGCGCTTTTCCCGGGCGTTTCGCGCTCCGGCATCACC
This sequence comes from uncultured Acidobacteriota bacterium, assembly GCA_963785395.1. Lineage (GTDB taxonomy): Bacteria > Acidobacteriota > Terriglobia > Acidiferrales > UBA7541 > DASTCZ01. The sequence goes on along the minus strand of CAWAVH010000018.1, from coordinate 196,683 downwards.
ATCACTACCGGCCTCTTCCGCGGCATGACCCGCGCCACCGCTGCGCGATTTTCCTTTTTGCTTTCCACACCGCTAATCGCAGGCGCAGGCCTAAAAGAGCTTCCCAAATTAATACATGCTCATCGCGCGGGAACTCTAGATCTGCCGATGTCGACGCTTTTCATCGCCATTGCCGTTTCCGCAATCGTGGGCTACGCCGTGATCGCGTTTTTTCTGCGTTATCTCCAGACACACACCTTCAAGCTTTTCGTTGTGTATCGAATTCTCTTAGGTATAGTTGTCCTGTTGTTCGTGTTCCTCCACCTCGGACCCGCGCGATAGCGCCCGCGCCCCGAGGGGCAAAGATTCACCGCTATCCGCCATCAAGGAGAAGTGTGTGCGCTTATTGACCCCGACGGAAAACCGCCGACTGAACGAATTGATCGGCTTCTTAAGCATCAGCTTCGGTCTGCTGATTGCTTTGAGTTTGCTTTCCTACAATCCGCACGATCCATCATTCAATGTTGCAGGAGCAAGCAGCCGCCCTGTCAACTGGATCGGGCCTGTAGGAGCGCACAGCTCCGATTTGCTATTCCAGGGTTTTGGCTATGCGGCGTTTCTTTTGCCCGCGGGAATTTTCGCGCTAGGCGCGCGCTGGTTCCGCAGCAAGACAATTGATTCCGCCATCGCCAGCCTGATCGGCTATTCGCTGATGGTGCTCGGCTTCCCTGCGCTCCTGGCGCTCTGGCATTTGCCCGAAGTGCGCGGTGCCGCTCCTCCGGGAGGATTATTCGGCGAACTCGTCGCGAATGGCGCCGAAGCCGCGTTGGGAAGTCATTGGCGCGCAACTCGTGATTATTTCCGCGCTGCTTGCCGCGCTATTTCTCACCACAAGATTCTCGATTCATTGCGGCCGCACAAATTCGCCAAGATGCCGTTTGCGAAATTAAACATGTTCGAACGCGCGAAAGATTATTGGTTTGAATGGCAAGAGAAGCGCGAACAGGCGCGCCTGCAAAAACGCCTGGAAGATGTGAAGATTTCCGGACGCCAGCCTGTGACGCAACAGGCCACCGTCGCCAAGCCGATGCAAAAGGCCGTGATTGCCAATTTGGATGAAGAAGAACAGGAACCCGAGGCCGCCGAGCCTGCCGAACGTTCCAGCAAGCGCGCCCCCGTAGTCCTGCGCTTCCGCGAACAAAAGGAGCAGCCCGAAACTCCTGCGCCAGCGGCCGCGAAATCTGGCCGCGATCCCAAAATCGCGAAATCAGCAGGCGGTTTCAAACTTCCTCCAATGAACTTGCTGCGCAGTTCTGAACGCGGCGAAAAACTTCCTGAAGAAGAATTGAAAGCGTGCGCGAAAGCCATCGAAGAAAAATGCAAGGAATTTGACGTCACCGGCTACATCACGCAAATCAATCCCGGCCCCGTCGTCACAACTTACGAATTCAAGCCTGAAGCGGGCATCAAGTACAGCCGCATCACAGGTCTTGCCGATGATCTGTGTCTCGCGTTGCGCGCCGAATCAATCCTGATCGAGCGCATCCCAGGCAAATCCACCATCGGCATCGAAGTCCCCAATCAGAATCGCCAAACCATCGCATTGCGCGACGAGCTCGAATCACCGGAATTTATCAATTCCGCGTCGAAGCTAACTCTCGCAATGGGCAAGGATCTCATCGGGCGCCATCGCATCACCGATCTGGCGTCCATGCCTCACTTGCTAATTGCCGGCTCCACGGGCACCGGCAAAAGCGTTTTCCTGAATTCGCTGATCGTTTCGATGCTCTACAAAGCGACTCCGGAAGAATTGAAGATCGTCATGGTCGATCCGAAGCGGCTCGAACTGGGCCTCTACGAAAATATTCCGCACCTTCTCGCGCCGGTCGTCACCGATCCAAAAGTTGCGTCAAACGTTTTGCGCAATACCACGCGCGAAATGGAGCGCCGCCTCAAACTGCTCGCGCAGCGCGGCGTCCGCAACATCGACCAGTACAATCGCAGCTTCCAGCGCGGCGAATCGCTCTCTCTCTTCGAAGACGTGGAAGAATCCGAGCACAAGCCGCTTCCCTACCTCGTCGTAGTCATCGACGAGTTGGCCGACCTGATGATGGTCGACACGAATAACGTAGAAGAATCCATCACGCGCCTCGCACAGATGGCTCGCGCCGTCGGCATCCATTTAATTCTCGCCACGCAACGTCCATCAGTCGACGTAATCACCGGACTTATCAAAGCCAACTTCCCTGCCCGCATTTCTTTCCGCGTTGCCAGCAAAGTTGACTCGCGCACGATTCTCGATGCCAATGGCGCCGAATCTCTCCTCGGCCGCGGCGACATGCTCTATCTTCCGGCGGGATCTTCACGCCTGCATCGCATGCACGGCTCGCTTGTCACTGAAGATGAAATCGTCGCGGTTTGCGATTTCTGGCGCGCACAAGCCAAGGCCGTCTACAACAATCAATTGCTCGAAGCTCCACGCGAAGAGACCGACCACCATCGGCGATGGCGAAGGTGGCGGCGACGAAGAGGTCGACGACGCGCTCTATCAAGACGCCGTCCGCGTCGTTTGCGAAGCTGGACGCGCTTCCACTTCCACTCTGCAACGCCGACTGCGCATCGGCTACGGCCGCGCAGCACGCTTGATTGACATCATGGAAAAGGACGGCATCGTCGGTCCGCCCGATGGCACCAAGCCGCGCGAACTTCTCAAAAGCAAAGACTGGATGCGCGAGTACGATAGCTCGATGAAGTAGTTGCGCGAGTTTCCGAAGCGAAATGTTTCGTGGGGGGCGAGGCTCGACCGCGAAGCGGACAGGCCTCGCCCACCACTAATCCCCTCTAAGCGCCGTAACCGGATCAACCCTCATCGCCCGCCGTGCGGGCACGTAGCACGCCGCCGCCGCCACCGCGATCAACACGATCGTCACTCCAACCAGTGTCATCGGATCACGCGCGCTCATCTGAAATAAAATTGTTCCCAGCACTCGCGTGAACGCAATCGTTCCCAAAAGCCCGATCACCACTCCCAGCACCACCAGTTGCAGTCCTTGCCGGGCCACTAAACTCAGAATGCTAGCCGGCGGCGCGCCCAGCGCCATCCGAATCGCAATCTCTTGCTTGCGTTGCGTCACCGAGTACGCCATCACTCCGTAGATTCCGATCGCCGCCAGCAGCAACGCGAGGAAACTGAATGCCACGGTCACATCCGTCGTCAACCGCGGCTGTGCCACCGAAACGGACACCACATCATCCATGCTCAAAATTCCGGACAGCGGCAAATCGGGATCAATTTTTGAAAGCGCGGCCCTCACCGAATCCACTACGGAACCCGGCGCAGATTTCCACCGCACCACCAGAGCCATCGACGCTGCCTGACTCTGCTCCTGCGGCAGATACATTTCACCGAAATATGCTGTGCTCAGTCCCCCGAAGTGGACGCTCGCCACCACTCCCACGATTTCTCCCTCAATGTTTCCCCGCGACTGCGTCAGATGTTTGCCGATCGGGTCCTGCCCGGGATAAAACTGCTTCGCTGTCGTGTCGTTGATGATCACCACAATTCTGGAATTTGCGTTGTCGTGCTCGTCGAATACCCGGCCCTTCAACAGTGGTATTCGCATCGTTGTAAAATAATCCGGAGTGATCTGCCGGATCGCGATCAGCGGATCTTTCCCCACGCCCTGGCACACCGTTCCTTCAGGACACACGAAAACTTGTCTCACGCCGCCGCCAATCGGCAAAAAACTCACCACGCCGGCCGATTCAATATTCGGCGTCGCGCTTACCGATTCCACCAGCCGCCGGTACAGCTCCGCCTTTTGCGCCGGCTGCGGATAGCGCGCCTGCGGCAAAGTAATCTCAAATGTCATCACATTTTTCGGATCGAATCCTGGATTCACTCGCAGCAAATTACCAAAGCTCTTGATCAGCAGCCCCGCCGTGCAAATTAGCACCAAAGCCACTGCCACTTCCGCGACCACCAAGATCGATCGCGATCTCCCGCCACCCTTCCCCCGCTCGAACCCCGGTTCGCATCCTGCAACGCATCTTGCAAAGCTCTTCTCGACGTCTGCAAAGACGGCACCAGCCCAAACGCCACTCCCGTCAACACGCATAGCGCTAGCGAAAACACCAGCACAGTTCCATCCATTCGTATTTCTTCCACTCTCGGCACCACGCCCGCCGGGAGGAGCCGCAGCAGCGGCAGCGCCCACCTCGCAAGCAAAATCGCGATGGCCCCGCCCACACACGAAAGAAATAAACTTTCCGTGAGTAATTGTTGCACTAGCCGCCCGCGCGACGCTCCCAGCGCGCTTCGAATCGCGATCTCCTTTCGCCGCGCCGTAGCCCGTGAAAGCAGCAATCCTGCGAGATTTGTGCAGCCGATCAGCAAAAGAAATCCCACCGCGGCGAGCAGCACCAGCAGCGACGCGCGCGCAGTACCCACCACCGAATCTTTTAGCGAGTCCGCTACCAGCAAATAATCTTTCGTGTCTACGTACGCCGGATATTGCGCCTTATACGGATTGTCCAGCGCGTCGAGTTCTTTCTGCGCGCTCGCCACAGTTTGCCCCGCGCGCAGCCGCCCGATGACACCCAAATACGCCGCACCGCTATAGATTCGCGCCAAGGGAAGCGCGGGGTTCTCAAACACTCGGGGAAACCACACCTCCGGTGGTGGCTGTGATAACAAAAACTGGAACGTGCCTGGCAGCACCCCAATAATCGTCACGCTCTTTCCGTCAATCGCCATTTCTTGCCCGGCGATATCCGGACGCGCGCCGAAATGGCTGTGCCAAAATCCGTCCGAGATCAGCGCCACGTTTGCCCCGCCCGATTTTTCCTCCGCCGGAAGAAAATTACGGCCGATTTCTGGAACCGCGCCAAGCAAATCAAACAAGCTGCTCGTCGCCAGCGCCGCGTTCACCTGCTCGGGATTTCCGCGCGTCGTCAAGCTGGAACTGATCGGCAGGTACGCCCCAAATGAATCCATCGTGTGCGATCGCTCTTGCAGAAACTGCATTCGCACCAGCGACACATTTATTCCCGTTATTCCTCGCACGGGGCTAATCCCCGATAGGTTCACCATCCGGTCGGCATCCCGGTATGGCAGCGGCTGCAGCAGCACGCTATTCGTAATCGAAAACATCGCGACAGTCGCGCCAATTCCAATGGCCAGCGTCAGGATCGCCACGCAGGCGAATCCGGGCGATTTCAATAGCGTGCGAACCGCATAACGTAAGTCCTGCCAAATTTGGTTCATGGATTCTCCGGAACTCCTCATCAGCTAGGACGCTGTGATGTGCGAATTGTTACCGCAATCCGTGCGAGGAAATGCCAGGGGAAAAGCCAATTTGGTAGACGATTCCGGAGATTACTATGCGGCGACAAATTCTGCCGCAGTCAATACTGTTCCCCTGCGGGCAAAAAGTTTTTCAATCAGATTCGAGTGAAGTTCCGCGTCCTGATCCGTGCAGCAATCTCGAATCACAACCACCCGGTAATCCGCATCCGAAGCCGCTAGCAACGTAGACAGCACCACTCCACTCGTCGCAATTCCAAAAAGCACCAGCGTGTCGATTTCCTTCGCCCGCAGAATCACTTCGAGATCAGTTCCAGTAAACGCGCTCACGCGGTGCTTCGTCACAACAATGTCTTCGCCCTCAGGAGCCAGCGCCGGATGAATCGCTCCACCCGCTCCCTGAAAAATCTGCTGCCGCTCCGGCGAATTCTTCAAAGCCGCGAACAACGGGTTCCGCGTTCCAATTTCCGGCAGCCCTGGACGAAATCCCACCTGCACATGAATCACCGTCATCCCCGCAGCTCGCGCGTGCTTCAAAACACTCGCCGCCCGCTTCAAGAATCCATCCTGGTCCTTTACGTAGCCAGTCACAATTGCCGTCTGACAATCCATTCCCAACACAGCCGTCCGCCCCGCATCGAATTGAATTGGTGTGCTCATACCCAGAATTATCCGCCCGCAACAATCTGTTTTTCAACGCTTCCGTGGCACCGGCACGTGGCACCGGCTCTCAGCCGGTGCGCCTTAGCCTTTTTTGAGTCTCGTATCCGTTCTGCCTCACGAATCACTCAGGCTCTGTTTTGTACTGCGTCCTGATGATTCACGCCTTAGTCCGCCTCTTATAATCTCCTCGCCGAGAAATTATTCTCTCCACTCGACTTGCTTACATTCCTAGAATCCGGCAAAATGAAAAACTCTCACCGTGCCGGGGTAGCTCACTGGTAGAGCGCAGCCCTGAAAAGGCTGGCGTCGGCAGTTCGATTCTGCCCCCCGGCACCATTCCAAATCGCGGACCATGCTTCTCCAGCGTTGCCCTTGACTCCCGTTATACCTCATGGCATACTAATAAACGGAGCATCTCCGCGCCCGAACCCCAAAAGGTTCGGGCTTTTTCTTTTCCGGCGAGTTCCGTTCAACCCCCTCGACAGATCTCCAAATCGGTGCTGATAAATTTCGACGACTTGTCTCCGAGGAGGGGCCGTCAGTCGCCATCCGCCGTAGGGGCTAGGCTCGACTGCGAAGCAGGCAGGCCTCGCCCAGGTTCCGCCCCGGCCATGCTTGGGACTCAGTTGGGAGGTAAATGTAGAGGTCAAAACGTGTGAAACAAGTCCAGGCCAGAAAGCAGGCGCGTGATAGGATTCAGGCGCAAAATCGCCAAAAAACACCTCAAAAACAGACCTAACTCCTTTAGAATGAATAAGTTTTTAGTAATAGTACTAGGTAACTCTATTAGAATCATCACTATACAAAAACAACCCCTCCGGGGGAGGGAGGGGTTGTCAGCCGCCTAATCTATTAAAAATAAACAACTTAAGTGAATTTTCAGCTCAAGCGTCCCATCTTCCCGGCGCGGTAATCGCTAACCGCTTGCACCAGCTCCTCTTCCGTGTTCATTACAAACGGACCGTAGCTGGCCACTGGCTCATCGATCGGTTCGCCAGCCAGCACGAGAAGGATCGTATCCTTCTTAGCCGTTAGCGAGACGTGGTCGCCTTCGGGACTCAGCAGCGCGAGCTTCGCTTCACCGCTCAGCTGAATCTCGGAATTCAGCTCCACGTCGCCTCGAAGCAGCACCACCCCCGTGTTGTAGCCGGTGGGCAGCTTCAAATCGCAAGAAGTTCCGCCCTTAAGCCGCACGTCAATCGCGGTCACGGGAGTGAACGTCTTCGCGGGGCCTTTTACGCCGTCAAGTTCGCCCGCTATCACTCGGGCGTAATTGCCGTCGCCAAGCTGCACCACAGGGATGTCAGCCTTCGTAAGTGCCTGGTAACGGGGTGCCGTCATCTTGTATTTTTTCGGCAGATTCACCCAGAGCTGTACCATTTCAAACGTTCCGCCCTGCGCAGCAAATTCGCGCTCGTGTTTTTCTTCGTGAACGACCCCGGAGGCCGCCGTCATCCATTGGACGTCGCCTGCTTCGATCGTGCCCGAGTTACCCGCGGAATCGCGATGCTCCACGCAACCCTGGTACGCGATGGTCACGGTTTCGAAACCGCGATGCGGATGTTCATCCACGCCGCGCGGCTTGTTTGTCGGTTTGAAATCAGTAGGGCCCGCATAATCCAGCATCAGGAAAGGACTGATCTGTTCTTCCACTCCGTTCGACGGAAAAATATTTCGTACGTGAAAGCCGTCGCCGACCCAGTGCGTAGAGCCGGGACCGAAAACTCCGAGTACTTTTTTTAGTTCTGACATTTTGTCCTCCAAGAATTTTACTTGCGCCCCGTTTTGCTCAGCGCGGCGCGGGATTGCAAATTTGCAAGCTGGCCGATGCTCAGGCCGAGTTTGCGCAACAATTTCACAAGCGTTGCTCGTTCGCGCCGCGAGAGCGCCGAAACCGCGGCGTCCAGCGCGCGTTTGTGTTCAGCAAAAAGTTTCGCGATCACTCCGCGGCCGCGCGGCGTTAGCACTACAATTCGCGCACGCCGATCGATTTCGTCGGCGCGGCGCGCCACCAGGCCACGAACCACAAGCCGCTCGACCGCTGTACTGATCGAGCCGCTCGTTAGCAGCACTTTTGCGCCAAGCTCATTTACCGTCAGCGAGCCCTTATGCAGCAACGCTTCAAGAACCGCGAAATCGCTCTGGCAGATTCCGATTCCTGCCCCCAGTCGGTTAATGTTGTGCCGCGCATAGGTCTCCAGCGACCGGCTGGCCTTCCACAGCACCAGCCAGAGATGTACCCCGGAAGAGACTGGGTGCTTCGGTCGCCGTTGATTGTTCTGTGCCATATGCCTTGATATAGAGATGCTTGATCTCAAGAAAAGATTCAAAGTGACTGGAATACAGCTAACGCGCCGCTAACCGTGGAAGCTGCGTGGCACCGCTTTGGAGTTTCTGTACGGTTATAACGCTTGCGCTTCGATAAGGGGAGAGTCGGCGTCACCTATGAAGCTCGTAAATCTGCTTTTCGGGAAAGCTCTTAGCACGTCGGAAGAACGAGGCGAGCGCCTCGGCCCTCTTGCGGGTATTCCAGTCTTCGGGCTCGATGCGCTCAGTTCCGCCGCGTACGGACCTGAAGCAGCTCTCGCCCTTCTGATCGTTTTGGGCGCGGGCGGCATCCGCTACATCGTTCCTATCACCATCAGCATCGTTATTCTGCTCGCAATCGTTTATCTCTCGTACCGCCAAACGATTGAGGCCTACCCAAATGGCGGTGGTTCTTACACCGTCGCTGGACAGAATCTTGGACCCTTCGCGGGACTTCTAGCTGCATCGGCTCTCATGATCGACTACGTCCTCACCGCCGCAGTTGGAATTTCCGCCGGCGTTGGCGCTCTTGTTTCAGCGGTTCCATCGCTTGAGCCGCGCACTCTCGAACTCTGCCTCGGCATCCTGCTGATCATTACCATCGTAAATTTGCGCGGCGTGCGCGAAACGGGCGCAATCTTCATGCTGCCCACTTATTTATTTGTGGGCACTCTGCTTATCGTCGTCGGCGTTGGCATTTTCAGAATGATCGTATCCGGCGGACATCCCGTGCCGGTTTCTCCGCCATCGCCAATGCCCATCGCGACCGTCACTGTGGGCGCGTGGCTTTTGCTGAAAGCGTTTGCCAGCGGTTGCACTGCGATGACAGGAGTTGAAGCCGTAAGCAACGGAGTGCAAGCTTTTCGTAAACCCGTCACACAGAGCGCTCAAAAAACACTCAGCGTAATCATCGCGTTGCTCATCATCTTGTTGCTGGGAATCGCATTTCTTTCGCACGCGTACGGCATCGGCGCCACGCCTCCCGGACGCGGCTATCAAAGCGTGCTTTCTCAATTGACCGCGGCAGTCGCCGGCCGCGGTTGGTTTTACATGGTGACGATCGCATCGATCCTTCTGGTGCTCTCGCTCTCAGCCAACACGGCGTTCGCGGATTTCCCGCGCCTTTGCCGCCTTGTCGCCGAGGATTGCTACCTGCCCACGCCGCTCGCCACCCGCGGCCGCCGCCTCGTCTTCACCATGGGCGTGATTGTGCTCGCGATTTTGGCCGCGCTGTTGCTAGTCATTTTCGGTGGCGTCACCGACCGCTTAATTCCCCTCTATGCCGTCGGCGCTTTTCTCGCGTTCACTCTTTCACAAGCAGGAATGGTGCAGCACTGGCGCCGCAATCGCGGAAAGGGTTGGCGATTTTCCATCACCATCAACGCGATCGGCGCAATCGCAACGGCTGGCACTGTATGCGTCGTCAGCGTTACAAAATTTTCCGATGGCGCATGGATCACCGTACTCGTGATTCCTTCCATCATGATCCTGATGTATTCGATTCGCCGCCATTACGATTTCATGCACCGCAAAATCGGAGGCCCCACTCCCCTCGATGTCCGGAAACTTCACCCGCCGATCGTCGTGATCCCAATCATGTCTCTGAATAAAGTTACGCGGCTGGCCCTCGAATTTGGATTGAATCTGTCGCCGGATGTGCAGGTGGTCCACATCGAAGACGAATCCGCGACCGATCGAAAAACCCTTCGCGCTCAGTGGAAAGAAATGGTTCAGGTTCCGCTCGAAGAAGCTGGAAGAAAAGCGCCGTATCTAAAAATTATCGATTCGCCGTACCGCTACGTCATCGATCCGATCGTGAAATACGTTCTCGAACTCGAACACGAGCACCCCGGCAGACAGATTGCCGTAATCATTCCCGAGCTGGTGGAAAAGCACTGGTATCAATATTTTCTTCACAACCAGCGCGCCACCTGGCTCAAGGCTTCCCTGCTCTATCGCGGAAGCCAGCGCATCGCGGTGATCAATGTGCCCTGGTACTTGAAGTAGCGATTACGTCTGGAATCGAAAATTTTGCTCGCGAATTATTCGTCGCGCAGCGCAATCATCGGATCGAGCCGCGACGCGCGCAACGCCGGCACATAACTCGCTGCCGCTGCAACCAAAGAAAGAATCACAATCGCGGCAGTAATTGTCAGCGGATCAGTGGGCTTCAAGCCATACAGCAAAGCCTCAGCAGCCTTCGATCCGAGGAGAGCGAGGCCTGTTCCGATCACGAGTCCAATTACCAGCATCACTCCGGCTTCGCGCATGACCATCGAAACTAATTGAAGCCGTCCGGCGCCCAGCGCCATCCGAATTCCGAATTCGTTTCGCCGGCGCACAACCATGTAAGACATCACGCCGTACAAACCGATCGTCGCGAGAAGCTCCGCCAGCAATCCAAAAAATCCCGAGAGCAGCGCAATCAACCTGTCGCCGATGAGCGAGTTCTGAATCATCGTGTGCATCACTGTAAAAGTGATGTCGACGTTTTCGCTATGCACTGCATCTTTCACCGCAGACATCATCTCGTTCGTCGGCAAAACTGTCCGGATCAAAATCGTGTCGCCAAGCTGCGGATGCTCACTCTGCGAACTCGGAACGAACGAGATAGGCCGCAGATCGTCCCGCAGATCCTGATATTTCGTATCCCTTACTACTCCAACGATCTGCAGGAGTGGCCGCGGTCTTCCGACTGGTTCCTGGAATTGAAATGTTTTCCCGAGCGGATCCTGACCGTTGAAGAATGTGTGGACAAACGCCTCATTTACGATGGTGACGCGCGGCGATTGCAGAGTGTCATGCTCGTCGAAGTCCCGGCCCTCAAGAATGGGAGTGCCCAACGTATGGAAATAATTGTTGCTCACCATGTTGCGCCAGCTCTCGTCTTTGCCGTCCTTCGAATCCAGCGAAGCGCCGCTGATGATCACAGCCTGATTCCAACCGCCGCCGCTCAACGGCGTGACGTAGCAATCCGCGGCAGAGACGACTCCTGGTATCGCTCGCACCTGCTCAAGCATCCTGCGCATGTAGTCCACGCGCCTGTCTGTCGCGGTGTTTTCTCTCGTGAAATCCACGTCGGCCACCAGAACGCCTTCATCGTGAATACCGGTATCCATCGTCAGCAAATTGCGCAAACTGCGCGCGAAAAGGAAAGCTCCGATCAACAGCACCAACGACAACGCCACCTGCGCCACCACCAGCACGCGCCGTAATCCAAATCGCTCCCTCGTAGATGTAACTCCACGCCCGGAAGCCTTGAGCACCGTTCCCGGCGCCACGCGCGTTCCTCGCAAGGCCGGCACCAAACCAAAGAGAAGACAAGTCAAAGCAGCCAGCCCTGCGGCAAATCCCAGAACGCGCCAGTCCATTCCCAAATCCACAAATAGCTGGTTGTTGCCAGTGCTCAGGAACCTGATCAGGAACCGGCTCACCCATTGCGCCAGAAACGCGCCAAGCACAGTTCCTATCACCGCAAGCAACAAACTCTCCGCGAGCAATTGCCGCACCAGGCGTCCGCGCGATGCGCCGATCGCGAGCCGCACAGCAATTTCCTTCTCTCGCGCGCTCGCACGAGCCAGCATCAGATTCGCGAGATTGCCGCACGCGATGAGAAGTACCAGCCCGGCAAGAGCGAGTAAAAGCCAGAGAGGGTCAGCATAGGCGTCGCGTAAATTTGAGACGCCAAGCGCTCCCGGGAACGCCGCAAGCCTAAAGCCGAGGTAGTGCTTGACGTCACCCGGGTTGTAGGTCGTGGGGAGAGTAGCTTGAAAAATCTGCGGCGAAATCGCGCGTAACTGGGCCGTTGCTTTTTCAGCTGTGATTCCCGGCTTGAGTCTCCCATTGACGACTAGCCACCAGGTATCTTTGCGCGGCATCCAGGCGTCTTCTCCGTGCAGCAGCGGTTCAGCACACAGCGGAATTGCCACGTCGAACGAATGCCCAACGACGGTTCCGAAAAAACTTGGCGGCGTGATCCCAACGATTTGAAAGGGGTACCCCTGTAAGTACACTTGGCGCCCGATGATATCCGTCTGGCCGCCATATTCGTGTTGCCAGAACGAGTAGCTGATTACCGCGTTCGACGCACCGCAACCCGCGCGATCGTCGCTGCCATTTATTAAGCGCCCTATCAAGGGATGCACACCGAGCGTGGAAAATAAACTTCCGCTTACCCACAGCCCTTGCGCGTTGCGCGTCTCGCCGCCCCGCGCGAGATTCCACTTTTCGGGAGCCCACGCCGCGGTATCTGAAAACACTTCCTGGTGGGCGCGGATTTCTTCCCATTGAGCGTTCGTCAAGCTCGGATAGTCCGTTACGAAGCTACCGGTACGGCCGTGCGGAGATCGAGTTTGACTTGCACCAATTCCTGCGGATTTTTCACGGGAAGCGCGCGCAGCCGCACTGCATCGAGCAATTGAAATATCGCGGTGTTCGCGCCGATGCCGAGCGCGAGCGAAAGAATCGCAGCCGCCGCAAATCCAGGATTCAATCGCAGCAGTCTCGCGCCGTATCGGAGGTCGCTCCACAGCGTTTCGAGAATGCCCAGGCTGTTCATGTGATAGATCTCCTCGCGCACCAGCGTTGTGTTGCCGAATTTCTTTCGTGCTGCGAACCACGCATCTGCGGCCGTCATTCCGCGCGCGATATTTTCCGCGGCTTCAATTTCCAGGTAGCTCTCGATTTCTCGAGCGCGTTCAGCGTCCCAACTTTCACGCCGGAAAAAACGCCGCAATCTCGCGATGACACCGTCTCTCATGTCCGCTCCGGCGGCGCGACGCCGCCAGTTTCATTGCCGATCAATTCGACAGCTCAATCCGCAACCGGTTTCAACACGCGCCCGATCGCATGAACCAATTCTTCCCATCGGCTGATTTGCTCCGCGAGCTGCTTCCGCCCCTTCGGAGTGAGCCGGTAGTACCGTGCCTTGCGATTATTTTCAGACGTGCCCCAGAAAGAAGAAATCCATGCGCGATCTTCCAATCGATGCAGCGCGGGATACAGAGAACCGTGCTCTACTTGCAGCACATCATCCGACCGCCGCTCAATCACGTGCGCGATCGTGTGCCCGTGCGCAGGCCCCAGCACCAGCGTCTGCAAAATCAGAAAATCAAGCGTGCCCTGAAGCACTTCACCTTTAAGTGGTGGCGTTCCTCGTTTTGGCATTGTTGTGTTAGACAGCCTCTCCCATAGATGACCTTCCGAAAGGAATAGGCCTAAATAGCGCCTTCTACCAATAAGACGCAGCAAACCGCGAAACGTCACGTCTGTTTCAGAAGATTATCTAGGTAAGACGCTCGGGCCTGCCGAGTCAACGGCTTGTATCGCTACAGAGCGATCTCGGATTCATGTGAACCGGGAGTGTCCGAACGTTCGTTCTCACTGCGCAGCAGCTTCAGCAGCGCATTCGCCGCGTGGTTGAGTTTTTCGTTGCGGCGGTAAACTAGATAAAGCCGCCGCGGAATATTCAGCTGACGGATGCGCACCTCGGCCAGTCGGCCCTCTTCCACTTCGTGGCGTACGCACATTCGCGGAACGATTGCGACACCCATACCCATCTCCACGAATCGCTTGATGCTCTCAATTGTGGGCAACTCGACTTGGCGATTCAGCGGCACGCGATGCTTTTCAAAGAGCTGAATCACTTTCGAACGGTGCTGCGAATCTACGATGTGCGCGACGAAGACTTCTTCGCCGAGATCGGTGATGTCCACTACCTTCTTCTTGGCCAATCTGTGCTCGGGGTTCACGACAAATGTGAGCTTGTCCGAGAAAAATGGCACCGCCGCCAGCCGCGCTTCCTGCGGCACGTACGTAACCACGCCCATATCGAGCTTGTAATTCAGCAGCGCCTCGGGAATCGCGCGCGAAAAAACGCGGAGGACGCTGATCTTGATGTGCGGATAAAGTTTCCTGTAGCGAGCGAACGCGGGCAGCAACGCGTGAATCGAGCTTTCGTTCACACCAAGCGATAAAGTCCCACGCCCCAGAGCGCGCAATTCAGATAGTCCTCGCTGCGCCTCTTCGCGTAGATTGAGCATGCGTTCGGCATACTCGAGTAACATCTCGCCCGCGCCGGTCAGGCGCGCCGCGCGCGATCCTTTTACGAAAAGCGGCTCGCCCACCCAGTCTTGTAGCTTCCGCACCGACATACTCACGGCCGGCTGAGTTCGGTAGAGACGCGCCGCCGCGCGGGTAAAGCTCTTCTCGCGCGCCACTGTCAGAAAAACCTGCAGTTCGTTCAAGTCCATTTGCGCCAATTCCTCGCCCATTTCTTTATAAGCGATACTTATAGACACTGCAACAATTATAAATTGGACGCTTCCCTGCCCCAGCCATACCATTTCGCTTGGGGGGACGTCCGGCCGACCTCGCTCGGGCGTACACACCGCGAATGGAAAAGATCCAGATTTTTGACACCACGCTTCGCGACGGCGAGCAATCGCCAGGCTTTTCGATGAACGTCAGCGAAAAGGTGCGCATGGCGCGCCAATTGGAAGCGCTGGGCGTCGACATCATTGAAGCCGGATTCCCTATCGCGTCACCCGGAGACTTCGAAGGTGTACGCGCCGTCGCTACCGCGGTGCGGCACTGCCGTGTGGCCGCACTTGCTCGCGCCACGCAAAAAGATGTGGATGCCGCGCTTTCCGCGATCGCAGGCGCCGCGCATTCCCGCGTACACATTTTCCTGGCAACTTCGGATTTGCATCTGCGCTACAAATTGCGCATCACGCGCGAAGAAGCGCTTTCCGCGATCGGCCAGATGGTCCGCTACGCGCGACATCATTGCGATGAAGTGGAATTTTCGGCCGAAGATGCCAGCCGCAGCGACATCGATTTTCTTTGCCGCGCGATGGAGGTTGCCGCCGAAGCGGGCGCGACGATTCTGAATCTTCCCGATACCGTGGGCTACAGCGTTCCGCAGGAATACGGCGCGATGTTTACTCGCGTGCGCGAACATCTGAACGATCGCGAAGGACTCACCTACAGCGCGCATTGCCACAACGATCTTGGCATGGCTGTGGCGAATTCGCTCGCTGCCGTCGCCGCTGGGGCGCGCCAGGTGGAATGCACAATCAACGGAATCGGCGAGCGCGCGGGAAACGCTTCGCTCGAAGAACTTGTGGTCGCTATCGCCGTACGCGAACAACATTTCAAAGTGACCACCGGCATTCGTCTGCCGCAACTTTATCCGGCTAGCCGTTTGCTTGCGGAAATTACCGGCACGGGCGTCGCGCCGAATAAAGCTGTGGTTGGCGCAAACGCATTCGCGCACGAAGCAGGAATCCATCAGGATGGAATTATCAAGAATCCGCTTACGTATGAAATTATTTCGCCGGAAGCGGTTGGCGTACCGAAGCGCAGTCTGGTGGTCGGCAAACATTCCGGCCGTAATGCCGTGCGCACGCGGCTCGGAGAGATGGGCTATCGTTTGAGCGATTCGGAACTCGACGAATGCTACAAGAGCGTGATGAAACTCGCCGACGCGAATAAATCAGTATCCGATCGCGATCTGCTGAATTGTTTGCGACAAGCGCGGCGCGGGCACACTGTTGAAGCTGCTTCGCCGGCCACAGCTGCCGCAGCGAGCTAGCTTTTCAACCAGGTTGTAGCGCAATTTCCAGGGGGAATCGCGGAGCGCCGCGAAATATGACCGCAATATCCAAACGCATTGTAGTTCTCGCGGGCGATGGCATCGGCCCCGAGGTAACCGCGGCGGCTGTCACGCTGCTGCAAGATTGTGCAGCGGAATTCGGGCATCGATTTGAAATGCTCGACATGCCGTTTGGCGGCAGCGCCATCGATCGATGTGGTTCGCCGCTGCCCGCCGAAACTTTGGTAGCTTGTCGCGCGGCCGACGCAATTCTTCTGGGTGCCGTAGGCGGGCCCAAGTGGGACGCGCTACCTCTTGGCACGCGGCCTGAGAGCGGGCTGCTCGGCGTTCGCAAAGAACTTGGGCTGTACATCAACGTGCGGCCGATTCGCGTGCGCGCAGCGCTGCTCGACGTGTCTCCGCTGAAGCCTCAGTTCGCGCGCGACGTGGATATCGAAATCGTACGCGAGCTTGCTGGTGGAATTTATTTCGCGGAACATCACAGCGAAGCCAACGAAGCAAGCGATCTCGAACGCTACACCACTCCAGAAATTGAACGCGTAGCGCATTTCGCTTTCGAACGCGCACAGCGACGCAGCGGCAAACTCGTTTCAGTAGACAAAGCAAACGTGCTCGCCAGTTCAGTGTTGTGGCGCCGAGTGGTCACGCAATTAGGCGCAGGACATACGTCCGTAAATCTCACGCACATGTATGTGGATAACGCGGCGCTGCAACTGGTGATCGCGCCAAAACAATTTGACGTGATGCTCACCTCCAATATGTTTGGAGATATTTTGAGCGATGGCGCCGCGGGCGTCGCAGGCTCGCTGGGATTAATTCCTTCGATGAGCTGGGGGCTTGGACCGTCACTCTTCGAGCCGATTCACGGATCCGCGCCCTCGCTGGCTGGCCGAAACTTGGCGAATCCTATCGGCGCGATCTTGAGCGCGGCGATGCTGTTGCGCGAAAGCTTTGGTCTCGCAAACGAAGCGAATTCGATTGAGCAGGCGCTTGATCGCACTCTCGAATCCGGGTATCGCACTCCCGATATCGCAGCGCATGGCACGACAACTGTAGGCTGCAGCGAATTCGTGTCGCAGGTGCGCACAGCATTCCGCGAGCGGGTGACTCACTCGGAGCGCTACGGCTGGGGTGTTATGACCTTAAAGTTTGCGCCGCAGAAATTCGAACGCAAGATACCCGATTAGCGCGGAAATCAGATCCCATCTTAAAATTCGTCACGGTAAAAATATCGCTGAGCGCGAACATCAGCGTCTTGCCGTGGACAGAATTCGCTCCGCTAAATTCCCCCATCAGCAAATTGGAATAGAAAAGAAACATGATCGAACCCGTTTCGATCAATGCTCTCCACACTGGAGCGAACCTTCGAGATCGACTCCGATTATTGGACGTAGCGTCGTGACCCGCGTTTACCATACCCACTTACTATAGTGGTGTACCGCGGGAGGCCGCTAGAGGAATCGGATTACCCTCGGACGGCGCAAGCATTCCGAAATCTCGGTTCAGCCCATGTGCGAAAAATGTTCCGGCTCAATTTTCAGGATCAATCGCACTTCGCCCGGCTGCGCAAACGGATATTTATCTTTTCCCAGATATTTTTTCGCCATCTTGTCGATATGCGCTGATGCACCGTTCTGGGTGATGTCGACAACCTTCCCGCGCACTTCAAGATAGCGATACGGATTCTGAGGATCGGAAATCGCCAGCGATACGTGCGGATCGCGGCGCACGTTCTTATCTTTCTGGCGTCCCTCCGCTGTGTTTATGAGAATGTCTTTGCCGTCGAAATCGCACCACACCGGAGTCACCTGCGGGGTGCCGTCGGGCATGATGGTCGCGAGATTTGCGAATGCGGGCTTCTGAAACAAATCCTTGAAATTATCTGGTATCGCTGCGGGCATGAAAGCCTCCTGTGAGCCTCTATTGTACTCCCTGACATTTGGATGCGCCGACGATAGTAATGACTCGCATCTTTCCACAGCGTCCGAATTGGCCCTTTCCTCATCTCATCTTCAATATGGCTACCGTCAAGAAAGTAATCGCAAAAGATGTCGCTTTCCTGAAAAAGCAAATGGACGCTTTTCTTCGCCGCGCCGCAATGCTCGAAAAAGAGGCTCGAAATCAGCCGCTGATTAAAAAAGCTCTCGGCAGCGAAATCAAGCTCATGCGCAAAACCGCAAAGAATTGGTCCAAAGCGTTGAAGCGCGTAAAAAACAAGTTTTAGCGCGGCGATACCCGCTGCACGCCAATTTCAGTTTCGCGGTGATTGCCGCGATGATTCTAATTCGCACCCAGAGAGGAATCTCGGAATGCTGCTTCTAATTATCGTACTGATTCTGTTGTTCGGCGGTGGCGGCGGCTACTACGGATATTCAAAGTGGGGCACCGGCGGCGGTTTAGGAATTGTGGGCACCGTGCTGCTGATCGTCCTGATTTTATATTTGCTCGGCGCAATTCACTGATCCCCTTCCAATCTAATTAAGGCCGGCGCTTCGCACCTAGCCGCCGGACACATGCAAGTAACGCGAGTCCACCTTTGAAGCGAGCGTCGGCGTCCAGCGAGAACTCGAAACTCCTGGGCGTCGTTGCAGCCGTGGTGGTTGTTGCCGCTCTCTATTTCGCTCGAATTGTTTTTGTGCCCCTGGCGCTCGCCGCGCTTTTCGCGCTTCTGCTCACACCCGCGGTAAGCTCTCTCGAAAGAATCAAACTCCCCCGAATACTCGCTGTCTTTATTGTGATCCTGGTCCCCATGGCTTTAGTTGGCCTGATGGTCTGGCAAACTTCACATCAACTCGTGGATTTAACAAGCCAACTGCCCTCTTATAAGCAAACGCTTGCGCAGAAAATTCAAACCGTGAAAAGCGGAAGAAGCCAAAGCCTCGACAAGGCCTCCGATACCGTCAAGGAGTTGGCGAAAGAAATCGACGACGCCACTCCAGGAACGCTGGCTGCAAATGGCTCTCGAAAAGCCCCGACGCCGGCTGCGGGATCCTCTCCATCGCGGCCTCTAGCCGTGGAAGTAGTGCCACCTGTTAACCCACTCGAATCCGCCGAAAATATTCTCGGCCCGCTGGGCACCGCGGGTATCGTGGTTATCTTCACCGTGTTTATCCTTGTAGGCCGCGAAGACTTGCGCAATCGAATGATTCGACTGGCGGGCGGCGGCCGTTTGAAGTTGATGACTCAAGCGTTCGACGAAGCTACCCAGCGAATCAATCGATATTTGCTCCTTCAATTCGCGGTAAATTCCGCCTTCGGTCTGCTCATCTTTGCGGGCTTGCACTTCATCGGAGTTCCGAATGCCTCGCTGTGGGGAGTGAGCGCCGCCGTGCTTCGTTTTCTGCCCTACGTTGGCACGCCGATCGCCGCGCTCATGCCCATCATTTTGTCGCTGGCGGTTTTTCCGGGATGGCAGCACGCCATTGCAACCGTGGGACTCTTCGCCGTCTTGGAGATCGTTATTGCGAATGCTGTCGAACCGCTTCTGTATGGCTCACATCTGGGACTTGCGCCGCTCGCGATTCTAGTCGCCGCCATATTCTGGACGCTGATCTGGGGCTTTCCGGGACTCGTACTTTCCACGCCTCTCACGGTTTGCCTCGTGGTGATGGGGCGCTACATTCCGAGCCTCAGCTTTCTCAATGTACTTTTCGGAGACGAACCTGTTCTCCCGCCAGAAGCTCAGTATTACCAACGCCTTCTCGCGACGGACCAGAACGAAGCCAAACACGTCCTCGAGCAATATTTGAAAGACAAATCGATGGAAGATCTTTACGGCTTGGTGGTAATTCCCGCGCTTGGTCTCGCCGAGCAGGACCGCCATAGGAACGATCTGGACGAGGAAACGCAAAATTTCATTTATCAGAGCACTCGCGAAATTATCGAGGAGATTGGTGACGATCCCGGCGTAGAAAAGGAGAGCGAGGAGGGCGAATCTGCGCCACCCTTGGGCCGCGCGGACGAGGACTCGAA
Organism: uncultured Acidobacteriota bacterium; assembly: GCA_963785395.1. Lineage (GTDB taxonomy): Bacteria > Acidobacteriota > Terriglobia > Acidiferrales > UBA7541 > DASTCZ01. The sequence goes on along the minus strand of CAWAVH010000018.1, from coordinate 176,842 downwards.
TCATCTCAACGTCGTGTGCATCCCAGCGCGCGACGACGCGGACGACGTAATTGGCACCCTGCTTGCCCGCCTTCTCGAACGCCAGGGCCACACCGCTGAAAGCATTCCACTCGGCACAACCGCGGAAATGTTGGCTCAGGTAAAGGAATTGCATCCTGATATCGTTTGCATCTCGGCGTTGCCGCCGTTCGCGGTGAACCATGCTCGCGCTCTCTACGCAAAACTTCGTACTCAGTCCCCCCATTTGCAAATCCTGATTTGCCTTTGGAATTTCGAGGGAGACATACAAAAAACAGCAAGCCGGCTCAATCTGCAAAAATCTCACGGATTCTTCACCACTTTGCCACAGGTGCTTCAGCACGTTGCCTTCACCGCGGGGCAAGTTGTTCCCACCACGAAGTAGTTTGATCTCGCGCCTCACGTTGCACGTTTCACTTGTTCGTTTTTACGCCCTTCCCCGTATGGCATCTCGTTGCGGATAGCTGTCTACTGTAGAGGCAGCAGTTTCCCGCCGTCGGAGCGCTCTCACACGGAGCCTCCCGAGTAAGTTGCAGATCAGCTCGAAAAAATTCGGATCGTTGAAGAGGAGAGCCAATGGAAGCGAATCGCTTGAAGCACCTGTACATCGAAGAATTGAAAGATCTTTACAGCGCAGAAAACCAGCTCGTAAAAGCCTTGCCAAAAATGGCAAAGGCTTCCACGTCGGCCGACTTGCGTACCGGCTTCGAAGAGCATCTCGAACAAACCAAGGGCCACGTGTCGCGGCTCGAACAAATTTTCAAAGGCCTCGGTGAAAGTCCCAAGGGCAAGACCTGCAAAGGAATGGAAGGCCTCATCAAGGAAGGCGCAGAAATGATCGAAGAAGATCCCGCGCCGGAGGAGTTGGACGCGGGTCTCATCTCCGCCGCCCAACGCGTCGAGCATTACGAAATCGCCGGCTACGGCTGCGTCCGCACCTACGCCGAGCTTCTCGGTGAAAGTGAAGCCGTTTCGCTGCTCGAAGAAACTTTGAAAGAGGAGAAAGCCACCGACGAGAAGTTGACGGAGCTGGCCGGTGACATCAACGTGGTTGCCGCGAACTCGGGCGAATCCGAAGAAGGCAAAAATTCAAAAAAATCGCAGCCCAAGAAAGCTAGGTCAGCACGAGCGTAGTCTCTGTCGCGTGATCGATTCCTAATTCAGTTAAATTCAAAGGAGAACTCAGACATGTCAGGAAAAAAAGTGGCAGTTTTTGGAATCTATTCCACCCGAAGCTCCGTAGAGAATGCCGTGGATTCTCTCGTCAAAGCCGGCTTCCCCACCGCCGACGTTTCGGTTCTATTGCCTGAAAGTCTCGACGGTCCCAAAGATATGGGCACCGAAAAGACCACGAAAGCTCCTGAAGGCACCGCTGCAGGCGTCACTGCCGGTGGCGTAATCGGCGGCACACTTGGCGTTCTGGCGGGCGTTGGACTGCTCGCGATTCCCGGCTTGGGACCCTTCATCGCGGCTGGTCCAATCATGGCGGGGCTTGCAGGACTCGGAGTCGGCGGAGCGGTTGGCGGAGTCACTGGCGCGCTGATCGGCGTGGGAATTCCCGAATTCGAGGCAAAGCGCTACGAAGGCCGTCTGCAAAAGGGCGGAATTCTTCTTTCCGTGCATTGCGATACTTCCGAGGAGATCAAGCGCGCGAAGGATGTGTTGCAGCGTACTGGCGCAGAAGACGTTTCATCTACCGGCGAAGCGGCAACTGACACGCCGAAGTCGGATACAGATGTCGCTCGTAGAGCTGCTGGGGGCACACTGTAATTTAGTGATTCGAGGCGGGAGGAACTCCATTTCGGAGTTCCTCCCCCTTTGCTGTCACCAATACCATGCCTACCGACTCAAATAACTGGTTGAATGATTGGAGATCCGAGATGACGAGAGATAACGTGTCCGGAAAAATTGGTATTTTCCTCGCAGGTTTGGGCATCGGGGTCGGCGCTGCGCTACTCCTCGCTCCGAAATCCGGCGCACGGCTTCGCGGCGATATCGCTGACGGTGCGAACGACCTGCTCGATGAAGCCCGCGCGACGGGTAAACAGGTGCAAAAGCGCGCGCAAAAACTCGTGGAGCTGGCAAAAGACCGCGTAACCGACGCGATCGACGCCGGCGAAGAGGCTTATCGCGACGCGAAAAAGGTTTAACTTCGAATTGGCGTTGCGCAAAACAAATTCTGTGGTTCAATGATTCTCCTGTACGAGATGGTGTCACTCGCTCGATTCTGCGAAATAATTTCGAAGGAGCAACCAAATGGCCTCTCACGATCATAAGAACCATGCGCCCGACAAAGAACACGATCTCCTGGTTAGCGTCGCGGAATCGATTGGCTCAACGCTTGGTACGATCGCCGCAAAAACCGGCTCCACAATGGAAACCATCAGCGACACGATGGAGACCATCGGCGAAAAGACCGGCTCCGCCATGGGCAAAATCGCCGCCAGAACCACCACTGCAAAACATGACGCCGAAAAACTGATTCGCGCAGGCAGAAATGCTGCGCGCAAAGTCACTCGCTCAGTTCGTAAAACGGAGAAGTCAGCTCGAAGCTCCGCAAAAAAGGTTCGCAAGACTGCGAAGGCAGTAAGCAAGTCTGTGCGTTCTGCGGCGAAAACCGCTCGAAAATCTGTTCGCCGCACCACTCGCTCCGCCAAGAAAACCGCACGCAAAGCGCGCAAGACCGTGCGCCGCGCAAGCCGCAAACGCTAGCACACCGCTTTACGGGCGGGCTTGGCCCGCCCTTTTTTCCATCGCTAATCGAACCAATTCTCCTGGAGTTCGTCCCGTCGTAGGCTCATCGCCCACGGGCTCTCCTATAAGTCACCGAGTTATCTGCATATTTCTCATTATTTCTCTTGACATGATTTGCTTGACATGAGATAATGTTGGTGGAGAGTTATACCAACCCGCGCCCACCAGCGCGGGTTTTGCTTTTGGGGCGCACCTCTTTCGATAGTACTCGGCCCCCTAATTCGGCCTTAACTCTAACTATATCTGTAGATACGGGAGTAGTACTAGCTAACTCCTTTAGAATCTGCAGTTACGCAAAAACAGGGGGGAGGGGGGTATCCCGAATCTCAGACTAGAACGAATAGGATTCCTTGGCCGCAGCTGCACACCCGGCGAAGGCTGAAGGCAAAGGGCCTTTTTGCTGTCGCGAAATTACCGCAACTCCCGTAGATTCAACACTTAGCCAAAAAACAGGTGTTTTCGAGGGGGGGTGGGGGGCGAGAGAAATCATCCAACTAGCACATTCCCATTTCCGGAATTGGAAGCACAAGCTCGATCACTTACAGATTCAACGTCTCATACTTCCGAGCAACCCGCGCAGGGTCGCGCCGGTTCGCAACCGAATCGGTCACGCCCGGTATCGTCCATCGTCCCGAAATGGCGGTGCCGCAAGAGAAACATGCGCCCTGATGCAAACGATTTTGCATCACGCTATGCCACGATCGCCGAATGAGGATTGCCCCGCACTTCGGGCAAATCGTCTCGCCGGCGCCGTGATGAATATTTCCTTCGTAGACGTAATGCAGTCCAGTGTCGAGCGCGATGCGCCGCGCAGCGTGCAATGTTTCCGGCGGAGTCGGGCGGCTTATCGCGCAATTTGAAATCGGGATGAAACGCCGTGAAATGCAGCGGCACATCGGGACCGAGATGTTCGAGCACCCATTCGCTCAGCTCGTGAAACTCGCGCGCGCCGTCGTTGAGCGTTGGAATAATTAAATTTGTCAGCTCGAACCAAACGTTCGTTTCATTTTTCAGCCACTCGAGCATGTCGAGCACGGGCTTCAAATGTGTCAGCGTGATTCGTCCGTAGAAATCTTCGGAGAACGCTTTCAAATCGATGTTCGCCGCGTCCACGTGATCGTAAATATCGTGGAACGCTTCGCGCGTGATGTATCCGTTGCTCACCATCACCGTCGCGATGCCCTGCTCGCGCGCTGCGTGGCAAATATCGATTACGTATTCGCCCCAAATCGTCGGCTCGTTGTAAGTGAATGCGATCGATTTGCAATCGTGTTCGATCGCCAGCGCCACCACATCTTCGGCAGGCACGTATTGCGAACGCACTTGATCGGCGTGCGATTTGGAAATGTCCCAGTTCTGGCAGAAAAAGCAGCCCATGTTGCAACCGGCCGTGCCCATCGAAAACACTCGTGTGCCCGGCAGAAAATGGTTCAGCGGTTTTTTTTCGATCGGATCGATTTGCATCGCGGCAGGCGACGCATATCCAAGACTGTAAAGCGCGCCGCCCTGATTCACGCGAATAAAACAAAAGCCGGCCTGCCCTTCTCCAATGTGGCAGTGCCGCGGACACAAATAACAATGCACGCGGCCATCACCCATCGGCTCCCACCACTGAGCGGGGTGCAGGTTCTGCGTCTTTTGGAGAATTTTTAGATCAGACATTTGCGTGCGGCCGTCGTGCTGAGTCTATCCGATAAGGATGGGTGAAGGATCTCGTTTTGACGAAACGAACAAAATACTTATCGCCTTTGCGATTGCTCGCGCTGCCTTTCGTGCGCCCAACTCAGAAAGCGCCCCATTCGTTCGCGCTCTCTCCACATCAACCGGATAAATTCGCGCGCGCTGCCGTCGCCGGCTTCCGCGCCAAAAAATGTTTCCATCCGCCAGCGCAAATATGGACTTCGCCACGGGCTCAGTCGATGGCCCTTTGCCGCAGTCCAGTAGTAACGCAGAGCGAAGAACATGATGTGTGATCGAATCGCGCGGCGCGTCTTTGCAGGCGGGCGCCACGAACGCGAATCCGCAGCGATTATTGCGGTGTGTCGCCAAGCTTTGCAAGCAGCTTCCGCGCTTCGGCGGAAGTTTCATCATCAGCCGCGGCTTCGATCGCGCGGCCCAAATAAAGCCGGGCGAGTTTTTCATTGTTTTCAACGTAGCTGCGGCCAGCTTCGAGGCATGAATTCCCCACCGACCAATGTTCGGTATGCGGCCACTGATTGCATGCGCGCTTCCAGAAGTCTTGCGCTTTGTCGTCGTGGCCGGCTTGTTGCTCAGCCACTCCGGCAAAGTACAACGCTGGAGCGAGCGTTGGATGTACTTCCACAAGCGCATGCGCGACTTCGATCGTCACATCGCGCAATTCGGAGGAGTGAAGTTGCACCAGATAGAAAAGCGTTGCGGTTTCGCGCGGCAAGCCGAGTCCAGGAAATTGATCGACGCAATGCGTCATCAGCGCGGCGGATTTGTCGGCGTGGCCCAAATACGACTCGATGCGCGATTGCGCCACGAGCGCATCGCGCGCCAGCAATCGCACGCTTTGATTCTGCGGAGTGTTCGCCGGCACGCTGCGCAAAGTTTCGCCGCGCAATGAGGCGATCGCTTCTGATGGAGTGATTGCTGACTCCGGATTTACGGCGAGCACCACATCAGCAAGAAACGCAAGCGCTGCAGGTGATCGCGCAAGTTCACCATCGCTGAGCCGCGGCGCATCGCTTAGCGCGACGGAATTCGCGAGCATGATGAAAGTGAGATGTCTCGATGGTACGCGCACAAACAGACTCGAATAATTGCGCTCTTGGCCGTAATGCCAAACGATTTGTTCGCCGAGATACTCCTCCGCAAACCAGCCGAGCCCATACGGCAAAGTCCCGCCGCGAGTCGAGCGCTGCGGTGTGCTTATCAATTCCATCGTGGCGCGTGGCAACAAGTTTGTCGGTGTCGAGCGCGGCCGCATATTTGGCGAGGTCGCCGATATCAGAAATTACTCCGGTCGCTGTGCTGATTCTGGAAAGATCGATCGAAAGAGGAGCAGCCTCATGCGTTTGCGGATCGAGTTGATACCCCGTGGCGATTCGCGACGCTACAGATTTTGTATTCGCCGCGGATTTGTCGGCGGGCAATCCGGCGAACGTGTCGTTCATCTGCAGTGGATGAAAGATCCGCTCGTTGAGCACCTGTGCGTACGGCTTGTGCTCCACGCGTTCGATTACGCCGGTGAGCAATCCATACAGCGCGCCGCTGTACAGAAATTCCTCGCCGGGAATTCCTTCGGCGGTGTGCGACATAATTCGTTCGATCGTAATCGTCGGCGGAAACGGCAACTCGGGGCGGTACTTCGTGATCGGATCGGAAAGTTTCAGTTTGCCTTCGTTCACCAGCTGCATGATCACCACGGCCGCCATCGTTTTGCTGATGGACGCGATGGGAAACAAAGTTTGGTCGGTCACGGGCGCGTGCGACTCTGCATCTGCTTCACCGAAATTGTGCCGCCAAACCATTTTGCCGTCGCGTACCACGGCGGCGGCCATTCCGGGAACTTTTCAGTTCAGCTCGAATTGTTTCAATGTCTTCTTCAAATTGCTGGAATTCATTTGAAGTCGATGGCTGAGCGTTTTCCTTGGAAGCGCTTTGCGAAGCTGAGCGGCACGGCACTGTCAGAAATAGCGCGCAGATCGCTAGCGCACAATGGTTGCGGAGACATGACGAACCGTTTTCATTTTGTTCAAAATGATTTTACGGGGCATTCGAGAAAGAGTCTCTCGAAAACTTGATCGGGGCGTTGCGGCAAGACGTGAATGTTTGCGCGAAATCTGTCGGTTCGTGGTTCAATGGCGGCCGCGGCACGGCAGCTAGCTCCTTCGGAGGATGGCCATGGAAAATGTGATTGGGAAATTGCTCGACGAATTCGAGGGCGGGACGAATGACGCGGCGACAACTGATCCAGAGTATCGCGGTGGTGGCCGCGAGCGCGGCGGGAGTTGCACCCGTAGAGGCGCAAACGTCGAAGGGGTTTAAGACCATCGGCGTGAATCACATTTCGTACCAGTGCGCCGACTACGCGAAGACGCGTGATTTCTACGCGGATTTGATGGGAATGAAAGTAGTGGGCGATACGGGCACGCAATGCTTTATGGTGCTGGGCGATTCGAATAGCTTTTTGATTCCGCGCAACTCGCGCCAAGCGGATGCGACGCCGAAAATCGATCACATCGCATACACCATCGAGACCTGGGACAAAGAAGGCGTGAAAGCTGAACTCGATCGCCGCGGATTGAACCCGAAGCTCGACACCGACAATAGTTATCATGTTCGCGATGTGAATGGATACGACCTGCAAATCTGCGGCAAGGATATGAAGCCGCCGGTTTGACCAATTAGCAAAGCAAGTCAAACCGTGCGCTGCCAGCCTCGATCTCAAATGGCCTAAGCGTAGACATTAAAAACTAGAGAGCGTATCGTTGTAGGAACGGTGGGTCGTCCCCTGCCACACGCGAAATTCTTGAGGTGAAGTATGAAGCTCGCTATTGTGTTGCCGATCGTCGCAGCTGTCGGCCTGACTTGGGTCGCCCTGGATCAGAATCGGCTGGTGTACTCCACGCCCGAAAATGAGAGCACGTTTCTAAAAACGTACTCGCCGAAAAATGTGATCGATCGCTTCAAAGCCGATCAGTTTTCGCAGGAGGCGGCGGTGACAAGCGGCGGCGCGGGCCGCGAGTTTGCAACTCACGAAGAGGATTTCGAACCGACGCTGGTAATCAACTCGCAGGATTGGGCCCCGTTAATGCAGGCATTGCGCGATGATGTCGCCGCTCGACTAAAAGCACAAAACGGCGAAGTGGTAGCTCAATCTGGTAATGGCGTTGATGGATTTACGATCAACTACGCCATCGGCAATACAGAAGGAACAGTAGAAGCGGCGCCGATCGATAGTGCTTCTCCAACAACTCCTGCAGTCGACGGCGAGGCACCGGGTAAAGCGACAGTCAGCCTGCGAATTCGCATTCACGAAAAGTGGTTTCGCTCTGAGCGCCAACGCAAGAGCTAAAGAGACGCGCAGCCCAGCCGCGATTTCACCGCGACATAGTTCAAAACTGAATCGAGATTATTCGAATTCGCGTCTCCGCGGATAGTCGATGATGATCGCGCGCCCATCCGTGAGAGCCCTGACTGAATGGCGCGCATTGCTTGGGACAATCGCGACGAAGCCGGAGCGCGCGATTTGTGCGGTGCCGTCGATGACCAGCTCAAGTGCGCCTTCAATTACTTCATAGACTTCTTCCTGCGGGTGGAAGTGTTCGTGAATCGCGGAGCCGCTCTTGAAATCGTAATGCGCGACCGTCATGTTCTCGGAATGGAAATAGCGGCCAGACCAGCCGGGTAAGCGTTCGATTGCATTAAGTGTATTGATGTCAATTAGGGGCATCGATGCCTCCGTTGGAAATTCTGCTGGCTAGCCAGTTTAAATGGAATCGACCGCAAGAGTTGCGCGCGAGTATTCGCGCGGCCAAACTAAGTGCTGAGGCGTTTCACCCAGATGCGGCTTGTCGCCGGAACGCCCAAGTGCACGTTGCGGCCATTGATGGTGAGCAAAGTGGTTTGATCGTACTCGCGTTTGCGGACGCGGGCTTCCACGCCGGGCTTGAGCGCGAGACGATCGAGAAATTGTAAGAATTTTGGATCGCGTTCGTACACTGCGAGAACTTGCACGGATTCGCCTTCGGGAACATCCGAAAGCGGAACAGCGCCATGTTTTTTGCGAAGTTTCGTGATGCCGCCGACGAAAGGAACTCCATGCGGGACAAGTCGCGTTTTCGCCGAAGCGTGCGACGAGCAGCGCTTCCACTTCAGGAGAGATAGCATGTTCGAGTCGTTCGGCTTCTTCGTGAGCTTTTGCCCATTCGAGGCCGATGATATCGGTGAGAAGTTTTTCCGCGAGCTGATGGCGCAGCGCGAGGTGCTGCGCAACGCCGCGTCCCTTGGCAGTGAGGCGAATGCCGCCATCGCGGCCGACGCGGAGATAATCGTCGCGGGTCATGCGCTTCAGCGCGGCCGTGACAGCGGGAGGAGTGACGTCAAGCTGCTCGGCGAGGCGCGCGCTGATCGGCGTCTCTTCTTCTTCGAGCATCTCCCAGATCGCTTTCAAATAATCTTCCTGGGAGACACTGGTTTTTTCGCGCCGCACGAGAGCTCCTAATTCTTCTTCGGACGGACAACGTTTTGCCGCGCGGCAATTTCGCCCACGGTTTTTGTGGACTTCGCGCGCTTGGCGCGCAATCGCGCAACGAGTTCCGCGAGGTGCGTTTCGATTTCATCGCATGTGCCGCGATAGTCTTCGATCGGGCCGCCGTAAGGATCGGTGATTTTCCATTCGAGGGCGCGCTCGCCGTGTTCGCCGAAGACTTCTTCGTTCGGGCGGCCGGTCATGTTCACGAGAATATCCGCGGCGTGCTGCGCGGCGCGAGTGAGCGGCTTCGAATGAAGTTCGGAAATTTCTATGCCGCGCTCCGCGAGAACTTGCGTAGTGAATGGAGCGACGAAACCGAGCGCGATTGTTCCAGCACTCGATGCGGCCAGAACATCGCTCGCGCGATGACGCGTGATTGCTTCGGCCATCGGACTGCGGCAGCAATTGCCGAGGCACACGAAAAGTATTCGAGTTTTTGCCGGTGGTAGATCAGTGCCCATTGCGCGCCATTTTCAAAAAGTATTTGTGCACGGTGGAATCCGCGGAAAGTTCGGGATGAAAAGTTGCGATCAGAATTTTATTTTGCTGCACCAGTACCGGATGGCCGCCGGATTCGGCGAGAATTTTTACGTTCGTGCCGGATTTTTCGATGATGGGCGCGCGGATGAAAACCATTTCAAGCGGCGCATCCGAAATTTTCGATTCGCCCTCGCGCACTTCGCTCGACAGCTGGCGTCCATAAGCGTTTCGGGCGACGACGATGTCCGCAACGCCGAGAGATTTCTGTGCGGGATTGGTAACTTTTTTCGCGAGCAAGAATTGCTCCAGCGCAAGTGCCGAAGATTGGCTTGCCGTGTTTCGCAAATTCGCGAATCACTTTATCGAGCCCTTCTTCCTGCAGAAATTGAAGTTGCGTAGTGCTCTCGCCACCGGGGAGAACAAGAGCGTCCACATTTTTTGCATCGGCGGGAGTGCGCACCAATATCGTTTCGCCGCCAGCGCGTTCGATGGCAGCGGCGTGCGCTTCGTAATCTCCCTGTACCGCGATGACGCCGATTTTCATTGTTTTTTGCGGACGCGAGCGATGCGCGATCACCAATTTGAAGAATGTAACACGCGATTTTGTTTTTTGCGATTACCAGCCGCGTGTTTGCATCAAGTCTTTCTCTTCGAGCTGGCGAACATCAATTCCCTTCATGGCTTCGCCGAGTTCTTCGCACGCTTCGAGAACTGCTTTTGGATCGTTGAAGTGAGTGTTGGCTTTCACGATTGCTTTTGCGCGGCGTTCGGGATCGGAAGATTTGAAAATTCCGCTGCCGACGAAAATTGCTTCGGCGCCCAACTGGCGAACGAGCGCGGCATCGGCGGGAGTTGCGATTCCGCCCGCGGAAAAATTCGGCACGGGAAGTTTTCCGGTTTCGGCAACCTGGCGAATCAATTCGAGAGGCGCGCCTAGTTCTTTCGCGGCGTGCATGAGTTCATCACCACGCATGGTTGTGAGTTTGCGCATCTGGCCGACAATGGTGCGCATGTGGCGCACTGCTTCGACGATATTTCCGGAGCCGGCTTCGCCCTTGGTGCGAATCATGGCTGCGCCTTCCGAGATGCGGCGCAAAGCTTCGCCGAGATTTCGCGCGCCGCAAACAAAGGGGACGCGGAAATCGTGTTTCCAAACGTGGTTTTCTTCGTCAGCGGGAGTGAGCACTTCGCTCTCATCGATGAAATCCACTTCGAGAGCTTCGAGAACTTGCGCTTCGGCGAAATGGCCGATGCGAACTTTGGCCATCACCGGGATGCTGACGGTATCCATGATTTCGCGAATCACACTTGTAGCGGCCATGCGAGCGACGCCGCCTTCTTTGCGAATGTCGGAGGGAACGCGCTCAAGCGCCATCACAGCGCATGCTCCGGCGTTTTCGGCGATGCGCGCCTGCTCGGCATTGGTGACGTCCATGATCACGCCGCCCTTGAGCATTTCGGCGAGACCGACTTTTACGCGCCAGAGATTTTGCGGAGATTGCACAGCCGCAACTTCGGCGGCGCCATTTGTTTTTGAAGTGTGCGATCCATTCTTGCCGTTATTTTTTCCGTTTTTGCGCTGCTCTCGTGCCATTGTTGTCCCCTTTTCGTTTGGAACTTTATCTCGAAATCGTTTTGTTGCGGTACTGCGAAATTATTTTTGCAGTAAGTTGGCCTCGGCATATTTCGCGGGATCGATAATTACGAATCGCGCTTTTCCCCGCGCGAGCAGCGCTCCATCTGTGCTGCGAATTTCGCCTTGATGAAAAAGTTGGCGGCCTTTGCGTTCGGTTTCGAAGGCTTCAACGATAATTTCTTGATTCACGCGAATCGGTTTCAAATATTCGACGCTGAGTTCGGCGGTCACGGCGCGCGCATCGCTGAAGCGGCAGAGTTTACCCATCGCTTCATCGAAAAGCACCGCGATAATACCGCCGTGCAGCATTCCAAGGCTGCCCTGATATTCGGGGCCGAGTTGAAATTTTCCGGTGACGCGGCGAGTCGTGGGATCGGCTTCGAACACGAGTTTCATTCCGTTCGCGTTGCCGCCACCGCAGCCGAAGCACACGTTATCGGCCCGGGGTTCGAGCTTGATTATTTCGGAGCTGATGTTTTGTTCCATATATTGATTTTCGCTCGCCGCTCGATTAAACGAGCGCCACTCGCGCGCTTTCTTCGAACCGAGTGCCGCGCTGGCGCTTCTTCATTTCCACGCGCAGCGCGTCGCCGAGCGTTGCGATTCCGCGCGAGATCTTGCGCTCGTCAACATTGGTGAAACTAAGACGCAGAGTATTCGGCTGCGGATTCTGAATAAAGAAATAGCGGCCGGGGGCGAAGAGCACGCCGCGCTCGCGCACGTGGATCAGCAATTCGCTCGCGTCAAAACCGGGAACGAGTTCCACCCACACGGCCATTCCGCCGGTGGGATGCGTCCAGCGGGTTCCGGCCGGCATGAAACGCGCAAGAGCGGTTTCTACGATAGCCAATTTCTTCGCGTAAATCTTGCGCATTTTCGCGATGTGGCGAGTGAGCAATCCGCGGCGAGTGAATTCGGCGAGGACGGCTTGCGCGAGCTGATCGGTGTGAAGATCGGTGGTCTGCTTCACCAGGCGAAGACGCTCGATGACATTTGGCGGCGCGATTATCCAGCCGACGCGCAATCCGGGAAAGGCAACTTTGGAAAAGCTATCGATTTGAATTACGAGATTGGCGCGATCGAGTTGCCGAAGCGAAGACAATCGCTCGGACCCGGAATTCAGACGCGCGTAAATGTGATCTTCGATCACCGGAACCTGATGGCGGCTGGCAATTTCGAGCAGCTTGCGGCGCGCCGCGAGCGACATCGTGGTTCCAGTAGGATTGTGAAAATCGGGCGTGAGCAAAATAAGTTTTACGCGATTCGCCTGCAGAGTAGCTTCGAGTGCGGCGAGATCGAGGCCAGCTGTTGTGCCGGGCTCAGTGCCGCTGTGCACTGGCGCGGCGAGGCAGCGCACACGCGCGCCCGCGAAAATCGCGATGGCTCCCGGATAGCCGGGGTTTTCGAGGACTACGCTATCGCCAGGACGCAAGAAAGCTTTGCAAATTAAATCGAGGGCTTGCTGGCAGCCATCGGTGATGAGAAGCGAATCATCTTTTATTTGCAGGCCTTCTGTGTGCAGCAGTTCGACGAGGACTTGCTTCAGCTCGGGATATCCGTCTGACGGACCGAGTTGCAAAAGCCTCGCGCCTTCGCGGCGCAGCACGGTGTTGCAACAGGCACGGACATCTTCGAGCGGGAAGGAACTATCTTCAGGGCATGCGGTGACGAAGGATATATTTGTGCCGGGCGCGGGTTGCGCGAGACGGCTGAGCGCTTCTTCGGTGCGCTCATCGGCGAAGAGCGATTCCCAGCGGACGGTGCCATTGCCGTTGAGCGCGGGTGGAGCAGCCGAGAATTTGTAGCCATTGCCGTCGCCGGAAATAAAGGTGCCGCGGCCCACGTGCCCGCGAATGAGGCCCTCGGATTCGAGTTCGGCGTAAGCATTCGCGACTGTTGTGCGATGCACTCCGAGTTGTACGGCCAGTTCGCGCGTGGCGGGAATGCGGTCGCCTGGGCGCAAATCGCCGCCGTGGACGAGAGCGCGGACCTGGTCGCGCAACTGGATATAGAGCGGAACGTGGCTTTCGGGCTGAAGCTGAAGAGGAAGCATTGGCTTCTCCTGCTGGGCCAATCTACACGATTATTATGGCTCGTAAAGAGCCAATTTGTCTACCGGGTGGAAATGGCGTCGCAGACGGATGCTTTGACAAGTAATTCGCCAGCCGCTCCGGTGCGAGCGCGCTACACCGAAACTGCCTGACTTCTACCGTTTCACACTGGTTGAAACCACCGTATATGTGTGCTACGGTCGAAGAGGTTTGGCAGCACTCCGTGAATCGCGAGGTAACGCAGATGGGTGAGAGCAATATTGGAAGCAAAGTCAGTTATTTTATGGTTGGCCTGGGGATTGGCGCGCTGATCGGGATTCTGTTCGCGCCGAAATCGGGCGAAGAAACGCGCGAATTTCTTTCGAAGAAAGCGGACGAGGGGAAAGACTTTGCGCAGCGCAAAGCGCGCGAACTGCGCGAGCGCGCGGACGATTTGATTGAACGCGGAAAAGATGTGGCGTCGCGCCAGCGCGAATCGATTTCGGCGGCGGTGGACGCGGGCCGCGAAGCATATCAGCGCGAAAAAGGAAAAGCTCAGTAAGGCAAAGCACACTCGAGGCGCATGAATGGAAACGACGCTAATCATATTCGTGGTGGTGACGTCTGTCGCCGTCGTCATTCAGGCCGCGATTTTGGTGGGCATGTTTTCGCAACTGCGCCGGCTGAACGAACGGCTGCTGGGTGTGATCGACGAAATTCATACGAAAGTGACTCCTGTAATTTCGCGCGTGGACGATTTGATCCGCGAAACGAAACCACAGATTGTGGGAATCGTTTCTGATGCGTCCGATGTTGTGAGCCTTGCGCGAAGCCAGGCGATTAAATTCGATCGCGTGGTTACCGAAACTTTGGATCGCACGCGGATTCAGCTGATTCACATGGACCAAATCCTCACGGGCGCGCTGGAAGCCGTGGAAGAAACAGGGTCGAGCATCCGAAGGACAATTGAAGGCCCGGTGCGACAGGCCACCGCGATTATTCGCGGAATAAAAATGGGGCTCGAAGTTTTGCGCTCGGGGCGACGGCCCGCGGGCGAGCCGCCGTCTGCTGCTGATACTTCTGATGAAGGTTTGTTTATTTAGGCGAAGCAAATTCCCCGGAAATTCAAAGAGGGCCAGATCTCCCGATAAAAGGCATCGGGACGCTAACAGCGCGCTTCGGTTACCCTGTTCGGATAGCTCTCAGGATGGACGTGTGAACGGAAGTTGGCGACGACAAGAATCAGGCGCTAGGCGATCCAGCCGCCGCCGAGGACTGCTTCTCCATCGTAAAAGACTGCGGCTTGGCCAGGAGTGATGGCGCGCTGCGGGTCGTCGAAAATAATTTGAGTACGCGTCGATTCGCCGCACGGATGGAGCGTCGCGCCTGCCGGTTCGTGACGGTGACGAATTTTTACAGTGGCGCGCGTGGGCGCGGTGATTTGTGGAGTGCTGATCCAATTTACGTCGCGGACCTGGCATTCGGCGCTTTGCAATTCATCATCGCCGCCAACCACTACGCGGCGCGAATCGCGATCGAGCGAGACAACGTAATATTTTTTTCCGGCGGAGAATCCGAGACCTTTGCGCTGGCCGATGGTGAATTGGTGGACGCCGCGATGATGGGCGATTACTTCGCCGCTGGTGGTAACAATTTCGCCGGGTTCTTCGGCAAGCGCAGTTCCCTGCTCGCCGAGATAGGCGTGGATAAATTGCACGTAATTTCCCTGAGGAACGAAACAGATTTCCTGGCTGTCAGGCTTTTCGGCGACGGGGAGATTGCGCTTCGCGAGCGATAGCGCGGACTTCGTCTTTCGTTAGTTCGCCGAGCGGAAAATCTGTGCGCGACATCTGCTCTTGCGTCAGGCCGAAAAGAAAATAGGATTGATCTTTCGAATCGTCGCGAGCGCGCAGAAGTTCGTAGCGCCGCAGAATTTTCGTTGAAGCGAATGCGCGCGTAGTGTCCGGTGACGAGCCGATCCGCGCCGATCTGGCGCGCGGTTGCGAGCAACTGATCAAATTTCACGTGGCTGTTGCAGAGCGTGCACGGAATTGGCGTGCGGCCTTCGACGTAATCGGCGACGAATGGCTTGATCACATCCTGCTCGAACCGATCTTCGAAATTCACGACGTAATGCGGAAATTGGAGATGCTCGGCGACGCGCTTCGCGTCGTATACGTCGTCGATGGAGCAGCAGCGATGGCCGCCATGACTTTCGCCGGCGAGTTCGGGCAAGCGGCGCTGATTCCAGAGCTGCATGGTGAGGCCGATGATGTTTTCGCCGCGATTGCGCAGAACTGCGGCGACGGTGGAACTGTCGACGCCGCCGCTCATCGCTACGGCCGTCAGGGCCGCGTGCCGTCGAACCCGTATTGTGATTTTGCGAATCCATGAATATTGGTTCTGAAATACTTGGCACTAGCTTGACGGCGACTGGTTTCTTTGGTTGCGGCGCGAGAGCGCGCAGGCGCTCGACTGCTTCGGGAATCACGCCGAGCGCGAAATCAACATCGGCGTCTGTGGTGCGGCGGCCGAGGCTAAATCGCAAACTTGCTTTCGCTTCCGGCGCGGCCAAGCCGATCGCGGTGAGCACGCGCGAAGGAGCAATCGCGCCGGAAGAACATGCAGCGCCGGTGGAACACGCGAGACCTTTGAGATCGAGCGCGATGACAAGCGCTTCGCCTTCGAGGCCGGGAAACGTGATGCTGGAAGTATTCGGCACGCGCGGCGAATTCGAGGGCGTTTACATGCGCGCCGGAAACTTTGGCGAGTATTCCCTGCTCGAAGCGATTTCGCAGCGCAGAGATGCGCGCGATTTCTTCAGTGAGGGTTTCGCGCGCGATTTCCGCGGCGCGCCCGAGAGCTACGCTGCCCGCAACATTTTCTGTGCCCGGGCGGCGATCGCGTTCGTGGCGGCCGCCGTAAAGAAGCGGAGTGAGCTTGACGCCCTTCCGCACGTAGAGCGCGCCAACTCCCTTGGGAGCGTAAATTTTGTGGCCGGAAATCGCGAGAGTGTCCGCGCCGATTTCGTTTACATCGAGCGGAAATTTTCCGGCGGATTGCACGGCGTCGCAATGAAACCACACATCGGCTTCGGCAGCGATACGTCCGATTTCGGCGACGGGTTGAAGCGTGCCGATTTCGTTGTTTGCGTGCATCACGGAGATGAGAATCGTCTCTGGTTTTATCGCAGCGCGCACTGACGCGGGATCGAGGATTCCGTCTGCGCCTACCGGAAGAAACGTGACGTCGAAGCCGCGCTCCGCAAGCGCCTGGCACGGATTCAGGACGGCGCTGTGCTCGATCATCGTGGTGATGATGTGCTTGTGCTCGCCGGTTTCCGCGCCGATCAGGCCGAAAACTCCGAGATTGTTGGATTCGGTGCCACCTGCGGTGAAGACGATGTCGCCTGGTTGCGCTCCGAGAAGCGCGGCAACTTGGGCACGGGCGTTTTCCACGGCGCCGCGGCTGCGCTGGCCGTAGGAATGAATCGAGCTGGCGTTGCCGAATTCAGTGGTGAGAAACGGCAGCATCGCCGCGAGGACCGCCGGATCTACGGGGGTGGTCGCATTGTGGTCAAAGTAGACGTGCGTCATAAGAGTCGGTGAAGCAAGAATAACGTGATGTGGAAAGGATGGTCAAGGAATGCGATGGGGACGTGGGGAATTTACCTACAGATTCGTTGGTATGGCGGCGGACGGCGGGGCTTGGTAGACTGCGGATATGTCTCCCAAAAAAGCTAAACACAAAGTGAAGAAATCTGCGAGCAAAAAGGCCAGCGCGAAGAAACCGGTGAAGAAAATTGCGATGCGCGGCAAGGCTGCGGTTGCGAAAAAATCGCCGGCGCGCGGAAAAGTTTCGATAGCCAAGAAGCCCGCTGCGAGCGCGAAGCGCAAGCTCGAGGTGCCAGTGGTGAAATCGTCGGGGAGCTTGAGGTCGTCGCTGAGTCCTTCGAAGCGGCCGACTGCGCAACGAGCGAAAGCGGCATTTGATGGCGATTCGGAATTGGAATTGAATTCAGTGAGCCCGCGCGGAACTGGTTCGGATTCCGGCGGACAATCGGGTTCGGATCAGGGATTGTCAGAGGAAGCTGAAGCGGATTCGGAAAGCGTGGAGGAGTTGGTGGAGGAAGGACAGGATTACGAGGCTGAAATCATTGGCGGCGTGGAAGAAGCCGGAAATGCTGTGGAAGCAGGCGTGCCGCAGCGAAAACGTAAGAACGAGTTTGAAGTGGAAGACCTCGATTCGGAAAAACCGGAAGAGGACGAGGAGTAACGCAAAGTATTTCGACGCAGCAATGAGCGCTTGCAGCCGGCAGCGCTCACTTTAAATCTAATTCGATAAATGGAAGACGGGCGGGGCAAACACTGCCCCAATAAGCTACGTGGGACTGCTCTGCACACGAAATTTTGGGGGCTGAGTGGACGTATGCTAAATTGGATGACATTCGGAGTGCCCAGCAGCGGGAAAATTGTATAAACATGAGCCTTGCGCGCGCGAATTCAGTTGTACCGGCGCGTAACTTTCGAGGCGCTAAGCCGTTTGACCTTATAGGGCGTGCGTCACTGGGTAAGAGCGGATTCCTCCCGCGAAAAAACGCAACGGGTCGTGTAAACAGAAGTCGGACAAATCAGCAGCAAGGTTAAAGATGTCACAGACCACGCCCAATTCGGCTCCGAGCCTCGCATCGCTGCGTATTGATGCCAGCAAGCGCGGGGGAAGTCCCATTGGAAAGTGGCTTGGGATCGGCGCGGCGATTCTGGGGCTGGTGGTGATTGCGCTTGGAAGTATGGCGGCGCTTCGAAGCCGGAAGCCTGAAGTGGAAGTGTCGCCGGCGCTGGCTGCTGGAGATGGGTCTGCTGCGACGGCGCTGCTGAATGCGAGCGGGTATGTGACGCCGCAGCGGCGAGCAACGGTGGCGGCCAAGATCACTGGAAAAGTTCGCTCGATCTACATCACCGAAGGAATGTACGTGCCGAAAGATTTTATTCTCGCGAATCTTGACGATTCGGATTATCAGGTTTCGCTGACGTCGACGAAAGCGGATCGCGACGCGACGCAGGCTTTGATCGCCGACTTGGAAGTGCAGCAAGGAAACGCCGAACGCGAATTCAAGCGCACGCAAGGATTGGCCGACGGCGGAATTTCGACGCCGCAGGCGCTGGATGCCGCGCAAACATTGGTAAATCGGCTGAAGGCACAAATCGCGCAGGCAAAGGTTGCGGTGCTCGCGGCAGACGCAAAGATGGGAATCGATCAGCAGAATATTGATAACTGCGTGGTGCGGGCGCCATTCGGCGGGATTGTGGTTTCGAAAGATGCGCAGCCGGGCGAGATGGTGTCGCCGATTTCAGCGGGCGGCGGATTTACGCGTACTGGAATCGCGACGATTGTGGATATGAATTCGAACGAAATCGAAGTGGATGTGAATGAAAATTATATTGCGCGCGTGAAACCGGCGGAGCCGGTAGTGGCCACGCTTGACGCGTATCCCGACTGGCAAATTCCTGCGCACGTGTTGACCGTGATTCCTACGGCAGACCGAGACAAAGGCACGGTGAAGGTGCGCGCGACGTTCGATCATTTGGATCCGAAAATTCTGCCGGATATGGGCGTGAAGGTTGCGTTCATGGCGATGCCGGAAAAAGTGAAACCCGGCGCAGCAACTGATACGTCCCCGAAACCTACGGCGCTGGTGCCTGCGGCGTCAGTTCACACGGCGAACGGCCAATCGGCTGTGTTTGTTTTGCGGGAAGGCAAAGCGGAGCGGCGCGCAGTGCGCACCGGAATGACTCGCGGCACGAACATCGAAATTATGGCGGGCGTGAATCAAGGTGAGCTGGTGATCACGAAAGGGCCGGACGATTTGCACGATGGGCAAGAAGTAAACCGGAAACAGTGAATTGCAAACAGTGAGGCGAGCGAAATGGTTCGAGTAGACGGAAGCGGCGACGGAAACAGTTTGATTTCCGTTCGCAACCTGGACAAAACGTATCAAGCGCGGATCGGAAACGATCGACGTGCTGCAAGGGCTGAATCTTGATGTGGATGCCGGCGACTTCGTGGCGTTCATGGGGCCAAGCGGCTCGGGCAAAACGACAATCCTGAATCTGCTTGGCGGGCTGGATGTGCCGACGCACGGAAGCGTTCGCGTGGCGGGCGACGAGATTACGAGTATGTCCGTCTGGAAAATTGACGACGTGGCGGGCGCGGCACGTGGGATTTGTGTTTCAGATGTTCAATTTAATTCCGGTGCTGACGGCGTTTCAAAACGTGGAATTGCCGCTGCTGCTGACGAGGCTGAGCAAATCGGAGCGGCGCGCGCACGTGGAGGCGGCGCTTTCGCTGGTGGGATTGGCGGACCGGATGAAACATTATCCGCGGCAACTTTCCGGCGGACAGGAACAGCGCGTGGCGATTGCGCGAGCGATTGTGACGGATCCGACATTTTTGCTGTGCGACGAGCCGACGGGAGATCTGGATCGCAAGAGCGCGGACGAAGTGCTGGATCTGGTGCAGCGGCTGGTGAACGATCACAAGAAAACTGTGCTGATGGTGACGCACGATCCGCGCGCGGCGGAACAAGCGCATTGATTCTGCATCTGGATAAAGGAGTGCTGAGCGGAGGCGCAGCGGGGAGCGCCCGTATGAAATATTTGCGATTGCTGAGAGTGAGTTTGCTGCGGAAGAAATTCCGCACGTGCGCTGACGATCGGTTCGTTTGCGGTGGCGATGTTTTTGTTTGGGCTGCTGTGCGATGTGCAGCTTGCGTTCAATCAGGGAGTGGAAGTCGCGGGCGCCGACCGACTGATCGTGATGAACAAATTTCGTTCATTCAGCCGCTGCCGATCGCATACATGGATGCAACTGGCGAGAACTCCGGGAATCAAGCAGATGACACACTCCACTTGGTTCGGCGGAATTTATCAGGACGAGAAGAATTTCTTTCCGCAGTTCGCGATTGATCGTGACCACGCTGGCGGCAGATGTACAGCGAATTCAACGTGCCCGACGACAATGGAAAACTTTTGAAAATGACCGGCGAGGGCGCGATCGTCGGCGAAGGCACAGCGAAGCGGTTTGGATGGAAAGTGGGCGACCGCGTCCCGATTAAGGGCGCGATTTACGTTGGGCAACTGGCAATTCAATATCGATGGAATTTATACAGGCTCGCGAAAAGCGGACGACACTTCGCAATTCTGGTTTCACTACGATTATTTGAACGAAAGCATCGCGGCTGCGAGTTTTACAAAAATGCGGCGGGCTGGTACATCGTGCGGCTGAATAATCCTGACGATGCGGCAACGTGATCAGCAAAATCGACGACACGTTTGCGAATTCTACGTGGGAGACGAAGACTGCGACGGAAATGCATTTTCTGCGCGGATTTCGCAAAGCAAATGGGCAACATTGAATTTCTGATTCTTTCGATTGGCGGCGTGGTGTTTTTCACATTGCTGCTGGTCACCGGAAACACGATGGCGATCGCTGTGCGCGAGCGCACGGCGGAGCTGGCGATTTTGAAAGCGATCGGATACTCGGATGGATTTGTTCTGGTTTATGTGCTTGCGGAATCGGTGTCGATTGCGCTGATTGGCGGAATTTTGGGATTGCGGGCGGCGAAATTATTTACGCTGGGCGGCGATCCTACGCATGGAATGTTGCCGCTATTTTATTTGCCGATGGGAAGCCGGATGTGGAGGGATTGTGCGGCGCTGGTGATCGGCGGGCTGGCGGGATTGATTCCTGCGGTTACGGCGAGCCGGCTGCGCGTGGTTGATGCGCTTCGAGAAAGATTTAGCGACGAAGCGCACGGAAGTTTGATGGCGGGAATTCTAAATTGGCGATACCAGTTGTTTATAATTTGCGCAGCGTGAGGCAGCGATGGACTTCGTCCGTTGTTGCGGTGCTTGGAATTGCCGGCACGGTGGGAGTGTTCGTGGCGATGCTGTCGATGGCGCGCGGATTTCGGGCGACGCTGGTTGCTTCGGGATCGCCTCGATAATGCGCTGATTATGCGCGCGGGATCGAACACGGAGATGGTGGGCGCGGTGACGCTGGAGCAGGTGCACATTATCGAAACCGCGCCGGGAATTGCGCGCGGACCGAATGGGCCGCTGGTGAGCCCGGAAGTTGTGGTGATCGCGCCGTTTCCATTGAAAGCGATCGGGCACGGATGCGAATGTGCAAATTCGCGGAGTGAATCGCGAAGGCGCTGGAGGTTCGGCCGACCGTGCAAATTATCGACGGACGATTTCTGAAGCCGGGCCTGAATGAAGCTGTCGTCGGGAAGAAATGCGCGTGGCAACTTATGCCGGGCTTGACTTGGGCAACACGGTGCAATTTTCGGCGGCGATTTGGACGGTGGTGGGAGTTTTCGATGCGGGCGGAAGCGCGTTCGATTCGGAAGTGTGGTGCGACTCGGCGCTCTCGATCAAATTTATAACCGGCCCGCGAACATCTATCAGTCGGTGACGGTGCGGCTGAATTCGCCGGACGCTTTTCAAGCATTCAAGGATACGCTGACGTCCGATCCGCGGATGAATTTCTCGGTGGATCGCGAATTCGATTATTACGCAAAGCAATCGACGCAATTGACGACGCTGATCACGGTGCTGGGATCGATGTCGCGTTCGTGATGGGAATTGGCGCTGTGTTGGCGGCGCTGAACACGATGTATTCGGCGGTGTCCGAGCGCGGCGCGCGAAATCGCGACGATTCGCGCGCTGGGATTTGCGTCAGGGCAGCGTGGTGATTTCTTTCATGATTGAAGCGCTGCTCATTGCGGCGATTGGCGGATTGCTCGGATGCCTTGCGGTGTGCCACTGAATGGATTGACGACCAGCACGCTGAACTTTCAAACATTTTCACATCTGGCGTTTGCGTTTCGGATTACGCCGGTGGTTGTGGTTTGCGGGAATTGATTTTTGCGCTGGCGATGGGGATTGTTGGCGGCACTCCGCCGGCGATACGGGCGGCGCGCCGGCCGATTTCGGCTGCGCTACGGGAGCTGTAAGGTATATTGAACGCGGCCGCGCGCTGACTCACTGCATTGCATCAACCTCTTGGTGCAGTGCGGGTTAGCAGCGTCTTGCAAAAGCCCACAGCCAGGAATGGCTGCTGCTACTCTTTTCGCGA
Source organism: uncultured Acidobacteriota bacterium (assembly GCA_963785395.1). Classification (GTDB taxonomy): domain Bacteria; phylum Acidobacteriota; class Terriglobia; order Acidiferrales; family UBA7541; genus DASTCZ01. Next base: position 154,563 of record CAWAVH010000018.1, on the reverse strand, counting down.
CGAAGGAATCGATGTGCCTGGCCCGATCATTACGCTCACGACGGATTACGGAACTGAGCGACCATTTGGTCGGCACGCTGAAGGGCGTGATTCTGAAGATCCATCCGGAAGTGCAAATTGTGGACATCACGCATAGTGTGTGCCGTTCGATGTGCTGGATGGCGCGTTTGCGATTGCGCGCGGCGTCGAAATATTTCCCGGCCCGCACGGTGCATGTGGTGGTGGTCGATCCAGGAGTGGGTACGCGCGCGGCGGCCGATTCTGGTTTCCGCCGAACAATCAATATTTTATCGCTCCGGATAATGGAGTGCTTTCGATGATTTACGAGCGCGCGGAAGATTGGTGGTGGTGCGGCACATCACTTCTGAACATTATTTTTTGCGGCCGGTGAGCGCAACGTTTCATGGGCGGGACGTTTTTGCTCCGGTTGCAGCGTGGCTCACGAAAAACTGGCAGACCGAAGCGTTCGGCGAAGTTGGTGACGACCACGTGCGATTTGCGTTGCCGCGGCCGAACAACGCAGGAAGGCGCGATGCGCGGCGCGGTGCTGCGCGTGGATCACTTTGGAAATTTGATGACGAATTTTACGCCAGAAGATTTGCCGGAAGCGGCGCGCAGTCGCGGGGCCAATTGCAATGACAGTTGGCGGGAAAACCCGTGAAACAATTTGTGGAGACTTTTTCGCAGGCGCGAGCGGGAGAGGCGGTGGCGACTGGTGGGATCGAGCGGATTTATTGAGATTGCGGTGAATAAGGGAAATGCGGCGCGCGTCTGGGTGCTGGGCGCGGGGCGAAGTCGTTTTTGTTCCTGCCTGAAAGCGAAAGACAAAGAACAGAAGAAAGAATTCTTCGATTCTGACCTGCCACGGCGGGCAGGGCAAGCCCTTCCCCTACGGATGTTAGGCGGGATTCAACGCGAGAGATCGAGTGTGACTGAGATACGCGCGGGTGCGCGGATCGAGCCAATCGCGCAACGCGTCGCCCAGAAGATTAAATGCGAGGACGGCGAGCATGATCGCTAACGCGGGGAAAATTACCATGTGCGGAGCGCTGAAGAGATAGCCGCTGGCGTCGTTGAGCATCGCGCCCCAGCTTGGAGCGGGCGCGAGAACGCCGAGGCCGAGAAAACTTAGCGTGGATTCGGCGAGGATCGCGCTCGGCCATTCCGATCGTGGCTTGAATCAGCACGGGCTGAATTGCGTTTGGCAAAATGTGGCGCAAGCAGAATGCGAGTGCTGCGATGCACCGAGCGAACGCGCGGCGAGAACGTAATCCATTTCCTTCACTTTCAAAACTTGTGCGCGGGCCAGACGCGCGTATCCGGCCCAGCCGGTGATGATCGAGCGCGAGAACAACTTTGTCCAGGCCGGGACCGAAGAACGCGGCGAACGCGATGGCGAATAAAATTCCGGGAAACGAAAGAAACGCGTTGATGAGCACGACGTTGATGATGCGGTCCCAGCCAGCCGCCGAAATATCCGGCGAGCGCGCCGAGAACAAAGTCCGACGAAGCCTGCGCCGGAAACGACGAAACGCCGACCGTCATCGAGATTCGCGCGCCATATATTACGCGAGAAAAAATGTCGCGGCCGAGTTCGTCGGTGCCCATCCAGTGCGCCGCACAAGGACCGCAGAGACGACTGGGCAAATCTTGGGCGGCGGGACTGTGCGGAGCGATCCACGGCGCGAGTAGCGCGACGAGAACTAGAAAGAGTGTGAGCACGAAACCGATGCGGCCGAGCGCGCTTCGCCGCAGAAATTCGGAGATGAAACCAGCACCCCCGCCGCGCCTGCTCGTGGCCCCATTGGCCTGCGGCGCAGTGGACGGAATTTGCAACGCGCCGGCGCTCATGACACGCGCATCCTGGGATCGATCAGCGTGTAAACGACATCCGTCAGGAGATTCACGACTACGTACGAAAGCGCGATCAGCAGGATGCAGCCCTGCAGCAGCGGATAATCGCGCGATTGAATTGCTTGCACGGTGAGGCGTCCGATGCCCGGCCACGAAAAAATCGATTCGGTGACGATTGTGCCGGCCAGCAGCGTGCCGAATTGCAATCCGAGAATCGTGATGATGGGCACGAGCGCGTTGGGAAACGCGTGGCGAAAAAGCACGGCGCGTTCGGATAATCCTTTGGCGCGCGCGGTGCGAATGTAATCGGCTGCCGAGTTCTTCGATCATCGAGCCGCGCACCATGCGCGTGAGAATTGCCGCGAGCGCCGCGCCCAAAGTTGACCGCGGGCAAAATCAAATGAGAAAATCCGCCGCGTCCTGAAACGGGCAGCCAGCCGATCTCGATCGAAAATAAACAGAATCAGCACCGGGCCCAGCGCGAAATTCGGGACGGAAAGTCCGAGCAACGTGAGAACAGCCGATGGCGTGGTCGGCGCGCGCGTCCGCGGTGGCGCGCGGCGGCAACTCCCGCGGGAATTCGCGATTGCAGCGCAGACGAGCATCGCGGCGAATGCGAGTTCCAGCGTTGCGGGATATCGGTGCAGCACCAAAGTGAAGCACGGAGCTGAAAATGAAAGGACTTGCCCCAATCGCCGCGAACCAGGCCGGTCAGGTAATGCGCATATTGCGTGAGGATCGGCTGATCGAGTCCGAGCGCGTGGCGCAAATTGTTGAAATCTTCAGGGCGCGCGTCTTCGCCCAGCATTTGCTGCACGGGATCGCCGGGCACGATGTGCACGAGCATAAAAACCATCGTGAGAATGAGCCAAATTGCAGGAAGAGTAATGCAGAAACCGCGTGGCGATTCGCTTGAACATTATTTTCCATGACCGCGCGGAGACTGGAGATTGGCGGAGCTCATTTGTTCGAGGCCGCGCCAGAAGGATTCCGATTCGCGTCAGACGGCGCTGCGGCAATTTCTGAATTTTCTATTCGCGCGATGCGGCGGCGATCCATTTCGACGATCGGTGAAGCGATAGTTTTCGAAATCGAAAGTTTCTCCGCCGCGCGGAATAAATCCCAGTCGCGCGAGCGCAAATCCGCCGAGCGTGGAGTATGCCGGAGTCTTCGGGCAGCACAATGCCGTATTGCATTTCGAGATCGCGGACGTTAAGCGATGCGTCGAAAATCATCGCGCCATCGGCAAGCATCGACGGGGTGTTCGACCAGATCAAATTCATCGTGAATTTCTCCGACCACCTGTTCGATCACATCTTCGAGCGTGACGATGACCGAGGATGCTTCCGAACTCGTCGACGACAAGAGCCATTCGCGGTGCCGCGCGCGCGAAATTCAGTGAGCAATTCGGCGGCGGATTTGCTTTCAGGAACGATCAGCATTTCGCGGACGAGTGCGGCGCAAATCAAACGGAAGCGCGGGCCTGCCCTGCTCGATGCGGCGATCGCGTTCCAGCAGTACGCCGAACAAATCCTTGATGTGAACGAAGCCGATGATGTGATCGAGCGCGCCATGTAAACAGGAATTCGCGAACGCTGCGTGCGCGCGAAAAGTTGTTCCGATTTCTTCCAGAGTGATGCGTCCACCGGGAAGCAGCATGCACGTCAGGACGCGGCACCATAATTTCGCGCACTATTACGTTGCCGAGTTCGATCGCGCCAAGAATGAATTTTTCCTCGCCCGGAGCGAACAACCCGCGCTCGCGCGCCTGCTGAATCATCATTTGCAATTCTTCGGCGGAATGCACGGTGGCGGGACTGTGGTGCAGAGTAACGCCAAGCGCGCGAATAATCATGCCAGAAAGACCGTCGAGCGAATCGATCAGCCACGAAAACACGCCGAGATACCACTGAAACGGCCGCGCCACCATCAGCGAAACGCGTTCGGCTCGCTGCAGGCTCAGCGCTTTGGGAACAAGTTCGCCGATCACCACGTGAAAAGTGGTCAGCAAAATGTATGCGAGCGTGAATGCGATCGAATTGACGATCAGCGCGCCGTGGATTCCGTGGATCCACCAGAAGAGAGGGCGCGACGGCGTTGGCGATCGTAATTTCGCCGATGAATCCGAGGCCAAGAGTCGTGAGCGTGAGTCCTACTTGCACGCCGGAGACGACGCGCTCGATCTGCCCGGTAAGTTCCGCCACAATTTTCGCGCTGGGATTGCCTTCGGCGACGAGCTGGCGCACGCGCGACATTCGCACGGTGACCAGCGCAAACTCCACGGCGGAGAAAAACGCGTTCACGCCGATCAGAAACATCACCGCCAGCAGGCGAATGAAGATCACATCGCGATTCTAGCAGTGAATCGCTGCGCGCGAGGAACCGCGGCACGGTGTGGTGTTGCCCAACATACCTCGGCGCAGTAGACTTCCGCGGCACGGACGGTTTGCCAGCAATTCCCGCCTGAAACGAGAGGTTTGCGGATGCGCAGAGTGGTTGGATATGTGTTGCTCGTTTTGATTTTGGTGGCTGTCGCCATTTGCGGTTACGCGTGGCATTTGGTGCATCGCGCGCTGCCGCAGGTGGAAGGCACTATCGCGCTTGGAGAATTGAAGGCCGAAGTCACAGTGACGCGCGATGTGCGCGGTGTGCCGCATTTGCGCGCGCAGAACATGACGGATCTCGCTTTCGCGCAGGGTTATGTGATGGCCCAGGATCGTCTGTGGCAAATGGATGTGCTGCGGCGCATCGCCGCCGGTGAGCTTTCGGAAATTTTCGGCGCAAGCTTGGTGGAAACGGATCGTTACTTTCGCACTCTGGGGTTTCGCGACGCGGCGGAGCGCGATGCGGAAACCGCGCCTCCTGAGTTTCGCGAGCAAGCAGAGGCGTACGCTCGCGGCGTAAATCGTTTCATCGAAGATCATCGCGGAAATTTGCCGGTGGAATTCTCGCTGCTGCGGTACGAGCCGCGTCCGTGGCGCGTGGCAGATTCGTTGCTGATTGTCGGATACATGTATGAAACGCTGACGAGCAGTTGGCGATGGGATTTGAGCCGCGCACGCGTTGCGCCGAAGCTGGGGGTTGAGCGGGCGGAATATTTCTACGATCAGACAAGCGACTGGGATCGCCCCATCGTCGGAAACGCTCCCGATTTCGCGGGTGAACATGATCGCGCGATCCAATCCTCCCGATCGAGCGGCAATTCGGGAGATCGGCAACCGCTCGCAAAGGTGCTTCCTCGCAGCGAAGTTTCTGAAGATCGAGCACAAAACGATCTGTGGACTGTCGCGCACGGAATGCTCGAACAATTTGGCGAAGACGTGCGCTCTGGAATGGGAAGCAACAACTGGGTTGTGAGCGGAAAGTGGACAACATCCGGTAAGCCGCTTCTTGCGAACGACACGCACTTGTCTCTCGGCGTGCCCGACATTTGGTACACGGTACAACTCGCAGCGCCAGGATTTGCCGCGGAAGGATTCGCTCTGCCGGGCGCCCCGGGAATCATCATCGGGCACAACAACCGTATCGCTTGGGGATTTACAAACGATGGAGCAGATGTGCAGGATCTTTACGCGGAAACTTTCAATCCGGCAAGTCCGAATCAATACCAGGTACACGGGCAATGGCAAGACGCGCAGGTGCGAAAAGAAATTATTCATGTCAAAGGTGCGGCAGATTCGGAATTCGAAGTTGTAGTTACGCGCCACGGACCGATTCTGGAACGCGACGGAAATACTGGCTACGCGCTGAAATGGACTGCGACACAACCGGGCGGACTGAATCATTCGTATTTCAATTTGGCCGGCGCGCAAAACTGGGAAGAATTTCGCGCACGAATGCACGACGCTTCAGGCCCGGCGCAAAATGCGGTTTACGCTGACGTGGATGGTCACATCGCATTCATCGTTGCGGCGCGAATTCCGATCCGCGATTGCAAGAATTGGCGCCCTGCGGAAATGGGATTGCCTGCATCGACTCCGTGCGGCGCTGCTCCGTTTCCCGGCGACACCGATGATTTCGAGTGGCAAGGCTACATTCCATTCGAAGAGCTTCCGCAGAAAGTTGATCCAGACGGCGGAATTATTGCGACGGCGAACGCGGCAGTCGTAGGACCGCTCTATCCCCACTACATCACATCGGGCTGGGCGCCGCCGTGGCGAACGATGCGGATATTCAGACTGCTAGCGGTGGCCGGCAAGAAATTTGCGCCAAAGGATTTCGCGGAGATTCAGGGTGACCTAGTGAGCGAAATCGATTCGTTCGTCGCGAGAGCAATCGTCAAGGCAAGTTCATCCGCACAGCCACACGATTCCCGCACCGGCCAGCTCGTCGCGAAGTTAGCGAATTGGGACGGAAGCATGACGGCCGATTCCGTTGAGGCTACCTTTGTGGAGCAGACTGTTTTCGCGATCGAACGCAATCTGCTGCGTCCGTATCTCGGAGAGCACGGAGTGAGCTATCCCCGTGTAGACGTTTTTCTCGATCGCGTGTTGCGCGATCGTCCTGCGATGTGGCTGCCGAAAGAATTTCATAACTACGACGAGCTGCTGATAGCCAGCGCGGACACCGCGGTTGCGGAGCTGACGACCCAGATGGGTAACGACACAACGAAGTGGAAGTGGGGCGACCGCAATGCGCTCTTCATTCCGCATCCGATCGGGCAGAGTGGAGTTCTCGCGCGAATTTTCAGTATCGGTCCGATGCCGCAGAACGGTGCTCACGATGTAATCAAGGCTGCGGGCCGCAGTTTTGGTCCCGCGATGCGAATGGTGGCTGACCTTTCGAACTGGGACAATTCGTACATGGAAATCGTTACCGGAGAATCGGGCGAGCTCGGCAGCGATCATTACCGAGACCAATTCCCTGCGTGGTTCGCCGTACAACCGCTGCCTGCTCCTTATAGCGACGCCGCCGTCACCCAGGCAGCGGCGCACACGCTGCGTTTCGTCCCGATGCCGCACTGATGCCTGAGGCTCCGGAAGTCGAAGCGGTAGTGCGCGCGCTGCGTCCGCTTGTTCAAGGACGAACGATTCGCTCGGCACGCGTGGTGCATAGAGTGGGCGTGGGTCGTCAAGCTCCCGTGACGTTTGCGCGACATGTTCGTGGACAGCGAATTGAAAGTGTTTCGCGGCGCGGAAAATACTTACTCCTTAAACTGACGCGCGGAACGCTCCTCGTACATTTCAAGTTCGACGGCAAGTTACTTTTCTTCGACGACGCACCACCGCGCGAAACGGACGTGGATGTCCTGCTGAAATTGGATCGCGGAACGCTCGCATTCGTCGATCAGCGGCACCTCGGCACGATGACGTGGCATTTGAATGCGGATGTCGTGCCAGCACTTTCAAAACTTGGCATCGATGTCTTGTCTCGCGGATTTACTCGAGCCGAGCTGGCGAACAAGATTGGAGAATCGAAAAAGCCGATCAAGCCCGTGCTCATGGAGCAAACGCGGATCGCGGGCATCGGCAACATCTACTCGAGCGAGATCCTCTGGCGCGCTCGGATCGATCCGCGACGCCGCGCGGACCGATTCGCTGCACGCGATTGGCGCCGACTGCACAATGCCGTTGTGAACGTCATTCGCCGTGCCGTAGAATGCTGTAGCAATCCGCCACCTGATTTTCGCGATACGGAATGGTGGTTCACGGGACTCGACAAAATTCTTCGCGTGTATCAGCGCGAAGGCGAGCCATGCCGCCGCTGCGGAAATGCAATTCGGCGGATCCAGCAAGACGGACGTTCCAGTTATTTTTGCGCGCATTGCCAGACGTGAGGAGAAAAGTTGAATCCGACTCCCATAAAAAAACCTGAGCCTCCGGCGAAGAAGCCGGAATTCGAACGATCTCTGACGCGCCTCGAAGAAATCGTCAAGCGGCTTGAGAACGCGAATTTGTCTCTCGATGACGCGATGAAACTTTTCGAAGAGGGCGTTTCTCTTTCGCGAGATTGCCAGAAGCAGCTTGAGGAAGCCGAAGGCCGCGTAGAAATCCTGATGAAAAAAGCCGGCGGCGAAATGGTGGCGCAACCGTTTGAGCCCAAGACCGGAGACGAATCCTAAGTCCGGCAAAACTTCTGCGCCTGCGCTATGTCAACACCATCCGCAACTCGATACCCGGCATTTTTTGAAGAAGACATCCTGCTGATTGAAGCGGCGCTAGAACGCATTTTGCCGCGGGTCTCAACAAAACCTGCTTCGATCCATCAAGCGATGCGCTACAGCGTTTTTGCTGGCGGCAAACGGTTGCGGCCGATGCTCTGCGTTGAAGCGTCGCGAATTTTTTCAGCCGATGTCTCGGTCGCGGTCGACGCCGCGTGCGCTCTGGAATTTATTCACACGTATTCGCTGATTCACGACGATTTGCCCGCGCTTGATAACGACGACCTGCGCCGCGGCAAGCCGACTTGTCACAAGAAATTCGGCGAGGCGAACGCAATTCTCGCGGGTGACGGCTTGCTCACGCTCGCGTTCGAAACACTTGCCCAGGTTCCAGTTGAACCACAGCGGCGCGTGGAAGTGATTCACGAAATCGCACACTCTGCCGGCACCGTCGATGGAATGGTTGGCGGACAAGTCGCCGATCTCGAAGCCGAACGCAAGACAATTACACTCGATGAACTCGCGTATATCCATCGATCGAAAACGGCGGCGCTGATTCGTGCTTCGATCGTCGCCGGCGCGCTCCTTGGAGGAGCGATGAAGAACGAAGTGGAAGGCATGCGCCGCTTCGGCGAAAACATTGGCTGGGCATTTCAAGTCGTAGACGACATTCTCGACGTCGAGGAATCTTCTGCTGCGCTGGGTAAAACTGCGGGCAAAGATCAGGCTCAGCAGAAAGCCACATATCCGTCAATCATGGGGTTGGCGAAATCCCACGAATTTGCGAAAGAACTCGCCGATCGCGCGCTCGCAGAGATTGCGCCGTACGGAGAACGCGCAGCGCGCCTGCGCGAGCTTGCTGAATTTCTCGTGCGCCGCCGCACCTGATAAATTTGTTTTGCATCCGCTGGTTTCCGAAATGCCCCGCGCAATCAAAATAGAAAAAGAGCGGCTCGACTTGCTCCTCGTTGAGCGCGATCTCGCGGCGTCCCGCCAGAAAGCGCAGGCCATGATTCTCGCCGGTGAAGTGCGCGTGAATGGCCAGCGCCATGACAAGCCGGGCGAACAAGTACCGCGCGATGCAGCGATTGAAGTCGCTGAAGCGCAGCGCTATGCGAGCCGCGGCGGATTCAAGCTTGAGGGCGCTCTCGCGGATTTTGGCGTCAATCCCGCGAACAGAATTTGTCTCGACATCGGTTCAAGCACCGGTGGCTTCACGGATTGCTTGCTGCAGCACGGCGCCGCACGGGTAATCGCAGTCGATGTGACTCCCGAACAAATGGAATGGAAGCTTCAGCAAGACCCGAGAGTAACTCGCATCCACCGCAACGCGCGCGAACTGACGCCAAATGATCTGCCAGAGCAGCCGAGCCTTGTGGTAATCGACGTCTCATTTATTTCCGTCGCAAAGATTTTGCCTGCGGTAGCGCAATCCGTGACGGAAGAATCGGATTGGCTCATTCTCGTGAAGCCGCAATTCGAACTCGATCGCGGCGACGTCGGCAAGGGCGGAATTGTCCGCGACGCGCAGCTTCACCAAAAAGCGATAGACCGCGCCGAAGTTGCCGCCCGCGCCGCAGGGCTTGAAATTTGTGGAGTCAAAGCTAGTCATCTAGCCGGCGCCGAAGGCAATCAGGAATTCTTTTTGCACGCACGCCGAGTACCTCTGGCATAGAGTACAATTTCGTAAAACCATGTACCGGACGATAGGAATCATTTCGCGGCCGCGCCGCGAGGAAATTGCGTCAGTTGTGCCGCCGCTGATGGATTGGCTGCGCCAGCGCGGCATCCGCGTAATCGTGGATAGCGAAACCGCCACGTGCGTGCAGCAGAGCGACGCATGTTTCACGCGCGAAGAACTCACGGCCGCATCGGATCTGCTGATCGTATTCGGCGGCGATGGCACGCTGCTCGCGGCCTCGCGCTCGATGGGCGATCGCGCCGTTCCTATTCTTGCGATCAATCTCGGCGGTCTCGGGTTTCTCACCAGCGTCACTCTACCCGAGCTTTACGCAATTCTTGAAGACGTGCTCGCGGAACGCAGCCGCGTAAGCGAACGCACGCTGCTTGAAGCGCAAGTGGTTCGCGGCGATGCGAAACATTCAAAGTATCGCGCACTGAATGATGCGGTACTGAATAAAGGCGCACTCTCTCGGATCGTCGATTTGGATTTGAGCGTCAACGGTGAATTCGTGTGCAGTTACAAAGCGGATGGTTTGATCATTTCCACGCCCACGGGATCGACAGCGTACTCACTCGCCGCAGGCGGGCCGATCGTGCAGCCTACCGTCGCGGCGTTTGTGATTACTCCAATTTGTCCGCACACGCTTACAAATCGGCCGCTGGTGATACCTGATAGCTCGATTGTTGACGTTACGTTTCGCGCCGGCGACGCGCCGATTTATCTTACGCTTGATGGCCAAGTAGGCGTCGAGCTGAAGCCGACCGACGAGATCGTGATCCGGCGCGCAGAGCAAAAATTGCTTCTGCTAAATCCTCCGAAGAAGAGTTACTTCGAAATTTTGCGCGACAAATTGAAGTGGGGCGAACGATAGCGCGCTCGTACCCGCTCACCCGTTTCGGTCGATCACTCAGCTTTCTCAGCTAACCATTTTTGTTTTCCGCCGTCTCATCCATAGGATGTTGATTGTCTACATCCGTGGATGTAGACTGACAACATCCTACTCTTGGGGAACCTGATGAAAAGCGACCGCTACCAGAACCGCATCGAGCTGCTGCAGGGCACGCTGGATCTCCTGGTTCTGCAAACGCTTGTGTGGGGCCCACAGCACGGTTACGGAATCAGCCAAGTGATCAGTTCCCGCTCGGGCGATGTGCTCTGCCGCCGACACCGGGTCACTCTATCCAGCGCTGCATCGCCTCGAGCGCAAACGCTGGATCGCCGCCGAATGGAAAATGTCCGAAAACAAACAACGCGTGCGCGTTTACAAACTTACGCAGCTGGGCCGCAAGCAACTTGCCAATGAACGCTCGCGCTGGGCGCGCCTTACCGAAGCCGTCGCCGGAATTTTGAATCCGGCCGCGGAGGAGAACGAGTCATGAACTTTCTTTTCTGGCGCCGCAAGCGCGATTCCGAACTCGAAGAAGAAATCTCTTCGCACCTCCGCATGGCGGAACGAGATCGCGTCGACCGCGGCGCGACTCCTGAAAAAGCGCATGTTCGAAACGCGCCGCCAGTTCGGGAATGTGGGACTAGTCCGCGACACCACCCGCGACATGTGGGGCTGGGCACGCCTTGAACGGCTCACGCAAGATATTCGCTACGCGCTACGCATCGCGCGAAAAACTCCCGTAATCACCGCGGCGGCGCTGTTGTCGCTCGCTCTCGGCATCGGCGCGAACACCGCTATCTTCAGCCTTACGAACGCGGTCGTGCTGCGTTCACTGCCAGTGCAAAACCCGCAAGAACTTGAGCAGCTCGGCATGCTCTCGCCAAAGTCCGACGGCGAACCGAATCCGATATTCACAAACCCCATCTGGGAACAGGTCCGCGACCATCAAGACGTTTTCTCCGGCGTCTTCGCATGGGACAAGCGCTCGTTCGATCTCGCCCAAGGCGGCGAATCACGCCTCACAGAAGGTCTTCTCGTCAGCGGCGCGTACTTCACAACGCTTGGTGTCCAGCCGGCAGATGGCCGCCTGATTAGCACTAGCGACGATCACCGCGGCTGTCCCGGCGCCGCGGTCATCAGCTACAACTTTTGGCAGCAACAGTATGGAGGCGATCCCTCCGCGGTCGGCAAGACCATCACACTCGACCGTCATCCCTTTGAAATCATCGGCGTCTCGGCTCGCGGCTTTACTGGCACCGACGTGGGCTCCTCTTACGGCGTCGCCCTCCCGATCTGCGCTGAGCCTGTGTTTGACGCCTCGCTCACCATGCTCGATATGCGCTCGGCGTGGTGGCTTCGCGTCATGGGCCGCCGTAAACCGGAATACACGCCAGAGCAGGTGAGCGCGCGACTGAAAGTACTTTCGCCCACAACGTTTGACGCGACGACTCCGCCAAACTGGAAGCCGGCGCAACAGGCCAACTATCGCTCGCGCAAGCTCACGGCGTCGCCGGCAGCAGCAGGGATTTCCGATATTCGGCGCAGGTATAGCTCCCCGCTCGAAATGCTCTTGGTTGTCTCCGGTCTCGTGCTTCTCATCGCGTGCGCCAATATAGCCAGCCTGATGCTTGCCCGCGCCTCAGGACGCCGCAAAGAAATCGCTGTGCGCCTCGCGATGGGTGCCTCTCGCGCCCGCCTGATACGCCAGTTGCTCACTGAATGCATTCTGCTGGCATTTTGCGGAGCCCTGCTCGGCCTTCTTTTCGCACGCTGGGGCGATAGCCTGCTCGTCCGCTACATCTCCTCATCGCGAAACGAAGTCTTTCTGAACCTCACACCTGATCTCCGCGTGCTCGCCTTCACCGCCGGCGTTGCATTTCTCACGGCGCTGCTCTTCGGAGTGCTTCCTGCGCTTCGCTCCACCGATATTTCGCTCGGCGCAGCGATGAAGGGCGGCCAAACCGAGGATAGTGAGTCCCGCCTCCGCTTCCGGCCCGGCCGCTGGATCGTAGGCGTGCAGATCGCGCTCTCCATGATTCTCCTAGTCGCCGCAGGGCTCTTTCTTCAGGACCTTCGTAAACCTGATCCACCAGGATCTCGGATTCGATAGCAATCACGTGCTGCTTGCGACCGTCGATCTCGGCAGCGAAAAACTCTCTCCACAAGCGCTGACCATGACCTTTAACGAAATCCTCGACCGCATCCATGCCGTCCCGGGCACCGCCTCGGTGAGCCGCTCCTTCACCGTACCTCTCATCGGCAGGATGTGGGACGACAATGTATTCGTGGATGATCCCGCCGCACCCAAGGGGGATAACGCCGACGCTTACTTCAATTTCATCACTCCCGAATATCTCTCGACGCTTCGCACTCCTCTAATCCAAGGGCGCAATTTCACCGCGTACGACTCCGCCAACGCACCTCGCGTAGCGATCGTCAACGAAACTCTCGCGCGGAGATTTTTCCCGCACGGAAACGTCGTCAACAATTACTTCAAGACTGAATCTGGCCCAGGCAAGCTCTCCAGCCCGATCGAAGTGGTAGGAGTCATGAAAGACGCGAAGTATGGCTCTCTTCGCGAACCTGTGCCTCCCACGGTTTTTTTCCCGATGGACCAGGCCCCCGATGCGATGGCCGCTTCCATGTTCGAGATTCGATCGAATCTGCCAGAGTCCTCGCTGATCCCTGAAGTGCAGAAAGCAATTGTTTCCGTGAACGGTTCGCTTCCTATAGTCTTTTCCTCCTTCGATTCGAAGGTTGACGAGTCCGCTCAGCAGGAGCGTCTGCTTGCCACGCTCGCCGGATTTTTCGGCGGGCTCGGGTTGCTGCTCGCGATGATCGGCCTTTACGGCGTCACTGCGTATCTTGTTTCGCGGCGTCAAAAAGAAATTGGAATTCGCATGGCGCTAGGCGCCGCGCGCAACTCAATTCTGCGGCTCGTGTTGCGCGACGTCGCAATCGTTCTTGCGTTCGGCCTGCCCGTCGGAATTGCGATCGCGTTGGGCGCTTCGAAGTTTGTGCAGAAAATGTTATTCGGCCTCGCGCCGCGCGATATCTCGACTCTCGCGGCGGCCGCAGGCGTACTCGCCGTCGTCGCGCTTGTCGCGGGATATTTTCCTGCGCGCCGCGCCGCGCGTCTCGATCCGATGGGAGTTCTTCGCGAAGAATAGTGAGCGAAAAAAAGACCGAAAAATAACGCGACGAATCTTTGGTAGGGCTATTCGCCGCGCAGCATTTCCGAAATCGTGTCGCGTTTGCGAATCACGCGCGCCGTCTTGCCCTCAACCATGATTTCTGCTGGCCGCAGCCGCGAATTGTAATTCGACGCATTGCGCGAATCCGTACGCACCCGCGCCCCACAGCGCGAGTACATCTCCCGGCACGACATCTTCCATTGGCCACGAATTCAAAAACACATCGCCCGTTTCGCACACGGGGCCAACTACAGCGACATCGCGAATCTTTCGCGAGCCCGGGGATTTTGTCACGCGCGTTATCGGATGCACCGCGTCGTACAGCGCGGGACGAATAAAATCATTCATCGCCGCATCAACCACCACAAAAGTTTTCCCGCCGGTCTGCTTTGTGTACAGCACGCGCATCAAGAGCACGCCGGCCTGCGCGACCATCGCGCGCCCCGGTTCAACCAGAACCGTGCATCGCAAGCGCGCGCAACTCGGAAGCCAGCGTCCGCGCGTAATTCGGAAACGTCGGCGGCTTTTCATTTGTGTACCGCACGCCCAGCCCGCCGCCAATATCGAAATATCGCAGCGGCACGCCGGCCTTCGCCAAATCGCGAACGTATCCCAGCCAGCCTCCGCAAAGCTTTCTTGTACGGCCCCACGCTCAACACCTGCGAACCAATGTGCGCGCTGATTCCCTGCCACGAAATCCATTTCCGCCCGCAATATCTCAAATACAGTTCGCTTGCGTGGCGCCAATCCACTCCAAATTTGTGCTGATGCTTGCCGGTGGCGATATGCGGATGCGCGCCCGCAGCAACATCCGGATTCACTCGCAACGCTGCGGGCGCGACCCGCCGCAATCGCGACGCTTCGGCTCTCAAGCACGTCTAGTTCCGCCGCGGATTCCACGTTGAAAAGCAGAATTCCAGCCTTCAGCGCTGCCGCAATTTCCTCGCGTGTTTTTCCCACGCCGGAAAAAACAATTCGATTGCCGGCGACACCGATGCGCCGCAATCGTTCGAGTTCGCCGCCGGAAACAATATCGAATCCGCTGCCGAGTTTTGCAAACTCGCGCAGCACGCTCAAATTTGAATTCGCTTTCACCGCATAGCAAACGCGATGCGGTGAATTACCCGACTGTGGCCCCAGCGCCGCGCCGAGCGCGCGATCCAGCCCAAGATAAGCGGCCCGTATTGCCGCGCGACTATAAACGTAGACCGGCGTTCCGTTTTTCTGCGCGATCGCATCAAGCGGTACGCCTTCGCACACAACTTCGCCGCGATTCCATTCGAAAAACGGCGTAAAAGTTGCTGGATCGATCGCGCGACTGCCTGCTGCGCGTCATTGCGGCTTTACTTTAAGCACGACAAGCGTGCGGTCGTCCGAAAGCGCGCGCATGATGCGTAAATTCGTTCACCTCTTTGAGCAAACGGTCCGCCAGATCGCTCGCGTTCAGCTTGTGATTCGCCGTTACGATTTCGCGCAGCCGGTCCGTGCCGAAAAAATCTCCCGCGCTGTTCATGCTTTCGCTCAGCCCATCGGAGTGAAAAACCAGAATGTCGCCAGCCTCCAGCGTGAAATTCACTTCGTCGTACGTCGCTTCCGGGTACAGCCCCAGCGGAAGTCCCGCGATATCCACCCGATCGCAGCGGCCATCTTTCCAAAGAAGCGGCTGCGATTGCCCCGCGTTTGCCATGCGCAATTTTCCACGCGCCTTTTGCCATGTCGCAAAACAAAACGTCATGTACCGCGCTTCGATCTGCCGCTCGCACAGCAATAAATTTAGTTGCTTCAACAATTCCGCGGGCTGCAATTTCTGCGGCACGATGCTACGCAAAATTCCCGTCGCCACCGCGCCATACAAAGCTGCCGCCGAACCTTTTCCGCTCACATCGCCCAGCGCGAATCCTAATTGTTGCGGCCCGTACCGCAAAAAATCATACAGATCGCCGCACACTTCTCGCGCCGATTGAATTCGCGCCGCGATATCCAATCCAAAATCTTCAGTCGGCACAGGACGCAGCAGCGCGCCCTGCATTCGCTGCGCCGCATTCAGTTCCCGCTCCATCCGCAGTTCGTCGCGCGTAACTCGCGTATGCAACCGCGCATTTTCCACAGACACAGCGAGATGCGACGCCAAAATCGAAAGCATCTGCTCGTGTTCGTCCGTAAAATAATTTAACTCCGGACTTTCAAGATCGAGCACGCCCACCACGCGATTCTTGTGAATCATCGGAATCGCCATTTCCGAACGCGTTTCTGGATTCACCATCAAATATCGCGGGTCAGCCTTCGCATCAGCCACTCGCACCGGCAGCCGCGACGCCGCAGCCGCGCCCACTATTCCTTCCGTCGCCGCCATGCGCGCCTTGCTCTGAATCGTCTGCCCGTATTTCACATCGAGCTGATGCCGGAACGCTTGCGCCGATTCGTCGTACAGCATGATGCTCAAGATTTGGTAATCGATCAGCCGCTTGATCAGCTCCGCCGCGCGCGTGAGCAATTTTTCCAGATCGAGAATCGAACTCGCCTCGCGCGCCACTTCATTCAGCACCATCAGCGTTTCCGCTTGCCGCTTCTCGTGCAAAAACAACCGCGCGTTTTCAATCGCGATCGCCAGCCGGCTCGCCAGCAGCGTCAAAATATGTCTGCTGTTCCTTCGTGAAATAATCGAGCTGCGGGCTCTGAATATCCAGCACGCCGATCGCTTTGCCTTTGTACATCAGCGGCACCGCAAGTTCAGATCGCACCGTATCGATCGCGTTGATGTAGCGCGAATCGCTCGACACGTCGCTCACGCGCACCGATTGTCCCGTGGCCGCCGCAGTTCCCGTAATTCCCTGGCCCAACGGGAATCCGCCAGAATTTGCTTTCAATTTGCGGATAGCCGATCGCGAAATGGTGATACAGCCGCTGCGATTCCGGATCGAGCAGCATCACGCTGAAAATTTCGTAGTCGATCAGCCGCTTTACCAGCGCCGCCGTTTTTTCCAAAACGATATCCAAATCGAGCGAGGAATTTATTTCCTCGCCGATCTCCGCAAGGGTCACCAGCGTTTCGACGGACAGCACTTCGGCGGCTTTCCCGTTTGGTTTTTCGTTCGGCTGAACTTCCATCTTTGCTTCCGCAGGTTCCATCTTATTTTGGGTTCGGTTGTAATGCAGCGCTGCCATTGATAATCCGTAGCAGAGCGCGACGCTCTCCCCTGAACGAGCGCACAATGTTTTGTACGGTCAATTATAACAGCACAGCGCGAGGCCACTCGCTGCTGTGCTATCAGCCTGTTTCCGAATCACGGCGAATTTGCCACGCGCAGCAACTGGTGCGAACACCGATCCGCACTCGTCGATTTCACTTCCCACAAATCAGCGCATAACCGGAGCGCGATAAATTAGC
Organism: uncultured Acidobacteriota bacterium; assembly: GCA_963785395.1. Lineage (GTDB taxonomy): Bacteria > Acidobacteriota > Terriglobia > Acidiferrales > UBA7541 > DASTCZ01. The sequence goes on along the minus strand of CAWAVH010000018.1, from coordinate 137,454 downwards.
CCGATCACCAATCCCGTCACAGTCCATTCCAGAAAGTATGCGACCGATTGTTGAAACGTCAGCTTCCCGCCGATGTTCAGCAACAGGTGGTTGTGCAGTACAAAAGCGCAGACCACGAACAGTCCAATCAATGCTCCAAACCGTGCGCCCTCCATATATCCGGCGCCGCCTTGATACAGCATCGCGTAAATCACCGCGAGTACGACGATCGCCACCAGGTATGCGGCCATTCCAATCGGCATCCGGCTATTCATTTCGTCCTTCGATCGGTACACCGCCGGGTATTTCAAGAACTCATTCTTCATCCACGGTGCCAGCACAAATATCAGGCCCCCAGTTGCAAAATACGCCACGAAACCACCGAGTGCAGCCAAGCCGATGCTCGTGTAATTCATCGCGATTCCTTTCCGAATAAGTTGTCGACCGGCGTTTGGACAGCGATATTACTTCGCTGACGTCTCCTGGCTGAACATGCAAAACCACTTTCCTCCGCGCATCGTCCAGATCGATGAAATGTATGCGCGCGCCGTGAAATCCTTCCCGTGCGAGTTCCCCGATTCCGTAATTTTGTAACTGATGAGCCCCGACTTATCCGCGAGTTGCCTGAAATTCACCGAATCGATCGAATAGTCCGTCAAGCTTGAATCCTGCCACGTTTCGCATAACTTCTTCTTTGCTCGCCGCTCCAGCCGCATCCACGAACACCGCATCGTCCGCGGTAAGCTTTCCGAATTCTTCCGGGTGTCCCGCCTTGAGCGCATCCAATCCTTCGCGCTCTTTCGCAACGACTTGATCCTCCATCGAACTCTTGTCTTTCGGTTCAGCTTTTACAAGAGGCGAATGAGCGCCGGACGATGCCGCGGCGCGCACGATCCAGAATCCCGCCGAACAGCAGAATCACAATCGATGCGAGAACTGCGTCACGGTTTTTCACCGGCGTTCCTCCGAAGCTTCTGCGATGATCTTTACGCTGGCGCTCGCGCCAATTCGCGTCGCGCCGGCGCCCACCATTTTTCGCAAATCCTCAAACGTACGAATTCCGCCAGACGCCTTGATCCCCATTTGCGCGCCCACCGCTCTTCTCATCAGCGCCACGTCTTCAGCCGTCGCGCCTGACGCCGCAAATCCAGTCGACGTCTTCACAAAATCCGCGCCCGCACTCTTTGCCGCCATCGACGCGCGCATTTTTTCTTCATTCGTCAGCAGCGCCGTCTCCAGAATCACTTTGCAAATCGCGCCCGCCCCGTGCGCCACGCCGCACCACGCCGCGAATGTCCTCTTCCACCACTTCGTCCATTCCCGATTTCAGCGCGCCTACGTTTTCCACCATATCCACTTCCAGCGCGCCCAGCTTGATCGCCTGCTCCGCTTCGTAAATTTTCACCTGCGGCAGCGTCGCGCCCAGTGGAAATCCAACCACCGTGCAAACTTTCACGCGCGACCCGCGCACCAATTCCGCCGCCTGCGCCACATTCCACGGATTCACGCACACAGACGCGAATCCGAATTTCGCCGCCTCCTCGCACAGCTTCGCGAATTTCGTCGCGCGACGCATCCGGCTTCAGCAAAGTGTGATCAATCAGCGCCGCAACGCCCGCTTCGGCGGAATCGCACGTGCGGCCCGGCCGAAATTCGATCCGCGCCCGCGTCAATCAACTCCGGCGCAGAATCTACCGCCGGCTCACCGAGGTAGGCCAGCACCTCCTCAGTAATCGTCCGCACCAGTGCGTCATAATCTTTGCTATCAGCGATCATCTCGAATCCAGCAAAATTCTCCCGCCGTTCTCTGTGTCTCTGTGGTGAACGCCTTTCCGTTTTCCGCCTTTTCTAGTCACTAGTCACTACCGTCGATGCTTCTTCTCAATCTCGCCAATCTTCTCCACTCGCTCCGCATGTCTCCCGCCCGCCAAACTTCGTCTCCAACCACACCGCCATAATCTCGCGCGCCTCTTCCAGCGAAATCATTTTCGCGCCCAGCGTCAACACATTCGCATCATTATGTTCTCGGCTGCTTCGCGCTGTTGCGCGATCATTGCATTGCGCCGCCCGCGCTCCGGGAATTTTGTTCGCCGCGATCGCGCTCCCAATTCCCGCGCATCCAGCACAATCCCTCGCCAAGCTCGTCCGCTCGCCACTGCTTCAGCCGCGGCCGCCGCAAAATCCGGATAATCCACCGCCTCCGTCCATTCGTGCCCAAATCCAAAACCTCGTATCCCCAATCGCTTCAGCAGCAGCACAAGCTGTTTCTTCATCTCGAAATCCGCCATGATCCGCCGCCACCGCCACAATTCCGCGCTTCCCATACTTCAAAAACGGTATCGCAGCAACTGCCCGCGCCACACTTTCCTCCTGACGCCCGTGACCTTTGCCTTCTTCCACGATCACAAACTTTATTCCGCGGCGCTCCGCTTCTTCTCGCGCCAGCGGAGTCATCATCGCGTCCGGAGCAATCCCCAGCTCGCCCCCCGCCGGAATTCGCGTCCAAATCCGAAGCTGTAATAACAGGTCGCATCAAAGTTTTCACTCCGGCGGCAACGACAACACGCAAACGTCTTTCAAATTTCGATATCGCTCCGCATAATCCAATCCATACCCCACCACAAATTCATTCGCAATTTCAAATCCCACGTAATCCGCCTTCACACTCTTGATCAATCGGCGTTCGGGCTTATCCAGCAGCGCCACCATTCGCAACTCTTTCGGCGCGCGCTGCTTCAAAATCCGCATCAAATAATTCAGCGTCAGCCCCGTATCCAAAATATCTTCCACCAGCATAACATTCAGCCCTTCGATGCTGGTATCCAAATCCTTCGTGAGCTTCACTTCGCCCGACGAACGCGTTCCCTTCCCGTAGCTCGACACCCCATGAAATCCAGTGACACCTCCAGCTCGATCTCGCGGATCAAATCCGAAAGAAATATTGACGCGCCCTTCAGCACACCAATCAGATGCACGCGCTCGCCGCGAAAATCCCGCGAAATCTGCCGCCCAATTTCGCGCACGCGTTTCCGAATCGCGCCCGCCCGCAGCATCACGCGCAAATGTTCCTTGCCAGTCGCAGCTCGTTTTTTCTCTCTCACGGCAGGAAGGCGGCTACTCTAACGCAGTGCCACCCGCGTCACAAGAGAATGGGCCGTGATTCATCCGCTGATCTTGTTCCGCTCGCCGCGTTTTTCCGGCGAAGCTCCTCTTCGCGTTGCCGCCATCGCTCACACATCCTCTTGCATTTATATTATATATCTGTTATACTATTCTTCAGTATAATATTCCGGGTGAATTCCGTAGCCTAATCGCAAACGCGGAATTCCCTTTTGTGGGGCCTACAAGGTGCTAAACGCCATGTTCTCAATCTCTTGCGCACTCTTCGCCGCCGCAGAATTGACTATCCCCTTTTGTTTCAGTGATTTAGCGCGTTTCGCTGCAAGGAGAATTTCATGCAAATCATGACCGCCCAAAACGCTAACCACCCGCCCGTTCTTAGACTTACAGCCAAAACTAAGAATCGCTGTAGTTACACAACTCCATCCGGACGCCGCTGCAGAAATCTTCGCCAGGAGCCTCTGCTTGTCTGCAATCGTCACGTATCCCACGACGAAAAATGCGTTACCCGGGACATCTCGAACACTGTCCGGCAACTTCAACGCGGAGCACCCTACGCGCGGCTTGACCGCAAACTGCGCTTCCTGGTGGCTACCGATCGCTTGCCGTCCGATCTCGCAAGATCGCTGATGTGCGCGGGCCGGCTTATCGCCAGCAACGCGCGGCAATTGCGTGACGTTTCCGCTCCCGGCTCGTCCAACCCACTACGTCGGAGCACACTCGGTGATCGCGACCTGTAACTTTTCGCTTGTTTGGCGTGTATCCATAGCGCGGGGTTCAGCAACCATTCCCAATTTCTGCGGCGACAAAAATCGAAATGGAAATCCGCGATGACCATACTCTGGAACGATCTTCGCTACTTGATCCGCACGCTGAAACAATTTCCGGGCCATCGGCCGCAACTTCTCCGGTACTGGGAGCTCGAAGAAAGAAACGTCGCTCATCCTCAGCCATCGCTTCTGGATGAACGCGTTCAACGGCGATGCGAGATGTCTCGGTCCGCTCGATGCATTGCTCGACGGCGATTCTGTACACCGTGTACCGGCGTTATGCCCGCAACATTTCAGATTCCCTCGCTCGGACGCTTCTTATTCTTCCCGAAGATCCCGACCTGATTTATCCCGTCGCAAACATTGCGGATATCTGGGGACGCAATAACACGCAATGGTTCGCCATAGGCCGCCTCCACGTCCGCGTCACCCCCGCGCAGGCTCAATCGGAAATCCAGTCGATCACCTCCAATCTTGCAAAAGAAATTCCTGATACTCGAAACCTGGTGATTCGCCTTTCGCCGCTCGATGCGGAGACGACTAGTCACGTGCGCCCCGCGCTTTTGTTGATGCTTGGAATTTCTATCGTGCTTCTGCTAATCGCCTGCACGAACATCATGAATTTGCTTTTCTCTCGCGCCGCAACTCGCGCGCGTGAAATGGCTATCCGCAAAGCCGTTGGCGCTTCTACTTGGCGTCTCGTTCGCCAAATGCTTAACGAGAGCGCCTTCCTCACTCTTCTTGGCGGAATCCTGGGTGTTGCTCTCGCCTGGTCGGTGCTCGATTTTCTCGTGCGGCCTGTCGCCTGCGCACTTACCGATTTCCGGACGCGTACAACTCGATCCTATTGTTTTGTGCTTCGCATTTCTCGTTTGCGCTGCCTCCTCTCTTGTCGCCGGACTCGTTCCTGCGCTTCACACCAGTCTTCAACGCGACGATTTGTTGGGCGGCTCTGGCACGCGCGCCTCGGGCGGCCGCCTGCTCGCAAACGTACAGCGCACGCTTACGGTCACGCAGGTGGCGCTCGGCTTAGCGTTCCTCACCGCAGCCGTTCTGCTACAAAGTCTGTGGTTATTCAGTTCCGTCGATCCCGGATTTCGCTCTCAGGGTGTTTTCGGTTTCGAACTCGCCGTTCCTAGCGCCCACTCGGGCAACCTCGCGTCGCGCGCGCTCAAAACGCGACTGCTTTACCAACGCATGCTCGAAGATACTCGCTCGATTCCCGGCGTCATTTCCGCCCGCTGGATCACCAATCTTCCGCCTGAAACTCGCGCAGTGTTTTCGTTCCGTTTTCTTACTCCGCCAAATCTAAAAACGATAATACTCAATCAAGAACTTTCTCTAATTTTCAAATCACCAGCGAAGATTATTTTCAGACCGTTGGCGTTTCGTTTCGGCAGGCGCGACTTCACCGCCGCTGATGCCGACACCGCGCCGCAAGTCGCAATAATTAACGAATCCTTCGCTCGCAGATTTTTCCTAAATCAAAATCCGATCGGCCAACGAATTATCACTATGTTTGATTATGACGACGCCCGCGAACGATCATTGGCGTGATTCGTGATACCCGCGACAGCGGCCTCGACGCCAAGACCGTTCTCACCGTTTATCTTCCTTACCAACAATTTGCTCAAGCTTACGGCAGCATCGCCGTCAGAACGAATCTCCCTTTCTCCGCTGTCGTGCCTGAAGTGCGCCGGCGCATTGCGCATATCGATCCGTCCGTGCCGCTCACAAATTTCCAGACGATTGACGAACGCATTCACAAAACCCTCGACGAGCCGCGCTTCTATACGCTCATGGCCGGTGCGTGCGCGTTTATGGCCATACTCTTTTGTCACGCTCGGTTTGTACGGAGTGATCGCATATTCCGTTTCCCGGCGAACCCCAGAAATTGGAATTCGCATGGCGCTCGGCGCACGCAGCGGAATTTTACGATGGTGCTGAAACAAGGATTGCAACTCGCCGCCATCGGAGTGACCGTTGGTATCGCTGTTTCACTCGCAGCGTCGCGAATACTTACCAGCTTATTATTTCAAGTGAAGCCCAACGATCCGGTCGTACTGGTGTCGGCTTCCCTGTTCGTGATTGTCGTAACGCTGCTCGCCAGCTATTTTCCGGCACGGCGCGCGAGCAATGTAGATCCAATGGTTGCACTGCGCCACCAGTAGAATCAGGGTCGCCAGGAAAACTTTGTAACCTTCTGCGGCGCAACGAGTATTCATAGTCAGGGAGAACTAGATGGAAATTTTTCTGCACGACGTACGCTTCGCTTTTCGGATGCTGCGGAAAAATCCCGGCTTTACGCTGGCCGCGATTATTTGCCTGATGCTCGGCATCGGCGCGACCACCGGAATTTTCAGCGTCGTCAACGCAGTCCTGCTGCGCCCGCTTCCCTACGTGCATCCCGAACAACTAATTCGCGTCTATTCGGAATTTCCGACATTTCCGAATGGCGGCTTGCATCGCTTCTGGGTTTCCGGACCCGAATTTATTGATCTCCGAAAAGATACTCACTCGTTTCAAACCCTCGACGCGTGGACCACAGGGTTTTCGAATGTCGCCGGACAGACTCAACCTGTTCGGCTGAATACCGCATTCGTAAGTGGCACTCTGCTCGAATCGCTCGGAGTAACGCCGCTGATGGGCCGCGTGATCACCGCGAGCGACGATGTGAAAGGCGCGAATCAGGTGCTCGACATTTCTTATGGCACTTGGCAAAGTGTTTTCGGCGGCGATCCCAATATCGTCGGACGCGATACTCTCTTCGACGGCGCGAAAGCGACCATCATCGGCGTGATGCCACAGGGATTCGCGTTTCCTCCCGGCGATCTCGATCCGCCCGAGATCTGGAATCAATTGCAAATTGATCCCACGAATCCCGGGCAACGCGGATCTCACAATTACTATCTCTTGGGACGCTTGAAATCCGGCGTCACGGCGGGCGCGGCTTCGGGCGAACTCGCGTCTCTCGTAAGTTATTACGGCGACCATCACGCACCGAAAACTCATTCCTTTGATTCAAAGAAACACACGCTCGTCAGCTATCCGCTGCAGGCGGAAGTTGTTTCGAGCGTGCGGCCCGCCTTGCTGATGCTGCTTGGCGCCGTAGCGTTTGTTTTGCTCATCGCCTGCGTAAACGTCGCGAATCTTTTGCTCGCGCGCGCTGAAGCGCGCCGCCGCGAAATTGCAATTCGCGGCGCAATGGGCGCAACTTTGTCGCGGCTCGCGCGCCAGTTTGCAACTGAAGGCGTGGTGATGTCGCTGACCGGCGCGATTCTTGGACTCGCTCTAGCGTTCGGCGGACTACGTTTGATCCAACTTACAAACGCGGGCGCGTTGCCGCGCGCAATGGAAATTGGTATCGATTGGCGCGTGCTCTTGTTCACGCTAGGAACTCTCCATCGGCACCGGAATTCTTTTTGGTCTCGCACCGATTGCTTCCCTGCTTATTTCAGATCTCTCCAATTCGCTGAAAGAAACCGCGGGCAACACAACCGCCGCACGGCGGCACGAATGTTTTTCGCCGCGCGCTCGTCGCCGGAGAATTGGCGATGGCGCTCGTGTTGCTCGTTGGGTGTGGCCTGATGATTCGCGCATTTTGGAAACTGCAAGAAGTCCACACCGGCATGCAGCCCGATAGCGTGATCACCATGCGCGTGCGCTTCCCGCGACCACTTACGCGACACATGAAAAAATAGATGCATTCTGGACTCAACTGATTCCTCGCCTGCAACAAATTCCCGGAGTCCGTAGCGCGGCTCTCTTCGATGGACTTCCGCCGCATTCGCCCGCCCAACATGAACGACACGGCGATCGAAGGATTTGTGATGCAAAGAAAACGGGCCGATTCAAAACGTGGATTTCTACCAAATCGTTGACCCGGGATATTTTTCCGACGATGGGCGTTCGCCTTATCGCGGACGACTTTTCGATCGAGCGCGATGCCAAGGGCGCTCCCGATGTTGTGATCATCAATCAAGCCATGGCGCAAACTTTTTGGCCCGGCCAAGATCCTATCGGCCATCGCATCCGCACCGGCGGATCCACTATCGCCGTGGGTGCACGGTGATCGGAATTGTCGACGACGTGAAAAATTCCGGACTCGATCAGCGCGCCGGCACAGAATTGTATTTGCCGTTCAACCAAACGCAGCGGCTCGGGCGAAACAACATGTACATCGGCTTGCGCGCGCAAGGCGTTGATCCGCGCTCGCTCGCCGAGCGCCGTGCGCCGCGAAGTTGGAAGCCTCGATCCTCGTTGCCCTATCGCGGAAATTCGCACGATGGATGACGTGATTTCGCGCGCGCAATCGCGTCCGCGATTTCTTACGATGCTGCTCGAGTTTATTTTCCGCGATCGCGCTGGCCATCGCCACCGTCGGAATTTACGGCGTGATTTCTTATTCCGTTGAGCGCCGCACAAAAGAATTTGGATTGCGCATGGCGCTCGGCGCTCAGCAAAGCGACGTGCTCAGCTTGGTGATGAAACAAGGCGCGCTGCTGACTGGCGCCGGAATCGTTGTTGGCCTGCTTGCTGCGTTTGCACTTACGCGATTGATGGCCAGTCTTCTTTTCGGCGTCACTGCCACCGACCCACTGACATATTTGTCGGTGACGGGCGTCCTCGCTTTAGTCGCTCTCGTGGCGTGCTACATTCCCGCGCGCCGCGCGACGAAAGTGGATCCGATCACGACGCTGCGTTACGAGTAAATTGTTTTAGTGCCGCAGCGTGTCGTAGAGCGGCTGAGCAGGCCGCACCGCCGGAGATTCATCGGCGACGGTGACAGCAAGAATGCGAATGCGCTCGTCGTTGGGGAGCGTAAGAGTTTTCGCGCCAGCTGGAACATCGAGTGCGTACGCAAATAAATAGGAATACTGGTACGGCTGATTTGCGGCAGCGTCATCATGAATGTGCGACGAGAACCACGCAACATCCGCGCGCTTGATAAATCCCGGTGTGATCTTTCCATCGAAAAACATTTCGGTGCGCGTAGTGGGCGCGTCGGCAGGAAGCGGCGGCGCATCGGCAGGACGTTCGATTGGAATTTGTTTTGCTTCCCAGCCGCGGTTATCCCACTGGCCGATGAATCCTGTCCAGCGCTGGATATTTAGATTCGTGGATTGATCGCCAATTTTGAAATGCGGCGGTGATATCGCCATTTCCGTATGTGCCGCGGTCCTGAAATCCTGCGTGCTCCGCGGAAGCGGCCAGCAAATAAACGCGTGTGAATTTTCCGGCGGGCAAATTTATTTTTTGTCCGCGCGCGGCGACCGCGTCTGGATTTCCGGTGCCGCGATGGGCGAGATGGAAATGAATTCCGGCATACGCGATATCCGCAGGCAACATTTCCGCAGGAAGCGCGTCGCCCTGCTGAGCATCCTGACTATTCAACATGCAATCGAAGCAACCCTCGGCGGGTTTTCCATCATGCGTGGAAACCGCGACATCGTAGGGCAGCAGAACCGGATGCGAAGCCGGCGCGGCAACGTGAGATTTCGCTGCGCGCGAGTTTCACGGCGAAAGTGCGCGGCTGATATACCCTCGAAGGAAACTTGAGCTTGCCGCTCGCAATGCTTGCTGCTTTGGATGAAACGGCGGGAGACGCCGGCATTTCCTGAGCATTCACTTCGCGGACGGAAATAATTGGCGCGGCAAATTCAACTGAACATTTTGCTGCGGCTTTCCGTCGAGCTCGACCATGCGAATGATTACGTCGTCGCTTTCTTCCGCTTTTTTCATGGCGAGAACGCGGACGCGAGGATTATCTATTTTCACGCAGCGAAAATTCTTTGCCGAGCGCGCCGGGTGCGCGCGGTTTCGAAATGCGATGAGCGGCTGATTGAATCGACACGCTTGCCAATCTGTTTGCACCCTGGCGATAATCGCCTCGTGGCCCGCGATGCCGAAATTAATTTCGTGATGGCCGAGATCCTGCGTACCTTGATCCTGATAGCCGCCGCGGGTGCCGGGAGTGCGGATCGAGCGTGACGCGAATTGTGTTGTCGTTCGGATTTGTCGCTGGCGTTTTGCAATCGGTGAGAATTGTTGCGCCGTACGCGCCGGCTTGATCGGTGAGATCGATCCACTGATGTGACGCAACTTCGAATTGGCGCGGCGCTTCATTGGGACGCTGGACGGTGCCGATATCCCAGTTGTAAGTGGCGATTTTATTTGTAGCGGTGAGCGGAAAACGTAGCTTTCAGATTTGCCTCCATCGTATGCCAATCGATTGACATTGCCGAATTCGACGCGATTTCCTGCGTCGCCCGCGGTGAGGCTGACGGTCTGGACGAACTTCGAGCCTTCGGTTTCGCGAGTGACTTCGATCGTGCGCGCGAACCGGACCATTTTCTGAAGACGCGAATTTTTGCGGGGCCGCCGACGTAGAGTGCGCGGAGAATTATGTTCGTCCTCAAAATCCATGTTCCATGCGGGCCACTGGCGCGGATTATCTGTGATGATCGCGAGGCGAATTGGTTGTGCGAGAAGTTCTTGATTGATTTTTTGTCGTAGATGCTGGAGACGTCGCCATCCTCGTCGATCTTGATGCTTTGTAGCGAGAATTTTCCATTGCAGCTCGCGTTGACTGAAAATCAGAAGCTGACGCGGCTGCCGCGGAATCGCTGGGCTGAACGTCGTAGACGGCGAAGCCAACCGACGGAACTTTCGCGAGGAAAAGAATTTTCGCGGAGCCGTCTTCGGCGTTTTCGAGTTGCGCCGGAACTTCTTTGCCGTCGGGTCCGATGACGCGCACGCCTTTTCGGCGCGCCGTTTGCGAAATGTATGTTGGCTTCGACTACATCTTCGCGCGCGATGCTGAGCGGATTGAAAACGACGATCGGAATTCCCTTCCCTGCTGTGTTCATGTCCGGAGGCGACGGCTTGGTGGCGCTGGTGAGGACTCCGGCGAATTGATTCATCGCGAGAACGTCATCGTTCCAAATGTATTGTAGGATTTCGGCGTCGCGGTTCCGGCCATGCTGTCGTGAAATTGTCCGCCGAGAACTAAGCGCCACGCGCGATTCATGCGCTCTTGCGGATATGTGCGGCCGCCGAGCCACGCGGCGCCGACGCTAGATTCTTCGGCGGCGGCGGCGAGCAATTCATTTTTGCGATTCCAGCGCTTGTGATATGTCTGGCAGTGATGGAGCCGGCGGAATGATTGATGAATTCGAGATCGCCTTTGTAGCGCGGCATCTTCGAAAGATCGAGTCCCTGCGATGTCGCGAAACATTTGATCGGCGGGCGCCTCAAGTAACATTTAGCGGGCCGTCGCCAACTTCTTACCGGCGGGCCTGCGACTGGCTGAACGGCGCCATGTCCACCGTCGCGAGATCGGCGTCGGTAGTAACTGGGAATTTTGTTGTAGCGAACCGTGAGTTTCGATCGCTTCCATCGTAGAACTTTCTTCGTTGGCGAGCCGCCGATATCACCAGTGCCGATGTAATGATAATCGGCGAAAATTCCGGTAACTTTTCCGTTGATGCTGACGCGATCGGGCCAATCCCAGGTGTAGGAATCCCAACCGCGAACGAAATCCGGCGGGCACGGAATTATTTTTGCTGAGATCGCTGAATACATCGCTGCCATAGCCGCCGGGATTCAGCGCGGCGAGAACTGTTTCGTGCGTCGGGGCCTTCCCACATGCCGACGTTGAATGCGAATTCCTTCAGGAGTTCTTTCGGGAGAATCCGGGCCGCCGACGCGCGGAGCGGGCTGCCATCCTGAAGAAAGTTTCTGCGTGGAAAAACCTTTTATTCCTGCGTGAGCGAGAATTGCTGGGAAGCGACGCGGGAAAACCGAAACAATCCGGCAACATATATTCCTGGCTGGCTTTTCCAAATTCCTGGCGGAAATATTCGTTGCCGTAAAGAATCTGGCGAATGATGGATTCGGCGGATGGAGAATTCACGTCACTTTCTTCCATGGAAGAGCCCGCCGGAAACCAGCGGCCCGCTGCGACATATTTTTTAAGGCGCGCGAAATCCGCGGGAAAATATTCCTTCATCATCATGTAGCGATTCGCGCCGGTGAAATTGAAAAGATAGTGGGGATATTTATCGGCGAGCGCGAAATTATTTCGCATCGTCTTGCTGAGATATTCCTTGATGACCTGCGGATATTCCCAGCGCCATTCGGTATCGAGGTGAGCGTAGGCGATGACGTAGAGAGTGGGTTGCTTGAGCAAATTCGGGCGCGCGAGATCGGCGAGTTTTTTGGGCGCGGGCGCGGATGGGCGACCGGGCTGCTCTGTCGCAGGTGCGGCATGCGCGGCGGGAGCTTGCTTCGGCGCGGCGGGTGCGGGCGCTGGAGTTTGCGCGGCCAGGGGCGCAGAGATTAGCGCGGCTAGAGCTAGCGCGCAGGCAGGCAAAAAATATTTTGAACGGCGCGCGATTAGCGATGAAGATTGCATGGCAATCACCTCAGTGCGGCGATGAATATTCGCCGCACGAATTGGAACTGAATGTTTGGCAAACCGGGGACAAGATATGCGTTCGCGCGAGCGAATGCAATGCAGTTATGCGCGCAAAACTTGGCCGGCGCTTTTTGTGGCATCTGAATATTACGTCTCGACGTGACGCGCGATTCTGTACTATATGTCGGGTCCAATATGAGCGAATACACGCGAAGAGATTTGTTGAAACTGGGAGTTGCAGCGCCTGCTGCGGCGAGAGCGATGCTGCGCGGCGCTGGCGGCGAAGAGAATCCCTCGACGCACGAATCGTCCGCACTGATGCAAGCCGAAAAGAATGCGAAGCCCTCGCCGCGCGAGAGGATCTCGCTCGATTTCGGATGGCGATTTCATTTGGGAAATGCAGATGATGCCTCGAAAGATTTTCAGTTTGGCGAATCGAGCATTCTTGGGAAGTCTGGCGAATTCTTTGAGGCGTGCCGAAAAGATTTTGATGATTCGAGCTGGCGAGAGATTGATTTGCCGCACGACTGGGCGGTGGAATTGCCGTTTGAAAGTGGAGAAGGCCATTCGGACGATGTGCGAAAGACCCTTGTAGACCATGGATGCAAACCGCTGGGGCGAGATTTTCCGACGACGAGCATCGGTTGGTACCGACGCATCTTTGAAATTCCTGCGAGCGATTTGGGGCGCAGAATTTCGATTGAGTTCGACGGAATTTATCGCGACGCGATCGTTGCGTTGAATGGACATTATGTCGGACGAAATCTGAGCGGATATGCTCCCGCGCGTTACGACGTTACGGACTGGCTGAACTACGGCGGGAAGAATTACCTCGTGGTACGCGTGGACGCCACGGAGAACGAGGGATGGTTTTATGAAGGAGCTGGGATTTACCGGCATGTTTGGATGGTGAAAACGAACGCGGTGCATTTTGCGCATGACGGAGTTTTTATTTCGGCAGACATCGGGGGTCAAGCCAGGCTGGCGCGGCTCGATATCGAGAGCGAAGTCGTCAATCAAGGGAAGAGCGAAATTACGTGCACAGTAAGTTGCGAGTGGATTGGCAGTGATCAAAACCCCGGAACGGTTGCTGGCGGTCTTGCGGGCGCGCTTCGGAGTCGGTCCAAGACCATCGCTGCAGGCACAAGTACCGAGTACGGGACCGGCGTGGAAATGGTGGCTGCTAATTTGTGGTCGCTGGAGTCGCCGTATACGTATCGAGCGGTAATGAGCCTTCTGGCTGGAGACGAATTGTTGGATCGCGTCGAAATTCCGTTTGGCGTTCGGCAAATCAAGTTCGATGTGGACAAGGGTTTTTTTCTGAACGGAAAGCGCGTGGCGATTCAGGGGACTTGCAATCACCAGGATCATGCTGGAGTTGGAGCGGCGCTGCCGGATCGATTGCAATATTTTCGAATTCAGAAGCTGAAGGAGATGGGATGTAACGCGATTCGGACTTCGCACAATCCGCCGACTCCGGAATTGCTGGATGCATGCGACAAACTTGGAATGCTGGTGATGGACGAAACGCGGATGATGGATTCGAGCGAAGAAGGATTGAGCCAGCTCACGCGAATGGTGCGGCGCGACAGAAATCATCCGTGCGTGATTTTGTGGTCGATTGGAAATGAAGAGCCGGAACAAGGAACACAGCGCGGCGCGCGAATTACAGAGACGATGAAGAGTGTTGTGAAAAAGCTCGATCCCACTCGTCCCGTGACCGCCGCGATGAATGGAAGCTGGGGCAAAGGAATCAGCGCGGTGGTGGACGTGCAGGGATTCAATTACAAAATTCTTGGAAGCGTGGACAAATTTCACGCGGATTTTCCGGCGAAGCCGTGCGTGGGAAGCGAGGAAGCAAGCACGGTGAGCACGCGCGGAATCTACGAAAACGACAAGGCGCGCGGATATTTGAGCGCCTACGACCTGAACCATCCGCCGTGGGGATCGAACGCGGAAGATTGGGTGAGATATTTCGCGGCGCGTGCGTGGCTGGCGGGCGCGTTTGTGTGGACAGGATTCGACTATCGCGGCGAACCGACTCCGTATTCGTGGCCGTGCATCAGCTCGCATTTCGGAATCATGGATACGTGTGGGTTTCCGAAGGACAACTTTTTTTATTATCAGGCATGGTGGCAAGACAAATCTGTGCTGCACGTTTTTCCCCACTGGAATTGGGCAGGAAAAGAGGGGCAGCCGATAAATGTTTGGGTGCACAGCAATTGCGAAGAGGTGGAATTGTTTTTGAACGGAAAATCGCTGGAGCGAAAACCGATGACGCGGCTTTCGCATCTGGAATGGAATGTGCCGTATGCGGCTGGCACTTTGCTGGCACGCGGATTCTCCGGCGGAAAGCAAATTGCTGAAATGAAAGTTGAGACCGCCGGTGCGGCCGCGGGAATTCGCTTGACCGCAGATCGCGAGAAGATCGGCGCGGACGGAAAAGATGTGAGCGTAATTACGGCGGCGATTGTGGATGTTGAAGGACGCGTGGTACCCGCGGCCGGCAACGAAATGAATTTTGAGCTGAGTGGGCCAGGGAAAATTATTGGCGTGGGAAATGGAAATCCGACCGATCACTCTGCCGATAAACCTGAGGCTCCGTTCACAAGTGCGGCGCGCGCAGCGTTTAACGGATTCGCTCAAGTGATTGTGCAATCTGCGCGAGGCGAAATTGATTCTGAGGGACATATTTCTCCAGGGCGCGATGGCGCGATACAACTGTCGGCAAATTCTGCGGGACTGAGCGCGGCGCGTGTGACGATTCATGCTGCGCGAAATTCAGTTGCGATGGCGGCGCATTTAATTTCGCGAGGAGAACGATGAGCGAACACCACATCCCCGCGGAATATAAAACCAGCGGCCAGGATTTCATGATTAGCATTGGCGGCTATGTGACCTGCATGGTGACCGCATTTATTTTGTGGCAGATTCAAGCGCAAACTCAGTTTGCGTTTTATTTGTACAGCGTATGGTTCGTGATTCCTGTCGGAGCGATTGTTTCTGGCCTGGCCGCTTCGAGCGGATATTATTTTGTCGCGCGGATTTTCAATCACCGTCCCACGCGAATGCTGTTGCTAAATATTCTGATTGGCGCTGTGGCGACATTTTTCCTGATTTATTATTTCCAATATTTGACACAGACAACGAACGGCAAGCATGTGGCCGATTTGATGTCGTATCCGCAATTTATAAATTCCTCGCTGCGATCTACGGTGCTGCAACTGGATACAGATACGACCGGGCCCAGTGGCGCACTGGGAAGCTGGGGATATTTATTTGCCCTGCTGCAAGTCGCGGGATTCGCGTACGGCGGATTCGCGATTTACAAACACCTCGCCGGAAAACCGTATTGCGATCGCTGCTCGAGATACATGGCGGCGCAAGAAAGACACCTTCGTTACACGCCGAACAGCGATGAAGCGAAGGCTGCGATGAGCCGCATCACGACGGAGCTAGCGGGCGGCGCGATGACGACGGCGATCGACGAAGCGAAGACGCTTGGAACTTTGAAACGCGAACACGGCGACGTGCTGCGAGCGTGGACAACGATCAAACACTGCAGGAAATGCGATCGGCACTGGGCGAAATTCATGGTGCAGCAGAAAAGCGGATTCAATTGGAAATTCGTGCGCGGGTACGGCGCATCGGCGTATGCCGATCAGCCCGCCTCATTTTAATTTAACTTAATAGTTAAATAACTATCTATGTTATGCACTATGGCCGTTTGCGTCTAGCGCGGATTTCCTTGCGACGGAAGCACGCGGGGAGTGCGCGCGTCGAGCGACGGCAGCGCTGGAAATGGCGCGTGGGGTTCCGTTTGATACCAGTAGGCGACGCTATAGAAATTATCGCCGCGATCGTTGGCCGTGCCGTGTTCGATGGATGCGCGGAGAGATTTTGTGAAGGTGACCGGCGAATCGAGATGGAAACGGTAGACCGACCAACGCGAGCCTTCCCTTTCGGGGCCGACAACCGGAGCACCGTAGAGCGGATAGCTGAATTGTTTTCCGCCGAAATCCCATGCGCCGAGAAAATAATCTTCGGTGCCAGTGCCGTTGATGGACGGAAGTTTTTCGCCATCGACGAAAAACATGTCGTCGCCTTCGCCCCACCAGCCATCGGCGTTTTCGATTACGGACATTGCTACTCCGACAAAGTGGCCGCGGCCGGTGGCTTCCATCCAGACGTAATTATTTGCGCCATCGAGATTTGTTTTCGCATCGGGGAACGCGTGATTTGGCGTGGCCTGGCGATATTGCGCGTGGAAATAGAGAGTGTTTTCCGGAAGCGGCTTGGCATACGCGCGGTAATCGATATTCCAGTAGAGCGCGTCGATCGGGCGGCTGCCCTGATTTTCTACGGTGATGCGCGCGTGTTTGCGGAACGGCATCGGGAAAAAAGAATTCAGGGCGTTGTCGGCTCCGACCTGAATCGGCGCGGATTGCCATAGAAAATAATCGCCGAGACCGAGGCCGTAAAAATCTCCGATGGGAGCTTCGACGCTGGGAGTGGCTTCGCCATCCCAATACATTCGCAGAACAATTTTCTTCAAGTGGAAACGTTCGCCGCTGGCGATGGTGAACCAGACGTGAGTGACTTCGCCGGGGCCGTCGGTGTCGAGGACGGTCATGGTTTGGCCAGCGGGGACGGTGCGCGCGTCGTCGTTGCCGCCGGTGCGGTCGTAGCTCGAAGAGCGGTGCTGGACGTAATCCTGCGGCGCGGTGAGGGATTGCAAATTGTCTTGCCACGATTGGGCGAATGCTGCGACGGAAAGGGTGCAAAATGCGGCGGCGCATATCGCGGTGCGTGCGATTTTTTCATTTATGTCTCCCGGTAGATGGCGGGATTGTACTCGTTTTACGGATAATGGGCAATGACCGATGCGAAAGAATGAAAAATGGGTAGGGCAAACCCTACCCCTACAAGCCAACGGGTGCGGCACCGATTGAGAAACCTTTAGTTGATGACTTGGCGGTCGTCTTCTTTGGGAAAGTATTTTTGGTGTTTGGTTACGGCGCGAATCGCGTCGATTAAAATTTTGCTGACTTGATCTTTTGCTACGTAACCATCTACGCCGATTTCGTGCGCGCTGGTCAATCATGGCGCCAATTTCGTGAATAGAGACGAGAAGGATCGGCGTCTGCGGACAACAGGCGCGAATCGCTTTGGCGGCGTCGAGCCCATTCATCACAGGCATGCTGATATCGAGCACGACGAGATCTGGGCGAAGCGCGATGGTTTTTTCGAGCGCCTCTTCCCCGTTCGCCGCTTCGGCGCAGACTTCGAGATCGCCGGCAGATTCAATCAGCGAGCAAATGCCGCGCCGAACTTCAGCTTGATCATCTGCGACCAGGATGCGCACTAGGGCCTCTAAATGGATTTTGGCGCGGCGACGCATTCACTAACAATGGGCAGCCACCTGTTTATTTGATAATGCAGGAGCAAGTCCGATGCATTCTTTGATGCGAATGGATTTCGATAGTGGCGTACCGCGTACGGCGCGAATAACTGCGTGCAAAGTAAAGCTCGCGAGCAGATGAGTGCTGACTCCATAGAAATATTTTGTGCGAGCCGGGAGTATATCAGAACCGGCGTGAGATTCAATCGTCTGAGCGTTTTGGTGTTGGCTTACGTTCTGTAAGCTTGGAACGAATCCGATATGTGATCGCGCTGTGCGGCGATTAGCAGTTTGGGCCTATGAAGCAAAGCCGCAACGGCGGAACAAGATCCTCTGTGCCTGAAATTTGGATGAGTTATTGTCTAACTCTTTTAGAATGAATACTTACACGGAATCATGGTAGCTGTCTCCGAGGCCTAGACGGAGTGGAATTGCAAACTGAACATAATCTGGCGGCGCTATCCAAGCGAGGCCTGGGAGGTCAGATTTTGGCCGAAAAATCGCCTCGTAAAGCCTTTAGAATGAACACTTACGTTAAATATTGAGTTAAGTTCTTTAGAATGAACACTTAACTTTTTGTAAGGCCTTTTTTTTCGATTTAGCGGTGTAAGTCCTTTGTTTGCAATGCGAAATATTATAGGACATGAGAGAGCGTTTTGAGGTGTCGCGGCGTTCCAAAATGGGACTGGAAATAAAAAACCCGCGCTGATTGGGCGCGGGATGCGGTTCTTCCCTGTTGCGAATAGTCTCATATTCGCAAATGGTTGTCAAGAGAATATTGAGGAGTTTGCAAATATTTTTGGGCAGGCGGAATGGGGAAAGAGCGTTAACGGAGAGACGCAGCCCGCCGTCGCCTTCGCGTTTGCGCAGGCTATGGCGGATTCAGGACAGGGAGAATTCAGGAGGGGGAGGCTATCGTTCGTGGATGGCGAAGGCTTTCACCGCAGAGGCGCAGAGTACGCAGAGAAAGGCCGTGGCGACAGGGTGGCGGGGAGCGGAAATCGGAATGTGCTTTGACTTTGGGGGCGGGGGGTTATAAGAAGCGGGCAACGGAATTCGAAAGGGTGGCCGATGAAGATGAACAGACGCGGAAAGAGTTCACTGATTTTTGCGGGCGGCGTTTTGGTGGTGGTTGCGGCGATGATTTGCAGCGTCGCACTGCGGGCGCACGGATATTCGGTGGCGCTTGGGCAGATGCCTGAACAGATCGCACCGGCTCTGCCAAAGGTTGTGCCAGATGTCACGCAAACCCCGGCGGTACCGGGCACGCACGAGTTGACGGCGGAAGATGTGGCGACATTTCTGGATGGATATGTGCCGGGGCAGATGGAGCGGCAAGACATTGCGGGAGCGGTAGTAATTATTGTGAAGGATGGCGCGGTGCTTTACGGACGCGGATACGGATACGCGGACGTGGCGACGAAGAAGCCGGTGTCTGTGGACGACACGTTGTTCCGGCCGGGATCGGTTTCAAAATTATTTACATGCACCGCAGTGATGCAGCTTGTGGAGCAGGGAAAGCTCGATCTGGATCGCGACGTAAACGATTACATCGATTTCAAAATTCCGGCGACGTATGCGGAGCCGATTACGCTGCGGCGAATCATGACGCACACCACGGGATTTGAAGAGTGGGACAAAGAATTGTTCGTGGCAAATACGGCGGCGGTGGAACCGATTGGCGTGGTGATGCGCGAGAATTTGCCGCAGAGAGTTTTCGCTCCCGGAGCGATGCCCGCGTATTCGAATTATGCGATGGCGCTGGCGGGATACATCGTGCAGAGAGTTTCCGGAGAACAATTTGAGGATTACATCTCGAATCACATTTTGAAACCGCTGGCGATGACGCACGCAACTTTTGTGCAGCCGTTGCCGGCAGATCTTGCGCCGCTGATGTCCAGCGGATATGAGTCGGGTTCAGAAAAAGCGAAGGGATTCGAGTGGGTGAATTGCGTTCCGGCGGGAGCGATGTCCATTGCGGCTGGAGATATCACGCGATTCATGATGGCGCACTTGCAGGACGGGCGTTATGGGGATGCGCAAATTTTGCGTCCGGAAACCGCGCGGATGATGCATTCGCGGGCGTTTGCGATGGTGCCGGAGCTGAATGGAATGGCGCTGGGATTTTTTCAGGAAGATGAAAATGGGCACAAAATTATCGGGCACGGCGGAGACACTCAATATTTTCATTCGCATCTGCATTTAATTCTCGACGCGAATACGGGAATGTTTATTTCGGTGAACAGCGCTGGCCGCGGAGACATTCGCGGGCAACTGTGGCACAAATTTCTGGACCGATATTTTCCAGGAGGACCGGCGTTGCCAGCAGCGATTTCCACTGCCGCACAAGATGCGAAGACGGTGAGCGGCAATTACATGACGAGCCGTCGCGGCGAGACGACAATCACAAAATTATTGGCGCTATCGGATGAAGCGACGTTTTCGCCCGACCCGGAAGATACTATTTCTTCTCCCGCTTTTCTGGCGGTGAACGGGCAGCCGAGGCATTGGCGGGAAATCGGTCCGATGCTATATCGCGATGTGAACAGCCAGACAAAAATCGCATTCCGGAAAAATAGTAAGGGCGAGTTGGAAATGTTTTCGGATGCGGCGGCGTTTGGCGAACAACGAGCAACGGGCGCACAGAACGGAAATTTGTTTTTATTTGTGCTGGTGAGCACGCTCTCGGTGCTGGCTCTTACGGTGCTGGTGTGGCCGATTGCGGCGATGACGCGGCGGCACTACCACTTCCCTTTGGCGCTGGGAGATGTTGAGAAAAAACTGCGGAAGTGGACGAAGCTGGTCTGTGTTTTGGACATCGTAATCCTATGCGCGTGGGTGGAATATCTTAATTACGCGCTTGGGAGCATCGACCACGCGAACCGGCACTTGGACTGGGCGTTGGATGTAATTCACGTGCTGCAAGTTTTCGCAATTGCAGCAACAATTGTGCCGATTGTGTATGCACTGGGGGCGTGGTTCAGCAAAAGACGATGGAAGTGGAATCGATTGTTCGACACGTTGACGGCGGCGGCGTGCGTGGGGTTTGTGTGGATTTTGTATGTGTGTAATTTCATTCATTTTGGGACGAAGTATTAGGGAGATTGGACGCGCGGAGAGATTAGGCCAAATACCAAGTCAAAGACCGCACCCTTAAACAGCGAAGGGTGCGGCACCCGCGCAAGTCAAAGGCCCAGAAAACCCACACGCAACTACGGCGTGTTGGGGCACCCAGAGACCGCAAAACCAAGTCAAAGCGCCCAGAAAACCTGTGAAAGGCTGGGTAGGGCAAGCCCTACCCCTACGAGAAATTATTTCGAGTGGAAATTTGGGATGGTGATTATGGTCATTGGAATTGGCTGGTTGTTCAGGCGATTTACGTACCAGCACGGGTTGTAGCCCATGTGCGGAAACATGGAGTGGACGCAAGTGACGGTTTGCGGATCGGCGGGAATGTATTCGAGTTTCTGTCCTTTTTCGGAGACGGAGTAATACCGTTGAAGGAGAACGTCTTCGAGAGGATCACCGGGTTTTGGATGCATGAGGCGGACACGGACGGAAACGTAATCGCCGACGTAAATTAACGCGGCGAAAATTAGGAGGGCTACGGCGGCGCGTTTCGCGATGAAGATTATGCGATCCATGGGGATACTTTACGATATTGAAGTGAGAGGCGGAAGGCGCGACAAAGGGCGAGGCCTGCCCGCTATCGCGGTCGAGCCTCGCCCCTACGGGATTACGGCGATCGGCCGGAGGGCGGGGACAATCCCCGCCCCGTACGGAACTCAGATCAACGTTTGTGTTTTGCGTTTTTCTTCGCGGGTTTGAGGATGGCTTCGATTTGACAGATGTGGTTGAGATCGTGGCCCGCCATCATTGCGGCGATAGTGGCGATGGTTTCTTTGCCGCGTTCGGAATGGATGCCATGGATTTCGAATTGATCGCGGCGAAGAGATTTGAGGAGCGCGATGTTATTTTCGCGGAGGGCGCGGAAAGCGGCGAGCGATTGCTTGGGATTTCGCTTCGCGTAATTCATGCTGCTGGCCCATGCGTCCTGATCGAACGCTTCGATGGCGCAGCCCGGCGCGCCGAGAATTGCGCGGACGCGCCAAGACATAGCGATCTCTGCGTCGGCGAGATGGGCGATGACTTCGGTGACTGACCATTTATCAGGAGCGGGCCGCTTGGCAAGTTTTGCTGGCGATACACCGCTCAACAATTTTTCGAGTTTTTTTGCGGATGAGGCGCGAACTTTTTCGGGCGTTTCGCCGCCAAGGTTGGCGAGAATTCTCTGGGTATATTGCTGCGGTGTTTCGGACATGACGGCCTCCGGAAAATTGTGGCGCGCGAGCGGCAGTAGCCTCAGCGCGTGGTCCTAAGACGTAATGATGCACGAAATGTTCTGCGGCGTAACTTCGCGGCGGCGTGCGCAGGCGAGCCAATTTGGCGCGGCATTTATTCGTGACGCAGCGCGATGGTGGGGTCGGTGCGCATGGCGCGCAGTGCGGGGATGGCGCACGCGAGGCACGCGACGACGAGCATCATTATCGAAACGCCGATAAATGTTGCGGGATCGGTGGGCTTCACTTCGTATAATTCGCTGGCGATGAATTTGTTCAGAGCCAACGCGGCGGCGACACCGATGGCCGTGCCCGCGATGGCGAGCGCTAGTCCCTGACGAATGATCATGCGAAGAACGCGTCCCGGGCGCGCGCCGAGAGCCATGCGGATGCCGATTTCGCGAGTACGGCGGGCGACGGAATATGCGAGGACTCCGTAGACACCGAGCAGGGCGAGCGCGAGACCGATGCCCGCGAAAACCTCGAGAAGAATCACGTGCATGCGCGGCTCGCCGACGGTCGCGGAAACGTCGCGGCTTAACTCGGCGATATCAGTAATGGGCTGCTCGGGCTCGAGTGACCAAACGACTTGCGAGGCGACGTTAGCGAGGGAGAGCGGAGCGCCGGAAGTTCTGAGCATGACGAGCGGCGAATCGATGTATTGCTGAAGCAGGGGCGAATAATACTCGGGCTCGGGATCTTTGCCGAGTTGAAAATCGCGAGTGTCGGCAACGATGCCAATAATTTCAGTGGGAGGAGTCTGATTTTTGGGCGACTCAGGGCCGTTGAGAATGTGTTTTCCGACGACGTCGAGAGAACCGAGGAATTTTTTCGCGAACGCTTCGTTCACCATGGCGACTGGCTGCGATCCAGGCGCATCTTGCTCGTTAAATGCGCGGCCTCGCGAAACAGAAATGCCGAGCGCTTTGAAAAAGTCGGGCGAAACTGTGCGCGCCATGGTCATCATGGGAGTATCAGGATGCGCGGGCTGACCTTCGAGATGCAGATCTCCGGAAAGCAGAGACGTATTTCCAGAGAGAACGCCATAGTTAGAAATAGCCACATCTTCTACGCCCGGGAGAGCACGGAGGCGAGGAAGTAGTTGCGCGAGTTTTTCGTTTTGAGCTGCAACCATCGCTTTCATTTGCGCTTCGGTAGGTGTGTTGATGCCGGTATCTTTTTGCGGCAACTCGAGGGTGAGAATGTGGTCGGTGCGAATTCCAGTCTTCACATTCAGCAGCCTTGAGAGACTTTGCGCGGTGAGCGCCGCGCCGAAGAGCAGAACAAAAGCGAGCGCGATTTCGAGGACGACCAATGCCCCTCCCAACTTTGGGCTACGTCCGCTCGCGTTGCGAACGAGGCCGCCTGATGGCTCGTCTTTCAGCGAATTGTTTGCGTCGAATTTGGCGGCGCGACGGGCAGGAACGAGTCCGAACAAAATGCCCGCTGCGAGAGATGTTGCGAGCGAGAACCACAACAGCGTGGGATTCAGAGTGATTTCATCCAAACGTGCCGTGCCGGCGGGCGCGATGGCGACGAATAGTTTTACTCCAGCAGCCGCGAGTGCAGCGCCTGCCATGCCTCCAATTACCGCGAGCAAGCAACTTTCGACGAGCATCTGACGGGCTAATCTTCCGCGAGACGCGCCCAACGCCGCGCGCAAGGTCATTTCGCGCTGGCGATACATTCCACGGCCGAGCAACAAGCTGGCAAGATTCGCGCAGGCAATCAAGAGGACGAACGTGGCAGCTGCGAGCAGAATCAAGTAAGCCTGCCGAATATTTCCGACACGCTGTTCGAGCATCGGAGTCGCAACAATGTCGTAGCCTTTTTGCAGAACAGGATTATCTTTCGCGATGCGGTCGGCGATTGTTTTCAGTTGCGCGCTTGCCTGCGCGAGGCTTGCGCCGGGGCGGAGTTTCGAAACCACCTGGTAATAGAAGGAAGTGGGATTGGTGCGCTCGGGAACCGGGACAAACAGAGGCGCCCACGCAAATGTCTTTGCGGGAAATGCGAAATTTCGCGCGGCGACGCCAACAACTGTGTAGCTCTGCTTATCGAGCGAAATTGTTTGGCCAACCACGCTGGGTGAGGCTCCGAAACTTGTGCGCCAGGTGTTGTCGCTAAGGACGACGAGATGACCCTGCTCGTTTTGCTGATCCTGGCTGATGAGCAGGCGGCCTTGCTGTGGAGCGATTCCGAAGACGGAGAAAAAATCATCCGAGACGCCGACAACATTTACGCGATCGGGATGGCCGCCGGAGCTGAAATTCATTTCGCTGCTGCTGAATGCAGCCGATTGTTCGATCGCGGGAGCATCGTTGCTGAATCGCTGAAGCGCAAGCCAGGAAATTCCCAGCTTGAATCCGGGAAACATCGCGGTGCTGGTCTGCACGTTCACGATGCGGGCGGAATCTTTATAAGGAAGCGGGCGAAGAATCACGGTGTCGACAATGCTGAAGATGGCGGTGTTGGCTCCGATACCGAGAGCAAGTGTGAGAACTGCAATCGCGGTGAAACCGGGATTTTTGCGGAGCAGGCGCGCGGCATGGCGAACGTCCTGCAAAATGCTTTCGAGAAACGGGAAGGCCCACGCGGCGCGGGCATCTTCGCGGATGAGAGTGGCGTTGCCAACTTCGCGGCGGGCGTTCGTGTAGGCTGCGCCGCCGGAAGCGCCCGCTTCGCGATTGTCCGCTTCCTGCATGTCGATGTGCGCGGAAATTTCGTCGTGCAAATCGCGATCGATTTTTTCGCGCTGAGGAACTGCTCGAAGCCGGGACCAAAGTCGGCGAAGCGACATGGCTATTCCTCCTCGGAAGCGGGCCGCGGCGAAGTCATTACCGCGGCGATAGCTTTTGTGAAACGCGACCAACGAGATTGCTGGCCCGCGAGATGGCGGCGTCCCGCGGGTGTGAGGCGATAAAATTTTGCGCGGCGATTCGTGCTGGAGGTGCCCCATTCGGCGGCGATCCAGCGTTCTTGGAGCAATCGTTGCAGCGCGGGATAGAGCGAGCCGTGGTCGATGCGGAAAGTTTCCTGCGAGGATTGCGCGATGAATTTGGCGATGCCGTAACCGTGCATCGGCCCCCAGCGCAGAGTACGGAGAATCAAGAGATCGAGCGTGCCTTGAAAAAGATCGAGGCGGTCTTCAGGCTGAGTGGCGTTTCGCGGCGTCGCGTTCTTCGTCATAGGTAGTGAGCCTACCCTAGTATGGGTAGTATGTCCACCTACCCACCGATTGTATAGACGCGCGGCGAAGGAATTTGTTTCTGCGAGGCGAAACGATTCGCGTTCCGGTAGTATTACCGCGGTTTGTGGAGAGCGAATGGGATTTGCACCGATCGACTGGGCGATCGTGGGGATTTATCTGGCGGCTTCGCTGGCGGTGGGGCTCGCTGGGAAACGCTATGTCGGCGGCATCTCGAGTTATCTGGTGGCAGGGCGCGAGCTGGGGCTGTACCTGGGAATCGCGACGCTGGCTGCGACCGAAATCGGCACAATCACTTTCATGTACAACGCGGAGCTGGGCTACAAGTACGGCTTCGCGGCATTTTCCACGGCGCTGATTTCTGGCGTGGTGATGATTATTGTGGGGCGCACGGGATTTATCGTCAAAAAGTTTCGCGAGCTGAAGTTGATGACGGTGCCGGAATATTTTCAGCGGCGATACAGCCTGGGGTCTGCGATTGGTGACGGGGATTCTGGTGGCGCTCGGCGGAATTTTGAACATGGGAGTGTTTCCTGAAAATCGAGGGAGAGTTTCTGACGATCATCAGTGGAATCGCAGCGCGGTATTTGATTCTGGTGATGACGATTATTCTGCTGCTTGAAGTTGTGTATACGATGCTTGGCGGCATGGTGTCTGTAGTGATCACGGATTTTTTTCAGTACGCGCTGCTTTCGGTGGCGACGGTGGTCGTAAGCATTTACGCGGTGCATAGCGCGGGCTGGCACCGAATTACGGATGCTGTGACGCACACGATGGGGCTGGGCGGATACAGTCCTTTCGCGAATTTGCAATTTGGCTGGAAATTTTTGATTTGGCAGGCGCTGCTCTGGTTTTCGATTCATACGTGTTGGCAAACGACGGCAATGCGAATGTTTTCGACGAAAAGTCCCGAGACGAGCAAGCGCGTGATGACGTGGACGGGATTTATTTTTCTGGGGCGGGGAATGCTGCCGATGCTATGGGGGATAGCGGCATTCGCAATGTTCGGAATCGGCGCGCGAGTGGGCGGGGTTCCCGCGCCGGTGATTAACGGACACACGCTTGCGCCGATTGACGCCATGCCGACGATGCTCTCTGTGATTCTGGCGCCGGGGATTAAGGGAATTGTCGTGGCGGGAATGCTGGCGGCGACGATGTCTGTTAATAGCTCGTACTTGCTGGGATGGAGTTCGATTCTTTCGCAGGATGTGGTGCAGCCGCTTCGCAAATTGATGCGGAAGCCCGATCTAGACTCGAAGCGGCAAATTTTGCTGAATCGGATCGCGAATTTATTTGTGAGTTTGTTTCTGATGTTCTGGGGTTTGTATTACACGCCCCCGGGCGCGGTGTATTTATATCTGAATGTCACCGGTACAATTTTTCTTGCGGGGGCGTTCGCGAGCGTGGTGGGCGGATTGTATTGGAAACGCGCGACGACCACGGGCGGTTATCTTGCAATGATCCTTGGAGCAGCGGGCGCGATCGTTCCATTTTTCTTTTTGCATTGGAGCGAGACTACGGCGGGATTCTGCGCGTTTGGATTTGCGGCGGTAGGGCTGGTGATGGGATCGCTGCTTGGGCCGCGCCGTAATTCCCTGCCATTAGGTGGGATGAATTCGGGCGAGGTGCGTTTGTGATTCGCGCGTGGCAATTATTTTGGATTGCGAGCCTCATTGTGTCTGGCGCGGCGTTTGCGGTGATCACTTTGGTGGTTACTGTGCGCGGGTTTGGAGATTTGCGCGAAATGTTTCGGAGGCTCCGTGAGCAGCGCGATTCGGGTAAGCCAGGGATTGAATAATCGTTGAATAATCGATGAGCCGCGAAATACATAAAGTCGTGATTCCTGCGCGCGGACTTGGAACGCGGATGAAGAAGCAGGACGGGACCGCGCATCTGAACGCGGCGCAGACTGCAGCCGCCGACACGGGAATCAAGGCGATGATTCCGATCAAGCGTCCGTTTTTGGATTACGTTTTGAGCGGGCTTGCGGATGCAGGGTATACGGAAGTTTGCTTGGTGATCGGGCCAGAGCACGGCGCGATTCGCGAATATTACGAAGTGAAATCGCCGCCGGTGCGCGTGCGTGTTTCGTTTGCGATTCAGCAGGAGCCGAAGGGATCGGCGGATGCGATGCTCGCGGCCGAAACATTTGCGGGCGACGATGAGTTTCTGATGATCAATTCGGATAATTTTTATCCGCAGAGCGCGCTTCTGGGATTGCGGAACTTGGGCGAGCCGGGAGTCGCACTCTTCTGAGCGTGGCGCGTTGCTCCGCAAAAGTAATATCGATGCGGAGCGTATTCGCAGTTACGCGATTTGTAAGGTAACGGCAGACGGATATTTGGAAAATATTATTGAGAAACCCGGCGAGGCCGCAGACTGCTGCGGGCGATAACGCGTTGATCAGCATGAATATCTGGCGATTTTCGCGCGGCATCTTTGATGCGTGCAGGAACGCGCCGCTTTCTTCGCGCGGAGAATACGAATTGCCGGGCGCGATTCAGCAGGCAATCGCCGCGAATAAGGCAAAGTACAAAGTGTTGCGATGCGATAGATGGCGTGCTTGATCTTTCGCACCGGTCGGATATTGAGAGCGTCACGAAAATTCTTAGCGGGATCGAGCCGCGACCTTGAATGGGGATTTATCAGAGCGACTTGTCGCCGCTGGCATGGGCGCAGCACCCGCGCGAGCGAAAGCGACTTTGTTCGAGCAGGTCGAGCAACGATTGCTCGCGATGCGCGGCCGCTCGCGAGCCACCGAATTCTCCGCTTTTACGTGCCGGGCCGCATCGAGGTTCTCGGCAAACACACCGATTACGCGGGAGGCCGCAGCTTATTGTGCGCGGCGGAGCGCGGAATTTGCATCGCTGTGGCGCCGCGCGATGATGCGACGCTGCACCTTGTCGACGTGATTGGCGATCGCGAAGCGGAAATTCCGTTCTCGATGGATGCGAGCTCGCGTTCGCACTGGTTGGGATATGTGACAGCCGTGGCGCGGCGGCTGGCTGGAAATTTTCCCGGCGCTTTGCGAGGAGCTGACATTGTATTCGGAAGCGACTTGCCTCGCGCGGCGGGCATGAGCAGTTCCAGCGCGCTGGTGATCGCAATTTTTGCGGCGCTCAGCGGCGTGAATCATTTGTTCGAGCGCGCGGAATACAAATCGAATATTCGGAGCGACGAAGATCTCGCGACGTATCTCGCGTGCATCGAAAACGGACAATCGTTAGGGACGCTGGCCGGAGACTACAGGAGTTGGAACGCATGGCGGGAGCGAAGATCACGTCGCCATTCTGTGTTGCGCGGCGGGATCGCTGAGCCAGTATTCATTTTGTCCCGCGCGGCGCGAACGCGATCTCGCGTTTCAGCGATGAGATGACATTTGTAATTGGCGTCAGCGGAATCGCCGCCGACAAAACTGGCGCCGCGAAGGATTCCTATAACCGCGCCTCTCGTGCGGCGCGGCGCGATGCTGGATATATGGCACGCGGATTCGCGCCGGGAAGACGCAACACTTTTTGCGGCGGCGAATTCATCGCAGGATGCGCAGGAGAAGAATTCGCGACGCTATCAAGAGACACCGTGGTGGCAATTTTCCCGCTTCGTTGCTGCTGGATCGCTTTGAGCAGTTTTTGCGGGAGTCGATGGATATAATCCCGGCGGCGAGTGAAGCGATTGCGAAACAAGATTGGCCTGAGTTTGGCCGAGCTGGTAGACCAATCACAATTCGCGAGCGCAGACAACTTTTGAAAAACCAGGTGCCGGAGACGATCGAACTGGCTCGTTCCGCGCGCCAACTTGGTGCGATTGCAGCTTCAGCGTTTGGCGCAGGATTTGGCGGAAGCGTCTGGGCTCTGATACCTGTCGCGGACGCAGAACAATTCACGTTGAAGTGGTCTGAGACATATCGCGAGACATTTCCCGCGGGCAGCCGCCTCGAGCCAATTCTTTACAACACGGCCCGGCCCCGCAATGTTGACGCTGTAGAATGTCGCGTTGCAGATTAAACGAATTCGAATACAGGAGATGCCCAATGTCCGACAACCACAAACGTCCCGACGCGAGCGCGACGCAAGAAATTATTTTTCGCGCCGCGATTTTGTGAAGACCGGAGCGGTGGGTTTGGGCGCGGTAGCCGCGTGGCCGCTTCTGGCCCGCGGCAGCGAGCGAATTCCTCGCCACGAAGGCTGCCGCAACAATCGAACGCTGAAATCACGGGTCCGCTGCTTGCAGCTGAGTAACGAATTTATTT
This sequence comes from uncultured Acidobacteriota bacterium, assembly GCA_963785395.1. GTDB lineage: Bacteria > Acidobacteriota > Terriglobia > Acidiferrales > UBA7541 > DASTCZ01. The sequence goes on along the minus strand of CAWAVH010000018.1, from coordinate 107,968 downwards.
CCGCGGAATTCATGATCGATGGCGGCGGCCTGCGGATTTCGCAGCTCCAACACAAACGCGCATATGACACCGATCAACCATTTGTCCGATGCGTTTTGGATGAGCTTCGAGGGAAAGCCGAATATCGCGTCTTCGCAGTTGCGGCTCGTTGGTGAACCGCGCATCGAAACGCTCACCGCAAATCCACAAGCGTCGCAGATGGCCAGCCGATTAGGCGGGACGCCAGATCGTCGCGGAATTTCGCGACGCCGGCGGAACTCTTGGCGCAACGTGGCGCGCGGTACTGCGCGATGGCTCGCACTACATTCGCCAGGAAGTTGTTCTTGCGCGCGCTGAAAGAGGATTTGCCGATCGACACTGTGTGCCTGATTGATGTTCCGCTGCAAAATGCAAGCGTGATCGGGACAGTGGCCGGCTCGCCGATCACGCAATCCGATTGGTTTTTTGGATTCGAGCATCCTCTAAGCGCGAGCACAGCGGGCGGCGGCCGCGCACGCGCGACCATCGATCGACCGCTGCCGCTGAAAGCAAATCAGGAGGTCGCCTATTCTTCAGTGATTGGCGTTGCCGCTCCCGGGCAGATGCGGCGCGATTTTCTGCGCTACGTGGAACGCGAACGCGCACATCCGTACAGAACTTTTCTTCATTACAACACCTGGTATGACTTCGAGCCGTTCACCGAAGCGCAAGTGGTCGATGCGATTGATGCGTTCGGCCAGGAATTGCACGTAAAGCGCGGCGTCACGCTCGATTCTTTTTTGCTCGACGACGGATGGGACGATCACAAGTTCTGGGCTTTCAATTCCGGATTTCCGCATGGCTTCGATGGCGTTGCGCAAGCCACAGCGAAATATCAATCCAAGCCCGGCGTGTGGCTTTCTCCGTGGGGCGGCTACGCAAAAGCGCGCCAGGAGCGGCTGGAATACGCCAAGCAGGAACAATTTTGAAATCAATGCGGATGGCCTGGCGCTTTCAGGCCCCGTTTATTACAAACGCTTTCGCGAAGTGTGCCTCAACATGGTTCGCGATTATGGCGTGAACCAATTCAAGTTTGACGGCACCGGAAGCTCGTCCGATGTAATTCCGGGAAGCCAATTCGGCAGCGATTTTGCGGCTGCGATCGCGTTGATTGACGATCTGCGCGCCGCCGAGCCTGATTTGTATGTGAACCTCACCACGGGAACTTATCCTTCGCCATTCTGGCTGCGCTACGCGGATTCCACGTGGCGCGGAGGCGATGATCACAGTTTTAGCGGCGTGGGCACTTCGCGCCAGCAATGGATCACCTATCGCGATGCGGATACGTTTCGAAATGTGGTGGCGAAAGGTCCGCTGTATCCGCTGAATTCGCTGATGCTGCACGGAATTATTTTTGCGAAGCGCGCGCACAATCTCGATACCGATCCTGGCGATGATTTCTCGGCTGAAGTTCGTTCATATTTCGGCACCGGAACGCAATGCCAGGAAATGTACATCACGCATTCGCTGCTCGCCGATAAACACTGGGACGTGCTGGCGGAATCGGCGAAGTGGTCGCGGCAAAACGCGGACGTGCTCGCGGATACGCACTGGGTGGGCGGCGATCCGAATTTGTTGGAGGCGTACGGATGGGCGGCATGGTCGCAGAGAAAAGCAATTCTTACGCTGAGGAATCCGACCGATCGTCCGCAGACAATTGAGATCGATCCGCAAATTGCGTTTGAATTGCCGCAAGGTTCACCGGCAAAGTTGCGGATGAAGAGTCCATGGCAGGATGCGGCGAATTCAGAGAGCGACCGATCTTCGCTCTGGCCGCGCGACGGAAATAAAACTCGCGCCATTTCAAGTGATGACGCTAGAAACCGCGGGCTAAACAACTTTTCATTTCGACGCGCGCAAGCTATCCAGAATCGGTTCTTTCAGCGCGCGAAGCGTCGGTTTCGGCTGCTCAGCAAGATCAAAAACAATTACCTCATTTGCGCCACGCTTCAGCCATGGCGCGGGAACATAAAGAGTTTGCTGCGGCCCAATATCCCAAACACGTCCGAGGCAGTGACCGTTGATCCACGCAACGCCCTTGTGCCAGCCGCGCGTATCGAGAAACGTGTCGCCGATTTCATTTAACGAGAATTCGCCGCGATAGAACGCAGGGCCTCGAGCGGGCGCATCGGAAAAATGCAGCGTGGAAAGATCGCTCATCGGCAGCGAATAAATTTGCCAGCCGGTGAGCGCGCGATCGGCCAGCGTCACAGAATCCGTAATTCCCTTCCATTCGCCGCGCAATTGTTTCCCAAAATTAATCCGGCCGGTATTTTCGACGAGGACATCCAGCACGGCCGATCGCGCCGAAGTTTTCAGCGCGATTTGATTCTGCTTTAGCCGCCGATCCAACTCGCCAACGCGCGCGCCGTCCAGAAAAATCACGGCGTAGTCGTGCAGGTCATTCAGTTTCAGCAGCCCGTCAGCAGGTCCAGCGATCGTCGTGCGATACAAAATGTATCCATACGATTGCCCCAGCATTTCCATTGGCAGCGGCGATTCACTCGCAACTGGCTTCGGCAAATTCTCGAAGAGCGCGGCCGCGCGATCGAGACGAAATTCCGGAATGGAAATAATCTGTGCCGGCTTCGGCAAATCCGGCAACGGCGCATCGCCCACCACCCGATGTTTGGCAATCACGTCGCGAAACATGAAATATTTTTTCGTCGGCCGCCCGGACTCATCCAGCGCCGAATCGTAATCGTAACTCGTCGTTTGCGGCGCATAACCTTCTCTCGTCCAATTCGCGCCATTCATAAATCCAAACGAAGTTCCGCCGTGAAACATGTAAAGGCTTACTGACGCGCCCTGCGTCAGCATCCAATCAAGTTCCTTCGCTTGCTGCGCCGCGTCAGTGTGCTCGTGCGGCTTGCCCCACCCGTCGAACCATCCCGCCCAGTATTCGCCCGACATCACAAATTCATTTGGCTGAAATTTCTTCAGCGTTGCGAACGCTTCGGGCGCGTCGCCCGGCCCGAAATTTGCAACCGCGTGCAAACCAGGAAGCGTGCCGCTCGGCAATTCCTCCGGTCCATCCGCGGTGTACAGCAACACTTCGCCGAGCCCCGCAGCTTTTATCGCATCGCGAATCGCGCCCATGTACAAATGATCGTTATCGAACGATCCGTACTCGTTTTCCACTTGCACCGCGATGATCGGCCCGCCGCGCGAATATTGCAGAGGAGCCAGCTCCTGTGCCCAGCCGTTGCAAATATCGTTCAGCAGGCCGCATAAATTTCGGATCGCGGCTGCGCAAAACAATGTCGCGATCCGCAAGCAGCCACGCGGGAAGCCCGCCGAGATCCCACTCCGAACAAACGTACGGACCCGGCCGCAGAATTACGTAGAGCCCTTCCTCCTGCGCCATCGCGAATAAATTCCGCGACATCGTTCTGTCCGCTGAAGTCGAAAACTCCCGGCTTCGGCTCGTGCAAATTCCAGAACACATACGTAGTGATCGCGTTCAGCCCCATCGCGCGCGCTTTTTTCAACCGATCGCGCCAGTACTCGCGCGGGATTCGCGGGTAATGCATTTCGCCGGAAATTATTTGAACGGGACGCCCGTCGATCAGCATGCTCGTCGCGCCAGCAGTGACAGTGTGCGTAGAGCGCGGGGCTTGCGCGGAAATCAAAGTGATGCTCGACAGAAGCACCGCGCGCAAACAATGCTAATCCGGAGTGGAAACATCGGCTTATACTACTCTGTTCAGTGCATCCTCCACCCAATCAAGAGAAAGGTTCCCAGCGCAAAGCCCGTGACGACATACAGCCACCTTGAACCACAGTATGCAGCAGCGCTGACACGGGACTGAGGCGACGATGCTAACGATGAGTATGAACGGATCTCCGGGGCAACTGATGCCTCGCAGGTCAGACGCAAGCCCGCAACCCCAAAAATAGAGAGTGGGCAGCAAACAAACTATTCCCACTACTTTGGTCCAAAGCGGAGGCTTTCTCAAGAGTGTCATCTCCTGAAATGCGAGACTCCAGAGATCACGCCCCGGCCCGCCCCGCGCTGGCGCGGGCGGATGCATTTCATATTCGTGCGGAGGCTCCGCGCCCAGCAAATACCGCACGAAATAATCCCAACGCCGCCGCATCATGTAATTGCTTTCGCTTCCATATCCGTGCGCCTGATTCGGCAGCATCAGCAAATCGAAATCCTTATTCGCCTTGATCAGCGCATCCACCACCAGCAGCGTGTTGTACGGAGGCACATTGTTATCCATCGTGCCGTGCGCCAGCAGCAAATGCCCTTTCAAATTCTTCGCGATATTTTGATTCGCCTGGTCGTCGTAATTCGTCGTGCCGTCCGGATTTTTCGTGAGCAGCCCCTGCCATTTCTCGCCCCAGTCATCTTCGTACTCGCGATTATCGTGATTGCCCGATTCCGAAATTCCCACTTTGAAGAAATCCGGATAGCGAAACATCGCGTCCGCCGTGGCGAATCCGCCGCCCGAGTGCCCATAAATTCCCGCGCGATCGAGATCGATCCAGGAATATTTCGCGGCCAGCTCTTTCATCGCGGCAATTTGATCCGGCAGCGTGTTGTCTCCCATGTTCGCGTAATACGCGTCTTGAAATTTCTTCGAACGAAACGGCGTCCCCATCCCATCGATCTCTACGACAACGAACCCAAGCTCCGCCAGCGCCTGGCAATCGCTCCGCGCCGCGGAAAATCCCCATCCGCCGATGCTTCCAGACTGCGGCCCCGGATAAATGTGATTCACGATCGGATATTTCTTGTTCGGATCGAGATTCGTCGGCTTGTACATCAGCCCGTAAATATCCGTCGCGCCGTCACGCGCCTTCGCCGTGAAAACGACAGGCGGCTTCCATCCCGTCGCCACCAATTTCGAAATATCCGCCTCTTCAAGTTTGCTGACAAGCTTTCCATCCGCATCGCGCAACACAGCCACAGGCGCCGCATCCGGCTTCGAATAGCTATCCACGAAATACCGGCCCGCGAGCGAAAGCGACACATCATGATTCGCATCCTCGGGCGTCAGCAACTTCTGATTTTTTCCATCGAAGCCCACGCGATACAAATGCGCGAAATACGGATTGCGTCCGCTTTCTTTCCCCACGCCAAGAAAATACAGCACACGATTTTTCTCGTCCACGCGCAGCAGTTGCGTCACATCGCCTTCACCGCTGGTAATTTTATTCTTCAGCTTCCCAGTCGTCGCGTCATACAAATAAAGCTGGCCCCAGTCGTCGCGCTCCGAATACCAGATAAATTCATTCGACGCCGGCAAATATCGCCAGTCGATCGTCCCATTTCCCGAAATCAAATCAGTCTTCGACGTCTCGTCATACACGTCGCGCACATCGCCGGTTCCACGCATCCGCGATGCGAAGTTTTTCGTCTTCGTGATTGCGCGAAGTGGAAACAAACGCGATGTGCGTCCCGTCCGGACTCCAATACACATCCGACCATTCCCCCGCGCGGCAAGCGATATCGTCGCAGAGCGTCGACCGGTGCTGATCCGGCGGCATCTTGAATCGCACCATCTTTCCCGAATCCACATCGATCACCACGCGCTGAATCATCGTCACCACATCGTCGCCCGGCAGCGGATATTTCCACGCCTGCAGCGTCGGATGCCCCACCTTCGTCTCCACCAAATACATTTCGCCCACGTTGCGCTGGTCCTGCTGATACGTCGCAATCTTTTTCGAATCCGGCGACCAGATCACGATCGCGCGATCGCTCTTCGTCCATCCGGCGTTGTCGGTCGCGTAGCCAAAATCCTTCACGCCATCTTTCGTCAGTTGCCGTTCCTGTCCCGATGCCACATCGCGCACCCAAAGATTCCAATCGCGAATAAATACCGTCCGCTTTCCGTCCGGCGAAGGAGTGTCCATCCGCGCAGCGCCGCCGCGTCCCCCGCGCCCTCCCGCAGGATTCGTTTCGCCGCGTCCCGCATTCGGCGCCGCGCCGCAGGTCAGCGCGTGCAGATCGCACTGCAATCGTCGCCCATGAACGCTCACGATGATCGCCCCGCCATCCGCCGAAAATTCGAAATCCATAAACGGCAGGTGCATCGCGTCGTATTTTTCGCCGGTCGCGGCGGAAAGCGCCGTCGCCAATTTCGCCTGATCAAACGCAGGCGCGCGCGTTCCCTTCGCGGCATCCACCATCACAAACTCGCTGCCCTCAGGCGTCGTCACGCGATACCAAAACCGCTCGTCCGGCCAGCCAGTTCGCGCGCACTCCAGCGCGATACACCAATGGCGTCGTGTTATAGCCCACGAATTTTTCCGCGCGCGCATAATCGGCCGTCGTCATCGCCGCAGCGCCGCCAGCCATTTGCTGCGCTTCCGCGCCCCACGCAACCGCCAGGCAAATCATCAGCGCAAACATCGCGCCGCAAGCGAATTTCTGAATTCGCAATCGCATTCTCTTCCTCCGAAATGGCTACTGAAGTTTCACAACCAAGTTGTCCCACCACAGGACGCAAGATATTTTTCGAGCGCCCGAGTATATCTCAGCGCGAACTCTACCTCGCATCGTTTTCACAAACTACCGCCCCGCGTAATTCCCAAATCCTTCGCGCAACTTTCCCGAAAAACTTGTAACCGCGCGCGACTTTCCCACATCAATGTTTCCGATTTCTGATACATTTGCCCGCTCATGAAGCCGAATTTCGCACCCGCTGCTGCAATTGCGTCTACTCGAAAGGAGCATCAATGAAATCCCGCGCCACCATCGCCGTCTGCGCCGCCTTCGCCTTAGCGCTGGTCTGCTTCCCTGCCGCCTCGCATCTGCGCGCGCAAAATAAATCGAAAGCCTCGTCCAAATCCTCGGCGATGCAATCGCAGAAATCCGACGACGCCTACACCGCGCTCATCCAGAAATATATGAGCGACCCCAAGATGAACGATCCGCGCATCACCACGGAACTCGTCGACCACATGCCCGCGTCAGACACCGTTCCCTCCCCGCTGAAATTTTTCGGCCGCATCCCCGGCACTCCCGGCGAACTTACCTACGCGAACGACATCGCGCGCTACTACGAAGCCCTCGCCAAAGCTTCTCCGCGCGCAAAATTCTGGAAGATTGGCACCACTGAAGAAGGCCGCGACATCGTTTGCCTCGCCATCGCCGACGAAGACACCATCAAGTCGCTCGACAAATATAAAGATCAGCTCGGCTCCCTCACCGATCCGCGCAAAACCACCGAAGCGCAGGCGCAGGAGCTCCTCAAGACCGCCAAGCCCATCTATTACATCGTCAGCGGAATGCACTCGCCAGAAACCGGCGGCCCGGAAATGCTGATCGAGCTCGCCTATCGCCTGATGGTCGAAGAAACTCCGTTCGTTCAGAACATTCGCAAAAACGTGATCACGCTGATCACTCCGGTGATCGAAGTCGATGGCCGCGAAGCTGAAGTCGACACCTACTACTTCAACAAGAAGCGCGCGCCGGGCGATGCGCGCCTTCCGCTCATGTACTGGGGCAAATACGTTCAGCACGATAACAATCGCGACGGCATGGGCCAGCTCCTCAAACTCACGCAGGCCATCAACGAATATGAGCATCGAGTGGCATCCCACCGTGCTGCACGATCTTCACGAAGCGCAGACCTATCTCTACGCTTCCACCGGCACCGGGCCGTACAACGACACGCTCGATCCCATCACCATCGATGAATGGTGGATGCTCGCCGAAAACGATGTGATGGAAATGACCAAGCGCGGCGTGCCCGGCGTGTGGACCTACGGCTTCTACGATGGCTGGGTTCCCAACTACATGTTCTTCATCGCGCACAGCCACAACGCCATCGGCCGCTTTTACGAAGTACAAAGCTACGGCCCCGATCCATACGTAGTTCGCCCGGGCGCAACGACCACCAGCAAGGAATGGTTCCGGCCGAATCCGCCGCTTCCGTCGATTCAATGGGGGCCGCGAACAACACCAACATTCAGGAATCCGCGAATTCTTTTCGCGCTGCATCATGTCGCGCGCAATCAGCGATCTCTATCTAGACAACTACTGGCTCAAGAACAAGCGCGCGGTCGACAAAGGCAAAAACGGCCCGATCTACGGCTGGGTGATTCCTGCTGGTCAGCGCCGCAAGTCCGATACTGCTGATGCTGTAAACGATTTGCGTCATCAGGGACTCGAAGTCAGCCGCGCAAATTCCGCGTTCACCGCCGGAAATGTTTCCGTGCAGGCCGGCGATTACGTCGTCCGCGGCGATCAACCGTTCCGCACCCTCGCGGACATGTATTTTTCCGTGCAGAATTATCCGCCGCAAAATCCGCAGCCCGTATGACGACACCGGCTGGACGTTCCAAATGATGCGCGACATCAAGATTCAAACCGTCGGCGACAAGATCCTTCTCATCAGCCGATGACGCTGATCACCGCTGACGTAAAAGCTCCGGGCGGAATTCAGGGCGATGGCTCCGGTGCGTCGTTGTCGAAAACACCGCCGACAACAACATCGTCACGTTCCGCTTCAAAAATGCCGACACGAAAATGCAAGCCGCCGAAGATGATTTCGAACTCGGCGGGCACAAATTCCGCGCCGGCGCGATCATCATTCCCAACGGCGATCGCGGCAAAGCTCGACGCATCCCTGAAGGATCTCGGGCTTTCCGCATGGGCCACTGTCCGCCGCGCCGCAAGTGAAGACGCACGACCTCACCATTCCGCGCATCGGCTACGTTCATTCCTGGACGCGCACGCAGGATGAAGGCTGGTGGCGCGCCGCGTTCGATGCCTACGGAATTCCCTACACATATTTCGCCGACAGAATTGTTGAAGGAAGGAAATCTTCGCGCGAAGTATGACGTGATCGTTTTCCCGCACGTCGGCGGCACGCGCAATCTCGCAGGTCAACGGCTCGCCCGTCACCGGAAAAACTCCGCTGCCGTACAAGAAGACCGCGGAATTTCCGAATCTCGGTTACGTGGATCAGAGCGACGACATTCGCGGCGGCATGGGACTCGAAGGACTCGCGCGAACTCGCGAAATTTGTGCAAGAAGGCGGCACGCTCATCACGGATGGTTCCACCGCAACAATTTTCCCTGACTTCGGAATCACTAGCGGCGTCACCGTCGAACATCCCGACGCAACTTTTTGTTCGCGGCTCGATTCTGCGCAGCAAATTCGCCGACAAGAAAAGTCCGATCGCGTACGGCTTCGAGGGTTCCGATCTGCCCGTTTATTTCAATCAGAACCCGGTGCTCAGCGCCAGTGGCGGAGGATTCGGCGGATTCGGCGGCGGCCGCGGAGCAGGTGGAGGCGGACGTGGCGGCGCGGGCGGTGGCGATATCAACGGCGGCCTGGGCCAAGACGTAACTCCCAACGCCGTGCCCGTACACATTTCTCCGTGGGATGAAGAAGATGACGCAGCAAAGGCCGGCGCCAATCAGCGCCCCGCTGGCGACGACCTCGCGGAGATGCGCCAACTCGCTCAGCAATTTGGAATCGCGGTTGACGAATCTCGTCCGCGCGTCGTGCTGCAATTCCCCTCGAAGCCGGAAGACATGTTGCTCTCCGGCACGCTCGCGAATGGCCAGTACCTCGCGAATCGCGCTGCGGTTGTTGACGTCAATCTCGGCAAGGGTCACGTCGTGATGTTCGCGATTCGGCCGTTCTGGCGCTGGCAGACGCAGGGCACCTACTCGCTGGGCTTCAACGCCATCATGAACTGGAACGCCCTCGACGCCGGCAAAGAAGCTCCGCGCGAAGCAGGCGGCCGCGGTGGCCGTCGCGGCGCTCCATCGCAAGACAACAATTAATTCACAACCACGCGCTGATCCAAACTCAGCGTTTCGTAAGCAAGAAGAAAAAGCGCGGAAGAAAATTCTTCCGCGCTTTTTGCTTTTCGGGGTGCCCGCCTATCGCCGAGCCAGTCTCGGCGGTACGTGGTGCCTTCTACGGCTGAGGCGGAGGCGGCGCTGGCGTCAGGCCATGGCGGCGCATGATTTCCGCCATCTTGGCCCGGTCCGGCGGACCTCCTGCAGCCTCGCGCATCACCTCGGCTGCCTCGCGGAAAAATTGCGGGCTAAGTGCGGCCGGCGTGATCACGCAGAGCGCCTTTGCATCTCGATTTCCGTTATTGTCGAAGCGGTGAACGGCGCCTCGTGGAATGCAAAGAGCGTGGCCCGGACCGACTTCAATTGGCTTTCCGTTCACCGTCCAAGTTAAAACACCATCGATGCCGTAGATCGTCTCCTCATAATGATCATGGCTATGCGCGGGAGCCATCAGGCGTTGAGCGGCTGGGACTGCGAGTTCAAAGGCCGCGACGCTGCCGCCAGAGTTCTCTCCTGTGATCAGGAAGCGAACCGCCAGCGACCCGATGCGGATGGTTTCGTCGGAAGGATTGACGTGTAGATCGGCGGTCTGTTGTGCCATGTGCGCTCCTCCGAATACTAAATGCCGCTTTCAGCGCTACACAGTACCACTTCAGCGGTGACGGATCTGTAGCCCGCGTTTCTCTGCGCCCTCTGCGTCTCTGCGGTAACGGCGTTTGCGTTTCACGCCCCCGCAGCTACCCGCACCTCCGCCTTCCGTATCACCGCCTCAGCAAACCTCTCCATCTCCTCAAACTGCGGACTCGATTGCAGCAACAACAAATCTACTCCCGCATCCGAGTACTCCGCAATCCGTTCCTCCACCTGCTCCGCGGTACCTACGAGTCCCGCCCGCAGCCCGCGATTCGAAACCGAATAATCTTCCAGCGAAACCTGCGCCTCGAGTTTCGTCCCGGCAAGCCACTGCTGATAATTCTGATATCCGGCCGCGCTCTGCTGCACGTTCGTAATCCGGCGACGCTCCGCTTCCGCTTCTTCCGCCGTGTCTCGAACAATCGCGTACGCCGCCATTCCGAATTGCATCCGCGCCAATCCGAATTTCTCCCGCCGCGCGGACAAATCTTCCACGCGCCTACGGATAATTTCTGGTGAGTCTCCATGCATCACGTACGCATCGCATGAACGCGCGATCAAATCCTTCGCCGCCTCCGATTCGCCTCCCGCATAAAGCACAGGACGCGGCCGCGAAACCGGCTTCGGCCAAAGCGCTGTGTTTTGCGTTTTGAAGAATCGCCCGTCGTACGAAAACCTTTCCTGCGACCAAACTCCGTTCAACACTTCGAGCCATTCCGCGGTCCGCGCGTATCGCTCGTCGTGCTGCTCGAAGCTCACTCCATATTGCTTCGCTTCATCCGCCCACCACGACGACACCACATTCAGCGACAACCGTCCTCCGCTGATGTGATCTATATTCGCCGCCTGCTTCGCGAGCAACGCAGGCAGATGAAAATTCGGACGCACCGCCACCATCAATTCCAATCGCTGCGTTACTGCTGCCAGCGCCGCAGCTGTCGACCATGCATCGAGCGATGCCGCCTGCTGGCCCTTGATGTCGTTCAAATTTAATTCGGCGATCAGCGTCAAGTCGTAACCGATCTCTTCGCTGCGGCGCGCGAGCCTGCTCACATAATTCCAGCTCGCCTCCATCCCTTCGTCCTGCACGTTTCGCAACCATCCTCCGAAAACAGGAAGCCAGTATCCGTATCGCATCAGCGCGCCTCCTGTTCGAGATAATCCGCAAGTTTCACAAACGGATCGAAGCCCACAACTCGCGGCCCATCCGCCACGAAATTCGAAAGCGCATTGATGTCGTAATAAAGCAATTTGCCGTCGCGGTCGTCGATCATGTACTCCACTCCGCCCACTTCGATTCCCGCCGCATTCATAATTCTTTCCACGGCTTCAATCACTGCGACCGGAGGCGTGTATCCTTCCACTCGCAACCCGCTTTTTGGTGCATCCACAGGGCACGCCGCCCTCGCGAGTTCCGTTCCGTCCGTCGTCTGGCAAATATCCGCGGGACACAAGTTGTATCCATCTCCCGAGAGATACACGCGAATTGCGTACAAATAATTCCCGCCAAGCACTTCCACGCGTGTGATGAATCCACCGCGAGCCGGAATAAATTCCTGCACAAGCGCCGTGCCATCGAGACCGAAATCAATCTTGCCTTTGGCAACCGCGCGCTCGATTTCTTCTACATTTTCGAATCGAGTAATCCCTGCGCCGCTTCCGCCGATATTTGGTTTGATCACGATCGGCCATCGCAATCCTTTCGTCGCTTCCACGGCTTGCGACGCGTGATTGATCACGCGCGCCTCCGGAAATGGCAGCCCCAATTCCTTCAGCAAAGAAATTTGCGTTGCTTTCGAAGTCTCTACTGAAAATGCGCGGTGTCCGTTTACAACCCGCGCGCCATTTCGTTCGAGGTGAGAGAGATAGCTCAGCGTGTAGAAAATCCCGTTCGCATTTCCCCGCGTGTACGCCGAAGGACTCATGCGATTGAAAAATAATTTGAAATCGCCATCGCCTCCTCCCGGATTGTAAGTGTGCTGCCGCGCGTCCAGCCGCACGTAATTCGTACCGCGTTTATCCAGTTCCGCGAACAGCGGACGGAACCAGTCCTGTTGCTCGTAATAAATTGCGATTGGCTTTTTTTCGTTTCCCATTTTTCTCTCCCCCAAAAACAAAAAGGCCGCCCCGGTGAGGGGCGGCCTCGAAATTTTGGAATTTAAGTGCTAATTAAATTACAGGTCCGCCCCTGTCCGGATTTTTGGCAAAGCGACACATAGCCATATTCTTTTTACATGCGCAGGCCCGAAGATTTTGCGAGGCAAGAATGCACTGCGCGGAATATGACGCGCCAACATTGCGTTGGCCGTGTGCGGATGCGGTCCGGGATGGAGCGAAATTATTCATTTCTACGTTCCTAAATAAAATAACTTTGCGCCGTTTCCGCTGTCAAGCTCATCCAGCGAATCTAAAACGCATCCTCCCAATGAATCCACCACTTCTTCGCATCTCCAAGTCCAAGCGTTTGCCACCAGCGATTCATCATTACTTCGTCACCTTCGAGAATTCCTTCGCGCGTTGTACCCGGCGGCGGAGGATCCAGCGCGGCAGCGCGCGCATAAAGCATCTCGCGTTCATACACACCGGCTCGCGCAAATAGATTGAATAGTGTCACCACATCTTTCGCGCGGGCTTCGTTCACCACGACCTTTAGCGCTCTTTCTCTGTGCGCCGAATCCACTGCGCCAAAATTCAGATCTTGTACTGCTGCTTTGAATTCTTCCGTCGCATCTTCGAAGTAGGGACTTCCCGGAGCATATCCTTCGCGCATATTCGCAACTGCTCCGGCCGGGACCAGTGTTTGCAAATCGTTCGACTCGAGTTCCACCCAACCCGAAGACACGCGCATTACTCCTGATCCATCCGCAGAAACTTCGAGAGTGAATTTGCATCCGAGATCAAACGCCATCGCCGATGGCGTTACCATTTCGAGCGACCACGGCGGCGCCCACAGTTGCGCGGAAATTGTTCCTCGTCGTAGCGCGATTCTGTGTTTGCCCGATCGTGTCGAAATTAATTCCACACGCGATCCCGGTTCCACTCGCATGACTCCAATGCGCGCAACGCGCACGTCCGCGCTGGAATTTGCGTCCGTCTCCAACACTTCACCGACCGCGAGTTGTCCGCGTGAGCCAATCGCTGTGCCATTTATCTTCGGAGTTCCCTGCACTGTTGCGATGCTCCACGGTGAATTCGCGCTCCAGCGCAATCTCCACACGCTCAAACTAAATATCAGTAACGCGCATGCGGCGATCGTTGCGCCGATTGGCACAAGCCATCGCAAGTATTTGCGACGCGCAGTTGGTGAGGTGATCGCACAGCTGGTTTCAGCTTGCAGCGGCGTCGCGGCAAATCGAAAGACTCGCAGCGAATTCTCCAGCTGCGTGATCGACCGCGTCCGGGTCGCCAGTTCCGTCCCACAAATATTGGTTGATCTCTTCGCTCATGCTCTCCGCTTCCTTGCTTTCCGCAACGAGTCTCATCGTTTTAATTTTTCCCGCAGCAGCTTCATTCCGCGATGCAAATTCACGCGAACCGAATCCGCGGTCAATCCAGTTCTATCGGCGATTTCTGGTCCGGTCATTCCTTCCACTAATCGCAACATCAGAGTTTCGCGATACGCTTCGGGCAATTCGCGAATCGCGCGCAATGCGGCGGCTGCTTCCGCATCGGACGAGGCCGTTTCGCGCACTGAGATTTCTTCTGGCAAATCTGCTGTGTGCGACGCTGCGCCGCAGAAAATCATTTGAGCGATTTCGCGCGATCGTTGCGAGCCATCCACCAAATTTCTCCGGCTCGCGCAATTTTCCAAGCTGTTTCATCGCGGTGATGAAAACTTCTTGCGCGAGATCGTCAGCGTCGGCGTGATTTACTCGCGTCAGCAAAATTCCGTGCACCATGCGGCCGAAGATTTCGTAGAGCGTGCCGAAGGCGCGGCGATCGCCGTTGCGGGCGGCGGCGATTAGTTCGAGCGAGTTTGGCGAATTGTTGACACACATTTCTCAATAGCATGACGATGGCGCGGAGAAGAGCGTTAACAGGGTTTCCGCTGAGTATTTGTACTCGTTTCTGTTTGGAGAGGTTAGGGGTTTTTTGCGAAATTCTGGAGTGAAATTTGGAGTTACTTTGCGTTGTGAAGTGCTTGGTGCGCGGGCGACAGGAAAGGCTGCGCTGCTCGACTTAAGTGCTTTGTTTATATTAGTTAGATCGTTCGGGTGCCTCCCTCCCCCCTCCCATTGTTTTTGTAAAGTGATGATTCTAATAGCGTTATCTAGTACTATTACTAAAAAGTTGTTGAAAATAAATGGGTTAGGTGTGTTTTCGGGGTCGAAAATTGGGATTTTTCTGGGTGGTACTAAAACTAGGTGCTTACAGGGGGGGTGGCACTCAGATTCGGGGATTGCTCGGGCGAAAACCTTAAGGCTAAGGATTCACCACAGAGACACAGCCCGCCGCCGCCTTCGAACTTGCGAAGGCTATGGCGGGTCCAGGGCGCGGAGGACACCGGCCTAGCTTGCTAGGAGACTTCGGAGTGCCATTTGGCGATTTGGCGCTTCATGATTCCGTAGCATTCGCAGGTGGCTTGTTCGAGATGGGCGCGGCTGGCAATTTTCACGACGCCGCGCTTGTAGGTGATGATCTTGGCCTTTTGTAGGACTCCCGCGGCGATTGTTACGCTGGCTCTGCGGGTGCCGAGCATGTGCGCCAGGAATTCCTGCGTGAGCTCGACGATATCGCCACCGAGGCGGTCTTGCGACATCAGAAGCCATCGAGCGAGGCGAGCGTCGATTTAGTGAAGACGGTTGCAGGCGGCGACTTGCGCGGATTGCAACGCCATCTCCTGCGAAAATCGATATGCGGCGGTTGCAAGCGTAGGGCAATCGCGGAGGGCAGCCTCGAAAATCCTCCGCCTTGACCTGAATCCGCTGCCGGCTACTTGCATGATTACGCGGGCGGGGCTGGTGGCAAATCCAGCGCATAGCGGAACGCCGACGAAACCCTTCGCTGCCGCACAGACCGACTTCCACGCTTTTGCCATCGGCCATCATGTTAAGCACGGAGGCGAGGCCACCATTCAGAAATACGCGTCGTTGATGCGCTCGCCAGATTCGTTGAGCACGGTGCGAACTGGCAAGGCTACGTATTCGAGTTTGGAAAACAAGATTCCGCACTCTTCGCCGGAGAACGAAAGCAATATTTTGTTTTGCACCTCGCTGCCGTTTGCAGCGGTTACGACCTGATGTGGGATTGGTTTTCGCAGACTTGGAGGGCTCTCTTCGGGCATTCAGCATTTCCCTTGAGCAGGAATTTGTCAGAACTCGCGAAGGAACCACTGGACTGTGGCAAAGGCAAAGCATGCGAATTTGACGCGGGGAGATTACACGCGAATTAATTGAGTGTATGTCCGGTGGCGTACGTAACGCGGATGCGAAAATTAGGTCAGAAATCCACGTGCGTTAGGAGCGAGAGATTGGAGAGAAGTGAGGGTGATGCCAAGCATCGCCGGGGCGGAGTGGGCGAGGCCTGTCCGCTGCGCGGCCGAGCCTAGCCCCTGCGGTCGGGTTCATTTTGGTGGCGATTTGTGCGCGAAACGCGATTGGTGTGACGCAGGAATATGGATCGGGCGGAATATTCACTTGGGTGTTCAGGGGTCTGGAACGGCAGCGGTAGCGAAACCTGCACAGGCTGAGAGCCTGTGCCACTCCGGGTGCCGGGACGTTAGGCAAATAAATCTCGAATACTATTCCTGGCACATCAGCACGATCTTTCCGGTGATGGACGCATTCTCTAGTAGTTCATGGGCGCGGGCTGCTTCGCGAAGCGGAAGGCGTGCCGCGATTACCGGGATGGATGGTTTTCTGCTGCAACATCACCAGCAAATTTGAGAGGTCCTCGCGGAACCATTCGGGATGTTTTTTCTTCTCGGTCATGATGTTGTACCAGCGCGCGGATTTTCCGGGCAAAAGACCCGCCAAGCCGAGCCACGCAAAACTTGCAAGCGCGAGCATCTTGTGCTGCTTGCCGCCTTCGATTGCCGCCGACATTCCATAGCCTACAAAGCGGCCGCCCTTGCCGAGCGTGCGATACGAACGCGGCCAGTTGCGACCACCAATCGGATCGAAGACGGCGTCGACTCCGGCAGCGCGCTTGGTGAAATCTTCGGTTCGATAATCGATGGGGATTCCGCCGAGAGCGGCTACAAGTTCATGCTTTGCTTTTGATGCGGTGCCAAACATTTTCAATCCTGCGATCGAGCCAAGTTGAAGCGCTGCGGTGCCAACTCCCCCTGCGGCTCCGTGAATCAGCATGCTTTCGCCTTTGCGTACTTTCGCGATGCGAGCGATCAATTGATATGCGGTGGTGTAATTCAGAACGAGGCTCACCGCTTCGGCGGGGTCGAGCCCGGCCGGGACCGGAACGAGTTCGGATTCCGGCAGGACGATGTATTGGGAATATCCGCCGGTGATCAGGATCGCGGTGACCGTGTCGCCGGGCTTCCATTGCGTTGCGCCGGAGCCGCAGGATTCGACGACGCCAACGATGTCGTACCCCGGCGAAAATGGGAACGGCGGGACGCCGGAATAAAGTCCGCGGCGCATGAGCATGTCTGCGAAAGAAACGCCGGTGGCGAGGATTTTGATACGGACTTCGCTTGGGCCAGGATCACGGACATCGTCTTCGATTAGTTTCAGGACTTCGGGGCCACCGAGGGCGGTTAGGACTACGCGGGAGTTTCGCATTGGGAGTGATATTAGTCTTAAAGCGCGGTGAGTACGTGGGCGGATTTAGAAGCGCAAGAGTGAACGGATTAATTCAGAAAACCCACACGCAACTACGGCGTGATGGGGCACCCCGCAGGCACGCACAAAAGATAGAGGCTGCCGGACTAAAGTCCGGCGCTACACAGGCAGAGGCAAAAGCGGAGTGCGAGCTTTTGAAACGGTGACGGATTAGCGGCGGGAGGCTTTTTGGAGGATGGCTTTACCTTTTATGGCGGAGAGAGCACCGGTGCGCATTAGTTCGATGATCAATTCGCTTAGGGCGTCCGATTGGGATGCGCCGGTCGGCTCCGCACCCGGTTGAGATTGCAGCTCCGGCAAATCGGGCTCACTTGGCAATGATTCGCCGCTCAGTTCGCGAACCCATTTTTCCAGGATCTCGGTTTGCGCCGGTTCGGTGTCTGTGAACATCAGGCTCATGCCCATGCCAGCAGCCGAGCCCATTACTTTAGCTTTGCTCTCGAAGTAGCTGCCTTCGCGGCTGATGCGCAGCTTTACGATCGCTCCCACGGAAAGTGCGGTCATTGTATCGACGTAGCAGCCGCCGCGGCTGAGGTCGGAGATGCGTCCGTTGAAGCGCGCTTTGGATTGGAGCTCGACGGCCTCGAGCGTGGCACTGACCGCATAGCGTGTGTGCTGCCTGCGCTCGGCGTTGCGGCGTTCGGCTTTTAGGGCTGCGGCCGCTTCAGCCCTTGTGGGCATCGTGACGACCGGAACGGTGGAGGATTTGTTTTGGTTGTCGTGCATACAAAAGTCCTGGTCGACAGGGCAAATCTGTTCGATCTAGTGAGTTCGGACTAAAAAATTGTGCCGGCGTTTTACTTCCGCTAGAGCAAGATTATCACGAGTGTCGCGCGCGATGGCGGGGGTTGAGCGGCGTGGTGTCGTTAGTGGTACAGCTCTCGATGGGTGCGCCTGGACGATTCTCCCGATTTAGAACGTTCGATGTAGACGCACCGCGTCGACAATTTCGCGAATCGCTGAGGCGACAGAATCGGGCGCTTGTAGTTCCATGTTGTGACCACTCGAATGAAAATCTGTTTGCTGTTTGTAGATAGGAGGGCGAGCTTGTGTTGAGATTCGAGGCGCTCGCTTTCCATCTGAGCTGCGGGTATGTCGAGGTCATCGCCGTAGCCGCCATGAGCGCGCGAAAGCACTGCGACAGGAATTGAACCGAGGATGTGCTCCTGCGGAGCGTCGTGCCATTTCTGAAGATACTCGGGGGACCAATCTCGCTGGCTATTTTCGGCGTCGTTGATCTCCGGAAGTGATTGCGCCCAGAGTTGAAGCCTTTTTTCAGTTGCTGGGAGCGGATCGTAGAGCGAATCGAGAGGTTCTTGCGATTGTTTCGCTGCCGGGCGATTCGGAACTGACTTATCGGAATCAAACATATTTTCGTGAGGACGGCGGGATTGTTCTTCCCTGCGCTCCGGAGCGCATCAGAATCGCCTTGCCGCGAAACGTGTAGCGTGAATCTTCGCTGGCGGCGTCACAAAAACCATCCCCGCGACATCGCGGGGTAGGTGGTGGCGAAATTCCGGATGACGGGGCCGCCGAAGGAATGTCCCACGAGGATGAATGGCCCGCGTTCACTTGAGAATTTATGGAGCCGCGTGCATTCAATTTTCAGTGCGTCGTGAATTCGAAATTAGTTGCGGAGGTGCGGGGTTCGGTCCGGGATCTGCTCCAAGCATCGCGATCGTAAGTACAGACGCGGGTGAATTTCGAAACGGCGCGCTGGACGAGAATCCAATCGAAAGAGAAATCACCGAGGCCGTTTTCGATTACTACCGTCGGGCGCCGGTTCCGGTGCAATTGACGTGAAGGCGGTGACCACCGAAATCGACTAATACTCCTGGCGGATTCGGGGCAGGCTGCTGTGCCTGTGTGGCGGATGCGAGAATGGAAAATGACAGGAGGAAGAAAAAAATCTGGTACAAGTAGCGGCTCTGGAAAAAGCCAGTCGGAATCACGAGTCACCCTGGCGATTTGACGGAGGGTGTTTGCAAAAGTCACGCATCAGAACGATGCGCGACTATGAGAACGCAGATACAAGCGGGGAGGATTTCGAACAACTCGGAGTGCGTTTCAGGGTTAAATATGGAGATTATGGCCAACCGATTTCATGGCCGAGCGCGCGCGATTAGCGTCGTGGCGATTGTTGCGTTGGTTTTATTTGCGAGTGTCGCGGCGCGGCGGGCGTTTGGGGCTGCGGTTGGGAGCCAAACTTTTACTATGGAGTTTGGAGGGCGGGCGCGGAGTTACATTTTGCACGTGCCGCCGGGCGTGGGTTCGTCCAGGGCTTCGTCGGCGACTGGCGCCAACGGTGACTCGAAAACTGTGGCGCTGGTGATGGTGCTGCATGGAGCTACGCAGAGTCCGGAATCGGCGGAGCGGATGTCTCACATGAGCGAGCGCGCGGACGCGCAAAATTTTATCGCGGTGTATCCGCGCGGTACGGGGCGGCTGGCGAATGTGCCCACGTGGAATGCGGGAAATTGCTGCACGTATGCGATGGAAAATCACGTGGATGATGTGGGATTTCTTGGCGCGCTGATCGACAAGCTGGAACGCGATTACTCGATTGATCGGCGGCAGGTTTATGTGACTGGAATTTCGAATGGCGGAATGATGGCTTACCGGCTGGCGTGCGAGTTGTCTGAAAAAATCGCAGCGATCGCGCCGGTGGAAGGCGCTCAGGATAGTGAGTGCAAACCGGCGGCGCCGGTTTCGCTGCTGGTGTTTCACGGGACGGCAGATCGGCTGGTGCCGTTTGATGGAGGGACAACTCCATTTCAATCGGGGCCGCGGCGGATGGATAATTCCGTGGCGGGCGCGATTTCATTTTGGGTGAAGAAGGATGGATGCGCCGCCGCGCCTTCGCACACGGAATCGGCGGAAGTGCATGTGGATAATTATTCCGGGTGCAAAGATGGGACCGGCGTGGCGTTGTACGCGATTCAGGGCGGACATCATATGTGGCCGGGGCTGCCGATCAGCGGGAATCATGTGGAAGCTACGGATATTATGCTGAAGTTTTTCTTCGCGCATGCGAAACAGTGATTCAATTTACCTTCGGACAAATTTTTAGTTCTGCCGGCACATTTGGGGCGTGGCTCCTGTAGAATCGCAGCGCCATGCGAAAAACAACTAGAATGTTCTGTTGTTTTGTATTTTGTGTTTCGTGCTGCCGCTGAGTTTGCGCGCGCAGATGGTGGACCCTGCGATCGATCGCGCGGGCGAGCCGTTTTCTTACTACAGCAAACCGACGGATGTGCTTGGCGTGATGGATGGGCGCTGGGGCACGCTGGTGTCGCCGGAGGGATTTCTTTACACCGGCTACGGCGAACTGATGTTTTTCGCGGGGAATCCTGCGCACCCGATCGAGCAGCGCGTGAAAACTTTGCTGCGCGGATATTTGCCGGTGATCGAGTACACGTACACAGAGGCCGGTGTGCGGTATTCGTTTGAGATGTTTGCGGCGACGCTGGACGGGAAGCCGGAAAGTCCGCTGGTAAATTTCGTGCGGGTTACGGTGCGGAATACGAATACCGCGAAACGCACTGCGTACTTTTCTGTGGGGGCGCGGTATCAACCGGAATCAAATTCTCCCGGAGGGACTGGCGACAATCGGTTTCGGAGGCCGGCGAAATCGACGCGGCCGGGTGGGTACGAGCAAGCTGGAGAAAATTTTAATCCTGAGTGGACTTACGGATTTTCGGGCGACGCGTTTCTGCGCGATGCGAAAGTTTTTTATTTGTACGCGGATTCGCCAAGACCTGCGCTTTTCGCGACGCTGAATGATGATCCCGCGAAAATTGATTCGCCGGCGCGGAAATTGCACATACTTCCTACGACTCCCGCGGGAATCGCTCAGTATAAATTGGCGCTCGCCAGCGGCGAAGAAATTACTTTAACTTTTAAGATGCCTTACGCGCCGCTGGCTGCGGATGATCCTTACCTTGTGCAGTTGCGTGCGGCGAAATTTGATGACTACTTGCAGCGAACCGACGGATTTCTGGAACAAGATTTTCGCGCGCGGGATTGATATTTCTGTGCCCGAAAGCAAAGTGGCGGATTCCTTCAAAGCAAATCTGGTATACGACCTGATCGCGCGCGACAAAGTGGGCGACGATTACATTCAGACGGTGAACAAATTTCATTACCACGCGTTTTGGCTGCGAGATTCTTCGTACATCGTGCGGATGTACGACCTGAGCGGCTATCACGATTTCGCGCGGCAAGTGCTGGACTATTTTCCTCGCTGGCAGCAAGCCGATGGAAATTTCGTCTCGCAGGGCGGGCAGTTTGATGGCTGGGGCCAAACGATGTGGGCGTATGGCGAGCACTATCGCATCACGCACGATTCCGCATTTGCCGCGCAAGTTTATCCTGCGGTGCAGCGCGCGGTGGCGTGGCTGATTGCGGCGCGGAAAAGTGATCCGCTGAATTTAATTCCCGCAACCTCGCCGGGAGACAACGAGGATATTTCAGGTCATGTTACCGGGCACAATTTCTGGGCGCTGGCGGGATTGAAGAATGCGATCGCGATCGCGGATGGTACCGGGCACAAGGACGATGCGACGGCTTGGCGTGCCGAGTATGCGGATTTTCTCGCCGCGCTGACGAAGCGTGCTCGATAAGGTGACGGCTTCGACTGGCGGCTATATGCCTCCGGGGCTGGACGCCGCGGGCGGGCAGGACTGGGGAAATATGCTGAGCGTTTATCCGGAAATTATTTTGGATCCGCACGATGCGAAGGTTACGGCGACGCTGCGGGCGACTCGAGCGAAATATCAGGAAGGAATCATGACGTATGGCGATGGCGGGTCGCTGCATCACTATTTGACGATGAAAAATACGGAGACGGAAGTGATTCGCGGCGACCAGGAGACCGCGATCGAGGAACTGTACGCGATTCTGTTGCACACCAGTTCGACGCATGCGGGATTTGAATACGGCATTGTGCCGTGGGGCGATCGCGATTTCGGGGATAATCTCGCGCCGCATGGATGGTTCGCGGCGAAATATCGGGCGCTGCTACGGAATATGCTGGTTCGTGAGGAACAGGGCGAGTTGCATTTGTTCTCGGCAATTTCGCCGGGATGGGTTGCGGCGGGAAAAGAAATTTCGGTTAAGCGCGCGGCTACTAATTTTGGCGATGTGAATTTCGCGCTGAAATTTGTATCGGCGAGTCACGCGACGCTTACTTTGGATGACCATCTCAGTGTGCAGCCTGCGGACATCGTGCTGCATCTCCCGTGGTTTATGAACACGACTAGCATCGTCGCAGATGGCAAGGCCATTCACGTCAGCGGCGATCACGTGGAGCTGCCGGCAGAAACGCGCGTCGTGGAAATTACGTGGGCGCGAAAAGCAAATGCGCTGGCGATGAGCTTCGATAAGTCTGTGGCGGCATATAGAGCTGAGTATCGGCGCCGCTACGAGATATTCCTGCGAGACGGAATTGCGGCCCCTCACTAGTCCTAGCGCGCCATTTAGTTCGCGCTCGCGCAGTCTCGGCGACACGCGTTACCGGAGTCCAGGGTGCGAACGGTGATATAGTTTGCGCTCGGGACGCTGCCCCGCGAGTGGTTGCTTCCTAACTTAAATTTCGTACGGGAGTTCATCATGCGAGTTGCTACGCGCGTTGGTTTCGTGGTGTGCGTTTTTTCGATGTTGAATTTTTTCGCGGCGAGTATTTATGCGGCGCCCGCACCGCAAGCTGGTGCGACAAAATTTGAGATTTCATTTCCTGCTGGCGCGCACGCCGATGCAATTACCGGGCGCGTGTTTGTGATGATCTCGAAGAAGGATAGTCCTGAACCGCGCATGCAGGCGGGAGGATACGGCGATACGTCACCAATTTTCGGCGCGGACGTGAGTGCGCTTGCGGCGGGACAGACTACCGTGATCGATGGCAACACGCAGGGGTATCCACTGCGCAGTTTGCGCGATATTCCCGCGGGCGATTATTACGTGCAGGCGCTGATGAATATTTACACCGAGTTTCATCGCGCGGACGGCCACACGATCTGGGCGCACATGGATCAGTGGGAAGGACAACATTTTGCGCGTTCGCCCGGAAATATTTATAGCGAAGTGCAGAAAGTGCATCTCGATCCGGCTGCGGGATATGACGTGAAATTTAGTTTGGCGAAAGTGATTCCGGCAGTGACGGTACCGGCAGATACGGCTTACGTGAAGCACATCAAGATTCAAAGCGAGATGCTTACTAAATTCTGGGGACATCCGATGTTTATCGGCGCGGTGGTGCTGCTGCCGAAAGGATACGACGTGCATCCGGACGCACATTACCCCGTGATTTATGACGAGGGGCATTTCAGTCTGGGCGCGCCATTCGGCTTTACTCCGGAGAATGAGCCGGTTCCCGATGCGATGCGCGCACGGCTTGCCGATGTGAATCGGGAAACTGGATATGAGTTCTACCAATCTTGGACTTCGGATAGTTTTCCGCGAATGATCGCGGTTACGTTTCAGCATCCCACTCCCTATTTCGATGATTCGTATGCGGTAAATTCGGCGAACAACGGACCGTATGGCGATGCGTTGGTGAAAGAAATGATTCCGTATCTCGAATCGCATTTTCGGATGATTCCAAAAGCCTACGCGCGTGTGTTGACGGGCGGTTCGACTGGAGGGTGGGAATCGATCGCGGTGCAAGTTTTCTATCCAGATTTTTTTGGCGGCACGTGGACGCTGTATCCCGATCCGGTGGATTTCCGGCGCTATCAGATGACGAACGCATATGAAGATGACAATGCGTTTTGGGAACCGGGACATACCTGGCTGCAAGCGCCACGATACATGGAAAGAAAATCGGATGGGCAACCGCTGGTGACGATGCAATCGATGTCGCAGCTTGAGGATGTGCTGGGGAGCCACGGGCGATCGGCGCAGCAAATGGAAATCTGGGAAGCAGTGTATGGTCCTGTGGGAGACGATGGATATCCGAAACCGCTGTGGGATAAGCAGACGGGAAAAATCGATCATAGCGTGGCGCTGTATATGCGCGATCACGGATACGATATCAGCTACAACTTGAAAACGAATTGGGCGACGCTGGGTCCAAAACTGCGCGGAAAAATTCACGTGTACGTAGGCGACATGGACAACTACTACTTGAATCTCGCGGTGTACATGCTCGAAGAGACGCTGACTTCGGAGAAAAATCCTCCGTGCGAATGTGATTTCAAGTATGGGCGGCCGATGAAGGGCCACGGGTGGCAGCCGACGTCGAGCGCAAATCTGGTGCGTGCGATGGCGGAGCATGTTGCGAAGAATGCGCCGGCTGGAGAGAAAACCGCAGCGTGGCATTACTGAAGATTCGAATTGACGAATCTATTGCGGCGCTTGCGTCGCGACGACTCCAAGATCGGCGATGTTGTCGCCTTTTTTTAGGGAGGGGACGGCGTTGACGTGGAGGACTACGCCTGAGACTGGGGCGCGGGGCTCCTGGATTACTTTGCCGAAATAATCTGTGATGTAACCGATTTTCATTCCTGCGTTAATGTAAGTGCCGCGTTTGATTAGCGGATAAAAAATTCCTGGGCCATCGGCGAGAACGTCCACAACTTTTTCCAACCAAACTGGATTTTCGATGTAGTGCGGCTCGCCGGGGAGCATTTTCAGGGCGCGCATGGTGCTGTAAGTTCCGTTCACGAGTAGCGCTACGTCATCGGCTTCCACTACACCGGAGTATCCGGCTTCCACTACGATCGAGGGCTTGCCGCGCAGAGACGAAGTGTTGTCGAGATAGCGCGAGGCTGCGGGATCTGTTGGCCGGTCGTGCCAGATGATGATGTGGTCGAGACCGAATGCAAGGACCATATCTTTCGAGATGCGATCCTGCTCGGGCTTCCCTACTGCTCCCCAGTAGGCGTAAGGGCGCAGGCTTTCATCGAGATCGCCGCCGTGATAATCGATCAAATAGTCGCAGCGATCGATGACTTCTTTCGCGATTACAAAGGAGACGCGATCGGTTTGCGTGCCATCCATTTTCCCCGGATAAAAACGATTCATGCTTTTGTTGTCGAGAGGATTTACGTGCGGGACTTTTTGTTCAAAGGACGCGATGTTAACCAGCGGCACGAGAATCACGGTGCCGGAAATTTGCGATGGATCGAGTGCGCTGATTAATTTTTCGATGGCGATGATGGAGGTGTATTCGGTGCCGTGCGCACCGGAAACGAGAGCGATCGTGGGACCGGGCTTTGTGCCGCGCACAATTACGACAGGAATGTTTGTGGCGGCGTCAACGCCCGCGGGGACTTCGAGATAGCCGGTAGATTTTTGGCCGGGCTCAGCGGATGCGGTGCCGACGCGAATTGGATTTTGTGCGCAAGCAGCTTGGCAAAAAAGCGCAGCGCAAAAAATGAGCGCGAATTGAAAACTCGTGTGACGCGATTTCACAGGAATCCTCCGCAGGACGAGCGGAGCATACAGCGGGGCAAGCGCGCGAGCAATACAAACGGAGCGTCGCGATTGGGAAGCGGGTCGCGAGTGTATGGCGGCAGATCTACGCGTGGGCGATTGCTTGGTGCTGTTTTGCGGATTGGCGGTTGAGCAAGCGGCCGCAGAAATCGATCATGGGCGCTTCAATCAAGTGATAGACGGCAACGGGCAACGCGACAAATGTAACTCCAAATACGAGCCAGCGCGCCGCGATTGGAAGATGTGCCAGCGCGACGAACGCGAACCAGATGCAGACGAAGTGCGTTAGATAAATCCCGTAAGAATAGCGGGCGACTTGCTGGAGAGATTTCCGGAACCAGCGGCTTTTCATTTCGCGGAATAGCGGAACCGCGGCTCCGACCAGCAGACAACAGAGCCATCCGTGGCGGAGTCCAGGAGTCTGCAGGTAGAAAATTGTGGCCAGTCCCAGCACCGCGGGCCAGGTATAAAAAGGCCATCGGCTGGCGTGCGTTTGCGCGACTTGATATGCAACCACGCCTGCCATGAAACATGGGGCGTAGATGAAAAAGTCGGGAAGGTGAGGAAAATGCTGAGACAGAGTCCCCAACGCCACCGTGGCGAGCCATAAGCCGACGGTCACGTATAGTTTCTCGCTTCTGCGAGCCAAGAGAAAAAGGAACGGAAGCAGCAGATACATCTGCATCTCGTAGGGCAGGCTCCACAGCACAGCGATGACTGAATCGGTGTGCGTGATGTTTTGATAGAGCAAAAGATTCGCGAGCAACCCGCTGTGATTTAGATCGACCGCGCTGAAAATACCGTTGTGAAGATGCCCAACAGGAAATCCAAACTGATCGACGGCAAGCACGACAAAAACGCTTAGCGGAAGAATGCGAAGGCAGCGCCGTAGATAGAAAGCGGCGAAGAAAGAGTTCTGGCCGCGATTTACCTGGCGCTCGAGGGAAAACATGAGCACGAGACTGGTGTGCACAAAAAATAGAAGGACGCCAAAGTGCCCCAGCGCGTGAAGATCGAAAGGCCCTACCGTCGTGTACTGGAAAAAGAGCAGGAGATGATAGACGGCCACGAATAGCACGGCGAGCGTGCGCAACAGGTCGAGGTTGGAACTCTCGCTCGAAGATTTCATGTGCGGCGTCGAGACCGGTCAGAGACAAAACTGCGGCTCTGCAGTTGAACGAGATGATGTGCGAACAAACGTGGCTTGGGAATGAACGCTTAGAACTAATCGTAAGTACTAGCAAGTACTACCTGCGAGCCGGCGAGGGCGCAGCTGGAGGCGACGCGGGTTTGAGAGCTGCCGCGGCTTGCTCGATTTCGGCGATGCTCGCGGCGGATACTTCGTAGAGCTCAGATTCGTTTTCGCGTTTTGCGATGTAGGAGTCGCCGGATTTTGATATGGCGATGCGTTCGATGGTTTTGGTTTCGTTGGAAGTGATGGTGATTTGGATGGACTGCGCAGTGAAAGCGGAATCGGGAAATTTTTCGGCGGAAAGATCGCGAAGTTTTTCCACGAGCGGTTGGACTGTCGCAGAATCGAGTTTTTTCCCGTCGGGGCCCCACCAGTCGGTGCCGGAACGCGTTAACGCGTAAGATTTTTCGGCGTCGTGGATTTCGATTTTGTCGGGATCCTGAAAACCGAAATCGAAAAGTTTTTTGTTGCAGGAAATCATCTAGGGACTTGTCGAGGGGCGTCGCTACTGCGCTTGCGATTTTGAAAACGCCGGGGACTACAGAGGATTTTGCATAGTAGTCGTCTTTTGATTTGCGGATTTGCAATTCTTGCGGGCCGGACGCGCCTGTGATTTTGGCGGTGACGAATGGAGACGCGGAGTTGAAAGCGGAAACAGATTTCGCGTCATCGGCGGCGGTGCTGATACCGAGTTTGGCGTCTTTGAGAGAGCGGATTAAGTCTTCGACTTTGAAATTCTCAGCACGGGCGGGTTTGGGTCTAAGGATTTGCCAGGCGTCTTTGTCCCGGCCAAAGGTGATGTCTTGTTTCTTAGCGGGAGATTGATTGAGCAGTTCGATTTGGGTGACTTTGTCGAAATCGGCGGTGAGGAGACGCTTGTCGCGAAGATCGTTTGCACTTTTGTCTATGCTGGATTTTACAGTGCTGGCGACGGTGAAAACGCGAGGATCACCGGAGAGTGCGGCATAAAAGCCGCTGCTGGTGGGAGTTTGATCGCCGATCTCAAGCGTTTGAGTTTTGCCGTCTTTTGTGGCGATTTGCAAAGTGAGCGACGGCGCCGAGAGACCGTAGGCGCTGAGGTCGGTGGCCTTATCGTCGATGAGGCGATCAGAATTTAGGGATGAAACAACGGAGAGAATGCCTGAAACGGCGTCTTGATCTGCCGCGAATAGATTTCGGCGAAATAATTTGCCAGGAGCCTGATGCGTCTTTCGAGAGAGCGAGACGTTGGCTCGGCTTTGCGCAGGATTTCGAAATGAGTGATGGCGGCTTGATCGAGCGATAAAATTTTGGGCGGAGTGTCGGTGGCGGCTTTTGTGGGCTCTTCCGCAGGCTTTCGGTGATTCGACCAATAGAGAGCGCCGCAGAGAGCAGCGAGAACGAAGGTGGCGATGAAAAGGTTGCGAAGTTTCATCGGATGATTGCTAGCGGCGGCGCCACCAGATTGTGATTCCCGCGGCAACAACCAGTAGTGGAATCAGAAATTGGCTGCAGATGCGGATCAAATTAAATTGGGCTTGCGTGAGGGTGATGCGGCGGTCTTCGGGATCTTTGGGACGAATGGAAATGAGATCTTCGTCGCTGGCGAGCCAGTTGATGGCGTTGAGCGCGAGATCGCGATTGCCGTTGAAGGCGAGGAATCCGTTGGTGGCCCACGACGAACTGCCGACGACGACGAAGCGACCCTGCGAATTTTCTTTGCCGGTGGTGTAGCTGCCGGCTGCGGCGATGGTCATGGGCCCTTTGGTATTTTTCGGGTCGTTGGGATTTACTTGAGGGCTATCGAGTTTCGTGGTGGCAAGGCTGGTGTCGGAGGATTCAAATAATTTTTCGACAGTGGTCTTGTCACCGTTTTTGATTTCGAGTGAACGCGTGATCGGAAAACCCGTAATTTTGCGTCTCGCGCTCAGGTCGTTGACGATCGCGTGAGAATCGTAGGATTGGACCAGCGCGACCTGCGGGCCGATTCCCATGAGCTGGCCGATGGGATTGGGATCTAGAACAAGATTTTTTTCCGCGGTGATGCCCCAGGTCTGCAAGACACTTGTGAGCGCGTCGTTGTCTGCGATTTGATCGCGGCCCATTTTCAGCGGCGGGTCGAGGAGAATCAGGGCGCGGCCGCCGTTTTCGACATAAGCCTTTATCGCAGCGACTTCGGGCTGCATGTAATCAGAATCGGGACCACCAATCGCGAGGACTGTGCATTCGGGAGGGACCTGAGCGCTCTGCAGCAAGTTGATGGATTTGGATTCGTAAGCGTCGGTGGCAAGAAGTTCCTTGAAACGCGAGTAGCCATTGCGTTCCGCGTCTTCGATGGTGTGTTCGCCGCTGCCTTCGACAAAACAGACGGTGCGCGTGGCGGTTTTCACATCGCGGATTATGGCTCCGGTGATTCCCTCTTCGGTGAGAGCTCTTGGCTTCTTCTTTTCGATCGCCGATTTGAACTAGGGCGGTGCCTTCTGTTTTTATTCCAGCGGCGCGAGCGAGTTCTGGCTTTTTGTCTGTATCGACGTATTCGACGTGAACCTGGTGCGAAAGATTCGCGTACTGGTCGAGCTGATCCTTGGCTTGAGAAAACCGATCGGGCTTATCGAAGTAGGTGATCGTTACAGGCTGCTTGAGATTCTTGACGATTTTCGCCGTTTGATCGGAAAGGCTGTAGCGCTTGTTGGCAGTGAAATCGTGGGTCTTGTTGTAGCGATCGGCCAATACGTTCGCGACGGTGACGATTGCCAGCGCAACGAGAACGTAGGCGCTTGTGAATAACAGAAATTTGGTTTGGCGGGCGCGTGAATATGTCTTGTCCATGGGCCTAGGATCTCCACCTTAGCGATTCCATTGAGCGCGCCGTAAGGAAAAGCCCGACGAAGATGGCGGATACGTAGAAGACCGAATCGCTGAGAGATATGGTGCCCCGGGCAAACGATGCGAAGTGAGTGAGCACGGACATGTAGGAGAGAACTTGCGCCCAAGCGGCGGATTCGTAACCGCTAACCCACTGCAGAATCCAGAGAAGCAGACAGACGGCGAAGGTAGCGGCGCCTGCGATGATTTGATTGCGGGTGAGCGAGGAAATGAAAGCGCCGATTGCTAACAGCGCGCCGCCTTGCAGGAGCAATCCGAGATAAGCGATCAGGAGCGGCTTCAGATCGGGACTGCCATACTTGAATAGCCAAATGAAATTCAGCGCGCTAAGAAACAACATGCCAGCGTAGAGGGACAATGATCCCAACCATTTGCCGATGATTATTTCGAAATCGCGAACGGGCGAAGTGGC
Organism: uncultured Acidobacteriota bacterium; assembly: GCA_963785395.1. GTDB lineage: Bacteria > Acidobacteriota > Terriglobia > Acidiferrales > UBA7541 > DASTCZ01. The sequence continues at coordinate 77,840 of CAWAVH010000018.1, read as the reverse complement.
GAGGAGTTCGATTGTGCCGGTGCGTTTTTCTTCGGCGAACAAACGCATGGTAATCATGGGGATCAGAAAAAGACTGATCACGCCGATGTTGGAAATGAGCGGGCGAATCACCTGCTCATTGAGATTCATCGGGAATTGTTCGCCGCGCATCTGCGATTCCATCGCGGCGTTTATGAAACCGCCGACAATGATCCAGAAAAAGAAACCGAAAATAATTGCGAACATCGCGAGAAGAATGTAGGCGATAGGCGAGACGAAATAGCTGCGAAGCTCTTTGCGGCAGATGATCCAGATATTTCTCATTGGGCTTGCTCTCCTGCTGAAGAGCTTGGCGGTTCCGGTGCGGACGCAGCAACTGGTGGCGCGGCGCCTGCCGATGCTGACGCGTTTGAGCCCGTGAGTTGCAGGAAAACTTCTTCGAGGCTTATCGCGGAGGTGCGAAGTTCGTTGAGATCCCAGCCGGATTCGACGATGGCGCGGGCGAGATCGCCGCGAATGGCGCGATCGTGCTCGCCTTCGACTTCGAAGATGGCGCGATTTTCGTTAGTGCGTTTGAGCAGAACGCGGCTGACGCCGGGAACTTGTTGGAGGCGGATTTGGACCGCATCGGGTGGAGATCGCCAGATCGACCCGCAACTTCGACGAGCACGGAGCCTGCACCGCGAGCGCGATTCTGCAGATTGTTTACGGAATCGGTGGCGACGAGCCGGCCTTTGTTAATGATGACGACCTGCTCGCAGGTCTGCTCGACTTCGGGAAGGATGTGCGTGCTGAGAATAATTGTGTGATCGCCGGCGAGGCTCTTGATTAGGTCGCGGGTTTCGTTGATCTGCTTGGGATCGAGACCGGCGGTGGGCTCGTCAAGAATTAGCACATCGGGATTGTGGATGATGGCCTGAGCGAGGCCGACGCGCTGGCGATAGCCCTTGGAAAGTTTGCCGAGGACTTTGTCTTTTACGTCGGAGACGGCGCAGCGATCGAGAACGCTGGTGACGCGATTGGAAAGTTCGGCGCCGCGAAGCCCCTTGAGCTTGCCGACGAACTGGAGATATTCGGCGGTGCGCATTTCGAGATAGAGCGGAGGAGTTTCGGGTAGATAGCCGATGCGGCGTTTCACTTCGAGGGGATTCTCGAGAACGTCGAAGCCGGCGACCGTGGCTGTGCCTGCTGTTGGCCAGAGGAAACAGGTCAACATGCGCATCGTGGTGGTTTTGCCGGCGCCGTTGGGACCGAGAAAGCCAACGATCTGGCCCTTCTGCACCTCGAAGGAGATGTTGTCGACCGCGGTGTTGCGGGCGTACCTCTTAGTAAGCTGTTTTACGGTGATCATAAAAATTTAGTTTTGAGGCGATGCGGGCTTATGCGCCGGTCATCGCAAGCGAAATCCTCTGAAGCGAATGCCTATGCTAGGAAGAGAGACGCGCTCGTGTCAATGCCGGAGTTGCCTGAGAGGGTGAGGGCGAACCCGGTTGGGACGGCGAGGGGCGGGAGTCGTTGGCGTGGTTTTCGGAAAAAGCGCGCGGGACATGTGTTTGGTGGCATGAATTTTACACCATGGTTTTCGTAAGTGCATGAATCTACAGGGGATACCTAGTACTATGCATTGTAACGTTATGATTCTGTTCTATTTAGCTCGAAAACAGGGGCCGAAAAGGGTGTTTTTGGGCCGAAACGCCTCTCTTTTTTAGGTACTACTGATAGTCCTATTACCCGGTTTCTCGTGATTTCTCGGGGTGGTTGAGCACAGCGGACGGCACTGGCCAAACATGGCGGAGTTCTCCATGGACAACATAGCAGAACAGTAATGAATCGTCAAGCGCGTAGGTTATTGGTTCCCTGCGTGCAGGAGGGGCTGGTTAGGGAGAAATACGGCGATTATGGGTCGGATGGATGATTAACCTTGGGAGTTTGGCGGCCGGATGGAGCGAGATTTGACTGGTTTAGTGCCGCCCTTACAGGGCTCCGGAGGATTCATCCTGGGGAAGGTTTCCCACCGCTTATGCGGTGGGCTCTCTTCAGTGGCGCGCCTCTGGCGCTCCGGAGAGGCTTGGCGCGCTAAGGCTCACAGGCAGAATGACGCGCCACTTAGGAAATCAAAATCCGCACCTTTAGAAAGCAAAGGATGCGGCACCCGCAATAAACGGAATGTCCAATTTGGGACAGTGCCGGTGGATACCTACGCCTAGTATGGTTGATCGAAAGGCCGGCGGGCCAAGGTCCAGCTTAGGAATTCAGATATGGGGCCGCGATTACAAAGAATTTTTGGTTACTTGGCGGCGGTTTTGCGTTTGGGGGATTTCAGGGTGCGAAGTTCGTTCAGGGCGTTGTGGATGGCTACACGTTCGCTGCGTTCGTTGGGAGTGCCATCGAGCGTGTTCCAGCGCATGAAGATCAGTTGTTCAGCTTCGGCGATGACCAGGGGCAGCCTGCGAGCGTCGGTCTCTGCCATGGCATCATGAAAAGGCTTACGCCAGTCTTGAATTTTCAGGTCGACCAAGATTCCTCCAGTAGTGAGAGCCCAGAGAGGCTTTCTGAATAACCGGTGCGGTGTAAGAGATGGCCAGGGAGTACGTGTCGATTAACCATAATAGGTGAATTAACTTGACGTGTCAAGTGGGATTCTGAGACAATGGACCTGCATTACTTCATTCCAGTTAAGCCTACCTTTATTCCGGTTCAGCGAGCTGCGAGGAAGACTGTGGACGTGTGCCAGGTAATCAAGCAGAGGCTGCAAGAACTGGGCCTCGAACAACGCGATTTGGCGACGGCCGCGGGCGTTACGGAGTCTTATATTTCCCAGTTGCTCACGCGGAAGAAGCTGCCTCCCGCCCCTGGGCGAACGGACATCTACGATAAGATGGGAAAATTTCTGAAGCTGCCCGCCGGGAAGCTTTCGAAATTGGCAGACGAGCAGCGCAAAGAAGATTTGAAGCGCGATCTAGAAACTCCTCCCAGACCACTTTTTAAAGAAACACGCGAGTTGGTTCTTGGCAAATGCGCGCCCGACAAGGTAAAAGAGTTGCGCACAATTTTCGAGAGACAGCCATTCGGGGAGCTGGAACGCCTGGTTACACAAAAAATTCTGGACGTGGCGAAGCACGCAGCGAAAGAAGAACTGGAAAGCCAGCACTCGCTTCACGTGGCAGCACGAAAGAACACGACGACCTACGAGCTGAAACGCGCGAGCGTGCTGCAATTTCTGGAAGCGGACGTCTTTAACATCACCGCTAGGCAGTGCGGCGAGTTTCTGGATCCGCTGATCGCAACGTGGGATATCGACCTCACAACATTTACGATCGAGATTGCGCTGAATCCGGGGCTGGCTTTGGAGAAACCGCGCAGGTTTGAATTTGTGGAGCGCGACGGAATTCCAGCTTTGGAGGAAGAACCCGGGTTCAAAAAATTCGTGCGAGATCCTTCGTTGAGTGGAGATGCGTCAGCCGACGAGCTGGAGTTTCTGAAAAACCTGCAGTTCGGCGGTAAACAGCCGACGCCGCTTTACTATTATCGGGAACTACAAAATTTGCGAGACCCACTTCATTTTCGGGCGCTCATACCCCAAACTATCGGTGAGACATCTAACCGCCCGTCCCAGGCGAATGGATCAGTTGCGCCGATGCATCGGTACAGCGAAGCATCCGGCATTGAAAAACAATTGCACCTGCACGAGCGTAAGAGTGCAGTGAAACGCTGGAGCAAGTTCAAAACGATTCCAGCGAAGAAACAAAAGTCGAAATTATGAGAGTCGCAGCCGGAAGTTTGTATTCAAGACGCAGTTCAATTCAAAGGAAGCGTTAAGGGTAAAAATGAACGAACCCGTAATGAGTGAAGCGTTGATTGAGCAGTTTCGGCCGTGGCATGTGCCATTCTGGAAGCCGGCGCCCGGCAAAAGCATGATTTTGTTTTATCTGGTGCTGATCCACGTGCTGATGGTCACGGGATTGATTCTCTATCCGCTGCCGAGCTTGAAGATCGCGGGAATCACTGTGCTATTCGCGGCGCTAGGCGGATTGGGCACGACGGTGGGCTACCACCGACTGCTCGCGCACAAAACTCTGAAGCTGAACAAGTACGTGGAACACTTTCTGGTTTTCTGGGCGATCTTCAATGGGTGCGGCGCTCCGGCGAGCTGGGTGGCTTATCATCGCCATCACCATTCGCGGACGGACACTCCGGAAGATATTTCGAGCCCGAAGCAGGGCGGCTTTTGGTGGGCGCATTTGCGATGGCTGTATCAATCGGCGCCTGCGGACAAGCAGAAATGGTGTCCTGAACTGACGCGCGGGCTGTACCGGTTTTGGAATTACTCGGAAGGGCCGATACTTTTCCTATCGCTCACGATCGGGTTGCTGTGGGGATGGCAAGGATTCTTTTGGATCGGCGCGATTCGCCTGGTGTATTCGCTGCACATGCAGTGCTTCGTGAACAGCTTGACGCATCTGGATCACTCTGACGAGCGAGATTCGAGCCAGAATGTTTGGTGGCTTGGGCCATTGCAACTTGCGGCGTGGGGCGAGAACTGGCACCGGAATCATCACACGCATGCGGGCTCGGCTCGGCTGGGATTGCGCTGGTATCAGGCGGATGTGGGCTGGTATTTCATTTACGCGATGGAATCGGTGGGACTGGCTACGGACGTGAAGCGGCCGAGGGCGCAAGGTAGCTGACAAATTCCGTAAATCGCAGGCGCCGCGATTCGCGAGGCTACCGGGGCCGCTGATTCTGGTACTTCATCGCGGAACGATGGATGTCTTTCGACTCCAGGATTCGATCTGTATTCCCATTCTTTGCAAGTTCAAGCATTGCTCGGCCAATCTCTTCCGTTGTGGTGACGAATTTGGGGAAGAGTGCGCGGATCAGCGGGTAGATTGGCGCGACGATCGCATACATCGCCCTGTACAAATTCGTTTTTGATTTGATTCCGTGAAGCGGTTGTATGTATCCCGGGCGAAACATGTAAGCGGCCTTAAATGGCAGTCGCAGGAGCGCGTTTTCAGTTTGGCCTTTTACGCGCGCCCACATTGTTCTTCCCTTCTCAGTGCTATCTGTTCCCAATCCGGAGACGTAGATAAATGTCATCGCGGGATTGAGCTTCGCCAAAGTTTGCGCGGCAGCCAGCGCGATGTCGTACGTCACTCGGTGATAGCTCGCCTCGGTCATGCCTGCAGAAGTGACACCTAAGCAGAAGAAACAGGCGTCGTAGCCTCGCAACTCGTTTTCGATGGCGGTGAAATCGAAGAAATCTTTGTGATCGATTTCACGCAGCTTTGCGTTCTGCTGGCCGAGCGGCGTGCGACTGACGACCAGCACATCTTCCACATCTGGATCGAGTAGACATTCGCGCAAGACTCCCTGCCCCACCATTCCTGACGCGCCAAACAAAATTACTTTCATCATTCAGTCCCTTCAGCTCGCCGGGTGGCGGAGCGTGGCCTTCATTTTACAAACCGCGGCGCGAGTCGCGAGGTTCCCGTTGACCTGCCGCTGCCGCGAGCGGTAGTCTGTGGATGGCGTGCAGGACGCCACCCGTCCGCGGGCAGGACTGAGTCCACCTGAGATTACATTTAACTACCGGTTCTCACGAACCTCCTTTTTGCCCGACGCGAGCGGAACGCGGGCGCACACTAAAGGAGGCTCGTCATGCCTGACCGTTGGATTCCCGTCCGTCCTGATCTCGATCAACTGAAACATCAAGCAAAGGATTTGCTGCGCCAGATACGAAGCAGCGATCCGGCTGCGATCGAAGATTTCAAGAGATTTCATCCCGAAGAAATTGATCCATCGAAAGCGAAACTAAGCGACGCGCAACTTGTGCTCGCGCGCAGCTATCAAGCTCCGAGTTGGCCGCGGCTCGCGCTAGCTTGCAAACTGATCGACGCCATCTGGCGCGATGATGCGGACGCTGTGCGTGAAATTGTTACGAAGCATCCACAGCTGTTGCACGAAGATGCGCTCGTCCGCAAGAACAGCAACTGGGGTCCGCCGATGTCTTACGCGGCGAATCTGGGCCGCGATCGAATCATCGAAATGCTGCACGGGCTGGGCGCGAAGGATCATGAGCACGCTCTGGGTAGAGCTACTCTTCAGAGCAAAATCGGAACAGCGCGTATGCTGCATTCACTGATGAAACTTCCTCACCTGCCGGAAGATGCGCTGGGTGGGCCTGCGTATACGCTGAGTCCGGAAGGTACGGCGTTGATGTTTGAACTGGGCGCGACGGTGCGAGATGCGGACGGGAAGCGAATCGCTCCAGTAGATGTGGTGCTGGAAACCGACAGCCGCAAACCGGCGGCCAAGCACGCGATTCTTGAAATGTACGTCGCACACGGGTTGGAGTTGCCAGACACTCCGACGATGGCCGTACACCGCGGAAGAATTGATCTGCTGGAGAAGCATCTGAATCGCGATACTGGGCTGCTGCGGCGAACTTTTAGTTTTGCGGAAATTTATCCTCCCGAGTTGGGTTGCCACACGGAAGTGCTTGCGACGCATGGCACGCCGCTTGGCGGAGCGACGCTGCTGCACATGTGCGTGGACTACAACGAGATGGAAATCGCGAGGTGGCTGCTCGATCGCGGAATGGATGTGAACGCGAAAGCAGAAGTAGACGGTGAAGGATTCGGAGGCCATACAGCGCTGTTTGCGACCGTGGTGTCACAACCAAATTTCTGGATGAATTATATGGAATTACCGCAAGAGGCTCCGTTTGCTCGGCTGCTGCTCGAGTGCGGAGCCGATCCGAATGCGCGGGCTTCCCTGCGGAAGCAATTGCATCCCGGTTATGGCGAAGACGCGATGCACGAATATCGAAATGTGACGCCGATTTCGTGGGGCCGGCAATTTCATAAGAAAGTTTTTGTGAGCGAGCCGGCGATTCGACTGATTGCGGAATATGGCGGCCTGCCGTAGGACGCGCGGGTTTTCGTTCCGGAGCTGCGGAGACTTGCACGCGTCAGTTAACCCCGGAAACGCCGATTACGTTTACGTGTGAGGAACTCCACGGTATCTTATGTATTAAGAGAATATGCTTGTCCGTGGAGAACACAGTGGAAACGCCGGATTACTACGAGTTTTTGCAAATTAGCCCGAATGCCGAGCCAGACACGATCCACCGCGTCTATCGATTTCTGGCGGTGCGGCTACACCCGGATAATCCGGATACGGGCGATGCTGAAAAGTTCTTTCTGCTGAAGGAAGCCTACGACGTTTTGTCCAATCCCGAGCGGCGCGCGGAATACGATGCGACTCGGAATGGAGAAGCGTCGCCCCGTGGTTCCGCTCTCCACTTCGATCGATTTTATGGACAATATGGAGGGCGAGTTAAACCGGCGGCTGGCGGTGCTGGCGGTGCTTTATTTCAAACGGCGCACAAGCCCCTACGACCCCGGAAGTTTCGCTCCTTGATATCGAACGGCGGATGGGATTCCCGCGCGATTATCTGGAATTCACGGCGTGGTATCTGCGAAATAAGGGCTACATCACGCGTGCGGATAACTCAGATTTCACGTTGACGGCAGACGGTGTGGACTTCGTCGAGACGCAGCGAGCCAATATTCCGGTGCTGAATAGGTTGCTGACGTCAACCGCTGGGCCATCGTCCGATGGAGCTGACGCAACGAAGGCCCTAACCTCTGCTCACGGGCCAATTATTGTGCCGGCACCGGCATCTGCCGACGCAAGTGATGGGAGCGGCGCATCTGTTCGCGCTGGCGCGAACGGGGATGACAAGGCGCGATAAATCGCGCTTACCGTTTCGGCCGCTACAAATACCTCGAATCTGGTTGCTGATACATCTCAGAGCTCCACGCATTTCTCGTATAAATATCAGACAAAGGCCGCGGACTGGTTTGCGGACTTCGCATTTTGTACCTAGAATGCGCTGACTGAAGTAATGTCGGACTTGAGCGGGAGCGCTCAAGCAAAAATTCGAAATATGAGAGCCCGCGTGCGGCTCGTCCGTTTGGAGGCATTTCATGTTGCGCATTAATGACGAAGCACCGAATTTCACCGCCGAAACTTCGCAGGGCACGATCAATTTTCACGAATGGATCGGCGACGGCTGGGCGATTTTGTTTTCGCATCCCAAGGATTTCACGCCGGTATGCACCACCGAACTGGGCTACATGGCCGGACTGCAGCCGGAATTCGCGAAACGCAATTGCAAAATCATCGGGCTGAGCGTGGACCCGGTGACGAGTCACGGCAAGTGGGCCGCAGACATCGAAGAGACGCAGGGCCACAAAGTGCAACTACCCCATGATCGGCGATCCCGAACTCGAAGATTGCCAAACTCTACGACATGCTGCCTGCCGACGCGGGAAATACTTCCGAAGGCCGCACCGCCGCAACGAATGCCACCGTGCGCACCGTGTTCGTGGTCGGTCCGGACAAGAAAATTAAATTGATGCTCGCGCTATCCGATGAGCACCGGCCGCAACTTCGATGAAGTGCTGCGCGTGGTTGATTCGATGCAGCTCACCGCGAAGCACAAAGTAGCCACGCCAGTGAACTGGAAGCACGGCGAGGACGTGATTATTTTGCCGTCGGTGACGGACGAAGAAGCCAAGCAGAAATATCCGGGCGGATGGAAATCGCCGAAGCCGTATCTGCGGATCGTTCCGCAGCCGAAATAAGGGGCGGCGCGCGCTTTACCGTGCAGTGATTTCAATCTACGAGGCATGGCCAGCTAGTGTGAAATTCAGCCGCTTGAGTTGGCCGAAGGAGGCCGACTCAAGCGGCTGTTCCGTGTTGAGAGTCCGCATATGAAATCTGTGCTATACCCGAATCCAGACTGCATGTAAGATCCCTCCAATTCGCAACGATCTGAAACCACAAATTCGAATCCAAAACCGGTTCGACCCTGGGAGGGAAATTATGCCAATCGTGGCGTTTTCCAGTTTTGACGATGGCCTCGCGCAAAACCAACGAAGCCGGGACCATTTCATTGTCAACACAGATCTAGAGAATGAACGGCTTTCGGGTTCCCTACGCAGACGGTGTCTGGTTCCAACCTTGCCACTTCAACGTGACGTCAGGAGGATTCAGCGTCGTGCTCAAAGGCCTCCCCGGATCCAGAATTGGGACTCACTACCATGTCGGCACGGTTCACGGATATACGATGCGAGGTTTTTGGCGATATCTCGAACATGACTGGGTTGCGAAACCGGGGACATTTATCTACGAGCCCGCGGGCGAAGCTCATACGTTGGTAATCACCGACGACTCGCCCGAACCGATGGTGACGCTCTTCGTTGTTGGGGGAGGCTTAATTTATCTGGATAAACCGGTGGCTGGTCAATTTGCTGCTTACGAAGATGGGTTTAGCCTGCTGCAACTTTGCCGGAAGCACTATCAGCAAGCCGGGCTGGATGTGAACAAGCTAGACCAGATGGTGCGCTAGATTCGCGTGACAGAGCGTACACCGCCACAACGGGCGAGTGGGGCGAACTGGACGGTTTGATTTTGGGGGAATTGGTAGGGGCGGTGGGGATCGAACCCACGACCTTTGGCTTAAAAGGCCACTGCTCTACCACTGAGCTACGCCCCTGAGGTCACACGATTCTAGCGGCGCAGCGCGATGCCGCAACTCGCAGGCACACCATCAAGTAAGCATCGCGCGCATGCGATTCGCTGAAATCAATCGCGAAGTTTAAACGCTGCGCGCGGCTTCATGCGGCAGCATTCGCGAGGGCGTTTGCGTTTCCACTCGTGATCGTGACGAAGGCGGGCCTGGTGTTTCTTCACCTGACCTTCGAGTTCCGCGAATGCCAATTTCAGACTCTTGCGGAGGTCGGCTTCCTCGGCGGCGCAATGCAGCGTGCCTGTCGGAAGGCTTAGAGTTAGCGATGTGTCAAACTCTGGCTTCTTGTCGTGCTGCTCGAATATCCCGTGCAGTTGGACTAAATCGGGGTGATAACTCTTCAAGAGTTTTTCCAGCTTGAGGATATGTGGCGCGCACAATTCCTCTACGGCTTCGTGCGCTTCCACATTCTTATAGCTCTTTAGAAATTTCATGTCGGCACCTGTCTCACAACTGTTAGATGCTGCCGCGAGCCGTTGGTTCGGAAACTTTCTCAATTCAGTCGCAACAATTTCAGAATACCAAGCCGTGTGCGCGCCTACAATCGCGCGTGGCAGACACTCAGATGCATGATGAACCGGTTTGACACTTCGCGAGCGCGCGACTTGGCTGAATTTGAATGCGCGAAGAGCTTGCATCCGCGCGCAAGCCCGCGCCAATTGACGATGCCCACCGATCCCATTTCCGTCAAACAGGCGCGCCGGCCGAAGCAGAAGGAGCAACACGCTCCGCACCATGAAGCTGGCGAGATCCGCGTTGGGCCTGCAGGATGGTCGTACGACGATTGGCACGGCGTAGTTTATCCGGCGCACCCCCGGGCGCGATTTAACGAAGCCCGAATATATGCGCAATTTTTCGACACAATTGAAATCAACACGTCGTTTTACCAGCCGCTGCGCCCGGACTACGCCGAGCAATCGACTGGGCGCGTCGCGGCAAATCCACAATTTCAATTCACCGCAAAACTTTGGCAGCGATTCACCCACGAGGGCGGCGGAAACGCGGAGGATGAACGCATCGTGCGCACAGAATTTGAACCCCTTGTTCAAGCAGGAAAACTTACCGTATTACTCGATGCAATTCCCTTTTTCGTTTCACAACACTCCCGACAACACCGCGTATCTGAAAACACTGATCGATCGGTTTGGCGATTACTCGCTTGTCTTGCGAGGTGCGCCACGCTACTTCGGGCCAAAAGAAGATGCTTCGCGATGTTGCGCGCGCCCGCGGCGTGGGCTTTTGCAATATCGATCAGCCGGTAATTGGCCGCTCGATGAAGCCGACGGAACGTACGACGAGTCCCATCGGTTACGTGCGTCTACATGGGCGCCGCTATGACACGTGGTTCATGGGGCGATCCAGCAATCACCACCCGAGGAACGCTACAACTATCTCTATTCAGGGAAGAGGAACTCGCGCCGTCGGGGCCGCGCGCGTAAAACACGTTTCTGAGCACAGCCGCTCCACTTATGTCTATCACGAACAATCACTATCTCGGAAAAGGCGCGGTGAACGCGCTGCAGCTCATCAGCATATTGAACGGGAGACAACTGAAGGTTCCGGAACCGCTGCGCGAGCACTATCCTGCGCTGGAAAAAATTGCGGACGCACCAAAACTTCAAGGGAACGCTATTTCACAAATCACAAAATTCCGCTGGAAATAAATGTTTACAAACTCACGGATGCGGGGAGTTTATTTCTTGAACAGTTCGTCGAATGCTTCGGCGAGCGTCAGGTCGGTGCGAGGAGCAGGCGGCGACTCACTTCGCGTTGTGCCGCTTTGTTGTGGCGCGACCGCTACCGGCGCGGTGTCTTTTTCCACCGTAGACGCGACACTCGTAAAAAGCGCAATCGTTGCGCGCATCTTTCTTCGCGATGCGTTCCGGAATCGGCTGCGTACACTCAAACTGCGCGCCGGTATCAAAATGCACGCACTGCTTGCAGCAGTGCAGCTCGCAGCCGCATTTCGGACACGTGGCGCTCGGGATCGAATCCCACCTTGATCACGGTGCCGCAGCTGGAACATCGCGCGCGCATCGCCGAGTCCACCATTCGCGGTGTGCGCGAGCGGATACCACTTGGGACGCGGGCCGCGCGGCGCATCGGGGCGCTCCCGCTTCGCGGGCTTTTCGGAATCGTGTTGGTAGCCGTGCTACTTATACTTGCGGGACAATCCGTCCTCCGGTGAGCGGCTTGCGGATTATCCGATTCATGTCATGCCTTGAAAAACGGTGCGCAAGCGCAGCGGTGCGGAAAATTTCACATCAAGAAAGGGAACTAGCTACAACTCCGTCCGCGAACTTTTTCAAATTGCAGAAAACCTTGCCCAGGGAAAACCGCGCGATGGAGGCTGCGTGACTTTCATGTTTGTGATCCCTTTGGGAGTTCAAAGTCAAGCCCGGATTTGAAAACGAATTTGCGCGTGTGTACGGCACCGATGGCGACTGGGCGCGCCTATTTCGACAATCTAGAACACGTATCGCGACACGCGCCTTTCACGCGATTGCGACCGCGCGCGCTGGTTTTACACGCTCGACACGTGGGAATCTCAGGAAGAGTTACGACGAATTTTCGCGAGCAGCATGCCGCTGAGTATTCAAGAACTCGACCAGGCGTTGCGACGAAATGACGCTGCAGGAAGCCCACATACGGTTTATTCGCAGAAAGAAATAGTCTTTTCACAAAATCCGCGAGCGATTTTTATTTCGCGCGTTTTCACGATTGCGCGCGATCAATTTTGTGATTCCTTCCAGCGGCAGATCAGGCCGCACCAGTTTCTGCGGTTGGCCATCCCCCCGCCTGAGCGCTTCCGCCGCGAAATCCGCTGCGGACCGCGCCTTCATCGTCGCCGGCCATCCAGTCGCAGTCCAATCGCCCGCCAAAAATAATCCTCGCACCGGACTCGTCGCCGCCGGCCGCCACCGATCGCATCCCGGCTCGGGTGAAAATGTCGCCGCGGTTTCCTTAATCACCGTCGCCTTCATCAGTTGCGCTTCACGCGCTGCCGGAATCGCCGCGAACTTCCTGCAAACACAGATCGAATAATTTCCTGCCGCGCTTGCTGCACTAAATCGTAGCTCGCGCTGATTACCAGCTGCAAATATTGTCCGCTCGCTGCATTCGCGTCCCGCCGCTCGAATCTCCGCCGTAAAGCACGTTCTTGTTGAAAATCCACTGTGTAGTCGTGTCGACCAGTGTCAGAAACGGCTCATTCATCACGACACGATCGAACCAAAGATGCACGCCCGTAATCGGGGACGTCTTCAACTGTTTCAAGTTCTCAAACACCGGATGCTCGCCGTCACTTCCGCGGGCAACAATTCCAGCAACGCATTTTGCGGCACTGCCGCGACGTAAATAATCCGCACGCAATACCTCGCCCGATTCAAACGCGACTCCATGATTCGCTCCGCCCTCAATTTCCAGTCCGCGAATCGGCGCGCGCAAACGCACTTCGCCGCCGCGGCTGATCAAGTTGTCCTTGCATCCATCGTATAAATCCGCCAGCGGCACTGTCCGGCATTCCGATACGATATCCCGCGCGATTCGCCAGAAACACTTTCCAAAATACATCCACGGCATATTGCGCGTCCGTGCGTTCCAACAATTCGTCCAGCGCACTGATCAGAACCACTCCCCAAAATCGGCGAATCGCCTGCTTCGGTTTGTCTGTGCTCGCGCAACCATTCCAGCATCGAAGGCCGCACCGCGCCGGCCGTCACAAGATCCGCAGGCCGCCCGCCACTGCGAATAATTGTAGGAACAAACTCCCGATCGCGCGCTTATCTGCCCAGTTCAACAGGGGAAATGTTGCGAACGAAGAAGAAAGATGCAGTGGCGCGGGCAGCCAGGATCCGTGCATTTCGCCGCGCTGGCCATCCGGCGAAGAAAATATCAGTCGATCATAAAAACATTTTTCCGCCTGCGCCGGCACGCTTGTAAAAATCGTCCAGATTCGTGCAGCAGCCCAGCGTAAGGTGCTGACAATTGTCAACGTGATCGCCGCTGGGCAGTACGTACGATGTCGCGCGTCCGCCCAGGAACGGCCGCTTTTCCAACAATGTAATCCGGTATCCCGCTTCAGCCAGCGCGACGGCCGCGGATAGCCCTGCCAGTCCGCCGCCGATCACGATCACGCTTTTCGAGGACATCGCCTCCGACCACGCGCCAAGCTGCGCCCGCACCAGAATTCCGAACTTTTCCGACGTCTTCAACCGCACGCGTGAACTAAACACGTCAAAGCCGCGCGTTTCAATCGCCGCCAACAAACTGCTGTACGTTCGCGCCAGCGCAAAAAGCGCTCCGCGGCTATCTCGTTCCACCAGTCCAACAATTTCCGCGCCTTCTTCGTAAAATCTCCACGCGCGTTCCGCTTCAAATTCCATCAACTCCACAATTCGCGCCGAGACCGGACCGGCAAGCTCCGCTTCGCGCACGCCAAATCTTTCCAAATCTTCCTGAGGCAAATACACGCGGCCCATTTCGTAATCGGCTCGCAAATCGCGCAAAATATTTGTCAATTGAAATGCGATGCCCAGCCGCTCGGCCACATCCGGCGCGCGCGGATCGCGAAATCCGAAAACGTGAATGCACGTCAGCCCTACGGTGCCGGCGACGCGATAACAATACTCCCGCAGGCGGTCAAACGTTGCATACGAAGGTTCCGTCAAATCCATTTCCGCGCCGGAAATCAAATCGTGAAAATAACGCGCCGGAATCGAATACCGCGAACATGTATCCGCGAACGCGGGAAGAATCGCGTGGCCGGAAGTTTCGCCTGCATACGCCGCATCCATCAGCCCGCGCCAGCGCGAAAGCCCTCGCTGCTTGCTGCGCTACATCGCCCGGTTCGTCCGCGGCATCGCACTTCCACCAACCGCATGAACGCATAGAGTGCGCACAGCGCTCGCCGCTTCGGCTCCGGCAATAAATAAAACGCATAATAAAAATTGCTCGCCGCTTCGCGCGCTACGCGTTTGCATTCATCGTAGGACGCGTCAACAGCTTCAGGCGTCGCGGGCCGCGCCCGATCAGCCACCACGGTCGAATTTTTAGCTTTACCGGCGCCTTCGTCACACTTGCCGGTCCCGCTGATTTCATCCGCCCAAGCAGCGCTCGCCCAAGCAACTTCGCTTGCTGCGCCTTGCCAATGGATGGCCGCTTCTGCAATGTGTTGTAGCTCGCGCGTTCAATCGCGTCCAGCACCGCAATTCCGCCACGGCTGAACATTTCAATATCCACTCGCAAGTCCGCAGCAACGCTCGCCGCGAGCGGCATCCCCTGAACAAATAGCGCCCGCGTCCGCGCAACTAAATCCCTCATCAGCGATGCATACTTCTCGCTGAATCTCCGCGCTTCAATATCCGCAAATTCCAATCCGTGCTCGTGTAAATTCTCCAGCGGAATATAGATCCGTCCAATTTTCAAATCGCGCGAAACATCCTGCCAGAAATTCGCAAGTTGCAGTGCCGTGCACGTCGCATCTGAAAGCCGCTGGCGTTCCGCGTCCCGGTAGCCGCACAAATACAGCACCAATCGCCCCACTGGATTCGCCGAATACCGGCAATATCCAATCATGTCATCCCACGTCGCGTAGCGATGCACCGTCTGGTCCTGACGAAACGCCACCAGCAAATCCGCGAACGGCTCCATCGGAATTTCGCAGGCGCGAATTGTTCCGGCCAGCGCCACGAACACCGGATGCGCCGGCTTGCCCGCATAGCAAGGCCAGTTCTTCTTCCCACCAGTTCAAAATTCCAGCGCGCGCTGCGGATCAGGAACTTCGTCGCCCAGATCGTCGGCCCAGCGGCAATACGCGTAGAGATTGTAGAAATGTTGGTGCAGGCGTTTCGGCAGCAGCCACGATACAACGTTGAAATTTTCGTAATGTCCTGTGGCCAGCCGCCGCGTGTAGTGTTCTGCCTCCGCCACCGGAACAATCCGAAGGCAGTCCGCGCGATACCGAGTTCAGAGGTGCCTGCATAGTTGGCACAGGCATCCTGCCTGTGCGCTTCAACCGTCCGCCGAAACTCTCAGGGAATAATGGCTGTCTTCATCTGGCTGTTGCGGTTCTTCATCTGCTCAAACACGCAGCGGCAAATCACGCAGCGGAGTTTCGCCGGTCACAAATTCGCTTGCGCGAGATTTCTCCGCGCGCAATCTTCCGCCAGCGCTTCGCGCATAAAATGCGGCGTGTGATGAAAACTCGACTTGATCGTGATTTCAGAATAGTGCAGCTCCGCCGGCTCAATTTCCATTTTCACGTTTCGCGCGCACCCCGCAAAAAATTGCACCGTCCCGCCGTGCCGCACCATTTGCAAAGCCCACTGACACGTTTGCGGCACGCCCGCGGCTTCGATCACCGCATCAACTCCGCGGCCGTTTCCGTGTCATCGCGAACGCTCGCAACCGGATCGGCAACCTGCTCACGTCAATCGCGGACTCCGCGCCCATTCGCACCGCCGCTTCCACCTGGCTCGCGCGCTTCGCCACAGCAATCACATGCGCGCCCTTCGCAGTCAGCATCCGAACGAATTGCAATCCGATCGGACCGCAGCCGATCACCACGGTGGTGTCGCCAAGCTGCACGCCCGTTTCATGAATCCCACGCAGCACGCACGCCAGCGGCTCCACCAGCGCCGCATCTGTATAAGAAACTTTCGCGGGAATTTCCAGCATGATTCCTGCCGCACGATGCGCCCAGGAATCCGAATAAATTCCGCGTACGCGCCATTATTGAAAAGCAAATCTTCGCAAAGATTCGGCTGGCCTTTGCGGCAAAAAAAACATGCGCCGCATGGAGCCGAATTCGCCGGCACCACACGCATCCCCAACTCCAATCCCTTTACTTCGTCGCCGACCGCGACTATGTCTCCCGCCAATTCGTGCCCGAATACCGCAGGAGGCGTAATCATTTTCGCGTGATATCCGCGCCGCCACACTTTCAAATCCGTGCCATCACGTCAACGCCACCTTTACGCGCACCAATACTTCGTCCGGAGCGAGCTTCGGAATTTCAATCTGCTCAATTCGCAAATCTTCGCTGCCGTACAGCACGGCAGCCGTCATTAATCCCGTTTACAGCTTCTATCGTTGTGGCACTCATGAGGGTAGTATCATCACCTTCAGCGAATTCTCCCGTCAGGATTCGCCGCCAGCGCGAGGCCCTTATCGAAATTCCCAAGCGGAAACCGGTGCGTTATCAATTGCGCCACCGGCAGCTTCGCGAAAAACACCAAATCCGCGCCGATTCCTCCTGCATGTCCACGTCTGCGCTATAGCTTCCGATAATTTCCTTTTCGTCGACCCCCACCGCCGCCGCCGCAAATTCAATTTCATTTTCGGATCGTTCTGCGCGAACAACAATACTCGTCCTCCCGGCCGCGCCGCCGCCAGCGCCTCAGTCACCAATTTCGGAAACGGCACCGCCACCAGCACCACATCCGCTCCGCGTCCGTCCGTTCGTTCGCGCATCTTTTCCATCTACGTTGCCTGCCGCCGGATCAAAAATTTCACGCGCACCAAGTTGCGAGCAGCGTTTCGCGACGCTCCGCCATTGGATCGCTAGCGTACGTCAGCCGCTCCGGCCTGCGCCGCCAGCATCATTAATAGTAATCCCACTGGCCCCGCGCCAATCACCAATACTGTTCGCCCGTTGCAACCCGCGCGCTTGCGCACCGCCTTCAAACATGTATTCACCGGCTCGATGAACGTCGCTTCCTCAAAACTCACATCGTCCGGAATCGCCACCATCCCGCGCTCGGCAATCCACGGCATCGCCCGCACAAATTGCGCGAACCCGCCGCCATTCGGATCGAATCCAGCCGTCAACCCAACTCTTCTTATATCCGTAGCGCACTGCGAAAATAGTTTCTGCTCGCAATAAAAACAATTCCCGCATGGGATGTGATGAAAACTCACCACGCGGTCGCCCACTTTCCATTGCGTGACTCCGCGCCCCACCGCCACCACCGTCCCCGCCACCTCGTGCCCCAAAATTTGCGGAGGCTTCACAAATCCATGATGAATTTTCTTAATGTCCGTGCCGCAAATTCCGCACGCTGCCACGCGAATCAAAACTTCGCCCTCGCCAATCTGCGGCACCGGCACTTCTTCCACCACCACGCTACCCGGGCCGATACACCGCCGCGCGCATTTCCGTCGGCAACCGATCCAGCAACGCTGATGTCCGTTCGTTCATGTGGGGGGCGCTCATCTCGCCGACACCGCCGACCCATATTCCAATCCCGGCGCGCCCGCGCTCTCCGCAATCGCCGGCAAAAACCGATCTAGATACTCCGCAAGCTTGCGCGCCGCGTCGCGGCTGTTTCGCCCAAAGCGAATCAGCCCCGGCATCGCGCCCGGGTGCTTCGCCACTTCGCGCAGCACGCGCCAATAACTCACATCGCCTTCTTCCGTAATCGTTTTGCTGAAATCGATGGGCAGCGTTTCATTCACTTCGTCACTCACCGCGCGAATCGCAATTCCCCGCGCGCCCCACGCGCCCGCTTCGCTCAGCACTTCGTAGCTTTCCATTTCCACAATTTCAGCTTCCGCACCCAAACTCGATTTCTCCGCCGAACTCCGCACAATCCTGCCCGTAGTCAGGCAACGCTCAACCGCTTTCGCGCCGCATGCCACCGCAATTCCCAGCAGCTCGGGATCAGACTTGAATCTCACCGGAAATTCGCCTGCGTGCTCCTGCCGGTCCGAACAAATCATCTTCGGCGCGACCACATCTCCCACCGATTGCGCGCCGCGCAACGCACCAGCCAGTCCGGCAGCGATGCAAACATCCAGCAAACGGCGTTCGAACGCATGCTCCGCCGAAAACTTTCGACACGTTTTCGCGCGCCAACTGCGGGCCGACTCCTGTCATCAACACGTTGACTTCTGCCTCTCCAATTTGCGTGCGGTGCAGCGTCAAATCCCCAGCCTTCACCGTTTCAAACTTATGGCGTTGCCGCCACGGCCCGAATTCTGCGTCTACCGCGAATGTGAGAAGTATCTTCACGCGTCTCTACGCAGCCTGCGCTGCCGAAATCCGCATCGCCGGCTGCCCCTTCAAATATCCGTGCTCGTCGTACCACCGCACCGCGCGTTCCAGCGCCGCCGATACCGCTCCCGGCTGAAATCCAAGCTCCCGCTGCGCGCGCGAACAATCCACAAACATGTTGTGCTGCGCGATCTTCACTCCCTCGACGGGGATTTGCGGCTCGCGCCCGCGCAATTTTGAAATCGCCGTATCCGCGTACGCCGCCATCAACGCCAGCGCATGAGGAATTCTCATTCGCGGCGATTTTCTTCCGCTAATTCCCGCCAGGATATCCAACACCTGTTTCAGAGTTAAGTTTTCCGCGCCAATCAAATATCGTTCGCCGATCTTGCCCTTATCGGCAACCAGCAAGTGTCCCGCAGCCGCGTCTTCCACTCCCACAAAATTCAATCCCGTATCCACGTATCCCGGCATCTTGCCCGTCAAAAAATCCAAAATGATTTTCCCCGTCGGAGTCGGCTTCCAGTCTCCCGGACCAACAGGTGTCGTCGGCATCGCAATCACTGTTGGCATTCCGCCGCGCGCCGCATCCAACACTTCCCGCTCCGCAAGCCACTTCGAACGCTTGTAATGCCCCACCATTTCTTCCAGCTTCGATTCCGTGGCTTCGTTCGGCAGGCTTGGACGATCCACCGCCACAGTCGCCACCGTGCTCGTATAAATAAATCGCTCCACTCCCGCGCGCCGCGCCGCGTCCAATAAATTTCGCGTCCCGTCACATTCGATTCGTAAATCTCCTCCGGATTGCGCGCCCACAGCCGGTAATCCGCCGCGACATGAAACACTCGCTGTCTCCCGACATCGCCGTTTCCAGCGACGCCGGATTCCGCAGATCTCCCTCGACAATTTCAGCGCCGGTTCCCTCCAGAGCCGTTCGGTTGCTCGACGCGCGAGCCAGTACCCGAACGCGCTCCCCATGCGCGCTCAGTTGTCGCGCCACATGGCTTCCTAAAAAGCCCGTGGCGCCGGTCACTAAAACGTTCATTGCGCTCCGAGTGTTCGATCGTTCGAGCCAAGCTGGCTCGCCGGAATGAAATTGCTAGTCGGCATCGCCGGTTTGCTGGCGTTTCCCGTGCCGCTGCCGCCGGAACTATCGTGATGCGAGCCGCCGTTTTCTCCGACGAATCGCTTCCCGCCCATTTTTCCGCTCATCTGCCACTTCAGCATTTGCCATGTATCGCCAATCTTTTTGTTCGCGCCCAGCACTGGAGTGGTTTCGAATCCCACGTGAACCATGCAATCGGTGCAGCGTGGATCGGCGCCCGGTCCGTACTTCGACCAGTCCGTGTTCTCGACGAGGCTCTTGTACGTCTCGTGGTGCCCGTCGGTGATCAGGTAGCAAGGGCTCTTCCACCCGCGAGGATTAAACGTAGGAGTTCCCCACGCCGTGCAATCCAATTCGCGTGCGCCCTTCAGGAAATCCAGATAAATCGGCGACACCATCAGGTTGTACTTTCCCAACAGTTCCATCGCCGAGCGGAACTTGTCCCGCACGTCTTCCTTCGACATGAAAATTTCTTTCGTCATTACCGCCGAGTAGTTGTACGCGGGCGAAAGCATGTATCCGTCCACGCCAAGTTCGTCACAGTATGCGAAAAGTTCCGCGATTTCGTTGAGGTCGGTCTCCTTGTAAATCGTGGTGTTCGAGCACACCAGGAATCCCGCCGCTTTCGCTGCCTTGATTCCTTCGATCGCGTCGCGAAATACGCCGTCGCGCTCCACGCACAGATCGTGCGTGCGCTCCATGCCGTCCAAGTGGACGTTCCAGAAGAAACTCGACGTCGGCTTGAACTCGTGCAGCCGCTTGCGAATGAACATTCCATTCGTGCACAAAATAATGTGCCGCCCGCGATCCAGAATTTCCTTCGTCAATCTTCCAATCTCCGGATAGATCAGAGGCTCGCCGCCGCAAATCGATACCACTGGCGCGCCGCATTCATCCAGCGCCGCAACGCATTCTTCCACCGTCAATATTTCATTGATCGTGGATTTGTACTCGCGGATGCGGCCGCAGCCCGTGCACGTCAAATTGCACGCGTGCAGCGGCTCCAGCATCATCACCATCGGAAATTTTTCCGTGCGCTGGATACGCTTGGTGGCCACGTACTTCGCCAAATTCGCTGTCATCTTCAACGGATAACGCATTCATCCCCCAGTCAGTCTCGTTCGAATTCCAAATCCATCAAAAACTAATTAAAAAATCTGCGCTCTTTCGGCAGTTTGCGGTGGCGGAATTCCGTTGGTTGATATTCCACCGCGTGATATTCGCTCCGGCCTTCCAGCCAAATTTCGGCAGCGAGCCAGCGCGTACACCGGAAAATAATCCCGGTACAAGTGATATTTCAGATAGAAAACTTTTGGAAAGCCCGTGCCGGTAAACGGAGCTTCTTCCCACGATCCGTTCGGCTGCTGATCCTGCAACAAAAATTCCACCGCGCGATTGATGCTCAAATCCTTGCTCTCGCCAGCATCTTTGCATTCGCTCGCCGCCAGCAATCCGATCAATCCCCACGCGGTTTGCGATGCAGTGCTTTCTGACTTCGCCTTCAGCGATTCGTTGTTATAAGACGCGATCGATTCGCCGTAGCCGCCATCCGTATTCTGCACATCGCGCAACCAGCCCGCCGCGCGCTGCGCATAATCCCGCGCCGCCAAGCCCACCGCTTCCAGCGCACGCAGCACCCCGCCGGTTCCGTAAATGTAGTTCACTCCCCAGCGCCCAAACCACGAACCATCCGGCCTCTGGTCACCCTTCAAAAATTCTTCCGCGCGCTGGATTGTCGGATGTTCGCCGCGCCAGCCATATCGTCCCAGACATTCGATCACCCGCGCCGTCACGTCCGCCGTCGCCGGATCGATCATTGCGTTGTGATCCGCAAAGGGCACCCGCGTCAGCATGTGCTTGTCGTTGTCGCGATCAAACGCACCCCAGCCGCCGTCATGGCACTGCATGCTCAGCAACCACTGAATTCCCAGACGAATCGCCTTATCCATCCGCGCCTTGTCGGGAAAATCCACGCGCTGCAGCGCCATCAGCACAAACGCTGTGTCGTCCACGTCCGGATTCCAATCGTTCCGGAATTCAAACGCCCATCCACCCGGCTCCGCATCGCGATTCTTCATCTGCCAATCGCCGGGCCCCAATATCTGTTTGTCCAGAAGCCACGAAGCGGCCTTCACCAGCGCCGGATGATTCGCGGGCAATCCCGCTTCTTCCAGCGCCACCATCGCGATGCACGTGTCCCACACCGGAGAAATGCACGGCTGCACGCGAATCGTGTCGTCTTCTTCGATTTCAAATTTCGCAAGCTCCGCGATTTCGCGCGAAGTAATCGCGAATCCGGTTCGTGCCCCGATGCCACCAGCGCGAAAATCGCGTTCATCATCGCCGGATAAATCGCGCCAAGCCCTTCGCTGCGATCCAGATGTTCGATCATCCACTTCTGCGCCTGCGCGATGGCGCGGCCGCGCAACGGCTTCCACGGCAGCCGGTCGTAAATTTTGTATGCGCGATCGAATGTCAAAAATAAATTCCGCCACGAAAATAATTGCGGATCCCAATCGAATGCCGTCGCCGCGCTTCCCGGCTTCGCGAAAAGTTCCTGCACGCTCACCTGCACCGGCAAAGTCCATCGCGGTTTCAATCGCGTACAAAATCGCCAGCGGAATCACAATCCCGCGCGTCCACGAAGACATTTCGTAAATGTTGAAGTAAAACCAGTTCGGCAGCAGCAACAATTCCGGAGGCACCGCCGGCGCCATTTCCCATCCCAGCGCGCCAACCAGCGCAAAATAAAATCGCGTGTAGGAATTCGTCGCTTCCAAACCGCCCAGCGCCTGCGCTCTGTCTCGCGCAGCCAGCATGTGCGGAGCATCGGCCGCATCGCCCGCCAGCCGCAGCGCAAAATACGCCTTCACGGTTGCGTTTAATTCCGAAGGCCCGCCAACAAAAATATTCCAGCCGCCATCTTCCAATTGCCGCTGACGCACATAATTCGCCAGCTTCGCAATTCGTCGTGGTTCTGCCCTGCCAAGCACATTTAGGTAGTAGATGTAATCCGATTCGAGGGTGGTATCCGCTTCCAGCTCCCCTACCCAGTATCCATCCTGCGCCTGCAGCGAGAGCAAATGCTGCGCGCCGCGCTCCACTGCCTGCGCCAGCCGCTCCTGCAGGCTTGCCGTATTGGGAGCCTCTGCCGGAGCAACCTCCGGGCGTGCGGATGCTGGGGCATAGCCCGCCGTGTTTTCCCACCCGATTCTGGTTCCGCTTGCCATTAGTCAGCTTAGATGCAAACCTCGCCAGACGCGTAACGTTTCGTCACGTCCAATAAGTACACCCGTGGCTTCCGAATTGTCGTCGCTTTAATTCCCCCAGCGACGCGGCTGGTGAAGCCGCTCATCCGCTTTATTATCTATGAGTTCGCACAGCGGGTCAATGCACTAACGCCCTATGATTCAATCTGGTCAACAGTGTGAAATTCGCGTTATTTCTGCGCCGCTGCCGCTTCCAGCGCCTTAATTCTGTCCGCGAGCTCCGGTAAACGGTCGTAGTAGAAATTTATTTCCTTAAATTTCGGCAGCGGCTTGGCAGGAATTCCCCATACGGGAACCCCGCCCCTGATAATCTTGTTCGGCAAAATTCCGCACTTGGAACCCAATATCGAGCCATCTTCCAGCCGGCAGTGATCACCCATACCGACTTGCCCGCCGATGATGCAATCCTTTCCTACGATCGTTGAGCCCGCAATTCCAGTTTGTGCCGATATCGCAGTGTTTTCACCGATTTGGACGTTGTGCGCGATGTGAACCAAGTTATCCAGCTTCACGCCATTTCCAATCTTCGTCGCACCCAGCGCTCCGCGATCAATTGTGGAGTTCGCTCCGATTTCCACGTCATCCCCGATTTCCACCGTGCCAATCTGCGGGAACTTGATGTATCCGCCTTCGTCGCGCACCAATCCGAAATCCGTCAGCGCCAATCACCACTCCCGAATGAATCAGCGCGCGAGCCCCGATTCGCGTGCCAGCATATAAAGTCACGCGCGGATGTAATCGCGCTTCCATTCCAACTTTCACGCCTCGCCCCACAAATGCGTATGGACCGATTTCGCTGCGCGCACCAATCTCCGCCCCATCTTCGATTACCGCGAATGGCCCTACCGCAACTGCATCGCCAAGCTTCGCCGTCGCCGCAATACTCGCCGAAGGATGAATTCCCTGCGCAATCGGCGGAGCCGGATGCAGCAACATCGCCGCGCGCGCAAATGCCAACTTTGGCTTCTCCGCGCGCAACACAACCTTGCCCGCAAAGTTCAATCCAGCGCCGGCAATCACGCATCGCGCCCGCGATTTCTGCGCCGCCTCCGCATGTTTCTCCGACTCCACAAATATCACGTCGTCCGCGCCCGCCAATTCCGCGCTAGCGCACGCAACGATCCGCTGATTCGCATCACCTTCTAATTTCGCGCCGATATATTCCGCAACTTCCTTCGCAGTGTGCGTCATCCGATCATCACCTCGTCATCCTGAGAGCTATCCGATCAGGATAGCCGAAGGATCGCCGTACGCCTTTTTCATCTATGTGAACTTGCCCGCGCCACTTTCACCACGGATAAATCGGCTTCTCGCCGGGTGGACGAACGCGCCACCGTTGATGCACCCAAATCCATCCATCCGGATTCTGCCGGATAATTCCCTCGATCATCTGATTAAACTGCGCGGTATTCTCTAGAATGTCGCGCTCATTATCGCCGCTACGAGTCAGCTCCAGCGGCGGCTCAAACCGCAAATGATACTTCTGCTCCTCAGCACTCCAAAAAACATACACGGGAACGACCGCTGCATCGGTACGCAAAGCCAACCGCGCGAATCCGCTCGTCGTCGATGCTGGAATCCCAAAGAAATCCACGAACACACTTTCTTCCGGCATCGTGTTCTGATCCATCAGAATTCCCACCGTGCCCGCATCGCGCATCACGCGCAAAATCGCGCGCGCCGATTCATTTTTCTCGATCGCAACATTTCCAGAGAGAGAACGATAACGCGACACAAGTTCATTCACGCGAGGATTATCAATTGCGCGAACCAGAAAATGCAGCGGATATCCGTAAAGCGAATGCGCAAATGGAGCGAGTTCCCACGCGCTGAAATGCCCCGTCAAAAATAAAACGCCTTTTCCCCGCCGCTGTCCCTCAAGGAAATTTTCGTTTCCATCCAGCACAACAACTTTTTCAATTCCGTGCCGTTTGTATTTCGGAAATTGTGAAAACTCCGCGCACAGCCAGCCAATCTGCCGCACCATTCCGCGAATCACGCGCTTGCGTTGCTCGTCGCTCCACTCCGGAAACGCGAGTTGCAAATTAAAATTCGCTGTGCGCCGCATCTTCGGCAGCAGCGCGAAAAAAATCCACGCCACCGCCGCGCCCAGAAATCGCGCCACTCTGCGCGGCAGCACTCCAAGAAATTTCAGCATCAGCCAAAGAATGCAGTACTCGAGCCACTGGCGGATGCGCTTCATCGCGCCCAATTATGCAGAACCGGAGCCGCGAGAGCCAGCCCGCGCCACAAATGTTGTCGAAATTATCCGCTCGCGCATCAAACACGTGGTGTAATCTCCACACGTTGGCGACCCCAGCTCAAACTCGCCCGCTCGCCCCTTCACGCAGAACGCCCGTTTCCCTTTGGCTTTTGCTCGTTCTCCTTGCCACCAGCTACGCCGGATATGTCAGCAAGTTAGGCGCGCTTGGACTCACCGGCCCCGACGAGCCGCGCTACGCCTCCATCGCTCGCAACATGGCCGAGACGAACGACTGGGTCACGCCGCGCCTCGACGGCAAACCGTGGTTCGAGAAACCAATCCTCTACTACTGGGAAGCTGCCGTTTCTTTCCGAGTGCTCGGCGAAAATGATTACGCCGCGCGATTCCCTTCCGCGCTCGCCGCGATTCTTGCCGCCGCCGCGATGTGCTGGATCGCGTGGCGTTTCTATAGCGCCGCTACCACTGTGCTCGTTTTACTTCTGATGCCGACAACGATCGGCATCATCGGATTCGGCCACGCCGCAACTCCAGACATGACGTTCGCCGCGATGCTCGCCGCCGCAATGGCGCTTGGCGCCGAAATTGTTGTCACCTCCAAACCGCGCATTCTTCATTGCGTCGGTTTCGGATTCTTTATCGGCCTTGCCACGCTCGCGAAAGGTCCCGCAGCAATTCTGATCGCCGGAGGAGCCGCGCTTTTGTGGGGCCTCGTCACCGGCCATATAAAACGCGCGCTGCGAATGGCGCATCCCGCGGCTGTTGCTGTATTTCTAGTGACTGCAGTTCCGTGGTACGCGTTGTGTTCGGCGCGCAATCCCGATTTTCTCCACACGTTTTTCGTGATGCACAATGTTGAGCGTTTCACGAGTCCCGTTTTCCATCACACGCAACCGTTTTGGTTTTACGTTCCCGTGTTGATCGCTGCGTTGCTTCCGTGGACGCCGCTCGGTGTCGCCACCTTTCGCGAGCGCGCGTTCCGCAATCGCCGAGGGCGATTGGAAAGAACGTCCGGGAATTTATTTCGGCTGCTGGATCGTATTCGTGTTTTTATTTTTCAGCATTTCGAAATCGAAATTGCCCGGATATATTTTGCCGGCGATTCCGCCGATGATTTTAATTCTCGCGGATTCCGCCGCGAAATTAATTCGCGATCACGACAAGATCGCGCGATGGACCTGCGCTCTCCTCGGCGCATCGTGGCTAATCCTCGTAATCGCAGGCATCATCGCGATCGATCGCCTTCCAGCAAATTCGCCGCTCGCCGAACCAAATCTCTGGCGATGGTGGATCGTCGCCGCGGCCTCCGGCGGAATCATGATCGCCGCGCTCGGCTGGAGCAAGCGCATCGCCGGCGCGCTCCTTCTGAATGCCGTGCTTCTCGCGGGACTTCTCGAAGCCGCGAATTGGAAATTGATTCCAACAATCGATCTTTCGCTTTCCGCGCGCCCCACCGCTCACGTAGCAATCGCCGCAGGCTTGCCATCCGAAACGATTTACAATTCCGGACTCACACTCTCCTGGCACTACGGCCTCGAATATTATTTGCGCCGCACGCTCCCCGATTTCCCGATCGATCCCGACGCTGCCCACGCGCTGGTCGCCTCAAATCCCGCCTATGTTTTCACCAAAGAAACCGGCTGCGCGCAATTGGCCGTTCAAGGCCTGGTTTGCGACCCCATCCAGAAGCTGTCGCCCCAAGCTTGGCTCGTAAAAGTGCGGCTAAGCCCGCCGGAGTCGAGTGAACTTTCCCATTTCGGGAATCCTAGCAATTTAAGTGTCCTACCCCCCACCCCCCTGTTTTTAGCTAAGTGCGGATTCTAAAGGGTTTACAGGTTTCCGGGACACGTTTTGTACATGTTTTGGTCATTTTGAGAACGCTTTATTGCCCGCATTCTTGGCTTCCAGCTTTCAACGATACTTGAACCGCGAACGATCAGACCGCGTGAGGGGAAAGCGCCTCCGCTGACCGGATCGGCGCCGCAGATAACCGCGACGATTAGTGCTGATTATAGCATATATGGAATTCGAATGCAACCTAAACGATAGATAGAGTAGAGTTGGTGCGCGCGCCGCACGATCGGGGTCAGGGCATGACACAAGACCTGGGAGGGTAAACATGAGGGGATGGATTTCCGATCTCGGGTTTGCGCTGCGAGTGATGGCGCGCAAACCGCAAGCCAGCCTGATGCTGATCGCTACGCTCGTGCTCGGCATCAGCGTGACGACAGCGATGTTTAGCGTGCTCGATGCGGTGCTTTTGCGGCCACTTCCCTTCGTCGATTCCGAACGTGTGGTTCTTCTGCCGGGTGCGGAGCATAACGAATTCGACTTTTGGAATAGCAATCGTACATTTGAGCACATTGCGGTCTACTCGTCGGGCGGAGCGAATTTGGTCGCTAACGGTACCGTCATCAGAGCGCAGATCGCGGAGGTCTCGCCCGACTACTTTGCGGTGTTTGGCGTTGAGCCAATTACAGGCTCCGTTTTTGGAGCACACGATACGATTCCTGGAAGCGATCATGTTGCGATTCTCGGCTATGCCTTTTGGCAGCAGAATTTTGGCGCAAGCAGGGATTCGCTCGGCAAAACGATCCGAATCAACGGCGAGTCGTACGCGGTCACCGGAGTCATGCCGCCTGGATTTGCGATTCCTGGAAATACGTCCTTATGGGTACCGATGCCGCATGACTCGATCGGGCTGGGCCTTGCGCCAGGCGAGCAAATTAGCTTGCCGTCGAACATGGCCTCTCAAGTGGTCGCCAGGCTGCGCGCTGGGGTGACGCTGCCGCAGGCGCGCGTAGAGATGGAGGACTTGCGACGGCAGCAAACTAAACAATTTGGAACGAGACATGGAAGCACCAGCCAGGTCGTGGTGATTCCGTATTCGCAATTGCTCGTCAAACACTACCGCACAGAGCTGTTGATGCTGTTTCTGGCAGCGGGCCTGGTATTACTGATCGCGTGCACAAATGCGGGCGGGTTGCTTTTCGCGCGGGGCGCGATGAGGCGCAAGGAATTGGCGGTACGAATGTCACTGGGCGCGAGCCGATGGCGAATTGTGCGCCAATTGCTTGCGGAAAGTGTGGTGATTGCAACGGCCAGCTCCGTTGCCGCAATCGCAGTTTCCTCGATTCTCATACGAGCTATTCGGGTATTTGGTCCCGCAGAAGTGCCTCGCTTGGCGGGGGTCACGCTCAATCTACGTGCGTTCGTATTCGCGATGGTGGTTTCTCTAATCACCGGCCTCTTCGCAGGTTTGTGGCCCGCAATCCGGAGCTCGGAGTGCGAATTCTTCCCTCGATGCAATCGGCCGGACCCCGGAGCGGTGGCGCAATTTTCGAGCCGGTCTCGCCGTGTGCTGATTGTGGCCGAGATTGCAGCCGCGATGGCGCTGACTTGCACCGCAGGAGTCGCGATGCGCAGCCTGCACAACCTAATGAGCGTGGACGTGGGATTTATGCGCGAGCACGTGCTGACGCTTCGACTCGCGGCCCCCACTGCGGAATCCGCGACCGCAAGATCAGCAGACGCTGCAGCGCGCTGAAACGTCGATGCTGCGGCGAGATGGCTGTCCGGCAAGCCATGCTCAACACAGTGCGAGAGATCCCAGGTGTGATTTCTGCCGGTGAAACGGACAAGATTCCACTCGATCGCACTGTCGAACGGACTCAATGTATCGATATCGGTACCGAATCGCTGCTGCTGAACCGCACATCAACGATATTTATGGCGATTATCTTGCCACGCTTGGAATTCCAGTATTGGCCGGACAGGAGTCTCGACGACCGGGACGACGATTTGTCTCCGAGAGTGTGTCGTAGTAAACGCAAGGCTGGCCGAATACTTTGGTGGCGTTACAGAGGCAGTTGGGAAGCAATTGGAGATCGAGGGTGTTGATGGCGCGTGGCAAATTATTGGGGTCGTTTCGGACGCGTTGACATCAAACCTGACCGACGGCGCTGGGCCAGAGCTCTATTTCGCCGCAGGCCAAGATGTACACCTTCGGCCAGCGCTGAAGTCGCATTGATTCTTGCGCGTGGCGGGCGATCCGCAAGCGATTTCGAATGAGGTGACTCAGCGATTGCGGAAAGTTTTTACGGATGCGCCGCCATTTCAGGTGGAGACGCTCGATCGCGTAATTTCGGATTCTGTGGCGCAGCCGCGATTTCGTGGAGAATTGTTGGGCGGATTTGCGGCGCTGGGAATGGCTCTGGCGCTTGCGGGGATTTATGGAGTGATTGCGTTTTCGGTGGCGGCGCGCACGCATGAAATTGGAATTCGTCTTGCGCTGGGAGCGGAGCGCTCGCGAATTCTTCGCATGGTGCTCGCGGAAGGATTGAAACTTGGCGTGGCGGGAATTGTATTGGGGATTGGAGTGGCGTGGTCGCTGAAACAATATTTGGCGACGCTGGTATTTGGAGTGAAGGCTCTCGATCCGGTAACGATTGGCGCTGCTGCGATGATGTTGCTGGGTGTCGCGCTTCTTGCGTGTGCGGTGCCAGCGCGGCGCGCGAGCCGCGTGGATCCGGTGATCGCGTTGCGATATGAATAGTCGGGGCAAATGTTTGGCGTGAGATGCGAATGCCAAAAAAGGCGAAGCCAATCGAAAAAACGGTGAGCTTCAAATCCACGCCCGATCTGCGGAAATGGTTTGAAGCCAATCATCAAAAATGCGATGGGATTTGGCTGCGCATCTTCAAAAAGAAATCCGGGAAAACATCTGTGAATTATGCCGAAGCTCTGGATGAAGCTTTGTGTTTTGGATGGATCGATGGGTTGAAGATGCCGAAGGACGATTTATCGTGGCTGCAGCGGTTTACTCCGCGGCGCGCGAAGAGCAAGTGGTCAAAAATAAATACCGGGCATGTGGCGCGGCTGATTGATGCGGGGCGAATGCACTCCGCGGGCCACGCGGCGATTGCGGCGGCGAAAGCGGATGGACGATGGGACGCGGCGTACGATTCTCCCAGCAGAGCGACGGTTCCCGAAGATTTTTTGGCGCTGCTGCGGAAAAATAAAAAGGCGATGGAATTTTTTGAGACGCTGAACAAAGTGAATCGCTATTCGATCGCGTACCGCCTGCAGATTGCAAAAACTCCGGAGACGAAGAAGAAGTGGACGGAGAAAATTCTGGCGATGCTGGAGCGGGGCGAAGCGTTTCACTAACGCCTCAAGATTTGATTTGCTGGATCGATTGGCCGGCATGCGCCGCGATTTGATGGGCTACCGCCGCGGGACGGAAGAAATTGAACATGTTGAATTGCATCGAGCGATTGTCTTTGGCGCGCACAGTGTAGGAATGCTTCCAGCCGGTATCGCGCTGAATCGTGGCGATCTGATCCCACGCGAAGAAGTCTTGCTGCGGATTCTTCTTCGTGCCGAGAAGAAAATCCACGCCGCGGCTATCGAGGTGAGCTTGCGCGTACGCCATCGTGCGGCCCAAGCTCCAGAGACCTGCCGATCCAGTAGCGGAAGTGAGTGAGAGGGATAGGAGAGCTAGCAATATTTCGAGGCGATCGGAGTCGTAGCCCTTGAGCGGAAAAATATTCACGATCGCGGCGATGAGCAGGCACAGCGCCAAAATTGCGAAGACAAGCCACGCGACAAATACGAACGCAACGAAAATCCAATTGTTGCGAAACACGATCGGTTTTGGAGGCGCGGCGTCCATGCGCGAAATTTTACCGGACGTTTTCCGCCAGGTTCCACGTGCCGGGCAAGCGTCCGTTGGGATTGTCGTTGATGTTGTTGGTTTGATAGTGCTGGCCACTCTCGTTGATCCAGGTGTAGCTGAATTCGCTGGAATCTTTTGAGACTTCGCCGGTTTGGGTATTGAGCCGCTTTTGTTTGTCGAGCGAATAATCGGCCCAATCATCTGCGGCACGGTGGCTTGCGTTTGATGTTGCCGCGGCTTGCTTCATGGAAAGATCAGTGCCGCGCTTGATCGTAGAATCGAAATCGTCGTGCATGCGCTGGCGCATGTCCTGAGCCTGATCGAAAGCATTTTGCTGAGCGGCCATGCGGCGATTTGAATTATCGAATCCGCGCTGAATCATCTTTCCGCCCGCGGCATAGACGTCTTTAATTCTTTGAATCATTTCGGCGTTCCAACGCTGGTTCCATTGCTGGTCGATGACGAGGGAATGTTCGATCGGTTTGTAATTGTCGAAATTCCATTTGCCTTGCGGCGACCACTCGCGGCCGATTTGGGCGCTGCAATAATGTTGCACGCCCATCATTCCGCCACGCAAAGTGAGGCATCCGACGTACACGCGAAGATGGTCTTCGATTTGAATACTGTTGATGTGGTAGCGAACGACTGCGGCGGCGATATCGACGTGGTTCGAAGAAGTTGATGTGGTTTGAGCGGCGGCATTTTTCTGGGCGGTCTCGAGCCAGGGCACAGGGTCCTGGTTCACGAACTCAACCTGCAGCACGCCGACCATGTATTTCAAAACGTCGATGGCGGGCATTTCTTTTTTGTAATCGAGGCAGCCCTGTGTGATTTGTTTCGGAGCGTTGGGATTTTCGGACCACGCCCAATCGAGGCGCGGCTCCTGTTTGAAACCGGTGAGTCCATCGGGACTGGACATGCGCCAAACGGCGAAAGGCGCTGGGATGCACGGAGTGCCTTGAATCACGGCGCCCTGGAAAACCCAGTTCGATGGGATGGTGAGCGAATAGGCTTTCATGTTGAGAATTGGATCGGTGATGTTCACAACTTTTGTGCCACCGGCGGCGGGTGGCGCGGGAGAAGCCGATGTCGCGCTAAACGCGAGAGCTGCGACAGCAAATCCGGTGACTGCAACGCTCGAAAGAAATTTACGTAGCATCAAAATGTTCCCCTTTTTTTGGGCGCAACGATTGCGATGAAAAATGGCGCTCGAACTGGAGCATTCGTTCCGGATCGAAGAATGGTTGAACAGGAGCACGCGAGGGCGTAAGTATACAGTTCTGGCGCGGCGTGTGTGGCAAAAAACGCGGAGTTACCGGTCTTGGTGTCGAGACCCGATATGAATAAGAACACTACGCGAAAAGTGGCGTCGTTGGCTGGCTCCGCGTTATTTCTGGTGATCGCACCGGGCACACTCGCGGTGTACGTGCCGTGGCGATTTTCGCGATGGCAATTTCAGCCTGCGTTTTTGGGAATTGGAGCGGTGCGCGTCGCGGGATACGTGGTGATTGCGCTGGGCGCGGCGGTGATTCTGGAATCGTTCGCGCGATTCGCGTTGCAAGGATTGGGAACGCCCGCGCCGGTGATGCCTCCCAAGCATCTTGTGGTGAAAGGATTTTATCGATTCGTGAGGAACCCAATGTACGTCGCGGTGTTTTCGCTGATTGTGGGGCAAGCGCTGCTATTCGGAAATGTCGCGTTGCTCGAATATGGCGCGGCGGTCGCGGTGGGATTTCATTTGTTCGTGATCGGATATGAAGAACCGACACTTCGAAAAACATTTGGCGGCGAGTACGCGGATTTTTGCGCGAACGTACCGCGATGGATTCCACGCATTCGTCCGTGGAATGGCGGAGCAGCAGCTGCGGACAATTAAATTTGCGGATGATGACGAGAAGGAACGCGCTAATGATGCGGCTTCGCGCTGGCGGTGGGAAGATTCAGGAGAAAAAATCCGAGCAAGCGGTTTTCGTAAATGCGTTTTGCGTCATCAGACATTGCAGCGTAATTGCCGGTGGTGAGTTCAGCCTGCTGGCGCGGCTCGGGAGATTTTAGATACATCTCGCGAGTTTCAAGAGCGAGAAGCGGCTCGTCATTCGCTTCGAGATAAAGTTTTGAGTCCGCGGCGACGGTGCCGAGCGCGATGGAAAGCGGCATCACATCATTTTCGCGCGGATTTTCCCATCGGAACGCAAATATCGCGAGGCGCTCGACAAACGGAATGCGCGCGAGGCCGGATTTGCGCACCTGGAAGCGAAGAAAATCGTCGGGCTTTTCGTAAACGGAATCGAGAGCGAACGCGCGCACGCGGGGATCGTGTTCGGCGACGGCGAGAGCGGCGTAAGCTCCGAGATTCGTGCCCCACAGGCCGAAACGGGTGGTGTCGACGTCATCGCGTTTGGCGACTGCGTTGAGAGCTGCTTGCAGTTCCTGAGATTCGGTAAGGCCGAGCGTGGTATGTCCCTTGCTGTCGCCATGACCGATGAAATCGAAAAGGTAGACGTTGTACTGGCGATCCTGAAGTGAAGTCGCGAGAGTGAGCAACTCGCCGCGGCTGGAACCGTAGCCATGACACAGCACGATTGTGGGGGCTCCGCGAAATCCGGGGAAAAACCAACCGGAGCGCTGGCCTCCCGCGGGGAGATCGAAAGAAAAATCCTGCGGATGGCCGGGGAAATCCGCGGCGCTGATTTCAATGCGCGAAACGCTGGGATGCACAATCCGGTAGAGGACATAGAACGAAATCGTGCCTGTGAAAAGCGCCATGAAAAACGAAACCGCAACGATCGCGACCGCGAGTTTCGTGTACCAATAGCTGGGATAACGAATCTCTGAGAGAATTGACATGCAGTTTTGGCCCCGGGACGCGGGAACCTCGCGCAAAATGGCGAAGTTTTGCGCTAATCGGATGGTAACACGAATGCCGCGAAAGCAAGCGTGCGCGGGTATCGCGAGGTGTTCCAGCGTGAAACTGCGAAATCTCCAAGTTTTTTGAGGATTGTGGGCAGCGACGCTTCGCGGAGCTATGATAAGGATTCTATGGCGGGCCTGGTGAGCGCGGTGGGCGGAAAAGGCGAGATCCGAATTGTGGATCTGCGTCAGCTGAACACGCGTCAACTTTCTCCGATGCTGGAGGAAGAAACTCAGGTGTGGCGCGATGAGCTGCACTGGGATTACCGAGTATCGATTGAGCTGATCAAAAAATTCCTGGATACGCATTCGCTCACTGGATGCGTGGCGATGGACGAAAATCGTCCCGCCGGATACGGGTTTTACGTAATCGAAGAGCACAAAGGATTGCTGGGCTCGCTTTTTGTTTCGCCAAAGTATCCGCAAGCGGAATTGGGCGAGAAGCTTCTGCGCGAAATTATTGCAGAATTGCGCGGAGCTCCGCATGTGGAGCGCGTGGAAATGCAGCTGATGCCTTTCGGCGCGGCGCTGGCGGGAACGCTTACGGCGATGGGGTTTCGACTCTACGCGCGCCAATTCATGCTGCTGACCTTGAAGAATGATCCGATGCAACCCGCCGTTGCGCCAGCGCCTGCTGGAATTCGTATTGAGCGGTGGCAAGACAAGCATCTCGATCCAAGCGCGGAGCTGATTCAAAACGCGTACGCGCAACATGTGGACGGAGAAATCAACGATCAATACCGCAGCCGCGAAGGCGCGGTGAAATTTTTGAAAAACATTGTGCTGCTGCCGGGATGCGGCCAGTTTGAGTCGCAGGCGTCTTTTGTAGTGAGAGACATGCTGACCGAAAAATTGGTGGGTGTGATTTTAACGTCGATGGTTGCGCGAGGAGTCGGACACACAACGCAAGTGTGCGTGCTGCCCGGGTATCGCGGACGCGGACTTGGAAAGCTGCTGATGAATACTTCGATCGCCGCTCTCGAGCGTGCGCATGCCGTGGAGTTGTCGCTGACTGTGACGTCAACAAACGCGGAAGCGGTGAAACTTTACGAGAAGCTGGGATTCCGCAAACAAAAATCGTTTATCGCGGGGGTATGGGAAGAGAAAAAAGTTTGGAGTTGAAATAGAAGGATGCAAACTGTGCAAATTATTTCTGCGCGCGATCTTGCAGCAGACCTTTTAGCTCGTTCATAAATTCTTTCACATCCTTGAAATCGAGATAGACCGAAGCGAAACGCACGTACGCCACTTTGTCTAATTTTTTCAGCCGCTGCATCAGGTGCATGCCGATCTCAGATGTGGTGCGTTCGCGTTCAGGAGCTTCGTTTACGAATCGTTCCACTTCGTCGACGATCGCTTCCAGCTTCGGAGTTGGCACGGGCCGCTTCTCGCACGCTTTCAGCAAGCCCTGCAAAATTTTCTGGCGGTCGAAGCGTTCGCGGCGACCGTCTTTCTTGATCACCATATACGGAATTTCGTCGATGCGCTCGTAAGTGGTGAAACGCTTCGCGCACTTCAAGCATTCGCGGCGGCGGCGAATTAAATCGCCGGTGCGCGCTTCGCGCGAGTCGATCACCTTGTCATCGAGATTCGAGCAGAAAGGGCACTTCACTTCGATGATTCTCCGTCGCCAAGATCTTTGCCGTGAGGGTGCGAGGGCTTCACTGAAGCTACATGGCTTCCGGCCTTTTCCGCCTCAGCTTCCTGCTTCGCGAGACGGCGCAGATCGCCGATCGACCAGCCTTCGTGGATTAGAAGCGGAATTCCCGTCACGGTTACAGCGGCAAAGGTTATCAGCCAGAGCACGACAGCGACAACTACGGCAGCTTCCTGGTCAACGTTGAAAACCGTGGTGAGCGCGATGATGCTGGCGACTTGCGCTCCACCGCCGACCCCGGGCAGTTGCAGAATCGAGCCGAGAAGTGTGATCGAGAGCAAAAGCATCGCGCCGGGATAATTCATCGAGGACAGCGGATCTCCGAATGCGCGAGCAATCGCAAAATATGCGAACGCGACCAGTGACCAGTGCACCGCCGAATATCCGATGGCGATGAGCAAATCCGAAACGCTGCTCATCGCCTGCATTCCCTGGCTGAAGCCATTGAACATGACAGAACATTTTTCGCGAAAGCCGGAGCCGTCTTGCCAGGATTTAATGCGGCGCTCGAGGCGGCCGGCTCCATGAAGCCGGAAATAAATTAATGCAACGACGATTACGGCGATCAGCCCGAGCAATATCCAGGCAAAACGATGAGCTTTGGAGATCCACTCCTGATCCACCCCGGCATCCATCAGCCGGTGCGGGAAAACGAGGATACCGATCGTGAATAGCCCCACATAAGACGCGAAATCGAATAGCCGTTCGAGCACATAAATTCCAAACATGCTCGCGGCCGGCAACCGGTCTTTTCGCGCGAGTAGCAGCGGCCGCACGGGATCGCCCGCGCGCCCAAGAATAAAGATGGATGCGAAACCCTCAAGAGTCCCAGCGAATGTACGCAGAAAAGTGGTGTGGCCCAGATGACGGCACAGAGCGTTCCAGCGCAGCGAACGAATTGCATAGCAACTGTAGATAGACAGCAGGCCGAGCAAGAGCAGCCAGCCATTGGCCTGGGCGATCGCGTGTGTCAGTTTTGCGAAGCTGAAATCCTCAACGTGCATCGCTTTGCGCGAGCGATAAGCCAGCGCGAAGAGCACGGCAAGGATCAGAATCGCAAAGAGGATTTTGCGAAGGTTCCGACGCATTCGTCGGCGAGACTATCCGGCAGTTACTACGGTGTCAAGAAGAGAGGCCGAACCGGTGTGCGGAAACCGTTGGGATGTTTCCCAATTTGGGGCTTTTTTGAGGATTTCATTCGTGGGGAGCCAGGAAAGGTGAGTCAAGTGAGTGTGCGCGAGCGAGCGCTTGGCGGTCGAACAAAACCTAGCTCTCTATGCGAGTTTGCAATGCTTTCACCATACGAATGTAAATGTCCGTGGCGTCGCGGAGATCTTGTTTCGAAACGCGTTCGTCGAAAGTGTGGGCAACGTGAATGCTGCCCGGACCGATGAGAAGCGGCGTCCCCCATGAGCCATCGAACGATGGAATGTCTGTGGTGAAGGCCGCGACCGTCTCGGAGAAGCCGGGAAGAGTTTCGAGTTTCACGGGAGGAACGCAGACGGCTTCGCGAAGTTCGGCGCGATTTGCAACGGCTTCGGTGACAGCGGCGCGAATTGGGCCGGAATCGCCGACAAGGCGGATCAGAATTTCGGCTCGAGCGCGATCGGGAATTACGTTTGGAGCGCGGCCACCTTCTATGGTGCCGATATTCAGTGTGGAAGGACCGAACAAAGAATCGACGGGAAGATTAATGCGGCGAATGTCCTGCAGAATATCGAGAAGTTTTTCGATTGCTGATTCGCCGAGGTGAGGGTATGCGGAATGAGCCATGCGACCGGAGGCGGTAATTTCGTAACGCAGAGTTCCTTTGGATCCTACGGCAATTTTATTTTCGGTGGGCTCGCCACAAATAATGAATCGAGAGCCGCGCCGATCTTTCGCGGCGGCTAGAGCGCCGGCGCCGTTTTTTTCTTCGCCGACAACGAAAAGGAGTCCGATATTTCGGACGCCATTGGCGAGAAGCTGCGACGCGGCTTCGATCATCGCGACGATAATTCCCTTCGCATCGCAGGAGCCGCGACCGTAGATAAAATCGGCGTCTTCGCGCGATGCGAAAAACGGAGGCACAGTATCCATGTGCGTGGAAAGCGTTACGCGAGGCTCCCCCCAGCAAGCGAGAATATTCACGCGGTCGCGTTCGACGGGCTGGCGTTCAAGCGTGCCGCCAAATTTTTGCGCAAGTGGAGCGAGATATTCGAATAAGAAATCTGAGACGCGTGCTTCGGAATTCGTGGTGGATTCGATATCAATAAGCGCGCGCGTAAGTTGGAAAATATCCATGGCGACTAAATTTACCACGCCGCGGTTTGCGTGCTTGTGTTCTCTGTCGCGGCGAAGTTAATATCGCCGCACCTTCAAAATATCGGCCAGCGGAACTTTTTCCGCCCGGATTACGTTCCATTCAGTGAAGGCAGATGCGGCAGGCGGGCCTGGTAAACACAGGCGAGGCCAGCGCAAAAGCCCGGGTCAAAATCCGCTGCCGAAGCCGAGGCAGACGCTCAATTGGAGCAGGATGCTCAACTGGTTCAAGATTGTATCGGGGGCAACGGTGCTGCCTGGGGCGAACTCGTGCGCCTGCACACCCGGAGGGTTTACAACCTCTGCTACCGATTCACAAACCAGCGACAGGAAGCGGAAGATCTAACACAGGAGGTTTTTTTGCGCGTGTATCGCACTCTCGGAAGTTATCGTTCGGCGCAGGGCGGATTTGGCACCTGGCTCACGAGCGTGACGCGCAACCTGCTGATCGATCATTACCGCCGCACTCGCCGCGATCGCATCACGGATTCGATCGAAGACGTTACGACCCAAGTGGAGGAGAAAGAATCCACCGGACGCCGCCCCGATCAAATCGCGCTGATGGGTGAATTGAGCATGCAAGTGCAAACTGCGCTGGGGCAGCTTTCACCGGAATTGCGCGAGGCGGTGATCCTGCGCGATCTGCAAGGGCTGGACTATCGCGAGATTCAAGATGTGCTCGCAGTTCCTGAGGGCACGGTGAAGTCACGCATCAATCGCGGGCGCATCGAACTGGCTCGCGTGCTGGAACAGATGGGAATTAAACCGCAGTAGCGAGGACGAAAAGATTTTTTAGGACACGACATGAACTGGACTTGCGAACAAATCGAAGCGCAGTTGACCGAATACCTCGACGGCGCGCTGCCCACCGAAGTGCAAGCGGGCTTTGACGCGCACGTGGCGTCTTGCGCGCATTGCGCTGTGCTGGTGCAAACGGTGCGCGGCATGGTGAGCGCGATGCACGCGCTGGAGCCGGTGCCCGTGCCTCCGGGGCTGATGGCAAAGATCCTGGAGCAAACCAGCGGATCGATTCCGCCGAGAAAAATTGGCGGTCATCGTGGTTGGGCTGGACGCGTTTCTTCATCGCGCCGAGATTCGCCTACGGAGTGCTCACAGTTTTTATCACCATCATTGTTATCTCGCAGGCGTTTGGTATGAAGATGCACCGCCCCACGATTGCCGATCTAAGTCCGGTAAACATTTATCGCACCGTGAACCGGCAAGCTCACTTGATGTATGCGCGCAGCTCGAAGTTTGTGGCTGATTTGCGCGTGGTTTACGAAATTCAATCGCGACTCGCGCCCGCAAATGAAAACGAGTCGACACCCGCAACTCCCGCAAACAGCAGTCCAGCAGGCGCGGGACACAGCGACAAGAACCCCGATGCGCCGCGGCATCAGAATAGAACCAGCGTGGCGCCGTTTCCCCAGACTTGCGTAGCCAGCGCGTTGATGTTCGCGCAGGCGAGGAGCGCCCGATGAAGTGCGCAGTTCACCCTGACGCGGATGCCACCGGTTATTGCCGTAATTGCGGCAAAGCCCTGTGCCCCGTCTGTACCAGAAATGTGCAAGGCATGGTGTATTGCGAAGCATGCCTCGGCGCAATGATTTCGCAGCCTCCTGTGAGCGTGCCCGGAGGCAGGCCAGCGCTCGCGGCGATGCTCGGAGTCGTTCCCGGGCTCGGCGCGGTGTACAACGCGCAGTACATAAAGGCCATAATTCACGTGGGAGTTTTCGCGCTGATCGTCACCATTCTTAGCACTACCAACTCCACCGGCGTCGCGACGTTTTTCGGAATCGGGCTTGGCGGGTACGTGCTGTACATGATGGTTGACGCATATCGCGTCGCGATGGCGCGAGCTACCGGGCAAATGCCGCCAGATTTGCCGTACGTAACTCCCGGCGCGAAAGCCATCGGGCCATTTATCCTGATCGGAATTGGAATTGTTTTCTTGCTCGTAAATTTTGGCTGGCTTGATTTCGATCGTTTGATTGACGTGTGGTGGCCGGTGATCTTAATCGCAGCCGGTGGATTGCTTGCCTGGCGCCACATGTCGCAGCGCAACACCTAGTTCTGGAGGATTTGGAAATGGCTAACCCTCGTTGCCGATGTCAGCGATGCACGATTCACGGATTGATGGGTCCCGCGATCCTGATCACCATCGGCGTGCTTTTTCTGATTCAGCAATCCACGTGGCGATTTGGATTCGGGCAGACGTGGCCCGTGATTTTGCTAGTGATCGGAGCGATCAAGCTGGGTGAAGCGCTTGCATCTACCGAAGGCCACCTGGGCCCCGTGCAGCCTATGCAGCAACCGATGCAGCCGCCGCCATACGTGCCGCCGCCTCCACCACCGCCACCGCCGGCGCCGCCAGTTTGATCGGGGCGTAATGTACGCGACACGGATTTCAGTAAGACGAATTTGAATAAATAGATTTTGAGGAACAGTTGTTGAGAACAGTGTCGTCCCAGAGAGCGAGATAACAGTGGCCTACGACCGCACAATTCCGCGCCGCCGTTCCGTATTCAGCGGCTTGCTCCTGATCCTGCTGGGCGCGCTGTTTTTGCTGCGCAATTTCCATTACGGATTTCCGATCTGGCGAATTCTGGAACGCTGGTGGCCGCTGCTCTTCATTATCTGGGGAGTTTCCAAACTTTACGATCGCATGGTGGCGCAACGAACTGGAGAAGCAGCGCCCGCAACCATCAGCGGCGGCGAAGTCGCTTTGATCATTCTTTTGTTTTTTGTGATTGGCGGCGCAGGAGTTTTGGACTGGGCAGCTCTCACGCTGGGCGAGGCTGGGACTTGCCGTGGGAAGATTCGTTTACATTTCCTGAGGAAGCGCCGCCTGTAACAGTGCCCGCGAACGCGCAGATCAGCATTCGCGCCGATCGCGGCGACATCAACGTGTATGCGGACGACACTCCGCAGATTCGCTAACCACTCGCAAGACCGCGTACGGATCAAATCAAAATGAAGCACAAGATCGCGCCGGCCGAGCCCACGTTTCCGTGAATCAAACAGGAAACACATACATTGTGGAGCCGCAGGAAACCAGCAGCGAAGGCCGTCCCGTTCGCACAGATATGGAAGTGCACGTGCCAAAAGGCGCGACGCTTACGGTGACTACCGATAATGGCGGAGTGCAGGTCACGGGAACAACCAGCGCGGTCACTATCACCGATCGGCACGGAGATGTGGAAGTCCATCAGGCTGGCAACGACGTGAGCATTGACGCGAGCAGCGACAACGTCAGGGTCGTCGGCTCCGCGGGCGATGTCCGGGTAACCGGCCGCGCGAATCACGTGGAAATTAGCGACGTGAGAGGTTCAGCGACCACGCAAGGCACATTCGATAGCCTGCGCTTCGAACACGTGGATAAAGGCGTGCGATTTATTTCCAATCGCACAGATTTGACGGCGAGCCAGCTCAATGGTCGCCTGGAACTCGAAGGCGGCGGCGATTTGACGCTATCCGACGCTTCCGGCAACGTCTCGCTGATCACCAAAGATCGCGACATCACTTTTGAAAACGTGATGGGACACACGCACATCGAAAATACTTCCGGCGGAATTTCGCTGCGCTTCTCGCAGGCGCCGAAGGAGCCGATCGAAATTTCCAATCGCTCGGGCGAAATCAGCATTGAGCTGCCCGCGAAAGCGTCGTTCGATATCGATGCGCGCTCGGACAACGGAGAAATCGAAACGGAATTTGATGACGCGAGCAAGGTCACAACATTCCAGGGCAATGGAGTGCTGGTGGATTCGATCGGCTCTAAAGGGCCGAAAATTCAGTTGCGCACTACGTACGGGACAATTCACATTCGCAAGACGCAGTAGGTTTCGTGGGCTCTTGGGTCAAGGGTGAGTGGCCGCAGCCACGAATGGCTGCTCTACTAAAGCGCTGCGCTAGCGCTCGATTAGTCCAGCGAGAATTTCGAAAAAATTAGGGAAGGAAACGGCGGCGCATTCTGCGTCTTTGATGGTGGTTGCTCCATCCGCACCCAGCGCCGCGACGGCGAATGCCATCGCAATGCGATGATCGCCGCGGGGATCGATTTCCGCGCCGTGCAATTTGCCGGCGGATTTCCCTTCGATGCCTGATCCATCGGGACGCTCTTCTACTTGAGCGCCCATGCGTTTTAGATTTTCGGCGAGCGCGCCGATCCGGTCGCTTTCTTTTACGCGCAATTCTTTGGCGTCGCGAATCTCGATGCCTTTTTCGGTGAATGGCCGCGAGAGCGGCAAGCACCGGGAGTTCGTCAATGAGTTCGCGGCTTGCGCGCCGGAAATTTCGCCGCCCGCGAGCGGCGCGTTGCGAATCGGACGTCGCCAACGAGCTCGCCAGCAACATCGCGAACGGAGTTCAAAGTAATTGGCGCGCCCATGGTGGCGAGAACGTCGAGGGACTGCGGTGCGCGTAGGATTCAAACCAACATCGTGAAGCAACAAAGTGGAGTCCGGCAATATCAGCGCGGCAGCGAGAAAAAAACGCCGGAAGAAAGATCGCCCGGCACTCGTAGATTTCGCGGACGCAGAGGCTTCGCGGGTCCGTGCAAAGTGATTGTTCGCGCGCCGCGTTCGATGGGCACGCCGAATTCTTCGAGCGCGAGTTCGGTGTGGTCGCGGGTGCGCACGGTTTCTTCAACGGAAGTCGCGCCCTCGGCGAAAAGCCCCGCGAGCAAAATCGCGGACTTCACTTGCGCGCTTGGCGTGGGGAAGTTTGTAGGCAATTCCGTGCAGCGCGCCGCCGGTTATTTCCAGGGGCGCAACGTCCGTCTTATCTCCTGCCGTGTGCGCGGAAATTTGCGCGCCCATCTGCGAGAGCGGCTCGATCACGCGCCGCATCGGCCGCTGGCGCAGCGAAGCATCGCCGGTAATCGTCGAACGAAAGTTTTGGCCGCTCAGTACGCCGCTGAGCAAACGCATTGTGGTGCCGGAATTTCCAGCATCGAGGTCGCGCCACGATCTGCGTAGACCGTGGAATCCTGCGCCGGTGATTCGCAGGGAAGCCATCGCGTAGATCCGCGCTGATTCCGAGGTGGGGAGGCAATCGAGCGTTCTTTGGCAATCGCGCCGTGGAATAATTTTCGATCTGGCTTACGCCTTCGGCCAGCGCGGCAAGAATTGCGTAGCGATGCGAAATGGATTTGTCGCCCGGCAGAGCAACCGAGCCGCTGATCGTTCGTGCGGGCTTGATTATTTTTTTCGCCACGATTTTTCCGCCACGCGCGATTCTAACATGCAGCAGCGCGATGAATCCGGCGTGCAACTCGCGCCGTATAACTGGGTTCTATTTACGTGCGACAAAATTTAATTGACGATCGATCAGAAGATGCGCGGCAGCGAAACACGAATGCCGCGATGACATTTTTCGGATTCGCGCCACGTATAATTAAGTGAAGAATTCAGGAGCATCTGCAATGATACGCAAAATCTTAGCTGCAATCGCCACGGTGGTGTTCGTCACGGCTCTCACGACAGCTTCAATTCACGCGCGCCAAGCCGCCGCGAATTCGCAGGCTCAAGCTCAGCAGGCAACGCCGGCGCAGCAAAACAAACCGCAGTCACCAAGCACCGCTGCTCCCGACGCGCAGAATATGCAAGACATGCCGGGAATGGAAGGAATGCCCGGTATGGATCACGCCGGCACGCAGCAAGCCGAAGCGGCGCCAATCACGAAATGATGCGCGGCCACCACCACATGGGCGCCCACATGCACATGACGGA
The DNA here is from genome assembly GCA_963785395.1 of uncultured Acidobacteriota bacterium. Classification (GTDB taxonomy): domain Bacteria; phylum Acidobacteriota; class Terriglobia; order Acidiferrales; family UBA7541; genus DASTCZ01. The sequence continues at coordinate 34,396 of CAWAVH010000018.1, read as the reverse complement.
TTTGCGCGCCGCCAATCCCGGCGACTGGGATCGCGCCGATAAAATTGCCGCCGAATTGCGCGACGCGATCGAACCTTACAAAGATTACAAAGTTGCGCTCGCCGATGGCTTCCGTCCGTTCCTGCCAAATTTGCCGCAGGAAATTTATCACTTCACGAACTACTCAAACGGATTTTTGGAATCATTCACATTCGATCCCACGCGGCCAACTTCTCTGCTCTACAAGAAAAATGCTAGCGGCTACGAACTCGTCGGCGCGATGTACACCATGCCGCGCTCGGCAACCGAGGAACAGTTAAACGAACGCGTCCCGCTCAGCGTCGCTCAGTGGCACCTGCACACAAATCTCTGCATGCCACCCAAGGGCGCAAGAATGGCGAATATCAATCTGAAAGAATTCGGCCTGGAAGGTGCAATCACAACCCAACAGGGCTGCGAAACCGCGGGAGGACGTTTCTTCCCCGTCGTGTTCGGATGGATGGTCCACGTGTATCCTTTCGAATCTTCACGCGAGAAAATCTGGGAGCAGTAGAAGGACCACCTGTACGGAAAACCAGTTAGGCTTACGCGGCATCGTAACTAGCGACCCCGAAATACCCGATTGAACGGGTCTGTTTGGGCGCATAGAATTCTGAGTCACCCATGTTTCACGAAAGCCCCAGCCGTCTTCGCGCTAGACGCTCGTCTGTACTAATTTTAGTTTCCGCACTTTTGTGTCTGGCGATGCCAGCGCTGGTTGCCGCGACAACCTCTACGCCTGTCATCATGCCTCTGGATGAGGTGAAAGCCGGAATGAAAGGTGTGGGCTACACAATTTTCAGCGGCGATAAGGTAGAGCCGTTTAATCTAGTCGTCCTCGGAATTCTTCCCGCCTTCTTTGGCCCAAGCAATCCATCATTCTTGTACAGCTTGTTGGTCAGCAGGTGGAGCACACCGGCGTCGTCGCCGGGATGAGCGGCAGCCCTGTCTACATCGACGGGAAATTGATCGGCGCGCTTTCTCTCAAGCTCGGTCAGTTCACCAAAGATCCGATCGCAGGGATCACGCCGATCGAAAACATGCTGGAGATTTCGGCTTCAGACCGCGGACCAACGGCCGGCGATGGCGGCTCGCAATCCCCTGCCAACACCTCGATACCGTTGCAATATCCAGTTCCGCCAGAAAGTTTTCCTGGATTTCATATTCCGCGTGGCCCCGGTGGCAGCGGAGTTTCATCGCAGAGCGCATTCTTGATGCTGATGGCGTCGCCGATGGCAATCTCGGGAGCGAGTCCTGCCGCCGTGGCAATGTTCTCCAGCGCGTTTGCTGAATTCGGAATGGTGGCAACTTCCGGCGGATCGGGCACGCCTCGCGCGGATGATGCCGATTTGAAACCGGGCGATATGGTAAGCATGCCTCTGATGACGGGCGATATGTCCGTTGCACCTTCGTGTACCGTCACTGCCGTGATCAACAATCACGTTTACGCGTGCGGCCACACGATCACCAGTTTTGGCGCAGTGGATATGCCGATGTCACGCAGCCGCGTGATCACGACTCTTTCGTCTGACATGGACTCCACGAAGATCACCACAACCGGTGGAGTGATCGGCACATTTACCGACGATCGCCTCACCGCGATCGCAGGAACATTGGGAACGACGCCGCGCATGATTCCAGTGGAACTCGCGTCGATACTCCCACGGCGCACCGAGATTTCAAATTTCAACTGGCGGATAATCCGAAGCTTACACCGCTGCTCGTTGGCTTCGCGGCGTATAACGGGCTTGTTTCGAATAACGCGTATAGCGAAGGCACCACGTTGCGGCTTTCCGGCGACATCGATATCGACGGGCATTCAAGCGTGCACCTCGACAATATGTTTACGCCGACGGATGCTTCAGTGCCTGATGGCACTTTCGTTGCCGTCACCGTGCAAACTTTATTTTCGCGAATTTTCACGAACCCGTATGAGATTCCGAAGATCGATAGCATCCACCTGAAGCTCGAAAGCATGCCCGACCGTTCGGCCACCGCAATTGATGGCGCGTGGGCAGACGAGACCGAAGCGGAACCCGGACAAACCATTAACGTAAAAGTTTTGTTGCGGCCGTATCGCGGCGAACCCGAATTGCGCAACGTGCAGATCACGATTCCGACGGAAGCCGATCGCGGCACCACGCTGCGAATCCAGGTGAGCGATGCGGGCGCATTGAATCGCACTACGCGCACCGGTCTTGCGGGAGCGGGCTCAAATCTCGGCGGACTGGAACAACTAATTCACGTGCTGAATGGAGAGCGCCGGAACAATTGCCTGTACGTCAGCCTGCTCAAGCCCACACCGACACTCTCGTGGAAGATAAGCCCTGTCGAATGCTCCACTATCAGAACTCAACATCATGCAGCAGCAGCGCGGCGCGATGAACGCCACAGTGTTGCGCGAATCTGTCGCCGGCGAATGGGCGGTGCCGTTGAACCGCGTTGTAAGCGGAGCGGCGTTCCTGACGATTCATATCAGGTAATCGAGTACGATTTTTAGTGCGATTCCCGCACGCGGAGGGTAGTTACTACTTCTGCGAGCGGCATCGTATTTGTTGTGGCCGAGCTATTTGGAATGAGGTCCGATGAATCGAATTCCACTAATTCGCGAGCAAGTTTCCGAGTCTCGCACGTTCGCGCTGATGCCGCCGCCCGCACCGCAATCTACGCGGAGCACACGCGCTACTGGCGTGAAGCCAGCTACGAAGATTTTGAAAAGGGTACGATGAAAGGTGTGGCCCTGCGTAGCGATGGAAAACTCGTGCTCGCGCCAAAATTCACGCACCTCGCAGATCCGGGCTCGCATATCTCTGGGCGCTTCGATCAGATTCCAAAGGCAATCTCTACGCCGCTGGCGGTTCCAGCGCGAAAGTTTTGAACTATGACTCCGCGGGGAAAGTGACCACCGTGTTTCAATCCACCGAACTTTCGGCGCAAGCACTTGCGATCGACTCGCACGACAATTTATTTGTCGGCACGTCGCCCGATGGAAAAGTTTATGAAATGAATGCCGCTGGCGAAAAGAAAACTTTCTTCGATCCCAGCGCGAAATATATTTGGGATATCGCCATCGATGCGGATGGCACCGCTTACGTCGCGACTGGCGATACGGGAACAATTTATGCAGTGACTCCCGACGGAAAGAGCAGCATTTTCTATAAGAGCGATCAGGCCAATATTCGTTCGCTCGCATTTGATCATCAGGGAAACGTAATCGCGGGAACCGAACCCGATGGCCGGATCCTGCGAATTCCGAAAATGGCTCCGCAAGGAAAAGCTCGGGAAGGGTTTGTAGTCTACGAAACTCCGAATGAAGAGGTTACTGCACTGCTTGTCGATCGCGCCGGAAATATTTATTCCGCCTCGATCGGCGAAAAATCTCGCGGCGCGGCGCCATTCGTGCCGCCGCGGCGCCTCCTCCGCCATCCGCGCAATCGGGCGCAAGTGCCGGCGGCGGCATTACCGTGACGTTTGAAGGTCCGGCTCAACAGCCCTCGCAATCTCAGCCGTCGCCATCTGCGTCCTTCATGCCTGCGAATTCAGTTTCCGGAAGCTCGGTTTTTAGAATCGCGCCAGACGGTTCGCCTCAGCAGCTTTGGAGTTCGCGCGAGACACTTGTCTACTCGCTTGGATTTGATTCGGCAGGAAACCTCTGCTCGGCACCGGAAATTCCGGAGATGTTTTATTGCTTGATGGCAGCCATCTTTTTTCGAAGCTCGAGAAAACAGACACCGCTCAAGTAACCGGATTTTCGCAACAGCCGGACGGCAAAATTTTTCTCTGCACCGCAAATCCCGCGAAAGTTTTCGCGCTGGGTCCCGAAGACAATCCCGAGGGATCGTTTGAATCCGAACCGCTCGACGCGCGTTTTTTTTCGCAATGGGGCCGCCTGGAATGGCAGGCCGACTTCCCCGCTGAACCCGCGCACGCCGGTCCGCGCGTGGAATTTTTTATTCGCGCGGGAAACACCGCAAATCCAGATTCGAATTGGAGTGAATGGGCCGGTCCCTACAATTCCAGCGGCCAGAAAGTGGAAATTCCCGCAGCGCGATACGCGCAGTGGAAGGCTGTGCTGCACAGCGGCAGCGGCTCGCCGATTCTCGATTGGATCAGCCTCTCCTACTTACCGAAAAACATCGCGCCGGAAATTCAAGCTGTCGAAGTGCAGGACCCTGGCGTGCGGATTCAATTGATGCCGGTTGGCGGAATGGGTGATCGTTCGCAAGCGCCTGTGCATCTTCGCCTTCCTCAATTGCCGGGCGCGCGCACAAATTCGAATTTCAGTTCGCCGGTGTCAGACGGAGGTTCGCAGCGATTTGACGCGCCACCTCAGGCCACCTCTCAAAATCTTATCAGTCCGTGCTCTGGCTCGCGCAAGACGATAACGACGACGATCTCGTTTACTCGTTCTACTATCGCGGCGAAAACGAAAAAGAGTGGAAGCTTTTGAAAGACGATCTCCACGATAAATTTTATTCCTGGGACACGTCTTCGATGTCCGATGGCGCCTACTACTTGAAGATTGTCGCGTCCGATTCGCCTTCGAATGCTCCCGCCGATTCGCTCGAAACTTAAATGGAAAGCGATCGATTTTTTGTCGACAACACAGCGCCTATCATCACCGGACCCGAAGCTGAAGCATCCGCGGATGGAGCCCGTATTCGCGCCAGCGCGAAAGATCCCGGCAGCAACATCGCGCGCGCTGAGTACTGCGTCGACGCAGGAGAGTGGAAACTCGTGGAGCCGATCGGCCGCCTGAGCGATGCCGAATCCGAGAATTACGATTTTCCGCTGCACGGTCTCAGCGGGAGAACACACAATCGCGATTCGTGTCTTCGATCGCTTCGACAATGTCTGCGTCGCGAAAACAGTTTTTCGCGTCGCGGGTGCGTCGCATTAAAAGAGCGCGGCATGCACAACGCCGTGACTAATCTTTTCAATCGCACTTGGAAATAATTTGTCTGGCGTTCGCCGCGCTATAATTCCTGGCGCCGTTGGAGATTCTTCGTGTCCGAAGCCACAAAACACGCCGCTCCCGATCTCGAAGCCGTCCGCGACGCGCACCGCCGCATCGCTCCGCACATTCACCGCACGCCGGTGATGACCTCTGCCTTCTCGACGAAATTGCGGGCGCGAAATTATTTTTCAAGTGCGAAAATCTGCAGCGCACCGGCTCTTTCAAAATTCGCGGCGCCACGAATGCAATATTCTCGATGACAGACGCCGAAGCCGCGCGCGGTGTCGTCACCTCTTCTTCCGGCAATCACGGCGCCGCTCTCGCCAGCGCCGCAAGCAGCCGCGGAATTTAGGCGCAAATCGTGATGCCGCACAATGCGCCGAAAGTAAAAGTCCGCGCAATCGAATCCTATGGCGGCAAAATTACATTTTGTGAACCGACAATCGAATCGCGCGAATCGATCTGCGCGAAACTTGTTGAAAGCTCTGGCTCGATTCTGATTCATCCCTACGACAACGATCGCATCATCGCCGGACAAGGCACCGCCGCTCTCGAATTGTTAGAGGAAGTTCCCGATCTCGATTTTATTATCGCGCCGGTATCGGGCGGAGGATTGCTTTCTGGCACATCCATCGCGTCGCGCGGATTGCGTCAAGAAATTCGCATCATCGGCGGCGAACCAAAAAATGCCGACGACGCATTTCGTTCGCTTCGCGAAGGCCAGCCGCTTCCCATCGATCATCCCGACACGATGGCCGATGGACTTCGCGCTTCGCTTTCGCCGCGCACCTTCGCCATCCTGAGAAGTCTTGTAAACGAAATTTCGCTCGTCACCGAAGACGAAATCGTAAACGCGATGCGCTTTTTCTGGGAGCGAATGAAAATTATTGTCGAGCCATCCGGTGCAGTCGCCGCCGCGCCCGCGCTGAACCGACGCATCGGCGCCGAAGGACGGAAAGTGGGAGTAATTCTTTCCGGCGGCAACGTGGATTTAGGCGCGCTTCCCTTTAAATAGCGCGAAATTATTTTCGCTATTTATTTTCAATCCACCGTAAGCGTCACCGACGTCGTCGCCGTAATTGTATTCGCCGTCGCAGTCACAGTGATCGTGTAAGTCCCGATCGGTGTGCCGGTATCCGTCGTCGGTGGCGGAGTAGGATCGCTGGCTCAAGCGTGCTGCATCCCGCGCACCAAATCGAAAACGAGGCGCACAAACTCGCAAACGATAAACGCGAAATCATTCTCCGCGATCTCAAATCTCTTCGCGCCCACGGAAGCATCAGCAGCAGGAAAGCCCGAGGAAAAAATAAATCCACAGATGAATTCTCGGCATTCGGAGTAATATCCGCCGTTTGTTCGGAACCGCCGAACTCGCAACAGCCGTAACCACGCTCAGCGTGGTCCCGCTTCCCGCATTAACCGTGTTCGCAAGAAAAGTACACGTCGCATTCGTCGGACATCCCGACATCGTCAACGCCACCTGCCCCGCGAATGGCGGCGTCAGCGCCACGATGTTGTAAGACATCGTGGCTCCCGCCGAAATCGTCGCAGTCGTCGGCAGCGCGCTTACACCCGCGGGCGCAGGCCCGGTAAAATTGAAAACAGTTTTTCCGCCACTCTCCAAATCTGGATTCGTCGCGACGTCGCTCGGATTCGCTACACCTACCATGAAGTAGTAGGTCGTCGCCGCCGTCGCTGGAAAGCTAATTTGCGACGCGCGATTTATTCCAGGAGTGATGTCGTCATTGCACGCGATTTGCAAAAAAGTTCCCGGCGCGCCGGTAAACACAGCAAGTAACGTGTCGTACGAACTGCCCGTGGTGCTCGCCGTCACTGTTCCAACGGACGACGGCATATAAACCCACCACACAGTTTTGCCGGGAACCTGCGACATTTTTGAACAGGTTGGAACCGGATCAGTGGTTTCGTTTGTCGCGGCATAACTATCCACGGTGCTGGTAAATGTCGCGCTCCCCACCGCAATCGCATTTCCAAAATTATCGTTCGCGGGAGGCGTGGAATTTCTCACCGTAAACGGTAGCGGCGCGATCGACGCGCCTCCGCCGCTCGCGGGATTCGTAACGCCCACTAGAAACACGCCGCCATACTGCAAAAATAAATGGCTCAGCGTCGCATTGATTTGCGTGCCCGCAGAATTTACCGAATTCGTGGTGATTCCCGCAGTGCTTCCTTCCACGGTCGCCTGCGCGTTCGCGGCGAATCCAGTTCCTGCTATCACAATCGCGAGATCGCTTGTGCCCGACGATCCTTCAGCGCTCGTAGAATTTGGCGTGATGGAAGTAATTCCCGGTGCGCTTCCGATCACCGTAAATTTCAGCGCGTTGGTTGTAGCTGGAGTTTGCGATGCATCGCTTACTTGAATCGATGACGTCCCCGGCAGCGAAATTAAATCCGCTGCGAGAGTTACATCCATCGACGTCGCGCTCGGAATTCCAGTGACGCTCACACCACTCGCCGATCCGTTCCACAGCGCGATCGATGCCGGAGTGAATCCTCGCCCTGTCAGCGTCAACGCAGCAGGCGCACCGCCAGCCGCGACCGAACTCTGCGACAGCGCGCTCAACTCAAACGACGAAGTTCCCGCCAGCGCGGGCAGCGCAAGTTCCCACGCGCCGCGCCCGTGCGTCGCCGCGCGCAATATGCGCGACGGCTCGTGAAACGCCAGCGACATCACCGCTGCGTTCGGCATTCCGTCCGCCAACAAACTCCAACTCGCGCCGCCGCTCGTCGTTACATAAACTCCTGAATCTGTCGCCGCGTATAAGGTCGCGTGCGCCAGATCGTCTGGATCGATCACCAAATCGCGCACCGGAAAATTCGGCAAATCCCCCGCGCCGGGCTGCGCGCAATCTGCCGCATGGCAACTGATATCGTTCCAACTCGCGCCGCCATTCGTCGTCGCGAAAATATGTCCTTGGAAATCCGTGGCGATTCCAGAAATCGAAACGTCCACGGCATAGCCGGCAAACGCAACATACGCGGTGTCACCACTCGGATCCGAAGCGTCCACCGCGACGTGCGTAATCTCGCGCGCAGGCAATCCATTGGAAATATTGCTAAACGTCGCGACGCCCCCGGCGCTTACATTCGTCGCGATCTCAACCGTGCCATCTTCCGCGCCCGTGTACACAACACTCGAGTTGCTCGCGTCCACCGCGATCGAAGTCAGCGCAACGCCATCGCCCGACGTGCTCGCCAAATTTCCCGAGATCGCGGTCCAGGTATTGCCCGCATCGGTGCTCTGCCACACGCGATTCGTGCCGAAATAAATCCTGCCCGAATCAGCGCATCTTCTACAAGCGGCGGCACAGGATCAATTGGATCACTCGCCGAAATCCCGCCGCCGATTTGCGTAAACGCAGGAGTGCCGCCAAGACCAGCAAACGTGCGCCAGATCGTGGGCGTCGCCGCGTTCGCGCAACTGAAATAAATTGTGCTCGGCACAAACGGATCGACGACCGCCGCGCCGCCATCAGTGCATCCGCTCAGCTCGCCCCACGCCGAATTTCCTCCAGCATTCGCGATGGTTCCATTTCGTAGCGTTCCGCCAATCGAATTCGAAGGCGCGGACGCATCGATCGCGAATCCCGCATTGAAAGCAGTCAGCGCCAACTCCGCATTCAAATCGCTCCAACTAACATTCTGCGCGGCGGCGTTTACCGTGCTCCAAATTCCGCCGTCCGTTCCCGCATACATTTGCGAATCCAATTCCCCCGGCGCAAACACGATCGCGTGATATCCCCCGGGAATCGTGCTCGCTGCGCCGGAATCCACCGCCGAAAAACTGTTTCCGCCATCCGCGCTGCGCAGCAGCGCAGGACTTCCGCTCCCACCCGCGAACAATCGTATTTCCGGTGGCATCATCGGGATCCACGGCCAGCGCCATCGCGTAAGCGCACGCAGGAGCGCAATTATCCGGAAAACTAGTCTTCACCCAAGTCGCGCCGCCATCCACGCTGCGAAAAATTCCCAATGAATTTTGCGACGCGGTACTCGCACTCGCGATTTCTGCGTACAAAATAATTTTCGTCGCGTCCGCGTTGCCAGGATTGCTCGCAACATTCGGCGCGAACGTCAACGCGATGTGTCCAACACTCGATTGCGCCGGCAGCCCCGCCCCCGTCACCGGAGCCCACGTCTGGCTAGCGCACGCGGCGCCGGCATTCGCAGAGAAATAAATTCCGTTCTGCGGATCGCCCGTCGTCCGTCCCAGCGCCGCGTACGCGGTCGTCCCGCTCGCATAAAACACACTCGTGCCGGCCGCGCCGCCCGCCTCCGCCGGATGCAAATTCAGCAGAATCCACGTCGCGCCCTGATCATCCGAGCAATAAATTCCCGGCTCGCCCGGCTGCGAATCTGTGCCCGTATATATTTGCGTCGCGGCCAGCAGCTGGCTCGAATTCGCTGGATTCACCGCGAGCGCCGAAATTCGCGCGCCGTTTCCCGGTAGCGATCCGCTGCTAAACGGCCCAATAAACGGGCACGTTGCGTTCACAGCCGTTCCCGCGCTCGTGCAAGTCTGCGCCCAAGATGCGCCGCCGTCCGTTGATCGCAGCACCCCTACTCCCGCGTACACGTCCGTGCCGATCCACTGCTGCACTCCTGTGCCTGCGTAAATCACATCATGATTCGAAGGAGCGATCGCGATCGCGCCGATCGCCAGCGTCGCTTGATTATCTGTAAGCGGCGTCCACGTCGCGCCGCCATTTGTGGTCTTCCACACGCCGCCGTCGGCAGAACCGGCAAACACTGTGTTGCCGGTTGTGTCTGTCGTGTCCACCGCGATCGCGGTCACAATTCCAGAGACGATTCCATTCGGCCCTTGCGGCGCGCCTTGCGGACCGATGAACGTCCACTCAAGTCCATCAAATGGAGTGGCGGAATTTCGCGCGACTTTTTTGCCGAACGAATTACCAGACGAATGAGAAGTAGCTCCGATCGCAACGCGCGCATCCTGCGCTGCTGCAACTCCTGCGAGGAAAAACGCAACGACCACAAAACCGCGACGCATCCGCAACATTGCACGCCAACTTTCCTGCTGTCCCTCCGCTCATGAGTTTTTCGCGCGCGAATTTCCTCGCGCACAAAAACCCTTTCGCAGTGGGCCGGCATTGCTCGGCGCGCGAACTACCCCGGTGGCTCCGCGCGATGCCGGCCCTGCTGCGATGGAGCGTCGAACAGCGCGCACAGTGTACCCATAGATAAATAGAAGTTGCAATAATTATATGGACGCGCGTATAACTATTTTCTGGCTGGAGTAAAAACGCAAAGGAGGAGTTGCACCAAGCAGGGCCGAAAAAAGGGCTGCGGCCTCAATGGCCCCAGCCCTTTTTATTTACCGAACGAATTGCTTCGCGTTTTTCTGATGGAGCTAGTTCACCGTTATGGTCACCGCCGTTGAAGTCGAACCGATATAGTTCGTGTCTCCGCTGTACTTGACTGTGATGCTCCCGTTTGCGGGCGGCGGCGGTGGTGGCGTTGAGCCGCCTCCGGATCCCCCACCGCATCCTTGCGCTGCAATCGCAACGGCAAACAGCAGCACACCCATAACCACGAGCGTTCGACGTTGTCTCGCTGGCGCCGCCATCAGTAGGAGTACGCATCCCACTGCGGCAATGAAAGCCGACACCGGCAGCCATCGCAGAGGAATGTTTGTTGGACCGGACGCTGGCGGCACCGCGGAAGTTAACGTAACTCCCGTGATCGTCCCTGTCGCCGCCGCGAATCCATTCGAATCCAGCGTAGAAGTTACGGTTACAGGCATGCCAAGCTGGGTTGTTCCGTTGAAGAAGGTAAGCGTGCCAGTCGGTGAATTGCCGAGGCTAGTGGTATCTACAAACGCCGACATGCTGAAGCTGACACCAGAACCAATCGAAGTCGGTGCCTGAGTTATCGACGTCGCCGTCGTTGCTTGCGTAATCGTGATGTCGGCCACACTCGAAGATGCTTGAGCCTTGTAGCTGCCGTCTCCCGAGTAGCTTGCAGAGAAATGGTGTGCACCAAGCGGAAGCACAGGGATTACGGTAATCCCTGCGGGGTTCAGACTCCCTGGGAATACTAATATTCGGAGTCTGTGCCTCCGCATAACCTTCAGGATTTAAGTGTAGCGTTGCGCAGATAGCGGCTGGACACCCTGCGGTCGAATCGGTGATCGTCACGGTACCCGTAGCGGTCTCTTGTCGTGAAGTGAGTCCGCCGACGTCAACCCTTACTGCATTGATCGAACCATAGGGCTCAGAAGTCGCCACCGTGGGGTCGCCGGTGAACGGATTGATGTTCACCGCCTCACGGCCACGACAGTGTTCTCCGGATTTACCGTCACCAGAACTGGAGCCGAATCGCTCGCTCCTAGCGTCCCGTTTCCGGGGTAATGCGCCGTCACGTTGTAACTGCAGGTCGTCTGCCCAGTGGCGGGATTACAACCGATCAGGCCCATGGTCGGCCCATGCGAACTTCCGTTGGTCAACTGCCAGATATCCACGTTTCCGATTGTGTAGTTATTGGACGTGAAGTGATCGACGCCCGACGTGCTGCTCAACGTGCTACCGAAGCAATTGGGATTTGCTACAAGACAAGTCCCGATCAGAGACACCGCTTCGGGATTTGTGGTCGTGTTATTTGGCGGCGCCGGAGCTGACCGTAACGGAGACATTTACCGTTGCCCCGTGTGTAATTGTCGTCGGAGCGGAGCGACACAATCGTCGTCGTGGTCGGAGTAAAACTTCCCGAGGAAGGCCAAGCCGCGAGCAGATTCCCAACATTAATGGATCCCAATCCGGTGGCCAAATCGTATCCAGTACCGGTGGCAAACGCAGGGTTGGCGGAGAGCTGCGTTGCTGAAATCGGAATTTCCAGCTCGCCGATCGTCGAGGCCGATGCGTTGTTGCAATCTACGGCAACGCCGCCGCTACAGGGCACGGAGTTGTTACCAACAGTGATGTCGTGGAACACACTTGGGTTCGTCGCAGCGAGTGAGTACAGCTCATAGTTCGCGTTTCCCTGAGCCGACCCATTTTCTGATTGATAAGCGCCATCACGCCGGCGAATGTCGGCGCGGATGCTGAAGTCCCACCGATGCCCTGAAAATCTACGAACGGAATCGGACCCGTTAAATCGCAATCCGCTCCTTGCGGACTCAAATCCGATTCGCAAACGATGTAGAAGCTGCCGTTCGCGCCATCCGCAGAGAAGAATGAAATGTCCGGAAGGTCTCGCGCACTGTCATTTGGCACGCCTACGCCGGTTTGCCACGACGGTTTTTTAAAAAATGCGCTCTGGCCGCCCCCGCCGCCCACTATGTTTACAGTAGGAGAGTTTTGAGCGACGGTACTGCAATTTGAAAGCGCCGTTTGAGCGCAAGAGTCATTCCAGGTCGTTTCGGGGACATACGACTTCGCAGAAGCGCCAAGAGTGGCGGGGTTGGTGCTATTTGTGGCATTCCAAAATGTCGACTGATAATTGGCAACGCTGGAGTTGAAATCTGTTCCGCCTGCTGCGATGTTATATGGCGTTGAAGCAATCCCATTTACGAATAAACCATTTACCGCGGCAGTTTCCGAGTCCGGATCGTCGCACCCGGCAGATCCCGAATCGCCGGCCGCGACCACGACTGTAATGCCCTGCGCTGCCGCTTGTTCCCACAGTGCGGCATAGAAAGCTCGTTATTCCTTCTTGCTTCAGATCCCTTCGCAACTGGTGAAACTTTCGCTTAACACAGGAGCCAAATTATTGTCGACGATGTATTCCGCCGACAGGTCGATCCCCGCCGTCGCCTCCGTACCCTCACCAATTACAAATAGTATTTTGGCTGCAGGCGCGACGGCTCCGGCCCATTCCACGTCCAGATCACCCTCGGTCTCGTCGCCGTTGAATAACGGATCGGGCCCGCCAATACCACCGTCGGCAGATTCGCTGTCGACAAGCCGAAGATTGAACGAAATGTCGCGATGTCGTCGTGGGTGCATTCGCTGAAGTCCGGCGAACTCGCGGTACATATTTCCGAATCCCCTACGATCGCGATCTTCTGGTTTTCACCGCTCGATCCCGGCACGTTCCAGTTTGGAATGTTGTAAATTGTTGCGAAATCCGCGGGGGCCAGCGCATTGCACGTTCCGATCGGTCCGCAATTCGCGATTCCGAATTCGGGAGTCACTTTTCCTGTGGCTTTGTCTTTTGAAAACGTACCAACCTTTTTCACTAACGACTTCGCTTTGAAATTGTTCAGCGACATCGGGCCCGCCACCACATCCGCGAGCGCCGCGGGAATTTGCGGGTTCGTCGCGTTTGATACGTGCTGCTCGCCGTTAATCGTGTACTGGTGAATTTCGGTATGAAACGCGCCGCGCACCGATCCCGCGGTGCCTGAAAATTCGATCGTCATCTTGGAAGGGCTTACGCCCGACACTTGGAATCCGTGCGATTCCAGCCACGCCGACACAGTTTTCACATCGTCATCGGAAACGCCATACTGCGCGCCAATTTGCGCAGGCGTCAGCCATTGATGAAATGTCGGCGAGCCTTTCGTGGTCTGCGCTGCAATCACCTGCTGCAGCGCTTGCTCCTGCTCCGGGCTGCGCTTCAACAGCAGCTTGATGCGCTCCATCGGCAGAGCGTCTGGCGCCATGCCTTGATCGTATTTCGATTGCGCTTTCGGATTTACGTGCCCGGGAGCGTCACCAAATTCTTTTCGTCCACGGGCTGCGTGATGCGTTTCGTGGGACCAACCGTCTGCGCTCCGGCCTGCAACGCAACACCGCAAACCAATAACGCCATCACCGCACTTACACGCGCAAATCGAGAGATCATTTTTATTTCCCCATCAATTGGAATGCGAATTTGTAATCACCAATTCCATTTCTGTGCTTTTCTTTGAGAGGAATGCGCCGGTGCAAATTTCAAAGATTCGCGCCCCACGGTTTCGCGGATCTTCTGCCAAACATTTTGCGGGCAACGGAGAGGGACCGTTGCTTCGCGTTATCGTATCCAGCGATGGTACGTATCGGTTGCGTCGCCAGTCAAATCTCACCGATCGAATTTGTTAGTACCTCTATTGGAATTGAGGGCCGTTCGTCTTCTCTAATGATGCCACTCTGGAAATACGGGTTGCACGATTTAGAAATACGCGACGCGTCCCGCGCTCTCCGTTACCGCTACACGGATTTCCACGCATGATTTAACCCGCACTTGCTGGATTTGTTGCGAATGATTTAATTCGACACGGTTGATTTTCGCCGCGCTGCTTCCCCCTTACTTCAGAAGCGGCACGTATTTCTTTTCGGCCAACAATCTAATCGATCGGCGGCTTCCAGTTCGCCGGAGGAAACGACACGTGCCAGAAGTCTCGTGATTCCTCTTCGAACTCCACCGGCACCAGCCAGCCATCCGGCGATGATTGCGGCTTTCGAGTCACGCGCGCGCGCCGCCGCTCTTGAGAGCGATTGTGCTCCAACTCCAGATGAGTGTCGGCTGCGAGATTCTGCTGAACGCACAACATCGCGCCGTGAGTATTCACCACCAGCGTATGTGCATCGATCTTTGTGGGCTTATCGTTGATGGAAAGATACAGCGTCACAGCAACTTTCAGCATGACCCGCTGGCTACGCCGCCGGTCCTCCGCGATTGCTGGCTGCCTGCGCGCGGGAGCTTCCGTTTTCGTTTGCGTCAAAGTTCAAGTCCCCAGAAATCCATCTCCGGCTCGATCAGCTCGATTCCGTACTCCCAGCCTTCCACTCGCGGTTTGCCTTTCCAGACAACCACGGCCGGATTCATGCGCTCGTTCGCGCTGTTGATGAGTTCGAGATGCTGCTCGACGGGAAAATCCTGAGGAATTACAGCGAGACATCCATAGGGACCGACGATGCGCGTGTGAACTTTCAATTCCTTCGCGCCGACGCCGGATTGCCAAGCCACCGTAACCGGTACGCGTGAATTCACGCGCACACCGCGGCGCTTGCTCTGCATTTTTGCTTCTTGAGAAACTTCCTTTGAGACTGACACGGTCTGGGGCTTTCGCGGAGCGGCTCCGGTCACGCTCCGGGCCACGGGCCGCCTTCGATCACTACGACTCCATCGAAGTACAGGCGACGTACTTTCGCCAGTCCTCATGCTATTGGCTGCGATCGACGATGGTCAATAGTACGCCAGGCCAGTTCCAGATTGTCTAATTCAACTTTGTCGCCAACAGAGGAAATCACGACTTACGCGCGCGGCGTCTCTAATTCCGCCTGCATTCTCTGCGAGCTAACTTTTGCCGCATAGTTCTTGACTCCGGAAGCGACTTATTATTTGCTACGTCGTCTAATCCCGCGAAACGTTCGTACAGATCGCTGCGTATCTTTAGGCTTCATCGGAGGATGAATGTCGGCGGACGCACAAATCGGTCAGCTTGATCCGGAATCGCAGCCGATTCCGCCGCCAGTGGAATCCGCGCCAGTAGCGCCTACTGTTCATTGGAGCCTTGCTACGCGTGTGGGATTTCGCATGTGCTTCATTTATTTCACGCTGTTTAGTTTCAGCAACCAGATCTTCGGCGGCCTCTTCAATTTTCCGAAAATAAATTTCCCGGATTTCGGCATGGCGTGGCCGCTGCGCCAAATCACTTTCTGGACCGCCAAGCACGTTTTTGGACTGAACCGTCAGCTGATATTTCCCAACAGTGGAAGCGGCGACAAAACATTCGACTGGGTGCAAACATTTGCGCTGTTGGCGATCGCCGCGATTGGCACCGTGATTTGGTCGATCGCCGATCGCCGCCGCGAAAATTATGTTTCGCTGCACAAATGGTTTCGAGTTTTTATCCGCTTTGCACTGGCATCCGAAATGTTTTTGTACGGACTGGATAAATTGATTCCGCTGCAGATGCCGTTCCCTTCCCTGACACGTTTGATGGAGCCGTACGGAAATTTCGCCCCGATGAGCGTGCTGTGGTATTCCATCGGCGCGTCGAAGGCCTACGAAATTTTTGCGGGCAGCGCGGAAACTCTCGGCGGTTTGCTGCTGATTTTTCCGGGGCTCACCACGATTGGCTCGCTGGTGTGCCTGGTGGACATGATTCAAGTTTTCATGCTCAACATGACCTACGACGTGCCGGTGAAACTGTTTTCGTTTCACCTGATTTTGTTTCGCTTTTCTTGCTCGCGCCCGATGCGCGCCGCTTGTTCAATTTCTTTTTCACGAAGCGTGAGACAGCGCCATCGCAGGAACCGCCGCTTTTCCACAAGCCGCGCCGCAATCGTATTGCAGTAGCGGTGCAAATTATTTTTGGCTTGTATCTCGCCGGCTACGGATTGTATGGCGCGATTCAAGCGTGGTCTCAGTTTGGCGGCGGGAGTCCCAAGCCAGAGCTTTACGGAATCTGGGACGTTGATCAGATGTCGATCGACGGACAAGTTCGCTCTGCACTCCTTGGCGATTACGATCGCTGGCGCCGCATGGCATTTGATGCGACGACCTTTACATCGTTCGAGCGGATGGACGACAGTTGGACGCATTACGGCTCGGCGATCGACACAAAAGCGAGAACCATCGCGTTCACAAAAGGCAGCGACAAGAATTGGAAAGCTATGTTTAGTTATGAGCGCCCCGCGCAGGACCAACTTGTGCTTGACGGCACGATGGATAATCACAAGATTCACATGAACCTGAAACTTCTCGACCGTTCCAAGCTGATGATTGTGAGCCGCGGGTTTCATTGGATCAGCGAGCATCCGTTTCAAAAATGAAGCGCGGCTGGTGATACTTTCGCGGAATCGGAGTCGCGTTCGTTTGTTGTGAGTGATCACTCCGATTCCCTTCCTCGCCACCAAGTGTTACAAACATCCGGCGCACGAATGTCTTCCAACGAATCTATCGACGCGATTGTCATCGGCTCCGGGCCAAATGGTTTGTCGGCCGCGATCGCGATCGCGCAAGCGGGCCGCTCGGTGCGCGTGTACGAAGCCGAAGACACCATCGGCGGCGGAACACGTTCCGCGGAATTGACGCAGCCGGGATTTATTCACGATGTCTGCTCCACCGTGCAGGCGCTGGTGCTCGCATCTCCATTTCTGAAAACTTTGCCGCTCGCGAATTACGGATTGCATTTCGCGCAGCCTGCCGCGCCATTCGCGCATCCCTTTGACGACGGCACTGCGGTGATCGTCGAGCGCAGCGTGGAAGCAACCGCGGAATTGCTGGGCCGCGACGCGCGCGAATATCACAGCTTGATGCGGCCGCTGGTGCGCGCGAGCGATCGCTTGATGGAAACAATTCTCGCGCCGCTAAGTTTGCGAAATCCATTTCTGATGGCTTCGTTTGGCCTTTCTGCGATTCGCTCCGTCGCTGGATTTACGCGCAGCAATTTGTGAACGAGCGCACGCGCGCGATGTTTGCCGGCGTCGCCGCGCACAGCATGTTGCCGCTCACAAATCTCGCGACGACGGGATACGCGCTGGGACTGATTATTTCCGCGCACGCTGTCGGCTGGCCCGTTGCTCGCGGCGGTTCGCAAAATGTTGCGAACTCGCTCGCCGCGCATCTGCAATCGCTGGGCGGCGAAATTATTTCCAGCACGCGAATCGAATCGCTCGATCAACTTCCGAAATCGCGCGCCGTTTTGTGTGATGTGACGCCGCGACAATTTTTGGAAATCGCGGGCGAAAAACTTCCGGAAAATTATCGCGCGCGACTTTCGAAATTTCGCTACGGTCCCGGAGTTTTCAAAATGGATTGGGCGCTCGACGCTCCTGTTCCGTGGCGCGCGCCGGAATGCGCTCGCGCGGGCACCGTGCATCTTGGCGGCACGTTCGCCGAAATCGCCGAATCCGAACGCGACGCGAATCGCGGACGCATTTCCGAAAAACCCTACGTCCTTCTCGTGCAGCCCAGCCGCTTCGATGAGACCCGCGCGCCCGAAGGCAAACACACGCTGTGGGCCTACTGCCATGTGCCCCACGGATCGACGGTTGACATGACCGAGCGCATCGAAAATCAAATCGAACGATTCGCTCCCGGCTTTCGCGACTGCATCGCCACGCGCCACGCCATGTTTCCCGCCGATCTCGAAGCTCGCAACGCCAACATTGTTGGCGGCGATATCGGCGGCGGCGCTGGCAATTTCACACAAATTTTCACCCGGCCCGTCGCCCGCCTTGATCCCTACTCCACTCCGCTCGATGGCGTCTACTTATGCTCGTCGTCCACGCCTCCAGGCGTGGGAGTTCACGGAATGTGTGGCTACTACGCGGCGCAATCTGCGCTGAAGAATAGCCTCCAGTAGGGCGTTTTGCGTGGCCGTTGCAGCTGCTTTCTCGCCTCGTACTCCGGCTAAGTTGCTGATTCTTATTAAGTTAGACCCGCTTGGCATCGCGAAAGCTGGCTCCCTCCCCCACCCCATTGTTTTTGTAAAATGATGATTCTAATAGCGTTATCTAGTACTATTACTAAAAAGTTGTTCATTCTAAAGAGTTTAGCTCCGTTTTGGGGGTCTTTTTTTCGCGATTTTTCGGGTAGTACCAAAACTAGGTCAGCGATATCTGTAATTTGAAATCGGTGATGACCCCCACCCTTCCCCTGTTTTTTCGTAAGTGCGGATTCTAAAGGGGTTGCGGGAATCCGGGACACGTTTTGTGCGCGTTTGTACCATTTGAGATTGTTTCGAGGTCGAGTGATATCGCCTTTTCCCGATTCGGGACGGAATCGCGGTTGCTTACATCGGGCAACGGGATTTGTTACGGGGTTGGTGTCTAAAAACTAGATTGCATTATAACTCGA
The DNA here is from genome assembly GCA_963785395.1 of uncultured Acidobacteriota bacterium. Taxonomy (GTDB): domain Bacteria; phylum Acidobacteriota; class Terriglobia; order Acidiferrales; family UBA7541; genus DASTCZ01. Next base: position 15,651 of record CAWAVH010000018.1, on the reverse strand, counting down.
GAAGGTAACTGTAGTCAAGAACTATCTTTGGGGGAATCAGACCGCTTGTGTCGGAACGCCGGGGTGCGAGCCGGGATTCATAACTCGGCTTGTTTAGTGCCGCCCTTACAGGGCTCCGGAGGATTGTCTTGGGGAAGGGTTTCCACCGCTCACGCGGTGGGCTTTCTTCAGTGGCGCGCCGATGGCGCTCCGGCACGATGCGGGGAGTCGGGGTGCGAATGGCGCAGAAGAACTGGTTTGATACCGAGACAATCGTTGGTGGTGGCGAAGGAACTCACCTCGGAGACGCAGAGCACGCAGAGAAAAACTTTGGGAATGCCCCGACATGTTTGGTGCCGCCCTTACGGGGCTCCGGAGGATTTTCTTGGGGTAGGGTTCCCACCGCTCACGCGGCGGGCTTTCTTCAGTGGCGCGCCGATGGCGCTCCGGCACGATGCGGAAAATTGGGGAGCGAGGCTCGGGAAGGTTCGGAAGGTGAGTTGCGCGCTCAAGTTCCCGAAGTGCCGAGTCGGGAACGAATACTTTCTGCAAAAATATTTGCTTGCAGCGATCTCACGATCCGCGGATGATTACCGTCGGTAATCAGTGTTATCTCGTGTCGAGTGAATTATGATCAGAGCCTTCAATCTGACCGTGCGGCGCTTGAAACGCTTCGAGTTTCTCTTTCTCGCACTCGTAGCATTGATTTTCGTCCCGTTCGTGATCGCCCAAGATTCTGCGCCTACCGGCCCGGCTATCCGAGTGACCTCGCGCCATGTGGAAGTCGCCGTAATCGTGCAAGATGAGCACGGAGAACCGATCACCGGATTAACGAAAGACGATTTCGAACTTTCGGATCAAGGCAAGCCGCAATCTATCGCTGACTTCTCAGTCCTTTCGGAATTCAAACCATCAACGTCGAATACGCAGGCCGCCGGCAACGCGCGGAACACCAGGAAATTCGTTTATTCAAATCGCGCTAGCACCGGGACGGAAGCGTCGCCCCGAGTTTCGGTGATTCTCCTCGACAGCACAAATTCAGCTTCTCTGAATTTGCTGTGGGCGCGCGGCAAGGTTATTAAGTTCCTTGAGGGGATGCACCCCGGGATAGCGTCGCGATCTATTCGCTCAGCGTAGACCTTGTTGTGCATGCACGGTTTTACAAACGACACGAATGCCCTCATTCGTCACTTTCAAAATCCTCGAATCCGCAGAGCCGCCTAAAGACGGAGTCAGTAGCTGAGAGCAACGATTCGGTCGACGCGGGTAACGGAAGAGATGCACGGGACCGATTCTGAGGGGGCGGAGATGAGGCGGGTCGGCGCCGTCGTCACTGCCAGGGCTGTCACGACGCCAGCGGCACTTGTGGCGATTGCGCATAATCTGGCAGGGATCAAAGGGCGCAAGAGCTTGATCTGGATTTCAAGTGCGTTTCCTGCGTTTGTCGATTGGCGTAGCGGTGGACCACCTGCGAGCAATCGGGGAACAACTTTACGAATCTATTTCAATAATGACATCACAGCGGCGACACGTGCGCTAACAGATGCAAATGTCGCTGTTTATCCAGTCGATCCGCGGGGGCTTCCAGCGCCATGCGATCGGGCCTACTGGAAGTTAGATCCCCGGTACCGCCGAGATTTTGGTGGATTTGCCGGGGACGATTATGCCACGATGGACACTGTTGCGGATCTGACAGGCGGAAAAGCGTCCTATCACACGAACGACATCGAAGGATCAATCCGCCGCGCTATCGACGATTCTCGCGTCACCTACATGCTGGGCTACTATCCCGATCACAACGCAGTGGGATGGCGAATTCCGCGAAATTAAGGTTCGGATTCACCGGCAGGGCGCTCAACTACATTACCGACGCGGCTATTTCGCTGTAAAAGATGCTGGACCGGGTGATGAAAAACAGCGCGCGCAAATCATGCTTGCGGCCGTCTCTCAACCGCTTGAGTCCACCTCCCTCGGCGTAAAAATGGAACTCCTTTCGCATGAACCATCGCAAGCGCAGCGCGTGAAAGGCAGGCTGACGATCGATTTGCGCGACGTGAGATTAAATTCATCCGGGGCGCGCCGCACCGGTTCGATCAATCTCTTTTACGTCGAGCTTGATCCGAATCGGAAAGTGCTCGCGAGCCACGCGCAGACGCTGACTCTGAATCTCACCGACTCCACTTACAAATCGACGATGCGCGATGGCGCGAAGATTCTCTGCGATTTTCCGATTAAGCCCGGAGCCACGACAATTCGCGTCGTGGCGCTGGACGCCAATTCTGGTGCGACCGGCACGGTCACGATTCCCCTAGCCGCGCTACTCCCCAAATCCGCCGCCAACTGATCTGCAGGATCTCCTAATGAACGAGAGTTGTTGCCCGGGGCAACGGCGGTCGTTGCTGGGAAAATGAGTGCGTGGGCGTTGGAATAGCAGCAGGGGGATATATATAGACTGGCTCGTTTAGTGCCGCCCTTACAGGGCTCCGGAGGATTTTCTTGGGGCAGGTTACCCAGGTCTCCCGACCTGGGCTCACATTTGGTTTCGCGCTGACGGCGCTCCGGACAGGCAGAATGGAATGGGGCGCGACGAACGAGGGTGCTGTGCTAACGTTTGGCTTCGCGCCTGCGGCGCTCTGCGGTATAGCGGCGCGTGTCCAATGCAACAGTCAAGAACCTCACGCGCAATTGCGATGTATGGGGCAGCGACCGCCGACACATTTCAAATCCGCGGTGTCCTGTTCGCCCGCTTTTTGTTGAATCGCATCTTGGGAGAATTGGTATACACTATGTCTAGATATAAATATGTATAACGAATGGCCCAAGCCTTTAAGAGTTCCTATCCTGGTGTTGTGCGCTGGTGTTCTTCTGGGATTTGCGCTTCGGGATGTACATCGATGGGCGCATGTTCTGCCGGGCACAGAGAATCCGTTTGGGATTTTGGGCCCAATCGCATCTGTGGCGTTCTTAATGATAATAGATTGGTCTGCCTTCCTGGAAGACGGAGCGTTTCTTGGCAACGAGAAGGCGTGGATTCGGAAATTCATTCCTCTCGGGACCTACTTCACTTTGTGGCTCCTGGTAGGCATATCTGCGAGGATTGTTCGTGCGGAACCTACCGAGATGGCTGTTTACGGGTATGGATTGTCTGTTGTGATCTACCTGCTTTACATCATAGGGCAGGCCCCCAAGCTTCAACTCCCAAGGGATTCGCCTCAGGCATCATGGCGGCGATGGATGACCGTTGCAGGAATCATTCTGTCGATCATCATAGTGGGGATCATGGTTAATTGTGGCTATTTGATTCAAGAGAGTCAGTCTGTCGACCAGCTCTATTCTTTAGAGGACTGGGTGCGACGGCTCAGCCTGATTACCTTACTTTTCCTTGTGGTCCGGATGTCCCTACCAGTGCTGATTGGCGAAGTGTCCAGCGGCCCAGATGAATCTCAGGCGCACGGAACAATCTCATCTGAATAGGTTTGAAGGCTGCTTGGAATCAAAATCTTGGCGGAAGAGTGCGCGACTCGAGCGTGATATCAGCTCAGTTCTGCTTACGCGCAGTGTACAGATATCTCAGCAGGCGCTTTTCGCTCGTCAGGAGTTGCACACAGGACAGGAACCGTTGCAGGCCCTCGAAATTCGCGCTGCCTTCCGCTGCGATTAGTTCCTGTTTCCTTTTTTCTCGTGCGTCGTGCCAACGCTGCGCGATCCGGGCCGCGCTTTCGGTCGTGTCGGTTATGCGGATATCAGAAAACCCTGCTTGCGCGATGAGCCGTTCATTTTCGCCAGGCGGGCTGTACACGTAAAAGCCGATTGAGCTGCGCGTGGCGATTTCTTCGTGGGAAACCATTCCGCCGACTACCAGAGCGTCGCTGAACAGCATCCGTCCACCCGGCTTCAGCACGCGAGAGATCTCAGCCAAGATCTCGGCGCGCCCCGGAAGATGGCACAAAACATCATTCGAAAACACGGCATCGAAAGTCTCGCCGTCAAAAGGAAGATTCTTCGAAACATCGCACTGCTCGAAATGCGCGCGTGAAGCGAGACCCTTTGCCAGCGCGAGTTGATTCGCGTTGCGAATTCCGGCTGCATTAATGTCCAGTCCCACGAGGTTGCAGCCGATTTTTTCCGCGACGTGCAGCGCGTATCCGCCCGAACCGCAGCCAATTTCTAAAACTGAGGAAGTGGAGTTCAGGCGAAGCAATTGGGGAATTTCGTTGGACTCTCCAGTTGTAACCCAGCTTGTCTGCCCAAAGTCTTCGCCATAGGTCTCGATGCGCACCTGCCGGTAAACGTTCGACTCATAATTCCCGTACGCACTATCGTAGAGATCTACTTTCTGGGGCACGATCCAGATTCTCCTGTAACGCGGAGCAGACTAGCAGCGTACTTCGGTGTTTTCAAAGGCTACGTAAACCGAAGTGGTCTAGCTAATCCGATCGGAATTTGATGATACCGTCTCGCCATTTTCCGCCGTCGATAAATCGGTGGGACTCATGATAGGCTGTGCCCGCAATTGTTTCCGGCGTGGCCGGAGTTAGATACACAAACGGAGAAATCACCCATGAAAAGGATTCTGCCCGGAGCAATGTTGGTGATCGCAGTGGCGCTTGCCGTCTTCAGCAGCAACGCCCAAACCGCGCCAGACAAGTACACAGTGCAGGTGCCGAACGGACTCAAGTTCTCCGATTTCAGGGGATATGAAAACTGGCAGGTTGTGGCCGTGAGCCAGACCGATGCTCTGCTGAAGGTGATGGTGGCCAATCCCACGATGATCGACGCTTACCGTGCGGGGTATCCGGGCAACGGCAAGCCATTTCCCGACGGCTCAAAGATTGCAAAGATCGAGTGGAAGCCAAAAAAGAACACCGAGGCGCCGTTTGATGTGAGGATCCCGGATACCTTGCAGGATGTTTTTTTCATCGAGAAGGATTTGAAGCGATTCCCGAACACGAAAGGGTGGGCCTACGCCGCGTTTGACTATGACACTCCGTCCGGCAAGTTCACGCCTGATCCGACGGGCGTTGTGACGTGCGGATTTGCGTGCCATACGATCGTGGCGAAGAAGGATTACATTTTTACCGCTTACGGGACGCGGTGAACCGCGGGCGAAGGAAACCGTAGGGCACGAGCGAAAACCGTGGAAAACCCACACGTAAGTACGACGTGTGGGGCACCCCGCACGCTTCACGTGGTGAGTTTAGATTTTTAGCGAGGCGCGGAAGCCGCGGGCGGCGTAGTAGGATTCGGCGCCGTTGTGATATGTGAAGACGGTGTCGAAGCGGAGATCGCAGAAAAGTGCGCCGCCGAGCTTTCGGATATTCGAGGGCGTATTCACCCAGCTCGATGTTTTCTCGTCGAAATTTCCGAGTTTTTGCAGCTCTCGATATTGTTCTTCCGTCAGAAGCTCAACGCCGATCTCAGCCGCCATATCAACAGCGCTATCTTTTGGCTTATTTTCTTTCCTCGACTGGAGCGCTTCACGGTCGTAGCAAAGACTTCTGCGGCCTTTAGGACTTTCCGCCGAGCAATCGTAGAAAATGTATTCGCCGGTCTTTTTATCATGACCGACGACGTCCGGTTCACCCCCAGTTCTTTCCATTTCATTGAGTGACCACAGTTTTTCAGAATTCGCTTCGAGCTTTGCCAGCACTTGAGGCCACTCAAGGTCTTTGTGGCGGGTCATGTTTTTCTCAAAGCGGGCTTTCAGTGTTTTAAGCAACTCTTCGCTCTGCTTCGGTGACAAATCTCTTTTATTGCGATTCACACTTTGTGTTTTCGTTGCGCTCATTGTTGTCGATTCCCAATCGTCAGAATTATGGATTAGCGCTTGCCGCTTTTAGTTGCTTGAGATATTCGGGGTCAATCCACTTTCCGGAGCGCTGCGCCTGCGCAACCACTTCTCGCGCCTTGCCGTAATCGTGCGCCTGGTTGAGATAGATCGCCACCAGCGGATTGTACGGCTCGCACTCGCAAGCATCAGACGCGGTGCGCATTTCGATCGCGTGGTTCAAATCCGCAATCGCCAGATCGTGCTTCGCTGCGGGATAACGCGAGCCGCGATTGCAGTAAGCATCGGAAACGCGGAGGCGCAGCCGCGGATCAAGCGCGGCCACCTGTTCGAAAACGGGGATGGCTGCGGTCCAATCTCCCATCGAACCTTCGGTTAAGCCGAGCATGTCGAGCGCCCTGACATTTTTGGGATCCTTCGCCACTACTCGCGAAAAATCGGCTTTGGCCGGAGCGAGAAAAGGCGACGCGTCCTGCACGTAGATCATGTCAAGCCCGGCGCGACCGTAATAAGCATTTCCACGGCGAAAATATATTTGCGCGTTGTCAGGGTCGAGCGCGAGCGCCTGGCTGTAATCCTGAAGAGCCAAATCGAAAAGTTTGGCGTATTCCTCGTCGGGGATAAGTTTCATGAGCCGCGAGTAGCGCGCCTTTTCGGCGTAGGCGTCGGCGCGATCGGTGTAGGCTGCCGCGCGTTGTGAGTTGTTTGAGGAGTTAGCGATCGCTCGTCCGGCGTGCCGAATTTGTGCATCGAAGCGGCTGAGATTCCAGCGCGCGCAGCCGCCCAGCAGGGCTATGCCAGCTAACAGAATTACAGTGCTCCAACGTTTCATGCTTGAAGGGATTGTGCTCATTAACGCCAGTATGCCGAATCGATTGCGCGAACAAGAAACTTTTCTACGCGGATTTGCCTAGTTAAAAACAATAAGCACGCGGAAGTTGCAGACGTATCGCGAGGGATATTCGGCGCGCCCGATATTGGTCCTACCGATTGGCGCAAAATGGTTCTGTGTATTATGCCGAGACAAAAGTAGTATTGGCCCGCGCGCCGGAAAAGCGGAGGAGACTGCTCGTGTACTCTGGAAATTCACTCGTGCGAAATGTATTTGGCTTGGCGCTGATTTGCTCCGGACTCTGTGCGCTGGTGTGGCACAACTACGCCATGCTTCCCGCTATTCCTCACCGCGGGACTTTCATTTACATCTTCGCCGTAATTGAAGTCATCGCGGGCATCGCTGTGCAATTTCCGGGAACCGCGCGAGTGGGCGCTGGCGCGCTGGGCGCGATCTACCTCATTTTCTGCCTGCTGGGAGTGCCGCTCATCATGAAAGGGCCGCTCGTCTACAACAACTATGGCGGCTTCTTTGAAGAATTTTCGTTCGTCGCTGGCGCGTTGATTGTTTATGCGTGCTCCGGTGGAATCGAATCGGCGCGAAAAAATATCTGGGGGCAGATCGGCTACTACTCGTTCGCACTTTGTCTGATCTCGTTCGCGCTGGAGCAGGCTTTTTATTTCGCGCCCACTGTGGGTCTCGTTCCGAAATGGATTCCGCCGGGGCAAAAATTCTGGGCGATCGCAACCACCGTCGCGTTTGTTCTCGCCGGTCTCGCTCTGCTGACGGGGATCATGGCGCAGCTCGCGGCTCGCTTGAATACCGTGATGCTGCTTGCGTTCGGAGTAGTGGTGTGGCTGCCGCTGCTCTATGCGAATCCTCATGATTTTTCGAATTGGTCTGAAACAGCGGAGACTTTCGCGATTACCGCATCGGCGTGGGTTGTGGCGGATTATGTTCGCCAGCGGCGCGCTGTTCGCGCTGCGTGATAAACGGCGTCGAATAGGTTAGGTTTTCCTTCGGCTTACAGACTCGCGTGGAGAAATTATCTAGCGCTGATTGTACCTAGCGAATAGATATGCCCAGTACACGCAGCAGACGATCCCGACTCCCCAATAAATACCCAGCCAACACGCCTACGGCTGCTCCGTAATCTCCGGCTGAGCCACCACTAACAGCACGATGCCTACTACCGTGAACATTCGAAACGCCGCATCCTGACCGTTCCACGATTTCGATTGCCACATCATGAACCACTCGCCCCCTACGGACAGGAACACGACTAGCCACATGGTTAGGCTGAGCGCCAGCGCGATGAGGGAAACGCAATTGGCGCGGTTAAATGCAGTGACGGTCCCGCGCAACGCCCGAACCATCAGCAAGCCGCCCCACCAACATAGAATCATGGTTAGCGCTTCCCAGGCGATGATCGAAACGTAAAACGCGGTGTGCCACAGCGGCGAATTTATGGCGTGCCACATTCCGTGATTTCCAGGAAAAGTCGAATCCATCATCAGCACGTGCCGCACAAACTGGTAGTTGGAGTTGTAATCGGTAACATTGTTGAAGACCACGATCGAATAATAAATGGCCACGCCGAACACCAGTGCGGATTTGATTGCGCGCAGAGTCATGGTTTTGTCTGTTGTTTTGTCTGTTCGGAAAATACCTGGAAATAAAAGTTAAGCGCGTTGACCGGAATTTCCCATTTGGATTTTCAGTTCGCGCATCGTAATACTCCCTACTACCCTCGATACAAGAAGTCTGTGACTGGAGCAGCGCGACGTTAGATGGTGAGACGAAGTAAATGACAGGTGACCCGCCGCATTGTTTGACCGAAACGGAAACGGCGTTGTATTCTGCGCGACGAAACCCGCCCCGAATGGCAAGGCCTCTCTAGCATAAGACATGGAATTCGATCCCACTCGCTATCCCCGCACTTATCCAGCTACTTTCCAATGGCGACTATTTTTCACTGGGCTGGGAATTCTAATTGGCGCCGGATTCCCTTATGGCGTTTTGTCCGCGTCCGGGAGGGGCACATCAACATTCGGAAGTCACTCGCTACTGTGGGTGATCCCATTGCCGGTCGTCGGCATCTACTTGATCTTCTGGGTGCGTCGATTCAAGGTGATTTTGCTGCCCGATGCAATCGTATCCGAACGATTATTTTCGACGCGCCGGCTCATGCGTTCAGAAATTGAGAAAAGGCGCTTCATGGCTGGAAATAGAGACGGGGCTTTCAGCCAAATCGTATTGATTCCGCATGATCGAAATACAAAGAGGCTGCCTATTCTACTGATCTTGGACAATGACGACTTGTTTCATGCTTGGCTTGCGGCGATTCCGACAGACGACAACGCCGTTCCCTAATCGATCGCCGTGAATGCGCATGCTCACGAGCTGATCGATCGACAAATCTTTGATCCCGCGCGATTTCAGATTCTCGATGTATTCCGGCGAAACGCCGTGAATGCGCATCGCGATTAATTGCTGCGGCTCGGGATGGCGGTAGCCCAGCGCTTGCAACTTTTCGATGAACTCAGGCGAAACGCCGTGGATGCGGAAGGCGATCAGTTGCTGCAATTCCACGTGATCGTATCCGCGCTTCGCAAGTGCGGCCACCCATTCTGGAGTGGCCCCGTGAATCCGCATGGCGACGAGCGTGTCTTCATCGGGCTGATATCCCGCGGCCTTCAACGACTTCACCATTTCGGGCGATACTCCGTGAATTCTGAACGCGACCAGCTTGTCGCTATCGGTCGCGGGAATTCCCGCGGCGCGCAGATCGTGAATGAATTCGGGAGTGACGCTGAAAATCTTGAACGAAATTAATTTGTCGGTGTCGAGGTCCTGCAGGTGTTCGCCCTTCATCTGAGTCGCGAATTCCACGGTGACATCCATCACCGCCATGCTGAATTGTTTATCGTCATCGATTCCGTCGAAGCCCAGCGCTTTCATTTTCTGCACGTAGGTCGCGTCGGGCGAAAAATGAAATACTCCCGCGCCTTCGCCGTCATTCATGTAGCCTTCGCAATCGAATTTCCCCGCGTCGCGCACTATCGCGAAATGCGCGTCCTGCTTCCCTGCCTTCGAATAATCCAGGCCCTGAAAAGTTGAAATTGGCCAATCGGATTGATGATTCGAATTGCCGTGATGATTGTGGGTGATCAGCGAAAATTCCACTTTGCCCGGCTCATCGGATTTCTGAATCGTCCAATCGCCCTTCATCTGCTCCGCGGGCCGCGAAAGCAGCGGAGTGGCAAGGCACAGAGCCACGAACGCGCATCCTGCCAACATTTGTCTGCGATTCATATTCATTCGCCCCTGCGAAATTCTATTGCTTCAGAACTGGCCGGCGAAATTCGCTCTTAGTCCAAAATTCCCGCTTGCTTTATCTTGATCAGCTTGCTGAGCGTGAGGTCCTTGAAACCCTTGCTCTTCACCTTCACGATAAATTCTGGCGTGATTCCCTGCACTTTTGCGCCGATGACGTCGTCCACGTCCGGGTGAAATCCTGCGTCTTGCAACGCTTTCACGTAATCGGCGGTGACGCCTTGCACTTTCATTCCGATAATTTCATCCACATCGGGCTTGAATCCTTCAGATTGAAAGCTGCGAATATATTCTGGGGTGACTCCCTGCACTTTCATGCCAATGATGTCGTCGGCATCCACATCAAGACTGAGCGCGCGAATTTCCTTCACGTATTCCGGCGAGACGCCCTGCACTTTCATCCCGATCAGCGAATCGGAATCCATTTTCATGCCCAGCGATTTCATTTCCTTGAGGTAGTCGGGCGAGATGCCTTGCACTTTCATTCCGATCGCGGTATCGGTATCCAGTTTCATTCCTTGCGCTTTCATTTCTTGCACGAATTCCGGCGAGACACCCTGTACTTTCATTCCGATCACTTCGTCCGCGTCATCGCACTTCATTCCGGTGGCGCGCATTTCTTTGATGTAATCCGGCGATACGCCTTGAATTTTTAGCGCGATCAATGAATCCACATCGTCGAGTTTCATTCCCGTCGCGCGCATCTCTTTGATGTATTCCGGAGAGACGCCCTGGACTTTCAGCGCGATCACCGCATCTACATCGTCGACCTTAAGTCCCGTCGCGCGCATTTCCTTGATGTAATCCGCGGAGACGCCTTGCTCTTTGAGCGCGATGAGATCGTCGATGGAGAGGTGATCGAGGCCCGCGGATTTCATCTGATCGATGTACGAGCCGCTCGGCGAGGATTGCTGCGCAGCGGAGTCTTGAGTCGAGGCTGTGCTCGACGAAGATTCTTGGTCCTCAGATTGTTCGGATGCCGCGTTTGCATCCTGTTTCGGGCGCGGCGCGGTGATGACCATTACCGGCGCGACCACCACTGACTCGTTTGCATTCGGCGCAGTGGACGCAGGCTGAGCCTGAGGCGTCTGCTGCGATTGCGGCAGCGCTCGTATCTGTGCCGCAGACGCTCCCCGAACAAATCCGAAAAATGTATTTCCTGCGAGCACCGCAACGGAAAGACAAAGTATTCCTGCCGCGACGCCGATGCGGCGCATCCCGCCGCCAATTTCCGCTACGCCAAGCACTCTTCGAATTCGCGCCATAAGTGGACTCCCATTCGCGGCCATAACCAGCGCCGGAGTATTTCGCTTCTCTTCCAATAGGGCGAGGGCGCGCGCATAAGCAACGGCATCGCCGCAATATTCGATCGCCGCATCGTCGCAGCAATGTTCGCGCTCCGCGCGAATGCGCGAATTCATCCACCAAATCGCCGGATGATAGAAAAGCAATGTTTCCGCGGCGATTTGGAACAGATTTACAAACGCATCCAACCGCGCGATGTGCGCAAGTTCGTGCGCCACAACAGCGCGCATTTGTTCGTCGGTAAGGCCGGTGAGCACCGTCATCGGCAAAAGTACAACCGGCCGCAGCCATCCGATGACAGCGGGCGCTTCCACTCGCGCGCACTGGCAATATTGGATCACGCGCGCGATTCCCATGCGCTTTTGTAGCGCGACGCACGTGGCCATCAATTCTTTGGACAGCGGCACAGATGCGCGGCGCCGCAGCTTCTCGATTACCAGCACTCCGCCGATTGTTCGCATGCTGAAGAGAATCACCCCGACGAACCAAGCTTCCACGAGCCACGCGAGCGCGTTCGCTGGAAGATCAAACGGCGCAGACGGCGCGGGCGAAGCGGGCACAATCGCTGCGGATTTCTTTGTGTATGCGTGCCAAATTTGCGTCTGCGCTGATGCGGCTAGCGCATAGCGCTCACTCGCGGCGCGATTCTGTAATTCCGCAAACGTGAGCACCGGTGCCGCGACCATCAGCGCGAGAGCCGCAACGCCGATCCAATATCGCGTGGACGCGCGGCGCGAAGTTGCCATCGCGAGATACGCGAGCGCCGCGAGTGCGGCTCCCTGCCACAAGAAATGAAGCAGCGACATGCCGATCAGCCGCATGGTTTCAGGAGACATCCACAGCGCCGAGTGATTCGTCGTGAGAACGCTCATCGCTTCTTCCTTTCAAACGTATCCAGCAAACGCCGCAGCTCTTCGATCTCTTGTTTAGACGCGCGCCGCCCCGCGAGAGCGTGCATCATCAATTCGCTTGCGGAGCCATCGAACACGCGGTGCATCACGTCTGCCGCGAGCTGCCGCTTGGTGGTCGCTGCGGGTTCGCATGCTTCATAAACGTGCGCACGCTCGGTTTCGTTCCGGCGGACGATCCCTTTCGCGGTCATAATTTGCATGAGTTTCAACACGCTGGTGTAGCCGGTGCTCTTGGTATCAGCGAGAGCTTCATGCACTTCGCGCACGGTGGATGGGCCGCGCTCCCACAGCACGCGCAGGATTTCCAGTTCAGAAGCGGTAGGTTTTTGTTTGTTGTGCTCGACCATGAAAAGCACACTACTACGAAGCATTTCGTATTGTCAACGAAAATCTTCGTACTTCGGAATAAGGCGGGTTTTCAGCCGCCACAGCCGACTCGTACGCGGTTAGCGATACGTTACGTAGAGCGCGGGAAGTTGCTGCTGCAGATGTTTTACTTTCGGGAGATCGTAGGTTGCGATGTAGGGATTATCGGGATTCTGGACGGCGTAATCCTGGTGATAATCCTCGGCGCGATAGAAGGCTTGCAGCGGCGCGATTTGCGTGACGATCTTCGAAGAAAAAACTTTGGCTTGATCGAGTTGATTTACGTAGGCCTGCGCGATGCGCTGCTGGTCCGCGTTTTCAAAGAAAATTGCCGAGCGGTATTGCGTGCCGTGATCGGGTCCCTGGTAATTCAATTCAGTGGGATCGTGCGCGACCGAGAAAAATACTTTTAACAATTGGCCCAGCGTAATTTTCGAAGGATCGTAAATCACTTCTACGGATTCGGCGTGGCCTGTGTTGCCGGTACTCACAGTTTCGTAGTCCGGATTTTTTACTGTGCCGCCCGCGTATCCCGCTGTGGCTTTCGTGACGCCCTTCACGTGTTCGAATACGAGTTGGACTCCCCAGAAGCAGCCGCCGGAAACAACAATTTTTTCGTGGCCTTTTTGTGCGGCGAGAGTTTCATCGACGGCGGGATCAGGAAGATTTGTGGCCGCGCCCGCGAAAAGTCCGCGATGTGGTGATAAAACCAAAAGCAGTGTGACGAGGCCAGTAAAAATAATCGTCAATGACCGACGCATATTATTTCTCTCCATCCGAAAAACTCTATGATGCTTTGGCGAATCGCATCGCCAAAGAATTCATGCAATAACGCAAGCCGGTGGGACGCGGGCCATCATCGAAAACATGGCCTAAGTGCGCATCGCAGCGGCGGCAAGAAACCGCGGTCCTCGAAATGCCGAGGCTGTTATCAGTGGTCTCCACAATATTTTCTTTTGCGATGGGCTGCCAAAAACTTGGCCAGCCGGTGCCAGAATCAAATTTCGTGCTGGCGTCAAAGAGAGCTGTGTCGCAGCAGATGCAGCGAAAAATTCCAGCCGCATGGTTGTTTGGATTTTCGTTGGTGTAGGGACGCTCGGTATCGGCGTGACGCGTGATTTCAAAAGAATCCGGCGAGAGTTGTTTGCGCCAGTCAGCTTCCGTTTTAATTACCGTTGCGACGGACGCGGCTCCCTTGCGCACCCCAGCATCGGTGAAGTCCACAATTTCAACCGTCGCCGGAAGGCTCGGAGATCCTCCAGATGCGCTGGCGTTGGCACTGGCTGAATTGCCTCTCGGAAAATATCTCCAGGCCAGCGCTGCTCCGGCGAACACAGCTCCGAACAAAAACGATCGCCGCGCAATTCCGCCAGGCCTTCTTCCGCTTCTATTTTCTTCAACAAACATTTCAAATCCCTGCTTCTATTTTAATCCGCTATTTCACGGCTTGCATTTCGCGGCTTACGCGCTCGACCTGCTCCATCACCCGGAGAGTGTTCCCGCCGAGAATTTTGCGAATGTCTTCGTCGGAATAGCCTTTGCGCATCAGCGCCTCGGTGATCTGCGGCAAATGCGTGGCGTCTTCCATGCCGTCTGGCATGTTGGCGCCATCGAAATCGGAGCCGAGACCAACGTGATCGGCCCCTACCAGTTTTACGGCGTGATCGATGTGGTCGATGATCTCTTCCCAACTGACGTGGGGAAGATTTCCTTCGGCGGTCGCTTGTTTACCCATCTCTTCGAGCTTTTTGAGACGCAGGCGTCATCGTCGTGGCACTCCTTGGTAATGGCATCTTCCTGCGCCACTACACCGCCGGACCATTTGTCCGAGGCGTCCTTATATTTCTGGTCGATAAAGCTTTTTTCGTAGTTGATCTGGATGACTCCGCCCTTTGCGGCGAGCGCCTTGATCATGTCGTCGGTCATGTCGCGCACGTGATTGCAAAGCGCGCGGCAGGAAGAATGCGAGGCGATGAGCGGCGCTTTGCTGACCTCCAGCGCGTCGTAGAAAGTTTTATCGCTGACAGTGCGAAATATCCACCATCATTCCCTGTCGGTTCATTTCGCGGACTACGTCTTTGCCGAAATCGGTGAGGCCGTTGTGCTCGGGCTTGTCGGTGGAGGAATCCGCCCACTCGTCGTTGTAAAAATGCGAGAGCGTCATGTAGCGCACGCCGAGATCGGCGAACATTCGCAGCATGCGGATGTCGTTGCCGATCATGTGGCCGCCCTCTACTCCCATGAGGACGGCGATTTTGCCTTGCGCGTGGGCGCGGCGAACGTCTTCGGCGGTGCGGCAGAAAGCCAGGTCATTCGAGTATTTGGCTACGTTTTCGTGGACGGCATCGATTTGATCGAGCGCTTTTTGGACGGCGGGAGGGCCCATGATTCGGCCGTCGATCCAGATGGAAAAGAAGATGGCGTTCATGCCGCCTTCTTGCATGCGGGGAATATCGATGCTGCCTTCGGGATTGCGCTTGCCGAGGTCGTAATCCTTCGAGAAGAAGCGCTGGGTGGTGTCGTCGTGCGTGTCCAGGACGATGGAGGAGAAATGGAGTTTATGGGCGCGGTCGGCGATGGCGTCGGCAGGTGCGGGACGAGCTACCAGCGCGGCAAGACCGAGAATGCAAGCGACGGAAAGCAGCAAGGCTAGAGGGCGCCTCATGTGTTCCTCCTGAGCGATTTCCGGCGGGTGATTGACCGGAGTGTTTGTGTGGTGCGGAGCATATTAGAAAACCGTTTCGAAAGCCAACTGATTGATTCTGAGGGAGTTAGAGCCGCTTAACGCGCTAAAAACGGGCATCTTCCCCCACCCCCATTGTTTTTGTAAAGTGATGATTCTAATAAGGTTATCTAGTACTATTACTAAAAAGTTGTTCATTCTAAACGAGTTAGGTCTGTTTTGGGGGCGTATTTTTCGTGATTTTTCGGGTAGTACCAAAACTAGGCGAAGAAAAATCGGAAGCTGCGGCAAGGCAAAAGAGTTCACCACAGAGACACAGAGGGCACGGAGACTCCGTGGAGATTGGTGAATTTGCGAGCTAATTCGGGGGCGTTCGGACTGCATGCCGCCTCAATTATTGGGATGATTCATCCTAACATATAGTAATGAAGTTGGCAATTGGAATCGGGAT
>CAWAVH010000017.1:0-95123 GCA_963785395.1 uncultured Acidobacteriota bacterium | reverse complement strand
AGATTGTTCACGATCCGAAATTGTTTGAAATTCTGGCGGGGCCGGTGCGAGGGATCCGGCACGCGACGATTTTGTATTCGTATTTATTGCGGCCGACGACATCGAATCACGAGCACGCGGAAGTTGTGCTGCGGCATTTGAACGCGACGCTATCGGGAACCGCGGGTGAGCGGGCCGATACTTTGCAGCGACTTGCTCCGCTGCTGCGGCAAAAAGTGGAGGAGCAAGGGCTGGCGCAAATTTACGAAGAAATGGATTTGCCGCTGGCGGGCGTACTGGCCAAGATGGAGAGTTCCGGCGTACGCGTGGACCCGGAGGCGCTGGCGGAAATGTCGGCGACGATGGAGACGACGGTTCGTTCGCTGGAAAAAACTATTTGGGAAATGGCGGGAACGGAATTCAACATCAATTCGCCCGCACAGCTGGGCGAAATTCTTTTCGACAAACTGAATTTGCAGCCGCCGGCGCGGCGTGGAGGCAAGGCTCGTTCGACTGCGGCGGATATTCTGGAAGCGATGGCGGATTCGCACGAAATGCCGCGAAAAGTTTTGGAGTATCGCGAAATTTCGAAATTGAAATCGACGTACGTGGATTCGCTGCCACGGTTAATTTATCCGGAAACGGGGCGGCTGCACACGCGGCTGGATCAGACGGGGACAGCGACTGGGCGGCTGAGTTCTTCGGGGCCGAACCTGCAAAATATTCCGGTGCGCACAGAACTGGGGCGCGAAATTCGCGCGGCGTTTGCGGCCGCGCCGGGGATGAAACTTTTTTCCGCGGATTATTCGCAAATCGAATTGCGATTGCTGGCGCATTTTTCGCAGGACCCTGTGCTGGTGGCGGCGTTTAAGAATGGCGACGACATTCATGCGCGCACAGCGGAGGAAGTGTTCGGAGTGACTCCGATGCTGCAAACCGCGGAGCACCGGCGCGCGGCGAAGGCGATTAATTTTGGAATCGTGTATGGACTCTCGGCGTTTGGTCTGGCGCAACAACTGGGAATCGAGACGCGCGAAGCCGCGCAATTTATCGGCGCATACTTCGAGCGATACAAGGGAGTGAAACAATATCTCGATGGGACGCTGGAGGAAACACGCAAGACCGGCTTCACGAAAACTTTATTTGGGCGCATTCGTCCGATACCGGAGATCAACGCTCCGCAAATGAATTTGCGAAGCATGGCGGAGCGCACGGCGCTGAATACTCCTTTGCAAGGAACGGCGGCGGATTTGATCAAGATCGCGATGATTGAAATCGCGAAGCGGCTGGCGGAGGACAAATTCAAGGCGATTATGATTTTGCAGGTACACGACGAACTACTTTTCGAAACGCCGCCGGCGGAAATTCCCGCGCTGCGAAAACTGGTGAAACATTGCATGGAACACGCCCACCCGCTGCGCGTGCCGATCGTCGCCGAAACAAAAATGGGCGCGAACTGGCGCGACATGACGCCGCTGAAAGATTAGCTTCGCTTCCGCAACAAATTTTATCTAGCGAATGGAATTTTGGCGCCGCAGATATGCGGGCGTCACACCGAAGCGTTTGCGAAACGCGCGCGCGAAGTGGCTTTGATCGCTGAAGCCGCAATCCATTGCGATGCAGGCGAGAGAATCGTGCGAATTAACGACGCGCTGGCGGGCGCGCTCAACGCGAATGCGGCGCAGATATTCGCCCGGGCTCACGCTGTAGGCGCGGCGAAACGCACGGGCTAGATAAACGGGATGAACTCCCGCTTCCGCGGCAAGATCGGCGAGCCGGAGCGAACTTTCGCAACAACGATCGGCGATGGAATCGCGGGCGCGGCCGAGCCATGGGGGAGCGGAGCCGGCAGCGGCACGAAATTCGCGGACGCGGATTAATCGTGCGAGAAGCTCGAGTCCCAAACTTTCGAGGGCGAGCGCGGCGGCTTGATCGGTGTGGCGCAACTCGCACGACATGGCGACGCCGATATCGAGGAACGCGGATTCGCGCAGAAGAGTGAGCGATTGCAGCCCAGCGATCGAGGAACCATATTTTTCGAAGTGCGCCGGATCGAGTTCGATGGAAAGCGTGCGGCCGCCTTTGTTGCCAAGAGAATTCTCGTGAATTTCTCCCGCGGGGCGAATCAGCAGGCTGCCTTTCACGCAAGTGTTCGGGCGAAAGTTGGATTGGTAACGCTCCTCAAAATCGCCGTGCAGCAACATCGTAATTGAGAGCATGGCGTGAGCGTGCGCGGGAATTTTTCGCGGGGGGCTCCAGGCCTCCGTGATGGTGAAGCCATGCGTGCAGCTCTGACGGACGAGATCGCTTTCGTGGAGGGGAACTCCGGTGATGCGCATGGTTGCGTTTATCCCAAAAAGTTTCGAGCGTGCAAGACGCGCGAGATGAATGCGTACACGATGTCCTGCCGCGGCGTGAACCGCGGACCGGCATTCATAGGTACGCTGAGACGGCTCGTTTTGTTATTTAAGACGGGAAGACCAGGGGGACGTTGGAACCGACATGAAATTCAAACGCGAAGGAATTGTGCGGAATGGCTGGTTTTTGTTGATGGGACTGCTTCTGCTCGTCACGGGTCCGGCGGCGCGCGGAGATTCGTCGCAGAATGGAGAGCGAAAAATTACGAAGCTGGTGGAGGGGATTTACGAAATTCGGCATAAGGATCCGATTCCGAGTTTTGTGGATGGAAATACCACCGTGATCATCGGCGAACGGGGAGTGTTTGTGGTGGACTCCGGATCGCTTGGATCCACGGCGAGGGAAGACATCGCGCAGATCAAGCAATGGACGGACAAACCTGTGCGGTATGTGCTGAACACTCACTGGCACGCCGATCACAACAACGGAAACAAAGCGTATATGGATGCTTATCCGAACGTGGACATCATCGCGCAAGCGGAAACGAAGCGATTGATGGACGGCTATTACCCGGGCATCGTGAAGGCGATCATGCTGCCGCAGAATCCGACGGGACAGATGTTCGCGGATTTGAAACACATGGCGGAAACGGGGACGGACAAAGAAGGCAAGCCGATCGCGGACGATCGAAAGGCGCGCGTGGCTGCGCGTGTGGCGCGGCTGACGGAAATTGCAGCGGAGTACGACGCATTTGTGTATCAGCCGCCGACGATCACGTTCGAAAAAGAAATGGATATCAATCTTGGGAATCGTGAAGTGCGAGTGCTGTTTTTCGGCCGGGGAAATACCGCGGGCGATGCTTTTATTTATTTGCCGAAGGAAAAGATTATGGCGACGGGCGATCTGGTGGTTCATCCGGTGCCATACACCTTCGACGGCTATCCCACGGAGTGGGTGGAGACGCTGCGGAAGATGAGCGAACTGGATGCGACCATGATCGTTCCCGGCCACGGTGAAATTTTGGCGGACAAAACTTACTTTCACGATTTGATCGAGCTGTACGAATCGGTGATTCAGCAAGTGCAAGCGCAGGTGTTCGCTAATTCGGATGTGACGCTGGAAAATGTGCAGAAGGCGGTGAAGCTTGACGCGTTCAGAGAACGCTTCGTCGGGAAGAGTCCGGACGCGGGATTTTTCGACTATGCGATGTCGAAATTTGTGGAGCTTGCGTATAACGAAATGAAAGCGCGGTGATCCATAGATTCATCGGGCGCATCGAATCGTGTTAGGATTTTCGGGACGATCCAAGAATTCGAGGCGCGATGAAACACGGAGCAGGATTTCTAAAACTTGTCGACGAATCAAAAGCACGCATCAAGCAGACCAATGTGCCGGAAGTTAAGAAGCGCATGGATTCTGGCGACAAATTTGTGCTGGTGGATGTGCGCGAAGACAACGAATGGGCCAAGGGCCATATTCCCAACGCGATTCACATGGGCCGCGGTGTGATCGAGCGCGATGTGGAGATGCGATTCCCCGATAAAGAGGTGGAGCTGGTGCTGTATTGCGGCGGCGGATTCCGGTCGGCGCTTTCCGCGGAGAATCTTCAGAAGATGGGCTACACGAAGGTCAGTTCGATGGACGGCGGATGGCGCGGCTGGAACGAGGCAGGGCTTCCCGTCGCGAACGATTGATTCGCACTCTCATCACTCATTCACTTTTTACAACTTGCGGTGGCGCATATCCGGAACACTCCCACACCGGGAGCCGTGGATATTTTGCGAACGCCGGATTCGTGAAGGATAGCTCGCACAAATAGAAAATTGTGCCGCGATCGGATTCCGTCCGGCGCGCGTGGAGGCAATCGGCGCAAAGACCGGCGAAATTTCGTTCGCTTTGAGAAGTGGGATTGGCGTTCATTCTTGGGTGACGAAGAGACCGATAATCCGCTTAAAATAATTTGCTGGGGCGGGAGGATTCGAACCTCCACCGTCTGCATTAACAGTGCAGAGTCCTACCAATTGGACCACGCCCCAATCTGAACCATTCTCGTCCGGCTATTGAGTTCCCGCAAGACAACATGCGCCAAAGGGCCCGGCAGCACGCGGGAGGGTTTTGGCATCTTATTAGTAGAAAGTGAAAGGGCTGACCTGGAGGTCTTATGAATCGAGCAAAGCAATCTTTCCTACGAAGCATGGCAATGGCCGGCGCGGTTTCGCTGGCGATCGGCGCGGGTATCGCCACACAGCGGGCATCCGCCGATAACACTCAAGTGCCGGTGACCGTGACAGTCACCGCGACATCGCGCGGCGACAAGACGCCGCCGGTGGTTCCTCAAAACGAAGTGATCGTGAAGCAGCAAAGCTCCAACCGGAAAGTGGTTTCGTGGGCGCCTGTGCAACCCGCGGGTGGAGATCTTGAAGTCGCGATGCTGATCGACGATTCGCTCACGATGCATGTGGGCAACGATCTGAATGACGTGAGGGATTTTGTGCGTCATCTGCCCGCGAATGCAAAGGTGGCGGTGGCATACGCGCAGTACGGCGGAGCTCACTTTCAGCAAGCCTTCACAGCAGATCACGCCGCGGCGGCGGACGCATTTCGACTGCCCAGTGCTATTCCTGGATCTTCCAACGGATTGTTTGATTCGGTGCACGATTTGATCAAGCACTGGCCGGCGAGCGACGCGCGACACGTGCTGGTGCTGGTCAGTTCGGGAATCGATCTCACGAATGGCGTCGCAGATACCGATCCCGGCATGAATCGCCCGCTGCAACTGGCCATCGAAGCGGCGCAACAAAATGGCGTGATGGTGTATGCGATTTATGCGCCATCGAACGCGCGAGATTTGCGAGGCAATGAAATCGTCAGCACCAACGGACAGGGAAGCCTTAACAGCCTTGCTGACGAAACCGGCGGCAAAGCGTTTCTACAGGGATTTAACACGCCGGTATCGATGCAGCCGTATCTGAACAACATCGAGCAGATGATCGGGCAGCAGTACCGGCTCACGTTCCTCGCGGATGCGACGATGCATGGCGGCAGCTCAAGACTACATGTTTCCACCGAGCAGAATGGCGTGGAACTGCACGCGCCGGAATATATTCGCGTGCCTGGATCGAAGTAACAGAAGCACGAACAGAAATAGCGTAATCGCTAAGGCAGCCCGGACGGCCGATTAGGCAGTCCGGGCTGTTTGCGTTGCGCGCAATCTGTGAGCCGCTATTCGCCGCGCAGAGCGATCAGAGGATCTACTTGCGTCGCGCGGCGAGCGGGAATGTAACAGGCGACCACACCAGCGACGATGAACACCAATGCCACGCCGATAAAAGTTTCGGGATCGGTGGCGGTGGTGCCATAGAGAAGCGATTTGATTAGGCGCGTCAGGAAAAATGCGCCTCCGCATCCGAGCACGAGGCCCACAGCGATCATTGCGAGACCCTGGCCCATCACCATTCGCAGCACGGTTCCCTGCTCCGCGCCGAGGGCCATGCGAATTCCGATCTCGCGCGTGCGCTGACTGACGAGCAACGCGAGCACACCGCCGACGCCCGCGGTTGCGATCACCAGCGCCAGCATCGCGAAGATCATCAGCAGCTCCGCAGTGACGCGAGGAGAAGTGAGCGAATCGGCGCGCGCTTCTTCGAGCGTTTGCAAATTGCTGATCGCGGTTTGCGAGTCGGCTTGCTGCACGGCTCGGCGAGCTTGCGTTTCTGCCGCGTGGGGATCGGCTGCGGTGCGGATCAGCACGGCGCTCGTCGCGGGATTTTGGTAGAGCGAGTAATACACTTCGCTTTCAATTTGTTGTTCGAGGCCGAACTCGCGTACGTTGCCGACGACGCCGACAATCGTGAGCCAGGTAGCGCCGCCGTCGTTTGAAATTTTGCGGCCGATGGGATCAGTATCCGGCCAATACTGGTGCGCAAAAAGTTGATTGATCACCGCGACTTGCGGCGCGGTTTGGCTATCGGCTTCGGTGAAGACGCGGCCGCGCACGAGTGGAATACCAAGCGTCTTGAAATAATCAGCGCTGGCGGCGCGACCGGTGACGAGTGGTTTATCTTCGCCGGGAGCGAGCGTGTGTCCCTGAATATCCATCGCGTTTTTTCGAGGCCCGTTTTGCAAACCATCGGGACTCATCGGAGAGCCGGAGGCCATCGCGACAGAAATGAATCCGGGCTGACTCTCCAAATTGGTGAGAATGCGGCGGCTCAAATCCAAAACTTGCTGGAAAGATGCGTGCTTCGACCAATTCGGATCGAGACGCATCGCGAGAACGCGTTCAGGCACAAAACCGGGATCGAGTTTCTGAAGATAGAAGAGGCTTCGCATCATCAATCCGGCAGCGATCAGTACGATGGAAGAAAAAGCAACCTGCGTGATGACGAGAATACTCTGCGTGCGTTTCGCGCCCGCATGACTCGATTGTCCCGCGCCCTCTTTGAGAGTGGTGCCCAGCGTTTCGCGCGAGCGCAATGCTGCAAGCGATCCGAAGAATATGCTGGTCAACACGGCCGCGGAGATTGCGAAAGCGAGGACCCAGCCGTCCATGCGAATCTCGCCGGCACGAGGAGTGATGCGCGCAACAAATTGCGTAAGCAACTTCAATGTGCCTGATGCAAACGCGAGCCCGAGCAGCGCGGAAGGGACCGCAATCAGCAAGCCTTCAGTGATTAGTTGGCGCAGCAAGCGACTCTGGCCGGCGCCGAGCGCGAGACGCAGCACGAGTTCCTTTTCGCGATTTGCGGTCTTGGCCAGCGTGAGATTCGCCACATTCGCGCAGGCAATCAATAAGACGAATGCGGCTGCGATGAAAAGAACCAGCAATGTTGGGCTCGCCTTTTCGGTGAGCCGCTGTTGCAGCGGAGTAGCTGCGACACTGTATCCGGCCGACTGCGGATAGGACTCGGGGAAATTGCGCTCAAGCCGCGTGGCGATTGTCGCGAGTTCCGTGCGTGCTCGCTCGACGCTTACGCCGGGACGGAGCCGCGCGAATGCGGACATCATTCGCGAATCGCGATTGGCGATAAATGAAGCGGCGGAGCGAAACGGACACGCCGAGGTCGGCATGTAAACGTCATTCTTGGAAGGATATTGCGGGACTGGGGGCAACACGCCGACGACGGTGTGGACACGGTCGTTCATCTGAAATGTTTTGCCGATTACGTTTGGATCGCCGCGCTGGCTGTGTTGCCAGTACTCATAGCTGAGAATTAGCACTGCGGGAGCGCCGGGTTTGTCGTCCGCTTCGGTAAATGTGCGGCCGAGGATCGGCTTCACTCCAAACATTTCGAAAAAATGCGGAGAGACGACACCGGTCTTCACGCGTTCGGCGGTGTCATTGCCCAGCAGAATGAAACTCATGCCGTGATATTCCACGAGTTCGCTGAACGACTGCGTTTGCTGGCGGTAATCTTCCAGATCCAAAACTGAAAACGGCACGTTTTGCGCGCCCGATTTCAGCGTTTGCTGCTGGAATACCACGAGCTGATTGCTTTGCCGGTAAGGGAGCGGGCGCAGCAACACGGAACGCAGCACGGTGAAAATCGCAGTGTTCGCGCCGATGCCGAGCGTGAGCGTAAGCACGGCAAGGATCGCGAACGCGGGATTTTTGCGAAGCAAGCGTAGGCCGTATTTCACGTCCTGCGCGAACATAGAAACGTGGTCGGCCGGAGTGGCGCGAAAGAGTCCTGCGAAAGTGGTTCCCCAAACTCGAAGCGAATTCATGGCTAACCTCCGTGATGCAACTGGGCGCGATTTCAAAATCGAGCCCGTAGTGGGGGACGGCTGGCGTAGAACGTAGAACAATGAGCCGGCCCACACTATACATAGACGCGGCATACTATAAAGTGTTACGATATATAAGTCTTTTTCGGAAGATCCATATAAAGTGGCGCGATAGAACGTTTTGCGCTCTATCGGCGTAAACATTTACAGGAGAACACGATGGCAGATTCCCGAGATCCGCAACCCTTCCTTCCGCTGACGCCGGCGCTGTTTCACGTGCTGCTCTCGCTTGCGGGCGGCGACAAACACGGTTACGCGATCATGAAAGATGTTTCAGGGTTGACGGAGGGCACCGTCACACTGAGCGCGGGAACGCTATACGGAATTCTGCGGCGGCTGGTAAGCGACGGAATGGTGGTGGAAACGGGTGAGCGGCCCGCGCCGGAATTGGATGATGAGCGGCGGCGGTACTACCGGCTCTCCGAATTTGGACGCAAAGTGGCGCGCGCGGAAGCACAGCGGCTGGAAAGTGTGCTTGCTCTTGCGCGAGCGAAGCGCTTGCTGGCGCGCGCGGGATCCGCATAGCGGGATTTTTATGGCGCAATCCAGAAATTCGTTCGCAGACAGACTATTCCGCTTGCTGCTGCGGTTTTTTCCGCCGGAATTTCGCGGTGATTATGGCCGCGACATGGAAGCCACATTTCTCGCTCAGCGCCGCGAAATCCAAGGCCGCGAGTTTGAACACCACAAGTCCTCGCGACGTCAGAAGGCGAGTCTGCTGCGGCTGTGGGCTGAAACTATCGCGGATATTTTCCGCACCGCGCCAGCAGAGCATCTGGAAATGTTCCGGCAAGACGGTGGCTACGCGCTTCGCATGATGCGGCAAAGCGTGGGCTTTTCGTGCGTTGTGGTTGCGATTCTGGCGCTCGGAATTGGAGCGAACACCGCAATATTCAGCGTGGTGAATGGCGTTCTGTTGCGACCGCTTCCTTACGCCAGTGGAGACAGGCTAGTGGTGCTGAGCCAGCAGGCTCCGCGGCTTGGCTATGAGGGCGTGCGTTTCTCGGTCCCTGAAATCGACGACTACCGCGCGCAAAGCCGCACTCTGGAAACACTGGTCGAATATCACAGCATGGATTTCGATTTGATTGGCGAAGGCGAGCCGCGCCGCGTCACAACAGGAGTTGTATCAGCGAATTTCTTCGATACGCTCGGCGTGAAACCGCTTCTGGGCAGAACTTTTTTGCCCGCCGACGATCAGCCTGGCGCGCCGGCGGTTCTTGTTTTCAGCTACGAGTACTGGCAACAGAATTTCGGCGGCGATCGATCGATTATTGGGCGTCAATTTCGCATGAACGATCGCGTCCACACCGCAATCGGAGTGCTTCCGCCGATTCCGCAGTATCCGGATACGAACGATGTCTACATGTCGGTCTCGGCGTGTCCGTTTCGCGCGAATGCTGCGCGGCGTTATGACCGCTCGGAACATATGATGCTTGTCTTTGGCCGGTTGCGAGAGAGTATTACGCCGGCGCTTGCGCAGCAGGAGCTTTCCGCGATTGCCAGCGGCCTCGCGCAGAAATATCCGCAAAACTATCCGAAGGATTCGGGGTATGACGTGCGTCTGCAGCCGCTTCGCACTTCGCTGACGCAGCGCGCGCGGCCGGTGGTCCTAATTTTATTTGCTACCGCGGGATTCGTGCTGCTGATTGCGTGCGCGAATATCGCCAATTTGAGCCTTTCGCGACAGTTGTCCCGCGAGCGAGAGCTTGCAATCCGCACTGCCGTCGGTGCGAGCAGATCGAGAGTGCTGCGGCAGATGGTGACCGAAACCACGATGCTCTCACTGGTTGGAGGAATTTTCGGGATTGGAATCGCATACATCGCGATCCATCCGCTGATTTCGTTCGCGGAAAAATTCACGCCGCGAGCGCATGAAATCACGATCGATTCGCGCGTGCTGCTTTTTTCTTTCGCGCTGTCGCTGATTACTGGAGTCCTTTTCGGGTCGATTCCGGCGATGGTGTCGCCGATGAATCTCGCGGACCCGCTGAGGCAGGGAGCTTCGAAAGGCATCACGCCGAAATCGAGGCGTCGTCTTCGCGATGCACTGGTGGTGGCGCAAGTTGCGCTGTCTCTCGCGCTTCTGGTTGGCGCGGGACTCACGATTCGCAGCTTCTACAAACTGACGCAAGTGGATCCGGGATTCCGGTCGCAAAATGTTGTGTCGATGCTGATTGATTTGGATTGGAAGCGCTACTCGGATTCGGATACAGGCGCGGCAAACCGCCGCACATTTCAACGCAAACTCTTGGAGAAAGCGGCGTCGCATCCCGGCGTGATCGCCGCGGCGCTGGGAACCACGTTGCCGTTGTATGACACGGCCGAAAAATTGCACGGCGCAAAAATCGAAGGACGCGAACCGGTTCCGGGCGAACCGGAAATTGCGCTGGGAATCAATCTGGTAACGCCGGACTACTTTCGCGCTTTGGGGATTTCGCTTTTACGCGGCAGATACTTAAGCGCGGCGACGGACCAAAAGACCACGTCGCCGTCGTGAGCCGCTCGCTGGCTGAACATTACTGGCCAAATCAGGATCCAATCGGACGCCACATATCGCTGGATGACGGAGAACCGCGGACAACGATCGTCGGAGTCGTCGCAGACGTTCGTGAAAATGGCCTCGATCAGGCGCCCGATGATGAAATCTATCTTTCGCAGGCGTTGCGTTCGCCTCGAGGAGCGCGCCTGATTGTGCGCACGCAAGAAGATCCCACCGCGATGATTCGTGATCTCGTCGCGGACGTTTATCAGCTCGATCCGACACAGCCTGTGGCGCAGATTCGTACGCTGGAGCAAGTGCGCGCAGCAAGCGCTGGCGCCGCCTCGCCTGATCAGCACACTGCTTGGATCTTTTGCGCTGCTCGCGCTGATTATTACCGCTGCGGGAATTCAGGGCGTGATGGGACTCACCGTGAGCCAGCGAATCAAGGAAATCGGAATCCGCATCGCGTTGGGCGCAACGCGCGGCTCAGTGCTGCGAATGATTCTGCGCCATGGATTGTTGCTGGTGGGAACCGGTGTGGCGTTCGGCCTCGCAGTTTCTTACGGCGGAACACGTTTGATCGGCGCGATGGCGCTGAGCGGTTTGTTATTCGGTGTTCAGCCTAACGATTCGCTGACAATTTTCAGTGTGAGCTTGCTCCTGCTGCTTGTGGCCGCGGCTGCGTGTTATGGACCCGTGCGTCGCGCGATAGCGGTGGATCCGATGGAAACGCTGCGCGCGGAATAGTGAGGCACGATTTGGTTTGCAGATTCTTTTTTCTGCCGTTTCGCGAGCGGTTCCGGTTCACTTCATTTTGCGCGAGAGTTCTATTTCCACTTCACGCAGCCAGCGGTGACGTGCCTCCATCGACGCGAGCGCGCCGCGCGACATCATGTAACGGAAGCCACGTTCTGATTTCCAGCGCTTGCAGTCCGCCTGCACTACTTGCATTTGGTAGTTAACGCTGGCGCGAGCGCTTCTCAAGAAGGCAACGCGCCTGCCTGGAGAGAGAAGCTCCAGGAAGCGCACACGCGTCCGCAACGGATCGGGAGGAACACCGCCGACAGGATCGATAACCGGAGGGCCGAGCCATGCCTCGAACACTTTGCGGCCCGCGCGCGTGAGGGAAAACATTTTGGAACGCCGGCGGCCCACGGAGTGCTTCGTCGAGCGAACAAGTCCGGACCGGTGCAATCGCCCCACCAGTGGATAAATCGCACCAGCGCTGCCGCTCCACTGTGGATTTGGCGAGTTTATGAAGACTGCTCCAATCGCGTAGGCGGAGACAGGCTCTTCCAGCCCGATCACGCCGAGCACGCAGCCTTCCAGTTCGCTTGGTGGACGGCGCTTTTTCATGATCGGCGGGAGTATAACCCCGGCGGCGGCGCTGAAACAAAAGTACAGGCCATGCGTCTTACATTACGAATCGTAATATGCAGCAACTCCCGGAGGCAAGCGCGGCATGCACCTAAAGACGCAGATGTGGCTCTGCGGAATTGCCGGCGTCCTGATTGCCGCCGCTTTGCTCCAGTTCGTTCGCATGCAGCTTCCTCCGCCCGAGAAGGTTGAGGTGCCCGCAGCGGGCGTCACGGTACCGATGGGCGATGTTGGCGGCAGGCCGCTGGTGGATGTAATGATCAATGGGAATGGGCCGTATCCATTCATTCTTGATACCGGCGCATCGATCATCGCAGTCGACTCGGATTTGATTGCGGAGTTGAAACTACCATCCGTGACGGAAATACTTTCTCCGTCTCCGTCTCGCGTAGATGAATTGCGCGTCGGGGACGCCGTGCTTCGCGGCGTGACCGTGTTGCCTTCACCAACGATGATCGGAAATCTAGGCGGCGCGATAAAGCCGAGAGGAATTCTTAGCGCCTTGTTTTTTTCGGGAGCGGTGATAACGCTGGATTATCCGGGAAAAAAGTGATCATTCGAAATGGAGCTCTGCCTGCTCCCGATAATCGCAACATTTTCGCCTACTCCGTGGACGACGTTCTTCCACGGGTGCCGATTCGCATAGCGGGACATGAGATCCGCCCTCATGTGGATTCCGGTTCGCCATCTGGGCTGACAATTCCGATGGAATATTCGGACAAATTTCCACTCGCAGACAAACTCGTGGAAGCGGGCCGCGCGCGAACTCCCGGAGGAGAATTTCCAATTCTCACCGGAACGCTTGCCGCTCCAGTGGAACTTGGCGAATACACGCTGGATATCAAACAGGTGCGGTTTAGCGATCTGCGGCCGGGATCCGATCCCGCCGTGGGAAACCTGGGTTATCAGTTCTTGAAAGATTTCGCGATCACGCTCGACTCAAAGAACCGCCGCATTCAATTCGAGCGCCCAACAATCGCAGGGCACGCTACTTGAAGCGTATCTTCTTCACGATATCGAGTGAAAACGTGCCGTTGATATCGCGAAGCGCGACGATGCTCAAATCCGGCCGCACCTGATACTCGATCTGAATTACTTCCTCTTGCGAACCGGTGACGTTGGTGCTGTAGATCACGCTAATATTTTTGGACACTTGCTGCTGCACGGTCACGCGAGTGGCCGCGTTTTGCTCCGTGCCCGTGCCCGCGAGAAACGGATCGACGCGGAAGCTGGTGATGCCAAAAAGTTTTTCCACGCGGCCGCCCAGCTGGCTTGAGATCGCTTCGGAAAGCAGAGTCGTCGCGCCCATTTGCGAGTTGTTGCCGCCAGAAGAAGAGGCGTACTGAGTGCTCTGCGTCGGCTGGCCGAGTGCGAGAAGACTGATAATGTCGCTGGTGGGCAGCGAGGGATCGGAGCGATAGCTCAGATTCAAGTGGCTCGCTTTTCCGGTGAGGTCGAGCGTCACTTCGTATTGCGAAATTGTGGTCGTCGCCTGCATGCTCAGCACGGGATCCATGCGAAACGGATCGACGAAATCAATGTCGCCGCGCGTCACGCGATATTTGTTGCCGGCAAATGTGATTTGTCCGTTTTGCAGCGAGATGTGGCCAAGCAAATTCGGATTTTCCCACGTGCCGCGAATGCGCATGTTTGCGTTGGCGTCAAACTGCGCGCCATTCCATTCCACGCGCGCATTCGGCGCCGAATCCGCCTGAATTTCAAATTGCAAATTTCTCAAGAACGGAGACGACGTGCTTGGTCCGCCTGACGATGAAGCCGGCGAAGAGACGAGCGACGCGAGGTCAAATCCCTGCGACATCAGCACGCGCTGAATCGTGACGTTTCCCGTAAGCTGCGCGGCCTGAAAATTTCCCGCGAAACGCAAAGTGCCGTTTGCCAGCCAGCTCATTCCTTCGGGATAGCGAACGCGCACGCCGGTGGCGCGCGTAGTGATGTCATATCGCGCCGCGCTTTTGCCTTCGCCGTAGGTCAGCGAGCCCGAAAGAATCATTTGTCCGCCGCCGGTTTCCGCGTGCACGTTATCAAACACCATGCGGCTGGTATCGAAAACAAATTCGCCGCTGATCTTGCTAAGCCCCGCGGGAAAGTCTCCGTAGTTCACGGACGCATCCTGCATTTGCATGCGACCCGTAATCAGCGGCCGATCGATCGTGCCGGCGATGCTCGTGTTGATCGCAGCGGCTCCTCGCACGTCGAGCGTCGGAATAAATCCGCCAAGAAGATGCATATCCACTTTGCCGTTGATGGCCATCTGCATCGAGCGATCGGTGCCGCCGAGATGCGCGATCCCTCAATTTGAAAATCGGAGGTGTCGCCTTTCAAACTTGCGTGCTGCACGCGAACTTCGTTGCGGCTGTAAGTAATTTCGAGCGGACCGTTGTTTTCGAGTTTCACGTACTCATAGTCGAACGCCAGCTTCGAAATGTTCGCATCCGCGGTGATCGTATCCGGCTGCATGGCCGCGCCGGCAATTTTCACATGCGCATCCATGCTGCTGTGGCCGGTGAGCGCATCCAGATGCAACCCAGCTTCGATCAGCGGATCGATATCGAGTCCCTTCGAGTCGAGTTCGCCAGTGAGCGGAAAATTTCCAGAGAGCCCCAACTCAACCCATCCGCGCAATCGGTCGGCGGGCAATGCAGACGAAACATCGAGCCGCATTTTTGCTCCGTCGGAATTGAGTTTCGCGTCGAAGCTGCCAAGATCTTCGTTTCCGGCGCGCAGGTCCACCAATCTCAAAGTTCCCGCGACCTTCGGAGTGAGTATTGGCCCGCTTCCTTTCAACTGGAAATTCAACGAGCCGCTGAGTGGCATGCGCGCGGTTTGGATGCGCCCAATGTTTTCGATCGGAATTACTGCGCCAGTCAAATTGAAGTCGACGCTTCGATCTTCGAGTTTCAGACTGAAGTCGCCGGTAAGCGTGCCGGCCGCTGCTGCTGGCGTCTCCCGTTCGCGGGGTGAGACGAATGTCCGCGTTCTGCACTTTTATCTCGTCGTGATTCAGAACCAGTTGTCCTCGCGCGTGATCTGCCTTCCATCCCCACGCATCGAGATTGGCGATATCGAAAAGTCCGGTGAGTGACGGATCGCTTCGCGTGCCGCGCATGTGAAACTGCCCGGTGAGTAATCCGCTGGCTGCGTAGTTCCAACCGAACATTTCCTGCAATCCCTGCGTTGGCGTGGCCACAACTGCCGCGTCAAAGCTCCATTGCGCGTCAGGCGCAAACGTCCAATGGGCAAGCTCCATACTCATTTCGAGCTGCGCCGAAGATTTGCCGCGTGTGGCGCGCACGCGCTGCAGATCGAATGCGTCGGGGTTGTAGAGCATATCGCCTTCGATGTCGTCCCAGTACAGATCGCCATACTTCGCGTTTTGCCCGTGAAAGTGTCCCGAAAATTCCGGGCCGCCAAGAGGACCAGTGAGTTTGCCCTGCCATGTCGCAGATCCGCCGATCACCATTGGCTCCGCGGTGGCGCCGCGAATACGATTAATAAAATCATCCCACGGCAGCAGATCGCGAATATCCACGCCCACATCGAGCGCGGTGTCTTTCGCTCCGAGCGTTCCATTGAATTTCACCGAGCTCGAAGCTGTATCGATTTCGCTCGAGCGCACGGTGACGTCGTTGCGATCTTCGCTGTAGTCGTACTCGATGTGCGCGGTTGCCGGCACGTTTCCCAGCTTGGGCTCTTTCATGGTTTCCCAAATCGTAGTTCCGCGCGACGTCACATGCTGAAATCCCTTTGACCATGTAGTCGTCGCTTCCACCGAAAACATTCCGTCCCAGTGCAGCGGATTCACCGGCAA
The DNA here is from genome assembly GCA_963785395.1 of uncultured Acidobacteriota bacterium. Taxonomy (GTDB): domain Bacteria; phylum Acidobacteriota; class Terriglobia; order Acidiferrales; family UBA7541; genus DASTCZ01. Next base: position 79,308 of record CAWAVH010000017.1, on the reverse strand, counting down.
GCTTGGGTTGTCTACCGCCGCCAGCACTTGCTCCAGGCTCATGCCCGTGCCTTGCGAATCCACTCGAAACAGCAGGCCTTTAAATGTGAGATTCACGCGGCCGGTCATCTCTCCGCCAAAAGCGTGCGCCTCAAAATCGGGCACTACGAGCTGGCCATGCGAGGCGTGGTAATCGCCGCGGCTAGTGATCCCAGAATCGTGGAACCACTGAAAGCGAAGCGCCACTTCGCGCGCGGAGTAATGTCCTTCGGTGACCCAATCTTTTCCGTCCCAATTTCCGCCGCCGTTGAAATCCACCGCGCCGCTTGGGATTGCGGGCTTTTTCATCCAAGCGCGCAGATCCGGCAATGCGAGGTTTCCGCGGTATCGAAACGTCGCGCTCGGATGCGCCAGATTTTTCACGTCTGCTTCGGCATCCAGAGTGGAATCCAGAACTTTCAGCTGCATCTGATCCACCGAAAATTCGTCCGGCGAAAAAGTGAATTTCAACGAGAGATCCGCATTCACGGGCAGAAATTTTTTATCCGCGATTGAAAATTTCTGCGATCTGAATTTGCCGAGATAAAGTCCGCGCGCCCGCCGCCGAATTTCCCCAATCGAGAGTGAAATCGAGGTCCTTTCCCTCCGCAACCAGCGGTATCCGCGCATCGTTGTAAAGAATCGTCCCGTCGTCTAATTCCAGATGGCCGATCGCCAGATCAAAAATCCGCAAGCGAAATGGTTTCGCTCCCGGTTTCGCCGGCGGCAGCACGGGCAAATTCGACGAGCCATCCTTATTGAACGCAATATGCACAGCCGGCCGCTTGATCTGCAGTTCGCGCAACGTGATTTTCTTTTCCCACAGCGAGACGATCTGCACTTGCAGATCGATCGAATCCGCGTGGAAAAATGGCGCAGTTCCCGCGGCTTCTCGTTCATGAATTGTCAGCCCATCCAGCCGCGCGTGCAGCGTAAACGCATCGAAGCGAAATCCCGCAAGTTCCACTCGGCCGCCGGTCATCTGCTCGATCCGCTGGACGATCGCGTCGCGAATCCATCCGTCAAACCAGCCATGATCCAGCGCGAACATTCCCGCGCCAATCGCCACAAGAAACAAGGCGAACGTCCACGCCACCACGCGCAGCCAACGCCTCTTGCGTTTCGGTTTGGCTTGCTCGCTCATTTCCCTTGAAGCCCGGTTGGATTCGCCTGCTTGTTCAACAAAATGTCGATCTTCATTCGCGAACGGCTCTCCGCCATCCACTCGTTTGAGCGGTCAGTGATTGCCTGCTGCACCAGCAACTCGCGGATCTGCTCGCTCACCGCGCTCAATTCCGGAACGGACTGGCCGTGCGCCTTCGCTTGCGGCACGAGTTGCTCGTCGTAATATTTTTGAATGGCCGCAGCATCGATCTGCGCCACGGGACGGAATTTGTAATCCACATACCTGCTGAAAAATAATGCGCGGCGTAGTTGCCGCTGCACGCCGTCGTCGCTCAGTCCCGCTTCAGCTTCTTTTGCGCGAAATTTATCTTCGCCGCCAGCCTCGGTCGCGAGCTTTCGTTCCGCCGCCTGCACTTCTGCATCGGTCGGGCTCTTGAATCCCGCGGCGCTCGCCTCTTGTTCGATGATCCACTGGTCGATCAATTCGTCGAGACGCTTTTCTTCCGGCTCTTGTTTTCCTTCCACGACTACTTGAAACTGCCCAAGCTCACGCAACTCGCTGAGCAAAATCACATTTTTATCGATTCGCGCGATCACGCGATCCACAACTTCCTGCGCCATCGCACCGCGCGGGCAGCACGCGAGCGCCGCGCTAGACATCGCCACCCACGCCGCGAATTTTCCTGCCATCCGCATCAGAACACCGATCCCAAATTGAAGAAGAATTGAAAATGCGGCAGCCGCTGCAAAGTGGGCGGTCCAGTGCAACTCGTTCCCGAAATTGTGCACGCGAAAAATTGCGCAGGGTTCAATTGATACGCGAAATCCACGCGGACTGGTCCAATTGGCGTGGAATATCGCAGCCCGAATCCAACTGTATGCGAAAAATACGCCAGATCGCCTGTCGATACCTCTGCGGCCGTGGGGAAGTATCGAAGCGAAATTCTATTCACTCCGCTGAACACGTTTCCCGCGTCGTAAAACAGCGCGCCGCCAACTTTTGTTCCAAACTTCGGCAGCTTCAGCGGAAACCGCAGCTCTTGTTGAAATACAATTAACGCGTCGCCGCCAATCGGAAATCCAGTATCAGGATCGCGCGATCCCGCTTCGTTCAATCCGAATCCGCGAATCGAGTTTCCGCCGCCTGCGAAGAATCTTTCCGGCAGAGGTATGTCGATCGCCGGACGAACCGGCAAACGTCTGCTCAATTCCAATTTGAGTTGATCGCGCAAACGTCAGCCACTTCAGCAACTGGTAGTAGGTTGAATTCTGGTAGAAAAACCGCCCGAAATTTGCCGACGATCCGATCACTTTCCCCGCTATCGAAAGATCAACGCTGTTGTAACTTCCTTGCGTGGCATCCGTTGGATTATTGCGATGCTCGCGCACCACCGAAATTCCAAATTCAGACACCAGCGTGGGCTGGCTGAACAGCGGCACCTGTTCTGGATTCAACAACAGATCGGCAGCCAGCACGCGCCGGTACGCGTACCGATACAAAATCGAAGTCGCGCGCGAAAGTTTTTGCGTCAGCTGCAGGCTTCCTTCATATCGCGTCGACGTAAACGTCGTCACATCGCGGGACTTATCCGTGAAGATCGTCGCCTGAACGCTCAAATTCGGATTTCCCAGCCAATCCTGTTTCTGGTAGGTCACCAGTCCGCGCCACTGCAATGTGCTCGCTCGCACCTTGAACGACAGCGAATCGGCGCGTCCGGTCAGATTATTGTCGGTCAACTCCAGCGTGATACGCGGGCTGGCTTCGAGAGATGTCGCCGCGGGATTGTCGCTTCCCGATAGCCGCTGGACTTCAAATCCGCCGCCGTACGCAAACGTGAATCGTTTCGCCTCTTCGACGACAACGTCCAAAGTTTTCTGCGGTGTTCGCCCCGTCCGGATTTTGTGGAGCCACATCCACGCGATCGAAAATTCCCAGGTTGTACAACCGCCGCTGCGTCTCGATTACTTCGCCCTCGCGCAGAGGCTGGCCTTCTTTCAGCTGAATTTCCCGTGCAATAATTCGCCGCCGCGTATGGTCGTATCCCGCGATCACAATGTCTGAAATCAGAACTTGTTCGCCTTCTGTGATGTGATACGTCAATGCAACGCGCGGCTGCTCGGTTACTTCCGGCTTATTCTCCTCGCGTTTCTTTTCATCCGTCTTCTTGCCGCCGAGCGCCGGCGCAGTTGGACTTGGCGCTCCGCTGTTTGCCGCCATGTCCGTCACCGTCGATGTGAACTGCGCATTTGGAAATCCTTCGTCGTAGTACAACGCGAGCACGTTGTCGCGATCGGTAGACACGTTGTAATCGGAAAAAGGTTCGCCGGGAGTGGAAGCGAGCAGCTGCATCAGATCTTTCTCGCTGAGCTTGCTCTCTCCTTCCACCGAAAGTTTTCCGACAAGCGTCTGCCCGCCTTCTTTCACTTGAATGTGAATAAACAAATCGCCTTCCTTGCCCTGATAATTCTCGTCGATCTTGCTCTGCACGTCCGCGCCCAGAAATCCGTTTGCCTGGTACAGGCCGCGAATCGAAGCGCTATCGTTATCCAGCAGCGTGTGGCTGAATGTCCCTCGCGAACCAAAGCTCGCAGGCTGCATTTGCACGCGCAGCTTCAGCAGATCCGTGCGGAAATATTTGTTCCCCTCGAACGCGATCCCCGCGAGCCGCTGCCTTTTCCCGCGATCCACTGTGTACGTAATCACCTGCTCCTTGGTTGTCGGCCCCTTCTTCTCCGTCGATTCCGCCTCGCTGCTTGCGTAGTCGACCGCCGCATCGAAATATCCCTGGCGCTCAAAATAATCCCGCAGCGAACGCTTCCCTTCGTTCAGCAAATCGGGATCCACAGCGCCCTCTTCGAAAATCGGCACGCGCTTTTTCAATTCCTTCTTGGGAACTTTTGCTCCAGCCACTTCCACGCGCACGCGCGGTCCAGCCACCACATCAAATTCCAACGGCAACGCGTCCGTCTTCGCATCAAATGATTCACGCTTCAGCGTCGCCCGCGCGCCCAGAAAATTCTGCTTCACCAGATAATTCTTCACGCGGTCTTCTGCGCGCTGCAATTTTGCGCGTCGAATGTCTTCCCCGCTTTCAATTTGGAATGCGACAGCAATTCCGCACTCGTATAGGGAGTGGAATTCTGCACCGCGATCGTTCCCACCTTTGCCCGCGATCCAGGCACTACGGAAAAATTGATGTTCATGTGGTGCGTGGGCGGATCGGCGATTACGTCAGCCTTTACTTCCGCTTGATACAAGCCATCCTGTTGAAGAGCTTCCCTCAAATTCGAAATCGCATCATTCAGCGCTTCTTCGGAATACGGATCGCCAACTTTCAAACGCAGTGAGGCATACGCCGTCGCATCGCTGGGCGGCTCTTTCAAACCATCGATCCGAATCACGCCGACAAATAAATTCCGCGTGACCACAAAATCGAGGCGCAACAAATTTCCGCTCTTATTCGCCTCAGGTTTGTTCGCTGCAATTTCGCTGGCCTCCACCACCACGTCCGCGTAATCACCCGACGCAAAAAGTTGACGCACCGCCGCGCGTATCTCTTCAGAGTTGTATGGCTTCGCCGGTTGCACGGGCAACCCCGGCGGATTTTCGGAAATCACTTCGCCCGCGCCCGTCACCACGCGGACTTCTCCCACGGTTTTCCCAGAAAGCTGCGCCACTCTTTGCAGAGACGCATCTGCGGGTAGCGCTGAACGACTTTGTGACGCGACACTTTGTGCGGGATTTTCCTGCGCACGAATTGCGACGCCGTTCAACAACACCACGACCATGCACGCGAAAATCCGCGCGTATCGGCGCAATTCCTGCCCTGGCTTCCAGAGAAAAAAATTCAGCACTTGCGGTTGCCCGCTCCTGGCCGCGCCGCACTTTCGTCCGTGATTGCCAAGAAGCGCCGGGCGGGCTTCGGCTGGACGAGTTTTGGTAGCTCGACGATAGGGGATATCATAACCTTTGGATTCATTTTCCCCACAAAGCGATGGATGAATCATCTCACGGCCGTTACTCACGGCAGATACTGTTCGCGGAAATCGGCGTGGAAGGCCAACGCCGCCTCCTCGCCTCGCGCGCGGTCCTCGTCGGCTGCGGAGCCCTCGGTACCGTCATCGCCGATCATCTCGTCCGTGCCGGTGTCGGACATCTGCGCATCATCGACCGCGACTTCGTGGAAGATTCCAATCTGCAGCGCCAGTCTCTATTTGACGAGGCGGACGCCAAAGCGTCGCTCCCGAAAGCAGTGGCGGCGCAAGCTCATCTGCGCGCGGTGAATAGCGGCGTACAAGTGGATGGCATCGTCGCCGACCTCACTCCGAAGAACGCCCACGATCTTCTCTACGGTTTCGATTTGATTCTGGATGGCACAGATAATTTCGAAGCGCGGTTTCTGATCAACGATGTTTCGGTAAAGCTCGGCATCCCGTGGATTTATTCCGCCGCCGTCGCCGCATCAGGAGTTACCCTCCCTATTTATCCCGGCGAATCGGCGTGCCTCGCGTGCCTCGTCGAATCAGGCACCGGCGCGGCGCCCGCAGAGACACTCGCACACGTGGAAGACACTTGCGATACGGTTGGGGTGATCGCGCCAGCCGCAGCCGCGATCGCCTCGCTGGCGGCGGCGCAAGCAATTCGCCATCTCGCGGGAAAAAACGATCCAGCGGGGGTTCGATTGCAATCGGTAGATGTCTGGAAAATGCGCAGCTCCGCGATCAACGTCGCTCGCGATCCAAATTGCCGCTGCTGCGTCCGCCGCGAATTCCGCTACCTCGAAGGCCGCTCCGTTCCGCACGTAACGATGTGCGGCCGCAACTCGGTCCAAATCCATGAACGCGCCCGCCACCTCGATCTACAGCAACTCGGCCAGCGGTTGGGGAATGTCGCAACGGATGTCCGCCACAACGAACACCTGTTGCGCTTCCACGTCTCTCCCTACGAAGTAACAGTCTTCGCCGATGGCCGCGCCATCATCAAAGGCACACAAGACCCTGCAGTAGCGCGCTCGCTCTACGCCCGCTATCTCGGCGCTTAATCGATTCTAAGTGACAGTGGAATTATTCGGAGGATCGAACCTGGCGTTACCGCTTCGCGGGCACTTGCCCGGCAGGCACGCGGCTCGGAGGCATCCGCAGCGCCGCGCGATCCAGACTCTCTCGCAAATTCATCAGCGTGAGAAACGTACTCAGCACGCGCGCCTTCAATTCGTCCGCCATGTGCAACCCGCTCGTCGAGACCCGCGCCAGCAACTCGCCCTGATTCGCGATAAATCGCATGATTTCGATCTGGCGTTCGTGCGCGGATTGCCCGGAAACCGTTTCCCGCCGCAATTCGCTCGAAAGCTGCTCCAGCCGCAGCGTGAAATGCAGCAGGCAAAGCTCTTCCTCCTTTAACTCGGGAGGCACCACGAGCTTGCAGCCCACACTCCGGCAATCAGGATTAGTAGCCACACCACACCCACTGCAATTCTTTCATCGCGGGAACGCGAAATCCATAGACCGGCAGTAATGTTTCGCAAACGGCACACACCACCTGTACTTCGGTACAGGTGGTGAAGAGTCGATAGCCCTGCCGCCAATTTTACGCGGGCTCGCGCGCGTCCAAAAAATGATGCGGCCACTGCGGCGAGGTATTCTTGAGCGCCGTGATTTCAATATCCGATGATGCGCGAAGCCTCTCGCTACGCCAAGACATGGTCGCCAAACAAATCCGCGCGCGCGGCATCAGATCCGAACGCGTCCTCGCCGCCATGCTTGCAGTGCCGCGTCACGCTTTCGTGCCGGAGGAATCGTTGGAAGCCGCCTACGCCGACAAACCTCTCGACATCGGCGAACGTCAAACCATTTCGCAGCCCTACATGGTCGCCGCGATGGCCGAAGCGCTCGACTTGCAGCCCGGCGAAAAAGTTCTTGATGTTGGCACCGGTTCAGGCTATTCAGCTGCGATACTATCGATGCTCGGAGCACAGGTTTTCACGATTGAAAAGCACGCATCGCTCGCGGAGCGCGCACGCCGCACGCTCGCGCAGCTCGGCTGCGCCAATATTTCCATGCGCACAGGCGACGGCTCAGCAGGTTGGCCCGAAGCTGCTCCCTTCGACGCGATCTCAGTTGCCGCCGCCGCGCCCAGCGTGCCGCAACCTCTTATCGAGCAGCTCGCCGATGGCGGGCGCCTCGTGATTCCTATCGGCGACTCCGACGAACAGGAACTTGTTTTGGTGCGCAAAAACAAAAACGAGATCATTTCGAAAAATCTCACCAGTTGCCGTTTTGTTCCTCTCACCGGGCAGTTCGGTTTCGCTGGGTAACCATTCAAAATGAATTCGCCCACTCCCGAGCTGACCATCGTCATCCCCGCGTACAACGAGCAGGATCGCCTCCCGCCCACTCTCGCACGTGTCCGCGCGTGGATTGATGCCGCCAAAATTTCCACCGAAGTGATCGTCGTCGATGACGGCTCACAGGATTTCACCGCTGCGGTCGTCGCCAACCTCAGCGCCGATTGGCCCGAGCTAAGAATCCTCGTCAACCCGGGCAATCACGGAAAAGGTTATAGCGTGCGCCACGGCGCTCTCGAAGCGCGCGGCCGAATCGTTCTTTTTACAGACGCCGATCTCTCCGCGCCCATCGAAGAAGCAGACAAACTTCTCGCCGCGCTCGCCACGCACGATATCGCCATCGGTTCGCGCGCTCTCGATCGCCGGCTCATCTCCGTTCACCAATCCAAGCTGCGCGAATTCGCCGGCATCGTTTTTAATATGGTCGTGCGCGTCGTTCTCGGCCTCCCGTTTTCAGACACGCAGTGCGGCTTCAAAGCGTTTATGCGTGAACCCTGCACAATCGTCTTTCAGCAGCAGCGCATCGAGCGCTTTGGCTTCGACCCCGAACTCCTCTTCATCGCCAAGCGTCACGGCCTAACCATCGCCGAAGTTCCAGTCCGCTGGGCCCACGATCCGGGCACGCGCGTAGCCATGCTTCGCGACAGCCTGAAAATGTTCGCCGAAGTCCTCGGCATCCGCTGGAACGCCATCCTCCGCCGCTACCCAAAATAAATTTGCGCGAGCCGCATCTAGACTTTACGTCACAAAGTACTTGACAAAACTCCATTTCCTGCTATTCTATTCCCCTCATGCGTTCCGCTACTCCCATCCGTTCCGAACCCCTCCGCATGGAAGTGCGCGCCGCCGACAATCTTCGTTTTATTCGCGAAACGATGGAAAGCGCCGCCCGCTTCACCGCGGTACCCGGCTGGGGCGGAGTAGGCATGGGCGTCACCGCGGTGGCCGCCGCCATCGTGGCCTCTCGCGAAACCACGCCCTCACGGTGGGTCGCCGTCTGGCTGATCGAATTGGCCGTCGCGGTCGTGATCGCTCTCGGCGCCTCTATCCAAAAAGCGCGCGCCGCCAAGCTCGGCATCTTTTCCGGACCCGCCCGCAAATTCGCACTCAGTTTTCTGCCGCCACTTCTCGTTGGTGCTCCGCTTACCTACGTCCTGTATCAAGCGGGCCCGCAAATGATCTCGGTGCTGCCGGGAATGTGGCTCCTTCTATACGGCACCGCAGTCGTCACGGGAGGCGCATTCTCGGTGCGCGTTGTTCCGGTGATGGGCATTTGCATCATGGCCGTTGGCTTAGTCGCTCTGTTCCTGCCCTCACTCGGAAATTCTTTGATGGCCCTCGGCTTCGGCGGATTGCAAATCGCATTTGGATTACTCATCGCTTACCGCTACGGCGGTTGAAAGGAGATCACTTGGGCAAAGCAGAACCACTCCGCGATCGTCACGCGAAATCTCGCGCCGATTCTTCGCATCTCAAAACTGTGCGCGGGAATACGGAAAGCGTCGCGCCAGATTTCGATCGCCTGATTCACGAACGCATTCGCCTCGGCATCGTTAGTGCGCTTGCCGTAAATGATTCGCTCACTTTCAATGAACTTAAAGCTCTTCTGCACACAACAGACGGCAACCTGAGCGTCCACGCGCGCAAGCTCGAAGAAGCTCGCTATCTCGAATGCAACAAATCGTTCGATGGCCGTCTGCCCAAAACCGAATTTCGTCTCACCGCTTCGGGACGCCGCGCTCTCGAACGCTATCTCGATCACATGGAAGCCCTAATCCGCGCCACTCGCGAAGGCTAAAGGTAAATTTTTTTTATGAACACACTTTGCAATGAAAAGTTATTTGTACCGCAGTGCCAAACGCCGCCCCTGCTCGCCACTCCTCCGCTCCACGTCGCCATCATTATGGATGGCTGCACCCGCTGGGCCGCCCGCCGCGGCCAGCCAGCCTCCGCGGGAGTCGCAGCCGGCGCCGCGAATGTGCGGCCCATCGTCAGCGCCGCCGCATCTCTCGGAATCGATACGCTCACTCTCTACGCATGTTCCGGCGACAACGCGCTGCGTTCTGCAAACGAGATTCGCGCGCGCATGAATATCCTCGCCGAATTTCTCCGCATAAATGTTCCGCGCTATCTTCGCGATGGCGTCCGAATCTCCATAATCGGCCGCCGCGATCGCCTCTCTCCCGAATTTTTCGCTGCGATGGAATTTGCAGAAGCCGCTACCGCCGATTGCCGCGAGCTTCATCTCCGTATCGCCGTGGACTACTCCTCGCGCGAAACAATTTTCCGCGCTGCTTGCCGCTTCTACAAAGCCACGCGCATCCATCGTGAGTCCTTCGAAGAAGTTCTCGGCGAAGTGAGCCACGCCACGCCGCGCGATGTTGATCTCCTGATCCGCACAGGCGACGAACAGCGCCTCAGCGACTTCCTCCTCTGGGAAGCCGCAAACGCCGAGCTGCATTTCTCGCCGCTGATGTGGCCCGATTTCTCCCACGGCAGATCTCGCCGCCGCACTGGAAAACCTCAGCTCTCGGCAACAAACCTTCAGCGTGGCGCCCGCAACCGCGAGCCTCTGAATCTCTCTGCGTCCTCTGCGCCTCTGCGGTGAGCCTTTACATCCGGCGAATCGCCATTTCTCCCCAATCCCCAATCCCACTCTGACCTTCTGCCCCTCCCCATCGTCCAAGTAAGTGAGCAGGAAACGATTGGAGAAACCAGTTGGGCTTCGCAGGTACACTAAGCTGGCAAAACGCCGCCCAGGAGTTCCATTTGCCCAGGCACGATGAGCCAGTGATTCCGCGGTCCGTCGCGGACGCTCGCGCCGAGGATTCCCTCCTCGCCGAATCCTGCCGCACCGGCAGCATCGAAGCCTACGAGCATCTCTACGCCACGCAAAGCTCGCGCATGAAGAGCATCGCCATGAATCTGCTCGGCAACCGACAAGACGCCGAAGACGCGGTGCAGGAAACGTTCCTGAAGATTCATCGCGGAATTAAATATTTTAAAGGCCAGTCCGCGTTTTCCACCTGGACGTACCGCATCCTCGTGAATTCCTGCTACGACATGCGCCGCCGCAAAATGCGCAAGCAGGAAACTTCCGAACAGGATCTCGTGGAAGAAGGCGAAACCTACGAAGTGCCGGTGCAGGGCAGCAATCATCCGTTGCGTCTCGCGCTCGAAAATTGTGTTTCGCGGCTGACGCCGCATCTTCGCTCCATCTTTTTGCTTTTCGAAGTGGAAGGATTCAAGCATTCGGAAATCGGCGCGATGCTTGGAATTTCGGAAATGGCTTCCAAAAACGCTCTGTATCAAGCCAAGCGCCGCCTGCGCGAAATGTTGAACGAACCGCCGCCGGCGCGTCAGCAGAACGAAGTGAGAGTTGAGGGACCTAAATGTTGAAACAAAGCGATTTTAATTGCTCGAATCTTGAAGACGCTCTTCGCGACGAAACGCCCGAACTCATGGCGGCGCTCGAGATGCACGCGCAAACATGTCCCGCCTGCCAGACCGAACTCGTGCTCTGGCGCGAAATCTCCGCCGCCGCGGTCACCATGAAAAAAGAGTGGCCCAGCCCCGGCCTGTGGCCGCGCATTTCGCGAATCGCTCGAAAATGAACTCGCACAACCGCGCGGCTGGCGCTCCTGGATTCGCGGCCGCTCCTCATCGCCTGCATTCCGCTGGCAGCTTGCGCTCGCCACGATCGCGATTCTCGCGGTCTCTGGCACCACCGCATTTTTCATGTCGCATCGCGATCAAGTAAGCGCGCCCGATAACCAACACTTGCTCACCGAGCAAGCCGTTCACGAAGTGGAATCCGCGCAGCAGAATTACGAGCAATCCATCGACAAGCTCGCAAAACTCGCCGAACCAAAACTTACATCGGCCGCAACTCCGCTGATGGTGAACTACCGCGAGAAATTGCAATTGCTCGATTCAGCCATCGCGGATTGCCGCTCGAATCTCGAAAAGAACCAAGCGAACGCCTATCTCCGCCAGCAACTGCTCGGCTTCTATCAGGAAAAGCAGAAGACGCTGGAACAGATTCTCCGGGAGGATTGAAAGTGAAAATTTCTCGAAATATCTCATTGTGATTGCGGGGCTGCTCGTCAGCGGCAGCCTCCCCGCGCGTGGCAGCGGCCGCGCCGAGCAGTTGCAGGACCAGATCACGCGCAACTTCGATAAGTCCGTGACGCTTGCTGCCGGAGAATCGGTGCGCATCGAGCACAAGCTCGGCAACATCACCGTGCACACGCACGATTCGCGCGATGTGCACATCGTCGCCACCATTCGCGTTTCTTCCGGATCGCGCGACAACTCTTCGAAGTTCGCCGATGCGATTCAGATTCACGTGGACAATTCCTCTTCGGGACTTCTGATTCGCACCGATTATCCCGAACAAAATGGCACTGGCTGGCTGTTCCACGAAAATATCTCTTTCTCGGTGGAATATGACATCGACGATGCCGCAGGACGCGCCGCTCACCGTGAGAAATAGTTTTGGCGGCGTCACCGTAGACGGATTGAAAGCAGCCACCGACATTGATGATAAAAATGGCTCCGTCGCAGTTCACGATGGTAAAGGCTCCCAACTTCTTCGCAACGCTTTCGGTTCGATCGAATTGCTCGGCAACGAAGGTGACGCCGATGTCGCTACCAGTAACGGCGGCGTCCGCGTTGCACGCATTCAGGGCGGCTAACAGTTCGCAATCGCTTCGGCACAATCGATGTGGATGACATTTCCAAAACCGCCACCATCGGCGGCGGAAATGGCGAAGTCCGTGTGCATCACATCTGGCGGCAGCACTTCGATTACGAATTCTTTCGGCGGCGTCACCGTCTCAGACGTCACCGGCGACCTCCGCGTTCACAATGGCAACGGCACCGTAGACGCCAACGATATTTCCGGCGCGGCCGAACTAGAAACTTCGTTTGGCTCGATCCGCTTCATCAACATCAAGCAGCGCCTCAGCTGCCGCACATCCAATGGCAACGTCTCCGGAAGCGACGCAGGCGGCGCCAACCACAATCCGCGCAAGCTTCGCCACTGTCGATGTCCACGACATCGGCGGCTCACTCGAAGTGGAAGACCCGAATGGACGGTAAACGTCCGTGCCATTCACGGCCCGCTGCAAGTCCGAAACTCCTTCTCGAATGTCGAAGCCACGGACATTCACGGCGACGCCACCATCAACAGTTCCAACGGAAGAATTCGTCTCGCGCAAATCGATGGCTCGGTGGAACTCCAAACTTCCTTCGGCAATGTGGATATCTCCACTGTCAAGGGCCGCGTTCGCGTGATCAATGGCAATGCCAGAGTCACCGTGATCGATGCGGGCGGCGAAACTTTTATCAAGACTTCGTTTGGCCTCGCTCACGCCGAGCGCATCGGCGGCTCGCTCACCGTGGAAAATTCAAATGGCAGCGTGAAAGCTCTCACGATTCATGGCGCAGCCAGCGTGCGCACCTCGTTCGGTTCCGTCTCTCTCGCTGGAATCGAAGGCGCAGTCGATGTTGACGATAGCAACGGCTCACTGGAAGTCAGCGGCGTGCCCGCGAAAAATTCCGCCGGCGCGTGCAACGCGATCACTCTGCGCACTTCGTTCTCGCCGATTCGCCTCTATTTGCCCGACGGCGCGGCCTACAACGTCGCGGCGCACACTTCGTTTGGAAAAGTTACCAGCGATTTGCCGATCACCGCCACGGGCGATCTAAGCGGCGATTCGATCAATGGCACAATCAACGGCGGCGGCTGCCAGCTTCAACTCAACAACAGCAACGGCGGCATCACGATTTCCCACGGCGCAGCCGCGCCGCACGAGTAAACTGGCCGAGGAAGTTCGGTTTCCCGCAGGGTTCGTAGGGGTGGGCGTTGCCCCACCCTCGTCGGGACGCCCATATCGCTATTTACGCTCGGTGTCGCGCGATTCCCGCGCCATCGTAAACGCTTTCTTCAGCACACGCGTCGCGGTCGGCGTCAAACTGAATTTCTCCAATTCATTTTCCGACGCGAACGCCACGTCCGTCACATCTCCGCCCGCCACCGGCTCGCCTTCATCCGCCTCGCACAAATAATCGATGATCACGAAGTGATACAGCGGCCCTTTTTTCTCAACCACATTCTCCGTTTCAGCCTGCGGTGAATCCAATTCCGTGAAGATGCGATCAAATGCTTCGATCATGCCCAGCACTTTCACCCGTCAGCCCGGTTTCTTCCAGCAGTTCGCGCGCGACTCCCTCCACCAGCGTTTCGCCCAGCTCCAGAATTCCTCCGGGTATCGACCATTCTCCACGTAACGGTTCGCTCCCGCGGCGAATCAAAAGCGCGCGGGCATCTCGGATAATCACCCCGCCTACGCCCACCATGGGCAAGGCCGGATATTTTCGTTGCGGTCTGGTGGCCACTGTGTTTTGCGCCGCACGCTTGAAACTTTGCTTTTTCTTTTTGCGCGCCGCCGCGTTATATAATATCGCGCAATTCGTACCGTACCACTCTCTGAGGATTGAGGAGGACAACCCGTGATTCACTGTCCTGACTGTGCTGTCGAAATCGACGTCGATGAGGAAGAAGTAGAAGAAGGCGAAATCCTAACCTGCCCCGAATGCGAGGCGGAGTTGGAAGTCGTCCAAATTCATCCCGTGCGTCTCAACGTCATCTCCGAAGGTGACGAGGATGAAGACGACGACGATGAAGATGATGATGACGATAAAGACGATGATGATGATGAGGACGACGACGAAGCGGACGATGACAAGGAAGAGGAAGACGACGCGTAGTCATCCCACACTTCGCCCGCTGCATCCCTTTTTCCTCTCGCGACATCCCATCGTCGTGCGATCTTTTTTCGCCGCTTCGGTTTTCGCGCTCGCCGCAGCGTGTGCTGTCTCGTCCGCCGCGCAGGATTCTCCAAAAGCGGCGGCGCTCGCGCAAAGTTGCCTGCTCTATGGAAACGTGTTCACCGCGAGTGGAAGCCTGTTACCCGATGCCGACGTTCACGTTCGCCGCGCCACAGACAAAAAGCCCAAGTGGAGCGCCTCCTCCGATCGCCGCGGCGAATTCGCGGTTCGCGTTCCGCCCGAAGGCGCGTACGTAATCGAAGTAAAGGCCAAAGGCTACGTGACGCAAACCAAGACGGTGACAGCGCAGGCATACTCGCGGCTCGATTTGGTTTTTCACATGGATCCATCGCCCGCTAAAAAATAGGTAAAAAATAATGAGACGCCTGCTCCCACTCTTAGCTCTGCTGATCGCGATCGCGCTTCCCGTCGCGCTTCACGCGCAAAAAGAATCGCCGGTTCGCACCGTCCACGGCCAAGTCGTGGACAAAGACGGCAACGTATTGCAAAACGCGGTCGTCCAATTGCGAAATCTTAAAACGCAAAGCATCCGCAGCTACATCAGCGACGAAAATGGCGAATACCGTTTCAGTGGCCTGGATCCCAACATCGATTACGAAATCCATGCCGAATCCACCGACATGACCTCCACTCCCCACAAAATCACCAGCTTCGACACGCGCAAAGAAATCGACCTGACCATCCGCGTAGACAAGAAAAAAACCGGCAAATAACCCATCCCCCTTTTTCTCCGTCGTCGCATCCCGACTGCGCTAACTTGCTGCCCGCAGGAGTGGGGTTTGTCCCCGCCCGCGCATCGAGCAACGTCCACTTTCTCAATTAGCCACCATTAAATTTTCCGGAGCGCCATCGGCGCGCCACTGAAGTAAGCCCACCACGTAAGAGTCTGTTACGAAACTCTTGACGAAACGAGAAGGAGTGGGAAGATGCGTCGAGAGGGAGAGCGAATGGGGTATATCGAAGGTGAAGCGCGGGGGCAGAGGACGTTGTTTCCGGCAACGCTGGAGGAACTGATTCCCGCCGATCACCTGTGCCGGGTGATCGAAGCGTTCGTCGAGCGGTTGGAGATGGGCAGGCTTGGATTTTTACGGGCCGAAGCAGCCGGGACGGGACGGCCCGGCTACGATCCGCGCAGCCTGTTGAAGCTGTATCTGTACGGATATTTGCATCAGGTTCGTTCGTCGCGGCGGCTGGAGGCGGAGTGCCGGCGCAACATCGAGGTGATGTGGCTGTTGGGCCGGCTGACGCCGGACCACAAGTCGATCGCCGAATTCCGGCGGTTGCACAGCGACGCGGTGAGTCAGACGGGCGCGGAGCTGATCCGTTTGGCGCGCGAGGTGGGATTGGTGCGCGGAGAATGGGTGGCGATCGATGGCTCGAAGTTTCGCGCGGTGAGCAGCAGCGACAGCGTGCACGAACGCCGGGAGTTGGAGCGCTATCTGGAACGGATGGAGCAGGCCGATGCCGAAGAGGAAATCGAAATCGATAGCGAAGCGGTGGCCGCGGCGCTGAAGAAGTTGCGCGAGCATCCGGAGCCGGAAGCTCGGTTTATGCGGACCCCAGGCGGCAAGGTTCCCGCCTACAACGTGCAGACCGTGGTGGATGCCGAGCACGCGTTGATTGTGACGCAGCAGGTGAGTGACGAGGCGACCGATAACCGCAGTTTGCAGCCGATGGCCGAAGCCGCGCAGCAAGTGCTGGGTGGGCCGGGAACACCGATTCATGTGGTGGCCGATGCGGGTTATTCGAATGGCGAGCAGGCCACGGCGTGCGAGAAGCGAGGCATCGTCGCACACGTTCCAGCGGTGCGCGGTGTGAATAACCGCGGTGACGGCACGTTGTTTCAGCGCAGCGATTTTCAGTATGACGAAACGAGCGACACATTTCGCTGCCCGGCGGGCGAGCGGTTGCATCGTCAGCAGAAAAAACAACGTTGGATGATCTACGCGGGACGTCCGGAAGTGTGCGGGACGTGCGCGCTGCGAGCGCGGTGCACGGTGGGAAAGCGGCGTTTGCTGAAGAAGCATCTCGATGACGATGCGTTACGTCGGCTGGCAGAGCGGGCCACGGCCGAAGCGATGCGTTTGCGAAGATCGCTGGCCGAACATCCGTTCGCTGCTTTGAAATATTCGATTTTTGGGCACCCGCGATTTTTGTTGCGCGGGCTGCGCGGCGCGCGGACGGAAATCGGGTTGGCAGTGATGGCCTACAACCTGAAGCGCATGATCGCCGTGCGAGGCGTACCAAAGCTCGCGGCCCAACTGGCCTGAGGCCGAATCCTCCGGCGCCAGTTTCGATCTTGCTCGCGCGCGCCAAGTCTTCCACGAAAACGATTGCCCGCCGCTTCCAGTTTCGTAACAGACTCGCAAGCGGTGGGTCCCTGTCAAACCATGAAAGGTTTTCCGGAGCCCTGTAAGGGCGGCACTGAACAAACCGGGCTGTGATCCGCTAGCTTCTCTGCACATACTGGAGTCCGCGGTGTATTCGCCCTTGCCATAAAAACCCCGTCGCACCCAATATTCTCGTTGTCCCGAACCTGCCGTCTCCGACCCCCAAATATTTGCAAAACCCTTATTATTTCCTTGACACAATTTTCTGAACATGAGACAATCCTTACTAGGGAAGAACCGCATCCCGCGCCTATCAGCGCGGGTTTTTTTGTGCCCAAATCACTCTCATTCGCTCTAAGGCCCGTTTTTGGCCCGTAGAATCACAAATGCATGCTTGCATGTCCGATAATATTTCGTGTTGCAAACAAAGGACTTACACCAGCAAGGACGAAAAAAAGGGCCTTATAAAAGTTAAGTGTTCATTCTAAAGCACTTAACTCAAATTTTGACGTAAGTGTTCATTACAAAAGACTTATCGGTCAAAAAAACCAGATTTGTTCGGCTGAATTGAGCCCAAATGAGGCAGCGCCGGGAATTATGTCGACTTCGCTAAAACCGCGGCTCCAGCTCGCAAATTCGTCCGCGATTAGCGCCCGGAATTTCGTTGTCAGCCCGGCCGGGGATGTCTGTTAGACTCCGGGCGCGATGGCAAGACATGTGGGAGGGCGAGTGAGCGAAGAACTTCACGAACAGATGGAGAAGGCGCACGATATGAACGAGCGCTCCATCGGACTTGACGATGGCGATTCTCGCGGTGATGCTCGCGGTGGCGACGATGCTCAGCCACAGAGCCGAAACCGAAGAAGTCCTGAAAGAAACTCAAGCTACCGACCAATGGGCGTACTTCCAGGCCAAAGACATTCGCTATCACGCCTTTGATTCAGATTCGCAGATGGCCATGCTCATGGGCGATCAAGGCGTAAAAGCCTCCGCTGATTTTCACGCGCAATCGCTGAAACAAAAAGCAGATGCCGACAGAATTCAGAAAGAAGCGCAAGCGCTTGACGAAGAAGTGGCGACCATCGGAAAGAAAGCTGGCTTCTACGATACTGCGGAATTGTTTTTGGAAATCGCGATTGTGCTGAGTTCGATTTCGCTTCTCGCCACCAGCCGCATCTACTGGAAAGTCTCATTTGGATTCGCGGCCGTCGGCGTTGCCGCAGTGCTCTGGGGCTTGCTGCATATCCATTGATCTGATCGAAGAATGTTGGTAGCAAAACCCATGCCGGCGCGATTTGGCCGGTGTCGAGTATCTAGTTTCCAGCAGTGATGCAATCGCGAAATGAATTTGCGCCAGGGCACGAACTTGCTCGTGCCGTCCGCAGGCCAAAAATTAAGTGGGCTTCAGCCCCTGCTGGCCCGGTATCAAATCTGCATCGAACATTTTGCAATCCGCAGCGTATCACTGACTGGAAGCCCGCTGCCCGGCCACGCATTTCATACATCGAGGAACATCATGTACTCACTGCTGCAGGACATTCGATTCGCATTCCGCCAGTTGCGTAAATCTCCGGGATTCGCGGCGCTGGCCGTGATCACACTCGCGTTCGGAATCGGCGCGAATACCGCGATGTTCACGGTCGTCGAAAGCGTCCTGCTCAAGCCGCTGCCATATTCGAATCCCGATCGCATCGTGTACATCGGCCCGCCGGGCGCCGGCGGATTCACCAGCACCTCGTATCTGAATTACCGCGACATTCGCGACCAGGCCACAAATCTCCAATTTGTTGGCTGCTATTCCGAAGATGTGGGAGTCGTGCAGGCTAAAGACGGTTCGGTAAGTGTCGTCACTCCGGGCGTTTCACCAAGCATTTTCAAAATTCTGGGAACGCAGCCGCTGATGGGAAGAACTTTCACCGAAGAGGAAGGACAGGCCGGCGGCCCGAAAGTAGTTTTGCTTTCCGAAGGATTGTGGCGGACATCTTTTAACTCCGATCCGGAAATTTTGAGTCGCACCATTCGCGTCAACGGCCAGCCGCGCGCCGTAGTCGGTGTCATGCCCCAAAGTTTCCGCTTTCCAGAATCCATGGGAGAAGGAGTCACCAAAGGAGTTTGGCTGGCGATGCAGCCCACCGCGGAAATGTCTAAAGATCGCGGCTATAGTCTCTTCAGCATTCTCGCCAGCATGAAACCGGGAGTCACACCCGCACGCGAGCAATCGGAACTGACCGCCATCGCAAAACACATTCAAGAGGCGGATTCGCACGCCGGAAAAGATCTCGCGTTTCGCATCGCCGGTTATCAGGGGATGCTAACTGGCCCCGTCGGCCCCGTGTTTTTGGCGCTCACAGTAGCGCTGGGCCTCGTGCTCTTAATCGCCTGCGCAAACGTGGCGAATTTGCTGATCGCGCGTTGCCTCGTGCGCCAGCATGAATTCGCAGTACGCGCAGCAATGGGAGCTAGCGGCGCCCGGCTTGCGCGCCAACTAATTGTCGAAGGCGCTGCATTGAGCGCGCTCGGGTGCGGCCTCGGATTCGCTCTCGCATACTTCGCAGTGTTCGCCGTTCACAAATTGCCGCCAGACACGATTCCCCGCGCCGAAGAAATTTCCGTGCGATGGCCTGTGATTCTAATTCTCGCCGGAATCGCCACGCTCACCACTATTCTCTCCGCATTGCTGCCCGCTGTCCTGGTCGCGAAATCCGATCCGCAGCGCGCGCTGCAAGCCGCGTCGCGCGGAGTTGGCACTCGCTCCGTGCGCGGCAGATTAAGCGGCAGCGTGATCGCCGGTGAAGTCGCGCTCTCGTGCTTGCTGCTGGTCGCCACAGGATTGCTCTTCCGCACTCTGTGGAACATGGAGCACGCCCGCCTCGGATTTGAAGTCACGCGAATCACCACATTTACCGCCATGCCCGCGGACGCAGCAGGGTTCGGCAATCTCGCGGTCTCTGAAGACGCCGAACACGCACCTCCATCCGTTGCTGTCCTGGTCTATCAGCCCGTGCTCGAGCGCATGCGAAGCATTCCTGGAGTTCAGGATGTTTCGCTGGTCACGGCACCACCGCTTTCCGGCATCGATCTCGTCACGAGTTTCGACATCATTGGCAAGCCGCACGATCGCGAGCACCAGATGACCGCGCGGATCACCGCTGTCAGCGGAGGATATGCGCGCCTCATGGGAACTCCCATTGTGCGCGGCCGGATGGTCACTGACGACGATTCCACGAACGCGCCGTATGTGCTCGTGATCAACGAAACGCTGGCTAAAAAATATTTCGCGGGGAGAGATCCAATCGGCCAGCAACTGGATTTGGGCGGAAAAGATACGGGAATGATACGGCCTTACACAATCGTCGGCGTGATCGGCGATCAAGTGGATAAGGGAGTGTCGCAAGCGACGCAACCTTTTCTACTGGTTCCCTATGAACAGATTCCCACGACGTCGCTTTTTTATCAGGCCCTCATCAAGACCATTGTCAATTTCGTAGTGAAAACGCGCGCGGATATCGCAGTCGCTCCGGCAGCACGATCGGTTTTCAAGGAATTGGCGCCGGATTACGCGCTCGATAATTTTCAGACCATGCAGCAAGCCGTAGACCAAAGCAGCTTCAGCCAGCGCCTGGGACTTTATCTCACCGGCGCGTTCGCGGGCCTCGCCGTGATGATGGTGATCGCGGGATTGTACGGAGTGTTGAGCCAGCTCACCGGATACCGGCGCCGCGAATTTGGAATCCGCATGGCGCTGGGCGCCACACGTGGCGGAATCTTGTGGATGGTGCTGCGCCAGGGATTGCTCTTCGTAGCCGCAGGCCTCGTGGTCGGCATCGCGCTGGCGCTGTTCGGCGGAAGCCTCGTCCAGAGTTTCCTCTACGGAGTGAAACCCGCCGACGTGTGGACAATCGCAGCGGTGATTTTGGTGCTGCTCTTCGTTGGCAGCGTCGCAGCCGTGATTCCCGCGCAGCGCGCGTCAACCATCGAACCGATGAAAGCGCTTCGCGAGGAATGAGCGAAATACTCCGTCACGCATTCGTTGACTTGATTGTGAGCGCGTCCTAACATCGCCGCCAATGGCGGTTTTCCTGTATTGATTGGCCAAACGATTTCGCACTACCGCATCGTTCAGAAATTGGGCGGCGGCGGAATGGGCGTGGTGTACAAAGCCGAGGATTTGAAGCTCGGCCGATTTGTCGCGCTCAAATTTCTTCCCGAAGAAGTTGCACGAAACGAGCACGCACTGAACCGGTTTCAACGCGAAGCAAAAGCCGCTTCCGCTTTGAATCATCCGAACATTTGCACGATCTACGAAATTGACGAGGCCGAAGGCCGCGCCTTCATCGCCATGGAATTTTTGGATGGCGCCACGCTGAAACACCGCATCGGCGGACGCGAGATGGATCTCGAGATGGTGGTCTCGTTGGGCGCGGAAATTGCCGATGCGCTCGATGCGGCCCACGCAAAAGGCATCGTGCATCGCGACATCAAGCCCGCGAATATTTTTGTCACCGAACGTGGCCACGCGAAGATTCTGGATTTCGGTTTGGCGAAACTTTCGGCAGGCGCGGGTACTTCAGCCGAAATTGAATTCGCGGACACGATGACGTCCGTGGTTGTGGAAGAGCACCTCACCAGCCCGGGCACAACGCTCGGCACCGTTGCATACATGTCGCCGGAACAAGTGAAAGCGAAAGCGGTGGACGCGCGCACGGATTTATTTTCGTTTGGAGTGGTGCTCTACGAAATGTCCACGGGCGCGCTTCCATTTCGCGGCGAAAGCACCGGAATGATTTTCGATTCGATTCTAAATCGCGCGCCAGTGCCGCCGATCCGATTGAATCCAGACGTGCCCGCGGATCTCGAGAGAATCATCCTTAAAGCCCTGGAAAAGGATCGCACTCTGCGGTACCAGCACGCCGCGGAAATGCGTTCCGATTTGCAAAGACTCAAACGCGATTCCGAAAGTGGACATATTTCAGCGGCAAGCATGGCGCGGATGGAAGTGGAGGAAGTATCCGCAACGGACAGCGCAGAAAACTTTGGAAGGCCGCGGCGATCACCGCGATGTTCGCGGCTGGCGCGGCCGCGCTGGTAGCCGGCGGATTCTACTTTTACCGCTCGAACCACAGTGTTCGTCTCACGGAAAAAGACACCATCGTAGTTGGCGATTTCGAGAATAAAACAGGCGACGCCGTACTCGACGACACCATGAACACCGGGCTGAATGTTTCCCTGCGGCAATCGCCATTTCTAAACGTGCTCTCGGACGGGCAGATCGAAAAAACTTTGCAACTGATGACCAAACCCGCTGACACGAAGCTCACGCCGATCGTAGCTCGCGAAGTTTGTCAGCGCTCGGGAAGCAAAGCGTACCTTACTGGAACAGTGAGCAGCCTGGGAAGCGAGTATGTAGTGGAATTGAAAGCCGTAAATTGCGAAAGCGGCGACGCGATCGCAGAGGAACAGATCACCGCCGCGTCCAAAGAAAAAGTGCTGGCCTCACTCGGCGAATCGGCGACGAAAGTTCGCGAAAAGCTCGGCGAATCGCTCGCGACTCTCCAAAAATTTGACGTGCCACTCGAACACGCCACCACTTCTTCGCTCGACGCTCTGAAGCAATACACTCTCGCGAGAAATATCTCGAATGCCAAAGGTCATATCGCGGCGATTCCTTACGATCACCGCGCCATCGAAATTGATCCGAATTTCGCGATGGCTTACCGGGCCCTTGGCGACGACTATACGAGTATCGAACAGATCGGGCGCGCCGCCGAATACTACGCCAAGGCTTTCCAATTGCGAGATCACGCCAGCGAACGGGAAAAACTCGCCATCACCGCCGATTACTACGGCAACGTGACCGGAGAATTGCCGAAAGCGGTCGAGTCATACGAGGAAGAACTCGAAAGCTACCCGCATGAAAACAGAGCCGACAGCGATTTGGGCCAGGCCTACGAGGCTCTCGGGCAGTATGAAAAAGCTGTCGAGTGGCAGCGCAAAGAGTTAGCCGCTTCGCCGACACAAGTTTCCTCCTACGAGAATCTTGCTTCTTCCTTGCTTGCTTTGCAGCGCTTCGATGAGGCGCGGCAGCTTTTGCACGATGGCCCGCCGCAAAAAGTGGATCACTACCTGTACCACAGCGACGTCTACACACTTGCATTTCTGCAATCAGATTCCGCCACGATGGCGCAGGAATTGAATTGGTTCGCGAGCAAGCCCGAGCACGAAAATGTGGGACTGGCACTGGCAGCCGACTCCGAGGCCTACCGCGGTCATCTTGGTAAGTCGCGCGATCTCACCAGGCGCGCGTTGGAATCCGCGATTCGCGCTGATAGTAAAGAAAATGGCGCGATCTGGCAGGTGAATTTCGCGGTGATGCAAGCGGCATTCGGCGATCCCGCCGAATCGAAGCTGCAAGCCGCGGCTGCGCTCAAGCTCGCTCCTTCAAGTCCGGGCGCCGAAGCAGAAGCCGCCCTTGCATTCGCGATGTCGGGCGATTCCACACACGCAGAGTCACTGGCGCAGGATTTGCAAAAGCGATTTCCGCTCGACACTCAAATGCAATCGCTATTGCTTCCCGCGATTCATGGGCAGTTAGCGCTAAATAAAAAGAATCCGGCCGCTGCGATCAGCTCGTTGCAAGATCAGGGCGCCATCGAGCTGGGAGCATTCCCGTTCTCCAACAATGTTTCTTGCCTTTATCAGGTGTATATCCGCGGCGAGGCGTATTTGGCTGGTGGGCAAGCGAGCGCGGCTGCAAAGGAATTCCAGAAAATTCTCGACCACTCCGGAATCGTCGAATACTGCTGGACAGGCGCGCTGGCGCATCTGGGCGTGGGCCGCGCGAGTGCGATGGCCGCAAAAAGTTTGAAGGGAGCCGATGCGGACGCCGCGCGAGTGCGAGCGCTCACCGCCTACAAAGATTTTCTCGAATTATGGAAAGACGCCGACGCAGGAATTCCAATTCTGCGCGAAGCAAAGTCCGAATACGCGAAGCTTCAATAATTCCGGCGCGGCGACCGGTGCTCTCGCGTTACCCGCGAATAACTTTTTCTACCGCGTCGCAGAATCGATCCACATCTTCGGTGGATGTGTAAACATTCGGGCTAACTCGTATGCCGTTGAACCCGGGCCCGCCGATCGGCGTCACCAGAATGTTGTACTTGGTAAGCAGAGCGTCGCCAAGTTTTCCGGGGTCCATCGTTTCGAAATGAATCGTGCAGAAAGCGCCCGACAGGTTGGGCTCAAGCCCGACCAATAGTTTCGCGCCATTCAATTGCGTGAGGCGATCGGCCCAGCGCTTTTTCAAATATCTCAGCCGCTCGAATTTTCGTTCGGCGCCGATTTGATCGTAGAACTCCAGCGCTTGCAGCGTCGCATTATGAATTGCTGCGGGATGCGTTCCGATCTCTTCGAATTTTCGGATGTCTTTATCCATCGATTGCGGCGCCGCCATCAGCGCCCAATGTTTTTCGATGCGATCTTTTCGAACGTACAGCACGCCGGTTCCGATCGGAGCGGAAAGCCATTTGTGCAGGCTGGCTCCATAAAAATCGCAATCGACATCGGGAAATTGAAACGGCACATGAGCAAAAGCATGCGCGCCATCCACAATGCTGGTGATACCGTGCTGCCGCGCCAGCGCGCAAATTTCTTTGATCGGAAAAATCTGGCCGGTCATGAAACAAACTTGCGACACATGAATCACGCGCGTCCGCGGCGTGATTCCCTGTTCGTACAGACGCGTTAGATCGGAGGCATTTTTTACCGGCACACTGAAGTCGAGCTGCTTCAAAACGATTTTTTCGCGCCGCACGCGTTGCTGCCAGGTGGTGATCATCCGGGGATAATCCTGGCTCGTCGTCAGGACTTCATCGCCGGGTTGAAGATCAAGACCAAACTGCGCGATCTGCAACGATTCGCTCGCATTGCGCGTAATCGCGATGCACTCGGGATCGGCGTTCCACAATCGAGCGAGACCTTTGCGCACGTCTTCGATCTTCGGTTCCAGGTCGCGCCACATGCGATACGCGGGAAGCTGGTTGCTGTACCTAAGCGCGTCAATCTCGGCTTCCAGCACCACGGTTGGCGCGGGAGCAACACCGCCATTATTGAAATTCAGAATGGTTGGATCGTGCCCGTACGCACTGCGGATCGTATTCCAATAGGTCTCATCGGTGGCCACATCAGCCGCGGAGGCGCCAATGTAGGATCGATTGAGCAACGCAATCATTGCCAGTGCCTCTGCTCCAACCAGAAAATCGCGACGGTTCAGCGGTGTTTGCATGGCTGTAAATTCTCACCAACAGAGGGGAATTGCAAGCATGCAACGCGACGGAAGGAAGGTATTCGCAATCTGAAGAGCATCTGCAGCAAGCAAAAAAATGGTGCCGGCGGTAGGAATCGAACCTACGGCCTAGGGATTATGAGACCCTCGCTCTACCACTGAGCCACGCCGGCACGACGGTGGATTCAGCATGGTATGTAGCCGCATTTGCGGGTGTCAAGCACCGCGAGAGTTGGAGTTTGGCGATCCCGCGACGCACAGCGAGATACTGGATGCCGAAATACTCCAAGCACGCCAATTTCCGGTCAATACAGTAAAACATTTATACACATGCCAGCCTGTGGGAAAGTCAGGAAAAGCCCGAAAATGGGTGCTAGTTTTAGTACTACTAGTAGTACTTCTGTACCGTTGACCGTCCGCGGGATAAGACAGTATTTTCCATACTGGAGTAAGGGCCTAGTTCCGTTCAGGGACGCTTTTGGAACGCGCGTTTCGAACTGGAACTAGGGGTGTTGTCTTTTTAGACACAAAACCGCCACTTTAGTACTAGCGCGGCTCATGGATTATATAATTCCTCCGCTGTTCGCATTTCGGAGGGTCCATGAAACGGATGTTAGCAGTAGCCGCCTTGGTAGCGCTGGTGTTGGCGAGCACAGTGGGTCTGTGCTTGACAGCCCAGCACGCTCAGGTACAGGTGGCAAACGGAGGTGGCCCACAGCCACCAACTCCGCCAGGCTGGATGAATGGCGGAGGACCGCAACCACCCACACCACCGGGCTGGATGAACGGTGGTGGCCCACAGCCGCCTACCCCACCAGGATGGTTGGGATAGTCGGCCTTGGTTAGCCTGATTCACAACGGGGCGTAAAAAAGTACAACCCGCGGGCGGGCCAAGGAGCGATCGAGGTTTGAACGTGATTGGCCCGCTCGGATATATTTTATGGATTGCAACCGGTCTTCTTCAGGCCGCGGTGGTAGTTTGCGCTGTTCGCGCGCGATGCTTTTTCCGCTTCTTTCCGCTTAACTTTTACATGGTCTGCGCCTGCATTGTTACCGTGGGCCGCTACGGCGTTTTCAGCCACTATGGGCTGGCGTCGACGCAGTATTTTTATTATTTCTACTATTCAGACTTGCTGCTGACGATTTGCCTGTACTTCGCGCTTACCGGATTGTTTACCGAAGTGTTTCGCGAGATGGGCGCAAGCAAATATGTACGAGCGTGCGCCGCGCTGGTGTTGCTCCTCACGGCGCTGCTCTCGTTCGTCATCGTGCATCAGGCGCAGAACCGTCTTTTCACCAAGTTTGTGATCGAGCTTTCGCAAAACCTGTATTTCGTCGGCGCGATATTCACCTACTTGTTGTGGGGCGCGATGTTGAAGCTTAAGAAAACGCAAACGCGGCTGATTCACATCGTCCTCGCGCTGGGAGTTTATTTCAACGCATTTGCGGCGAACTACGCGCTTTACAATCTTCATCCGCACAGTCCGACGGTGAATCTTCGTTTCTCATTTTCTGACGTCCGCGATGCCGATCCTTCTACCGCTCGCATGGGGATACGCGTTCCTGAAGTTTCCGGCGGAGGCGCAACTCGCACCGGTACAGATTGCTACGGGGCATGCATGATCGCCGCGCTGGTGCTGATGATTTCTTGCGCGGCGACCGTGGAGCTTTTTGTCGCTTACTGCCGCTCGATCATCGCATCTACGCGTGACTGCATTCTTTCCGACCAGGTTCGCGGCGTCGCCATCCTGGCGGGAAATCGCGTTGCCGCCGATCAGTTCGTTCCGGTGATGCGTCTTCTGAAAATGTGTCCAGACGTGAACGCAGATTCGGGCAACTTGGCCGTGGTGGAATTTTATTTCAACGCGATCACCCTCGCTGCTCTGGCTGCGCAGCGGGTCGGATGGAATCTGATACGCTGGGCCGACCGAGAGCGCTCCGCGTGCGCGTTTTTCGCCGCAGTTACTTTGGATCGCCGTATATCGGGAAGCCGGGAACTTCTCGCCGCTCAGATGACGAGCGCGTCGTAATCATCAACTGATTCACTCTGTGCTTTGAATTGATCCTCCCTGCATTGTTTCAGTCTAATTCGCGCTGCTAAGATGGCCGCGCAGGAGTGTCGTTTGCGATTTTCTTCAAATTTTCCGGAGTTATTCAGCCGCGTGCGCGAGACGATCGCGCGCCACGGCATGTTGCGCGCTGGCGATTCCGTAGGCATCGCTGTCTCCGGCGGCGCGGATTCTGTCGCGCTCGCGCTGATCTTGCAGCAATTGCAATCGGAACTCGGCGTCACACTTTTTCTAGTCCATTTCAATCACCAGCTTCGCGGCGCGGATTCGGATG
The DNA here is from genome assembly GCA_963785395.1 of uncultured Acidobacteriota bacterium. Lineage (GTDB taxonomy): Bacteria > Acidobacteriota > Terriglobia > Acidiferrales > UBA7541 > DASTCZ01. The sequence continues at coordinate 52,012 of CAWAVH010000017.1, read as the reverse complement.
CCGATGAAAATTTCGTCCGCGAATTCGCAGCGCAGCAGGAACTAGAATTCGTATCCGGACGAGACGATGTTGCAGCGCGAGCGCGCGAAAATGGCTGGAATCTCGAAGAGGCCGCTCGCAAACTCCGTTATGAATTCTTCGCGAACATCGTGCGCGAAGGCCGGGCCACGCGAATCGCTGTCGCACACACGGCTAACGATCAAGCAGAAACTGTCATCGCGCAGATCGTTCGCGGCACCGGACCCACAGGACTCGCGGGAATCTATCCCGTCGCAGATCACGTGATTCGACCACTGTTGGCGGTGCGCGGCGAAACTCTCCGCGAATTTTTACGCGCTGAAAACCAGTCGTGGCGCGAGGATTTGACGAACGCAGACGAATCGCGCCTCCGCGCGCACATTCGCCGCCGCTTGCTTCCGCTGATCGAAACGGATTTTCAGCTACACATCGTCGAACATCTTGGCCGCCTGGCGAATCTAGCGCAAGAAGACGAAACTTTCTGGCGGCTACTGGTCGAAGATCGATTCGCGGCGCTCGTAGAGCGCTCCGGGAATTCACTGAGAATCTCCACGAATTCGCTTATGAATCCGATGCTTCTCTCGTCACGGCACCGCAATAACGAAGCGCGGCCGACACTCTCTGCCGCAAATCCATTCGCCGCGCTCACCACTCGGCTGATCCGCCGCATCTTCGGAGAGCTAAAGGCTTCAAACGCCGGATTGATGAGCCAACACGTAATCGACGTACTCGAACTGGCAGCACAATCCATCAGCGGCAGCCGCATCAATCTCCCATCTGGAATCGTGGTTGAGAAATCTTTTGGCGAATTGATTTTCACTCGCCAGCAAATTGGCCAGCACGCGAAAACATCCAAATCGCAGGAAAAGTCAGCCGCCAATTTTGCTCACAGTTTGGCCTTGGCGAATTCAAACGCATGCGCCGTCGACATCCCCGAAATTGGACACCGCCTGCGCCTGAAAGTAATTGACTGGCCCGCCGCCACGCGCGAAACTAGTGTGTTAGCGATCGATTGGGATAGTTTGCGTGCCCCTCTCGTGGTCCGCAACTGGCAGCCTGGAGACGCGTTCCGGCCGCACGGTCGCCTGCACGAGCACAAGTTGAAAGAGCTGCTGCGCGTGAAGCGTGTTCCCCTGCGCGAGCGGGCGGCTTGGCCGGTGCTGACCAGCGCCGGTTCGGTTGTGTGGTCTCGAGGTTTTCCGGTCGCGGAAGCTTTTGCGGCGCGCGCCAATACGCGCCGGGGAGTATTGGTGGTCGAGGAGCCGATTTGAGCGCACAGCCGACGAAGCTCTACTCCCAGCGAGAGCTTGATAAACGGGTTACCGCGCTTGGACGCTCGATTTCTAAGGATTATGCGGGCAAAACTCTTGATGTAGTTGTCCTGATCGAGAACGGATTTGTCTTCGCATCCGACTTGATCCGCAAAATTACTTGCCCGGTGATTTGCCATTTTATGCGCTCGGAATTACGCGATGTCGAGATGAGCGGCTATGCCAGGCGAGAGGTGTTTTTCAGCAGGCCTCCGGTGTTGAAGAATCGGAACATTCTGCTGGTAGACGCCGTCTTACAAACGGGCGTCACACACGATTTCCTTACCAAACGGCTCCTCGAAGCGAAGCCCCGCTCGCTCAAGATCGCCGTGCTGGTGGATAAGCCGGCCGAGCGCCGTGTTGATCTGAGGGCTGATTACTTCGGCTTCGTAGGTGCATCTAAGCAGTTAGTGGGCTACGGCCTGGCTGGCAGCCAGGGTCTGTTCCGCAACCTAGATTTCATTGGCACGATGGGGCACGCCGGGGCAGCCACCCGCACGCGCCAACCGGCGACTCGGCGCAAGCCGCAGCGCCATAAAGTAATGTGAGGTAGTTCCGTGAATTCCAGTTCAGCGGCAAAAACAATTCTCGTATGGATGTTTATCATTCTGCTCGGCCTCGTACTGTGGAAGGTCTTCACTCCCTCGGGCACAGCGAATCGCGAAAGCGAGCTCAGCTACAACGAGTTCATGAACCAAGTGGACCGCGCGAACGTGAAAGAAGTCATCATGTACATATCGCCCAACAGCTACGAAATTAAGGGCGATTACCGCGAGCCCAGCACCCAGAAATTCAAGGTCACGATTTTCAAGGAAGGCGCGCCTGATATCGTGAAGGAACTGCGCGACAAGGGCGTCCTGATCAACGTCCAGGAAGTGCGCAGCAACGATTGGTTCACCATCGCGATTAATTTGCTCCCGTTTGTAGTTTTGTTCGGCTTGTGGATCTTCATGATTCGCCAGATGCAAGCCGGCGGAAACAAAGCGATGAGCTTCGGCAAATCGCGCGCGCGCTTGCTCACCGCGCAACAAAAGAAAGCCACTTTTAAAGACGTCGCGGGAATCGAAGAAGCCAAGGAAGAGCTGCAGGAAATTATCGACTTCCTGAAAGATCCGCAAAAATTCCAGAAGCTTGGCGGACGCATTCCCAAGGGCGTGTTGCTCGTAGGGCCTCCAGGCACGGGTAAAACTCTTTTGGCGCGCGCCATCGCGGGCGAAGCCAACGTTCCGTTTTTCTCCATCTCTGGATCTGATTTCGTGGAAATGTTTGTCGGCGTCGGCGCCAGCCGCGTGCGCGATCTTTTCGAGCAGGGCAAGAAGAACGCGCCTTGCATTATTTTCATCGATGAAATTGACGCAGTCGGCCGCCATCGTGGAGCAGGTCTCGGCGGCGGACACGACGAACGCGAACAAACTTTGAACGCGTTGCTCGTCGAGATGGATGGTTTCGAATCGAACGAAGGCGTTATCCTAATCGCCGCTACGAACCGTCCAGACGTGCTCGATCCGGCGTTGCTGCGGCCTGGCCGCTTCGATCGCCGCGTCGTTGTGCCTCGTCCTGATATCAAGGGACGCGAAGAAATCCTCCGCGTTCACACGCGCAAGGTTCCCATTTCTGACGACGTGGATCTCTCCGTGATTTCGCGCGGCACTCCGGGTTTCTCCGGCGCCGATCTTGCGAATCTGGTGAACGAAGCCGCGCTGTGGGCCGCGCGCCAGAATCGCAAAACTGTTCTCATGGAAGATTTCGAAATGTCCAAGGACAAAGTCCTGATGGGCGTTGAGCGAAAATCCATGATTCTCAACGACGAGGAAAAGCGCAACACTGCGTACCACGAAGCGGGCCACGCTCTCGTCGCGGAACTGACTCCGGGAACCGATCCCGTTCACAAAGTTACGATCATCCCGCGCGGCATGGCGCTAGGCGTCACGCTGCAACTTCCGATTGACGATCGCCATTCTTACTCGAAGGAATATCTCGAGGCGCGGCTTGCAGTCGCCATGGGCGGACGCGCTGCCGAAGAAATTACCTTCGGCCATCTCACAACGGGCGCACGCTCCGACATCGAACATGCAACCGATATTTCGCGCCAGATGGTTTGCGATTGGGGCATGAGCGATCTCGGGCCGCTCGCGTATGGCAAAAAGGAAGAAGCCATTTTCCTGGGCCGCGAAATCGCTCAGCATCGCGACTACTCGGAAGACACCGCCATTCGCATCGACGCGGAAGTGAAGAAAATTATCACCACCGCGTATTCGCGAGCGAAAACAACTCTCGAATCGCATCGTGATGCTCTCGAACGAATCGCCCTCGCGCTGCTCGAACGCGAATCGCTCGACGCCAATCAGATCCGCACCCTGATCGAAGGCAAACCGCTCCCAGAGCGTCCGCCGACAACAACGAATCAGCCGCCTGCATCGGCGGTGCCAAGCCTGGAGCCGAAACCGGTTACGCGTCCGGAGCTTCGCCCAGCGCCCGGCTTCTCGAAGGGTTAGTTAGTAATTAAGTTAACTTTAGGCCCGGCACGAAATCGTCGCCGGGCCTTTTCTTTTTCGCTGTCACTGCATCGCAAAGTTTGGCGTAAAATACAAACATGGCAGACCCGAAGAAGCCGATTCAAATCACTTGCCCCTGCTGCAAGGCGGGCCTCACGGTCGATACCGAGCTCGCCGTCGTACTCGGGCACACCGATCCGCCGCGCGCGCCATCGAACGTCGATTTGAACGATCCGTTCAGCATTCTTTCGAAGCAGGCTGCGGACCGCGAAGCGAAATTCCAGGCGTCGTGGGATGCCGAAAAGAAAAAGGACGATGTGCTCACGCGGAAATTCGAAGAAAATCTCAAGAAAGCTCGCGAAGGTCCGGTGGAAAAACCGGTGCGCGATTTCGACCTCGATTGATCCGTGCGGTATTTTTCTGAACTCCGCTTCGCAAAACATTTTCGTTTCACGAAACATTTTCCCGTTTTGCTGATTTTAAGTTTTTCGCTCGCTCTTCCAGCGCTTGCACAAAAAGCAAAACTTCCCAAACCACTGGATCTCGATCGCGATATCGAGTTGGTTCGCGATCCCGCGACTGGTGAACTCAACGTGAATTCAAAAACAAATCCCGTCACCGAATCTCAGCGCGGCGATGCGCGGCCTTCAGGCGCAATTTTTCAATCGAGCGCGCGCCTGGTGATAGCGGGATGTTCGGTGACAAATCCCGATGGCGCGCCGATTCACAATCTCGCGATGGGTGATTTTGATGTCGCCGTAGATGGCGCGCCACAAGCGCTCGCCGTTTTCGATGCCGCGAAACTTTCCGCGCACATCGTTCTCGTTCTCGATAGCAGCCCAAGCGAATTCTGGTCACTTGAACAGTCCAAAAAAGCTGCACGCGCGCTCGCAGCCGAACTTGATCCCACCGACGAAATCGCCGTCGTAGCATTCGCCGGCCACGCGCATTTGTTGTTGCCGTTCACCACAGATCGCGCCGCGCTCGAAGAAGTGCTTGATCGCGTTGATTTAATGCGCTCTGAAATGGAAATCGGCTCGAACATCTACAGCGCGCTTTTTCTTGCGGCTCACGAACTTTTTTCTGATGCAAAGAATCGCGTTGGACCGCACGCCATCGTTTTGCTCACCGATGGGCAGGACAGCGGCCTCGGACTTTCGTGGAATCCCGCGTCGATGCAGCCGTCGCCAGATTCGAATCAGCTCTCGTTTGAAGATGTCGTTCGCAAACTTTCAGTTCTCGATGTAGAAGTCTTCGCGATTTCTACGGAGAATCGCCCGAAGGGAATGACTCCAGCGTGGCTCGATGCTCATTCCGCAGCGACTTTAATTTCGAAAACTTCGCACCGCCTCGATATTCCGTCGTACACAATTTTTCTCGCAGAGCTTGTGCGCCGCACTGGCGGCGAACTCGATTTTCTCCGCGATCTCGGCACACTTAGCGATGCCTACCGCCGCGTCGCCGCCATCATCCGCGCCGAATACACACTCGGCTCGTACTCGGGCGCATCGGGAGTTCAGCCGGGATGGCACAGCCTGAAAATTTCGTTCAGCGATCCCGCGGCGCACGCAAGCGCGCGGCTTCATTGCCGCACGTCTTATTATGTGCCGCGCACGAAGTCTGCGAACGCCGCGAATCCGGCGCATCGACCACAATGAAAATCGCGCGCCCAAAATTTCGCCTGCGTCTCCCGAATCGCACACTGATTCTCGGTGAGCGCACTCTCGTCATGGGCGTGCTCAACGTCACACCCGATAGTTTCAGCGATGGTGGACTTTTCGCAAACGCATCCACGGCCGCCAAACACGCGCTAGCGATGCAGCGCGCTGGCGCGGACATCATCGACATCGGCGGCGAATCCACGCGGCCAGGTTCCGCACCGATCGCCGCCGAAGAAGAATTGCGCCGCGTGATTCCAGTGTTGCGAGCGCTGCGCGGAAAATTGCGCGTGCCAATTTCCATCGACACGCGCAGAGCATCCGTAGCCAAATCCGCCATCGACGCCGGCGCAGAAATCGTGAACGATGTCACAGCGCTGCAATTTGATCCCGAAATGGCGGATGTAATTCGCCGCGCGCACGCCGCAGTAATTCTGATGCACATGCGCGGAACTCCCGGCACGATGCAGCGCGGACCATTCGCGCGCGATGTGATTCGAGATGTAAAGCGCGGCCTGCATGCTGCTATCGCCCGCGCGCGCCGCGCCGGAATTCCAGCGTCGCGCATCGTAATTGATCCCGGCATCGGCTTCGGAAAAAACTATCGCCAGAATTTTGAGCTGTTCGCAAATCTTTCGCAGTTCTCCACTCTTGGCTATCCGCTGCTTGTCGGTCCATCGCGCAAAGCATTCATCGGCTGGGCGAATAAATCTCGCAATCTGCCGGCTGATGAAAACCACCGTGTTTTCGGTACCGCAGCGGCGGTAACGGCTGCGATTTTGGGCGGCGCGCACATGGTACGTGTTCACGATGTCGCCGAAATTATTCAGGTCGTAGAAATCGCAGATCGAATCGCCGCCGCGCGCGCACGCTAACGCGCCAAGTACCAACGCATGTTCTCAAGGACAGTAACGCTTCGCCCGCGCATCGCGCGCAAGCGAATGGCGTCACCGCACCGCGCGATATAATTGGACCAGCCCGATGACAGCATCCGCACAGCGAACATCCGCGAAAATTTCCGCCGCCAAATCTGGACGGATTCTCGCGCTCGATTACGGCCGCACTCGCATCGGTCTCGCGCTCTCGGATGAATTAGCTCTCACGTCGCAGCCCGCCGGCGCGCTCGTGCGCACAAATCGCCGCGACGACGTCACGCATCTCCGAGCGCTCGTGCGCAAAAATAATGTGCGCCAAATCATCATCGGCTTGCCTCTTCATCTCGATGGCACGCCGAGCGAAATGTCAGCGGAAGTGGAGCGCTTCGCCGCGCGCCTGCGCAAGCATCTCGGCATTCCCATCGGTCTCGTGGACGAGCGCCTCACTTCGTGGGACGCAGCGAACGATCCCGCCCTCGCGCGCGCGAAGAAGAATCGCGTAACAAAATCCAGCGGCGATCGCGATGCAATCGCCGCCGCGATAATTCTTCGCGACTATCTCGTAACTCGCGCCGCAACATCGCAGCAGAAGCAGTCGGCATCGCGGCTCTTGCCACCACAGGAAAATTCCTAGATGCGCCGCTTTCTCAAATTCGTCGCTGTAATTTTCATCGCGCTCATCCTGACTGCGGCATGGGTCGCCTATGCGCTCTATGTTCCCTACGGAAATTTCTCATCCGCGAATGGCGTCTTCGTCGACATTCCCAAGGGCATCTCCGTCCGCGGCATCGCCCGCCTTCTCGCCGATAACGGCGTAATCCGCAACCGCTATCCGTTTCTGCTTCTCGCGCGCCGCCATCCCAATAAATCTCTCGAAGCTGGCGAATATTTTTTTGATCACAGCGAAACCGCCCTCGAAGTTTTCGACACCATCGCTGCCGGTCGCGTCTTCACAATTTCCATCACCATTCCCGAGGGCTTCAACACGCTGCAAATCGCCGCGCTCCTCGATCAAAATGGACTCGTCACGCGTGACGCTTTTCTCGCCGCCGCGCAAGACACAACTCCAATTCGCGATCTCGCGCCCAGCGCGCCCAGCCTCGAAGGTTTTCTCTTCCCGTCGACGTATCAATTTCCTCACCACGTCACGGCTGCACAAGTAATCGCGGCGATGACCACTCACTTCCGCACCGAATGGAATTCTCTCGTCGCTGCCGATCCGGCAAGCGCGGGCACAAATCCCGCGGCCACGCTCGCTCCAAAACAAATCGTCACGCTGGCCTCGCTCGTCGAATCCGAAACGCCGAAACCCGAAGAGCGCCCCATCGTCGCGCGCGTTTTTCTGAATCGCCTGAAAATCGGGCTCCCCATGCAGTGCGATCCCACAGTGATTTACGCGCTCGAACTCGCGGGCAAGTACACGCCGCCGCTCACCGGCCGCGACCTCGGCTTCGACTCGGCGTACAATACTTATCGCCATCCAGGTTTGCCTCCGGGGCCGATTGCAAATCCTGGCGAAGCTTCGCTGCGCGCGGCGCTCGCTCCGGCAAACGTGGACTATTTATATTTCGTGGCGGATACTGAGGGAGGTCATTTGTTCAGCAGCACGCTCGCTGAACACAATCGAAATGTCGCACGCTATCGCCGCTTGCTGAGCCAGAATGGAGAAAAAAATTCTGCGCCCGCTCACAAGCCATAATAAAATTATCGAAATGCCCGTGATGAGAGACCTCACTCCCAACTCGAAAAAAGAAATGATTCTCGCAATCGCGCAGGGATTGCGCGCGCCGCGCTACACTCCGGCCGAGGTCGAGCAGATTCGCCGCCAGATGGTTGCAAAATTTGGCGTCACCGCGAAAACTTCCGCCGATTACATCGCAGAAGTTCTCACCGGAGCGGGGCTCCGCGTCGTGTTTTCCACGCGCGCCGATACCGAAGGCCGCTACGAAGAAGAATTTCAGGATCTTCTCCACTTTTCAAATCTCGAAGAAGCCGAAATTTGCCTGATGCGTCTTGACGAATTGCTTCGCAAATTCCGCGTGGAAGAAGATCCGCAAGCTGTCGAGCGCGTTCTCGAAGTCGCGCGCCTTGGCCGCCGCCGCGCGGAAATGATTGCGCGCAATCAAAAAGTGGATCCGCGCAAGCGCGCCGAAAAAGAAGAAATTCTTCAGTGGTTCTCGCTGTGGCTCGAAACGCCTGACACTTTTTTCGATTGGCTCGAGCTTCGCAAACAATCGCCCGGCTTCGTCAAAGCTTTTGGCGATACCGCCGCTGCCGAAGCGTGATTTCCATTTTCGAATTTACAAAATGTTTTCGTAGGAGCGGGCCTTGCCGCGCCCGCTTCTCGCATTACCAAATCTCATGACGCCACCCCCATCTGAAAATCTGCGCCTGATGCTTGAGCCGCTTGATCTCGGCTCCGACGTTCGCGCGCTCAGCCTCGAACTCGTTGAGCCCGCCGATCCCACTTCCGCCATCCCCGAAGATTCTCCCGCGCTTGGCCCCGAAGCCGCAGCCATCTGGGCCGTCGCGCTTCCCGCGATCGCCGCCGACATTCCCTGGGCGCTTGATTTTTTCAGCCATCTCGATCGCCTCCGCGAATTCTGCCGCGCCCATGCCATCGATTTTCGCGAAGCCGCCGCGCGCTGCGTCGTCATCCCGCAACTCGATCCCGAGCCCCTTTCTCTGCTCCTCGCGCGTTTCCAAACCGAAACTTTCGGATTCCGCGCCGGCGCGCTCCTCGAATCCGGCGATGCGCCGCTCGAAAACGAAATCTCCCATCGCGGCGTCGACGCCTATCACCAGTCCTATCGCAACTATTTCACCTGCGCCGTCTGCGATTTCGAAAATGGCGCGCTCACTCTGCTAACCGAAAAACTCTCCTCCTCCGAGCTATTGCGCCGCCTAAAACCCGCCCTGGCCGATCACCCAGTAACAATAGTCCGCCCGGAATGAGGAGACGCGGTGGATGGCTGCCTACTCCCCAAACGCAGCGTGTAGAATCTAATTGGAGTTAACGGCGCAACTAAAATCGAGTTGTACGCTAGGAAACGAATAGAGGAGTAAGGTGATTCGTCTTAATCAATATTCCGACAAGCTGGCGGTAACGGTGCTGGTAGCAATGGTATTTGCGTTCACCGCCGCCGGGTGCGCGGTTAGCACTAAGACCAAGGTAAAGCCTTCTGAGATTCGAGTAGCCAAGGATGCCTCGGAGGACGAGCTTGTGGCCGCGTACAATCGCACGGCCGCGGCGATTACCAGTTTGAATGCCACTGTGGAGATGGTGCCCACGGCGGGCTCGGCGTATAGCGGAGTGATCGAGCAATATCACCAGGTGAATGGATTTATTCTGGCGCAGCGGCCCGGCGATATTCGCGTGATCGGGCAGGCTCCGGTGCTTTCGAAAAATGTTTTTGATATGACGAGCGATGGAAATACTTTTCGAATTTATATTCCATCGAAAAATCAATTCATCACCGGGCCAGCGAATATTGCGCGCGAAACGAAAAAGCCGATCGAGAATCTTCGTCCGCAACATTTGGTGGACGCGCTGCTGTGGCCCGAAATCGGAGCGGAGACGCGGACACTGTTTGAGGAATTCGACGATATTTCTTCCGCTGGAGCTGCGCGGTATTACATCGTGACTATTTTGCGGGAGGGAGCGAAGCCCGCGATCGATCGCAAACTGTGGTTTGATCGCGCGGATTTAAATCTGGCGCGCATTGAAGTTTTTGGCGATGCGGGGCGCGTGCTTTCGGATATTCATCTTTCCGATTGGCAGCCTGTGGCAACAACCGCGGCGGCCGAGACAGTTGGCGTGGCAGCGTCGACAGCAGCAACAACCACGAATCTGCCGCGACACAATATCCGCGGCACATTTTGATTCATCGTCCGCACGACGATTATCAGCTGGAGATTCGAATTACGAAGCTCGCGATTAACGAAAAAATTTCCGCCGATCGGTTTGAGTTAAAGCAGCCTGCCAGCGCGCAACTGGTGGAGCTGGATGAGCATGGAGAGATAAAACACTGATGCGGCGTTGTTCGCAATGACAATCGAACGGGCGATGTGCCGCGCTACTGCTGCTAGAATGACGCAACGAAAATGATGGGCCAATTGATTTTCGGGAATGCAATTCACCGGCCGGTGCGCGCGTTTGTGAGCGTGATGGCTGTCGCGGTGGAAGTCACGCTCGTCATCATCATTGTGGGGCTCACTACCGGCATGGTGGCCGAGGTGGGCAAGCGCGTGGAGGGTGTGGGCGCCGACATCATGTTGCAGCCGCCTTCGTCATCTGTGCTGATGGCGTTCAGCGGCGCGCCGATGCCGATCAAGATTCGCGACAAACTTTCGGAAATAAAATATGTGCAGTCTGTGGCGCCGGTGCTGCTGCAATTCAACATGTCTGGCGGAGTGGAAGTGCTTTACGGAATTGATCCGCCGACTTTTCACGCGGTCTCGGGCGGATTTGTATTTCACGAAGGGCACGACATGGTGGACCCCGACGACATGCTGGTGGACGACGTCGCCGCGAGGAGCCGCAATCTGCACGCGGGGCAGGATTATCATTTGCTGGACCGCACGTTTCACATCGCGGGAATTGTGGAGCACGGAAAAGGCGCGCGCGTTTTTGTGCAGCTTGCGACGCTGCAGGATCTTTCCGGCGCGCACGATAAAGCATCGCTATTTTTTATCAAGTGTACGCGCCCCGAACACACCGACGCGGTAATGGAGCAGATGCGCGATATTTTTCGCAATTATGAAGTGCGTCCAGTGAAAAGTTATTTGAGCTTGATGACTTCCACAACGCTGCCCGGATTGAATGCGTTTGTGCGATCGATGATTTCGCTAGGAGTGGCGATCGGATTTCTGGTGATTTTTCTTTCCACTTATACCAGCGTGATCGAGCGCACGCGGCAGATCGGCGTACTGAAAGCGCTGGGCGCATCGAAGGCATTCATCGTGCGAATTTTGCTGAGTGAAACCGCGGTGATTTGCGGCGCGGGAATTATTGTCGGGATTGGATTGAGCGTGGGATTGCGCGAGTTTTTGCTGTCGTCGTTTCCCACGCTGGCGATTGAACTGACCACTGCGTGGATGGTGCGCGCCGCAATTATCGCGATCGTCGCCGGATTAATTGGCGCCGCATATCCGGCGTGGCTCGCCACGCGCAAAGATCCAGTGGAAGCTCTTTCTACGATTGATTGTTCTCAATTACTCTTTCGAAAGTCCGCGCTTAGTGCGTCAGCACTTCTTCGAAAAATGCCAGCGCGCGCGGATCGTTTGACTGGCCGAGCCAGAACATGGCTTGTTTGCGGACTTCGCGATTCTTATTGTTCTTGGCAACTTCAATCATCATGGGAACGCCTTGCTCTTTGGGCATCTGGCTGAGAGCGAAGACGGCGCGCTTCTTCACTTCGGTATCGGGATCGTTATCGATTGCGCCGCGAATTTCGTCGGCTACTCGCTTGCCGGCTTTTTGCGCGAGCCAGAAAAGCGCCTGGCCGCGGACGCGCGAGGATTCATCGTCGTGCGCCATGTGAATCATTTCTTCGAGAGCGCTGGGATCGCCGCTAACGGAAAGTCCGAAGGTGACTTGCTCGCGCACTTTTGTGCTCGGATCGGTTTTCGCCATGCGCATCAGAACGGCGACGCCGGCTTTTCCGCGAGCGCTGCCTAGCCAGAAAGAAGTTTGGGTGCGCAATTTTTCGGGGCGATCGGTTGTGACGAATGATTCCATCGCTTTGTCGGCGGCGGGGCCATCGTGCATGGCAATCGCTGAGAGTGCGCCATCGGCTTCGCGGCGGCCATCGTGATCATCGCGATCGTCCCAATCTCCGGAAGTAACAATTTTCGAGAGCATCGCGACGCTTTCGTCTGGCTTCACGTCGCCCAGCCAGATCATGCGAAGGCCGCCTGCATCGATGCGGCAATCCTGCGTGAACGCGCGAACTTTTGAGACGCGGTGATCCGCGATGCGAAGCAGCACGAACATTGTTTCGGGGCCTTCGAGTTTTACCGTGCCACCGTTTGCGCCGCGCATCTCCGTTTTCGCGCATGTTGATGCCTTCGTTCGAATGGTTCTCGAGTTCGCAGGTGCAATCATTTGACGAGCCGCCATCGTAGTGGGACCAGCAACACATCTGGCGATGCTCGCCATCGCGCGACGGAATCATGGGCGACTCCATAGGCCACCCACAATGGCGAGGATTCGCTCGATGCCACTGAAGAGATCGTGGAGTCGAGCGAGCCGGAAACCGCGCGTGTTTCCACTTTCGCGTTTGTGAAGTTCGGCTGTTGCGCGGCTGCGAGCGAAGCCGTGAGAAGCAGTGCTGCGAATCCTGCGAGAACGCGGAAGCTTTTCATGGCGTCACCATTTCTCCGATTTATGCGCTACTTGTTAAGAATTTCCATGAGGTAATCCATCGCGTCTTTATCGCCCATCAGGGAAAGCTGGGAGACGATGGCCTTCTTCAGAGTCGGATCGGTTTCTTTGCGGGCCAGATCAACCAATCCTCGTGAATCGCCTGCGAGGAACATCGCGTTGATTACTTTGCGCCGCACTTCGAGATCGGGATCCGACGCGTAGATCTGCTTCAGGATCGGTTCGCTGGAACGGCCCATGAGGCCGAGGTCATTGATCGCCTGCAAGCGAAGCGAGTGATCTTTTTCGTTGATTGCGAGCTGACCGACGCGTTCGCTATCGCCCGAAAGCCAGAGGGCCTGCAGAATATGTTTTTTCACCTGCACGTCTTGTTCGGATTGATAGAGCTGCCAGATATCTTCTTTCGCGCCCATCAGGCCCATTTGCTTGATTGCTTCGGCGCGCAAGTCGGGATTCTTTTCGCTCTTCGCGGCAGAGAGAAGCTGTGAACGCGCGCCGGAAAGCATGAACGCGTTGAGGACTTGTTTCTTGATCGTGATGTCGTTCGACGATGTATAGATTTGGAGCAAGGTGTCACGTCCGCGCGAACCGCTGAAGAGGCCCAGGTCTTGAATGGCCTTGTGCTGCAATTCCGGATTCGAATTGCCCATCGCGATATCACCGATAACCTTTATGGCTTCAGGAGATCCTGATTGCGCGAGGACAAACAAGGCCTGACTTGCTATTTTTGGACAATCGCCGCCGTGCAACATTTTCTGCAGGATAGGAATCGCTTTCTCAGGATCGGCTTGCTGCAGTGCGTTGACCGCGTACAGTTTCAATTCGCAATCGCCCTGGCCTTCTGACAAGGACGTATTTGCACCGGGCTGATGAATCTCGATTTGCATTGCCTTGCCTTCTTTGACCCACTTGCTGGACGGATATTCCTTTTCGAGAGAAGCGAGCAGCGTGAGCGCTTCCGAATGGTGGCCCTGTTTGTTTTCGGCGTAGGCTTTCCAGTAGATCGCGCCATCGGCGTGCTTGCCATGCATCTCAATCACTTGATCGAATTTGTCGACGGCTTTTCCCATTTCGCGTCGTCGATCTCGTCCACGCCATCGTTGTAGAGTTCTTCCTCGCGCTCGACACGTTCCTGCGCTTTGTCGGCCTTTTCGGATTTTTCATCCTGAGCATCCGCGTCTTCGTTCGTCATCATTCTTTACGACCGCTTTCTTTCCACCGGCGGGCGCCGTCTCCTGATCATCAACGCTCGCGATCCATCAATTCCTTGAAGTCCTTGCAGGCCGGATAAGCCTTCGAGACCTTGCAGGCCTGAGAGTCCTTCGAGCCCTTGGAGACCAGCGAGACCTTGCAGACGCGACAAGCCTTCGAGGCCTTGCAGACCCGAGAGTCCTTCCAAACCGTTTAGCCCCTCGAGACCCTGCAAGCCTTCGAGACCGGAAAAGAAATCGCTGAAATCAAAGTTAGAGAAGGCCTGGAACTGGGAGAAATCGCCGAGGTTCGAAAGATCGATCGACAAATTCGACAAGCCTGCATCGGCGTCTGAGAGTTTCGAATTCACACCGGAAAGCGCCTGACCCGCTTGAGCGAGGCCCACGTGAGCGCTTTGCAAGGCAGCGCCTGCTTGTGAGAGCCCATCGGATATAGAGATACCATCGCTGGAGGAAATTCCGAGACCGTAGCTCGTGCCATCTGCCAGCAGAAACTCCGCCGCCGCACTCGCTCCCCGCCTGCGCTTGTGCTTGCGCTTGTGCCGCTACTGGCTGCGGATCCGCTGCCTGCGGAGCGCTGCGCCGAGTTTTGCGCATAAACCGGGAATGAAAGTGCGAGCGCTGCGATTGCCGCGAGCGCCGCTGATTTGATTGACTTCGTCTTGATAGCCATCTTCCTGTTCCTCTCTCTTCGTGCAACTCGTCTTCTGACCACTTCACTTAAAACTTGTTTGACTACACCGGCGCAATGCATCCGGCATTTCGAAAAACGGGACTACAGTCCGTTTTGCGACACGCCAAGATCAGTCGACTTCTTTTCCTTCTGGTGTACATTCGAATCCATCACTCGAACTTTCAGGAGCAATCCGCGAGCCTCGATGTGCTTGCGCAACTCGTCCAACTGGCTTTGCGAAATTGTTGATGGGCTGTGCGCGATTTCCATCAGCACGGGTTCGAGTTCATCGAGCACGCTCGCTACACCCTTCTCGCCGGTGTGCTCAGCGGTCTGGCGGTACAAGCGATTGGCTCCGAGCAATTCTTCGGCGCGCTGCTGCTGGCGTTCGATATTTGTATCTTCGGGCTTGCCGCCGGTGCCGGTTTCCGCGTTTGAGATTTCCATCAGGACCATCTGTGCGCGGTCGAGGTGATCACCGACGGCGACCATGAGGACGCGATCGCGGCCCTGCTGCGGAATCGGCGCATTAGCTACAGGCTGCAGCTCTGCTGGTTTCTGCGGTGAATTGAGCCGCGGGAAGAATCGCCCCGCGAAAAATGCTGCGATGACGAGCGCTGCAACTCCTGCAACCGGAACGAGGCGCGGCAGAGTGAACCATGAGCGCCATCCGGCTGAATGCTGCGGCGCTCTCACAACATCAGTAGCCGGCGCTTCGGAAGCGCGCGCGAGCTTCGGCGACAATTCATTCCACACGCGCGATTCGAAATCGGCGGCGCGCTCCGGGACAATATCGGTATCGACGGCCGCGAGAACGCGGCCGAGAGCTGCATAACTTGCGCGGCACTCGCCGCAATCGTGCAAGTGCTTCTCAACGGCTTCCTTCGCCGCCGCATCCGGCAAATCGCCGTAGCGATATTCAATTAGCTCCTGCTCCTGCAAATGCTTCATCTTCCTGGCCTCGCTTGCTGACTAATTCCACTTCCGGGCGTGACCATCGGTTCCAGATAACGCCGCAATTTTTGAACTGCGCGAAAGACACTGTTTTTCGTGGAGCCTGCGTTGAGCCCAAGCACCTTACCGATTTCCTCGATCGAGCGACCTTCGTGGTGGCGCAGGACGAATGCGGTGCGCTCCACTGGGCTCAGCTCAAGCATGGCCAGGCGGACTTGCTCGCGCAGCTCAACGCTGAGCGCGAGACGATCCGGTTCGGGCGCCGTGCTCTTCGCCAAATCGAGGGCGCTGGGCCGGTCGCCATCCTGATCGTGCTTCGAAGGTATTTCGCGTTGTGACATTTCCACTTTTCTCTTTCGCATCAGATCGAGCGAACAATTGACGGCGATGCGGTAGACCCAGGTGCCGAAATTTGCGCGGGCCTCAAATTTGTCGAGGCGGCGATAAGCGCGCAAAAAAGCTTCCTGGACGACTTCTTCGGCGTCATGCTCATTCCCTGTCATGCGATATGCGAGGCGGAAAAGGCTGCGGCTATGGCGCTCGACGAGGGCGCGATATGCGTCCTGGTCGCCGCCCATTGCCAGCGTGACTTGCGCTGCATCTCCGCCTTCCATTCGAGTCATTAGACCGTACTTTACCTCTGGTGGTTAGTAAGGTAGTTGGGTTTCAGATGGCCATTTCAAGGAAACCAACTGCAGGTCCGTCACCACCAAGGCGGTTCGGGATGACACCTAGTTCGAGGGACTTCGGCTATCATGTTCGTGCTGCTTCGGAGCCATTTTCGGAAACATTTTTGGGACTCTTTAGAAAAAGGGGAACGAAATGATTGCGCGTTACACGCGTGAGGCGATGGGCCGCGTTTGGAGCGAAGAGAATCGCTTCCAGAAATGGCTGGATGTGGAGATCGCGGCGACGGATACGCTGGCGGAAGCTGGACAGGTGCCGAAGGAAGCTGCTGCGCGGATTCGCGAGCGCGCGAAGATTAATGTGGCGCGGATCAATGAGATTGAAGCGAAGGTGCGTCACGATGTGATTGCGTTCACGATGACCGTGGGCGAATCGATCGGCGATCCGGAGACGGCGAGATGGCTGCATTACGGGCTCACCTCGAATGATGTGGTGGACACGGCGCAGGCGCTGCTGATCCGGGAGGCGTCAAAACTGATCGAGGCGGGGCTGGCGAAATTCGGAGAAGTGCTGGGGCGGCGCGCGCAGGAATTTAAGCACACTCCGCAAATCGGGCGCACGCACGGAATTCACGCGGAGCCGATTACCTTTGGATTGAAAATCGCGATCTGGTACGCGGAAAATTTGCGGAACATTGAAAGGTTTCGCGCGGCGGCGGAACAACTGGCAGTGGGAAAGGTTTCTGGCGCGGTGGGAAATGCCGCGCATCTTGGCGCGGCGATTGAAGAAAAAATTTGCGCGCGGCTGGGGCTGGCAACGGATCCTGTTACTTCACAAGTGATTCAGCGCGACCGTCATGCACAGTATGTGTGCACGCTGGCGATTATCGCGGCGTCGCTTGAAAAAATCGCGCTGGAGATACGGCATTTGCAGCGCACGGAAGTGCGCGAAGCGGAGGAACCGTTTGGCAGCGACCAGCGCGGAAGTTCGGCGATGCCGCACAAACGCAATCCAGTGAGCAGCGAACAAGTGGGAGGCCTGGCGCGCGTGGTGCGATCGAACAGCATCGCGGCGCTTGAAAATGTTGCGTTGTGGCACGAGCGCGATATTTCGCACAGCTCGGTGGAGCGTATTATTTTGCCGGACTCAACGATTCTGGTGGATTACATGCTGGCGCGAATGACGACGATTATTTCCGATATGCGCGTGTTTCCGGAGCGCATGCTGAAAAATCTGGAATCGACAGGCGGATTGATTTTTTCGGGGCAATTGCTGCTCGATCTGGTGGCAGCGGGCGCGCCGCGCGACGAGGCCTACAAGTGGGTACAGGAAAACGCGATGGCTGCGTGGGAATCTGGCGGAAATTTTCACGAGCGAGTGGCGGCTGATGCGCGGGTGACGAAATATTTGAATCCGGCGGGAATTGCGCGCGCATTTGATTTGGCGCGGCAGCTTCACGCGGTGGACGATATTTTGGAGCGGACGTTTAAGAGATAGAAGGCACCTGCAAACTCGCAGGGCAAAGTCAAAGAACTAACAGCAGGTCCCTCACCCGCTGAAGCGGGATTCGGGATGACAGCAAAGACGAAGGCAACTGCGATCCTTCGGCTATCCTGATCGGATAGCTCTCAGGATGACGGCCGGGGCGACGGTTACTTATCGACCCGCTGGATGTAGCGCGCTTCGGTGGTATCTACTTTTACTCGGTCGCCGTTATTTACGAACGGCGGCACCTGAATCGTCAATCCTGTTTCGAGTTTCGCAGCCTTCATCACCGCGCTGGCAGTGGCTTTTTGCACGGTGGGCTCGGTCTCTACCACAGTGAGATCAACTGTGTCGGGGACTTCGACTCCAATCGCTTTTCCATCGTAATACTCGATTTTCACGAGCATGTCGTTGATCAGGTAGTAGACGGCGTCGCCGAGGACGTCTGAATTCAGCGTGACCTGCTCGTAATTTTCGGTGTTCATGAAATTATAGGAATCGCCATCGGCGTACATGAACTGATGCTCGATTTCGTCGACGATGGCGCGCTCCAGAAATTCTTCCGCGCGGAACCGATAGTCGATGATCGAGCCGCTGCGCAGATTGCGCATCTTCGTGGCCATCGCGGCGCGCTTGTTGCCCGGCGTGCGGTGATCGACGCTGAACACGGTGTAGAGTTCGTTGTCGTGGCGGATGATCATTCCGGGACGCAGTTGCGTCGCTTTTACTACCATGGTTGTTCTCCTATTTGCTTCGGAGTAGCCGGACGGCGGGCCGCGTGCAAATTTGCGCGAGCGGTCAAACGGTCCGTGGGCACGAACCGTGCCGCAACGAGACATTATATCCGGCGGCGGAAATGATGGTCAACGCGGGCGGGCGGACTAATTTTGCTTATTGTGCGATTGATTGCGGCGTATTTGTGCTCGCGCTCGCGGCGGCGCGCTCCTTGTCTCCCTCCGCCATTACTTTTTCGACTTCTTCGGCGCTGCGCGGAAGGCGCGCGGTCAGGAGTTTGTATCCTGTTTCGGTGACGAGGACATCGTCTTCGATTCGCACGCCAAGTTTTTCTTCGGGAATATAAATTCCGGGCTCGACGGTGATGACCATTCCGGGCTTGAGCACCATGTTTTGAAATTGCGAATCGTGCACATCGAGACCAAGCGTGTGGCTGAGGCCGTGGAAGAAATATTGACCGAGCGGCTGGCCGTGCAGATCTTTGCCGTGCGTGTTGATGTAATCGGCGGCGATTTGCTGCAGGCCACCGGAGCCGCGGCTGAGTTTCATGCCGGGCCTTACGGCTTTGATCGCGGCATCCTGCGCGGCGAAAACGATGTCGTAGATTTCGCGCTGGCGCGGCGTGAATTTTCCGTTCGCAGGCAGAGTGCGCGTGATATCCGCAGCGTAGCCGGAATATTGTCCGGCGACATCGAGCACAACGATATCGCCATCCTGAATTTGCGCGCCGATTTTATCGTAGTGGAGCACGGTGGAATTAAAACCGGCGCCGACGATGGGCGAATACGCTTCGGATTCGCAGCCTGCAGCGAAATGAATCTCCTGCATGCGAGCGGCGAGCTGATATTCGTAGAGGCCCGGGCGCATCATTTTCATGGCGGCGAGGTGCGCGTCCACTGAGGCTTCCACGGCTTTGGTGAGCAGTTCTATTTCAGTGGGCGATTTTATGGTGCGAAGTGTGGCGATTTGCTGGCCGATTTGTTTGAGCGAAACGCCGGGATCGATTTGGATCAGCCAGTCTTGCCAATTTTCAAGATGCGGATAGCCGGCGCTGGGTCCGCGCGGCGGAAGAAGCGTGTAGAGAGACAAATAATTTTTGGCGAGAGACTTAAGATCGTTTTGCAGGCGATCGAATTTGCGGACTTCGGCGACTCCGGTTTTTGCGGCGATGCCGGGATCGTCGAAGGCCATGCGGATGCCGTTCCAGCGCTCAGACGCGCGATCGTGCTCGGGGAGATAGAGAATTTCTGTGGCTCCTGACCAACCTTTACTTGCGGCGCCATCTGGCAGGAGCAGAAGCGCGGCGCCTTCTTCGTTATCGCCAGTGAGATAGTAAAAATTATTTTCCTGGTTGAAGACGTAGGCTTCGCTGGCGTTTTCCTTGCCGGTGTAGCCGAAGATCACGATTGGAGCATCGGCTTGAGCGCGAAGACGGGATCTGCGGAAGACGTATTCTGCGTTTGGCTCGCGCGTGCGGAATTGAGCGCGAGTCGGCGCGGCGATACAGGCGCACATGATGACGAGAACCATCGCGCAGAGTGCGCGAGTAGGCGCAGATTTCTTGTTTGGGTGCGAATTCCTGGAGTCCATGCTCAGTATCCCCTCGTGAGATCAACGTGGTTGATCAATTCCAGTCCGTCGAACCAGCGTTCCAGATTTTCCATTAATAATTTTGATTGGCGCGGCCAGAGCATCTCGCTGGCGGCGCTGGTGTGCGGTGTGATGAAGACGTTCTCGATATCCCACAGTGGGCTTTCCGGCGGCAGCGGTTCTTCGGCGGTAACGTCAAGCGCAGCGCCTGCGATTTTTTGCGCGCGGAGGGCTTCGATGAGGGCGGGCTCATCGATTAGAGTGCCACGGGAAATATTTACGAGCACGGCGGACGGCTTCATTACCGCAAGCTGTTCCGGCCCGATCATCTCGCGCGTGTCTGGAGTATCGGGCGCAGCGAGTACGACGAAATCGGCTTCGGACAGAGCGGAGTTGAGCTCGCTTGACGGATAGATTCGTTCGGCGAGCTCGGCGTCGCCTGCGCCGGAACGCGTAACGGCGTGGACGCGCATGCCGAACGCGCGAGCAAGGCGCGCGACTTCGCTTCCTGCCCCTCCCAATCCGATGAGGAGCAACGTAGCGCCGTGCAATTCGCCCGGCCGCGGGATTTCATCCCACAATCGCTGCTGTGCCCAGATATGTTTTTGCTGATAGCGAAATGACGCGGGAAATTTGTGGCACATCGCGATCATCATTCCGATGGTGTGCTCGCCCATGGGAATCGCGTGGATGCCGCGCGAGTTTGTGATTTCGATTTCGCGCTCGCGAATGTCATCGCGGATAAGTGAGTCACGCCGGCGGCGGTGACGTGCATCCATTTTAATTTTTTCGCGCCGGCGAGTTGATCGGGCATGAGCGTAAATCCGACATAGATATCGGCGTCGGTTAATTCTTCGGTGAGACGATCGTAGCCTTCGAGGAAAACTACGCGCATCTCAGGCCAGCGCTCGCGGATCTCTTCGGCGAGAAATTCGGGAACGCTCCAGAGCGAGAAGCGGAAGCGGACGCAGAGAACGATTTTCGTTTCGGCGGGAGTTGGACGGCTCATTTCTGCGCGGAACCTTTGTTTGGTGGGGAGATCCGCAAATCGCCGCCGGTCATCTCGCGGGGCTCTCCGAGCCCGAGGACGCCGAGCATGGTCGGCGCAATGTCACGCAGCGAACCATCGGCGCGCAGGCGGACGTTTGCATCATTCGAAACGAGGATGAGCGGCACGGGATTTGTGGTGTGGTACGTATGCGGGCCGCCTGTAACCGGATCGATCATCGTCTCGGCATTTCCGTGGTCAGCGGTGATGAGCCACGCGGTGTCGCCGGCGGATTCGAGCGTCTGGCGGATGCGGCCGAGGCATTCATCAACCGTTTCGCAGGCTTTGATGGCGGCTTCGAGTTTTCCGGAATGGCCCACCATATCGGCGTTCGCGAAGTTCATGATGATGGCGTCGAAATCGCCCTTGCGAATAGCGTCGGAGACCGCGTCGGCGATTCCGGCGGCGTTCATTTCTGGCTTCAAATCGTAGGTGGGAACTTTGGGCGACGGCACGAGGACGCGCTCTTCTCCGGCAAATGGTTTTTCCACGCCGCCATTGAAAAAATAAGTTACGTGCGCGTATTTTTCAGTTTCCGCTACGCGAAGATTCTTGAAATTTCGTTCGGCGAATATATTCGCGAGAATTTGTTCAAGTTTTTCCTGCGCCAGCAAATATCGGAGCCAGGAAAATGTTTTGTCGTACTGAGTCATCCCGACGAAAAATAAATTCTTTGGACGAGCGGGATCGGCGAACTCTTTGAAGCCGGGTTCTGCGAGGGCGCGGCTGATTTGGCGGGCACGATCGGCGCGAAAATTGTAAAAGATCACCGCATCGTCATCGCGAATCATCCCGACGGGCACAGCCGATTGCCCGTGCCGGATTTCCTGCGTGATCACAATCGGCTCGACAAATTCATCGGTGATGCCGCGCTCATAGCTCGTCCGAACCGCCGCCACGGGGCTCTGGTCCTGGTGCAGCGCGTCTCCATGCGACATCGCACGGTAGGCCTTTTCGATGCGCTCCCAGCGATTGTCTCGATCCATTGCGTAGTAGCGGCCGACGACGCTCGCAATCTCGCCGACTCCGTATTCGTGCATGGCGTGCTGCAACTGCTCGATAAATTCCACCCCGCTATTTGGAGGGGTATCGCGGCCATCCATAAAACAATGCACGAAAACGCGTGACACTTTTTCTTCGCGCGCCATTCGCAACAGCGCAAAGAGATGCTCGATATGCGAATGGACGCCGCCATCGCTGAGCAATCCAATCAAGTGAAGCTGGTGATCGCGTCCGTGCGCCATCGCATCCAGCAGCAATTTATTTCGCGCGAATTCGCCGCTTTGAATCATCGCGTCGATGCGAGTGATATCCATTTGCACGATTCGGCCGGCGCCGATATTCATGTGGCCCACTTCGCTGTTGCCCATTTGGCCGTCTGGCAATCCAACGAAAGGTCCCGAAGTGTGAATCAGCGTGTTGGGGAACTTTGCGAGCAGAGCATCATAATTCGGCTTGCGCGCGAGAGCGATTGCGTTGCCCTGTGTTTCGGCTCGATAGCCCCAGCCGTCAAGAATTGTGAGGACGATTGGTCGTGGACGCTTCGCCATTTCATTTGCCCGCCGTCGTACTCCGGGCAAATCAGAATACATGCGCCGCGCCATCCGCGAAAGAGGCACATTAAATGGAACTAGTTCTCGTTCGGGACGGTTCTAACTACTTTGGGTGGGATTAACTCGAGCGATTCTAGAAAAGTCTTGTATCAAGGTGAGTGGCTACTCTTCGCGGACTCCCACAGCCTTTTTCACCCTTATCCAAAATGTCTCTGATTTGTCTTTCGAACTACTCGTACTGCCGGAAGTCCCCGACGCGTTAGGAGTCCCCAGCGCATCCCCCGCATTGCGAGCGGGTCCCGCGTTATCCGCGGTGTAATAACCAAACAACGATCCGCACTTGGCGCACTTCGTGGTGCCTTGCTGCTTATTTCCACAATTTGGACAGGTAGGCATAACATTTTCCTCGAAATCTATTCTTGCGGGCGTAGAGTTCGCCCGGCTACGGCGGACGGGCTCCTAATCAGGCGAATGTCCGCCCTCCGATTTCTATCTCAATCGTAACAGCGCATTTGGTAATCGCGGCAGATGATGTGCCGCTCGGTGTCCTAACAATCCACGACTAGCCGAGCGAAGCGGCGAGAGCTATTGGAAAACGGTTACAGCTTGCAATTCTTAACTGCTGCGCGGCCGGCAAATTTCGCTTCTTTTCCCAACTCCTCTTCGATGCGCAGAAGTTGATTGTATTTTGCGATGCGGTCTGTGCGTGATGCCGAACCTGTTTTAATTTGGCCAGTGCCCATTGCGACTACAAAATCTGAAATGAAAGTGTCTTCGGTTTCTCCTGAACGGTGCGACACGATTGAGGCGTAGCCCGCTTTGCGCGCCATCTCGATGGCTTCGATTGTTTCTGTCACGGTGCCTATTTGATTTAGCTTGATCAGGATTGCATTCGCAATTTTCTCGGCGATTCCGCGCGAGAGGCGCGTAGTGTTCGTCACGAATAAATCGTCGCCGACGAGCTGCGTGGTTGCACCCAACTTCTGAGTGAGCAACGCCCAGCCGGACCAATCGTCTTCGGCCATACCGTCTTCGATGGAAACGATCGGATATTGCCGCGCCCAGTTAGCCCAGAAATCCGCCATCTGCGCAGAGTCGCGCGAACTTTTGTCGCTTTTTTTGAAAATATATTTTCCGCTTGCCTTGTCGTAGAACTCGCTCGCCGCGGGATCGAGCGCGATTGCGGCTTGCTCGCCGGGTTTGTAGCCCGCTTTCGTGATCGCTTCGAGAACGACTTCGAGCGCCTCTTCGTTTGATTTCAAATTTGGAGCGAAGCCGCCTTCGTCGCCGACGGCGGTGGAATATCCGCGCTTGTGGAGCACCGCTTTCAGGTTGTGAAAAATTTCAACGCCCATGCGAAGCGCTTCACTGAAGCTGGGAGCGCCTACTGGCATCACCATGAATTCTTGCGGATCCACGGAATTATCGGCGTGCGCGCCGCCATTGAGAATATTCATCATCGGCACTGGAAGGGTGACGCCAGCTGCCGCGCCGGCGCGCCAGAATATTTCGCGAGATAGCGATAGAGCGGAGTTTTTTCGGCGGCGGCTGCGGCGCGCGCTGCGGCCATTGATACCGCGAGAATTGCGTTTGCGCCGAGCTTGCCTTTGTTCGGAGTGCCATCGAGTTCGACCATTCGGCGATCGAGTCGCGCGCTGATCCGTTGCGTTCATGCCGCGGACAGCAGCGGCGATTGCGCCATTCGCATTTGCGACGGCTGTCGTCACACCCTTACCCAGGTAGCGCGACTTATCGCCGTCGCGGAGTTCGATGGCTTCGTGTTCGCCGGTGGACGCGCCGCTGGGGACTGCGGCGCGGCCCATTGCACCGCCATCGAGGATGACGTCAGCTTCCACTGTAGGATTGCCGCGCGAATCGATGATTTGCCGCGCGTGTACGTTTACAATCGCAGTCGACATTTATTCTCCGCGAGAAATGAATTATGCCGAATTCTAATTTCTATGCCGCATTCCACACTACGCTTCCGGCTCTTCGATGATTGATTCATCGCGCACGACAACCACGACTCCGTTGTCGCTAACGAAATATTTCTTCTTGTCTTCTTCGAGGTTGTAACCGATTTCGGTGTGTTCGGGAAGACTGACGTGGCGATCGATAATTGCTTTGCGGATGCGGGAATATCTGCCAACGTTTACGTGGTTGTAGATGATTGAATCCTGCACGTCGCAATAACTGTTCACTCGCACGTCGTAACCCAGCACCGATCCCTGCACGCGGCCGCCGGAAACAACGCAGCCGCCGGACACGATTGAATCGAGGGCGACGCCCATTCGGCCGGGGTCGGCGAAAACGAATTTCGCGGGAGGATATTGCTGCTGCCAAGTGCGAAGAACCCAGTCTTTGTCGTACAAATTGAACACCGGCGAGACCGAGACCAGATCCATGTTCGCATCGTAATAAGAATCGATCGTTCCAACGTCGCGCCAGTACTGCGGGCCTGTGCGGTTTTCGTCTTCGAAATTGTAGGCGTGGACGCGATACTTCGCGATCATTTTCGGAATAATGTCGCGGCCAAAATCGTGCGATGAATGTGGATCGTCGGCATCAGCGATGAGAATGGGAATCAACAGCTGTGTGTTGAACACGTAGATTCCCATCGATGCGTTTACTTTGTCCGGATGCAGCCGCGATCTTGCGGGATCTTTGGGCTTTTCCTGAAAATTTGTGACGCGCCAATTGTTGTCCGTCTCCATCACGCCAAATCGCTCAGACGCTTCCTCGGGATCAACTTCAAGCGTCGCTACGGTGGCGTGCGCTCCCGAATCCACGTGGTACTGCAGCATTTTCTGGTAGTTCATTTTGTAAATGTGATCGCCGGAAAGAATCACGACGTAGCTGGAACGCTCGTTGCCAATGGAATAAATGTTTTGATAAACGGCATCAGCGGTGCCCAGGTACCAGGTGGTGGAGACGCGCATCTGTGGCGGCAACACTTCGATGTATTCGCCGAGGCCGAGCAGCGGAGTCCATCCGCGGCGAATGTGGCGATTCAAACTGAGCGCCTTGTACTGAGTGAGAACAAACACGCGGCGCAGATCGCTGTTGATGCAATTTGAAAGCGTGACGTCGATGATGCGGTAGGTGCCGCCGAACGAGACGGCGGGTTTGGCGCGATCGCGCGTGAGCGGAAACAAGCGCTCGCCCTGGCCTCCAGCGAGGAGCACGGCGATGGTATCGCGCATCAGCGGCATGGATTCACCTTATTCCTCTCATGCGTTACGCCGGACATTCTATCAGTAAGATCGATCGGCGGAGATGCTGTGAATCACCGATAACGCTTGCGAACAACTGATATATCATCGCCATCTACACGCCTCACGATATTTGGTTGCGCCAAAAACATTCCTTGACATCGAGTTGCACGTTCGCTATTAGAAGCGGACAATATGAGCAACGGGCGGTCCTCTCAGAGTGAACCCGTCTTTATTTGATAACCATTCCAAGGGATGGGGGTGAATACTTTTTGGCAGAAGTCACGATACAAGAGGGTGAATCGTTGGAGAATGCGCTGCGTCGTTTCAAGCGCAAAGTGCAGCAGGAAGACATCATTAAGGAAATCAAACGGCACAGCTTTTACATGAAGCCAGGAGAAAAGGCTCGTGTGAAACAAGCGCTGTCGCGAAAGCGGCTGCGTAAGAAGCAGCGCCGCGAACAGGATTAATCGGGCCCGATAAGAAGCACGATCCAAGGTTCCGATCTGATTGCGCAGAGATAAGGCGGAGGCAGCCCGTGGGTTCGCCTCCGCTGAAATCTTTCGCACCCGAGCCGGAACTTGCTTGCCGCAGGCAGGCAGGCTGCGAGCCTTGTGATGCCAAGCGAGGCTTCGGAGCGGCACATGGAATATCACGATCGAGTCCTGAAGTGCGCGGATTGCAGCGCAGAATTTGTATTCACCGCCGGCGAACAAATGTTTTTCGCCGATAAGGGATTTAAAAACGAGCCCAAGCGGTGCAAAAACTGCAAAGCGAAACGAGCGCCAGGTGGCAACGGCAGTTCAGCGCAGGGCGGCTTCTCACGATCCGAAACGAGAACCACCTGTTCGCAGTGCGGGAAAGAAACCACAGTTCCCTTTAAGCCGACTCAGGGCAGACCCGTTTTTTGCCGTGAATGTTTTCAGCAACGGCGCGCGATGGGTCAGGCAACGGCTTAAGAAGTTCGAGTCTCCAGGAACCAAGGTCCCGGACCCTCTTCTCGGGACGCCCCATTGCTGTATCTTGCCCCGCACAACTTGACTAAAAATAAAATCCCTGACCAATTCTTGGCCGCACTGAACACGCGACTCGCGCTGTATTTATGCGGTTTTTGCGCCCGTCGCAGGAATAATTTCGCGCAACGCCTGCATGAAGGCGAGCATTTCGCCGGGAGTGCCCATCGAAACGCGGAGCCAATTTTCCATCGTGGGGAATTTGCGTCCGATGAAAATTTTCTTTTCGGCAAACGCCTGCTGCACGGGGCCGACATCGCGGCCGATTTCGATCATCATGAAATTTGTGTGCGAAGGGATATAGGTTCGGCCATCGCGGTCGAGCTCGGTGTAGAGCCAGCGGCGAGTGGCTATGTTTTTGTTGCGCTGTTCGCGGACATGCTCGGGATCGTTGAGGCTGGCGATGGCGGCTTCTAGCACGGCGATGTTGGTGTTGCTCCAAAGTTTAAAAGCGTCCATGGCTTGAATATTTTTTTCGGTGCTGACCGCGTAACCGAGACGCATTCCCGCCATGCCGTAAACTTTCGAAAACGTGCGCGCGATTACGAGATTGGGATATTTAGGGAGCCAGTCAACCACGCTGCCGTAATTTCCGTCTTCGACGAAATGGAAATAGGCTTCGTCAACGAGAACGGTGACGTTGAGAGGCACGTGATCCATAAACGCGCGGAGTTCATCGAGCGTGACGATTGTGCCGGTGGGATTATTCGGATTGCAGATGTAGACGAGTCCGGTTTGTGCGTTGACCGCGGCGCCCATAGCTTTGAGATCGTGGCGATGATCTGGTGTGAGCGGTACGGTGATGGGATTCGATTGCATCACCTTTGCAAATTGCAGAACAGATTCGAATGTCGGGTGAGCTGCGACCACATTTTTGCCGCCCTGCAGAAATGCAAGATCGGCGCAGCGAAGAATTTCCGTGGAGCCACAGCCGAGGAGCACCTGGCTCGCCGGCACTTTGTGGTGGGCGGCGATCGCGTCCACGACGCGTGAGTCGACGGCGTCTGGATAGCGGCTGGCAATTGGTTCGGAAGAGGTGATGGCGTCGCGCGCTTTTTGTGAAGGGCCGTAGGGATTTTCGTTTGCGTCGATCTGGATCGCGCCTTCGACGTCGGCTTTGTGCGCGTGCTGTGGCGCGCGGTTGGTGGCTGCGGCTGCGTTTGCCAGCGTGCCGGTAATTTCTGGAAGAACTAGGGCGCCGCCTACTGCGAGTCCGAGAGATGCCGCAAATTGCCGCCGGTTCAACGTCGAGTCTTTCATATCACTCTCCTTAATTTCGCATCCCAATTGCGTTGAGGCGGTGATTATCCGCCCGCCAAATGCGCGGCGCAAGACCGTATGTTACCGCGCGACGCGATGGCTAACAGCGTTGCCGATGGCGTTGCTGGCCTCCAGAAACAGCGTGCCGCGTGCAATTCGCGCCGGATGAATGCTTTACCGCTGTAACTTTTTACAGGCTCAAAATAAGGCTTAACCCCTTTCAATATATCGAGATGTGCAAAGCGATGCGCAGAAATATCATGCTTCAATTTTTCAGCGAAGTTACTGATTCCACGAGGGTTAGCAGAAAACGCCGCTCGAAAGAGTGCGCAACCGACTGATAACAAGGCGGTTGGTGAGTTTTGCGGTGCAAGAACAGGCAATTTGTACGCTCCGCTGGACCCGAGATGACGGTTCGATCCGCATCGATAATATATCACAAAGTAATTAGAAATACAAGGATATAGATGACGAAAAAGCAGAATACGCATGGCGCCTCTCCGACGCCCGATGTGCCGGACATACCTAGCAACCTGCGATTGAGATTCCACTTCAAAGGTGTAAGGCTTTTACCGCAAATCGGCCGAACAAGAAAGCGAGGCCAAGGGGGCACTTTGGACCCAATTGGAATTTGCGTGGTTGAACCGGTGGACGTTGTGTCGTTTTGACATTTGAATAGGTCCGCCTAGTTATGTGGGTGGTCCCACGTTTCGTCCGGACTGGCCGGACGAAACGTGGGGCACCCGGCCATCCTGATCGGATGGCTCTCAGCATGACGGGGAGCTCGTGGAAAAAAAACGCCCGAACTTCTGGATTCGGGCGAGGGGATTCTCCGATTCAGAGTGTGGCATGGATGCTAAGGGCCACTGATTCCTAATCTTGCGTAGAAGAGGAAACACTAACGATGACTGCGTGCTATTCGCGAAACCTTCATGCGTCTGCGTCTGGATTTCTCAGAATTATTCTTTGGATCGGCGTTTTGACAACTGGGAGCTCGATCTTGGGCGGGGCCGTCGCCGCCGAAGTAGAGCCAGGCCCCGAATGCAGATCGCCCCTTATCAAAGCCATCGACGATCACGATGTGAACGCGGTGGAGAGAATGATCGCGTCGAAAGCGAACCTAAACGAGATAAGCGTTGACGGAGTGATAACGCCCTTGCGCGAGGCATTGGCGGAACGAATGGAAGATGTCGCGAAACGATTGGTGGAAGCGGGTGCCGACCCAAATTTTGTTCCCGCTGAGGGACACACAGCTTTAATGATCGCAGGGTGGTACTGCGAGGAAGGTGCTGTGCTCTTTCTGCTGAACCATAAAGCCAACGTAAACGCGATCGATGCAGATGGATATACTGCGTTGATGCACGGGGCGAATAGCTGCGAGGCTGGCAGAATCATCGCCATCTTGCTTCGAGCCGGCGCTGATCCAAAAATTCGAGCAAAAAACGGAGACACAGCCCTAACTACCGCCGCGTTTTACGGTGACGAACCCGCGGTAATTCTGCTGGTTTCGACCGGCGCGCCAATTGATACTCACGGTTTTCTGTTCCAAACGGCGCTCGCAATCGCACGCGATCGTGTTATTGGCCGTAAGCCGTCTCACGATCGCATCTATCAGTTCTTGAAAGGTGTCACGGAGTTGGATGCTGTCGCGCGTACCACAGAACTTCATTGACGGTGCAGGTGACTCGTTCTACGCTGGCGGAAGCGCATAGGGCGCAACCAGTCCGCGGAAAGGGCGATGCCCACCCAATTAAAATTTTCGAAGGTCACGAACCTTCTTTCAGCCTGAATTGTGCGGACTCCGGGCTTGCAGTGAAAGGAGATTCGTATGTTTCCCAATCCGCAGGATGCACTTCCGCTTCCGCCGCGACCTAGCCTCGAACGGTATAAAAAACTCGCAAAGCAATTGTTGAAAGCTGCTCGATCAGATGACGCAAGCGCCTTACAACGTTGGGCGGAAGCTTGGGTGGAATCGCTGGCAAAACTTTCGCGGCTGAAAATTACGAAGCGGCTTCCTGTGCGCACGCAGCGATGGATTGACGAGGTAGAAGGCTTCGCGCGGCGAACGTTGCAGGGCGCGCACGCTGGCGAAACGGCCGCGGGCACGAGGCCAACACTTGCGGGCGCACAATTTGTGATTGCGCGGTCGCATGGATTCGAAAGCTGGCCGAAATTTTCGGCGCAGTTACGAGCGCTGGAATCAAAGAGTTCGGCGGCTGCGCGATTTGAAATGGCGGCAGAGGCAATTGTGAAAGGCGATGCTGCGGCGCTGAAGCGGATGCTGCGCGACGACCCATCGCTGATTCGCGCTCGATCCTCGCGGGAACACGGCGCGACGGTGCTGCACTACGTATCGGCGAACGGCGTGGAGGGATACCGGCAGCGCACTCCGAAAAATATTGTCGCGATCGCCAGGTTGCTGCTGGATGCGGGCGCGGAAGTTGATGCGACGGCGGACGTGTATGGCGGCGGGGCGACGACGCTGGGGTTGGCGGCGACGAGCGCACATCCTCGCGCAGCAGGCGTGCAAATCGCGCTGTTGCAAATTCTGCTCGATCACGGCGCGCAGATGGAACTTCCAGGCGTTGGAGGAAATCGGCACGGCGCTGTGACGTCTTGTCTCGCGAATGGGTGCCCGGAAGCGGCGGAATTTCTCGCGGATCGCGGCGCAAAATTAGGGATTGAGGAGGCTGCGGGAATCGCGCGGCTTGACGAGGTGAAGAAATTTTTCGACGAAGATGGCGCGCCGCTGCACGGTGTCTCAAGCGAGGAAATTAATTCTGCGTTTCGCTATGCGTGCTTTTACGGAAAAACGGAAGTCGCTGAATTTCTTTTGGAGCGCGGGACTGATCCCGCGGGCCATAGCGGTGACGGGCAAACTGGGCTGCACTACGCGGTGATCGGCGCGCAGCTCGCAACCGTCAAGATGCTGCTCAAACACAATCCTCCGCTCGAAGCGTGCAACATGTATGGCGGCACAGCGCTCGGGCAAACTTTATGGTCAGCAGCACACGGCGGCGACGCGAAAACTTACGTTGCAATTCTGGAAGAGCTGGCCGCGGCGGGCGCGAAAATTCCCGAGCGGCATGTTGCAGTGAATGCGCGAGTGGATGCGTGGCTCGCGAAGCATGGCAGCGTCGTGGAACCGAGCTGGAATTGGAATGGAGAGAAGCCGCGAAGCAAGAAATAGAACGCCGGTGCGTGCTGTGCGAAATTCGCAATCGGTTGCCGATTATGCCCATTTGGGTATACTCTCGAAATGGAGACAACGAAGTCGACTGCGCTAAAACCCTTGCGCTAGGAGTTGGAGCCATGAAGAAAGAGCGCGTCACCAGGGGAATTGCCATTCAGGAAGGCAGCGCAAACGTTTACGCGGATTTGGGCTTCGCCGATGCGGAAGAAATGCTTGTCAAGGCTCAACTTATCTCAAAAATTTCAGACATTATCAGGGAGCGGCGTCTTACCCAGCATAAAGCCGCAAAAATCTTGGGCCTCACTCAGCCCAAAATTTCAAGACTCCTAAAGGGTCAATTCGGAGGCGTTTCGGAGCGGAGGCTACTGCGTTGCCTGACGCGGCTCGGACGCGACGTTCAGATCTTTGTGAAGCCGGCCACCCGGCGGCGCGGCGGACGGCTAACAGTTCACTTCGCCTGAGACGCCGTTAAACATCAATTCGCCCACCGGTACAACCACAAGCTGTATATTTCTGGCCGCACAAAACTGTTGCCGCGCGCTACGGCACGGCGGGACTCGGATTCTTCGGATCCGTCGCGGGGAAGTGAGCCTCGTACCACGCGATGCAGCGATTGATGCTATCCACTGTGTGAGCGGATTCGCGGATGCCGTGGCCTTCGCGCGGGTAGCGGACGAAAATTGTTTCCACGCCGACATCTTTTAGCGCGATGTAATACTGCTCGGCTTCGGCGATGGGCACGTCTGCATCGTTTTCACCGTGCATGAACATTGTGGGCGTCGCAACCGCCGCCACATGCTTCAGCGCCGAACGCTCCCACATGATGTTCATCAGATCGTCCTGATGCGGAAGCTGGCCGAATTCCATCTGCTCGTACTGGTTGTAATAGGTCATGTAGTTGTAGCTGATCAAGTTCGAGATGCCGGCGATAGGAATCGCGGCGCGAAACATGCGCGTCTGCGTGATCAGCCAATCGGTAAGCTGGCCGCCGTAGCTGACCCCTTCCACGCCCATGCGTTCGCGATCGAGCCAGGTGTAGCGGCGAAGCGCGGCGCTGACTCCGTAAAGAACGTCTTGCGCTTCGTTTCCATTTTGATCGCCGAACACGGCGTCGGCAAATGCCTGGCCGTATCCGGTGGAGCCGCGAAAATTTACGTGCAGCGTGGCCCATCCGCGCGCGGCGTAAATTTGATCCTTGAAATTAAATGAGGGGCCGTTTTGTCCGTGCGGGCCACCGTGAATATTTACGATAAGCGGATGCTTTGATGTGGCCGTCATGCCGACGGGCTTTACCAGAAAGGCTTCGACATCGAATTTATTGTCGTTGCTGACGAAGGTGAAAGATTCCACGTCTGCAATTTGTTTTCCGCTAAGAAGTTCAGCGTTGAGACTCGTGAGCTGCTTCGCCGTCGCGCCATTTTTCACGTAAAGCTCAGACGTATCGCGCGTGCCGGAGAAGGTGTACGCGATAGCGCCATTCTTCGAAACGGAATACGCGCCGACGGAGCCGCGATCGTTGATCACGAGTTCGGGCTTGCCGCCATCGATCGGCTGGCGATACAGGCGGACGTTGCCGCGCTCCTGCACGGTGATGTAAACGCTGCGGCCATCGGGCGACCACTGCGGCGCGCCCTGGCGATTATCGATGGTGGCGAGTTCGTGGCGATTCGAGCCATCGGCATTCATCACCCACGCGTGAGTATCTTCCATCGTAGTTTCGCGATCGGTGAGTCCGCGTTTCGTGGCGCTGAAGGCGATCATCTTTCCATCGGGCGACCAGCGCGGATGGTATTCGGCATTTTCGGTGGCGGTGAGGCGGCGAATGGAAGAGTCGCTGAGTTTCAGCGCGAAAATATCGTAATTGAAAAATTGATCCGCGTTGGGCGAAGGATCGGAAAGAAAAACGAGTTCATCGCCATTGGGAGACCAATCGATCGAGTGCTCGTAGTTGATGCCATCGGTGAGCTGGCGAATTTGTTTTGTGGCGACATCCACCACAAAAATATGCAGGCGGCGATTGTCGTTGAAATGCGAAAGTCCTTCGCCGGCGTCGGGCTTGTACATGTAGCGCGTAATGACGATCGGATCACCGCTGACGCGTCGGCGGTTTCGGGGCCGGGCGTGGCGGAAATGAACGCGATTTGTTTGCCATCGGGCGACCAGGTAACTCCCGTGCCGGAATTGGGGAGCGGCGCGTTTGTGCCGGTGACTTCGGCGAGAAATGTAGCGGCGCTGCCATCGGGATGCGCGATCACGAGTCCGTGCTTGCCTTCGGCCGCGCCCATGTAGGCGATCCATTTCCCATCGTGAGACCACACCGCGCCGCCGGAGGATTCGTTTTCGGCGCCGATGCGCGTAGATTTCCCAGTAGCGATATCCATCACGAATAGCTGGCCCCACGGGCGGCCGGGGCGGTCGTAACGCGTGATCGAGTACGCGAGAAGATTTCCATCGGGCGAAAAATCTGCGTCACCCGCGCTGCGGAGGCGCTGGTAATCAGTGACCTGCAAACGATCGGATTGCGCAAATGCGGCGGGTGCCGAAGCGCCGGCCAAACATAGCGAGGCAAACCCGAAGGCGCAGAGAGACATCAAAACACGACGAGCGTTAAACATGGCATCTCCTTACTTGCAAAGCGGCAGGGGGCAACTAACCGGCGCGCATTGTAACGAAGAAATTCACGGATATGGCAGAGTTGTTTACAATGAACGGAGCTGAAGGAAGCGGAGGAGAATCCTATGAGCCAAGTACGAGTTTTAGTCGGAACGCGCAAGGGCGCGTTTGTTCTGACGTCTGACGGCAATGCGGAAGAATTGGGATGTGAGCGGTCCGCACTTCGCGGGCTGGGAGATTTATCACATGAAGGGTTCGCCTGCGGATCCGAATCGGATTTATGCGTCGCAATGCAGCGGCTGGTTTGGCCAATTGATTCAGCGCTCGAGCGATGGCGGCAAAACCTGGGAGCCGGTGGGAAATAAATTTGTGTACGACGGAGTGCCCGGCACTCACCAGTGGTACGACGGCACTGCGCATCCGTGGGAATTCAAGCGCGTGTGGCATCTGGAACCTTCGCTCACCGACCCCAACACTGTGTATGCCGGAATTGAAGACGCGGCGATGTTCCGCTCGACCGATGGCGCGCAATCGTGGCACGAACTTTCCGGATTGCGCGAACATGGCTCGGGTCCGCGCTGGCAGCCGGGCGCGGGCGGCATGTGTTTGCACACGATCCTGCTCGATCCAACCAATCCTGAGCGAATGTTTATCGCCATCTCCGCAGCGGGCGCGTTTCGAACAGACGATGCAGGTAAAACATGGCGTCCAATCAATAATGGGTTGAAATCGCTGTATATTCCCGACCCCACGGCCGAAGTAGGCCACTGCGTTCATCGCATCGCGATGCACAAGAGCGCATCCGAATGTTCTGTACATGCAGAAACACTGGGACGTGATGCGCAGCGACAATAGCGGCGACTCGTGGACAGAGGTCAGCGGAAATTTGCCCACCGACTTCGGATTCGTGATTGATGTTCACGCGCACGAACCGGAAACGATTTACGTAGTACCGATCAAAAGCGATTCGGAACATTTTCCTATCGACGGGAAATTGCGCGTGTACCGCAGCAAGACCGGCGGAAACGAATGGGAAGCTCTCACGAAAGGTTTGCCGCAGAGCGATTGCTATGTGAATGTTTTGCGCGACGCGATGGCAGTGGATTCACTCGATTCGTGCGGCGTGTATTTCGGTACCACGGGCGGACAAGTGTACGCGTCGGCTGACGCTGGCGAGAACTGGGCGCCGATTGTTCGCGATCTGCCGACGGTGCTTTCGGTGGAAGTGCAGACGCTTCCATGATCCACGTTGTGTTGCCGCCGCACTTGAAAACGCTGGCTCGTGTGACTGGCGATGTGGATCTCGAGGTGAAAGGTGCGGTGACGCAGCGCTCAATTTGCGATGCGCTGGAAGCTCGATATCCAATGCTTTGCGGAACGATTCGTGACCACGTCACGAAAGAGCGCCGGCCATTTTTGCGATTCTTCGCGTGCCAGGAAGATCTAACTCATGAATCGCCGGACGCTCCACTGCCGGATTCCGTTGCGACCGGAGCTGAACCGTTTTTTATCGTCGGCGCCATTGCGGGTGGCTAGCTTCCAGCAAAACCACAAACAGAAGTAAGTACCGGGAAAGCGGTTCGCATCTTCAGAACACAAAACACGTTCAGAACTTGCGAACCTCCGCAAATACTTTAGAATTGAAGTTGATCGTTACCGTGGGCGTGTAGCTCAGCTGGGAGAGCACCTGGTTTGCAACCAGGGGGTCGCAGGTTCGAACCCTGTCACGTCCACCACTTCCAAGACGACTCAGAGGAAGCAGCAGGTTACGTCGTTCAATCAACCAGCTTCTTTCAATCGCGAGATGCCCGCGCCACCCGCACCAGACTTCGTAGTTCAAGTTCGCGATTTGCGTTCTGACCTTGAATTATTTCAGCTTCGCGTATTCTGCTTTAGCTTCCTTTAGGATGGGCGTGTCGGGGTCGGCGTGTTCCCACAGCCTCAGAAAATCGTGATACGCGGCTTTCGATTTCGCCGTGTCGCCAGATAATGCGTATGCGCGCCCCAGTCCCAAATGCGCCAGCGCGCCGATCGGCTCGTTTCCCACAACGCTCGAATGGTCCAAAATTCTTTGAAACTCACCCGCAGCAGCACTGCCGTCCTTTGCAGCCAGATACGCCTCACCGCGCAAATAAACAGGATAGAGCGCAAACGTAAAGCTCGTATTCGTTTCTCCCAATTCGTAAGGGGACGACGCCGTAAGCGCGTCGATGGCCCGCTTGCCGTCTCCGCTGTGAAGCGCGATCGCGGCGCGGATCATCGGCACGTAATTGAATTTCTGAATGGTGTCATCCGGAAATCGTTTGCCCAGATCGTCGGCGAATCGCTCGGCCTGCGCGGATTCGCCCGCCAGCCCTAATGCGATCGCCGCGAGCGGCTCGGATTGTCTGCCGCTTGCCAGCGTGAGCGCTGCTTGCGCTTCTTTCTTCGCAAAATCCATGTTACCCGCCAATGCGTCGCGCACCGCGGCGTGCGCCTCATACTCCGCTGCGGTTTCTTTTTCATCGGCTCGTTGCGCGGAATCGGCAGCGCGGCGAGCGAACTCGCGGCTCTTCAAAAACTGGCCATCGTATGCTGCCGTTTCCGATTGCAGAAACAGAATCTGATCGTCGACGCCGGGTTTGCCTGTCGCCTCGGTGACTTGCTTTTCCATGCCTGCTGCGTCATGCAGAAGAAAATCCACAGTGTAAAGAAGCAAAGGGAGCCAGGGCGAATCGACGTTACGCGCACGCGACTCTTGTACGGTGGCCTTGGCGTGATCCAACTGTCCGGTCCACTGAGAGGCGTAGGCGACACTGACAACATTGTTGCCGCTGGCGGGGTTGAGCTTCAGCGACTGAACCGCCGCCGCATAAGACTTCTCGTAATCTCCCATGAACGTATAAGAAAGCCAGAGATAAACTTGCGGATCCTCGTCCCGCGGATACGTTTGCGCCCACAATTGAGCTGAAGTGCGAGCTGCTTCGAGATTCCCGGTGAAGACAAGCTGGTAGAACATGGAAATCTCCAGCTTTTCGCTCTCGCTCGCGCGATCGCGCAGTTCGTAGGCCTCGCGAGCAGTCTCGGCACACAGATCGAGTTCGCTCAGGGGCTGATAACTTTCGGCTAGCCGCAAATACGCCATCGCAAATTTTGGATCGAGCGAAGTGGCTCTTTGAAAGAGTGGAATTGCCGCGGCGTAGTCGTTGGCTATATCCATCGTTTGTTCGGCGATGGCGTAGGCTTGCAGCGCCTCGAGCGAAGACGTGGTGACGTTTTCCGGAAGCGCGTCATATTTATGCACTGACGTGAGAGACTCTCCCAGTTTTCCGCGCAACTGGGACGCCGCATCTCCCAGCGCTTTCAGAACTTGCTCTTTTCCGTTGCTGGTGGCTTGCTCCTCGGCGAGCAGATCGCCGTTCTGGCAATTCACCGCCTTCACATTCAAAACATACTGGCTGCCCAGGCTGGAGATGGATCCCTCAATCGCGGCGGCGCTCGCGGTGCGCTGGCAAACTTCGCGTGCGACATCTGGCGTCAGCGGCGCGTCTTTTGGTTTGGCCATCAGCGTAAGCGTTTGCGAAATGCGCTCGTCGGAGATGAGACTCAGAAACGGAGATTGATCGAGCTGCGCGGAAAGTCCTTGCCGCAGAGTGCCGTTGAACACAGGATCGCCGGTGGTATTTGTGAATTCGGCCAGCACAATTGTGTCTTTGTCGGTTAGCGCGTGTGCCTTGCGGGAGAAAAGCAACCAGCCACTCACGATGAGTGCAAGCGCGATGATCGCCGCGCCTCCGATCGCGAGTGATCGGTAGCTGTTCGATTTCGCTTGCTTGGTTCCCGGCTGCGTCCGCGCTGCTTCGCGGACCATTTGGCCGGCGGATGCCGCCTCCGCAGTCGCCGCGGAAACATGAATCGAATCTGTATCCCGTTTCAGCCGCTGTAAATCCGTGCGGAGTTCTGCCGCGCTCTGGCAGCGCAGCTTCTTATTTTTCTCGAGCGCCTTGTTGATGATCTCTTCTAACTTTGGCGACACATCCGGATTCAACCGCACTGGTGGCACCGGAATGCGATTCAGAATCGCATCCGATATCACTCCTGAAGTATCGCCGCGAAATGGTAGAACTCCCGTCGCCATTTCATACAGCACCACTCCAAACGAAAATAAATCCGTCCGCGCGTCCAGTTCTTCGCCGCGAACTTGTTCCGGCGACATATAGGAATACGTGCCCATTGTCGAACCGAGGCGCGTGAGTTGTTCGGGTTCTGTCGCTGTGTTCATCGCCGATAGATTCAGCGCTCCGCCTACGGGCAATAGCTTCGCCAGTCCGAAATCTAAAATTTTGGCGTGCCCGCGCTTCGTTACAAAAATATTCGCGGGCTTGATGTCGCGATGGACGATTCCTTCCCCGTGCGCCGCATCCAACGCATCCGCAATTTCAATCGCCAATCCGAGCAGCACTTCCGTCTCGACAGGTTTTCCGCCAATGCGATCCTTCAGCGTTTCGCCTTCCATGTACTCCATCGCGATGAACGCGTTGCCGCTGTCTTCGCCGATGTCGTACACCGTGCAAATGTTTGGATGATTCAATGCGGATGCAGCTTTGGCCTCGCGGCGAAATCGCTCAAGGGCAGCCGGATCGCTTGCGAGGTTTTCAGGAAGGAATTTTATAGCCACAAAGCGATCGAGTCGCGTGTCTTGCGCCTTGTACACCACGCCCATTCCGCCGGCACCGAGTTTTTCCACGATTCGGTAGTGCGAAATTGTCCGGCCGATCAGAGGCTGCGAATCCGGCATGGCTGACGCGAATCTTAGGATGCGCACACACCCAAGTCAACGCACGTCTGTCAGTCGTGAAACTCTCTCGGGCCTTCATATCGCAGGCGAAGGAACGCATGGTGCGGCAGGGCGTAATGCAGGCTAATTAATCGAAACCACGGCGCCGAGTCAGGCGCGTAGCTCAAATTTCCGTACGGCGTTGGCCGTTCGATTTCTGGCACCCTAGATTTCCCCAAGACTTGAAGTGAAATCGTCCGGAAGTCCTCATCAATTAAATGATTTGAGAGAAGCCCGGCATACAGCGCTGGGCCGCCTTCACAGAGCAGCGTGCGAATCCCATGCTCTTTCCATAGAATCGGCGCGGCCGTCGCAAAATCGACTCGGCTGCCGGAACCGACCGAAATAATCTTGATTGTCCCCTCACGTCCTGAAATCTTGATTTGCGCGCGAAGATTCTTCTCGCCGTCTGCGGATGTAAGAATCCAAGGGTCAACCCGCGGGGAATTGAACACGCGAAGAGTTACATCGATGTTTCCGGAGCCTGTAACGACGATGATCTTCTGCTTCTCGAGGCGTAGGATTTTCTCCCGGTATTCCAGCAGTTCCTCATCGTCGATGCCATAGTCCATACCTCGCGGATCCGCGCCCGTTTCTTCGCGGAGCGTGTTCGCGCCCATCAACTGTGCGTCATGATGCGCTCTCAGAAAATCCATCAGCCAACGATCTTCCGCGCTCCTGGAGACCTCGCTCCCGCCGGCGCGGCCTTTCAACTCTCTGAATGAGGCTCTCCCATCGAGTCCCACCACGAAGTTGGAGGTGATGTATGGGCGATCGGGGTTGTGACGCTCCGGAAACCCAAACGGGCCATAAAGATCTTTAATCTGCAGCGGCAACGGGAACGTATCTTCACTTGCGTTGTGGCAGAGTTGAAGATTCATACTCTCCTCCCGGGAAAAACTGGCGCGATATCTGAAGGGCGCGGCAATCTGGGGTCGCGATATCTCGGTGATTAATTAGAGCGATAACGAAGAAGCTCTGCCACGACCACATTCGCGATCTGCTGGTATGTGGAACAGGGAATCTTACCTGAGTTGGAGCGCGGGCGTGAATCGCCGAGCCACAAGCCGCGCGATCGGAAGCAAGCGACCGGGGATGCAGAAGTAACGCGTTTGTTCATTTCGGCCAGACCATGGTCGTAGGTGTACTAGGACTAAATTCGGCCCGAAAATAAAACTTTCCGCGTGCAATTATCGAGTTGCCGTTATAGCTTATACCTCCATCGCGACTGGATTAACCCCTTACCGTCGGAGAACCCCGTAAGGGATTTTCTATTCGCCTGGAATCCCTTGAATTGTCGTTGTGAGGTACCCAGCCAACATGGCGACGAATCTGAAGTACCCCTTTGTGTCCGCGCTGTTTGTGAGCGCGTTTCTTTGCATTTCACTGAGTCTTCCGGCTCACGCTCAACTCGCGCCGGCGCAACTACAACAAAGCTCGACTTCGCCATCTACCCTGGCCAAGCCTCGCCTCGTTGAGAAGCTCGATGAAAGCAAACGCGTCGCCCTGCCCGGCAACGTGCATCCCCTTGCGACGCCCGCGCACGACATGGGCCTTGCGCCGGATGATCTTGCGTTGAATCGCATGATCCTCGTTTTGCAACGAAGTCCGGAACAGGAGCAGGCGCTCGCGCAATTGATGGATGCGCAGCAGACCTCTGGCTCTGGCTCGTACAAACAGTGGCTCACCCCGGCACAATTTGGTGCGCAATTTGGCATTGCTAACGAGGATATCCAAACGGTGGGCAATTGGCTCGGCTCTCATGGGATGCGCGTTTCACGCGTGAGTGCGAGTCATATGTTTATAGAATTTTCCGCGACGGCAGGCCAGGTGCGCGAAGCATTTCATACCGAGCTTCACAAATTCCACGTAAACGGAGAAGACCGCTGGGCAAACGTGAGCGATCCGCAAATTCCCGCGGCCATCGCGCCGGTGATCGCGGGAATTCACTCGCTGAATAGTTTCCCCGCCCGACCGTTGCACCATGTCGCAGGGGCGTATCACCGTTCTAAGAACACAAGCAAGATACAGCCAGCCGAGCCGCAATTCACGTACAACTGCGGATTCGATCCTAACACCGATGAAAATATTTCCTGCTACGGTGTGACGCCATTCGATTTCGCGACAATTTATAACGTCGCGCCGCTTTGGAATGCCGCGACGCCGATTGATGGCACCGGGCAAACGATCGCGATCGTCGCCGAGACAAATATAAATCTTCAGGATGTTACGCAGTTTCGGGCGATGTTTGGATTGCCTCCGGGAGTGGTAAACGTGATTTTGGATGGTCCCGATCCCGGGCTCGTGCCGGGTGACGAAACGGAATCCGACCTGGATGTGGAATGGTCTGGAGCTGTCGCCAAGAACGCAACGATCGACCTTGTAGTTACGCAATCCACAGAAACGACTCTGGGCGTCGATCTTTCTGCGCTTTACGCCGTCGACAATAACCTTGCCCCGGTAATGAGCGAGAGTTACGGAGTTTGTGAATTGTTCATGGGCACTGCGCAGAATCAGTTTTACAATGCTGTTTGGCAGCAAGCCGCCGCTGAAGGCATCACAGCTTTTGTCGCGTCAGGCGACGCCGGCTCGGCAGTTTGCGATCGCTTTGAGGGAACTACGCCGCAACCAGCGGTGGATGGCGAGCAGGTCAGTGGATTCGCATCCACTCCCTACAACGTCGCTGTTGGCGGCACTGATTTCAGCGAGGCGTTTGACGGCCAGTTGTTTTGGAGCGCCACGAATAATCCGACCACGTTGCAATCCGCGCTGGGATACATTCCCGAAACAACTTGGAATGATTCCTGCACCAACGCGATCTTCGCGCAAGTAGGCTTCAGCGCGAGCATGGAAACAAACTGCAACAACTCGCAACTTGCGGGATATGTTGCAGCTATTGGCGGCAGCGGGGGTAGAAGCAATTGCACGGCGCCAACGGGCATCACACCCGCGAATTGCGCGGGAGGATATGCAAAACCAGTATGGCAAAGCGGTGTTGGTGTTCCGGCGGATGGCAAACGTGATGTTCCTGACGTCTCGCTATTCGCAAGCGACGGATTTCAAGGAAGCTCGTACATCATTTGCGAACTGGATCAGGTTGGTCAGCAGCCTTGCGCAGATGAATTTCTGGCGATCGGGGGCACGTCAGCATCGTCGCCCGCATTCGCCGGAATTCTCGCGCTCGTAAATCAGCAAACAAATTCACGCCAGGGCAACGCCAATTACGTTTTGTACGCACTTGCGGCCCAACAAACTCCGGCTAACTGCAATTCAAGCGGCACAGTGGCAGCGACTTGCGTATTCAACGACACTACTTCCGGAACGAATGCGACACCGTGCGCCGCTGGAACTACGAATTGCAACGTATCAACTCAGGGTGACGCGATCGGCATTCTTTCGGGTTACTTCTCAACGCCTGGATTCGATTTAACTACAGGACTAGGCTCGGTGAATGCGTTCAACCTTGTTACCAACTGGAGCTCGGTGAAACGAACAGCGTCTGCGACAACTTTGACGCTGAATGGCGGATCCGCCGTAAATATCACACACGGCGCTTCCATTAATGCCGCAGTGTCTGTTTCTCCATCCTCACCGGAGCCGACAGGAAATGTTGCGCTGATGGCTACTCTGGCTGGCGGCACGGCCTCGGGCGTCGCGACATTTACCTTGAATAATGGCAGTGCATCCGGCTCAACAAATCAGTTGCCGGGCGGAAATTCGTATACCGTGAAAGCCCACTACGCTGGCGACACTAATTATGGCGCGAGCGATTCCAGCGCAGTCACTGTCACGGTAAATCCCGAATCCAGCAAAACAAAACTGGAAATTGTGACGTTCAATATTTCCACTGGAAATGTTACAAATTCGAACGCCACCTCAATTCCATACGCAGCACCATACGTTTTGCGCGCAGATGTGACGAATGCGAGCGGAGCAACTTGTCTCAACTCCGCCAGCCTTCTCGTAACTTATGGATGCCCTACTGGCTCGGTGTCTCTTCTCGACAACGGAGCAGCGCTAGGCACCCCAATTAGCCTGAACAGCGCGGCGAACGCGGAATATCTCGCCATACAACTCACAGGCGGAACACATACGCTGACGGGAAATTACACAGGGGACAACAGCTACACGAGTTCTACCGGCACGGATTCCGTCACGATAACGCCCGCCCCGACCGCAACGACGCTGCTGCCGAATCCCCCAATACAAAAGGTGGTCATCGGCAGCCTTTCATTTATGTCACTCATCACGAAAACGGTAAATCTGCAAACTCAAGGCGCCAGCCCCGCGAATTCATTCACGGTCTTCGACGGCACCAAACAGGTCTATTCAGGAGCTCTTGGAGGGGGCGTCGGATTTAACCCTTCGAGTTCCGGCTCTCAAATCGGTGTTTGGGAATATGACATGAATGCCGCCTTCACAATTTCCGCGCCAACGGGAAATCACTCGATCTCCGTGCAATACAATGGCGATCAGAATTATCAGGGTTCAACTTCAGCGCCGGCAACGGTGGACGCGGTATTCTCCACGACGACCGCGGTCACGTCGTCGGTGCCGTCGATACAGTATGGACAGAACACCACGCTGACAGCCACGGTGACGCCAAGCCAGAGCGCTGGATCTCCGCCTACGGGTATGGTGAGTTTTGGTTATGGCACCATCCCACTGGGAACGATACCTCTCGCCAACAATCAGGCAGTATTTACGACGAACGCAATCCAAGGGGGAGCCACCACCGTATTCGCAAATTACAGCGGCGATTCAAACTATTCGGATTCATCGGGACAGGTCACCGAAACTGTAGCTCAGATCAGTACGGTCACCGCAGTTTCATCCTCACAACTTACGATCTTCCCATTCGTAAACGTGACGTTCACAGCGCAAATTACGCCGGCAAGCACCGGTCCGGCGCCGCCGAGTTCTTCGGTGAATTTCCTGGCGAATGGCGCGTTTATCGGATCGGCTCCCCTCGTAAATAATCAAGCGCAGCTGACCACTGAATTCAGCAATCTGGGGACACTATCGATTCAAGCCATGTATGCGGGGGACAACAACTACGCCATGTCTTCCTCCGCAACACTCACGGAGACTGTCGTTGCGGCTCCTGAT
Organism: uncultured Acidobacteriota bacterium; assembly: GCA_963785395.1. Lineage (GTDB taxonomy): Bacteria > Acidobacteriota > Terriglobia > Acidiferrales > UBA7541 > DASTCZ01. The sequence goes on along the minus strand of CAWAVH010000017.1, from coordinate 8,179 downwards.
TTTACGATGTCGGCGGCAACTCCGGCTCCTATCATGCCCGGACAGCAAGCGAGTTCGGTGGTGACGCTTACGGCTGTGGCTGGATTCAGCGGCGCGGTAACTCTGACTTGCGCGGTGAATCCGACCTATCTTACGGACACTCCCGGTTGCACTATGAGCCAAAGCCCAGTGACTTTGAGTGCGACAGCTACCAGCGGGACTGCGACGCTCACCGTGACAACTACCGCGGCTTCGCAGGCGATGCGTTTTAATCCGCACGAGCCGCGGCCAGTTACACCGATAAGAATTCCAACGATTGCTGCGATATTCGCGATGCTGGCGATGCTTTTGATATTGGCTGCTTCCTGCCGCATCGTCGCAAATCGGTTTACAACATCGGGTGTTCGCGCGGATTGGCGATTACTCGCTGTAAGCGCGCTGGTGCTGGCGGCGTCGCTAATGATGCACGGATGCGGCGGGGGTGGAGGAGGCGGAGGAACTCACCTCACGAATCTTGGCACCCAGCCCTTCACGTACATGGTCGCGGTCACTGGGACAGGTAACGGCACTACGAAGGTTACGTTTGTAACTGTTGTGGTGCAATGATCGTTGCAGTTGAATTTTCGCGGCGCCGCGCTTCGCTCTCTGCTCCGGCGCGGCTGTTTTCGTTCAAAGATTCATAGCGATATTGGTGTGTGATACTCTGTCCTCTGGAAATTAATATTAAATCAAATCCATAATTGCGGTCTGATAGGCCCATGCAAAAAAATCTTGTTCCGATTCAGGATATTGCACGCAAGCTTGGAATTCCCGAAAAATATATTGAGCAGATTGGCCCTTACGGAGCGAAGGTGCGGCTGGAACTTCTCTCCGATCCGGCGTTTTCGCGACGCGGGAAAATAATTCTGGTGACGGCGACTTCGCCGACGGCTTCTGGCGAAGGAAAAACTGTTACCGCGATTGGGCTCACGCAAGGACTCGCGGCCATCGGGAAGAAAGTGGTGATCACTTCGCGCGAGCCGTCGTTGGGACCGGTGTTTGGAATGAAAGGCGGCGCAGCGGGCGGCGGGCTTTCGCAGATTGAGCCGAGTGCGAAAATCAATTTACATTTCCACGGCGATTTTCATGCGATCGCCGCGGCGCACAATTTGCTCGCGGCGCTGATCGATGCCCATCTTTTTCACGGCAACGATTTGAATCTTGATCCCGAACGCATCAGCTGGCCGCGCTGCATGGATATGAACGATCGCGCGCTGCGGCGCATCGCCGTTTCGCTCGACAGCAAAAAGGATGGCGGCGGACGCAGAACTGGATTCGTGATCACCGCCGCTTCGGAAATTATGGCGATCGTGGCGCTGGCGAAAGATCGAAAGGATCTACGCGAGCGGCTTGACGCCATCGTGATCGGCGTTACCCGCGATGGAAAACCAATTCGCGCGCGCGAATTAGCCGCGACTGGCGCGATGATGGCGCTGCTCACCGACGCCATTCTTCCTAATCTTGTGCAGACGACTGATGGCACTCCGGCGTTTGTTCACGCGGGTCCATTTGGAAATATCGCGCACGGAACCAGCAGCATAATTTCTCAGCAAATGGGAATGCGGCTCGCCGATTATGTAGTTAACGAAGCGGGATTCGCGGCTGACCTGGGATGCGAAAAATATATTGATATCGTGATGCAGCAATCTGGAAACACTCCCGCAGCGGCGGTGCTGGTAACAACCGTGCAGAGCATTCGCAATCAAGGCGAGGGCGATCTGGAGCGCGGGCTGCCGAATCTGGGCAAGCATCTCGACAATTTGAAATCGTTTGGAATTCCAACGATTGCGGCGATCAATCGTTTCCCGAAAGATTCCGATGCGGATTTGAAAGTGCTCGCAGATTATTGCGCGGCGCACGGAACGCCTACCGCGCTCTCAGAAGCGTTTACGAAAGGCGCGGCAGGTGCGAAAGAGCTTGCAGAAAAAGTGGTTGAGCTGATCGACAAAAATCCGAACGCAGCGGTGCGGCCCGCATACAGTCTGCAGGATTCACTGGTGGAGAAGGTTCAAAAGGTCGCGCGAAATATTTACGGCGCGGGAGCGGTGGAATTCAGCGAGCACGCGAAAGCGAAGCTGCAGCAATTTTCGGATTGGGGTTACGGAAAACTCGCGGTGTGCATCGCGAAGACGCAGTACTCGTTTACCGACGATCCGAAAATTCTTGGCGCACCGACTGGTTGGACTTTGCATGTAAGCGATGCATCGCTTTCGGCTGGCGCGGGATTCGTGGTGGTAATTTCCGGCAACATCATGCTGATGCCGGGACTTCCGAAGGTTTCGCGCACCGCGTCGATTGACGTGGATGAATCCGGCGAGATTATCGGGGTCTAAGAACTCGGGGCGGGAATTTGTTTCACGTGAAACATTTTGGGTAATTGTGGGTATTCGAGATGTGCGAAATGTTCCACGTGAAACAATTCCCGCGCTAACTCCTTTAGGGTCAACATTCCCGTTTTGGGAATCGACCGCGAATGCTGGATCACTTCTCGTCTTGCAAGGGTGCAGCGGCGGGAGGCACTGCGTCGAGGCCTTTTTCGCGAATCTGCACAAATTGCCAGCCGAATCGCCCCTTTATGCAAAGATGACCGTGCGTTACTGAGTGATCGAGGGGCGAACTCACGCGCACAATTTCGCCGTCTTGTGCGTGCACAGTAAGAGTGCATCCCACGCCGCAATACGGGCAGATGGTATCCGTGTGAACTTGCTTCGATTCCTGCCAGGTTCCCGCTTCGCGCATATCGAATTCGCTTTTGAACATCAGCGCGCCGGTGGGACAAACGCCGATACAATTTCCGCAGTAGACGCAGGCGGAATCGGGCAGCGGGACATCGAATTCGGTGGCGATGTGTGCGGAGAATCCGCGTCCAGCGACGCCGATGGCGAAGGTATTTTGGGCGTCGACTCCGCAGGCTTCCACGCACTTGTAACAGAGAATGCATTTCGCGTAGTCGCGAACGTAAAGTCCGTTGTCGATTTTGGGCGGCTGCTCGGCGTGGGTTTCGGATTCGCCGAATCGCTTGGGATCAGCTTCATACCGTTGGATGTATTCCTGCATCGCGGGCGCAGTGGAGACATCCACGGAAGATGCCAGAAATTCCAAAACAATTTTCCGGCTGAGCCGCACGCGCTCGGAATCGGTTTTGATTTTCATTCCCGGCTCAACTTTGCGGGAACATGCCGGAACCAGAACGCGCGAGCCTTCGAGCTCGACGACACAAACGCGGCAGACATTTACCGGCGTGAGATTTTCCAAGAAACATAGAGTGGGAGTGTCGATCCCGAGTTGGCGAGCAGCATCCAGGATGGTCGCGCCCTGCGGCACCGAAATATTTTTCCCATCGATCTGGATTTCAATTTCGCGGCGCGGGGCTTCGGCAGGCGCCTGCGGCACTGGACCGCGAGGCACCGGAATCGTGGCCACGGGAGCGTTCGTTGGTCCGTGTGCGATCGCTTCGCTCATGACGTGAGATTCCAGCGGCTGACCGCGGAGAGTATCGCGCTTGAAGCAGTCTGTCCGAGGCCGCAAATGGAAGCATCGCGCATTGCCTGCGCCATTTCTTTCAACAAATTCAATTCCTGCTCGCCGGATCCGATCGGATTTTTCGCGAACAAGCGCTCGAGAGTTTCCTTTTGGCGGGTGACGCCGACGCGGCACGGAACGCACTGCCCGCAGGTTTCTTCGCTGAAAAATTCCGCGATGCGCAGAAGAATGCGCTTTAGATCAATCGAATCGTCGAACAGCATGATCACGCCGGAACCGAGAGATGCGCCTATCGCACGCGTGCCTTCAAAGGTAAGCGGCGTATCGAGTTCTTTCGGCGAAACAAAAGATCCCGCCGCGCCGCCCAGCAAGATTGCTTGAAGCTTTCCTGTGCCGGCGACTCCTCCTGCGAGACCGATCAGCGCGCGCAGAGTGGCGCCAAACGGAACTTCATACACGCCCGGCTTAGCGATGTGTCCCGACAAACAAAATAATCGCGTGCCCGAAGATTGCTCTGTGCCGGTTTTCGCGAATGCCGCGCCGCCTTCGAGAATAATGCCGGGAATATTTATGAGCGTCTCGACGTTATTCACGACTGTGGGCTGGTGAAACAGGCCCGATTGTGTGGGGAATGGCGGCTTGTTGCGCGGTTCGCCGCGATAGCCTTCGATGGAATTGAAGAGAGCGGTTTCCTCGCCGCAAATATAGGCGCCTGCACCGCGCCGAATTTCGATATCGAATTGAAAATCGGCGCCAAGAATTTTGCCGCCCAAGAGTCCTTGCGAGCGTGCCGCGCTGATTGCGTGCGCCAATCGTTCCGCGGCAATCGGATATTCTCCGCGAATGTAGATGAAGCCTTTCTTCGCGCCGATCGCGAGGGCGGCAATCGTCATGCCCTCCAAAATCGCGAATGGATCGCCTTCCATTACTACACGATCCTTGAATGTGCCCGGCTCGGATTCATCGGCATTGCAAATCAAGTAGTGCGGGCGTCCTGAGCCGCGCTGAAGAAGCAGCGCTTCCCATTTTTTGCCAGTGGGAAAAGCGGCGCCTCCGCGACCTAAGAGTTTCGACACGATCACTTCACTCACAATTTTTTCGGGGCCGATTTCGATTGCGCGGCGCAGCGCATCGTAACCGCCTGACTGGCGGTAATCGCCGAGGCTCGCGGGATTCACTTCTCCTACGCGGCGAAGCAAACGCAGTTCGGCGCGACCGGATTGCGGGACTGAGTCTTGCACAGCGGACGTTACCGATTCATCCGGCAATCTGCTCAACTCAGCATCGTGCAATGCAGACTGAATTGAGTTCGCGGTCGCGGGAGCAATCGCGAGTTCGCGAGGATTTTCGCCGGCGGCGGAAATCAGCGCAGCGGGCGCGCGTTCGCACAATCCCAAGCACGGGCTGCGCAGCCAAGTCACGCCTGCTTTCGCACCTGGAGATCCTGCCGCGCCAAATTTCTTTTCCATCTCGGCGCACACTGTATCGGCGCCGCGAGTGAGGCAAGCGATGTCGTCGCACACATACGCGACGATCGGCGCACGCGGCGAGAGAGAAAACATTTCGTAGAACGACGCCACGCCATAAATTTCCGCCGGCGGCAAATTCATACGCACCCCGACGTAATTCAGCGCGCCTGCGCTAATCCATCCAACGCGGGAGTGAATCGCGTGCAAAACGGGGAGAAGAAGATCGCGGCCAAATTCATTTCCAAACGCGGCGTGGCCATCTGTTGCGGAGCGCGCGCCGCCTTCCCACCCGGATTTCGGTGCGCCGAGCACGCCATCAACCGCCGTTTTCTCGATGCTTGTTGGCCGGTCTTGGGTTAGGTGCAGGTCCACTCAGAGCTCTTGAAATTTTTCGATGCGAATCGCGGTCGCTTTGAATTCTGCCGTGCCGGATTTGGGATCGATCGCGTCAATCGTCAAATCGTTGGTCGCCACTTGATTGTGGAAATGCGGCGTCAGAAAAGCAAGCCCCGCGCGAAGTCCTGAATCAAATCGCACAGGCGCGACCACTGAACCGCGCCGCGAGCTTATGCGCACCTTCTCACCTTCACGGAGATCGTAGCGCGCGCCATCTTCGGGCGAAAGGTCTAGCGCTTCGGCACGCCGCAGCGGCGAAGTATACCGTTCCGTCTGCACTCCGCTGTTGTAAGAATCCAGGCGGCGCCCGGTCGTGAGACGAATCGGATATTGCTCGTTCAATTCGTCTACGGGCGGCTCAAATTCCGCCGCCAAAAACGGAGCGCGAGGGCCAAGCACAGGCCGCTCCCACAACCGTCCGTGAAGAAACATTTCGCCCGGGTGAATTTCATCGAAGCAGGGCCACTGAATTCCGCCAAGTTTTTCGAGGCGCGCGTAACTCATTCCCGCGTTCATCGGGCTCAGCGATCGCAGCTCATTCCAAATCTTTTCTGGATCAGCGGTTCCCCAATCGTGTCCCAGGCGCTTTGCGAGGTCAAAAATAATTTCCGTGTCGTCGCGGACGCCCTCGGGAGGCGGCACTGCTTTGCGCACGCGCTGCACGCGGCGTTCGCTGTTCGTGACGGTGCCGTCGCTTTCGCACCAGCCCGCGGTGCCCGGCAGCACAACTTCCGCGAGTTCAGCGGTATGCGTGTAGAAAAGATCCTGCACGACCATGAATTTCAAATTTTGCATCAGCTTGATCGCGAAGTGACGATCCGCTTCTGAATCCGCGGGATTTTCGCCCAGCACGTAAAGTGCGGTGAGTTCGCCGCGCTCCATCGCGCGGATCATGTCGCTGACGTGCCAACCGCGCTTCGGCGGAATTTTCGCGCCCCATGCTTTCTCAAATTTTCCGCGGAGCTCATCGTTTTCCACGTGCTGGAATCCAGGCAGGCGATCGGGAATCGCGCCCATGTCTCCGCCGCCCTGCACATTATTTTGTCCGCGAAGAGGATTGATGCCGCTGCCGTAGCGGCCCACGTGCCCAGTAAGCAGCGCCAGATTAATCAGCGCGGTGACATTGTCTACGGCGTTGTGATGTTCGGTGATGCCCAGCGTCCAGCACAATTCTGCGCGCGGCGCCTTTGCATAGGTATGAGCCACTTCTCGGATAGCCGCTGCGGGCACGCCGGTCTCGCGCTCGGCGCGCTCCAGCGTATATTTTTCCACCAACGCTTTATAAGCTTCGAAGCCGCTCGTGGAATTCTCGACGAATTCCTCATTTACAAGCCCCGCCGAAATAATTTCCCGGCCTATGGCATTCGCGAGCGAAATATCCGAGCCCACATCCAGGCCGAGCCATACATCGGCCCATTGCGCCGAACCAGTGCGGCGCGGATCGATTACGAAAAGTTTCGCGCCGTGGCGCAATCCCTTCAGAACGTGATGGAAAAAAATCGGGTGGGTCTCGCGGGCGTTCGAGCCCCACAGAAGAATCACGTCTGTCTCTTCAATTTCGCGATAGGAGCTGGTTCCCCCTCCCGCGCCGAATACCGCCGCCAGACCGGCGACGCTGGGGGCGTGTCAAGTGCGGTTGCAGCTATCGATGTTGTTGCTGCCGATCACGGCGCGAACGAATTTCTGCGCGGTGTAATTCAGTTCGTTGGTTGTTTTCGAGCAACTGAACATTCCAAATGTGCTCGGCCCGTGCAAGGCGACTTCGCTGCGAATTCCTTCGGCGACGCGATCGAGAGCTTCTTCCCAGGTTGCGGGACGATGCTTACCGTTTTCGCGGATTAATGGAGTGGTGAGCCGGTCGCCTGGAGTCTGTCGCACAATTCCACCTCGAGTGGGCTAGTAATTTAGAAAGGCAATATAAGGTTGCGTTTCAATGTTAACGCCGATTGCGGGCTCACTCCAGTGGTTGCTCGATATTTCTAGCGTTTCTGTTTGGACATTTAGTCCAATCGAGGCGAGAAAGGGGCGAACGCTGCGACGAGAGCCATGAAATCGCAATTCGTGCGTTGTCCTAAAGTGAACAGACAGGCGTACCAGCGAAGCCTAAGATTGGGATGCTGCAAAAGGTTTGTTCTGATTCCTTCTCCTCCCCGGAGATTGTTTCCCACCGCCTTCAAAAAGCGCCGAGGATTTTGGACTTTACCTTAACCAGCCGTTTTGGCTGGACCGGAAATCCCACCATTTGGGGGAGGGGTTAGCCGTGTGTCTCGCAGCGCGACCGAAAGGAAAACGACTGTGCCTCTCATTCAAGTTTTGCTGACGTTGATCGTAGTGGGTGTGCTGCTGTGGCTGGTAAATCGATACATCCCGATGGCCGGCAGCATCAAGTCGATCTTAAACGCGGTAGTGGTGATTGTGGTGGTGCTGTGGCTCCTAAATTTGTTTGGGCTGCTGCACAACCTCTCGCGAATTCACGTGGGTACGTAAAGAAATTGGGCGGTAGATGACCGACGGCGGCAAGCGTGGGATCCAAGCCGCCGACTGGAAATCATTCGCAAATTTTGGAAAGCGCACGGCAAGCGCAAACGCATTCAACAAGGAAGCATGGAGGAACGATCGTGAAATCAATTCGAGTTATTGGAACGACGGCAGTGTTTCTGCTCCTAGGATTCGCGGTTCCTGCTCACGCACGCCAGGAGCAGAAGGAGAAAGAGGCGCCGCCGAAGCAGCAAGAAAAAACTGCGGCTCCGAAGCAGGAGCAACAGGCGAAGCCGCAAGAGCAAAAGCAGGTGAAACCTGCAAAGCAACAGCAA
>CAWAVH010000016.1:0-4914 GCA_963785395.1 uncultured Acidobacteriota bacterium | reverse complement strand
TGTTCTTGAGGTTTAGCCTGTTGCTCCTGCTTCGGAGCTTTGGCCTGTTCCTGTTGCTTCGCAGGCTTCTGCTGTTGAGGCTTAGCTTGTTGCTCCTGTTTTGGAGCCGCAGTTTTTTCCTGCTGCTTTGGCGGTGTCTCTTTCTCCTTCTGCTCCTGGCGTGCGTGGGCCGGAACAGCAAATCCTAGGAGTAAAAACACTGCCGTGGTGCCGATAACTCGAATTGATTTCACGATCGTTCCTCCATGACTGCGTTCAATGCAAAAAACTCGTGGACTTCGCCGTAAACCGTTTCAACTCCACGAACCCTTGGTCTACGGAACTATCCGAAAGAACCGGCAAAGGTAAGGTCTAAAATCCTTGGCGCTTTTTGAAGGCGGTGGGGAACAATCTCTGGGGCGGAGAAGATATCAGAACAACCCTTTTGCAGCATCCCAATCTTATGCTTTGTTGATTTGGCTGTCTGTTCACTTTGGTACAACGCGCGAAATGCGATTTGCGAGTTCCTGTTAATCCAATGAACGCATCGTACTCGCAAGACCAGGTTCGCCGGCACCGGCTAGAAATATCGTGCGACCGCTGGAGTGGGCCCGCGATTGGCGCTAACATTGAGGGGCAAACTTGCATAGGCTTTCTAAATTGTTTGCCCACCCGAGGTGGAATTGTGCGACAGACTCCAGGCGACCGGCTCACCACTCCATTAATCCGTGAAAACGGTAAGCATCGTCCCGCGACGTGGGAAGAAGCTCTCGATCGCGTCGCCGAAGGCATCCGCAGCGAAGTCGCTCTCCGCGGGCCGCGCACGTTCGGAATGTTCAGTTGCTCAAAAACAACTAATGAGCTGAATTACACCGCGCAGAAATTCGTTCGCGCGGTGATCGGCAGCAACAACATCGATAGCTGCAACCGCACTTGACACGCCCCCAGCGTCGCCGGTCTGGCGGCGGTATTCGGCGCGGGAGGCGGCACCAGCTCCTACCGCGAAATTGAAGAGACGGATGTGATTCTTCTGTGGGGCTCGAACGCCCGCGAGACGCACCCGATTTTTTTCCATCACCTTCTGAAGGGGTTGCGCCACGGCGCAAAACTTTTCGTTATCGATCCGCGCCGCACAGGTTCCGCGCAGTGGGCCGATGTATGGCTCGGCCTCGATGTGGGCTCGGATATTTCGTTGGCGAATGCGATAGGCCGGGAGATTATTGCGGCTGGCCTCACAAACAAAGAGTTCATCGAAAATTCCACGAGCGGCTTCGAAGCTTACAAAGCGTTGGTGGAAAAATATACGCTGGAGCGTGCCGAGCGCGAGACCGGCGTGCCCGCAGCGGCTATCCGCGAGGTGGCTCACACGTATGCGAAAGCTCCCCGCGCGGAACTTTGCTGGACGCTGGGCATCACCGAACATCACAACGCCGTAGACAATGTCACCGCGCTGATTAATCTAGCGCTGCTTACCGGTCACGTTGGCCGCTACGGCAGCGGCATCAATCCTCTTCGCGGACAAAATAACGTGCAGGGCGGCGGAGACATGGGCGCGATTCCCGACCGCCTTCCTGGATTTCAGCACGTGGAAAATGATGAACTCCGCGGAAAATTTGAGAAAGCCTGGGGTGTGAAAATTCCGCCGAAGCGCGGTTGGCACGTCAGCGACATGATCCGCGCGATGGAGCGCGGCGAACTCACTGCGCTGTATGTGCTGGGTGAAAATCCCGCGGATTCAGAAGCGGATCGTCACTACGCGATCAAGCTGATGCAAGATTTGAAATTCATGGTCGTGCAAGACCTTTTCTACACGCACACCGCTGAACTCGCGGAAGTTGTGCTGCCGGGCACCGCGGGCTGGTGCGAAAGCGAAGGCACCGTCACAAACAGTGAACGCCGCGTGCAGCGCGTGCGCAAAGCTGTGCCGCCTCCTGAAGGCGTCCGCGACGATACGGAAATTATTTTTGAGCTGGCAAAGCGGCTGGGACACGATTGGGGAACCGCTGATCCCGAAAAAATCTGGAATGAGTTGCGCTCTCTGAGCCCGATGAATGCGGGAATGAGCTACCCGCGCCTCGAAAAACTCGGCGGAATTCAGTGGCCCTGCTTCGACGAAAATCACCCGGGCGAAATGTTTCTTCACGGCCGTTTGTGGGAGCGGCCTGTGCTTGGCCCTCGTGCTCCATTTTTGGCTGCCGAGTTTGAGCCGCCCGTAGACGAATTGAACGAGCAATATCCGATTCGTCTGACCACCGGCCGCCGATTGGATTCTTACAACAGCGGAGTGCAGACGGAACGGTATACTTCGCCGCTGCGGCGTGCCGAAGCGCTGGATCTTTCGCCGGAAGATGGCGCGCGGTACGATCTTCGCGAAGGTGAGAAAGTGCGGATCAGTTCGCGTCGCGGATCGGTGGTCGCTCCGGTGCGATTTGATTCGGGACTTCGCGCGGGGCTTGCTTTTCTGACGCCGCATTTCCACAATCAAGTGGCGACCAACGATTTGACGATTGACGCGATCGATCCCAAATCTGGCACGGCCGAATTTAAAGCGACCGCGATTCGCATCGAAAAATATCAAGAGCTCTGAGTGGACCTGCACCTCACCCAAGACCGGCCAACAAGCATCGAGAAAACGGCGGTTGATGGCGTGCTCGGCGCGCCAAAATCTGGATGGGAAGGCGGTGCTCGCTCCGCAACAGATGGCCACGCCGCATTTGGAAATGAATTTGGCCGCGATTTGCTGCTTCCCGTTTTGCACGCAATTCAATCCCGCGTTGGATGGATCAGCGCAGGCGCGTTGAATTACGTCGCGGTGCGTATGAATCTGCCGCCGGCGGAAATTTATGGCGTGGCGTCGTTCTACGAAATGTTTTCTCTCTCGCCGCGCGCGCCGATCGTCGCGTACGTTTGCGACGACATCGCTTGCCTTACTCGCGGCGCAGACACAGTGTGCGCGGAGATGGAAAAGAAATTTGGCACGGCAGGATCTCCCAGCGCGCAAGATGGAGTGACCTGGCTGCGCAGTCCGTGCTTGGGATTGTGCGAGCGCGCGCCTGCTGCGCTAATTTCCGCCGCGGACGAAAATCCTCGTGAACTAGCGATTGCTCCGGCGAACGCGAAATCGATTCAGTCTGCATTGCACGATGCTGAGTTGGGCCAGTCACCGAGTCGATCGGTAACACCCACTGTGCAAAGTTCGGTTCCTCAATTCGGGAGCCCGCAACTTCGTCTGCTCCGCCGCATTGGAAAGGTGAATCCAGCGAGCCTCGACGATTACCGCCAATCGGGCGGCTACGAAGCGCTGCGCCGCGCAATCGAAATCGGTCCCGAAAAAATTGTGAGCGAAGTGATCGCATCGAAACTCTTAGGCCGCGGAGGCGCCGCTTTTCCCACCGTTCCACGAGGTAGTCACCGTCATACGGTCTGCCTTTCGGCCAATATTGTTCGACGTGAATCATGCGGGTAGATCCGTTCTCGCTGAGTTCCTGATGGCGAGTGACCTCAACAATGCTGCCGTCCGCCATTTTGTAATTGTAATGGCCAAACGAGTGCACGACAGAAAATCTGTATTCGCGATCGGGCCGAGGCATCCCGGTCCAGATCATAACCAGGGCTGTATCGTCCTCGATTCGCCGACGTCGCAAAGCTTCCACGAGCCGCAGATGTGCGCGGCGTGTTAGCACAAATCCTCAATTTGTACAGACAATATTTCTGAAGGCGACTTGCGGCGCCGTTTGCGACGGCTGGATATTTCGTCGCGTGGAGAAGTGCGGGTATACTCCTGCGACTGATTTACATGCAGATTCCAGGAGCGTCTCCCATGAAAAATATTCCAGCGCGCCGCGGATTAGTGGCGATCGCAGGGCTAATTTACTGGTTCACGCTTTCTGATGCGCTGCAATCGCGGACCGCTGACGCTCCCATCGCGAAAAAGGAACCCAAGGTGACAGAAATTAACGGCCGAAAATTAGTGGATGATTATTACTGGCTGCGAGAGAAGCAAAATCCTGAAGTGGCTGCATACCTGGAAAAGGAAAATGCATACGCTGATTTACTCGGTAATGAAGCCAACTGAGGAATTTCAGAAGCGGCTGTACAACGAGATGCTGAGCCACATCAAGGAAACCGACGTGAATGTGCCGTACAAAATGGGCGCGTACCTGTATTACTCGCGCACGGAAGCGGGCAAACAGTATCCGATTTTCTGCCGTCGAAAAGGATCGATGGACGCGGCGGAGGACGTGATCCTGGATCAAAATGAGCTAGCGAAGGGCCATGACTTCATGGTCTCGGCGCGTTTAACGTGAGCGACGACGGAAATTTGCTTGCGTACACGACGGACAACACGGGATTCCGACAGTACACGCTAGCAGTGAAGGATTTGCAGACGGGGAAAACGCTGGCCGATCACGCGGAGCGGGTAGGTTCGGTGGCGTGGGCGAACGACAACAAGACAATTTTTTACACGACGGAAGACACGGTGACGAAGAGACAGAATCAACTCTATCGTCACGCGCTGGGCACTACTGGGGCGGACGCCCTGCTGTACGAAGAGAAAGACGAACGGTTTAACGTGGCGGCGGGAAAGACGCGCAGCAACGCTTACATTCTTTTATACATCTCGAGCCATACTACAAGCGAAGCCCGGTATGTCCCAGCAAACGAGCCGATGGCCGAATGGAAATTAATGGAGCCGCGGAAGCAGGACGTGGAGTACTACCCGGATCACAACGGAGCGTTTTTCTACATCCGCGCGAACGACACGGGACGAAATTTCCGGCTGGTGAAAGCGCCAGTTGCGAGCCCGCAACGCGCGAACTGGCAGGAGATTATTCCCGATCGCAAGACGGTGATGCTTGAGGACACAGATTTCTTCAAGAATTTCTACGTGCTGTACGAACGCGAAAATGGGCTGACTCAGATAAGTGTGACGAA
>CAWAVH010000015.1:0-87658 GCA_963785395.1 uncultured Acidobacteriota bacterium | reverse complement strand
CGGCACGGGGTAGTAGTCGGCCAGCAGCGAATTGTGGGTGGGGAAGATGACGGCCTGCCCCATGGAGACGCCGACCAGCATGATGGTGGCGACCACGGCGCCCTGGGCGACGCCGAGGCCGATGGAGAACGCGGCGCCGACCAGCGCGCCGGCCGAGCGCGATGCGCACCCGGTTCGTGCGGTCGGCCAGCACGGCGACGGGCAGCGTGAAGGCCAGCGCGGCCGCGCCGGCGATGGCGACGATCAGCAGGATGCCGGCGTTGGTCAAATGGAAGGCGTCACGGATGTTCGGGCGTCAAGATGTTGAACGCGCTCTGGGTGGCCTGGTCGAGCAGTTCAATCGTGAAGAGCACTCCCGAGCGGGAACAGCGAGGCGCCACCAGCGAGCTTGACGAGCCGGTTCACGGCGCCAGCGCCCCTTCGATCGGGCCGGGCGACGCCCGCTCCACGGTCGCCGCGTGCGCCGGGCCAGCCCCTCGAGGGCCCAGTCGCGCAGGTCGTAGCAGAGGCCGGCCAGCCCACGAGGGAAGAGGATGAGGACCAGGAGCACGCCGAGTGCGGACGGGAAAGAGCTGCCAACTCGGCGGCAGGTACACCGCACTGCCCTCGACGATGGCGGCGCCGAGGATGGCGCCCAAGGCCGAGCCCAGCCCACCGACGGCCGTGGAGGTGAAGACGATCAGGCTCACCGGGACCAGGAACGACGTCTCCTCGTACTGCTGGTTCACCACCAGGAGAAGGCACCCGGCCAGTCCGGCGATGAAGCCCGAGACGGCGAAGGCGGTGAGCTTCGCCCACATCGACGCGCACCCCGTACCCCGCCGCCGCCCGCTGGTTGGCGGGCAGGGCACGCAGCACGCGTCCGGTTCGGCTGTGGCGCAGCCCGTGCAGGGCAATCAGTACCAGCACGAGGACGCCCAGGCAGAGCTCGAACACGGCCGACTGTGAGGTGATGGCGATCCCGAACAGGTAGGGGGTTCCGAGCTGGCCCTGGGGGATCCAGGAGAACTCCTCGCGCACGAGGAGGTAGCCCGAGGCGGCCAGGCTGAAGGCCAGCGTGGTCACGGCCGCGAACATCCCGTCCAGCCGCAGGGTGGGGATGCCGACCACCACCGCGACGACGCCGGCCGCGGCTCCCGCCAGCAGGAGGGTCAGGCTCAGGTCCCAGTGCCAGTCGACCAGCGCGACGGCGCCCACGGTGGCGCCGACGGCGGCGAAGGACATCTGACCCAGGCTTACCTGGCCCGACCATCCGGTGAGCACGACGACGGAGCAGCCGACGATGGCCAGCACGACGAGCGCCGAGCCCGCGGATCAGCTCGCCCGGGCCCATCCACAGTGGCAGCGTGGCAGACGGCGGCGAAGGCGATTAGCGCTCCGACGGGAGTCCCGACCCGCACCTCGGTCAGCTCGCGCAGCGACGCGGGCAGGTCGCGCACGCTACCGGCCAGCGCCAGGGACGACTCGGCCTCGCGGTCGGTGCGGTTGGCCAGCAGCTGGCGCACCACAATGGCGGCGAACACCACGCCGGCCAGGACCGCCAGGCCGAGGGCGGGGTTGGTCGGGTCGTTCCACGCCACCCCCTGTTGGAGGATGCCGAGCGCGACGGCGGAGGCGGCGATGACGGGCAGCTCGGTGAAGTTGCCCAGGGCGAGCGCGGCCAGCGCGGTGACCAGCGCGGTCAGCCCGTAGGTGGGATCGAGCGGCAGCCCGAGGATGGTCGGCCTGGAAGAAGATGCTGACGAACGACAGGACGCCGGCCACGACCCAGGTCACCGACTGCAGTCGCCCGACGGGGATGCCGAGCATGGAGGCCCGGTCGCGCCGGTCGCCCACGGCCTGCACCGCGAGCCCGATGTCGCTGCGGGTGAACCAGAGGGACACGCCGTCCAGGCACGCCACCGACACGATGACGGCCACCAGGTCGTCGGCGTCGAAGACGACGGGCCCGATGTGCCAGGCGAAGTGCCAGGGGAACGAGACCGTCGCACTGGCGATCGGGGTCTGACCCCAGATCCGCGGGATCAGCAGGCTCAGGACGACCAGGAGCTGGGACAGCCCGATGGTGGCCACGGTCAGGATGAGCCGCGGCGAGCGCCGGAACCGCCGCACCACGACGATCTCGACCGTCGCCGTCAGGAGCAGGCAGGCCACCAGGCCGGTGGCCAGGCCGAGGAAGTAGTTGACGCCCGAGAAGGCGACCAGGCCGACGGCCAGCACGGCCGGGCGCCGTGCCGAGGTCGCCCTGGGCGAAATTGATCACCTTGTTGAGGCGGTAGGTCAGCCCGAGGCCGACCGCCATGAGGGAACCGAGGAGGCCGAGCACGGCGCCCTGGAGCCACACCCCGAACGGGACCGGGAAGAGGACCAGCTGAATGACGAGCACTGCACCGACGGACACGACGGCCGCCACTGCAGTGGAGGTGCGCCCTGGCAACCGCAGGTGAGTGCTCAGCGACTCAGGCCCTTCCTCATGGCGTCATGCCGCATTGGCGAACGTGCCCCCCCGGGTAGCTCACATGCCTCACCTGCTGGTGCGCGCTCAGGGTAGTGGTCCGGCGTGGCCCGTGCCCGAAGTGGTCGGCGTCCGCGTCTGCTCTCTGTCAGGACGCCGGGGGCGGCGCGGTTACCGTATGTCAGCGGTCGCCCGCGGGAGAGATGGGCACCGACCCCGAATCCTCCGTGCACCCCTACCGACGAATCGAGGCATGGTGACGCCCACCGACACAGCACCGGCAGCGCCACGCCTCGCCTCGCCGGAAAGGCGTGAGTTCGGCCTCGCCATCGGGGGATCCCTGAGTTCTTGGTGGTGCGTTCGGGGTCGGACCAGGGTCATGCCGGATTCACGGTCGGGCCCGGCGCCGTCACACTCGCCGTATGGAGTCCGCCGTCCATCTGACATCGAAGAAACGAGGCAGCGTGGCGCTCACCGAACAAGCACCGGCAGCACAACGTCCGGCTTCGCCGGCGGCGTACGCCGTCGGTCTCACCAAGACCTACGGGACGGGCGAGGCGACGGTCCATGCTCTCGCCGGCGTCGACGTCACGTTCGAGCGCGGTCGCTTCACGGCGGTGATGGGACCGTCCGGATCGGGAAAATCGACCCTGATGCACTGCATGGCCGGGCTCGACCGCCCGACGTCGGGGCAGTCCTTCGTCGGCGACCTCGACATCGGGGCCCTCGACGACGCCGGGCTGACGCAGATGCGGCGCGACCACATCGGCTTCGTCTTCCAGTCCTTCAACCTGGTCCCCACGCTCACGGCGGCGAGAACATCACGCTGCCGGTGGACCTGGCCGGGCGGAAGGTCGACAAGGAGTGGTTCGACTACCTGGTCGACCAGCTCGGCATCGCCGACCGGCTGTCGCACCGGCCCGGGCGAGCTGTCGGGCGGCCAGCAGCAGCGGTGCGCCTGCGCCCGGGCCCTGATCAACCGGCCCGATCTGGTCTTCGCCGACGAGCCGACCGGGAACCTGGACTCGAACTCGACGGCCGAGATGCTGACCTTCCTGCGCCGTTCGGTGACCGAATTCGGTCAGTCGATCGTCATGGTGACCCACGACCCCCACGGCGCGCCGTACGCGGACCGGGTGGTCTTCCTGGCCGACGGCAACATCGTCGACGAGCTCTGCCGCACCGACGCGCCGACTCGGTGCTGGAGCGCATCCGGACCTTGGGGACCTGACATGTGGCGGGTGACCATCAAGGGGCTGCTGGCGCACAAGCTCCGCCTGGCGCTCACGGCGCTGTCCATCGTGCTCGGCGTCACCTTCATCGCCGGCACGTTCGTCCTCACCGACACCCTGCACAACACGTTCAACACGCTGTTCGGCAACATCTACCAGAACATCGACTTCCAGGTGCGCGGCGTGGCGCAGCTCGGCAGCGGCGGCAACGGCGACGCGCAACCCCATCCCCGAGTCGCTGCGTGGCCACGGTGCAGGGCGTGCCCGGGCGTCGCGGCCGCCGAGGGCTCGGTGACGGGCTACGCCCAGTACATCGCGCCCGACGGCAAGGCCATCACGAACGGCGGCGCGCCGACCCTCGGGTTCTCCTTCGACCCCGACCCGCAGATCTCCGCCGCTCCGCCTGGCCCAGGGCACGCCGCCGACGACGTCGAACGACGTGGTCATGGACCTCGGGACGGCGCAGAAGTACGACTTCAAGGTGGGCCAGCACGTGCGGATCCTGCTCGAAGGGCCCACCCGAGACCTTCACCATCACCGGGCTCGCGCGCTTCGGGACGGCCAACAACCTGGCCGGCGCGACGCTGGCCGCCTTCGACACTGCCGACCGCGCAGCGCGCTCCTCGGCGACGTGGGCAAGTTCGACACCATCAACGTCGTCACCCAGCCGGGCGCGGACAAGGCGACCGTGCAGCGCGACATCGCGCGGGCGCTGCCCCGCGGCGTCGAGGTGGTGACCGGTCAGACCGTGGTCAACGAGGCGACGAGCGCCATCAGCCAGGCGCTGGGCTTCTTCAACACGGCGCTGCTCGTCTTCGCCTTCATCGCGCTCTTCGTGGGCGGGTTCACCATCCTCAACACGTTCTCCATCATTGTGGGGCAGCGCACGCGCGAGCTGGCCCTGCTGCGCATCGTCGGGGCCAGCCGCCGCCAGGTGTTCCGCTCCGTCCTCGGCGAGGCGGCGATCGTGGGGCTGGTGTCGTCGCTGATCGGCCTCGGCCTCGGGGTGCTGGCCGCCCTCGGGCTCGAAGCGTTGCTCAGCGGGTTCGGCGTCACGCTGCCGTCGGGCCCGCTGGTCTTCGAGGCCCGCACCGTCATCGTCTGCCTCGTCGTCGGCGTCGGCGTCACCGTGGTCTCGGCCATCAGCCCGGCCCGCCGCGCCGTGCGCATCGCCCCGGTGGCCGCGGTGTCCGAGCAGCAGACCGAGGACGAGATCCCGCTGCGCCGGCGCTTCATCCTGGGGCGTCGGCATCACGCTGGCCGGGGTGGTCGCTGCTGGCCGTCGGGCTCACCGCGCCGGCCATCGCCCTGGTCGGCCTCGGGGCCGTCCTGATCTTCATCGGCGTCGCCCGGCTGGCGCCGGCGGTGGCGCGGCCGATGGCGAGCGTCATCGGCCGCCCGCTGGCCCGCCTGCTCGGCATGTCGGGCCGGCTGGGCCGCGAGAACTCCATGCGCAGCCCGCGGCGCACGGCGCAGACGGCGTCGGCCCTCATGGTCGGCCTGGCCCTCGTCTCGGCCATCGCCGTGTTCGGCGCCTCGCTGTCGCGGTCGGCCACGAGCAGCGTGGACAACGCCATCAGCGCCGACCTGATCGTCACCGACGCCGAACAACGCGCAGGGCGGCTTCAGCAACGCCGTGGCGCCGACGGCGGCCGCGGTCACCGGGGTCACGGCGTCGTCGACCGTCTACCAGGACCAGTTCGAGGTCCAGGGGTCGCTCAGAACCTGACCGCGGTCTCGACCACGAACCTGTCCGACACGGTGATCCTCAACATGACCGACGGGCATCGTCGTCGACGCTGGCCGACGGCGAGCTGCTGATCGACACGCACGACGGCCAACTCGAAGCACCTGGCGGTCGGCGACGTCGTGCCGGTGAAGTTCGCCAAGACGGGCGGACTCGACCATGCGGATCGGCGGCGTCTTCAAGGCCAACCAGCTGATCGGCAGCTACCTCGTCGGCGACGGGTTCTTCCTCTCCCACTTCTAGAACGAGCTGCCGTCGCCGTCCTGCTGAAGACCGACGGCAGTCCCGGGGTCGAGCAGAGCGTCACGCACGCGCTGACGGCCTACCCGAACCTGAAGATCCAGACCCAGGCCCAGTTCGAGACAGTCACAGCAGCCAGGTGAACCAGTTGCTCGGCCTGGTCTACGCGCTGCTCGCCCTGGCCGTGATCATCGCCCTGATCGGGATCGTCAACACGCTCATGCTCTCGGTCTTCGAACGCACGCACGAGATCGGCCTCCTGCGCGCCGTCGGCATGAAGCGCCGCCAGATCCGCGCCATGATCCGCTCCGAGTCGGTGATCCTGCCGTCTTCGGCGCCGTCATCGGCATCATCGTGGGGACCGGGCTGGGCATCGCGCTGGCCTGGTCGCTCAAGTCGCAGGGCATCACCGACATCGTGGTGCCGTTCCCGAGCCTGGTGATCTTCTTGGTCCTGGCCGCCCTGCTCGGCCTGATTGCGGCCAGCTGGCCGGCCGCCGGGCCGCCAAGCTCGACGTGCTGGCCGCCATCGCGGCCGACTGACGTCCGGCTCGTTGCTGAGGCGCCACTTGATGGTGACGCGCTCGTACGGCTGGTCGGCCACCTCGGCCACGGCCTGGCGCAGCTCGGGGTTGAGGTCGCCGAGGGTGCTGGCCGCGCGAGTGCGCGTAGACGTCGACGTAGAGGACGTCACCCCACCCGTGCGTGGCGACGGTGTGGGTCACCTGCAACCGGTCGTCGGCTTCCGTCGCCTCCAGCACGGCTCGCCGCACCGCACTCTGGGTCGCACTGTCGGCCCTCGTGCGGTGCTCATCCGTGTCAGTATAAGAAAGGTCCCGGGCGTCCGTCGCCGGCGGGCGAAACGCAGTTCGGTACAGTACGGACCATGACGACGACGGCAGCCTCGAAGCAGCCCGGCGCCTTCCGCCTTCCGGGCTACACCATCGCGGTCGGGCCGTTCACCCACGTGGCGGCGGAGCGGGACCGCCTGGCGGCGTTGCGGTGGCGCCACTTCGACGCGCGCCAGCTCGGCGCCACCGTCGGGCGGAGATCTCGGGCGTCGACCTCACCGCTGCCCTGCCCGACGACGTCGTGGCCGAGCTGCGCCAGGCGCTCTACGACTACAAGGTCATCTTCTTCCGGGACCAGCCGATGGACCCCGCACCAGCACGTGGCCTTCGCCCGCCGCTTCGGCGACCTGGAGGTCCACCCGTTCCTCCCGTCCAACACCGGCGAGCCCGAGCTGGTCCGCTTCGAGAAGACGGCCGAGGTGAGCGGCTACGAGAACTCGTGGCACCACGACGTGACCTGGCGCGAGCTGCCCGTCCATGGGCGCCATCCTGCACGCCGTGTCGGTGCCGGACGCCGGCGGCGACACGCTGTTCTCCGACATGTACGCCGCCTACGACGGGCTGGACCAGGCGACGAAGGACGAGATCGACGGGCTGCAGGCGGTGCACGACTTCACCCAGACGTTCGGGCACTCCATGTCCGCCGAAGAGCGCCGGAAGGCGCAGGAGCAGTACCCGCCGGTGCGCCACCCGGTGGTGTGCACCCACCCGGCCACCGGGAAGCTGCACCTCTACGTCAACCGCCCCTTCGTCAGCCACATTGAGGGACTGGACCGCGAGGCCAGCCTGGCGCTGCTCGACCGTCTGTGCCGTCAGGCCGACGCCCCCGAGCACCAGTGCCGGTTCACCTGGACCAAGGACGCGGTGGCGTTCTGGGACAACCGGGCCGTGCAGCACTACGCCTCGAGCGACTACTGGCCCCAGCGCCGCTCCATGGAGCGCGCCTCGGTGATCGGGACGGTGCCCGCCCGCGTCCTGAATTCGGGCACCGTCGCCCTCCGGCCGCACAACGCTCCTGTGCAGAACCCCCATTTCCAGTGGCCGCCGCCGTAGGCTGCAGCGTGCCCACAGCGCTTGCGCACGTGGTCGATCCGCCTGTTGGTCCTTCCGGCCTGCGCCCTGGCGCTGGCGGCCTGTTCGAGCAGCCCGACCTCGAGCTCGTCCTCGACCACCTCCACGCCTCGGCCAGCACGACGACGACATCGACGACCTCGCCGCCAGCACCACGTCGAGCACGACCCAGACGTCGGGCACGCTGGTCCCGCAGACGTCGACGAGCACCGAGTTCTTCTCCCCGTCGAAGAACATCAGCTGCGAGATCGACAACAACTTCGGCCCGAGCGCCATCACCAGCACGCTCTGCCTGACCCTCTCGCCGCCGAAGTCGGTGACGCTGACGACGGACAGCACGCCTGAACGAGTGCACCGGGGTGAACTGCCTCTCCAACGCCGGCGTGAACACGCCGACGCTGGCCTACGGCCAGTCGATCACACTCGGGCCCTTCACCTGTGCCTCGTCGACGGCGGGCATGAAGTGCACCCTGGCCAACGGGGACGGCTTCCTCATTTCGAGCAGCGCCACCACGGCGTTGGGCAACGCCAAGGTGGCCGCCGGCTCGGGCTGAGCTCCGACTGGCGCTTATCTCGCCTTCTACGCCGCACTGAGTCAGCCGAGCGCCCGCCGAGCTCAGCTATGTGCTGGTGCTCCCGGAGGCGGCCTCGGGCGGCGTCCCCGTTGCCGCGGCCTCGGCTCCAGCCGGACGCTCACGGCGCCGGGTCGGGCCCGGTGGAGCGGGTCCCTCCGAGACGACGATCTGGTCCCGGCCTCCGGCCTTGGCGTTGAGCAGCGCGGCATCGGCCAGTGAGACGACATGGTCGAAGTCCCCGCCCTGGTCGGACGACGCCAGCCCGAAACTGACGGTGAAGGCGGGACCGCCGCGATGATGATCCGGTCGGCCAGGCGTTCGCGCACACGCTCCAGCACCTGGCGCGCCTCCTCCACGCGGGCAATCGGGGAGGACGATGACGAACTCCTCGCCGCCGTAGCGGCACGGGATGTCGACGGGACGGAGCGAGTCCCGGAGGACCTGGGAGAAGGTCCGCAGCGCGCGGTCGCCGGTGGCGTGCCCGAACGCGTCGTTCAACTTCTTGAAATGGTCGAGGTCGCCGTAGGCCACCGCGTACGGCGTGCCGGTGGCGGGGAGCTCCCGGACGGCCGCCTCCAGGCTCCGCCGCGTCATCAGGCCCGTGAGGGAGTCGCTGTTGGCCTGGGTCTGGGAGACCTCGAAGGCGCGCAGCATCGCCAACCGCTCCGATGCCCGGCGGGCGACCACCTCGACGTTCGCCTGTACCGCGTCCGAGGGTGGCGCACCGTCCTCCGTGGTCACGTGGAAGACCCCCATGGAGCTGCCGCCGATGCTCATCGGGACACACAAGGCGGAGCAGCGCCGGCCCCGCAGGTGGGGGCAGGCGTCGAGCGCCGTGCTCTGGGGGAACACCATGGTCCGGGCCCGCGATGCGGCAGGGCAGTCGTCGGGGGACATGACGCCGCAGCCGACATCGTCCGCCTGCTCGCTGCTGACGAGCACCTGGCGGAAGTGGGCCGTGCTGGAGTCGGCCAGCAGCAGCTCGGACCGCATGCCAGGAGCAGCCTGGCTGAGCGCCTCCGACACCAGGTCGAAGACGGATGCCTCGGCCTTCGACATCTCCAGCGCGGTCTGCAGGCTCGCCTCGAACTCGATCCGCCGGGCCAGGTCGGACTGCACGGCGTCCTGCCGTGGCCTGCTCGCGCTCCACCGACAGCGCGTGCCGGGTGAGGACCGCGATGACGGTGCCGGCGATGGCCAGGCCGATGGCGATGGACCACAGGAGGCTCGACCCGGGCGCGGCTGGCGGCCGCGTGCGCCTGCTCGGCCGTCGCGCGAGACGGTTCGAGATGGTCGTCTGCAAGGTGGCCAGGGTCGTGTCGAGGTTCGCGTCGGCGGCCCTCCTCCGCCGCGGCCAGCTGCGCGGTCTGCGGCGTCGCGCACCTCGCCGGCCAGGAAGGCACCGAGGCTGGCCTGCGCGGCGACGTACGCCGCCATCCGGGCCGGCCAGGTGGGGCGCCAGGTCGGCGTTGTCCGGCGTGGACGAGGAGGCGCTGCAGGGTGGCGTACGCCTTGTTGATGGCGTTGGCGTCCGTCTCCGCCTCCGGCCACCATCGTGGCTGGCCGGCGCGGCGTTGGTGAAGGCCTCGGTCGGCCAGCGACCTGGAAGGCCGCCGCCGAAGCCGCGCATCTGTCGGACCGGCGGGAGCAGCACGAGGTAGCGCTGGGTCAGCTGGGCGTTGAGCGACTCGGCCTGGGTCGCGTTGGCCACGCCCAAGAACGCCCCGGCCAGCGCGATGAGGGTCAGCACGACGCCCAGGAGGAGGATCGCCCGGTGGGGCGGGTACCAGCGCCAGGGGTCCCGTGACCTGGGTTCGACCCAGTGCTCACAGTATCACGTATCGGCAGCGTCGGCGCGCGTGCCTGAGTTGCGGTAGCTGTCACGGCGCCGGCCCGGATGCCGGGCGGTCCGACGCCCGTTGCGACTGCGATCGCAGGGTGCTCGGGCCAGCCGGTCCGGCTTTGTACAATGCCCCGATGGCCGACGACGCGTGGGCAAGATGCACTTCGACCGCCTCGACGACGGCACCGACGCCGACTTCCAGGTCATGCGGCAGGTGCACGAACGCAACCTGGCCAAGCTCCCCGATCTCCTCCTCTCCATGCTGAGCAGCCTAAGGGCGACGCCGCCTATCCCGTCGACCGGCTGGAGCACAGCGTGCAGACGGCCACCCGGGCCATGCGCGACGGCGCCGACGAGGAGTTGATCGTCTGCGCGCTCTTCCACGACGTGGGCGAGACGCTCGGACCGCTCAACCACGGCGAGGTGGGGGCGGCGATTCTCCGCCCCTTCATCTCGGAGCAGAACCACTGGGTCCTGGCGCACCACGCCATCTTCCAGACCTACTTCTACGCGCGCATCTGGGCCTCGACCCCAATGCCCGCGACCAGTACAGGGACAGCCCGTACTTACCAGGCGTGTGTCGACTTCACGACCAACTGGGACGAGGTCTCCTTCGACCCGGGCTACCCGTCGGAGCCCCTGTCGACCTTCGAGCCCATGGTGCGCAGCGTGCTGTCGCGCCCGTGGGCGCCGCCGGCGCACCTGAGGGCACGCGCCCTTCAAATCGGCGATGCCGGGCGTAACCTCCGGTCATGGCTGGCATCGGCTCCTTCTCCCGTCGCCTGCGTGACCGGCCCGACGACCAGCTGCCACTGAGGCCGGACCCGTCTCCAACGGTGAGTTCGTCCCCGCGGCCGCGGCGCCGAGGACCGCCAGGTCACCGCGCTGATCCGGGAGTCGATCGACGGCGCGGCCCGGCGGCGTGGGGTGGACCGCCGCCGCTTCCTGCAGGGCGCCGGCGCCGTGGCGGCGTCACTCGCCGTTTTCGAATTCGCGGGCTGCGGCTCGCCGCCGGCCTCGCATCCGCAAGCGGCGACCGCCGCCCGGGGAAGGGGTGGACGGTTCAACGTGCCGCCCCCCGAGGACACGGCCGCCTGCGAGCAGGCGTTGACCGGTACCGAGTTCATCTTCGACGTGCACACGCACCACGTGATCCCGACCGGGCCGTGGGTCGACGACGCCCCCGAGACGACGTCGCTCGTCCTCTCCATGTTCCCCGCCGGCTGCACGGACAGCACCCAGCTCGATTGCGTCGACCGGGCCAGCTACCTGCACGACATCTTCCTGGCCAGCGACACGACCATGGCGATGCTCACCGACGTCCCCAACTCGGGGCCGTCCAACGCCCCGATCCCGTTCCCCGAGGCGCTGCGGACCCAGCAGATCACGGCGGGCCTGACCGACGGCGGCGCCAGCCGGCTCCTGGTCGAGAACATCATCGCCCCCAACGTCGGGCCGGTGGAGGCGACCCTCCAGGAGATGTCGAGCGCGTTGGCGACGGGGCCGCCGGCCGCGTTCAAGGTGTACACGGCCTGGAGCCCGAGCGGCCAGGGCTACTCGCTGCAGGACCCCACCATCGGGCTCCCACCGTGCAGCACGCGCACGACCTCGGGGTCAAGGTCTTCGTGGCGCACAAGGGCCTGCCGCTGGTGAACTTCGACCCGCCGTTCAACCACCCCGACGACGTCGTCGCCGTGTCCCGCCAGTTCCCCGACATGCAGTTCGTCATCTACCACGCCGCCTGGGACCCCTCGCAGGTGGAAAGCCCGTACGACCCGAACGCCACCATCGGCATCGACACGCTGCTCGGTCGCTCGACCTCCACAACGTCCCGCCGAATGACAACGTCTGGGTCGATATCGCCACGCTGTGGCGCCAGCTGCTGACCACGCCCGACCAGGCCGCCCATGCCATCGGCAAGCTCTTGAGCCGGGTGGGCGCGCAGCGGTCATGTGGGGGACCGACGCCATTTGGTACGGCAGCCCTGAGCCTCAGATCATGGCCATGCGGGCATTCGAGATCACGCCCGAGTTCCAGGAGGCGTACCAGTACCCCGCGCTGACGTGCCGAGCTGAAGGCGGGCCTCTTCGGTCTCAATGCCGCCACGCTTTTCGGTGTCGACCCGACCGCCGTGCGCTGCGGGCTGACCCAAGATCCGCTGACCGCCAATATCTCGGAAGCCGCCGCGTTCCGTGACGAGGGTGCGCTGCCTTCAGCGTGGAATCCCACGGGCCGACCACGCGTCGCCAGATGCTGGACTGGCTGGGCGCGTCCGCCACGCGCTGGGTGCCCTTCTGAGAGCGATTCCGGCCGAAGTGCGATGCTGTCACCCATGGCAGACAAGAAGAGGATCGTGGTCTGGGGTACGGGGTTCGTGGGGAAGATGGTCATCCCCGAGGTGTTGCGCCACCCGAACTTCGAGCTGGTCGGGGTCGGGGTCAACGACAAGGACAAGGTCGGCCGGGACGCCGGCGAGATCTGCGGCATCGGGGCCATCGGGATCGCCGCCACCGACGACCTTGATGCGCTGATCGCCCTCCGCCCCGACGCCCTGGTGCACTACGGGCCGACGGCCGGACAGGCCGACGCCAACATCAGCGACATGGGCGCCTTCCTCCGGGCCGGCATCGATGTGTGCTTCGACGGCCATGACGCCGTGGGTCTGGCCCCACATGACGCTCAACCCGCCCTCGTGGATCGACCCGATCACCGAGGCCTGCGCCGAAGGCGGCGCCACCTGTTTCACCACCGGCATCGACCCCGGCTTCGCCAACGACCTGTTCCCGATGACGCTCATGGGGCTCTGCGCCGAGGTGCGGAAGGTCAAGGCGCTCGAGCTCGTGGACTACATCAATTACACGGGGGCCTACGAGGACGAAATGGGCATCGGCCGACCCCCCGAGTTCACGCCGCTCCTCGAGCACACCGACATCCTCGTCATGTCATGGGGCGCCACGGTGCCGATGATGGCGCACGCCGTCGGTATTGAGCTCGACGAAATCACCTCCACGTGGGACAAGTGGGTGACGGACGTGCCCATCACGACCGCCAAGGGCGTCATCAATGCCGGCGAGGTGGCCGCCATCCACTTCACGATCAACGGGATGTACAGGGGTGAACCCCGCATCTGCCTCGAGCACGTCAACCGGGTCGGCACCGACGCCGCACCGGACTGGCCCGGGGCACCCAGGACGACGTCTACCGGGTCGAAATCGAGGGCACGCCGTCGATCACGCAGGAGACGGCCTTCCGTTTCACCGACGGCTCGGGCGCGACGCCGCGGCGGCAGGCTGCCTGGCCACTGGCCTGCGGGCCCTCAATGCCGTGCCCGCCGTCAACGACCTGCCTCCCGGGTGGGCCACCGCCTTGGATCTGCCGCTCATCCCCGGGGCGGGGACCATCCGCTGAGTACCGATCTCCGCTGCCGTTGCGCTGGTCGCCGGACCGACCCCCACCTCAAGCGGTGGATGGCACCGACCGATATGTCGGAGTATTGCCGGGAGGTGGGCATCGCACTTTCCCGGCTTCCCGTACGACTGATGGTGCGGACTCGTTGACGGCCGTCTGTTTTCGGCATCGGGTCCGCCGGAGACTCGAGGACAGGGACACTGCATGAGCGCTCGTCCGCGCCGATATCTCATGGCGATGTGGGACGGTGGCGGCAACACGCCCCCGCAGGTGGGCGTCGGCAGGCGCCTGGTCGAGCGCGGCCATCAGGTCCACGTGCTGGGCGACCACGCGTTTGGCCGACGAGGCCGAAGCGGCGGGGTGCACCTTCACACCCTGGCGCCGAGGCACGGAGCGTACGGAGATGGACGTCTCCGACGACACCCGCAACGACTGGGAGACCGAGGAGCCGCTCGACGTGGTGCGGGGGATCCGCGATCTGCTGCAGTCAGGCACCGCCGCAGCCTTCGCTGCTGACACGGCCGCGGCCATCACGACCTTCCAGCCCGACGCCGTGGTGCCGGACTCGCAACTGTTCGGCGCCATGATCGCGGCGGAGGAGGCAGGACTCCCTGTTGCGGCGCTCGTCCCGAACCTCTGGATGGTCCCGACGCCGGGTACCGGCGACCCTGGGGCCCTCAAGATCATCAACCGCGTGGTCAAAAAGGGTCTGCCCGATCTCAATGCGGCTCGGGCTGAGCACGGTTTGCCGCCGCTCGCCGACTTCTATGACCAACTGCTGGCCTCGGACCGGATCCTTGTGCTCAGCAGTGAGACGCTCGATGCAGCGTCGCCCTTCCTCCCGGGCAACGTGCGGTACGTCGGCCCCATTCTCGACGACCCCGTGTGGATCGAACCGTGGACGTCGCCTTGGCCCGAGAGCAACAAGGATCCACTGGTGCTGGTGGGATTCAGCACCATCTACCAGAACCAGGGATCCCTGCTGCAGCGGGTCGTTGATGCCCTTTCCGTCATGGAGGTGCGGGCCGTGGTGGCGCTCGGCCGCGCCCTCAAAGACGATGCGTTGACTGCGACGGACAACGTGGCCGTGGCGCGTTCGGTTCCCCACGCCGAGCTGCTGAAAGAGGCATCTCTGGTGGTCTCCCATTGCGGGCACGGGACGACCATCAAGACGCTGGCCGCGGGTGTGCCGATGGTGTGCATTCCGATGGGGCGCGACCAGGACGCCACGGCGGCGTGCGTCGTCGCCCAAGGAGCAGGCGTCCAACTCTCGCCTTCCGCCTCCACAACGGACATCGGTGCCGCCATTGCCGAGGTGTTCGGCAACGGCGAGTACAAGCGGAATGCCATTCGCATGGCCGATGTTCTGGCTCGGGAGCACCAACCCCTCGACGTCGTCCTCGAGTTGGAACAGCTGAGCGAAGGAACGCCTCCCGGCGCGCAGTAACCCACGCGCCCTGAACCCCGCGCGCCGTAGACCCCGCGCTACTGGTCCAAGAAACGACGCAGCGAGCCGATGACCACTTGCCACGCCATCGACCCGGGCTCGACGTGCGCCATGTGGTCGCCGTCGAACTCCACCAGTTCGGCGTCGCCTCCCGCTTGCCTCGCCGCCGCGACGTAGGCCTCGCTCTGGGCGAAAGGGACGGAGTCGTCGGATCGACTGTGGACGCACAGCACCGGCACGGCGAGCGGCACGGCGGCGATCGGATCCGCCCAGTCGTAGCGTTCCGGGACGTCCTCGGGCCTGCCCCCCAGGAGTTCCGGGATCGCGGTGCCTCCGACACCCCTGGCGGCGCCGGTGCGCAGGTCCAGCACCCCGGCCTGGGCCACGACGCCGGTGAGCATGACCCGCGGCGAGGACCCCGGGGCTGCCGTCGGCAGGCTCGGGCGCCCCGCCGCCCACGCCGCCAGGTGTCCTCCGGCGGAGTGTCCGATCGCCACCACGCGCGAGAGGTCCAGGTCGAGTTCGGAGAGCAGATCGATGGCATCCGCCACGTCCTGCAGCGTGGTCGGCCATCCACCGCCGGCGCCCACTCGCCGGTATTCGACGTTGTAGGTCGTCCAACCTCTTGCGGTGAGATCGCTCGCCAGTTCCCGTCCCAGCGAGGCGTCATAGGCAGCACGCCAGAACCCGCCATGAATGACCACCGCGACCCCGAGAGGATCCCCGCTTGGACGGCGGAGCTCGGCGTACTGATCGGGGTCGGGTCCGTAGGTACAGATCACGGCGATCGTTCGGGGCGGGTGGCGAACCAACGGCAGGAGAGATCCACACGCACGCTTTCGATCAACAGGGTGTTCGATGGCCGGACGTCTGCAGCATAGGTTCGGTCTGCGAAGGCGAGAGGGAGGGGGATCGGCTCTGACCTGCGTTCGGATCGCGCCTGGCCGAGACTCGTAGGATTCTGGCAGTGCAGACCGACGACCGCGAACAGGCCGGTGCGAGCCCGGACGCATCTTCGTCGGTGCCTTCTCGCCCGTTCGGGTCGGGGTCGGTCTCCATTCGGCTGTACCCGCACAACGAGCTTCCCGCCGACGCCATCGTTCGTGAGGTCTGCGCCCAGGCGCGCCTCGCGTTGGAGAACGGCTTCGACGGGGTGATGACCAGCGAACACCACGGCGGGTTCGCCGGCTACATGGCGCAGCCGCTGCAAATGGCCGCCTTCGTCTTGGAGGAGACAACGACGGGCTGGGCCGCGGCGGCGCCGCTGCTGTTGCCGCTGCGCTCGACAGCGCTGGTGGCGGAGGAGGTCGCCTGGCTGCAGGCCCGCCATCCCGGTCGCGTCGGGGTCGGAGTGGCGGCGGGGGCGCTCCCGTTGGACTTCGAGGTGACCGGCGTGCCTCAGGCCGATGCAGTGAACAGCTTCAAGGAGGAGCTTCCCCGGCTGGCTGCCATGTTGCGGGGAGAGGAGTTGGGCCAGCTCGAAGGAGATCCGGCCCTGCTGGCCTGTCGCAGCGCGCCAGTGCCGGTGGTGAGTGCCGCCGTGTCGGTGGCCGCCGCCGTCCGGGCGGCCGCGTGCGGGGTCGGCATCCTCATGGAGGGCATGTCGGCACCGGAACGGCTGGTCCGTCTGACCCGGGCCTTCGACGACGCCGGTGGGACCGGCCCCAAGGTGCTCATCCGACGGGCCTGGCTCGGCCAGGTGAAGTCTGGCTTGGTTGAAAGCCAGCGAGCGGTGTACGAGAGCTATGCCCCGGATGCCGGCGCGTTCGGTGCCGACCAGACGATCGGGTCTGACGACCCGGGCGAGGTGGCCGAGCAGTTGGCGAGGACCTTGGTCGAAGTCGGCGCCGACGCGCTCAACCTTCGGGTGCAGCTTCCGGGCATGGAGCCCGAGCAGGTGCGGGAGCAGATTGAGCGGCTCGGTTCCTCGGTGGTGGGGCTGGTGAAACAGGCATTCCCGTCGACCGGGCTCAGAGCTCCGTAGCTAGCGGATCGGCGTCCATCCGCTCGACAGGTGGTTCCCGCCGTCGACGTCGAGGGTGATGCCGGTGATCTGCCGGGCGTCGTCGGATAGGAGGAAGCACACTGCTGCGGCAATGTCCTCAGCCTGGGTCAGCCGGCCGAGCGGGAGGGCCGATGCCGCGGCGGCGCCGTCGTCGGTCTTCCAGATGGGCCGCGTCGCCGTGGTGCGAACCAGCCCGGGGCTGACCGCGTTCAGTCGGACGCCCTGTCCCGCCAGGTCGGCCGCGATGGTCCGCGTCATGGCGTTGACGCGGCCTTGGCGGCCGCGTAGGAGACCATGGACGAGGTGGTCTTCCGCGGTGATCCGCTGGAAATCGCGACGACGGAGCCGCCGTTGTGGTTGAGCCCCTTCGCGAGCACGGCGCGGATGAGGGCCAGGGTCGGCCACGTGTTGAGCCGGAAGGTCTCGAGAAGCTGTTCCTCGCTGATCGCATCGAAGGAGAGTGGGTGCGGGGCACCACCGACCGTGCTGACGAGGAGGTCGATCCGACCGAACGCGTCAACGGCGCGGTCGGTGAGCAGCTCCACCGCGTCTTCGCTGTCCATCGATCCGGCGACGCCGACCGCGCTGAGACCCTCGGCGCGGAAGGAGGCCTCGGTCGACGCCACCCGGTCCGCATTGCGGCCGTTGACCACCACCGACGCACCTTCGCGGGCCAGCCGCAGGGCGCACGAGCGGCCGATGCTCGGATCGGCGGTCGAACCGGTGACGATGGCGACCCGACCGGAGAACCTCTTGCTGGCGCCGGTGGCGGAGCTGTCGGCTCCGAACGGAGACGTTGATTCAGCCGGTGCCATGCAGGGCATCTTGTCGCACGACGACATGCCGCGTCATGTCCTCCGGGCGGACGGCGCTCAGAGGGGAGAGGGATCGTCGAGGGCACGATTGCAATTGCATCGGGCCCGACGCCATTGGCGACTAATTTATCGAGCAAGCGCGGCGCGCCTTCGTAGGCGTAGATGTCGCGGCGCTTGGCGTCCCATTTATCGCCCGCTCCGGTTTCGACGAGAATCCACTTCCCTGCCGCGCGAATGAGAAGAACATTCATCGCGAGGAGAATGCGATTGCGATCGTCGGCGGGAGACTTGCGCTCCCAGATGGGTTTCGGAACGATGCCGAACATGGCGCCGCCATCGAGGCGGAAGGTGCCGTCGGTGAGCAGATGAACTTCGATGTCGCCGAGTCTCATGAATGTGGAATTCCACTTTTTATTTCGGCGCCGCGTGCAAGTAATTCGTCGACTGCGCCGTAGGGATCGGTTTTTCGCGCGGCCACTTGCTGCGCCAAATGTGTGAGGCGCGCTTCGCTTTCTTTGCTGCCGAGCAAGCGCTCGATCAAGCGCGATTCGAGCATTTCGATGAGGCGGCGGCGCCAGTGATCGGTTTCGCGCGCGCGCAGCTCCGGGGCGGTTTCGGCGTGCTTGCGGAATCGTTCGATGCCCGCGACGAGCGCGTCAACGCCGCGATTTTCTGTTGCGACTGTGCGCACGATTTCGGAATGCCAGCCGAAGCGATCGGGAGCGAGTTGGAGCATGGCTTGCAATTGTTGCTCCACGCGATCGGCACCTTCGCGTTCGGATTTGTTGAGGACAAAAATGTCGCCGATTTCCATCAGGCCGGCCTTCATATTTTGCACGTCGTCGCCGAGGCCGGGCACGACAACGACGAGGGTGCAATCCGCGAGGCGCACGATGTCCACTTCGTCCTGGCCGACGCCAACTGTTTCGATGATGATGATTTCTTTGCCTGACGCGTCGAGAAGCAGCGAAACATCTGCGGTGGCGCGCGCGAGGCCGCCAAGAAATCCGCGCGTGGCCATGGAGCGAATGAAAATTCCCTCGTCGCTGCGAGTGGCCCTGCATGCGAATGCGATCGCCGAGAATTGCGCCGCCGGTGAAAGGGCTGGTGGGATCGACGGCGATAACGCCGACCGTTTTGCCTTGCTTTGCGATAACTGCGCTGCGAGGCGATCGACGAGCGTGCTTTTGCCGGTGCCGGGCGCGCCGGTGACGCCGATCATGTAGGCGCGGCCAGTGCTGAAGAAAAGCGAGCGGAGCAATTCATCCGCGGCGGGATCGTGATTTTCGATGGCGGTGATGGCGCGAGAAATGGCGCGCACTTCACCCGCGCGGATTCGCTGCGCCCAGTTATCGAGAGTATCCGGCATCGCCGCCGATTATCGCTTACCGAGGAGTTGGCGCGCGATCACCAGGCGCTGAATTTCGCTGGTGCCTTCGCCGATGGTGCAGAGCTTGACGTCGCGATAATATTTTTCGGCGGGATAATCCTTGATGAAGCCGTAGCCGCCGAAAACTTGCAGAGCTTCGTTGGCGACGCGCACGGCGACTTCGCTGGTGTAAAGCTTGGCCATGCTGGATTCGCGCGTGAGGCGCGCATCGCCGCGATCGGCCATCCACGCGGCGCGATAGGTGAGCAGGCGCGCGGCATCAATTTCCGTGGCCATGTCGGCGAGCTTGAATTGAATGCCCTGAAATTCGCTGATGGTTTTGCCGAATTGTTTGCGCTGCTTCGCGTATTTTGTGGCGGCTTCGAATGCGCCCTGCGCCATGCCGAGGCCGAGAGCGGCGATGGAAATGCGGCCGCCATCGAGAATCTGCAGGCTGTTGATGAATCCTTCGCCTTCGGCGCCCAGCAAATTATCGGCGGGCACGCGGCAATCGGTGAAAATTACTTCGGACGTGTCGCTGGCGCGCAGGCCGAGTTTATTTTCTTTTTTTCCTGGGCGAAAACCGGGCATGCCCTTTTCGAGAATGAACGCGGAAATTCCGTGGGAATCCTTTGATTTGTCCGTGACGGCCATGGCGACGCAGAAATCGGCGTAGTGGCCGTTGGTGGTGAAAGTTTTCGAGCCGTTGAGCACCCACGCGCCGTTGTTGCTGACGGCCGTGGAGCGCGTGCCGCCGGCGTCGGAGCCTGCTTCGGGTTCGGTGAGCGACCAGCAGCCGAGCTTTTTTCCCTGCGCGAGAGGGACTACGTATTTTTGTTTCTGCGCTTCGGTGCCAAATTTGTAGATGTGATTTGTGCAAAGCGAATTGTGCGCGGCGACGATGATTCCGATGGAGCCGTCCACGCGAGAAAGTTCTTCGATGGCGATAACGTATTCGATGTAACCGAGGCCCGCGCCGCCGTATTTTTCAGGAAAAATTACGCCGAGCAAGCCGAGGTCCGCGAGCTTGGGGATTAGTTCCTGCGGGAAATGCGAGGCTTCGTCCCACTCCATGACGTGCGGAGCGATTTCCGCTTCCGCGAATTCGCGGACGGTGCGGCGAAGCTGTTGCTGTTCGTCGTTGAAAGAAAAATCCAAGCGCGGCTCCTGGGTGAAAAATCGGAATACTTAGAATCTAATGCATCAGCTCCACAAAAACTTCATTCGATACAGACAGGCGCGCCGGCGCGAGACGCGCGAGATCGCCTTGCAAATCGATTAAGCCATCGGCGGCAAGTTTTTCCAGCCGCTCGCGCAGAGGAATATTGTATCGCGACTCCAGCGCAGAAATGTTGATGCCGTGAAGCAGGCGTAGACCGAGAAACAACTCCTCGTCGAGTTGCTGTTCGGCGGTGAGCGTTTCGAGCTGCTCAACGGGCAGGCGGCCATTGGCGATGGATGCCGCGTAGGCTGCGGGATCGTGTGCGTTGGCCCAGCGATTCGCGCCATCGAACGAATGCGCGCCGGCGCCGAAGCCGAAGTAGGGCTCGCGCTGCCAGTATTTCAAATTGTGCGCGGAATGCTTGCCGGGTTTCGCCCAATTGGAAATTTCGTAGTGATCGTAGCCGGCGGCGCTAAATTTCGCGCAGGCTTCTTCGTAGAAAGTGGCGATCGAATCGTCATCTGGAATCGCTGGAGCGCTGTAGCGCGTGCCACCGGCCAGAGATTCGCGACCGAGGCGGCTGCCTTCATCGATTTCGAGCATGTAGACGGAGACATGTTCAGGTGCGAGCGAGATCAATTCAGCGAGAGAGTTGGTCCACGAATCGGAAGTTTGGTGAGGCAGCCCGGCGATGAGATCGAAACTGAAATTTTGAGGCCCGCGGCGTGCAGAATTTCCACGCAGCGATAAATGTCGGCGCGGCGATGGAGGCGGCCGGAGGCGGCGAGCTCGTGATCGTTGAAAGATTGCGTACCGAGGCTGACTCGATTGATGCCCGCGGCCAGCCATGCGGCGGTTTTTTCGGGAGTGATTGTTTCGGGATCGGCTTCCAGTGTGACTTCTCGAAACGAGCACGTGAATGAAGCGCGGATTGCATCGAGCATGCGCGCAAGTTCAGAGGGCTCGAGCAAGCTGGGAGTGCCGCCGCCAATGTAGACGGTGTCGACGACGAGGCTGGCGGCGCAACTCGGCAAATTCGAGCCTATTCCAGCAGCCGCGCGCAGCGGACGATGCTCAAGAATTTCGCGGACTACGGAATCGGCGTATGGCGAATACAAGCTCTTCGAAAAAACGCCAGTGTGGAAATTGCAGTAGGTGCATTTCGTGCGGCAGAAAGGCACTTGGATGTAGACGCCGAGATTCATGTGGAGAAAGGCCATGAGTGAATTGGATTTGCAGCGCACCGCTTTCAGAATAACAGGGCGGCGGGCAGCGCGAACGGTTGAACGATAAATTTATTTCATGTTCCAGTGACGCTGACGCTACTTCACGCCCGCGGGAGAAGTCGCTCCGTAGAAAGCAAACCAGGGTTTGGCCGCGGCGAGGCGTTCGTTCACGTTGGCTATATTTTTTACGCCTTGATCGGCGAGCCAATCTTCGAGGGCTTTCACGCCCTGCTTGGCGTAAACCGGGATGCCTTCTTTCCAAGTGGCGCGTCCGCAAAGAACGCCCGAAAAATTGGTGCCAGATTCGCCGGCGAGTTCGAGAGTCTCGCTAAAAACTTCGTTGCTGACGCCAGCAGAAAGGTAAATAAATGGTTTCTTCGCTACGGCTGCGCCCTTGCGGAAATAATCTTTGGCTTCGTCGCGAGTGTATGCGGATTCGCCCTTACAGGAGCGGGCGCCTTTTACATAGGCCATATTCACGGGAACTTCGACTTTCATGATGTCGACGCCGTAGCGATCTTTGGAAAATTCCTCCATGCTGCCGATTACGACGCCGGGTTTGTTTCGCGCGAATTCGATTCCCTTTTCGTCGAGACCTTCTTCGTAGCCGACGAATTCGAGGAAGAAAGGAACATCCGCCGCGGCGCATTCGCCTCCGATGCGTTCCACCCAGGCGTGCTTGATTTCGTTGACCGCTGGCGGATCAGTGGGCGTGTAGTACAAAAGAATTTTTACGCAATCGGCGCCCGCTTCAACGATGCGACGCACGGAATAATCATCGAGCAAATCTGGCAGGCGGCCGGGCTGCGTATTGTCATAGCCACTTTTTTCGTAAGCGAGCAGGAGTCCACAGCCCTTCGCGCGCTGTTTCGCGGCGGGCAAACCGAATTCCGGATCTAGAAGGATCGCGCTGGCGTGTGGAGTGAGGACGCGCACGACGGCTTCTTTGAATTCCGACATCATCTGGTCGGTGACGGCTTTTTTATCGACGCCTTTATCTTTTGCGATGGCGCTGCGAAGCGAGCCGCGCTGATCCATCGCAGCCGCGGCGATGACTCCGCGAGAATTGGATACCGCTTCGAGACCCTTTTGTTTTCCAGGCGTGATTTTCATCGCGATCTCCCGAACAAGAATTTGTGTAAGGCATTGTAACACGCGAGTTTTTGAAGAATTCGCGAGTGCGTGGCGGATGCTGTGGAAACTATATGAAGCCGCAATCGTTTACCTTGCGCGCACGCTATAAATGCACGACTTGATGAGCAGGCGCGCCGATGCCTGCGTGGCGCGAAAGAGCGTCAAGCAATTCAGCGCCGTGATTCGCCAAGAATGGAAGAAAGCTTATCGAACGTTCCTGCAAATCAGAGTGCGGATAAAGAGTTTCGAGAATCATCGTTTCGTGCCGCGTCAAAATTCCGTCGCGCAGATCGAGCGCTCGGCCCGCTTTTCTGCGCAGCTTGTCAAACTGGAAAAGCATCTTGCGTTCAGCGGTACCGAGCGCGCCGCGAAGGGTTGCGTCAAGCTTCGCAATCGGCTTTTCCATTCCTCGGAGAAGCGAACGCATTTCCTTTTCGCCGCGAACAAATCGAGAATCCAATCCTCGCGGAAGAGAATCATATTCCAGCCGTTGACGCAGGTGCTGGCGTCCGCGGAGTACGTCAGTGATGCTGACTCGGTATCTCTCCATCACGCGAACGAGGCTTGGCTCGATCAAAGTGAAACTCGCACGAGGCGCGATCACCGGCATGTGCGCTAGCCCGTCGGCGTAAAGCACTTGCGATTGCGCGAAGTACGCGACTTCGGCTGGCCCGCCTATATAAGCGACGGTCGGGAAGAAGAGTGTCTTGAATCACTGGACGAAGCAGCGCGTTTGGAGTGAAGTCCTGCGGGCTACGTTCGATTTCGGCGGCGAGTTCGGTCGCCGTAAATTGTTTCGCACCGATCAGAAATTTTCCGTTCCGATGTGCGATGGCGGTTCGCTTCCCGCCTTCCGTGCCAAATAAGAGCGTGCTGCTCGCGGTGACTTTTACTTGGGCATGAAAGCCCAAATGAGCGAGTTGTTTGCCGCGCGCGAGGAGAGCGTCATTCAGAGCGGCGTGCTTCGCTGGAATTTGAGCGAGTACCGGCGCGGCTAATTGGTGAAGGCGCAGATCGATTGGATCGAGGAGGATCAATCCATGCGAAGAAAAAATATGCGAAAGCAATTTCGCAAATGCTGAACCAAAAGTTTGTTTCGGCTGATAGGAGTCTATGAGCGCGGTCGCAAGAATCTCTGACCCGGGGCCCTCGAGCAATTCGCCAGCGCGTTTCGCAAGGGCGACGACTTCGTCGCCAAGTTCAACGCGGCCCACTTCGCGCCCGCGCACATCATCTGGCGGGTGCAATTCAAATCGCTCGCCGCCCGAGCGCGATAGCCAATCGCAGTGCGAGACTTCGTCAAGATCATGATCTGTGCTGGCGATCCAAAAAATGGGTACAGCTTCTACGCCGCGCTGATGGAGTTCACGGACAATGCGCAACGCGGAAAGAGCTTTGTAAATTGTGTAAGCCGGACCGCCGAAAAGCCCCGCTTGTTGTCCTGTAACGACCGCGACGGCGCCCTCGCGCAGGCTGTCAAGATTTCGCGCGACGCTTGGAGAAATTATGCCGCCGAAAACCGGGAATTCTGATCGGCGAGCGCGTCCGCTACTGCAATTCGTGTGGAGCGCGGATAATTTTTGCCGCGCTTGAGTTCGCGAGACGCGCGCACGATTGCCGCGAGAGTTGGAGGATATGCATAAAACTCAGAGAGACGTTTGGCTCCGGAGATATATGCCGTATAGAGGGGCGTGTAGCCGGGCACTTCGTTTGGCGCGAGACAATCAAACTCCATCAGCGAAGCTCCATGGGGCCGTTCATGATAACAGTAGGCGGCCACGAGAAAACATTCGAACATTTGAGAAATTTCAGCGCATGTATCGTGTGTAAGGCTCCGTTATCGAAGTCAGCGAGACAATTTGAGCCGACGATAGTACACTTTCCACTTATCGCATTCATAAGGGGGCCTGCCATGTTTAATGTTCGCCCTGATCGTATTAATGCGCTGGCGATCATTTTGGTCGCAGCAGTCTTGACGGTGGGCCTCCCGGCGCTGCTCGGCGGTCGACAATCGGGTCCACGACCATCCGCAGCAACGCAAGCTACAACGGCGCCGGAAGCGGCGAAGCAAGCGACGCCTCCTCAGCAAACCGCTCCTCCGCCGGTGCGAGTCTCAACTCGTTTGGTGCAGGTGAGTGTGATTGTGGAAGGGCATGGTCAGCCGCTGGCCGGGCTCAAGCAGGAAGATTTCGCACTTTTCGATCAAGGCCAGCCTCAGCAGATCGCATTTTTTTCGGAACATGGCTCAAGCGCAGATACAGCAGGAGCTACCGCCGCCGCGCAGCCTTTGCCGCCAGACATGTTTACGAACCGAATCGCGGAAAAACCGGGTGTGCCACCAAGCGTAACCGTGATCCTTCTCGACTTGCTGAATACGCATTCCAGCGACATGGCGTACGCGCGCAATCAAATCATCAAATTTATCGAAGCATTGCAGCCGCAGGATCGCGTGGCGCTGTATGGACTTTCCGATCAACTCTACATCCTCCACGATTTCACTCGCGATTCCAGCGCGTTGCTTGCGGCGCTAACTCATTACAAGAACACTGAGAACTTCAAAGTTTCCGGTTCGGAAATGGACGCCTCCGATACTGGAGACGACAATTTGGATGCGTTTCTGGATACTACTGCTCAGAAATTCTCCGATTTCTACACGATAAGCCGTGTCGAAGAAACGGCTTCCGCGCTTGAGGCTATCGGCAACCATCTTGCCGCGTTGCCCGGGCGGAAAAATCTTGTGTGGGTTTCTTCGAGCTTCCCTTTTGAAATTGGGTACGACGCGCCGATTACGGTGGGCGACACCTCAGAGCACCGCACGTTCAGCGCCGAAATCGAAGATGCGGCGCGTGCCCTGAACAATGCGAACGTCGCCGTTTATCCAGTGGACGCGCGGGGACTAGTGGCCGGCGCGTCAAAACCACAGCTATCAATGTCAAATAGCAGCGCAACCCGTCCACCGCGGGGACCTGGTGCGATCAGCAGCCCTCCCACAGCAACGCTGCAGACGATGGACGTGATCGCCAATCGTACTGGAGGCCGCGCTTTTTACAATACAAACGATCTGAAAGGCGCAGTGCGCCGCGCAATCGACGATTCGCGGGTGACCTATACGATTGGCTACTACCCGACGCACGGAACATGGGACGGCCGCTTTCGCGAAATCAAGCTTGAGTTGAAGCATGCGCACGGAGAGATGCGTTACCGGAAAGGATACTTTGCGTTTCCCGGCGGAACTCCGGATATCAACGCCCAGAAGAAGGTGCTTGCCGATGTTTCCAGCACTCCGTTGGATGATACGGAGTTCGGATTGACACTAAGAGCCGATCCGGTCCCGACGGCTGCGGGAGCGGCGGCTTCTACGGCGTCCACAACACGGAAACTCGCGACACGTCTGAGATTTGAAGCGACGCAAATGCACTTCGAGCAGAAGGAGGGGCGATATCTCGATAAGGTGGACGTCCAGTTTTTGCAATTAGGAGCAAACGGCAAGCCGGTGAAGACGGATGGGCAGACAGTGGATCTGAATCTGCTTCCGGAGTCTTATAAGAAAGTGATGACTGGCGGAATTATCTTGAACTCCGCTCTGGATATACACGCGGATTGCACTTCGCTGCGCGTGGTGGCGCGCGATCAGGGCAGCGGTGTGATTGGCTCGCTAAATGTGCCGATGAAAAAAGTGTTCTCGCAACCAGCGGCGACGCCAGGAAAGCAAAACTGAAGACTACCGTTCTCAGTTGTCCGGTCACACCGCCCTTTCGTGCGATGGATGCAAGAAACTGTTTTTAGGCGGAGCGGCTTGCGAGCGGCAGGTAAGACGCCAAAACCTCACGCACTTCCTGTTTTTCTTTTTCGGAGAGCGAGAGCAGCGGAATACGAGTGGGCCCGCCGTAGAGCCCGCGGCATTCCATCGAATATTTCACACCAGCAGGACCGATATCGCTCACACATTTCTTGGAAGCTGGCTCAAGTTTTTGCTGAAGCGATTCGGCTGCTTTCGCATCGCCTGCCTGCGCTAATTCAAAAAGCTGCGCGCAAAGCTCGGGAAGCACGCATGCGAGACCCAGGATCGCGCCCGAGGCTCCGATTTTCAGCGCGGGTTCGACGATTGAAGCCGATCCGACCAGAGTGCGAAACGCGGGAGGGGTGGCCGCAACGAGGCCGCGAATCGCTTCCAACCTGCCGGAACTTTCTTTGATGCCGATAATATTTCCGTGTTTTGCAAGCTGAGCTGCTAGATCGGGTTGAACTTCAACACCAGTGAATTGCGGAATCGAATAGACCAGAATCGGGATGGGCGATGCGTCGGCCAGTCGCCAGAAAAATTCGCGCAGCGCGGCGGCTGTCATCAGCGGCTTGTAATAATGCGGCGTGCGAACGAGAGCAGCGCAGTACCCAAGTTCACCGGCACGTTTGGTGCGCTCAATTGTTTCGAGAAGCGAATCCACTCCGGTGCCAGCGATGAGTTGCTTCTTGGAATCGGTGCATTGGGCGACGGCGTCGAACAATCTTTCAGTTTCGCCCGACGACAGTAAGATTGCTTCGCCGGTTGAGCCGCAGACTACGTATCCTGCAAGATTCGTAGAGTTGTAGAACTTCAGATGCTCGCGAAGTGGTCCATCGCGATTTCTTTTGCGTCAGCGGTGAAAGGAGTTGCGATTGGTGCGAATATCCCGCGGATTTCGACCGTGGACTTTCTCCTTCGCGCGCGATGCGCGACGCTAATCGCCCGGCGCAGAACCGTGCGCGGCTTCTTTTCGCCGGTGCAGGTCCTGCAGCGCGGAAACTTCAAACTCGTCCTCGATTTGCGAGTGCAAGCCGCTTACCGCGGCAGTCGCCGCCGCAAGCGTGGTGATGCAGGGCACGTTGTAGCGAATCGCTGCGCGGCGAATGGATTTCTCGTCGTAGAAAGATTCGCGGCCGAGCGGAGTATTGATGATCAAATCCACTTTGCCGGTTTTCACCAGGTCGACGATATTCGGGCGGCCCTCATTTACTTTGTAAACTGCTTCGGCCTCAACACCCGCGGCTTGAAACGCAGCAGCAGTGCCGCGAGTTGCAATCACATGGAATCCCAGCGCCTGCAAGTTCCTTGACAAGCGCCGCGATGTGTTTCTTATCGTGATCGCTCACGCTGATAAAAATTGTTCCCGACCGCGGCAGCTTTTGTCCCGCAGCGAGCTGCGCTTTTGCGAAAGCTTGGCCGAAAGTTTTCGCGATACCCATCACTTCGCCAGTCGAGCGCATTTCCGGACCGAGAATCGTGTCCACTCCGCGAAACTTGCTGAACGGAAACACCGGTGACTTCACTGCAAAATAATCGCGCACGGCGATTTCGAGCACGCCGCCGTTGTCCGTCACCGGCAAATGCATGTCGCGCAATTTCTTGCCAGCCATCAAGCGCACTGCAACTTTCGCGAGCGGCACTCCGGTGGCTTTGCTGACGTACGGAACTGTGCGCGAGGCGCGCGGATTTACTTCGAGCACGTAAACAGTGTCGCGCTGAATCGCGTACTGCACGTTCATCA
Organism: uncultured Acidobacteriota bacterium; assembly: GCA_963785395.1. Classification (GTDB taxonomy): domain Bacteria; phylum Acidobacteriota; class Terriglobia; order Acidiferrales; family UBA7541; genus DASTCZ01. The sequence goes on along the minus strand of CAWAVH010000015.1, from coordinate 59,554 downwards.
AGCCAACGACACCGAGCGCCGTCGCCAGTCTTTGCGTGTACTGGCGAATGCGATCCAGAACTTCCGGCTGAGAGTGAAACCGGCGGCAGCACGCACGAAGAATCGCCGGAATGAACGCCGGCTTCTTCGATGTGCTCCATAATTCCGCCGATGACGACGTCGGTGCCGTCGGCAACGGCGTCCACGTCCACTTCGGTTGCGTCTTCGAGAAATTGGTCGATCAGCACCGGGCGCGCGGAACCCATCAGCGCCGCTTGCGCCATATAGGATTGCACCGTGTCGAGATCGTAGGCGATCACCATCGCGCGGCCACCGAGCACGTAGCTTGGGCGCACCAAGCACCGGCAAACCGATTTCCGCAGCGACACGCGCAGCTTCTTCGGGAACCAGTGCCGTGCCGGTGCGCGGCTGCGGAATTTTCAATTCGTCGAGCAGTCGGCCGAATCTGCGGCGATCTTCGGCGAGATCAATTTATTCCGGCGGGGTGCCGATGATGGGAACTCCGCACCGCTTCAATTCCATCGCCAGATTCAGCGGAGTCTGCCCGCCGAATTGCACGACGACGCCCTGCGGCTTTTCGCGTTCGACAACCGCGAGAACATCTTCCAGAGTCAGCGGCTCAAAATACAGGCGATCGGATGTGTCGTAGTCGGTAGAAACGGTTTCCGGATTGCAATTCAACATTATCGTTTCGTAACCATCTTCGCGCAGCGCGAACGAGGCGTGGCAGCAGCAATAATCGAACTCAATTCCCTGCCCGATGCGGTTCGGCCCGCTGCCGAGAATCAAAATTTTCGGCTTTGGTAGTGATTCCGACTCGTCTTCTTCCTCATACGTGGAATACATATACGGCGTGAAGGATTCAAATTCGGCGGCGCAAGTATCCACGCGTTTGAAGACCGGCGCGATTTTCATTTTCGTGCGCTGCAATCGCACGGCGGTCGGAGTCGTTCTCCAAATCTGCGCCAGTTGTTCGTCGCTGGTCCCGACGCGTTTCACCTCGAGCAGCAAGATCCGGCGGAACCGTTTCGAGCGTGACGCCCGCCGACGCGGCGATTCATGTCCATAATTTCGCGCATTTGCGCGATGAACCACGGATCGATTTTCGTCAGCTCGCAAATTTCCGCGGCTTTGATGCCGCGCTCGAGCGCCACCATCAGCCAGTGAATCCGATCCGGACGCGCTGTTGCAATTTTTTCGCGCAACAGTGACGCAGGTGTTTCCGCCGGAGCGCGCCACGGGGTGTGCGGTTCGAGCGAGCGAATTCCCTTTTGCATAGCTTCTTTGAATGTGCGGCCGATGGCCATCACTTCGCCGACCGACTGCATTTGCGTCCCGAGCGCAGTATCCGCGCCGGGAAATTTCTCAAATTGAAATTTCGGAATTTTCACGACGACATAATCGATCGTCGGCTCAAAGCACGACGGAGTTTTTCGGTGATGTCGTTTGGAATTTCGTCGAGCGTAAATCCAACGGCCAGCCGCGCCGCAATTTTCGCAATCGGAAATCCTGTGGCTTTGCTGGCCAGCGCCGAACTTCGCGAAACGCGCGGATTCATTTCGATAACCACCATGCGGCCCGTTGCCGGATCCACGGCGAACTGAATGTTTGAGCCGCCAGTTTCCACGCCGACTTCGCGAATCACGGCCGCGGCAGCATCGCGCATGCGCTGATATTCTTTATCGGTGAGCGTTTGCGCGGGCGCGACGGTGATTGAATCGCCGGTGTGAACGCCCATCGGATCGAAATTTTCGATGGTGCAGATCACCACGAAATTATCGCGACAGTCGCGCATCACTTCGAGTTCGTATTCTTTCCAGCCCAGCACAGATTCTTCGACCAGCGCTTCATGAACGGACTCGCATCCAGCGCGTGAGAGATGGCATCCGCAAATTCTTCGCGATTGTAGGCGATCGATCCGCCGGTGCCGCCCATCGTGAATGACGGACGAATTACGACCGGATAGCCGAGTTGGTCGGCGAGCTTCAAGCGCGTCCTGCGGATTATTCACAAGCGCCGAGGCGGGCACATCCAGTCCGACTTTGCGACACGCATCCTTGAACCACAGACGATCTTCGGCAACTTTTATCGCGCGCAGCGAAGCGCCGATTAATTCCACGCCGTACTTATCCAGGATCCCGCTCTCGGCGAAGTTCCACTGCGAGATTCAACGCCGTTTGTCCGCCAACAGTCGGCAAAAGCGCATCCGGTCTTTCCGTCGGCAATAATTTTTTCCAGATAATCGCGTGTCAGCGGCTCGATGTAGGTGCGCTCGGCCAGTTCCGGATCGGTCATGATCGTCGCCGGATTGGAATTCACCAGAATTGTTTCGTATCCGTCCGCGCGCAACGCCTTGCACGCTTGCGTGCCGGAATAATCGAACTCGCACGCCTGCCCGATGACGATCGGGCCGGAGCCGATGATTAGAATTTTGTGGATGTCTGTCCGCTTTGGCATTAATCCGCTTTTTTGTTACGCTTTGGTTTTCCGCTGCGATTTTCTCAGCCATCATTTCCGTGAACTGCGGAAACAAATAGTGCGAATCGTGCGGCCCCGGCGAAGCTTCCGGATGATATTGCACGCTGAAGAGCGGCAGCGAACGGTGCCGCATGCCCTTCGTTCGTGCCGATCATTCAAATTCACGTGAGTAATTTCCACGTCGCTCGACGGCAGCGATTCCGGATCCACCACGAAGCCGTGATTCTGCGCGGTGATTTCCACTTGGTCCGTCAGCAAATTCTTTACCGGATGATTCGATCCGTGATGGCCAAATTTCAATTTGTAAGTTTTTCCGCCAAGCGCAAGGCCGCACAGCTGATGGCCGAGGCAAATTCCGAACACCGGGACGCGTCCCAATTAGCTTGCGGATATTTTCGATCGCATATCCGACCGGCTCCGGATCGCCCGGCCCGTTCGAGAGAAAAACTCCGTCCGGCTTAATCCCGATACATCTTCCGCGGAAGTTTGCGCCGGAACCACGGTCACATCGCAATGATGATCCACCAGCAATCTCAGAATATTTTGCTTGATGCCGAAATCGTACGCCACCACGCTCCAGGATGTGCTGCCTCGGGCTGCCCGGCGCCTCGCCCAAATCCTCGCGCCAAGGCGAAACCGCCAGCTCGATCGAATTTTTCTCCCACTCGTATCGCTCTGTCGAAGTGACGCGGCTCGCCAGTTCCTGGCCGGCCATGGTGGGAAGCGATCGCGCTTCCTCGACAATTTTTTCCGCGGGAGTTCCGTCCGTCGCGAGCACTGCCGCGCATCGCGCCGGCCGACCCGCAAGTGACGCACAAGCGCGCGCGTGTCAATATCCCAAATTACGGGAATTTTATTGCGCTCGAGATACGCTTGCGCCGATTCTTCGCTGCGCCAGTTCGACGCAATCCCCGAAAATTCGCGAACGATCAAGCCCTCGATAAAGGGCCCGTGCGATTCTTCGTCTTCCGCATTCGCGCCGACGTTTCCAATGTGCGGATACGTCAGGCACACCATCTGTCCGGCATAACTTGGATCGGTGAATACTTCCTGATATCCGGTGAGGCTGGTATTGAAAACAACTTCTCCGCCGCGGCGAATTTTAGCGCCGGCGGCGCGCCCGTTGAATACTCGTCCGTCTTCGAGCGCAAGTGTGGCGGGGTGTCCAGTCTTGTGCGTCAGCGCACCCTCCAGTATTTCGAAAAAAATTATTGCATCGGCGCAGCCGAAGCAGAAATCGAGCCGAAGTGGTCCATCGGCCAATAAGCAAACACCGCTTTGCCGTAAATATATCCCTCGGGGACGGGACCGAACACGCGCGAATCATTTGAACTGTCGCGATGATCGCCCATCACAAAATATTCGCCGAGCAGGTACCGCGAATCGGGCCGAAACTACCGTCATCCAGATATCGCGGCAAAATGTATGGCTCGGTAAGCTGATGCCCATCCACGTAAACACGGCCCTGGCGAATTTCCACCAGTTTCGCCCGGCAACGCAACGACGCGCTTGATAAAAGATTTCGTGCGGTCGAGAGGATACCAGAAGACTACCACATCGCCGCGCGAAATCGGCTCGAAATGGTAGACCAGCTTGTTGATAAAAATTCGCTCCTGATCGGAGATCATCGGCGCCATGCTGGTGCCTTCCACTTTTACCGGCTGGTAGAGAAAAACGATGATGACGAATGCGAAGCACAATGCCAGCAGCAGGTCGCGCGCCCACGCGCGAACCTCGCGATGAAATGCAGCGGGCGCTGGTCCGGGGTCGCTCAGTTCCGGCGATTGAGCGGGGTCAGGAATCATATCAAGGCGCTAAGAATCATTTATACCACGGGAAGTGACGCGCCTCAAATCGCTGCGTCTCGATGAAAACGAGCGACGAAAATTCAGCTTCTAGTTTTTCCCGCCAAACAGATGGAAATCCTTGCTCACTCCAAACGTGAATCCGATTCGCGCGTCGGGCCGGTTCACTCCTGCGATTCCCGAGGCGCTCCACGTAAGCCCCCCCGCGTCGATCTGCACTCCCAGCCGGCCCTGTCCGTGGCTTTCGGTGCCGACTAGCTCGGGCGCGAATGGCCTATCGTTATACCGGCCGTTGATTTCGCCCACAATCCGGAATCGCGGCCTCACCGGATAGCTGAATGCGGCGCCGTACATCAACTCGTCGTTCTGCGAAAACACCGTATTCGGCGAAGTAAGAATCGCGAGACCCACATTTCCAAACACTTTCAATTTGCCAAAATGTTTCTGGATCGCGAACTCGCCGAAAATATCTTCTGAGTTCGTTCCAATTCCTCGCGCCTGATCGGAATTTGGCATCTGGTAACCGAAGCGCAGCGCCAGCGCGGGACGCTTATCCTTCTCGCCGAAAAATCGCACTTTCGTCCAGAACGAAAAATCGCCGATATCATTTGTAGAATTCGAGCCCTGCAAATTCAGTGTCACATACGAAAATCCCTGCTGGTGAATCGCCAGAAATTCCTGCGCGATTCCCTGAATATCGATTTCCACGATGTTGCCCAGCCCGCTGCGGATATTGATTACACCTACGTCGGTAAGATCGCCGGTAAGGCCCGAGAGCGGGAAATTTTCATTGTGAAAAAAGTTAAATCCGACCTGCCCCAGAATGTGTCCGGGCGCGATGGTGTCGGTATCCGCTGTTTGCAGCGGCAAATCTTGAGCGGCAGCCGGTTGCGAGACTGCTGCCGTCGCCGCCAAAATTATCGCTCCCGCCAAAACCGGCAGCGTTCGTGAAATCCGGAATCGTCTCAACTTGCCCTCCAGAAGCGCGAACATCGTAGGCTATCAGCGCCTATGCGCCAAGCGCATAGTTAATCGAGGCGATCGCCGCCGCGACAGCTGTTTCCGTGCGGAGAATTAGCGAACCGAGAGAGGCTGGTTGAAATTGCGCGGCCACCGCGCTTTCCATTTCCTCCGCGGTCCATCCACCCTCGGGGCCAATCGCCAGCCGCACTCGCTGTGGTTCTCCCGGAACCGGAGCGGGTGCGCGGCCCAATGTTTTTTGAAGCGGTTCGGCGCTTGCATCTTCCGAAAGCAATACGGAAATGCCATAGATCGGCGCCGAAGGCTTGAACACTTCTCTAGATTTTGCGAGTGCAACAAGCAAAGGTGGCGCGAGCCGCCGGGATTGTTGCGCCGATTCGAAAAGTAATTTCTTCCAGCGTTCCGCGCGCTTTGGCGCAGCCATGATCAATCCCTTATCGCTGCGCGCGGCTGCGATCGGCACGATCGCGTTAACTCCGAGTTCCGTTGCCTTCTCTATCGCCCACTCAAACCGGTCGAATTTCACGATCGCGAGCAGCAAATCAACTTGCAGCTTTGGCTCGCACACAGGCAGCCTTTCAACCAGCGCAAATTTCACGGAATCGCGCACTGCCGTCTGAACTTTTCCGAGCCAAAGATGCACGCCATCGCTTAATTCGAAAAGTTGTCCGGGTTCCGCGCGCAACACTTTACTTAGGTGCAGCGCTGTCTCTGCGCGCAACGTTGCGGAATCGCCGTCAAATTGTTCGACAAAAAATCTTCGCCGCATAGTGGATCGCGCGAATGATAACGCAATCCACTCGAATGCCGCGCAGAACTACATGATTGGTTTGCCGCTGAAACCCGCGGCAGCAGGTTAGCCGAAGATATCTTTCACTTTGTCAAAGATCGAAGAATTTCGCGCCGCCGGACGATTCTCCGCCGGCAGCGTGCGCTCCAATTCCTGCAACAACCGCCGCTGTTCGCGCGACAATTTGTTCGGCGTGATCACCTTCACCGCGTAATACAAATCGCCTTTCCCGCCGCCCTGCGGATCGGGCATCCCTTTTCCCTTCAGGCGAAACGTCGTTCCCGTCTGCGTGCCTTCGGGAATCCGCAAATGCTCATCGCCGTGCAAGCCCCGGCACGCCAATACTTCCGCGCCCAGCGCCGCCTGCGCGATAAGTGATCGGAATCATCGCGAATAAATCCGCATCTTCGCCGCTCGAAAAAATCGATGCTCCTTCACCGTAAGCACGACATACAAGATCGCCCGCAGGCGCCGCCGGATTCGCGCCGCCTCGCCTTCACCACGGTTTGCGCAGACGCGAATCCGGTATCCACTCCCGCGCGGAATCGCGCAATTCAATCGTCGCTCTTCCGCTCACGCCGCCCTTGCCCGCGGCATGTTGCGCATCGTTCGCGAATTATTTGTCCCGCGCCCTGGCACGCCGGGCACGTCCGCGAAATACTGAAAAATCCCTGCTGATAGTGAAGCTGCCCGCGTCCGCTGCAGTTTCGCAGGTCGTCACACCGGTGCCGGCTTTCGCGCCCGTTCCATCGCACGTATCGCAAAACTCCAGACGCGGAATCTGTATTTTCGTGGTGACGCCGGTGTACGCTTCTTCAAAACTCAGCTTCATTTCGTACCGCAGATCCGCTCCGCGTTGAGCGCGTGTGCGTCCTCGGCGTCCGCCACCGCCGCCAAGAACTTCCTCAAACAAATCGCCGAAAATATCCTGGAAGCCTTCGAAGATTGATGCTGTCGAATCCGCCGGCGCCGCCAAATCCCGTAACTCCCGCATGGCCGAACCGGTCATACGCCGCGCGCTTCTGCGCGTCCGAAAGCACGCTATACGCTTCGGTGCCTCGCGAAATTTTTCTTCCGCCTGCGTTTTATTTTCGGGATTGCGGTCGGGATGCCACTTCAGCGCGGCTTTGCGGTACGCGGATTTAATTTCGTCTCCGATGGACTTCGCGTTGACGGTCAACACTTCATAATAATCACGCTTCGATGATTGCGGCATGCTTCTCCGTGTTCACCTTGGTTGGTTCGGAAATTTAATTCCCACGTTTCTTGAGATTCCGCTGCGGGCGCCGCGGCTACACGCACCGTGGCGGGACGCAGCACGCGTCCGTGAAAAATATATCCCGGCTGCAGAACATCAATCACCGCGCCGTCGGCATGACTCTTGAGTTTCCACGCGCTCGATCGCCTGATGAAAATTCGGATCAAATTGTTTTCCTTGCGGCGTCGATGCGTTCCAGTCCCTGCTTCGCGAGAGCATTCCCAAAGTTGCTTGTAGATCAATTCGAACGCCTTTGCGATATTCCGCATAGGCCGGATCCTCATGCGCGGCGAGCGCGCGTTCAAATCCTATCCAGCACCGGCAGCAAATGTTGTATCGAATCAGCCGGTGCACGCCGCGATTCTTCCTCGTGCCGTTCGCGCTCAACGCGCTTGCGAAAATTTTCGAAGTCCGCCTGGCGGTGCATCAGCGTCGTGCGCAATTCTTCCTTTTCCGCCTCCAGCTTTGCGATGCGCTCTTCGAGCGACGCCAGTATCGCGGCGCCATCTCCCGCAGTTTCTTCCTGCGAATCTGTTCGCGATTTGCCGCGCTCTTCCGCCGATTCGCGATCGCGACGTTCCGTGTTCTTCACGACACGTCCTCACTCCTTGCCCATGGTTTCGCTGAGCGCGCGCGCCACGTATGCCACCGCCGTTATCGCGCGCTCATATTGCATTCGCGCGGGCCCAAGCACGCCCAGCGATCCCTGCATCTGCTCGTGCACTGAATAAGGCGCGCTGATCAGCGCAAGATTGCCGCCGTCGGACGTAATTTCTTCCAGGCCGATCTGCACGATGCACCGGCTCGGGCGAATCGATGCAATTATTCAGCAGAGCCACGAGCTTGTGTTTCTCTTCGATCGCCTCAAGCAATTCGCTGCAATTGTCCCTGATCCGAGAAATTCTGACGCGCCCGCCATCTGCGCGGCGCCTTCCACGTACATATTCTGTGCCGGGTTGTTCGGCGAGCAATTGCGGATCGCACAACGTAAGCGCTGCAGAAAGCTGCGCATCGTAGCGCTCGCGCTCCTCCGCCAGATCTTGCCAGCAAATCTTCGCGAATCGCTTCCAGCGCCATCCCGCGTAATGCCGATTCAAATATTCCGCGGTGCGAGTCCAATTCCGCCTGCGTGAATCTGCCGCTCCACTTGCATAATTTTGTCGCGCGTCGCGCCGCCCGGCGCAATCAGCAGCGTCATCACGCGCAAATCCGGCAGCAAAACAAAACGCACGTGCTCCACCACCGTCTTGCCGATCGGCGGCGCCACCACAATTCCCAATCCGCGCGAAATCATCGCCAGCACGTGTCCCGCGCGCTCCACCAATTTCTTCAGGAGTGTGCGCCGCGGACATCTCGTTGCGCGAATCACTTGCTCGTCTTCCGCATTCAACCGCGCTTGCGACGCCACCATCTGCGCGAATACTCGTACGCCGCCGCCGTCGGAACGCGTCCAGCCGACGTGTGCGGCTGAGATAAATATCCGGCCTCCACCAGATCCATCATCACGTTGCGCATTGTCGCCGGGCTCAGTTGTTCCGACATGGTGGCTCGAAATTCGCGCGAAGACGACAGGCTCGCCGGTTTCAATGTAAGCGCGGACGATATCGGCCAAAATCTGCCGCGTGCGTCGCTCGTGGAGGACTGTATCTCGCATAGTCGGCGTGAATGTCTCAAGTTACTACTATTTGATTGTATGAGGAGCGCAAGTGAATCGCCGGTCAACATCCGCGCGCGATGCGCGGTGCGAAGAACTTCGCAGCATCCCGCCTACAATTCGTTCAAAGTTTCGGTATCGATTTGCGCGCGCTGCAAGCGATCCGAATAGTCGATGTACAGCGTCTTCCATTCCGAATAAAAATCGAGCGCGGCAGTGGCCGCCTCGCGATGGCCATTTCCTGTCTGCTTGGTGCCGCCAAAGGGCATCTGAATTTCCGCACCGATCGTTGGCGCATTCACGTAAACAATTCCCGTATAGATGTCGCGCATGGCTTTGAATGCTTTGTTCACGTCGCGCGTGTAAATCGAGGCGCTCAATCCGTATGCAACTCCATTCGCCACTTCCAGCGCCTGCTCAAATCCATCGATCGGCATCACGCTCACCACCGGCCCGAAAATTTCCTCCTGGCAGATGCGCATCTTCGGCGTGCAATCCGAGAAAATCGTCGGCTCGTGGAACCAGCCCTTCGCGAACGCGCCGTGAGTCGAGCCGCTTGCCGCCAACCAGCAACTTCGCTCCCTCGTTGCGCCCGATCTCGACGTATTCCATCACCTTCTTAATCGACGCTTCGTTGATCAGCGGACCAACATCCGTTCCAGGATCGAGCCCATCGCCCACACGCAGCTTGCGAACGCGCTGCAGCAAAAAGCTCCAGGAATTTCGCATAGACTTTTTTATCCACCGCGATGCGGCTCGCAGCGGTGCAGCGCTGTCCGGTCGTGCCGAACCCGCCCCACACCGCGCCATCCACAGCAAGCTCAAGATTCGCATCGTCCAAAACGATGATGATGTTCTTGCCGCCCATTTCCAGCGTGCATTTCTTGAAGCTCGGCGCGCACGCCTGGCTCACCAGACGCCCCACTTCCGTCGATCCTGTGAAGCTCACAAGATCCACACCCGTATGCGCCACCAGTGACGCGCCCGCCGCGGGGCCATCACCCATCACAATATTTACAACCCCGCGCGGCAGCCCGGCTTCGTTCAGCGCATGAACCAAATTGTATGTAGAAAGCGGCGTATCCTCCGCCGGCTTGATCACCACCGTGTTTCCGCACACCAGCGCAGGCGTCATTTTCCACGACGGTATCGCCATCGGAAAATTCCACGGAGTCACCAGACCCGCCGTCGCCAATCGATTGCCGCACACTCATCGCAAATTTATTCGGAAGCTCAGACGGCACCGTCTGCCCAAACTGACGGCGCCCTTCGCCCGCCATGTAATACGTCATGTCGATCGCTTCCTGCACGTCGCCGCCGCCTCGGAAAGCGGCTTTCCCATCTCGCGCGTCATGTCGCGAGCAAAATCGTCCTTCTGCCGCACCAAAATTTGCGCTGCCTTGTACAAAATTTCCGCGCGCCGCGGAGCCGGCACCAAACGCCATGACCGGTACGCCTCGCGCGCAGCTTGCACCGCAAGCTCAACGTCTTCGTTCGATTCGATGCCGGGAAAATTCCCACCACCTCATCGGTATTTGCGGGATTGCGATTCTCAATTCCTTTGCCCGAGCGCGATTCCATCCACTCCCCGGCAATGAAATTCTTGTATGTGCGCGGCGCAACTGCAGTGCTCATTCAATTCTCCCAGTCATTAGTGTGCCGACATTTCAATCTAGCAAGGCGCAAAACAAGCGTCAACGCGCTCCGCAGCTACTTCCGTCCAATGATTCTCTTGATGAATTCAGTCTCTTCCGGAATATACGGCGTGCCATCCGTCCGAAAAACTTCGTGGAACCAAATCGCTGGCTCGTGATCCGTGTACGGATGCCGCCACGAATCCCACGGAAAATAAGTCTGCGTCTTTCCCGCGACCAGTCCCCAGTTGATCGCTCCCACGTTATATTTCTTCGCCACCGTCAGGCTTCCTTCGAAAAAACTTCCATTGCTACGCGCCATATATTCGGTGCAAATCACCGGCCGCTTATATTGCTGCAGCCACACAATTCGTTTTTCGAATTCGTGCGGACTGTCGTAGTTGTGAAATGAAAGCACGTCCGAATTCTCGAACTGAATTTTGCTGATCACACCCATTTTCTCTGTCGACGACCAGTCGCCATCCCACATCCCGCTCGTCAGCGGCTGCGTCGCCCCCGCTTCACGCGCCCATTCGAAAGCCTGCGGCAAAAGTTTCGCGATAATTTTCGGTTTATGGCGCACCTCAGTTTTTTTGTAATCGGTATTCGGCGCGTCCGGCTCGTTCCACACGTCCCACGCCAAAATTCGATCGTCGTTCGCGAATGCGCCCACCACGCCCTTCACATACGCCTCCAGCCGAGGATATTGCGCAGGATCCTTCAGCGCCGCTGCTCCCGGACTCTGCACCCACCCCGAATTGTGTACCCCCGGAATCGGCGCGATGCTGCACGCCCAATTTCGGAACCGGATCCCAGCACGAGTCGAAAATTACCAGCATCGGCCGGATCCCATGCTTTTGCGCGATCGCAAGAAAAGTATCAATCCGTTTTTGAAAGCCAGCCGGGTCTTGCTGCCACATCAGGTCATGCAGAAACACCCGCATCGTGTTCATTCCCAGCGATTCCGCCCAGCCAAGCTCCAGATCAATCCGCGTCGGATTAAACGTATCGGCTTGCCACATCTCCAGCTCGTTGATCGCATCCGCCGGAATGTAATTGCTTCCCACCAGCCACGGCTGCTTCGCATACCAATCCTGCGCCGCCTGCTCGCTCCATCGCGCCCGCGGCGCGCCCTGTGAAACTGCCGGAGACGCACCCATCATCAGCAGCGCTACGATCGCAAATCGCAATTCCTCCTACGCTTGCATTCACAAAGCTCATACGACGCGCGAATAGCTCGCGCGAAAAAACTCTTATGCGGACTCATTCGGATTCCCTTCCACGGTGAAATCATCGGACGCATATTTCGCCCATGAGCGAAAGCATATTTACACGAATTTGAGGGTCCTGCGAGGCAAGTAATGGCGGAGTTTCGATCTGCGAACAGCGGGCGACCACGGTTCAGCGTGCGCGTTATCGAATCTCAGAAGCCGGCGGCAGCTCGGCAAGCCAGGTATCCAGCACTTTCAACTGATCCTCAGGCGTATCCAGAAAAGCCACGCCCATCCCAATTCTTTCGTGGATGTACACAATCTTGCCGTTCGTTTCAAACGCACCCGCGTCACGATAAATTCGCACTTTCAACATCGTGCCCGGAGGCGGCGGCATCATGATATCCACGTAGCAGCCCTTCCGGCTGATCTCCGCCACACGTCCAGAGATTTTCATCGCGTGTACGGTGTCCACCATATCCACGGACGCAGTGAACATATATCTCGGCAGCGCCCGCCGCTGCGTAAACGGGGTCACGGGCTTTGTTTGCAAATTCGTCGTTTCTGCCATTTCATTGCTCCCAAGAAGCAGTCTGCGACAATCCAGCGAATCGAAATCCGAACGCAGCCGCCGCGCCTTATCCCGCATGCACCAGATTCTTCTGCGAGTACAGTCCTTCATCCGCGCGGTTCACAAGTTGCTCTGGAGTTTCGCCCTGCTGATACGCCGTCCAGCCTCGCGAAAATCTCACCATTACTTTGTCGCCGTTCAGCGTGATTTCGAAATTCGACAGCCGGTCCATCACGTGGTGCATCATTTCCGCGGGACATTCCGGCAGCACCACCATAAATTCGTCGCCGCCAGTCCGCACCGGAATATCCGACGCGCGAATCGCTCGCCGTACCCGGTACGCGAATTCCTGCAGCACCAGATCGCCCGCCGTGTGCCCGTACTGATCGTTCAGCGATTTGAAATCGTCCAGATCCAGCAGCAGCACGACTAGCGGATCGTGCAATCTCTCAACTCGCGCGATTTCTTCCTCCAGCCTCTGCGAACCAAATCGCCGGTTGTACAAACCAGTCAGCGGATCCAGTATCGCCAACTCGTAAAATGTCTCCGCGCGCACCTTCTGTTCCGTCGCGATCTCGATTTGTTCCGCGAGACTGTTGCGCAGCGACTTCAGATTGTGCTGCTGGTACAGCATATAAATATTGAAAATCAGCACCAGTCCAAGCAGTCCGCGCACCGCGGCCGATAGTTCAAACTGCAACGCCGGATCATTCTCTGGAAGCACGCGCGGCAGCGAAAGCACCACGATCGTTCCCATTAGGAACGTGATCACCAGCACCGCGTTCCACCACGCAAACGCACTGCTCCGATTCAACCGTTCCAGGTTGATACGAATTTCGTCCGAGCGCGGATTGGCGCGCGGCACCACCAATTTCTCTTCAGTTGAGCTCATAGTTTTGGCAGATATTTCTCTGGCTGGTACGAAACTAGCGGTCGAATCCGCGGAAGGTCAACGGAACTATCGGACATTTGTGCAGGAAAGTATACATGGCAAACACCCCGCCCCAGAGCGGCTGCCGCACCCTAAAACTTCAGAAATTATAGATTGCGAATCGAAATAGATCCCACTGGCGACTGTGGACGAGGCGCAGAGCGTCCGGCGATGTCGGAGCCCAGGCCCAGCTTCTGCAACGTCTGCGCATCAAGTTTTCCACTCGGCGCCAATCCGTTCTGCTGCTGAAAATGTTTCATCGCGTCCACGCTGCCGTCGTCCCACTTCCCCGACGGGTCGCCTTTGTAAGCACCAGACTTCGCCAGCGCGGTTTGAATTTCAGAAATTCGATCGGATGTCGGGGCCGCCTGCCCGCGCACTTTCGGCGCGCGATGTTTCAATTTCGACGAGCCAGCAGCCTTCGTCGTGTGCGCGGATTTTCCCGTCGCAACAACTTTCGAACTAGCCGGGGAAGTTTTCGCCGACGGAGCAGTCTTATGTGGAGCCGTGCTCGCCGCGAACACACTAGCCGCAGCGAACCCGATCACCCACGCCGCCGAAACAATTTTCATTCGCAGTCCCAAAATCGCGCTCCAAATAATTCTTTAGCCGCTTCTACTTCTCTTCAGCAGGCACAACTCCCGCTAGCAACACTGTCGCCGTCCGGTCATTCTGTCCCTGGCTCCGCAGCACCTTAAACACCACGTCCTGCCCGGGCTTTAGCCCCGCGATCGCCTTCTTATACTCCGCGACCGACGTCACCGCCATATCATTAATTTCCGTAATCACGTCTCCGTGCGAAAGCAATACATCCTCACCGAAACTCGCTGGATCAACTTCAGCCACCATCACTCCCGGCGTCGGCTGCAATCCCACTCGCCGCGCACGTTCCGCCGTCAATTCCTCAACATGAATTCCAAATCCCGCCGAGGTCGCCACATCCGCATCCACCGGCGTCACAGATTCCTTCGCCGCTCGGTCTGGGAAAATCCGATTTCGATCATCCACAGTCACAGACACTTCATGCGCCTGCCGGTTATGAATACCGTCAATTTCACTTTATCGCCGATCGGAGTCTCCGCGATCGGATCCACCAAGTCGCTTCCATTGTGTACCGTCTTTCCGTCCACTTCCGTAATCACATCGCCCGGCTTTATCCCCGCGCGGTCCGCCGGCCCTCCCGGCTCCACGATTTGCAGCACCACGCCATTCGACGTCCCCAAATTTCGCAGCACAATCGGATTCGTTCCCGGCTCTTCCTGGAACTCCACACCAATCGATCCGCGCGTCACATGCCCCTTCATCACAATCTGGTTGTAAACGCCCAGCGCCATCCGCGAAGGCAGCGCGAATCCCACTCCTTCATTCCCGTAGCTCCGCGTTCCCGTCAAAATCGCAGTGTTAATCCCAATCACTTGCCCAGCCAGATCCACCAGCGGCCCGCCGGAATTTCCCGGATTAATCGCCGCATCCGTCTGCAAAAATCGCTGGAACTGTTGGTCCGTCATATTCGTTCGGTCTTTCGCGCTGATAATTCCCGCAGTCACCGTCGCGCGCAATCCAAACGGACTCCCAATCGCCAGCACCCAATCTCCCACTTGCACGCCATCCGAATTCCCTAATTTCGCGAACGGCAACTCGTGCCCCGTCTCAATCTTGATCACCGCCAAATCCGTATCCACGTCCGTGCCCACAACTTTCGCGTTGTATTTCGTGGGATCGCCATCGAGCTGCACCTGCACTCGCGTCGCCTGATCCACCACGTGGTTGTTCGTCAAAATATATCCCTGCGGATCAACGATCACTCCAGACCCCAAACTCCGCTCCGCATCCTGATTCGCCGGATCGCCGCTTCCCTGATCTCCTCCGAAAAACCGATCAAAGTAATCCTGCAGCGGGTCCTGCTTATCCTTGTCCGCACCAGAGTCGCTACCGCCTTTTTTTCCACCGCTTCCCGCGCCATTTCCGCCGCTATCCCCGTTGTTGTCGCCGCCCTGATGCCGCGCCATTCGCTTTTCTGTAATCACCTGCGTAGTCGAAATATTCACCACCGCAGGCTCAACTTTATGAATGATCGACGCAAACGTGCTCGACATCACCACCGGATCAGGCAGCGTCAACGGCCGCGCCGCCTCGCTTACAAATGTCGCGTGCCCCGCCGTCGTGCGCCCCGAGAACACACTTCCCACCACGATTCCGATACCCAGTGTCGTAATCACCAGAAACGTCGCCGCCAGCTTGCGGTTACGCGCCCAGGTCATTACTTCTCGGATTTGTGTTCCCACGGCGAGACCTCTTCTACGAAGGGATTTCCAGAAATCGTCTTAAGTATAACACCGCTCAAACTCAGCAGTTTCGCGATCATCGCACTTTGCGGTGCTATGAGTAACAGCACAAAAGTTTGCCCGCCCCTGTCCTAAAGTACTACTCCATTCCCCCGTCGTCTCATTGCCTCGTCATCTGCGCCGTTTGCACCCCGATGTTTTGAATCGGGGCTGAGAGCTATCCGATTAGCCGTTGTGGCACAGGCACTTCTGCCTGTGCATGATCCACTGTTCAACATTGTATTCGCCAGATGCACAGCTCCCGCCTCCTCCGCAGTCGAGGGTGTGGTCTTTGAGACTTCCGTTCCGCAGCCACCGATGTTATGATGCGCCCCGCCTCAAAGGAGGAGGCCCAAGTGCGAATGATGCTTACGGCCCAAATCCCCACCGAAGGCGGAAACGCCGCCATCCGCAACGGTTCCCTTCAGAATGTAATCAAGAAATTCATGGACGAATTCAAGCCCGAAGCCGCCTACTTCACCGCTCACCACGGTGACCGCTGCGCCTACTTCGTCTTCGATCTCAAAGACGCATCCCAAATCCCTCACGTAGCCGAGAACTTCTTCCTCGGATTGAACGCGAAAGTCGAACTTCGCCCCTGCATGAACGCTCAAGACCTCGGCGCCGCAGGCCCTCACATCGAAAAGTGGGTCAAGGAATATCCAAAACCCATCGCCTAAACGGTTTGGCAGTCTCTGCGTCTCTGCGCCTCGATGCAGCTGCCTTGTTGCCACTCTGAAACTTTTCGCGCGGCGCCATGTGACTCCCCATTGCGCCGCGCATCTACTTTGCTAGAATCAACCCACACGCCATGACGACACCTCGCACGATGTTCGAAAAAATCTGGGAATCACACGTGGTTCGCCAGGAGCCCGGCAAGCCCGCGCTCATTTACATTGATCGCCACCTGATTCACGAAGGCACTTCGCCCCAAGCCTTCGCGGGCCTGCGCGCGAACCATCGAAAAGTTCGCCGCCCCGATCTCACCTTCGCCGTGATGGATCACAGCGTCCCCACCATCACCAAAGAACGCTTCCTCCCCATCGTTGATGCCGACGCCGCCGCGCAATTCAAAGCCCTCACACAAAATTGCCTCGAAAGCGGAGTCCGCCTCTTCGACATGCACTCCGAAAATCAAGGCATCGTCCACATCATCGGCCCCGAACTCGGCATCACTCAGCCCGGCCTCACCATCGTCTGCGGCGATAGCCACACTTCCACTCACGGAGCCTTCGGCGCTCTCGCCTTCGGCATCGGCACCAGCGAAATCGAGCACGTTCTCGCCACGCAGTGCCTTCAGCAAGCTCGCTCCAAAACGACTCACGTCGTCATCGACGGAAAACTTTCTCCCGGCGTCACCGCCAAAGACGTAATCCTCGCCGTCATCGGCAAAATCGGCATCGCCGGCGGCAATGGACACGTTTTCGAATACGCTGGCGAAGCCGTCCGCAGCCTCAACATGGAAGGCCGCATGACCATGTGCAACATGACCATCGAAGGCGGCGCCCGCGCCGGCATGGTCGCCCCCGACGAAACCACCATCACTTATCTCGAAGGCAAGCCTTTCGTCCCGCGCGGAAAAGATTTCCAAGCGCTCGCCGACTACTGGCGCACTCTCCCGAGCGACCCCGGCGCAACCTTCGACGAAACCATCAATCTCGATGGACCACAAGATCGCGCCACAAGTCACCTGGGGCACAAATCCCGGCATGGTTTCTGCCGTCACCGCGCAGTTCCCGATCCCGCGTCTTACACCGATTCCGATCAGCAAAAATCCGTCGCGCGCGCCCTCGAATACATGGGACTCAAGCCCGGCACAAATCTCGTTGACGTAAATGTCGACCGCGTTTTCATCGGCTCCTGCACCAACGCGCGCATCGCCGATCTCCGCGCCGCCGCAAAAGTTGTCTCCGGAAAACACATCGCGAAAAATATCAAGGGAGCCCTCGTCGTCCCCGGCTCCCGCGTCGTAAAGCATCAAGCCGAATCCGAAGGCCTCGACAAAATTTTCACCGACGCAGGTTTCGAGTGGCGCGACGCAGGCTGCAGCATGTGCATCGGCATGAACGACGACGTGCTGCCCATCGGCGAACGCTGCGCCAGCACTTCCAATCGCAATTTCGAAGGACGCCAGGGCAAAGGCGGCCGCACCCATCTAGTAAGCCCAGTGATGGCCGCAGCCGCAGCAATCGCCGGCCACTTCGTGGACATCCGCGACTGGCCCAGCGCCGCCACCTAGCTCAAGCTTTTCGTAGGGGTCGGGCTTGCCCAACCCGCTTAGCTCAACCGGCGGCCAGTCGCACGAGATTCTCCGTGTTCTCTGTGTCTCTGTGGTAAAAGGCTTTTGCACTTAAGTTTTTCGCGAGGGAAAAAAATGCAACCCTTCACCACCCACTCAGGCCTTGTCGCCCCGCTCGATCGCGTCGACGTCGACACCGATCAAATGATCCCCAAACAATTCCTGAAAGGCCTCACCCGCGAAGGCTACGGACGCGTCCTCTTCTACGACTGGCGCTATCTCCCCGGCGAAAAACCCAATCCCGAATTTCGTCCTGAATTTCCCTCGCTTCAAGGCGCATCCGTCTTGCTAGCCCGCGCCAACTTCGGCTGCGGCTCCAGCCGCGAACACGCTCCTTGGGGCGTCCTCGATTACGGCTTCCGCGTAATCATCGCCCCCAGCTACGCCGACATTTTCTACAACAACTGTTTCAAAAACGGCATCCTCCCGATCACTCTTCCCGAAAAACAAGTCGACGAACTTTTCCGCCGCACAGAATCCACCGCCCGCTACACAATCCACGCCGACTTACCCAACCAAACCGTCTCCGACGATCAAGGCCTAAAATTCAATTTCGAAATCGACCCCTTCCGCAAAACCTGCCTCCTAAAAGGTCTCGACGATATCGGCCTAACCCTGGAACACGAACCCGACATCTCCACCTACGAGAACTCCCACCATCCCGGAGCCCCCCAATTCGCCGAAGTAGACATGAAAGTCTCTCGCCCCTAACCCGCGAGCGCCAATCTCCGCATTGGCGCCCTCCCTTTAGCCGTCCGATTTTGACTTACGATTCTGACTTACGGGGTGCCGCACTCTTGCGCACTGGGCAAGGGTGCGGTTCTTGACTCTGCCTTTCCATCCGTAGATTTTGACTTACGATTTAGTCTTACGATTCTGACTCACGATTCTGACTTACGATTCTGACTCACGACTTTTGACTCACGATTCTGACTCACGATTCTGACTCACGATTCTGACTTACGATTCTGCCTTACGATTCTGACTTACGATTCTGACTTACGATTCTAGTCTTACGATTCTGACTTACGATTCTGACTTACGGGGTGCCGCACTCTTGCGCACTGGGCAAGGGTGCGGTTCTTGATTCTGCCTTTCCATCGGTAGATTTTGACTTACGATTTAGTCTTACGATTCTGACTTACGATTCTGACTTACGATTCTGACTTACGATTCTGACTTACGATTTTGACTCACGATTCTGACTTACGGGGTGCCGCACTCTTGCGCACTGGGCAAGGGTGCGGTTCTTGATTCTGCCTTTCCATCCGTAGATTTTGACTTACAATTTTGACTTACGATTTTGACTTACAATTTCGATTTCCGATTTAGTCTTCCGATTTAGTCTCAAGTCTCCACCCCGAGTCCTTCACCGCCTCATCTCCCCCGTCTTCCCTTTCACCAACTTCATCGATCGAAATCAATCCCACCTCACCCTTAGCGTAAAATCCCCAACTGCTCCAGACCCACGCACGAGGGTGCTTCACAAACCCTCTCTTTACGGGGTTCAGGTGCATATACTCCAACTTCTCCCAGAATTTCTTTTCGCTCCACACATTGAAATCATAAAATCGTTTCAACCAAAGAGCGGGCGGACGTGATTCCCCAAGCGCCATTTTGTCCGCCGCGCACAGAATCGAAGAACTCTCTTGTTTCAAAATTTGCATGAATTGTGATGGATCACACTTCTCAGATTCGCTGACCATGAGATGGACGTGTTCGGGCATCACGACATAACCAGTGAGCAGGACTTTACAGTGTGTTCGCACATCGCCAAGAATTTTCACGAACAAATTACGCGCACCCGCACTTCCCAGCAGAGGCTGCCGCCGGTAACAACTCACCGTAATAAAATGAAGATCACCTCGTCCGTAGTACCGCCTCAACGGATTGCGCATCGCAATGACACCTGAACAAAAATTTTTCGAGTCTCGCTATTCATTCCTACTCAACCCTCATTCCTCCAACTCCGTCTCCTCCGCCACGTCCGTCTTACTCTCGAACACCACCTGGTACCCATCCGGATCGCGATACGACACCACCCACAATCCATTCCCCACAAACGGTCTCTTTCCCACAATCCCGCGCGTCTTCGCCTCCCGATAAAACGCCAGCGCGTCCTTACACATGAAACAAACCGACATACCCACCCCCACTTTCCCCTCAGGAGTCCACGAGTCGTGCCCTCCCTTCTTAAACTCCTGCAACATCAGCGCAGCATCGCCAATCCCCAGCCAGCACCACCGCAACTTCCCCTCATCAATCCACTTGTTCTGAATTTCAAATCCCAATCCATCCACATAATATTTCAGCGAAGCCGCCATATCCGCCACCCCAAAAAACGGCACCGCCTGCTTCACATTCACAGCCGCCTTCGCCTCTCCGCTCATCGCTCATTCTCCAAACGACTTTTATCAGTTCCCCACATTCCAATGGCGAACCCTCTTCCTCAATCTCTACGCGGGTTGTCGAAAAATCTTTCCTCGGATTCCTCCGACATCAAAATCATCCGCCGCGTCTCCGCACCGCTAATAATAAACATCCGATCCGCATCCGCCGATTCCGGCTCCCGAAAAAAATATCTCTTTCCCAGCTTCCTTCTCATAAAACGAATTCCAATATTCCAATGTCCACCCGCAACTCCTCCCATATTTCAAATAAAGCTCCTTAAATTCCGCCTTACCAATCTCTCGCTCCATCATCACCTCACGGAAATAACCGCCCCGCTAACCACCAATCCGCCATAAATCCACTTGACATTTATAGCCCCACGCGCCACAATAATCACGGAGAATAACGCGCCCGAACCCCCAAGGTTCGGGCGTTTTCTTTTGTGGCACAGGCTCTCAGCCTGTGCGCCGTTGCCGTTGCTTCTGACTTGACGGGGTGCCGCACCCCTAGGCTTTTGGGTGCGGTTCTTGACCCTGTTTTTGACCCAGTTTCGTCTTTTTCTTTGCCCTTTCCGGGTGCCCCACGTTTCGTCCGGCCAGTCCGGACGAAACGTGGGACCACATCACATCACTAAGCGGTGATCTGAAAATGTCAAAACGCACAAATTTCCACCGGTTCAACAACTCGACCAATGATCCGAATGTAGTCCCAAAATCACCAAAAACACCCCGAAAACGCACTTAACTCCTTTCTTTTCAACAACTTTTTAGTAATAGTACTAGCTAACCCCAACAGAATCATCACTTTACAAAAACAACCCCCACAGGGGGTCAAAGGAGAATCTATGTCCATAAGCCGTGCAAAATCATCAACTTCCAAGAAATCAACCCGCGTTCGCACCATGAACAAACCCTTCCCGCAAGACCATCTCTGCCGCTTCCTCCTAGCCGGCAACCGGCGCTGCCAACGCGTCCGCGGCTGCACCGGTTCAGGACTCTGCATCCTCCACGATCGCCAGCTCATGCAGCTCCGCGACGCCGAATCCACGCTCCTTAGGCGATGCGGCTCTAGGCAAAGTCACCGATTTCAACTCCGCCATCGCCATCCACGCAGTCCTCTCCCGAGTCGTCATCCTCGGACTCCAACGCCGCTACACCACCAAAGAAGTCTCCGTCTTCACCTACGCCATCCAATCCCTCCGCCAAACTCTAGACGAAGCCGCCTACGAAATCCGCCACCAACTGGGCCACGATTCCCGCGATCACTACGTCGGCCAAGCCATCGGCAAAGAACCCTCTCTCCGCCAACCCCGCCAGCGCACGCCGAAAGCCCCAGTTCCCGCTCCACTAGTAAAAACTCCTGATGGAACGTCCGTAATCATCGATCCCGATGACATCGCCGACGTCATGAACAACAACCACATCTCCTCTCAAGCCCGCGAAAGCGTAGACAATTTGTTGAACCTATCCACATCCGCGCCCACCGTCCCCAAATGTCGCCGGCCGCATCCGTCACGGCCGCGCAAGCGGCCGTAGGGGTAGGGCTTGCCCTACCCACCGCCGCAAGGGAAAATTGCGCGCAAATCACAAACTCACAATCGCCAGAGACTCTGTCTCCTTCATCCGAAGAAATCCCCGAACAAAATCCAATCCCCGCCGCCGCACCTCCCCAACAATCCCTCGCGCAAGATCTCAACGACGACTCCATCCCCTACACCCACATGCAAACCTACGGCGGAATCTCCATCCCCCTCCAAGGACGCCTTCACGGCGGCGCCCCAGAAATCAAACACTCCTCCTCCACCGAACCCACTCCCCGCCCGGTAAAATTTTTCCGCGCGCGAAAACCAAATCGCTAACCGCGCGCACGAATTTTTATTCGGTTATTTCCGGACTTTTCGGCGCGCCGCTGCGCACTTCAGCGAGCACGATGCCCGCGAGGATGAGCGCCGCGCCGCTAAGCGCCCGCGCAGAGAGGCGTTCATGAAGAACAATGTAGGAGGTGACTCCAGCAAATACCGGCTCAAGCGAAAATAATAGTGCCGTATGCGTGGGAGTCGTATGCTGCTGCGCCCACACCTGCACAAAGAATGCGAGGTCGGTCGCCAGCGCAGCAGTCACAACAATCGCAATAATTAATTGCGGCGTCGCGTGAAATTTTGGAGCTTCCCATCCGGCCGCGCTCGCGATGGGCAACGCGCACGTCGCTAAAAATGCCGTCATCGCGATCTGGTGAAAAGTAAGTGCGCCCGGGGAATGTTTCGGGGAAAAATGTCCGACAAAAAGTATGTGCAGCGCGAACATCACCGCGCATCCGCCCACCATCACGTCGCCGCGATTTAGGTGCGCCATTCCTTCCGGCGGCACGGTGAGAAAATACATTCCGGCGACGGCGGCGATCACTCCCGCAACAACCCACGCACCGATTCGCGATCGCCAGAATATCGCCTGCAGCAGCGGAACCATCACCACGCTTGTTCCGGTGATGAATCCAGCTTTCGAAGGAGTAGTGTACGAAAGCCCCGCCGTCTGCAGCGCATATCCGGCGAACATAAAAATTCCGATCCACGCGCCTGCGGCGATTTCGCGCCAGGTTGTTTTGGAAAGCGCGCGGCGAACCACAATCACCAGCAGCAGCGCCGCAAAAATAAATCGCACGGAAAGGAACGCCAGCATTGAAGCATCTGCCAGCGCATTTTTCACAATTACAAACGTCGCGCCCCACACCAAGGTGCAGAGCGCGAGCGCCAGATCAGCTTTGAGTCTTAGATTTTTCGCCGCGGGTGCTGTCGGCGTTCATCGCCGCACGGCGATGCCCTGCATTTCAAAATGCCCGCCGACCAGAAGCGAGCCAGCTCCGATGAATGCACGCGCCGGAAAATCTTTCGAAAATTCCGCGCGATACGCATCGTTGAATTTCTGGTATAGCGAAAGATCGGTGCAATACACGGTGACGTAGGTGAGATCGTCCATTTTCATTCCGCCCGCGCGCACCGCGTCGCCGAAGCTGCTGAAGAGCAATTTAATTTCCTGATCGATATCGGCGGGAACTTTCCCCGATGCGTCCGCGCCGATGTGCCCGGCAACGTAAAGCGTATCGCCAGTGAGCACCGCGTCGCTGAACGGAGCGTTCACCGGACGGCCCGGCAAATTGAAATATTTTCGCGTGGGAGTTTTTTGCGCCGCGGTCTGCATCGCAGGCAACGAAACAAATGCCGCGACAGCCAGCCCCACGCAAACAAGTTTCACCGCATTACGGAAAAATGTTGAGAGCATCGTATCCTCCGATTTTATTTTGAAGGCTATGCCGCTGGATTTTTCAAAAACCACTCGGCCGCCAACAATTGTGTTGTCACTTTAACGCTCAAACAATATCAGCCGGCGGAATTTTCGTCACGTCCGCAGAAAGGACAATCATGTCCGCATATTGTCCGGGAACGATCTGTCCCTTCTTCCCTTCCTCGAATTCCGCATAAGCGGACGCAACTGTGTACGCGTGAATGCATTCGTCCATCGTGATTTTTTCCTGCGGCTGCCATCCGCCCGCCGGAGTTCCATCGCGGCAATTGCGCGTAACGCACGCATGAAGCCCGCGCATCGGATTGATCATTTCCACGGGCCAATCGGTTCCGAACGCGAACGTCACTCCGTGATCCAGCATCGTCCGCCACGCGTACGCGCCTTTGATCCGCTCCGGGCCGATGCCGCTTTTCCGCCCAGCGCATGTCTGTCGTCTGGTGCGAAGGCTGCATCGACGCGATCACCTTCAGCGAAGCAAATCGCGCGAAATCATCCGGCGCCACAATCTGCGCGTGCTCGATGCGATCTCGCCGATCACGCGCACCGTTTGCCGCAACCACCGCCGCAAACGCATCCAGCGCCACGCGATTTCCGCGATCGCCAATCGCATGAAAATGCAATTTGGAATCCGGCTTTGTCGCGCTCAATTGACATCTTATTCAAATCGCCGGATGCGACTCCAATATTCCGCTGGTCTTCGGATCATCAGAATAAGGAGCAAGCAACGCCGCGGTTCCGCGTCCCAGCGCGCCATCCATAAATCCCTTCAGCGCTCCAGTTTTCAGCCACGGATCCGTCGTGCCGCCTTCGCGTCCGCATTTGCTGCAGCTTATCGAGCGGCGCATCAAACGGCAGCCATTCCGTAATTCGCGCGGTCAGCTTCCCTTCCTTCTTCAATCGCGCGATACGTCAAGAAATCCCCCCACGAAGAATTATCCTGCATTGAAGTGACGCCATACTTCGCCGCCTTCCGCCAACGCCAGTTCGATTCCCTTGCGCCGCTGCTCCGCCGTCACGCGCCGGAATTTTTCTGCGTCACCAATCCATACGCCGAGCCTTCCTTCAACATTCCATCCGGCTGGCCCTGCGCGTCGTGTTCAATTTCTCGCGCCCGGTGGATTCGGCGTTGCCGCGGTGATTCCGGCGATCTCCAGCGCTTTGGAATTTGCCACTGCAACGTGTCCGGAAATATGCGTGAACAACATCGGATGATCCCTCGAAATCGCATCCAAATCTTGCCGCGTCGGAAAATTCGCCGGACTCCACAACGTGTGATCCCATCCGCGCCCCGTCAATCCATTCGCCCGGTTTCGATTTCGCCACGCGATCGCGAATTCGTTTTTGAAATTCGGCCGAGCGATTTCGCGCCTTCCAGATTCACCGTCAACTTTTGCCTGCGCCGCGCTGCCAAGATGCAAGTGCGCATCATTGAATCCGGGCATCGCGAATCCGCCATGCAAATCAATCACGCGCGTCTTTGCGCCAATCAACTTGCGAATTTCTGCCGTCGTTCCGGTGGCGACAATCTTTTCGCCTGCGGCAGCAATCGCCTCCACGCGCGGCTCTTCGGATCGCCCGTGTAAATCACTCCATTGATCAGCGCCAAATCCGCCACCGCTGCAGCCTCCGTTGATTCGTCATAGCTTGCTTTCACCCGGCGCGCGTCGCGGACGTCAGACAAAAAATATCGCCGCGCCAATTGCGCAACAACAAATGCGCGACACAATCGCTTTCATTTTTCCACCCCCGCCACGCCGAGCACCGTCAGCAGCACACGCTTCAATCCCATCTCGCGTCCGCTCGGATCAAACCATTCGCCCAACGTGTGCGCGCCGCCCGCTCTTCCTCCGCCGCCCATCGAAATCGCGGGAATTCCCATCGACAGCGGAATATTCGCATCGGTGGAAGATCTCTCAATCGCGGACGTATTTCCAACACATTTATCCGCGTCCATCAACGCAGCCATCAGCGGAGAATCCGCCGCCAATTCGCCGCCGGGCCGCGCGCCCAAAATTTTCACTTCGATTTGCAGCGCGCTTCCCTTTTCAGTTTCGCGCGCCGCGCAATTGCGACAAAGCCATCTCCTCGGAAACTCCCGGCGCATCGCATCGCGCAGCGCCGTTTCCACGCGCGAAATTTCTCTCTCCTGCTCGCTGCGAATATCCACTTTCATCGCGGCGCGCGCGGGAATCGTAGTTCACCGAAGCGCCGCCTTCGATCTGTCCAATATTAAATGTGGTCCGCGGATTCGATGGAACTTGAATCTTGCAAGAATCGCGCGATCCCTCGCGCCAGCGCGTGAATCGGATTCGGCGTTCCGAAATCCGACCAGCTATGTCCGCCCGGTCCGCTGATCGCCACTTCCAATCGCCGCGAAGCCAGCGCTTGCGCGACCACATACTCGATCGAAGCTCCATCGATCGCAATCATCGCTTTCAATCGCGGAGCGAAATGTTCCACCAGCCGCCGCACGCCGCGCAGATTTCCTTCGCCTTCTTCGCAAACGTCGGCGGCGAAAATAATTGTGCGGCGCGTGGAAATTTCGGCTTCGTTCATCGCGCGAGCCAGCGCGACGATCGACGCGAGTCCCGCGGCGTTATCGGAAATTCCCGGCGCGTACAGAATTCCTTTTTCGCGGCGCACTTTCAGCGGAGTGTTCGCGGGAAACACGGTATCGAGATGCGCGGTGAGCAGCAAAACTTCGGGCGAACTTCCGCGCCGCTCGGCAATCACGTTGCCGCAATCATCGTTACGCACGTCAAGCTCGCAAGACGCCAGCATTTTCTTCAAGTGCGCGGCGCGAGTGGCTTCCTGAAATGTGGGCGCGGGAATTTCGGTGATGCGAGCCTGCTCGTCGGTAACCCAGCTGGAATTTTTCGCGATCCATTCCAGCGCCGCCGCCACCCGCGGATTCAAAGGCAATTCGCCCGCGGCGGCACAGCATTTCGACGAGCTATTGGAAGTGGCCGAATGTTTCGCCATAGCGCAGGCCCAAATTGTGCCAGCGCGGAAAGTCAGCGGGGAGTGACCGCCGCGCGAAAGGCCCGGCCATGAGTGTCGTGCAAACAAGTTGCGCCGTCAACTTCCAATCGGTTTCTCTTGATCGCGACGCACTTGCATACTCGATGACACGGATCGATAGTTTGGAATCGTGCCTTTAGCTTGCGATCACCCACGGAGTTGGGCGACTTTCTGACATTCTGGAGAGAACATGAGAGCTTGACAGCTCAGCTATTTTATATAGTGGACTGCCGTTGACTTTCATCTCATGCGAGTCGCACGCGGGCTGAGCAGATCATGATTCGCGCGCCGAAGCAGATCTGCGAACGGGCGCGTGCAATCGGTGGGTGTGATGCAGGTTTTCGAAATGAATGGGCGAGCATATCTATGAGCACTGGTTTTGAGTTCGAGCGAAACGTCGCGGCGATCTTTCGAACCCTCGGCGCGAGGGTGGAACACGACGTCTCCATTGCCGGAATCAGATCGACATACTCGTGACTGAGACGACTCCTAGCGGGATCTGGTCCGAACCGCAATTGAATGCAAGGCTTTTTTCGAAGAAACTCGGATTAGACACGTCTTAATTTTTACGCCCAACTGGGCCAGCTCTTGAGACGGAGTAATCTAATCGAGAAATTCCTAATTGTCGCGCTCTCTGGATTCACGAAGAATGCTCGAACCGCTGCGGACGCACACGGCATTGATCTGCTCGAATATGCTGATCTACAGGTGAGGGTGGCTGGACGCGAAATCCAGGTTCACCATCAAGAATTACAGGTTGAAAACGAAGAGGCTTCCCGACAGATGCGGGAGAGCTCGATGGACTTTCGCGATTATGCCGTTCAGCCGAGAATTCGATGACGTATTTTTTCTGGGTATCCAAGATATTGGAGCGAAGCTGGGCTTTTCTTGTTGAGCGGGCTGATCTGATCCAGCATAGCGGGAAAATCATGGAAGTAGTCGCAGAACGGATCCAGCGAGCTGATGTTGTCATCGGAGATATTTCGGGTTCCAATCCGAACGTACTGTATGAGATTGGGCAGGCTCACGCGAACAACAAGCAAACAATTCTTATCATGCGTGCGGGTGGTGATATCCCGTTTGACCTGCGAGCGTACAACGTTCTTGTCTACGAGAATGTCACTCAGTTGAGATAGTCGCTCCGCAAGAGGCTCGAGTTCGGGGCGGATTCTCGGGGGATCGCTTCCGAAGGTGTGAAAAATGGTATATAGACCCCGGATCGACCAAAATTTGTGCTTCGTGTTGATGTGATTCAAAACCGAGCTTCGATTGACTCGTACTATCAGAAGATTATCAAGCCGGCAGCCAAAGACGCTGGCTTGGCGGCGCTGCGCTCTGATGAGGTCTATGGCACGAAGCCAATCGTCAAGGATATTTGGAATAAGATTTGGGCAGCACGGGTTGTGATCGCCGACGTGACGGACAGGAATCCCAACGTAAACTATGAACTTGGGCTATGTGACGCGCTGGGAGTCCCCGCGATAATCATCGCCGCAGACGTCCGCGACCTTCCCTTTGACTACACCCACCGGCGTTGCATTCTGTATAACAGGAACGACCCTGGCTGGGATGACAAGCTGAGGCTAGATCTTGCGGAAACGATTCGTGTGACCCTCGCGCAGA
Organism: uncultured Acidobacteriota bacterium; assembly: GCA_963785395.1. Lineage (GTDB taxonomy): Bacteria > Acidobacteriota > Terriglobia > Acidiferrales > UBA7541 > DASTCZ01. The sequence goes on along the minus strand of CAWAVH010000015.1, from coordinate 31,284 downwards.
AGAATGACGACGAGCTGGAGTGGCCTTACGATACGGATTTCGCACGAGATTCCGCGTCGGGTCTTCTCCTTGCCTCCGCGGATTCCAGAAGTATCGTCATTCGTGGTGCAAAACTCTGTGCGAGACGCTATCGCCTCTGCCTTTGGCCCCTACGGCACTTCCGTCGCGATCTCCCAGGTGTTTGGCCCCGCAACGCATTCGCTCCGAGGAACTAGCATCGCAAAAGGCATCATGTCGTCGAACCCTTTGGATCAAAAAGGTATCGATGTGATCCAAACTGCGACGAGCGAAATGAATGCTGTAATTGGCGACGGATCGAAACTCGTCGCAATATTGACCGCGGGATTCCTAGTTGAGGGGCAAAAACTCATTGAGAAGGGCGACCACCCAAAAACAGTTGTCTCGAGATTCGAGCAAGTACTTGATGAAGCGGTCGGACATTTAGGGCGGGACAGCCGCAAGATTTCTGAGAACGAAATACCGTCCGTAACTCTGACGGCCGCGTGCGGCGATAAACAGTCTGCGAGCATTATAGCCGAGGCCTTACGGCGGGCTGGGACGTATGGAATTGTGACTATCGATGCTGGCAACCATGCTGAGACGCTTCTAGAAAATCTCAGAAGGGATGCAGTTCGATCGAGGATTTCTATCCGAGTACTTTGTGACGGATTCCGAGAACCTCTCATGTGTTCTGGAGGACTGTTTGATCCTGGTATCCCAACAACGCATCGCTTCTATGCGCGAGCTACTACCGGTGCTTGAACAGGTCGCTCGGAGTGGCAAATCTCTCTGCTAGTGATCGCAGAGATGGTCGAGAACGAGGCGTTAGCGACGCTCACAGTGAACAAGATCAAAGGAACTTTGCGTTGTGCTGCCGTGCAGGCGCCAGGACACGCCGATCGAAGGAAAGCCATCGAGGAGGATATCGCAATTCTTACGGGAGGCATCGTCCTGAGCGGCGACGTGGGACCCGCGCTCCAAAACGCGACGTTGTCAGACCTCGGACACGCCGAGAAGGTCGTCGTCAGCAAAGACGATACAACGATCATAGGCGGCGGAGGTTCCGAAGCGAAAATCAAAGACCGAATCAGATCCATCACGACCCAAATCGGGAGCACAGCGGTTGCGTTCGAACGGGAGAAACTCGAAGAGCGACTTGCGAAGCTGGCTGGCTGCATTGCGGTCATAAAGGCGGGCGGAATCTCCGAGGATGATGTTGTTCGGCGGCGCTATAAGCTAGAGACTGGCGCTTAATTCAGCACGCGCGGCGATAGAAACTGGCACAGTACCTGGCGGAGGAGCAATGCTTCTCAAGCTTAGCTCCTCGCTTCGCGACGGGGCGCGCCGAGACGACGAGATGAGCGCAACGCGGAGCGCCGTCGCTTCAGTACTCGAAGACCCCATCCGGCAGTTAATCGACAACGCAAAAGAAAGTCCCACGAAAGTTCTCGCCGAGATCTCGAAATCGCAACTCGCCAACTGCGGTTTCAACTCGGAAGGTGGCAAGGTGGAAGACCTTGTCGCCTCGGGAGTACTAGATGCGACGAAAACACTTGAGTGGGCGTTGCGGCTATCTTTGTCGCACGCGGCTGCTGTTCTTCAGACCGGCGCGTGGGACGTGAGTCCGCCTCCATCGCCGCCAAATTCTGCGCGTCCGCGTTCCGCTGAACCTTAAGCTTGGAAATTCGTTTCGTTAAATCGATTTGACCACTATACACCGCAGCGATTTTAGAATCGGTCAGGGCTCGTTCGGATGGCGATGGATTTGCGCGTGCCGGTGACGCGGATTGCGGACATTGTGAATGCGCGGCGCGGGATTTCGGCGGATACGGCGTTGCGGTTTGCGCGGTACTTCAAGACTAGCGCGGCGTTTTGGATGAATTTGCAGAGGCGGTTTGACGCGGAAGTTGCGGAAGGCGTTAACGAAAGCGTTCACCACAGAGACACAGCCCGCCGTCGCCATCGCGTTTGCGAAGGCTATGGCGGATTCAAGGACACGGAGAAATGGACGTGATTGGGACTATTGTTCGCGAATGGTGAAAGAGCTCACCGCAGAGGCGCAGAGGACGCAGAGAAAGGCTTGAGAGCCCAGGCAAAGGCTGCTGGGCTGAAGCCCAGCGCTACACGGGCAACGGCGACGGCAAGGCAACAGCACGGCAACGGCAAAAGCTACTGAGAAGCTTCGGCCATCGTGGGCGGATGGCTCTCGGGATGATGGGAAAATGGACCTTCCGGTTGTCACCTTTGTGATTCAGAGTTCGGTTGGGGTGATACGGAATGAGTCTGCTGCACTTTGCGTTGCAAGTTTCTCGGCCACGATCATTTTGGTTTTGCGTTTGCTGCGATTCAGTTTCGGGCGGATGTGTTCTGGCTTTATTTAGCTCTCACCGTTCTTACATTCATCGGAGTTATAAAGATTTTTCGGGATGAGCTTGCGGAGAGGCGCGGGCTCGACAAGTTTTTGCCGTTTGGGCGGTTGTTTTATGCGATTCCGATGGGAGTGTTCGGCGTATTCCATTTTGTGAATTTGAATCTAATTTCCTCGATGATTCCGAAATGGATGCCGTGGCACTTGTTCTGGGCTTATTTTGTGGGGGCTGCGCTGCTGGCCGCTTCGTTGAGCATTATTTTGGAAATGCATGCGTGGCTGGCTGGCGCGCTTCTGGGATGCATGTTTCTGCTGTTCGTGGCGATGATGGATATCCACGCCATTGTGGTTACACACGGCAATCGATTTTTTCTGGCAGTGGGATTGAGGGAGATTGCGTTTAGCGGCGGAGCTTTTGCAATCGCCGCCACGCAGTGGATTAAGAAATCGGAGGGAAAATCTTCACGCGGCGCCGAGGGGTTAGTGAATCTTTGCCGGTTTTTTGTCGGCGTTCCGGCGGTGGTCTATGGCGTGGAGCATTTTTTGCATCCTACGTTCGCTCCCGCGGTGCCTTTGCAAAAAATTACGCCGACGTGGATTCCCTTGCATCTTTTCTGGGCGTATTTGATGGGCGCGGCGTTGATTGTTTGCGGGATTGGAATTGTGTTGAATTTTAGGGCGCGGATGGCGGCGTTGTATTTGGGAATTGTGATACTGCTGATCGTCGTGGTGATTTATTTGCCGATTACGATTGCGATGCCTTCGGATATTGGGAACGGGTTGAATTATATTTTGGATACATTGGCGTTTTGCGGGACGGCGTTTGTGTTGGCGGATGCGATTGGGGCGACCTCCGCGTAAAGGCAGAAGATTAAAAACCGCACCCTTGGAATTCAAAGGGTGCGGCACCCGGAATTGCCGCGGGAGGTCGGAGACGGCACGAGTGGAACTCGTGCCCTGATACGGAAATTCGGTCGCGCGAAGAATCCGATGAGGAGGAAATCTTTGTAGTGCTGGGCGAGGACTCGCCGCTTCGCCGGCGAGCCTCGCCCCTACGGACGCGGCGCGAGTGGCGGCTGTTGCGTTGGACAAGGAAACTGCAGATCCCTCACCCGCTGAAGCCGGGTTCGGGATGACAGCGTAAAGGCAGAGAGTCAAAGACCGCACCCTTGGAATTCAAAGGGTGCGGCACCCTATTATTCGCAGAGGGATTCGATTTCGGCGTCGGTTAGGACTTGCTTGGATTTTTTGGCGGCTTCGAGGATGCGGGCTACGGTTGCTTCGGAGGCGGATTTTTTGTGGCGCTCGAGCCAGAAGGTTACGTTGGATTTGCCGCTCATGGGGCCGATTTCGATTACTTGTTCGAGGCCAAATAAATGCGAAGGCACTCCGCTGTAGACGGAATTGGCCAGCATGCGTCGCCTTTGCGAAATGCTTTTACGATGGCGGCGGCGTGAACTCCGGTGGCGGTGCGGAAAGCGTCGCGGCCGACCACGGGATAATTCGGAGGAATTGTGGTGTGCGTGGCGCGGGCTACCGTGTCGCAATATTCCTTGAGGCGAGAAAGATCGCGATCGATCAATCCGGCGAGGCGCATGTTGACGAGCATTAATTCCATGGGAGTGTTGCCGACGCGTTCGCCGAGTGAATTTGCGGCGGCGTGAATTTGATCTGCTCCCGCGAGAATTGCGGCGAAAGAATTGGCGATGCCGAGGCCGCGATCGCAGTGTCCATGCCAATCGACGCGAATTTTTTGTTTGGTGGGCGCGACAACTTCTTCGCGGAAAAATTTCACGAGAGCGTAGACGCCCATTGGAGTTGCGTGGCCGACGGTATCGCAGAGCACCGCAGCGCGCGCGCCGCATTCGATTGCGGTGGTGTACAGGCGCTTGATGGTTTCGCGGTCGGTGCGAATCGTATCTTCCGTGACGTACATCACGGGAAGTCCCTGCGCGACGGCGAACTTCACGGCTTTTTCGGTGGTGCGCTGAAGATGATCGACTGTCCAATCTTCAACTAAGCGGCGAATAGGACTGCTGCCTAGAAAAGTGGCGGCTTCGATGGGCAATCCAACTTTTTGGGAAATCTCGGCGATGGGGCGAATGTCCGCTTCGAGAGTGCGCGCGGCGCAATTCGGGCGGAGCTTCATTTTGCCGCGAACAATTTCGCGGGCGAGCGCTTCGACACTTTCGCAGACGTGAGGGCCGGCGCCGGGCAAACCGAGATTCGCGGTTTCGATTCCCAGCGCTTCAATCAGATGAAGGATTTCGATTTTTTCGGCGATGGGCGGATCGAAGACGGAGGGATTCTGCAGACCGTCGCGCAGGGTTTCGTCATCGAGAGTTACTTTGTGGAGCGGATCGAAATTGACGGGCGACTGAAGATTCCAATCGTAAATTAATTCTTCGCCGTGCTGGCTGTTGCCGGAATGCGATGAATTGCTCAGGGTGGCTCCGCGCTAGGTGCGCAAGGTGTAGCTCTGCTGCATTTCGCCGAGATTGGGTTTGTAAATGGTGTGGCAAAATTCGCAGCGATAAACTTCCATGTTTTTGCCGACGAGTTCTTCGATTTCCTTGGGGTAATCGTAATAACGTTTCAAATGGCCGCAGCAGAGTTTGCCTTTGTCGTCTTTTTCGTCGCAGGCGCGCTGGCGAGGCTTGCGCGTTTTTACTTTTGGAGGCGCGTCCTCGGCGACTGCTGGCGCGGCGGCGGCCGGTGCAGCAGGCGCAGTTGCGGCAGCCGACGGCGCAGCGGTTTCGCCGGTGGAGCGGGTGGTGCGGCTGCGGGATTTGTTGGAGTGGTCTCGGGCATCTTTGCTTGTTCCCTCTGCGTTGTTTCCCTCGTTGGGGATCGAACGGCGACGTTAAATGATAACTGAAACGCGTGAGAGTATACGAGGAAATGGAAGATTTTTTTTCGGGGTTGACTGGAAAAAAGGCGCACCCTTGGACTTCAAAGGGTGCGGCACCCGAACAGAGGCGCACAGGCTGAGAGCCTGTGCCACTACGGCTTTGAGGGATCGGAATGCTCGACGGAGACTAGGTAAAGGCCCTGGGGCGAGGCGGTGGAACCGGAACGGGAGCGGTCGCGGGCTTCGAAGAGGATGGGAATGTCGGCGGGAGTGAGGCGGCCGCGGCCTACGTCGAGAAGGGTGCCAACTATTTTGCGAACCATGTAGCGGAGGAAAGAGCGGCCGCGGACTTCGTAGATTAGTTCGATTGGTTCTTGGGGAGTGATCGAATCAGGCGCGGTGTCCTCGGCGGAATCTGCGGGCGAATTCTCTATAGAAATTTCTTGCGCGCCGATTGATGCGGAGAATCCTTGCGGTCCGGCCGCGGTGCCACAGCGGGCTAAAAGTCTTGAGCGAAAAATCTGGCGTACTGGAGAGCGATCTTTATCGCTTTCTTCGTTGCCGGTGGAAGCGCCGAACGAAGTGAAATCGTGTTCGCCTTCGAAGAGAACGGCGGCGCGGGCCATGGCTTGCGCGTCGAGAGGATAAGGATCGTGGAGAACGTAGCGATGTTCGAGCGGAGGCAGAACGCGTCCGCGATAAATTCGATAGTGATAGGTTTTTCCGAGCGCGTGCCAGCGGGAATGAAAATCGTGAGCGAACTTCTTCGGCGGCCATGATGCGAATGGCATGAAGGAAGCAGCGCGTTGAATGCGCGGAGAAATTCCTGCGGTGTGAGTTTGGATTTTGTGCGGAAATGCGCGACCTGGCCGAAAGCGTGGACGCCTGCGTCGGTGCGGCTGGCTCCGTGAATTTGGATGCGCTCTTGCGTGAGGCGCTGGGCGACCTCAACTAACGTGCCCTGAATGCTGGGCTTGGCGGTTTGAAATTGCCAGCCGTGGTAATCGGAGCCGTCGTAGGCGATGGTTAGTTTGATGTTTTGCATTTACGGCGTTCGGCGCGTGCAGCTGAGAAAGAATAATTTGTTTGGCTGCTTGGAAAAGCAAAAACTTTTAAACGCATAAAAAACAAAAGCACACAGGCTGAGAGCCTGTGTCACTGGGCGCGGACATGGCGGCTGCCGGGTTTAACGGCTGCGCTGCCCTGCTTGCAGAGCGGGCACTCGGCTGGCGCGTGGCTGGCTATTTCAATTGGAGGAGTGATTCGCTGCGCACGCTAAATTTTATTTTGCCGTTGCTGCGATCGACCAGCGCTCCTGCCGCGATTACTTTTCCACCACATTCTTCCACTACTCGAATTGCTTCCACTGTGGAGCCGCCGGTGGTCCACACATCTTCCACTACAAGAATATTTTGGCCGGGCGCGATGGAAAATCCGCGGCGGAGACACATTTTTCCGGCGGCGTCGCGTTCGACGAACATCGCGGGAACTCCGCGGCCATCGGAGCCCGGGCCGAGCGCGCTGGCGGTTTCCTGGCCGACGACGACTCCGCCGAGAGCGGGAGAAACCACCGCGTCGATTTTTGTCCCGGCGAATTTTGCGGCTAATGCGGCGCCGAGCTTCGATGCGAAGACCGGATATTGGAGAACAAGCGCGCATTGCATGTAGGTGTCGCTGTGGAGACCGGAGGAGAGTTCGAAGTGTCCGCGGCGGATCGCGCCGGCGGATTCGAACATTTGAATTATTTCCTGAGATTCCATGTGTGACTCACGCCTCCGAGCTAGGTCAGAGAACCGGATAAATGCTTTTGGAAAAACTCAAAGGCGCACAGGCTGAGAGCCTGTGCCACTGGATTCTACACGCGGATTCCGAGTGTTGCATCCTGGAGGCTTGCCTGGGAGTTTGCTGGCCTGATAGACTCACGTTTCGAATTCAACGCGCATATTGTAAATACTTGAAACAAAGCGCCGCGCTCAGACGTTTAAATAACTTGGGATAGGCTCGCACTGATATCACTCCATCGCTGGAAAGGAAGAGCGAATAATGGTCAGGTACATTCGTACGTCAGGGCTGGTGTTGCTGATGGCAGCAATTACCCTCGCCCCGGTCGCCCCGGTATACGCGCAGGCAGCGCAAAGCGGGCAGCAGCAGGTCAGGAGACGCCACCTGCACAATCGGGCCAGGCTGCGACGCCGCAACAATCCGGGCAGGCGAACCCTATTCCGACGGTTACGGTGCAACAGCCGGGGCCGCCACCGCCTCCCGCGGCCGCTAAAAAGATTTCGGATACTGGCTCAAGAGAATATTCGTACGGCAAGCCGTGGTTCCCGACGATTCTGGCGCCGTACACGCAAATGGAAATCCCGATGCCCGATCTGGTGAATACGCCGGACATCGATGGATTCATCCAGAACGGCAAGTTGACGCTGAGTCTGCAGGATGCGGTCGCGCTGGCGTTGAAGAACAATCTTGATATCCAAGTGCAACGGTACAACCCATGGATTGCGGAAGCGGCTGTGCTGAAAGCGCGCGTGGGTCCAAACGGAACTTTTGACCCGCTGTATCAATTTACGGCCGGAGATCAGATCTCGAACTCGCCCGTCAGCAACCCGTTCATCAGCGGTACTGGTTCGGCAAGTCTCTCGGCGATCGCTTCGCATACTTTTTCAATACAAAACACGTATTCGCAATCGTTTTCCACCGGCACCGCGTTTCAATACTCACTAAGCGGGTCACGGCAAACCACCGGCGCGGCGAACATTTTCAATCCGGCGGTGCAGACATCGATGAACGTGGGGGTGTCGCAGCAATTGTTGAGGGGATTCGGAAAGCTGGCGAACGATCGATTCTTGTACGTCGCGCAGAATTCGAAGCAGATTAGCGACGCGGCGTTCAAACAATCGGTGCTCGCGGATATCACCACCGTGGAGCTCGATTACTGGGAACTGGTGTTTGCCCGGCAAAACGTAACGGTGCAACAGCAGGTTCTCGCGACTGCTCAACGAAACCTGGATGACGATCGAAAACAGGTGCAGATTGGAACGATGGCTCCTCTCGACGTGACCAGCGCGGAATCAAACGTCGCGGGCGCACAACAAGGGTTGATTCAGGCGCAGACTACTTTGCTGCTGGATCAGACGGTGCTGCTAAGCGTGATCACGAAAAATCCGGTCGCGCATAACCTCACGAACATCGAAATCGTACCGACGGACAACACGTATATTCCGGAAGTCACGGAGAATCTGGCGCTGGATCAAGCGGTGAAAGAAGCTCTTACGAACCGGCCCGACTATCAGGAGTCGCTGATTCAGCTGAAGAGCGACGATATCAACGTTCGCGCGGATCGAAATGAATTGTTGCCGACGCTTACGCTTTCCGGCAGCTACGGTTGGTCAGGGCTGGCCGGAATTGAATCACTTTCTGGCTCCACGATTCCTGGGACATTCACCGCGGATTTGCAGGCTCCGATCGTGGATCAGAACGGTAACGTAATCGCGAATGAGTTCCTGTCAGTACCGGTAAGCGGCCCTTCCAGTACGAGCACGACCGGACTGGGAACGGCGCTGAGTGATCTCTTCACGAATAAATTTCCGACCTACGGAGCGTCGCTGAACTTTACGTTGCCCGTGCGCAACCGTTCCGCGCAAGCAGACAGCATCACAGCGCTACTGACGCAACGCCAGGATTTGACGAGATTGCAGTACGCGCAGAATCAAATTGTGGTGGACGTGCGAACCGCACAAATCAATTTGCAACAGGCTCGCGCATCGCTGGAAGCGGCGCAAGCGACGGTGAAATACCAACAGCAAGCTGTGGAAGCGACGGAAAAGGAATTTCAATTCGGAACTTCTTCCGCGTTTACCGTCGTTCAACAGCAACAATTGTTGGCAACCGATGCAGGCGCACTGGTTCGAGCCGAAGTGAACCTCGTGGAAGACAAGGTGCAATTCGACCGAGCAATGGGCCGCACGTTCACCGTGAACAATATCTCCGTGGAAAGCGCGCGCAATCAGACGAATGGATCGCCGCTGATTCCGGGGACTATGAGCAACGGGCAACTAGCGTCGGCGCCGTCGGCAGGAGCAGGAGCGACGGGAACGAATGGTTCTGCGGCCACAACTGGAAACGGGGTGCCGAAGAATCGCGACCAGAACTAGACCAGGAAGTAGTTTTATTGTGAGCGTATTTTCGAGAAGGAATCTACAAAGACCCGGGGCATGCGCCTCGGGTCTTTGTACGTCTGGACGAGTTTGTGCATGAAGGATTCCCTGCTTTGTTTTCGTTGATAGCTCTGTGAGAATAGATACAGGGAGCCGCAATCATGGCCGAAAAACCCAGCTCGACTTCGAACGTGATCGAAAAAGATCAGGAACGGCGCACGCCTTCCGCGGCGGAACAGCGCTGGGAAGAGAAAGTTCTGAAGCCGACGCTGGAAAAATCTCCCGAGCGAGCGGCCGAATTCACGACGGTATCGGGCTATCCGATCAAGCGGCTGTACACGGATGCGGACCTTGCGGGATGGGACGCGCATCGCGATCTTGGGATTTCCCGGCGAACCTCCCTACACGCGCGGAATTCACGCCACGATGTATCGCGGACGGCCGTGGACGATGCGGCAGTTCGCGGGATTTGGCACCGCGGAAGATACCAATCAACGATTTCGATATTTGCTGGGACAAGGACAGACGGGACTTTCTGTGGCGTTCGATTTGCCCACGCTGATGGGATACGACTCCGACCACGCGCTCTCGGAAGGCGAAGTCGGAAAGTGCGGAGTGGCGATCAGTTCGCTGGCGGATATGGAAGTGTTGTTCGACAAGATTCCGCTGGCGGACGTGACGACTTCGATGACCATCAATTCGCCCGCCGCAATTATTTGGGCGATGTATCTCGCGGTGGCGGAGCAACAAGGCGCGGATTGGAAAGCAATTTCGGGCACGCTGCAAAACGACATTTTGAAGGAATACATCGCGCAGAAGGAATACATCTATCCGCCGGAACCCTCGATGCGGCTGGTGATCGACACGTTTGAGTTTGGAACGAAGAACACGCCGAAATTCAATACGATTTCGATTAGCGGATATCACATTCGCGAGGCGGGCTCGACGGCGATTCAGGAATTGGCGTTCACGCTGCGCGACGGAATCGAATATGTGGATTGGGGATTGCGGCGCGGAATGAATGTGGACGAGTTTGGGCCGCGGCTGTCGTTTTTTTTCAACGCGCACAACGATTTCTTCGAAGAGATTGCGAAGTATCGCGCGGCGCGCCGAATCTGGCACACGGCGATGAAAGATCGGTTCGGCGCGAAGAGCGCGCGCACATGGGCGCTGCGATTTCACACGCAGACGGCGGGATGTTCTCTCACCGCGCAGCAACCGTACAACAACGTGGTGCGCACGGCGATCCAGGCGCTGGCAGCGGTGATGGGCGGGACTCAATCGCTGCATACAAATTCGCTGGACGAAGCGTGGGCGCTGCCGACGGAATTTGCGGCGACGGTAGCGTTGCGCACGCAGCAGATCATCGCCCACGAAAGCGGCGTGACGAATACGGTGGACCCGCTGGGCGGCTCGTATTTTGTGGAAGCGCTAACCAACGAAGTTGAAAAGGGCGCGTGGGAATACATCGAGCGGATTGATGCGCTGGGCGGAATGGTGGCGGCGATCGAGCGAGGATATCCGCAGCGCGAAATTGCGGAGGCTGCGTACAAATATCAAGTAGCCGTGGATCGCAAAGAGAAAATTATTGTTGGCGTGAATGATTACGTTACGGACGAAAAGCCGCTGGATATTTTGCAGATTGATGAGACGGTGGCGGAGCGGCAGTCGGTGCGGCTGAAGAAATTGCGCGCGGATCGGTCGTCGGATGAAGTGGCGCGGCGCTTGGCTGGGCTGCGCAAGGCTGCGAGCGGCAAAGAAAACATGATGCCGTATATTTATGACGCGGTGAAAGCGTACGCGACGCTCGGCGAAATTTGCGACGCGCTGCGCGAAGTGTTCGGGACGTATGAAGAAGTCGCGATCACGTAAATTGCCGTGAGCCGGCAAAACCACACTCAATGCCTGACAAAAAAATTCGAGTGTTGATTGCCAAGCCCGGTCTCGATGGCCACGACCGCGGCGCGAAAATTATTGCGCGTGCGCTGCGCGATGCCGGAATGGAAGTGATCTACACCGGCTTGCGGCAAACGCCTGAAATGATTGCGTCCGCTGCCGTGCAGGAAGATGTGGATGTGATCGGGCTTTCGATTCTGAGCGGCGCGCATAACACGCTTTGCCCGCAATTGATGGAGCTGCTGCGCAAAAAAGAAATGACGGACGTGATGGTGCTGATCGGCGGAATCATTCCCGAGGCCGACATTCCGAACCTGAAGAAAATTGGGATTTCCGAAATTTTTCCTCCGGGAACGAATACGCAAAATATCGTGGCCTACATTCGCGAGCATTTGCCGGCGCCGCGGTTGATCCTCGCGTGGCGGCCACTTCTTCCCTTCGCACTTCGCGCCGCGGTGAAATTCTTACTAATTGAATTGTGCGATGCGAGCGGATTTCCGCGGTTGTCGCGCGATGTGCTGCGGAAATTGTTGGAGGCAATGCGATGAACTGTCGCGCGATGCGGCGGTCTGCGCTGCCGTGATTACGCGGAACCGAGAAATGTTTCGCGGCGGGAGCAGAGCTGACGGAAATCGCCGAATTGGATGGCGCGTCGGCGATCGAATTCGCCGCGCTGGGACAATCGGTGATGAAGCGAATCGCCACCGAGCGCGAAGCCATTCGTCGCCGCAATTCGCGGATATTGCATGGGCGGCGGATTTGATTTGGCGATGGCTTGCCATCTACGCATTGGCGAGCGCCGATGCTGTGTTCGCGCATCGCGGCGCAGCTCTTGGAATTATCACGGGCTGGGGAGGCACACAGCGTTTGCCGGCGCTGCTCGGTCCGCGCGGGACGAAGCACTCGCGATCGAATTGATGGCTAACGGGACGAGAGATGCGCGCAGAGGAAGCGCTGAGTAATTCCCTGCTCTCGCGAATTGTCGAGCCTGCGCAGCTCGATTGATGAAGCCATTGTGGTGGCGCGAAACGCCGCGAAACACGCACTCGCGCGCGGCTTTCGACCGACGTATACTTCTGAGCCGCACACTTAATTCGACGCGGAAAGGAAGTACACTTGGCAGGCTCTGTATTGGAAACTCGCGTTGCGCGCGATTCGGCTGATTTCAAAAAGAATACGCGCGCGATGATTGACCTCTTCACCGAATTCAAAAACGACGAAGAGAAGATCCGCGAGGGCGGCGGCGCGAAAGCGATTGAATCGCAACACAAGAAGGGCCGGCTTACGGCGCGCGAACGCATCGCCAAGCTGATCGATCCCGGAACAAACTTTTTCGAGCTTGGAATTTACGCCGCATACGAAATGTACGAGGAATGGGGCGGCGCTCCCGCGGCAGGCACAGTTACAGGCCTTGCGCACGTAGCAGGACGGCAGGTGATGATCATCGCGAATGATGCGACGGTGAAAGCCGGCGCGTTTTTCCCGATGACCGCGAAAAAAGTAATTCGCGCGCAGAACATCGCCATCGACAATCACATTCCCACAATCTATCTGGTGGATTCCGCGGGAGTTTTTCTGCCGCTGCAGGAAGACGTGTTTCCCGATACCGACGATTTTGGCCGCGTTTTCCGCAACAACGCAGTGATGAGCTCGATGGGCATTCCGCAGATCACCGCAATCATGGGAATGTGCGTCGCGGGCGGCGCGTATCTCCCGGTGATGTGCGATCACATTTTGATGACGGAAGGCTCGGGATTGTTTCTCGCGGGACCGGCGCTGGTGCAAGCCGCGATCGGCCAAAAAGTTTCTGCCGAAGAACTTGGCGGCGCGAAAATGCACTCGCAAATCAGCGGTACGGTGGATTTCCGCGAGCCGGATGACGAATCTTGTCTCGCGCGAGTTCGTGCGCTCGTCGACAAAATGGGGCACAAACCCGGCGCGCCATTTGACCACAAGCGCGAGGAACCGGCGCTCTTCCCCGAGGAAGAAATCTACGGAGTTTTTCCGGCTGCTTCCGGCAAGCCTTACGATATGCGCGAAGTGATCGCGCGAATCGTTGACGGCAGTAAATTTGAAGAGTATCGCGCGGAATACGGCCAAACAATTTTGTGCGGCTATGCGCGAATCGGCGGATGGGCCGTAGGAATCGTGGCGAATCAAAAGCAGCACGTTCACACCGCAGCTCCTCACACCGGCGAGCCGCGAATGGAATTTGGCGGCGTGATTTATCCGGAATCGGCGGAAAAAGCTTCGCGATTTATCATGGACTGCAATCAGAATCTGGTGCCGCTGATTTTTCTGCACGATGTAAACGGATTCATGGTTGGAAAAGAAGCAGAGTGGAGCGGAATTATTCGCGCCGGCGCGAAAATGGTGAACGCGGTTTCGAATAGCGTAGTGCCGAAGATCACCGTAATTTGTGGTGGAAGTTTTGGAGCGGGACATTACGCGATGTGCGGCAAGGCCTACGATCCGCGATTTATTTTTGCGTGGCCCACCGCGCGCTACGCTGTGATGAGCGGCGATTCCGCGGCGAGCACGCTGCTCGAAATAAAAGTAAAGCAACTCGAGCGCGAAGGCAAAAAACTTTCAGACAAAGATAAAAAAGAATTGCGCGAAACAATCCGCGCGACGTACGAACACCAGACCGATCCGCGCTACGCGGCGGCGCGCTTATGGGTGGACGCGATCATCGATCCCGCGCAAACGCGCGAAGCTCTTGTGTGGGCGCTGGAATCGGCGGCGTTGAATCCTGAAGTGCGCGAATTCAAAACCGGGGTTTTGCAGACGTGACCGATACCGTAAAAATCGTTGAATGCCCGCGCGATGCGTGGCAGGGCTTGCCGAAAATAATTCCTGCTGCGCGAAAAGTGGAATATCTCACGGCGCTGGTGCAGGCGGGATTTCGGCATATCGACGCAGTGAGTTTCGTTTCGCCGAAACACGTAGCGCAAACGGCCGATAGCGAGCAGGTGATGCGCGAACTGGAACCGGTGCTCGCGGCTGCACGCACTGGCAACGACGCCATCGAGACAATCGGAATCGTGGTCAACGAACGCGGCATGGACCGCGCACTAGAAACTCCCGGCGTGACCACCCTCGGCTATCCCTACTCGATCTCCGCGTATTTCCGCCGCGCGAATGCGAATATGACTCGCGCGGAATCACGAGCGGTGGTGGAGAAATTACGCGCGGGTACAAAAGCCGCCGGACGCGATCTCGTAGTCTACATTTCGATGGCGTTTGGAAATCCTTATGACGAGCCTTGGGGAGCGGAAATTGTGGAAGACACCCTGATTTGGCTGAAAGACGCAGGCGTGCGCACAGTTTCGCTCGCGGATACGGTGGGCACCGCTTCTCCCGAGCAGGTCGGCGAACTATTCAACGTGATAAAAAATTGCGTCGCGGGCGTAGAGCTTGGCGTTCATCTGCACAGCCGCAGGGAAAACGCCGCGGAAAAAGTTTTGGCGGCATACGAAGCTGGTTGCCGCAGATTCGATGGCGCGCTCACGGGACTCGGCGGCTGCCCGTTCGCTGGTGATGAACTTGTGGGAAATATTCCCACGGAAATTGTGATTGAGACGCTTACTAAGCTCGGCGTCACCACAGGAATTTCGTTAGGCGAGTTGGTACCCGCGCTCGACATGGCGATGAAGTTGCGCCGTGAATTCGCCTACGTCGAGACCGTGCAATGAATTTCGAAACTCTCACGCTCACGCTCGAATCAGGCCTAGCGACGATCACTCTGAATCGTCCCGAAAAGCGCAACGCAATTTCCACGCAGATGATCGAGGAATTGCTTGCCGCGCTCGATGAAATTGAAAAGGCCGCAGCGCGGGTTGCGATTATTACCGGCACCGGCGCGGCGTTCTGCTCGGGCATGGATCTCGATGCGCTGAAAGCGCTCGCCAGCCAATCGCACGAAGCAGAATCTCGAAGACTCCCGCCGAATGGCGCGCATGTTCCGCCGGCTTTGGTCGTTTCCGAAGCCGCTCATCGCGGCTGTAAATGGCGCAGCGATCGCGGGCGGCTGCGGCATCGCGACTCTCTGCGATTTCACGATCGCGGTACCCGATGCGAAATTTGGCTACACAGAAGTTCGCATCGGATTTCTTCCCGCAATCGTCTCCGTATTTCTCGTACGGCAGATCGGCGAAAAATCCACGCGAGATTTATTGCTCACCGGCAGAATTATCGATGCCGAAGAAGCGCGCCGCTTCGGCCTGGTAAATCAAATTGTTTTTCCGGAAAAATTGATGGACACCGCGAGACTGTTCGCGGCCTCGCTCGTGGAATCAAGTCCAACCAGCGTCGTGCGCACAAAGAAATTGCTAACGGATTCCGTGGCCGCCGAAGTAGACGCCGCCCTCGAACGCGCCATCGCTGAAAATGCCGCCATCCGCGCGACCGCCGATTTCAAAGAAGGCCTCGGCTCATTTCTCGAAAAGCGCCGGCCGGTTTGGACGGGCCGCTGATGCGGTGAATTCTTCCGAAACCACGGTGCGCGTCCGTTACGCGGAGACCGATCAGATGGGCGTGGTCTACCATGCGAATTTTTACGTGTGGTTCGAAGTGGGCCGCGTGGAATTTCTGCGCGACGCCGGCGTAAATTACAAAGAAATGGAAACGAAAGACGATTGCTTCATCGTCGTCGCCGAATCGAGCTGCCGCTATCGCAAACCCGCGCGCTATGACGAAGTGATTCGCGTGCGCACGCGCATCGCAAAAGGAAATTCGCGAATGTGCCGCATGGAATATGAAGTTTTGAATGACGAATCGGGCGAACTGCTCGCCACCGGTGGAACCACTCACGTATTTTGCGATCGTAACGGACGCCCAAAATCGCTGCCCGCTCAGTACCGCAAATATTTCTTCGAGCCCGGCCTCGAACCTGTGAAAATGGATCATTAGCCATGCCAGCGAGCGAAACACTTTTCATCGACGGGAACACGCTCACATTTGAAGCGCTGTATCGCGTGGCGCTCGATGGCGCTCGCGCTGAGCTGGCGCCCGCCGCGCGAAAACAAATGCTCGCATCGCGCGCGGTAGTGCAGCGAATCGCCGACGAAAATAAAACCGCGTACGGTGTGAACACAGGTTTCGGTGAATTGGCCGAAGTACGAATCTCGCACGATCAAATTAAACAGCTCCAACTAAATCTTGTGCGCAGCCACGCGTGCGGTGTCGGCGCGCCGCTAGAAGAATCCGAATCGCGCGCGATGATGGTTCTCCGCGCCAACGCGCTCGCAAAAGGTTTTTCCGGCGTGCGGCCGCTGGTCGTCGAAACGCTATGCGAAATGCTTAACAAGCGCGTGCATCCGGTAATTCCCGCGCAAGGCTCGGTGGGCGCGTCGGGCGATCTCGCGCCACTCGCGCATCTGGCGCTCGTCGCGATCGGCGAAGGCGAAGCGATGTACGAAGGCGCACGAATCCTACGGGCGC
This sequence comes from uncultured Acidobacteriota bacterium, assembly GCA_963785395.1. Taxonomy (GTDB): domain Bacteria; phylum Acidobacteriota; class Terriglobia; order Acidiferrales; family UBA7541; genus DASTCZ01. Next base: position 14,567 of record CAWAVH010000015.1, on the reverse strand, counting down.
CGAAGCGATGAAGCGCGCAGGAATTACGCCGCTGGCTCTCGAAGCAAAAGAAGGCCTTTCGCTACTAAATGGCACGCAAGGAATGCTCGCGTTGCTTTCGCTCGCGCTGCGCGAAGCGCACATTCTCGCTGCAACCGCCGATGTTGCCGCCGCGCTTTCGCTCGATGCGCTGAAGGGCTCGCCCGCCGCGTTCGATCCGCGCATCACCTCAAGTTCGTCCGCATCCCGGAGCGATCGCCGTCGCCGCAAATCTCACGCGACTAATTGCGGGCAGCGAAATTCGTGAATCGCATCGCGCCGCGGATAAAGATCCTCGCGTGCAAGATGCTTACAGTCTGCGCTGCACTCCGCAGGTACATGGGTCTGTGCGTGACGCGCTTTCGCAAATCGCAGCTGTGCTCGCGATCGAATTAAATAGCGCGACTGACAATCCTCTCGTTTTTCCAAGTGGCGATGGCGGAGAAATTATCAGCGGCGGAAATTTTCACGGTCAGCCGCTCGCGATGGCGGCGGACCAGATGGCCGTCGCGCTCGCAACTCTCGGCGGAATTTCAGAGCGCCGCGTCGCGCAGATGACGAATCCGCAAACGAGCCTACTTCCTCCGTTTCTAACGAAAGAACCCGGCCTCAATTCCGGCTTCATGATTTTGCAAGTTGTCGCGGCTGCTCTCGCCAGCGAATTGAAAGCGCAATCCACGCCGCATTCGGTAGATTCGATTCCTACGTCAGCCGATCAGGAAGATTACGTTTCAATGGGAATGGCCGCAGCGAAGCGAATCAGGCCAATGCTCGATAATTTGCGCCGCGCAATCGCGATTGAACTGCTTTCCGCGTGCCAGGGAATCGATTTACTCGCGCCACTTCGCACCGGAACATTTGCGCAAGGAGCGATGGAAATTGTGCGGCGCGTCTCGCCGCGCCTCGATACCGATCGCTCGCTGGCTGGGGATATCGAAGCGGTAGCGAAAGAAATTGCGGCAGGAAATTTCGCGGCGATCGTAGGATCAAACTAGCTGACGCGAGCGCGCAGCGTCACGTCAACTTCTGCCGCAGAAAAGTTCCCAATCGAAATCCTGCGATATAACTAAACGGCGCCAACTCCAACGAATAGTGCCCGCAAGGAAGATCAAGCGTTTCGCAATTCACGCCGTGTTCGCGCAATGACGCGTACATCTTCGCCGTAAATTCCGGAAGAAAAGTTGGATCGTATTTTCCGCTCACCGCGAAAAACGAATGTCCGGTTGCTGCGAGCTTCGCGAGATACGGCACCGGGCTAATCGGCGACCAAAAATGCCGCAACTCATCTCCCGTAACTTTTGTTCGCAAGCTTTCCCATACGTGCGCGGTGGTCATTCCTTCGCGCACTACGTCGCCAAAATAAGTTGAGACGTGCAAAAATCCGCCCGCGCGCGCCAACGGCTCATGGGCGAGCGTAATGCAGCCGATACTCGAACCAATACTGGTCCCAACGAGCCCGAGAAATCTGTATCCGCGCTGCGCGAGCCAATACAAGCAACGCCGCGTATCCAACACAGCCTGCCGATTCGCCTGCAACGTAAGACCGATATTCGCGCCCACAAGTTGATCCGCGCGCTCATGTCCCTCGGCGCGGCGCAAATCGTGGTACGGCATGCTCAGCCGCAGAACAGTGATGCCAAGTTTGTTGAGCCACAGGCAAAGGTTCTGCTGCCCGTGCCATTTCGCATTCCAATTGGGAAGCAGCACGACGGCTGGCCCGTTATTCCCTGCCGGAAAAAATTGAGCGACAACTCGATTGTTCTCCGCTGACGGCGTTTCAATCTCGCTCGTAAAAGTCAGCAGCGCTTTCGCGCGCGACCCATTCGCATTATTCGGCTCGAGCTTGTAATCCCGCGCCGGAGTCGCTGCGAACCACTCATCGCTCGCCGCAATTGTTTCGTCAACCCAGCGATTTAGGAATGCGCGGGGATCAGGCTCGTCGCGGCGGCCGCCGATATGTTCCAGCCCCCATTCAAATGGGAAAACGCGGCGATTGTTGTCGGTCGTCCACCGCGCATGCTCGTAGCGGCGAATTCTGTGTTCAAGCCAGGACATTTAGGTGAAATTCAAATATAGGGAGCACAGCCAAAGTAGTCAAACAGAGCCGCTAAAAGTGGTTACGCTCAGTCGGCAAATCGCAACCCAAAGCCCGCAAAACACTCCATTAAATCGACCGAATTTCCACAGTTTCATTGGTTAGGCATCGGGCACGACTGTACCCACGGTACATTGAGGCGCGCGCATCGTTGTGGCAGATTCAAAGTGTGGCCGGCCTCTATGCTGTAGTACTAGGGATTCTGATCGGCAGCTTTCTGAACGTGTGCATCCTGCGGATACCTGAGGGCGGGTCCGTCTCGAAGCCGCGCTCGCGCTGCCCGCATTGCCATAAGCCCATCGCGTTTTACGACAATGTACCGGTGGTGAGCTGGCTGGTGCTGGGCGGCAAATGCCGGCACTGCAAGGCTCAGCATTTCGCCGATGTATCCGGCGATTGAAATTCTCACCGGATTGCTGTTTTACCTGGCGTATCGCGTGTTTGGGCTGAATGTTGTGGGCGCGAAGTGGGCGATTTTTTCGGCGGTGTTGGTGGTGCTTACCGCTACCGATATTCGCGTGCGAATTTTGCCGGATGTGGTGAATCTTACCGGCGCGATCATCGGGATTCTGCTGAGTTTCTTTATCGCTCCGACGGATGGCTCGGCGATGTGGCTCGCGAATAAAGTGTTCGATTTTCCGCCGCCGCAGCCGGTGCTTTCGTTTGCGGATGCCCTGATTGGCGGCCTCGCAGGCGCTGGACTGTTGTGGATCGTCGGCGAAGGATATTTCAAGTTGCGCGGGCGCGAAGGCATGGGCCTGGGCGACGTGAAGATGATGGGAATGGCTGGAATTTTTCTGGGATTGAAGCGAACGATGCTCACGATTCTCGTTGGCTCGCTGTTGGGAAGCGTGATTGGCATTGTGTTGATTCTGGCGACGCGCAAGGGCCGCGATTACGAGCTGCCATTTGGCGCGTTTCTCGCGGGCGGCGGAATGCTCGTCGTTTACTACGGCACGCTTGCGATTAATTGGTATTCAGGATTTTTGCGGTAGGCGAATTTAGAAATGGCTCCTCACATCAACAATTCGGCGCAGTGGTCTATGTGGGTCGGGCTCGGCGTGGTGCTGGTGGGATTCATCATGCTCAGCGTGTACGCGTTTAGCACCTTGATGAGACGGCGCATGCTGCGCGGAAATAAATCGCTTGATTCCACGGGCGCGCCGCGTTTGCGGGAAGATAATCCCAGCGCGTTCGTAACGGCTTCGATGCAAGCCGTGATTCAGAAATTGCGAGATCAGGAAAAAGAACTTGCGCAGCTTCATCTGCGCGAAAAAGAGCGCGCGCAACAGACCGAGCGGTTGAGCGAAGCCGTCACGCGCAACATGCCGGCCGGATTGCTGGTCGTAAATTCCTCCGGATTAGTTGCCAGTTCGAATCCCGCAGCGGAATCCGCGTTGGGAATTCGAGCGATGGCGTTCCACCGATATACGGATGTGCTTGGACCCGATACTCCGCTGGTCCGCATGCTTGCGGAATGCCTGGAACACGGCGCAACCTTCCGTCGCGAACAGGTGGAGTACACCACTCCCGAGCATGATCTGCGGCAACTGGGCGTGACGATTTCTCCGATCTCCACCAAACCTGGAGAAATTTCCGGCGCACTGTGTTTGTTGAGCGACCTTACCGAACTGGCCGCGCTGCAAAAACAAATTCAAGTGAAAGAAAGTCTTGCGGCGCTCGGCGAACTTTCCGCCGGCATCGCGCACGAATTCAAAAATGCGCTCGCGACGATTTCGGGCTACGCGCAAATGATTCGCACCGAAGCCGAAAACGACGACGTGCGCGAAAACTCGGAACGCATTCTGGACCAAACTCGCGCGATCACGCACGTGGTGACAGAATTCCTCAAGTTTGCGCGGCCGCTGGCGATCGCCGATGAAGAAGTCGCGGCCGAATCGCTAGTTGAGCGCGTTGCGACGGAATTGCGCGAGTCGTTCCCGAGCGTACCGATCTCCATCGAAGGCGACTTCGCAGAAATCACCGGTGACGAAGGGCTTTTGCGACAAGCATTGCTGAACCTGATGCGCAACGCGGTGGAGGCCGCGGGCGGGCAGGCCTTTGGCGCGCGCGTGACCGTCCATGGCAGTAAGGAACACAGCGCAGCCAAACTTACGCAGCGAATTTCGATTGCAGACAACGGCCCCGGAATTCCACAGGAAGATTTGCCGAAAGTATTTCTTCCCTTCTTCACCACGAAAGCGCAAGGCACGGGACTCGGCCTCGCGATCGTACAAAAAATTATCGTGCAGCACGGCGGCACCGTGGAGGCACGCAATCTCTCAGAAGGCGGAGCGGAATTTGTGGTGTGGCTGCCCGGGCGGCAAAGCGTGCAGGAAACCGCGGCGTCCGCATCAGCTTCGGCACGAGTTTAGTGAACAAGTTTATTGGATCGGGAGCAGGCCAAGTGCCCGCTTCGGAAAGGCAGCATCGCATGGTATCTCGCAGCGTAATTTCTATCACGGCAGGAACACTCCTGATATTCGGCGGAGCAATCGCGTCTGCCGCACCGCAGGCACAGAGCAGCCAACAAACTACCGCGCAAACCTCGCAGAACCAGATGCAGGCCCAATCGGGAGACACACAATTTTCTCCTCCCGTGCAGCCGCAGGTATCGCTGGGCGACGCCGCTCGAAAAGCGAAAGAGCAAAACAAAACTGCAAAGCCATCGAAAACATTTACGAACGACGATTTATCGGCGCTTCACGATAAGGGCATCTCTACCGTTGGCCAGCAACCCGGTGCGACACCTCCAGTTGCGGGAGATTCGACCGCAGCGCCCGCCGCTGCGACGAAACCAGCGGAAGATAAAAATAGCGAACAGTACTGGCGCAAGCGATTCGCGGACTTGAGAACAAAAATTGCCGATACGCAAAAAGAACTCGACGTATTGCAGCGTGAACTAAATCTCGCGCAACGCGAGTTCTACTCCGATCCGAACGTAGCCCTGCAACAGCAGCACAGCCGCGATGACATCAACACCAAGACCGACAAGATCGACGAAAAGAAAAAACAATTGGCCGATCTTGAGCAACAGCTTTCCGATCTGACCGATGAACTGCACCGCGCTGGTGGAGATGCCGACTGGGGCCGCTAATCACTTTCCATTCATCCGAAGTACAAGCGACCGGCGCGGCTGATGAAGCTGCGTCGCAGACGAACGCGGTAATTAGCTCCGCACAACCGCGGAACTCCGCTCGTACGGCACCCGCTCGCGTAATCGATAATAGAGCTTGCCCAATGGAACCGATTCTTCTCGTCGAAGATAAAAACGAATTGCGCGCGATGCTTCGCAAGGCGCTCGAGCGCGCGGGCTATACCGTGGAAGAAGCTGGCGACGGTACAGCTGCGGTAAATCGCGTTCGCGCGCGACGATATTTATTGGTGCTCACAGACTTGAAATTGCCCGGGCGTTCCGGTATCGAAATTCTGCGCGAAACAAAAGACGCCGACCCGACGATTCCGGTAATTCTGATCACTGCGTACGGCTCAATCGAAGAAGCTGTCACCGCGATGAAAGAGGGCGCGTTCGACTTCATTCAGAAGCCGGTGGACCTGGATCACTTGAAATTGATCGTGGGCCGCGCCGCACAGCAACAAGATTTGCTGCGAGAAAATATTTTGCTGCGCGAAGAATATTCGCAGCGCTACGGATTCCCGCGCATCGTCGGCGAACATCCCAGCATGAAAGAAGCCACGACGCAGATTCAGCGCGTGGCTGCCGCCGATTCCACAGTGCTGTTGCTGGGCCCGAGCGGCACCGGCAAAGAACTTTTCGCGCGGGCCGTCCATCATCTTTCGCCGCGGCGCGAACAACCGTTTCGTTGCGCTGAATTGCGCGGCGATTCCCGATGGGCTTGTAGAAAACGAACTCTTCGGCCACGAACGCGGCGCGTACACCGGCGCTGGGGCGCGAAAAATCGGCAAGCTCGAAATGGCGCATCACGGAACTCTTTTCCTGGACGAAATCGCCGAATTGCCGATGGCGATGCAATCGAAACTTTTGCGCGTTCTCGAAGAGCGATGCTTTGAACGAGTCGGCGGAACCCAATCCGTTGAAGTGGATGTGCGAATCGTCGCCGCCACCAACAAGGACCTCCGCGCCGCAATCGAAGCGAAAACGTTTCGCGAAGATTTATTTTTCCGCGTGTCGGCCGTGCCCGTCACGATTCCTCCGCTTTCGCAACGCGGCGACGATGTGATCATGCTCGCGGACTATTTTCTGGAACGCTTTCGCCAGGAATTTCGCAAGCCCGGCCTGAAATTTACAGTCGACGCGCGCGCGCGATTGAAAGAATACGCGTGGCCCGGAAACGTTCGAGAATTACAAAACACGATCGAACGCGCGGCGATTCTCGCCGATGGCGATGTAGTTGACGCCGCTGCGCTGCAACTTCCTGCTCCCCGCCCTGTGGCCGGCGAAATGCCCCTGGCATGCTGAACGAAGGATTCACGTGGGAAGGCACGCTGGATGACGTGACCTCACGCGCTGTTGAACATATCGAGCGCTTCAAAATCGCCGCAGCTTTGCGCGACTGCAAATGGAATAAGAGCCGCGCCGCTGAACGGCTCGGCGTTTCTTACAAGACTCTGCTGAATAAAGTGCGCTCGCTTGGCTTGGAACAATAACGCCGCAGCCGAACCACTTCCCTCCCATTTTTCATTTTTGTTTTTGCCGCCCAGATGATTTACTTGCGAGTTCCGCGATGAAATCCCACGGAACCGCCTGTCCACAGCTCATAGCTCACATCGGAAAAACCGGCGGCGCGCATCAAATCTGCGAGCGCATCGGGTGCGGGAAATTTCGACACGGAACTTGGCAAATACGAATACGCGAACGAATGGCCCGAAATTATTCGACCGAGGCGCGGAAGCACGTGAGTGAAATACCAGCGATACAACGGACCGAACACTGCACCGCGCGGCTCAGAAAATTCTAAAATTCCCAGACGGCCACCCGGCTTTAAAATTCTAGCGAATTCTTTCAATCCACTCTCGTAATTCGCCAGATTTCGAAATCCAAAGGCCAGCGTTACCAGGTCGACGCTCGCACCGGGGAACGGTAACGACAATGCGTCAGCTTCAAAATATCCCAGAGTTTTCCTGAGTGGCCGCCTCCCGCCGATACATGCGCAGATTTCTGTGCCGCGCGGACGAGCATCGGGTGCGCAAAATCTGTACCGAGCACTCTGCCGTTACTTTGGCGCAGCAGCGCCAAAGTAAGATCGCCGGTGCCACAGCAAACATCGATCGCTTGTGAATTTGTATTCGCCAATACTTGGTCGAAATATTTCGCGACGCGGCGGCGCCAAACTCTATCGAGCGACAGTGACAAAAAATGATTTAGAAAATCGTACCGCGGAGCGATGCCGCTGAACATTTCGCGCACTTTGCGCGACGCATCTTGCTCGTCACTCACTCCGTCGGGCCGCGCGCCCTTTGCCGCGCGGCGCGGCGCGCTCGCATCCGTCGATGCGTCGCCGATCACGACAAGCCGCTCGTTTTTGCGGCAGTGGGAAGGTTTGACAATTCTTTCCAAACCGCCGTCACCAGATCATCCGGCAGTTCGACTCCGCGTTCAACGCGGCCGATGCCGCGCACCAGTAGAAATCTGATTTTCCCGCCGCGCGATTTTTTGTCACCGCGCATTCGTACAAGCAAATCTTTTCCTGACGCTTTCGGCAATTTCGGCAACGGCCCCACGCGGCGAATCAAACGAATAATTCGCGCTCCATCTGGAAGAAGCAGATGACCGCTGGCGAGGCCAAGAAAAACCGCGGCGATCATGCCCCACCCCACAGCTTCGCCGTGCAAAAATCCACGATACTTCGAGAGTGTTTCGATCGCGTGGCCATAGGTGTGGCCGAAATTCAGAATTTCACGCGGCCCGGACTCGCGTTCATCCATTGCGGTGATTCGCGCTTTCATCGCCACGCAGCGCGGAATCACATCCCCAAGAATTTCGGAATCGCGCGCGAAAATTCGATCCAAATTTTCTTCCAGCGCGCGAAATAATTTTGCATCACCGATCGCGGCGTACTTGATAATTTCGTAGAGCCCAGATCGAAATTCTCGCGCTGGAAGAGTTCCCAGCAATCGCTGATCGGCGATCACTAGATCGGGCTGGTAGAACGCGCCGACAAGATTCTTCCCTTTAGGCAAATTCACGCCGGTTTTCCCGCCAATTGCGCTATCCACTTGCGCCACAAGCGTGGTCGGCACGTGGACGAGTTTCACTCCGCGCAGATAGGTTGCGGCTACGAAGCCGGCTACGTCGCCTACTACCCCTCCCCCTACTGCGATGATGACCGAGCGGCGGTCGGCGCCTGCGCGGGCTAGCGCGCGGCAGAGGCGCTCTACCGTGGCCAGATTCTTGGCGGCTTCGCGATCGTCGAACAGGATCGGCGGTGCCGAGCACAGTGATCCCAGCGACTTGCGGATTGCTGCGCCGCAGTGTTTCCACACTGTGGGCGAGGAGAGCACGAAGCAGCGTCCGTTTGATGCCACGCGTGCTACGTCCTGGCGCGCGCTTAGCAATGCGCCCTCGCCACAGATTACGGCGTAGCGCTTTGCGGCGGTGCTTACTTGGATTTGGCGTATGTGTGGCATGAATCGTGTGAATTTAGCACAACGGCTGACGCGCAGGCCGCTTTGGGCGCTAAGTCAGAATATAGTTCCTTCGGCTATCCTGATCAGATAGCTCTCAGGATGACGAGGTGGCGGCAGTTTTAGGCCCCTTGAAAATGGCATTTCACGTGCGCCGCTTGAGGCCTCTGGAGCATTTGAAAACTAGCTAAGTCTTTTAATATGAATAGGATACATGCCCGATGCATGTACCCCGCCCCCCACGGGGTTGTTGTTTGGATAGTATTGATTCAATTGGGGTTAGCTAGTACTATTACTAATAAGTTGTTGTAAACAAATGATTTAACCCTGTTTTTGGGGTGCAAAATAGGCCCGAATTTGGGGTAGTACCAAAACTAGGTGCTCACTGTGGGGGTGTCCCCCTAAATAGCGAAAGCCCGCGCTGGTTGGCGCGGGCTCGCGTTATTTCCCAGTGACAATATAGCAGGACGGGTAATGGAAGTCCAGGGGGAGTTTGGGTGATTCATATATTTAAATCCACGGACAGAGTCCACGAAGGTTGATTGAAATCTTGTATCTCGCGGGGTTTTGATTTGTATCGAATACCATCCGTTTGGTGCCGCGCCGACGGCGCTCCGCCCCGACAGAAAGAATCGGGATGCAAACGCCGCAGAAAAACCTGATTTTTTATTTAGGCTACCCAGGCCCTGCGGGGCCTGGGCTGACGTTTAGCGTGCGGCCCTACAGGCCGCAGGACGGAAAAGGCGAAGGCAACGGCAACGGCGTGGTCGACCGCGGTCGAAGGCGTCAGCGATGAGCTCAGAGTGAGTTAGCTAGCCGATTCCCAGATCTTAGAAAGGTGTGTGCTGACGGTTCGATCGTGGCGACGTAGAGTCAGAGTCCGCAACCCTCCGTGGAAAAGGATGCGGCACCCCTTCGGAAAAACCCGCAGCCAGGAATGTCTGCGCTACTTTAGTGCGCGACCTCAGCGGATGTGGCGGGCGATTTCTGGGAGGCTGGTTAGGATTACGTCGCCTATGATTTGTAGGCTTACGGGGCTTAGCTTGTCTAGCGTGTCTCCGGGAGTGTGCCAGTAGGGGACGTTTTCGCCACAGCAATCGATCAAGTCTAGCGCGGGTACGTTGCGATGCATGAACGGCTGGTGGTCGTCCTCATAGGAGGCTTTATCGGCGAGGAAGACGCTTTGATAGCCTAGTTTGGCTGCGTTATTCCAGGCGATATCGTTCATCCAATCTGGCGCGGAGGCGTCGCGCCGAACCTTTAGATCTTTGTTGCCGATCAAGTCCGCGAGAACCATCGCCTTGATTTTCGAAAGCTCGCCCGACGCGGCGAATTTCGCTGCCATCTCGCGGCTGCCGTAGGTGCCGTCGCTATCGTTGTCCCAGTGCTTCATGGCTTCTTCGCCATCGAAGAAGGCGATCCAGATTGTGGCGGGTTGCGGCTTGCCGCAGAGGACGCGCGCGATTTCGAGCATCACGCCGGTGGACGAGCCAGCATCGTCGGCACCGACGAAGTTTGTCATTTTGTTGTCTTGCTGATCGATCGTGTCTGTATCGTAGTGAGTGGCCAGCAGAATTACGTTGGAACTCTTGCCTGGAATTTTGGCGACGATATTTTTCATCGCGATATTTCCGTTGGGAGTTTGCGCGTGGAAATCGTCTGTATCGATCTGGCAGCCGTAGCTTTTTAGTTCAGAGAGCAAATAATCCTGCAACTTGTGAATTGCGTCTGAGCCGGGAGGGCGCGGCCCGAAATCGACTTGTTTCTTCACTTGATCGAATGCGCGCTGGCCGCTGAAACCATTTACGCCGGGATCTTTCGCTGGGGGCAAACTTGAGGTTTGCGGCGCAGCGGGGCTCGCGGCGCTTGCAGCTGGCGGAGTTGTCGACGTGTTGGACGCGGCTTCCGGAGAGTTACTGCCGCAGGCTACAGAAATAATTCCAAGCGACGCGGCGCCAGCAATCAGCGCGAGTGCGCGAAATTTTAACGCTTTTAGTTTGAACGTCATTCCCTGCCCCCTAACTTGCCAATTGCGCGCGCTGTTTGCGGCGCACCACGGCCCACGATACTACGATGCCAATCAGGTACAAACCGATCATCGGCGCCATGAAAATTAGCATGGTCGTGGCATCCGGCGTGGGGGTGATTATTGCAGCGACGACGGTGATGACAATGATGGCATAGCGGAAATTCTTCCAGAGAAATTGCGGCGTGACAATTCCAAAAACCGACAAAACCAGAATTACCATCGGCAGTTCAAACATTGCGCCGACCCCGACCAACACGATCAACAGAAGATCGATATATTCTTCCGAGCTGATCAGTGGCATGAACGGCCCGTTACCCTGGAAACTTACGAGGAATTTCATCAAGTACGGGACGATCACGTAGTAGGCAAAGACTATGCCACCGAAAAAAAGGAGAGCCGTCGGCACGATGAATGCCGCTACGGCTTTTTGCTCGCGTTTGTATAAACCTGGCGCGACGAAGAGCCACACTTGATACAGCACGTAGGGCGACGCGAGCACCACTCCGATGTACAAACCGGTGGTGATCACCAGATTCAAGTAGCCCGCAGGATGAGTGTAGATGAGCTTGTCGGGCAGATTTGCGGCGCGTAAGGCGTAGACGATGGGCCTCGCGACGAAGGCTAGCACCGGCTTCGCGATTGCGAATCCAGCGAACGCTCCGAGCATGATGGCCGCGGCAGCGTGAATCAGTCGCGTGCGCAATTCGGCCAGGTGCTCGAAGAACGACATGCGCCCCGTGGATTCCTCCGCGACGGGGGTATCAGGCTGGTTTGGATTGGGCATCGGATGGGGGGTCTTCGTGAGCGGGTTCGGATTGAGCGTCCGCCGCGTCTGCTTCAGCTGAGCGTGCATTTGGCGGAGCCGTAGCGATCGTGCCGGGCGGAGCGATGCTGTGCTCGGGCTGCGGTTCGGCAATCGAACCGGAGTCCGCGTCGACGGGCGGCGCGATTACATGCTCATCCGGCAGCGGTGTTCCTAACATTTGAACGGCCGGAGTGCTGGTACCAGGCAGACTCGATTGCGCCGAGGCATCGCGCTTGCGGATTTCGGCTTCGCGAGTTTGGCGATCGAGTTCGCGCATTTCGTCATCCACTACGCGGCGCAAATCTCCCGTAATTTTGCGAAATTCGGCCATCGCTTTGCCCAATGTGCGGGCAAGCTGGGGCATCTTTTCCGGGCCGACGGCAATCAGCACGATCACAAAAATGATGATGAGATGGGGGATGCTTAGCATCGCAAGCGTACGTAACTGTTGTCGTTTGCATCATAGAAGAGGCGTCTAGGCCAGTCAATGCAGCCCGGGCGCTATGCTATAATTTAGTGGAAGCGTGAGGTGATCATGGGTTCCAATCGACGCGGCGGGCTGCTGGTGGCCGTGGTTTTGGTGGTATCTGCCGTGCTTGGAGGGATTTACGGGCCCGCAGTGAGAGCGACCGCAGCCGGCGCCTCTGACATCAACGATTCGCTGAAAAACTTCACGCAAGTGCTCACCGTAGTGCAGCAAAATTACGCCAATAAAATCGATACGGACAAGATGGTTTACGGCGGCGCGATTCCAGGGATGCTGCGCACGCTTGATCCGCACTCGATTTTCTTTGATTCCCGCCAGTTTACGCAGATGCGCGAAGACCAGGAAGCGCGCTACTACGGCGTGGGAATGTATATCACCCAGCGGATCGACAACAATCGCATCGAGGTTGTGGTTCCATTCGAGGGCTCGCCGCTTATCGTGCGGGCATTCGTCCCGGGCGACGTGATCGATAAGGTGGAAGGCAAGCCCGTTACGGGGATGAACACGGCGGAAATTGCGGACCTGTTGAAGGGGCCGCGCGGCACCACTGTAAAAATTTCGATGGATCGAGTGGGCACTGCCGATCCGATGGATTTCACGCTAACGCGCGACGAAATTCCGAAGCATGACGTAGACGCTCCAGTGTGGGCCAAGCCGGGAGTGGGGTTTATTCGCATCCAAAGTTTCCAGGGCGAAGACACGGCGGAAGATTTCACCGACGATCTGAGAAAGCTCAGCGCCAGCGGAAATCTGGATGGATTGATGATTGATCTGCGCGAAAATGGCGGCGGGTTGCTGAACGCCGCGATTGGAATCGCGGACGACATTCTGGACCGCGGGCAGCTGATCGTACCCAGCGCGGGCGCGTCTCTTCGGCGCGGCCATACTATACTTCGCACGGTAATCAAGGGATCGGCGTGCCGATCGTGGTGCTGGTGAATGGCGATACGGCATCGGCCTCTGAAATCGTCAGCGGCGCGATCAAGATCACTATTGCGGACTGATTATGGGCGAACGAACGTTCGGCAAGGTACTGGTACAGACCGTGACGGCGATGAGCGAAGGAACCGGACTCGCGCTGACTACCGCACACTATTTCACTCCGAGTGGCCGACTGATCCAACGAGACTACAAGGCCGTATCTGTTTTCGAATATCAGTTCAATCACAACACTTCGATGAAGCAAACGGAAGTGAAGCTGACGGATAGCGGGCGGCAAGTGTTCGGCGGCGGCGGAATTACTCCCGACGTGGAATACAACCAGCCGAAATTCACCCCTTTCGAGCAATCGCTGCGCGGGCGAAATGTTTTCTATTTCAGTGATCTGGGCGTCGGTGATTTCACAACTTATTTCCTGGGCACCAAACCAACCGTGACAAAATCTTTCACCGTCGACGACAATGTCATGAAGATGTTCCGTGAGTTTTTGAACTCGAAGGATTTCAAATACACGGAGCAGGATATCGCGGACAATTCGGATTGGATCAAACTGCACATCAAACGCGAAATTTTTACGGCTCTGTACGGACAGCAGGAAGGCTACCGCGTGGAGATGGAAGCCGATCCGGAAATCGCAAAGGCGGCGGAGCAAATTCCGCAAGCCCGGGCGCTGTACGATAACGCACGCCGCATCGTGGCGGAGCGCACGTCGGGCCACGATCCTTCGCATTAGAAATACGATTTAGCGCAGAGTGAACACATACGGTTGCGCGTTTCTGGAATGGGCGTGCGTCGTCTGGTAAAATCTGTGTCCGTGGGCGACTAGCTCAGTTGGGAGAGCACCGCGTTCGCAATGCGGAGGTCGAGGGTTCGAATCCCTGTCGTCCACCAAAAATTCTGAGTCCGCACAAATTCAAATTCGGAATTCTAGACAGTTCCTCACGGGAAACTTCCTACGAATACTCAGACGCCTGGACTTTCGAACGAACAACCGGCCCCGGAAGATTGGTAATCACTCCAAAGGCTCACCAAATTGCACTACTGCAGGCGCTCTCCGGCGCTATGGAAGAACTGTTTTACCTGCTCTACGTTTTGGTAGTTACCCGAGACCACAGTAAGCCGGGTCGGTACCAGAGTCCGGAGCCCGTCTCCAAGCAAGACCTCTTCGAGTTTCTAAACCGATTTGAGAAATTCTTGGAATCAGATGGTCGTCACCACCTGTGGGTTAAGTCGATTGGAGGACCTGATCTTCTTGTTTATGACCGCCACAACGTGATCTACGCGTACGGTTCTTTGGACAAATTTAAGAGGATCCTGACGACAGCGGGACTCGCAGAAACAACGAGTATCAAGATCCCGGATCCCCATGTGCACTACTACAATCAAGAATATGACGCCGATTGCCGAACACTGCTCGAATACTGGAACTGGCAACATTTTCCGTTAGGTGAGAACGACGAGAGTTGAGTGTGAGGTGCTAGAGATCCTGGACTATCGCAACCTCTCGGCGGGCTATTGAGTTGGCTTCGCGAAGACTGAATCGTCGACAGGGACGTTGCATTTCACATCGGTGAGCCTAATCGTGAGC